>KI543222.1:0-7987 GCA_000496235.1 uncultured archaeon A07HR60
TCCAGCAACACGGGTGACAGCAACAGCAACAATCTCCCGAGCCCATCCCGCTGCTGGAGCGACGATTATCTGATTGTGTGGGCTGCAGACACACTGTCTTTCGAGTGATAGACGGCGACACCAGTATCTGTGTCGAACAGGTGAAGTCGTCTTGTGTCGGCGACCACCGTGACCGCATCACCCTTATCAAACTGCTGGCGTGTGCTGGTTCGGATCTGGAAGGTCGTCTCCCCATCAGTTGCGTACACGACAACTGAATCACCGAGTGTTTCCGAGAGTTCGACTCGTAACTCGAAGGGATCGGAGTACTGGTGTCCGGTAGCCTCGTCTGCGAGGTAGAGATCCTCGGGGCGAACCCCAACGGTGTAGCGTCGATCAGAGACTGTCTGAGAGGTGCCCGGAACCGTCGTGCCAAACCGGCCGCTCTCGACGTGAAGCTGGTCATTTACCGTTGTTACCTCGCCCTCAAAGAGATTCATCTGCGGGGAACCGATGAACTCGGCGACAAACTGGCTCGCGGGAACGTCGTACAACTGCTGTGGTGGATCGACTTGTTCGATCTGGCCGTCGTTCATCACCGCTACCCGATCACCGAGTGTCAACGCCTCGGTCTGATCGTGTGTCACGTAGATCGTCGTCGCGTCGATCTCCTCGTGAAGGTGGGTGAGTTCCGTCCGCATCTCGTCTCGGAGCTTGGCGTCGAGATTCGAAAGTGGTTCGTCCAACAGAAACACCTCAGGCTCGCGGAGCAACGCTCGACCCATCGCTACCCGCTGTTTCTCACCGCCAGAGAGTTCGTCCGGTCGCCGGTCGAGAAGTTCCTGGATGTCGAGTGTCGCCGCCACCTCCGCGACCATCTGCTCAATCTCGTCGTCGGTGAACGAGCCGTGTGAGTCAAGCCCGAACGTCATGTTCCGGTACGCCGACATGTGAGGATACAACGCGTAGTTTTGAAACACCATCGCGACCCCGCGTTCTTTCGGCGGGGCCGTATTAACGATCTCTCCATTAACACCGATGTCACCAGCTGTCTGTGTCTCTAATCCCGATATTGTCCGGAGAAGTGTGCTCTTTCCACAACCACTCGGCCCGACGAGGACAAGAAACTCACCGTCTGCGACCGAGAGTGAAATTCCATCAACGGCAGTCGTCTCTCCGAACTCCTTGCGGAGTGTGTCGAGTTCTATGCGAGCCATCGACACTCTCTGTCTGTCCGCCGGCCAATAATAGTACGAAACACAGATCGACTAATATTACAGAGCTCATTATAATCTGGTAATTAATCTATAGCTGTCTCTATATCTCTCAGTTACTGTAGTTGCGATGGGGTGTACTATTTTGCTGTACATATGTCTCATAATATAGCAATATTTCTGCACTAACGTCATTAAATCCCGAAAGATTTTTGAATATTTCAGTTCCAGTCCCCGCATGGATATTGTCGCTCACCGCGGGTACGCAGCTGCATTTCCAGAGAACACACGAGCCGCATTCACACAGGCTGGAGAAACTGCTGACTGGATCGAACTCGATGTGCGGCCGTGTCAGACCGACGAGCTGGTTGTCTTTCACGACGAACGCCTCGATAGACTCACTGACCAGACGGGGCGTGTCGTCGCGACCCCATGGGAAACTCTCGACGGAGTCGAAATTCTTGATTCCGGCGAGCAGATTCTCCGACTTGACGATGCGCTTGCCGCCATCCCGAACGAAGTGGGTGTCCAGATCGAGTTGAAGGATCTTGGAATAGCCGAGCGAGTAAGTGAAATCCTTTCGACCCACGATAACGAGAGCACCCTTATTTCATTTAGTCCGCTGGCCTTATACGAAGTCACAGAGGCTGATCCGTCACTCGACACTGGGTTGGTCCTCCATCCGGGGCTATACCGTGACGCCCCAGAACTTGGAATCCAGATGGCGTCCCATCTTGACTGTCACACGATTCACGTGTTTTACGATATGGGTGTCAGCGCTGAACTCGTCTCAACGGCACACGATCACGGAGTCAGTGTACAGTCGGGTACCCCTGAGGAGGGGCCGACAGAGACAGTGCTTCAACAGTGCCGGACAGCAGGGGTTGACTTCCTCAGTGTCGACCGACCGTTGGAGACAGTCCAAAGTGGGTGACCGGCGCGTCGACTATCGTGCTGAACAGTATCGTGAACCGGGGCGATGATCATGTGATGTCTCAATCGTGGCAACTTTGAGTGGTGTATCGAGGGTGACCGCCTTGCCGTTGGTGTGCGTCATGGACACGACAGTCTGTTCACTCCGTGGCCGCATGTCCGATAGTTCCGTGCGCAAGCGATCCCAAACAGACCCTCGAGCGCGGCTGTGACAAGACGTAATGGACGTGTTGGACATCTCCCGCCGGACGATCTTCCACAAAGAGAAACGCGCACGAGCGATGGCGTTTCCGCTCGATACCCCCCGACGCGGTGGCAACGGCGGACAGCATCCGGCTGGTGAAGACACGAGTGAGACGGCTGAAACGACCGACGGCGAGACAGACACACAGGGCGAACAACGGCAGCTCGATGCCGACGCTGACACTGTCGACGAGACGAGTCAGCCTGACCACACAGAGCTGACAGAATCTCCTGAGAAGAGCCGAGCCGATGGGGGTAGCGAGGAAACCCCAGACCCAGAATCCAGCACGCTCCGTGAGCAGTTACAGATCGCCATCAAAGCGCTGCAACAGATCAACCAGGAACTGTAATTGACTGCAGGGGAGCCTCAACGGTCGGGGCCCTTCCTGCCGTCAGTGCGCTCACCTCCCACACAACACCATCTCAGCGCGCTGAGTGTGTGGCATCAGTTGGGTATGTTTCAGTTTTTACGTTCACTGTGGTTGGACTGTGTTTGTTCGAGTCAAGTGTGAACAGTACTCATGGGAACTCCCGTCCCGCTCGGTCGCTCGTGCACACTCTGTGGGGAGCAATTGCATCTGAGAGTGACGAGCGAGGCCCGGTCCGACAGTGACTCTCTGACCGCGCTACTCGAGTGTCACGACACAGAGCGAGTGATGATCGAAGCGGTCTGTGACTGCCAGAACCCTCGCCAAACCATTCTCACGGGAGCAACACACCCACCGAGAGAGTAGCTGGCACTGTTGGTGCCACGAGTCCTGATCCTCTCGAAAATAGTATTTGGTGGGTCTGTGTCTTCCTTACCGGGTCTGTCCGAGCCCGGATAATAGCCAAATTTGCAGGCGACAACTCACAACCATGCTGGGCCGTCTCCTGCGTCTCTGGCACGGCGAGTGTGCGTGTGGGTTGGGGATAGAGTTATTCGGATCTATCTCAATTTCTCGGTACTGCGAGGAGGGTCTTACTCACCGTACTGGATTCGGAGAGAGGAAAGACGGAACTCGTGACCTGTATCTGAGTTGAACCGGCAACTGTTCTCCTTCGATCAAAGATCTTCAACGCTGCCGGATCCCATCAAATCCCTATCAGCGCGACATTGAGTCCAACCAATGCAAGATAGATCCCAAACCCAACAGTTCCTTTCAGAACACGAGTTCTCGAGGGAGAGTTCTCAGCTGATGGTCCGCACTCGTCCACGACCGACACGAGAGTTTCGACCGCCGGAATCTCACGGGAAATACCCGATGTAGAGTCGGTCGACTTCTGTGGAGACTCATCGTAGCCGTCGAGATTGTTCTGGAGATCAACACGGCGTTGTTTCCGCGCTTCTTCTTTTGTTCTCAGATCGTAATGCTTGTTCAGAACCTCCCGCGAGACATCTGCGCGCTCACAGATCGTCTCCTTTGGGACTCCGTGTGTGAGTTGGTGACAGATCCCACCTCGACGGACCGGGTGCGGCGAGACATTTGATGGACACTGGCTCAAGAGATCGTTGTCGCGTCTGGCCTCACACTCGTGTGGGTCTCGTCGTGTGGGCAAGCCTGACCGTGCCGACACGGCTGAGTGATCTTGTAGAGGTCACGTCGGATCGTCGATTTGACACACGACCGTTTCGCGTCGTGAACAGCGGTTCGCGGCCGTGCTCGTCCTCGTTCTCGATTCGTTTCGGATCGTTCGGGTCACCTGTGCCATCGATGTACGTGTTCAGAACCTCACAAACGTCTGCTGGGAGGTTGAGTTTCCGCTCACCGCCTTGGCCCTCCATGTCACTGGTGCCGTTCTTCAACGGTGTGTCAGTGTCAGGCTCGTGGGTGAGTTCGATGTACTGTTCCTCGCGGTTGTAATCCTCCAAATCGATCGACCGTGCGCCGCCGAGTCGGACTAATCCCTCCCACATGAGCATGAATTCGGCGAATTGTCGGCTGACAGACTCAGACTCTGCGTGATACTCCTGTATCTGCTGGGCAGTCTCTGACTCGAGCCGTGTGGAGGAAACGATGTCTGAGTCGTCGAGATCGGGCATCGCAATCTCGTCTGCAAGGCCCTCCTCGACGATCTCGATGCTCTCACACGCACGAATGAACACCCTGAGATTGGTCAATTGACCGTGGAGCGTCGCCAAGGCGACGTTCTCGTCGCGATCACGCCACTGTTTGAACCCTGTCAGATTTGCCGATGATACTGTCGACAAGTCGTCGATATTCGCATACTCACAGTACTCCAAGAACCGCGTCAAGTCATACGAATAGTCTCTGTAGGTTGCCTTGCTCCACTGGCTAGCGTGGGAGGCGAGAAAGTACTCCACGACACTCACAGGAAAGTTACTCCTGAGTTCGACATCTCCGTTTCCAACAATCATCTCGGAGTCGTGCAAGTTGTCGGGTCGGCCATCGATACGATCGGCCAACTTCCGGGGAAGGCTCGGGAGGTGTGTGTCAGATTCGTCCGGGTTCACAAATGATTGAATTAACCAGCTACTCATAAACCCAATCCGCTGAGTGACCCTCTCCTAGTGATTCCATTGTGGCCAGCGCGACACGGTTAATATCATCCTACATTCGGAGCCGAAACCGGAAGCAGATGGGGTGACAGGGGCACAAACATTTTTACCCGATGGGATTTTCGGCTATGGAGAATGCGGGATGGCGGAGACCCCCCAACCAGGAGGTGGTTGACACAACACGGTTATTCGGGGGGGCACGGAAACCCTCGAATGCCGAAATCGACGGGTTTGAGGCTCAAATCCGACGATACACGTCGGCTAAGAAGCGTTCAGAAGCTGACTGGGCTCGGGCGGATTTGAACCACCGACCTCGTCCTTGTAAGGGACGCGTCATAACCAACTAGACCACGAGCCCACAGCCAATCGAAACCTATCCGCGGTGAAAACCGTTTCCGTCTCCGGTGGAGCTATTCAGTTGAGCCACGAGGTATCTATATGAACCGGCGAGCGGTAGTAGCGATTATTCTTTTGGGAGCCGTTATCGGTGGGGTTGCAATCCAGCAGGGAGTCGTTACCGGATACGAGGAGACCACTGTCACCATCCAGGACGGCGACACAGAAGCGCAGTTAGTGACTGCTGATGTCAGAGTGGCAGACACCGTCTTCAAACAATACATTGGCTTGTCGAATACAGACTCGCTGGGCACCACTGAAGGGATGCTGTTCGTCCACGAAAGTTCAGACCGGCGGGCGTACGTGATGCGGGGGATGTCGTTTCCAATCGAGATCATCTTCGTGAATGCTGCCGGGGAAATCACTACTATCCACCAGGCACAGCCCGGCGATGACGATCGATTCGAGGGTGACGGAAAGTTCGTGCTCGAGGTGCGACTGGGCTTTACTGACGCGTTCGATATCGCAGTCGGCGACGAGGTCATTGTGGACCGGTGACACGTCGCAGGCGGTCGATTTGGCCGAAAGGAAACCCTCATCTGTCGCCGTAAGCTATTATAAATCAATGAGTAACGTAGAATGGGAAGACGACGACCCGTTTGAGGAACAGCGGGACAACGTCGAAAATCCGATGGGGCGGTTGTTCCGCGTCTACGGAACTCCCAACGCGTTCCAGTTCCTGGTCGGAGTGATTTCCAGTATTTCTGCCCGAGTGTTGGACCTTCTCCCGCCGTTGATGCTCGGGATTGCAATCGACACCATATTTGGAGACAATGCGTTCGGTGAGCAAGTCCCACTGGTGGTGTTACCAAATTCGTGGTTACCAGCGACACAGACACAGCAGTTCTGGTTCGTAATCGTCACTATCGGCGGCGCCTTCGGTCTCGCGGCGGGATTTCACTGGGTTCGTAACTGGGGATTCAACTCCTTCGCACAGGAGATCCAACACGACGTTCGGACAGACACGTACAACAAAATGCAGCGACTGAACATGGACTTTTTCGCCGACAAGCAGACCGGTGAGATGATGTCCATCCTCTCGAACGACGTGAACCGGCTAGAGCGGTTCCTCAACGATGGGATGAATTCGCTGTTCCGGATGCTCGTGATGGTGTTGGGAATCGGCGTCTTACTATTCTGGATCAACTGGCAGCTGGCAGCCGTCGCGCTGCTCCCGGTGCCAGTGATTGCGGCCACCACGTATCTGTTCATCAAGATCATCCAGCCCAAATACGCAGAAACCCGCTCGTCGGTCGGTAAACTCAACTCCCGGCTGGAGAACAATCTCGGCGGCGTCAAGGTCATCAAATCCTCCAACACAGAAGAATACGAGTCTGAACGTGTTGACGATGTGTCGATGGACTACTTCGACGCCAACTGGGACGCCATTCGCACCCGGATCAAGTTCTTCCCCGCCCTGCGGATTCTCGCGGGTGTGGGCTTCGTCTTGACGTTCATTATCGGTGGGCTGTGGGTGTTCCAAGACACTCCGCCGCTGTTTTTCAGCGGTGATCTCTCAGTCGGCATGTTCGTCGTGTTCATTCTGTACACACAGCGGTTCATTTGGCCGATGGCACAGTTCGGCCAGATCATCAATATGTACCAGCGGGCGAGGGCCTCTTCGGCGCGTATCTTCGGGCTGATGGACGAACCCAACCGGCTGGCAGAAGACCCGGACGCGACGGATTTGGTGGTGGACGACGGCGACGTTGTCTACGACGACGTCACCTTCGGATACGACGACGACCCTGTCGTTCAAAATATTGATTTCGAAGTAGAAGGCGGCGAGACGCTGGCGCTGGTGGGCCCGACAGGCGCTGGAAAATCGACAATCCTCAAGCTTCTCTTGCGGATGTACGATGTCGACGACGGCGCAATCAGGATCGATGATCAAGATCTTCGTGGGATCACGCTGCAGTCGGCCCGCCAGAGCCTGGGATACGTCGGCCAGGACACGTTCATGTTTTACGGGTCCGTCAGAGAAAACATTCGATACGGCACCTTCGACGCAGACCACGAGGAGATTGTTGACGCCGCCAAGGCCGCAGAGGCTCATGACTTCATTCTGAACCTTCCAGACGGCTACGACACCGAAATCGGAGAACGAGGAGTGAAACTCTCTGGCGGCCAGCGGCAACGACTGGCCATCGCGCGAGCGGTACTCAAAGATCCGGAGATCCTCATCCTCGATGAGGCTACCTCGGACGTTGACACAGAAACAGAGATGTTGATCCAGCGGTCGGTCGACGAGTTGACCGAAAATCGGACGACGTTCGCAATTGCTCACCGGCTCTCCACGATCAAGGACGCAGACACCATCCTCGTGTTAGAGGGTGGAGAAATCGTCGAGCGGGGATCCCACGAGAACCTCATCAGAAACGATGGCCTCTACGCACACCTGTGGGGCGTCCAAGCTGGTGAAATCGACGAACTCCCCGAGGAGTTCATCGAACGAGCTGCAAAGCGACAAGCCCGCACTGAAGCGACCGACGACTGACAGTCGTGTTAATCCCGGCTATCGGCGCCGGACCACCACGCTGCATGAATCGGAACTACCCGAGTGGCTACCCACAGAATTCACAACCTCGGTCAGTTGGTTGAATGCGGCTACCGTGACGGCTATGGGATAGACGCCACATTCAGCAGTTGATCATCAAGCGCTCCTATCTATCGTTCAGCTTTCTGTGTGAAATCTGGTGCACGCCTCATCGCATTTTTTGCG
>KI543222.1:9248-24065 GCA_000496235.1 uncultured archaeon A07HR60
CGGGAGTGAGCGTCCCTGCACCGCCGGAAGAACGGGCGTTGGCCAGATAACCGTCGCTTTAGCCGTGTATAGGCGCTAAGCCCCCGTCCTCAGGGAACGAGGCGAAGCCGAGTGAGTAGGGTGGGGTAGTTCACCGAGTAGCCAGGTCGTCATACCGCCGCCGGGTCTCCGGGATAGCTGTGTTTTGTTTGATCTAGTAGTCTATTTCAGAGTGCGAACTGCTGTGGGTCACGTCTTAGACACGTTGGCTCTCCTGTCTGTCGCTGGAAAGATAGAGTTGAATCTCCTGAATCATCCGTACAGAGTCACGTGTGGACACAAGAGCCGTACTCGCTCATCGAAACAGAGAGAGCGAACGTCCGAGTCCGACGAGATCAGTGTCTGCTAGTTGGACCGTCTAGATTCTGAGAAACCCGCCTCGGGGTCAAGCCCCGAGGCACTCGCCATACCCAGCCTGTAGAATCTCACTCGTCAGAGTCGTCTTTCTCGTGAGTCTCTTCCAAGTCAGTCCGGAGTTGCGGGACTGTGCTCGCGAGGTCGTTGGCGTTTTCGCCGGCCTCTTCGATTGTCGTGAGAAGTGTTTCCAGTTCTGTTAGTTCGGCCTCGAGATCGCCCGCATCCTCAAAGGCGTCTGCCCGCTCTCCCAGCACGAAACTCTTCTTCGCCTGCCGGAGTTCCTCGGTTGCGTCACCAACATCCAGAGCCATTTTCAGCCCGTTCAACGCACCTAACACGTTGTCTGCGTCGGTCTCAAGAATATCGTCGGCAGCAGGCAATTCTGCACGGGCTGCCGATAGCCCCTCCTCAACTTCGGCGCGGGTTTCTTCGGCCGCCTCGCCGAACAGGTCGTCGTCTTCGAACGTCGCTTGGCTCATAATGGGTAATTGGTCCTAAACTGACTTAAATCAGTCCCCAATGGCGAAAGTAGAATACGCTAGTAGATGCCCTCTCGTGGCTGTTCGATGGGATATTGCGGTCCAGTTTCAGTCCGGTCTCAGTAGCCTGGCCGACTCCGGCTGGACACGGCCGACGACGCGACTGAGGTGGGGTCGCACGGGTTCTGCCCATCGAGGAAGGCGTCACTCAGCGATACTCACGAGTTTCATCCGGGGATAGCCATCTTCCATTTCCATCCGAGTTTGAACCGTCGTATCGCCGTAGCTAATCTCCATATCGACTTCCATGAGTGAGCCGGTAAGTTCAGTGTATCCGTTCGCGTGATCGATATCGTCGGCCACTCGCTCATCAAGAATCTCCACTGACACCGCTTCACAGTGCGGCTGATTCTCGATCGAATCCGCGATTGCCGCCTCGAGACTGGCCGTACTGTTCGGAGACACCGGTGTTCCGGCGAACTGGTGATACATCGTCCCGAACTTGATACCGGCCTCGAAGCAGGCCTGCTGAGTGTCACTTACCATATCTGACCCACGTCGTAGCGTCGAATAACAGTTATCAGTTATCTCAGAGGAAGCATATGAGTCACCACGGTCGTGACGATAGACGCTGGGTGTCTCAAGAGCCGATATGGAAACTCATGTCGGAAAAGCGCTATTCACCCGAGAAATCCTGTTGGTCGTCAGAGTCGATCCCGAGGTCTGCGAGCGTGGCGACACTGTCGGTAGCGGCTTCGTCTGAGTCTCCCTGATCGCCGGCTGAACGAGGAGCGTGCTCGTCGAGGTCGTACGTGTCTCGAACGGTCCCAGCGAGAACGCCCTCAGGATCGAAGACGACGTACACCACGACGAACTCTCCGCCTGCGGGTTGGAGGACAAACACTGCTCGCTCGGAGGCGCCTCGACGGCCATTTACTCTGTCGATCAGCGGCTCGATCGGGACGCGGCCGTCACCGAGTTCTGCGTACAGGTTGCGACCGGTTGGGTCAGCAAACACGTACAACGCGCCGTTCGGATCGCCGTCGGTAGACCGTGTCGCGGTCGCACCCATATGATCGCCAGCCGTCCGTGTCTCCTCCCACAGTGTCGAGGCTGCTCGGAAGAGACCAGTAATGTTGTTTGCAAAGTAAAACTGCGACCGTCGCCGAACAGTCGTCTCTCTGAGATATGCGTCGCTATTTTCCCAACTGAGAGTCGCCTCGATTACGTGACCCGGTCGCACGCTGTTTGCAGCACTGTCTGTCGACTCATCGGAGTCTTCTGGAACGACCGCTCGGATCGGCTCGTACAGATCCGTGTCCTCCGGGCTCTCTGGATCGCGCGGTTCGTCGGGTAATTCCACCAAGATGACTTCATCGGCTTGTCTGCTGGGCCGGCGGTTGTGGACCCGGAACCGACCGCGCGTCTCAGGGTGCATACCCCTGGCTCCCCTCCGGACCGTGAAAAGCGAGTCGGAGTTCCAGGCGGCTGCGGATTTCTGGTCTGGGGCGGTTCCAGCACTCCTCTGGTCACGATCAAGCCCGGCGATGTGAGGTCTCGCTATCAGATGCCTTGTCTGTGCAGTGACAGTCGTGAAACTCGACGCCCGTCAGCCACTCTCTATGAGGGCGGGTAGAGACAGCCGCAATCGCCAACACTGATACTGTGTCCCACGAATACGAGAGTATGCTGCGGTTAGCTGTCACTTCACGGGCCGAGACATTCGACCGGATGCAAGAGCCACTGGCCCAGCGAGATATCGAGGTATTTCACCTCCAGCCGAAGGAACGGGCAATCCCGGTGACTGGGTCAGAACCAGCCCCGGCTCCAGCGGAGTTACCCCCCGCTGGGGCCGATGTCGGCTTCGTGTACCCGTCACGGCTCATGGAAGGGGCTGCGTTGAGCGTCCGACTCGATATCCCCTGGGTGAACGGGCGTGACGCAGTGTTGCAGTCTCGGAACAAGGCAGGGGCGGTGGCACGACTCGACAGAGCTGGGGTGCCTGTCCCCGAGACGACGATGGTGTCTAATCCGGTCGGCGACTCAACCGTCGTCGACGCTGCAGAGCGGTTTTCCTATCCCGTCGTTGTGAAACCTAACTCCGCAACCCGGGGAATCGGCATCGCAAAAGCCAGTGACCCGGATTCGCTGGCAGGGATCATCGATTATCTGGATCTGGTTCACGATTACCGTGCCACCGGCGACAAAACGTATCTGCTTCAAGAGTACCTCCCAAACGCTCACGACTATCGTGCGATGGTAGTCAACGGCACGTTCGTCGGGGCTGTGGAACGGCGGCTCCCCGAAAACGCTCTTGCAGAGGGGCGCTGGAAGCACAATGTCCACCGCGGTGCCGAGGCGACCGGCGTCGACTTGCCAGACCGTGGCCGCCAACTGGCTGAACGAGCAGCCGATGTCCTCGGGATCGATTATCTGGGTGTCGATCTACTGGAGTCTCCGGACGGCTTTCTCGTCAACGAGACAAACGCTCGCCCGACGATCGACGACGAAACAAAGTACGAACCCGGGTTTTATGACGACCTCGCAGAGTTAATCCGCCAGGTGGCAGGCGAGTGAAACGGTCGTGGTCGGACTCGTCTGAGCAAGGAGTGAATCGTCCCGAGACAACGTAACTCGAGTCGTCGTGAGCGGTGCCAGTCACCCCGACTAGGTGTCGAGACACAGGCCAGTCGGCTCTGGGTTTTGTCCTCCCGCATGCCCGCACGGGACTACTCTACTCGGAATCGGAATGGGACTACCGTGTGCAGGTCGTATAAAATCGGTGAGAAAGCGACGAGGCCATATCACCAGCCAACAGGCTCGACGGGATAATCCGTTGTTAAGCGGTTAGTCGACGTTGATCGAGGCAGAATCGTCTATCCGGTCGAATTCGACTTGCAGTACACCGTTGTTGAATGTAGCCGACGCGGAGTGTTCGTCCACTCGGACCGGGAGCCGGACGCGCTCGTCGTACTCTCGGTTCGGGCCGGTGGCGGCGACTGTGAGTGTCTCGCCGTCACACTGCAGGGAGATGTCGTCTTTGGATACCCCCGGGAGGTCCGCAACGACACGGACACCGTCTTCAGTATACACATCGACATGGGTGTCAGTTCCGGCTTCGCGTTGTTCGACACTACCGGTCATTTCGTTCATCATCCGCTCAATTTCGTCGAATATATCGCCGAACGGGTCGTCCCGATCGTCCCTAGCCATGCTATCACTTCGCCTGTGAATCTCATAAGACTTCGGACGCCGGCAGTGACCTTTGGCGACCGGCTGGCGGTGTAGACTGGCCGCTCACGGGGTTGTTGGGAGAGTATCCCCAGGACCGACCGGCCGGGTCGGCCGGGGTCGAATTGCCGTAATCGGCCGGCTGATCGGGGGGATCGTCTCGGCGCATACGTTTGAGCCAATTCAGGGGAAAATCGGCCATAATAAGTATCCCCTCTCCTCTGATGATACATATGCAGCCGATTGACGACCTCCCTGCGGGGTCGCGGGTGCTAGTCCGGCTCGATCTTAACTCTCCGCTTGATGACGGTGACGTGGTCGACAATCGGCGGTTCTCACGCCACGCACGGACGGTCTCGGATCTGCTGACCGCGGGCCACAAAGCCGTGCTCCTGGCCCATCAAGGCCGTCCAGGGCGTGACAGTTTCGTATCACTGGCTCAACACGCAGAGCTGCTGTCGGATCACATCGACCAGCCGGTCGGGTTCGTTGACGACATCCACGGACAGACGGCAATCGACGCGATCCAGACACTGGAGGCCGGCGAAGCGCTTCTGCTAGAAAATGTTCGTATGAGTGATGACGAACTCCCTGAGCGAGATCCCGACACGCATGCTGACTCCGCGTTGGTGCAAGACCTCGCTCCGGAGGTCGACGCATACGTCAATGATGCGTACTCGGCGGCACATCGGAAACATGCCTCGCTGGTGGGATTCCCACTCGTGTTACCGGCGTACGCGGGACGGGTGATGATGGCCGAACACGAGGCGAATTCGTCGATCAGCACTCGAAAATTCGAGGGCCCGGTGACAATGGTTATCGGCGGATCAAAAGCCACCGACGTGATTGGAGTGATGGAAGCACTTGACGACAGTGTTGACCGATTTGTGCTGGGAGGTGTGGCGGGTGAACTGTTTCTTCGGGCCGTCGGTCACGAACTTGGCTATGATGTTGGGGAGGCGCAGTTGTACGATCACCAGTGGGAGAAGAACGCTGAGAAGATCCGACGACTCCTGAACCGGAACAGTCGCATCCAGTTGCCGGTCGATCTCGCCTACGAAGCCGACGGTCGTATTGAGCGAGAGGTGGCCGCCATCGACAGCAAAGAGGTTCCGTTCCTCGATGTGGGCTCTCGAACCGTCGAGAAGTACGCCCAACTCATCGACGAGTCCGCGGCCGTGTTCATGAAAGGGTCGATGGGGGTGTTTGAGGATGACCAATTCGCATACGGAACCGTCGGCATTCTCGAAGCGATCAGCTCTACAGACTGTTTTTCTGTCATCGGTGGTGGTGACACGTCCCGGGCGATCGAACTCCACGGGCTCGACGAAGCACAGTTTTCGCACGTCTCGATTGCTGGTGGTGCGTACATCCGGTCGCTGACCGGCCAGCCCTTGCCCGGGATCGACCTACTGGAGTGAACGTCGGCCGGTGGGGAACTATGACGGGGCGATAACATGCGCGGTCAGGGTATCATCAGTCTCATTCGAAGCCGTCAGGAGCCAGGCCAGCCGCTCGAATAGTCCGGGTATATGTCAGCGTTCGACGAGGAGCCGTACCGCGAAACGGATAAACAGTGGCGTGAAAGAGAGGCGAACGTGACCGAGCGTCGCCAGCATCCGGACTCATCTCTAGAGTCTGAGTCCGAGGCCGACTCTGAACGAGGTTCTGGTCCCAACCCTTCTGTTGACTCGGAGCCAGACGCCGACTCAGAAACAGCCGGCCAGCCAACACGACCACCACTGGTCGCACTGCTGGAGTCTCTGGATATCGGCCAGAACGCCACACGGGGGGCGATCGGCGGGATCGTGATCGCGGCGGGCGCGTATTTATTCCGATTTCTTGAGGTGTGGGGGCCGCTGGCAGATGGCCGTCAGTACCCGGTCGTCGGACCAGAAGGGTGGTTTCTCCTGCTGGCATTCGTGCTGGCGGCGACCAGTGCGTTGCTCATCACGGTCGGATTGACGGTGCGAGCGGCGGTTCGGGAAACCCGGGCGCGGTGAATAGCCCCGGCGCTACGCATCGTGGCATCCGTTTCGCCTCTGTTGAGATCAACCCGGCGGATGGCCGAGAATCACCACATCACAATCGAGCCACAAAATACGAGACGCGGGGCGCTGTGCAATTCGATTGACGAAATATCGACCAAACATTAGTGGAGAGACGGTGTGGTTCCCGAGCGAGCGGTCGTGAGCGTCCCAACCAACGGTAGTCAGTCGGCGGTGCAGGTTTCCGAATCGGCGGTGAACTCTTTGGCGGGTTTCGTGAGTTTGTAGAGATTCTGCCTGGCGTCTGCAAAGTATACATCTTCGTTGACGATATCGACATCTTCGAGCCGCTCCAGCGCGTACCGAACTGTTCGCGCCGACAGCATCGACTCTTCGACAATGCCTTTCTGCGTCAGTGGACCGCTGTACTCCAACACCTTGAAAACTAATTTCGCGCTCGGTGGGAGGTCCCCCAGACCATCTTGGTCCGTTTGTGCCATCGTTACGGACTAACACAGTGTGCTGGCATAAAGTTTGATGAACGACGGTCAGCTGGAATGCAATTCCAAGCGTCAGGCGTCCAGACGCGGGCTTCAACCCGACTGTTCGTGTGCCCGGCGACAAAGCAAGCGCACACACCACCGGGTGCGTGATTAGCCGTCTCCAGGCGCTCAGCCCCCGTCCTCATGGAGCGAGGCGAAGCCGAGCGAGTAGGGCGGGGTGGGGATACAGCGCCGTCATCATCTGTTTTGCACGTTCTGTTCCCGACCCACGGGCACACACAACCGATTTATCCCACTGAACGTCGAATAGCTGATCAAGACGGGCGTTCCGACCTGTCGGCTTCGACTCGCTCGTCGTTCCATTCGGAACGACTCGTTCCGTGTGAAGTCGACGGACACGGGTAGCGTTCGAACGCGACAAGAAGCGTGCGCTGCCTGACGGACCGGTTCCGTCGAGCACCGAGGAATAGGAGTGGGACACTCCGAAGAAACGCCTGTGGAGACTGCGCTCGCTGTGGAGACACCTGTCTCTGCAAAGCGCGTCGTGGAAGCAGGAAGCCCCGCCCTCAGCGAGTGCGTCAGCGCGAGCAGGGCGGGGTAGTTCACCGCGTGCATTCCGCGCGATTTCGGGCTGCATGCGAAT
The DNA here is from genome assembly GCA_000496235.1 of uncultured archaeon A07HR60. Lineage (GTDB taxonomy): Archaea > Halobacteriota > Halobacteria > Halobacteriales > Haloferacaceae > J07HR59. The sequence goes on from KI543222.1 coordinate 16,489, forward strand.
CTACAGTTCCGAATCGCGTTGACGCCGTGGCGGGACTCATCGAGAGCCACACTCACTCACGTGTAAACCGCTTCGGGGTCAAGCCCCAAGACACTCTGCCCGCTTCGCCTGTAGCGTCTGCAAGCGTGCCAGACTCATCTGGTGACTTTGAGTCCACAGCCGTTCAACACGATCATAGATTGCAGTGAGAAGGGATACGACTGCAGTCTCGGCAGCACACTGGTTGCGAGTCCGGAAGAGTGTGTAGCGGATTGCCGGTCGGCCCAATCAAGCCAAGCGGGCCTAGAACAAGCCGGTGAAGCAAACGAACGGCTTTTATCGGCGACACGGAAAATAAATTTATGAGCGATGAATCACGGTTTTCCGACCACACTCGCGGCGTGGTCGTGACGACGGTCGCGTGCCTGGCAGGGATCGCGGCCGCGTTCGCCTCGGCGGTGTATCTCGGTGTCTCCGCCGAGGCGGCCGTCTCGACAATCGCGGTCGTCATCTTGGGGCTGTTCGTGGTCGCCCAGTTCCCCCTACTGAACGTGATTGGTATCGATATCGGAGACTTCGGCGTGAAAGACAACCTCTACGTGACTTTCATGACATTCACACTATGGTTCCTCACGTACACGATTCTTCTCTCGACTCGCGTCGAGATCCCCCTCTGAAATGGCCGACGACAGTATTGCGGTTGTCGACCTCGAGCGGTGCCAGCCTGACCGGTGTAATTACGAGTGTCAAAACTACTGCCCGCCAAATCGCACCGGCAAGGAGTGTATCACCCTTCGTGGTGAAGACGCCGACGAAGGGAGTGCTGACCAGGTCCGGATCTCAGAAGAGATCTGTCTGGGTGAATCCTGTGGGATTTGCGTGGAAAAGTGCCCTTTCGACGCACTCGAGATCATCAATCTTCCCGCGGAACTAGACGACGACCCGATCCACCGGTACGGTGACAATTCGTTCGCCCTCTACGGGCTTCCAGTGCCCGCCGAGGGGACGGTAACAGGGGTTCTCGGCCCGAATGGAATCGGGAAATCCACGGCCGTCCACGCACTCGCCGGCGAACTCGTCCCGAATCTGGGCGAGTTTGAATCGCCTGGTGACTGGGAGGCGGTTTTCGACCGGTTCCGGGGCACCGAACTGCAGACGTATCTGCAGGCGCTGACCGACGGCGAACTCAGCGTGTCACGGAAGCCACAGTATGTGGACCGGATCCCCGACCAGTTCGACGGGAACACACGAGAGCTGTTAGACCGGACTGACGAGCGTGGCGCTCTCGACACACTCGTCACGCGGCTGGAGATCGAGCCGGTGATGGACCAACCGATCGACTCGATCTCTGGCGGCGAACTTCAGCGGGTGGCGATCGCTGCCTGTTTGGCCCGTGACGCGGATTTCTACTTTCTCGACGAGATCACCCCGTATCTGGATATTGGTCAGCGTATGACCGCCGCCCGACTAGTCCGGGAGTTGGCCGCAGAAGAAGACAAGTCGATGCTGGTGGTCGAACACGACCTTGCGATTTTGGATCTGTTGGCCGACTCACTCCACGTCGGCTATGGAGAGCCGAACGCGTACGGTGTCCTCACGGACCCCAAGTCGGTGCGTAGCGGGATCAACGAATATCTCCAGGGGTATCTGGACAACGAAAACATGCGAATCCGGCCGGAGCCAATCACCTTCGAAGAACACGCTCCCCGGGTAGCCACTCACGGGGACACACTCGTGGAATACCCCACCATCGAGAAGTCATACGGTGACGGCGAGTTCTCGCTGTCTGTCGAAGGCGGGACGATCTACGAGTCTGAGGTGCTCGGGATCGTTGGGCCGAACGGGATCGGGAAGTCGACGCTGGCGAAGATGTTCGCCGGACAGCTGCACCCCGACAGTGGGTCACTAGACTTCGAGTTGGATATCGCGTACAAGCCACAGTATATCGAAATCGATCAGCCGATGCGCGTGGACGCGTTCCTCCGGTCGATCACCGACGAGGTCGGCAGGTCCTATTGGAACACCGAGATCGCCCAGCCACTGCAACTCGAGCCCATCATGGAACAGCACCTCACCGATCTGTCCGGGGGCGAACGGCAGCGGGTGGCTATCGCCGCCACACTGTCAGAGGACGCTGATCTGTACGTACTAGACGAGCCGTCAGCTCATCTCGATGTCGAACAGCGGGTTCAGGCGACGACGGCAATCCGTCGGTACGCCGAAAACCACGACTCCACGGTCATGGCGATCGACCACGACATCTACCTGATCGACCTGCTGGCTGACCGGCTCATGGTGTTCGACGGCGAACCTGCCGTCGACGGGTACGCCTCACAACCACAGGAAATGCGAGACGGGATGAACGAGTTCCTGGCAGATCTCGATATCACGTTCCGCCGTGACGAACGGACCGGGAGGCCGCGGATCAATAAGCCGGGCTCGCAGAAAGACTCCACCCAGAAGCGGGCCGGCGAGTACTATTATACGTCTCAGTGAACCTCTCAAGATCAATCAGATCAGATCAGATCAGATCAGATCAGATCACCTGCTGCGTTACTGTGTGTTGGGTAGTTCACGGACAGTACGAGACGAATGCCGCGGGCTGTGACCCCGAGACAGTTCACCGGATGATGCGCGAACAGGAGCCACAGAGATGTTCTTCTTTCACGTCGACTTCGCGGACGGTGGGAGAAAACGACATCACACATTTACTGTTGTCGCAGTGTTCTAGCCCGAACGTGTGTCCAACTTCGTGAACAATCTCTTTGCGGACCCTATCAGCGTACACTGCCCCAGAGGACTTGGCCGAGATACCTCCGTCAGAGGTAGTCTGTAGTCGGTATGTAGAGATGACCGATCCGTTTCCATTGAGATACGCGAGACCAAACACGTAGTTACGGCGGCGATAAAACAGATCGCGTGGTGTGATACCGACATTTTTCTCGCCGCCACCGACGCGGCCGATAAGTTCGATGAAGTCTTCAGCCCGGTATTGGTTGCGACCGGAATCGTACGCACCCGAAGGGACCGATTGCTCGTCGTGGACGGTGACATCGCAGTCGTACACCGACCGAAGGGCACTCGAAGCCTCCCGCTTGGCGCGAGCGGAGACATCCCCTACGGGTACGATATCAACGAGCATAGACAGTCTTACGAAGGGACACTTTCTAAGTGTTGCGCTAGAAAATCGCAGGCAACAGCCACATAATGTCACCGGAGATACCTGCGTCGCGAGCTGCAATTCTTGAGCAGTTAACACAGTATGACCAGTTCCTAGAGGTCGGGATTGGCGCCAGACCTGCGGTGGCGACAGCACTGGCGGCCGCGGGGCAGACTTTGCAGGCAATCGACATCGACGAGCGACCAGCAGAACTCTCCGAGACGGTGGGTTTCTCACAACAGAGTATTCACGAGTTGGCCGACGCCGCCGAACAGGACAGGGCACCACCCCAGTATCACGTCGACGTAGTGTACGCGTTCAACCTGCCAGCTGAGTTGCAATCGGCGACGGCTCGGTTCGCAAATGCGGTGGATGCTGACTGTCTGTTCACAACACTCGGATTCGAACCGCCAGCGATTGAGACAGTGACCCAGACGCTCGGGCAGGCTACCGTTTACCGGCCACAGAAATTCGCGACACGGTAATCGGAGCGACTGGTGGAGCCGGCCGTTATCCGAGACCGGCCGGTCCACACTCCCAGCGGCTCATATCGGATAACCACACGATAGGTTCTCTCTCGGTGAGAAAGCCGGTATCGACTGTTGGGTTCTCGTCACACCTGAGATCATATGCTGGGCTGTCGTTTCGGTCCAGTGGAACAGCCACGCAGCGGCGACGCTTCCGCGATGCCTTTGTAGCAAGCGGCTTTTTCGAGTGTGTATGAACGTGGATGCGGTCGTCCTCGATATCGACGGAGTGCTCGTCGACGTGGCGGACTCGTATCGCCGCGCAATTATCGAATCGATCGACCGCGTGTACGGACAGACTATCGAGCGGTCCAGTATACAGGCGTTCAAGAACGCAGGCGGGTTCAACAATGATTGGCAGTTGACCGACGGGGCAGCGCTGTACCTGCTCGCGTCGCGGGAAGGGCTGGAAATGAGTGTCGATGAGTTCACTGACGCAATTGCTCGCCGTGGCGGCGGGGTAGATGCGGCACTCGCGGTGCTGGAGCGACTGCCAGACCCCACTCAAACTCGTGTCACCGACATGTGGGACCACGACCAGCTCCGAGAGGTTTTCCAGGCGCTGTATCTTGGGCCAGAGCGGTACGAACAGCTAGAGGGTGGCAAACCACCGGTCGAGACACCGGGATATATCGAGGACGAACCAGTGATCGCCAGCGCGGAGACACTCGAGCGATTGCAGTCCCGATACGATGTCGGTGTGTTGACCGGGCGGCCAGCGGGAGAGGCAGATATCGCTCTCGACCGGGTCGGGTTGGCACTTAACGATCACGAACGGATCACTATGGACGACCCGGCACCGGGGAAGCCGGCTCCGGACGGCCTAGTCGGGCTTGCCGAGCGGTTCGGGGCCGACCGCATCGCGTTTGTCGGCGACACGCTGGATGATATTCAGACCGCCGCCAACGCTGAGACGACCGATTCCGACCGAGTCTACCACGGATTGGGGACACTCACCGGCGGACTGAAAGGCGAGACGGGACGCCAGAAATTTGTCTCGGCCGGCGCTAGTGCCGTCCTCTCTGATATCAACGCCCTCCCGGAATACCTCGAGCGCTGATTGAACTCCGGAGTCGCTTGGACCAGACAAGCCAATAGAAAAACGGAGACACCGAGAGAAGACAGAAGAGACCTGGACAGATCGTCTCAGAGAGACGACTGGACCTCCTCAGAGCTGTGCGTTGACACACTCTGTGCAGGGGTTAGGCTCGGCGACGCGCCGCACAGTCGGCGGTGCCACTGTCGGGCTTAGAAAGACGGAGTGAGGCGAAACTGACCGCTCGCGCAAGGCTTACGCCAAGGGGGAGGCATGTAGGTTGTATGAAAATCGCGCTACTCGGCGGCACCGGTGACTACGGCGAAGGGCTGGCACTCCGGTGGGCACACGACACACCTCATACGGTAGTAATCGGATCGCGAGAGCAAGAGAAAGCCGAAGCGAAGGCACAAGAGTACGAACAGGAAGTGCAGGGTCGCGGCGTTGAAACGACGATCCGCGGAATGAGCAACGTTGATGCAGCTGCTGCCGCCGACGTGACAGTGCTGGCGGTGCCGCCGTATCACGTCTCAGATACTATCGAGGCGATCAGCGAGACACTCGAAGAGGGGGATATCCTCGTTTCCCCGGCGACGGGAATGAAGCGGGACGAAGATGGATTCCACTATCACCGTCCAGGGGCGGGTAGTGTCACCCGAGTCGCCGCCGACGCAGCACCAGATACTATCCCAGTCGTCGGAGCGTTTCACAGCCTTGCAGCCGGTCGGTTGGCGGATTTAGACGTGGAACTCGGTATCGACACCCTGCTATTGGCCGATGACGAAGATGCCAAAGACACTGTCCGGGAACTTGCTGAGTCGATCGACGGAGTCCGACCGCTTGACGCCGGTGGAATTGGGAACGCTGCCGAAGTGGAGTCGATCACGCCGTTATTGATCAACGTCGCGCAAAACAACGACGATGCCCACGACCTCGGCGTCCAGTTCAGGTAATTGAAGCCCCGGTCTTACTGACGAAGAACCCGCGAGTCAGGCCCGATCGAACCAGAGTTGTGGTTCTCGCAATCCGATTGTGCCGGGGGTAACGCGGCGACTGTCCCGGAGCATGACCCCGATGCAGTTCACAGTCAGGAACGACCGTCGAGTTCTCGCCGGAGATCCCCCAAATCCATGTCGTGCATCGAGAGCAGCACCAGAAGATGATAGACGAGGTCGGCACTCTCGTGGGCGATTTCTTCGGCGTCATCGTCTTTCGCGGCGAGTAATAGTTCGGTAGATTCTTCGCCAAGTTTCTCCAGCACGGCGTTCTCACCTTTGTCGTGGGTGAATAGCGAGGCAGTGTACGAGTCGTCCGGCAGCTCCCGTTTTCGAGTCTCGATGGTATCGAACACCTCGTCTAGCGCATCACTCGGGGGGGTTTCTCCGGGGTGGGAATCTCCCTCTGTGTCGTGGGTGGTCATGGGTCCGCCTCCACGGCCGGTTCACTGAAAAACGCCAGTCGATGAATCCGGACATCCCCGGTCAGTTCGGGGTGAAACGAGGTCCCAACAACAGGCCCGTCCTGCACAGCCACGGGGTTTCCATTCACTTGTGCCAGTACATCCACTCTCGACTGCACCTCGTCGACCATCGGCGCTCGAATGAACACTGCGTGGAACGGTGATTCGAGACCCGTCACGTCGATTGATGCCTCGAATGAATCTCGCTGACGGCCGAACGCATTTCTATCGACTGTCACGTCAATCAGACCCAACTCGTCGACACGCTCGTCTTTAGGATCCTCTGAGAGAACGATCAATCCCGCACAGGTCGCCAACACAGGCTTGCCTGCTTCCACGTGATCACAGATCTCCGGCGCAATTTCTTCCTGGTGGATCAGTCGAGAGATAGTCGTCGACTCTCCGCCAGGGACTAACAGCATATCACACTCGGGAACGACTCCCGAGGTCCGAATTTCGACCACGTCGACATCGGTGTCGTGAACAGTCGCCGCTCGCTCAATAGCGGCAGCATGCTCGCTCACATCCCCTTGCACCGCAATCACCCCGGCTTGCATATCAGACTCTCCGACCGGCAGGTGCAAAAAGAACGCGCTCTGACGAGAAACACTGATTATCGCTGCCAGCCTCTCGGACAGTCCCGATCAGACAGTCAACGACAGTAACTGGACGAACACTCCAAACAGGATACAGAATGCAACGAGCGTTCGCGGATCAATCGAAATAGCGTTGCGGTCTTGCGTATCGAAATAGCGGACCAGCCCCGCACTCGACATCAAACCGCCTTGGTTCTCACCACTTCCACTCATACGAGACAATTCAGTGTGACCCAGCCTAAACGTTTCGCCTCAAGGCTGACTGTTCGGGCGATTCTGCGGGCTGGTGAGCGGGCAACAGAACTGGGAAACGCTTATTCCAATACGACGGCAAGTTAATGCTACATGAGTGTCCGAATCCTAGATTTCCATGCAGACTGGTGTGGCCCGTGCAAGACGCAGGACCCGATTCTCGAGGAGCTCGAGACCGAGGAAGGAGACCAGTCCCCCCCCCGCAAAGGTAGATGTCGACGAGAACCAGGATGTGGCGAACGATTATCAGGTCCGCTCGATTCCGACACTGGTCGTCGAGAATGATGATGGCGTCGTCGACCGATTCGTCGGCGTTACCCAGAAAGAGGACCTGAAGACGGCACTGAACGAAGCGACCGCGTAGATCACCGAGATTCTCGGTCGGAACTGCAACCATTTTTCTGTGCACTGCCGCTGAAACCAGAGCCCTTCGCTTGGAACGTCTCAGCACACGAGGTCACTTCGACGGCTGCTCAACTGGCCACACCCAGCAGGTGGACCGACGTGTCACTGGCCGGCCACGGACGGGTGTCAGTATCTCGGAGGTCGAGAACTGATCGTCGTCAAC
>KI543222.1:24085-95296 GCA_000496235.1 uncultured archaeon A07HR60
GGTGTCACCCAGAAAGAGGACCTGAAGACGGCACTGAACGAAGCGACCGCGTAGATCACCGAGATCCCCGGTCAGAGTTTCCCCTTTTTTGCGTGCACTATCGATGACGTCGGAGCGTTTCGCTTCGAATGTCTCAGGTCACGGGGTCACTCCGAAGGCTGACCCGCTACGCACACCCAGCAGGTGTACCGATATCTCACTGACCGACGATACGCGAGTATCGTCACATCGGTGGAAAAACCTAATCGGCGCTACCAGTCCGTGCCGCTCTGGCATCTACGGGCGAAGCAGGGCGACTGCCCTGAGGCTTGACCCCGAGGTACCTCACACGATCAGCCTTTGCTGGCCACGTTTCAGTCCTCTTGACGAGGGACATCATGCCGGCCGAATCCGTAGCGGAGTCGATTCGCCAGCCGCCGACTGAACCGGCCGTCTCCGTCAGCACCGGTGGTCCGCGAGTCGAACCGCTCGGCAAGTGCCGTGTAAATCAGCGGTACGGGTACCTCTCGCTCAAGCGCTTCCTGAACAGTCCACGTGCCCGTCGAGCCACCTTCGACGCGGTCCGCGACGTCACCCAGATCGGTTCCCTCCTGTTGGAAGGCCTCCTGACACAGCTCGAGTAGCCACGACTGAATCACGGCGCCGTTGTTCCACGTTCGGGCGACAGCCTCTAAATCCAGGTCGTAACGCCCCTCATGAAGCAGTTCGAACCCCTCGCCGTACGTCTGCATGAGCGCGTACTCGACGCCGTTGTGGACCATCTTCACGTAGTGACCCGCACCGGCCGCCCCCAGTCGGTCGTGGCCTGCCGGGCCGGTCGCGACGGCATCGAACACGGGCGTCAGTTCATCGTAAGCCCACTGTGGTCCGCCAACCATGAGCGAAAACCCGGCCTCGGCAGCTGCGGGCCCACCGGACGTGCCACAGTCGAGATAGGCGACCGGGCAGTCGTCAGCCCGGCGGACAGATGCCGAGAAGTGGGAGTTGCCACCGTCGACGATGATATCCTCACCGGAGAGGTGTGGCTGAAGTGTCGATAGTGTGTCGTCGACTGGGTCGCCGGCCGGTACCATGAGCCAGATACGGCGGTCCGGTTCGAGCCGGTCGTAAAGATCCGCAATCGAGTCAGCCGGCGTGGCACCGGCCTCCGCAATCGTCGCTGTCGCCTCCGGTGACCTGTCGTACCCCACCACGTCGTGACCGGCCGCAATCGTCCGTTCAGCAACGATCTGTCCCATCCGACCCAGTCCAATGACGCCCAGTTGCATACCGGTGGTGCGGACGCTGTCGGGGTAGCAGTTGCGGTGTCCTCGGCTATCGCCCCTACCGACCGCGACGGCCGCGCTGCTCGCGACGGCCGACTACCCCTCGTTGCCGACCACGGCGGTGGGTGGCGCGCGGTCAGAGTGTGCCCGGATCGCAGTCGGGAGAGCTGTGAGCCTCCTGTGGACGAGTATGGAGATTGCACCATCTGCTGGAGACACTTTCCATCCGACGGCGAGCAATGCGGATCTGTGGTTATGACTCCATCGGGCAGCCGACAGCCGATAGAACGACGACGCTCGGTCAGACCAGGTATATATGAGGACGGCGGCCGTCTATCGAGACCATATGGATGAACGCGTTCGCCAACACGCGGCGACACTAGTTGACTGGAGCGCGCGGGTTGAGCCCGGAGACGACGTGATCGTGAGTGTGTCAGAAGGTGCTCACGAGTTAGCGGTGGCCGTCGCAGAGAAACTTGGAGAAGTGGGGGCGAACCTAGTGACGACGTACGGATCGGGTGAGGTGACGCGGGCGTATCTCAGCGCCCACGAGGGTGAATTCGCCGATGAACACAGTCACGAGATGGCACTGTTCGAGGCGGCAGATGTGTATCTCCGATTGGGCGGCGGACGCAACGCTGCCGCCACGGCCGATATTCCAGCACCTCAACGACAGAATTATCGCACGGCTCGGCAAGACGTTCGCGAAGCACGAATGAGTACCGACTGGGTGTCGACGGTCCACCCCACCAGGTCGTTGGCGCAGAAGGCGGGCATGGCTTACGAAGAGTACCAGGATTTCGCGTACGAGGCTATCCTTCGAGATTGGGAGTCGCTGGCGGGCCAGATGGGCCAAATGAAAGAGATCCTCGACGATGGCAACGAGGTTCGGTTGGTGACTCACCGGGAAGATGCTCCCGACACTGACCTCACGATGTCTGTCAGTGGTCGCACTGCGGTCAATTCTGCCGCGTCAGTCGCGTACGAGTCACACAATCTGCCTTCGGGAGAGGTATTCACGGCACCGTACGCGACAGACGGACAGGTCTTCTTCGACGTCCCGATGACGATCAACGGGACGCGAGTCACAGACGTCCGGCTGGATTTCGAGGACGGTGAAGTAGTCGAGTACGCCGCCAACGCCGGAGAAGCTGAACTCGCATCGATCCTCGAAACCGACCCCGGCGCCCGGCGGCTGGGCGAACTCGGGATTGGGATGAATCGGGGTATCGACGAGTTCACCGACAGTATTCTGTTCGACGAGAAAATGGGCGATACGGTTCACCTCGCGGTCGGGCGCGCCTACGACGCGTGTCTCCCAGAGGGTGACCAGGGCAACGACTCTGCCGTCCACGTCGATATGATCTCTGACGTCAGCGCGGCCTCGCGTCTCGAGGTCGACGGCGAAATTATCCAACAGAACGGGAGCTTCCGCTGGGAAGACGGCTTTGAGGCCTGAATAGTCGTTTTCTTTGAGTGTCAAGACCATCTTTCAACACTCTACGGGATCGCCGCTGACCCAACACTCGCTATTGTGAGGGCTATCCCGGATTCACTCCACCCCGACATTGGAAAGATGGTCGCACTCGCGTCCGTGAGTGTGCTGACTGGCACGGTACAGCCACAGATGGCTGAAATGGGAACAGCCATCTTAGATATCCTCCCCGCCCTGAAGCGCGGAGCATCCGCTCGCTATCTGTCTGCCCACACAGCCAGGCTGATCGAGAAGATTGCGGCGCTATCGATCAGCGGCGTATTTCCCTGCGGGGGAAACGTATTTTTGAGCCCTCAACGTAACGTGAGAAAATGAAATACGTCGTAGCCACAGACGGCTCACCACAAAGCGACGAGGCGGTGCGACACGCCACCAGCCACGCGCTCGCGTTCGACGCCACGCTGGAATTAGTCAACGTGATCACTCCCGGTACGGGGACGGTCGAGGGGAAGCCGATATTCGAGGGCGAAGATGTTGCTGCCGATGATGGCCGGCGAATTCTCGATCGTGCGCGAGACGTCGCCCGTGACGCTTCGACGGACGAAGCGATGAGAGCGATGGAGGATCCGCCGTGCCCGAAATGAAAGGCGAATTACTCACGGGACGACCGGCACACGCCATCTCAAGCCATGCCGTCGAAACTGGTGCAGATGGGATTTACGTCGGCCACCGTGGTCTCTCCAGCGACCGCGAGAAGGTCGTCGGGAGCGTGGCTAAAGGGATCCTCGACGAAGCCGAAGTGCCGGTGACGGTTGTTCGCTGATCACTGTCACCTCGGCTGGCACTCCTCTATCGGTCCATAATCAGTCTCTTCCGTCTGTGACGGTTCCCACGCGGGGAATCGTGGGACTTTCTCTGCTCTCGTGTGAGTGGTGTCTCTAAGAGACCACTGGCATTGATCGCCGACCAGACACTACAGCGGACGGGGAGCCTGACCATATGAGTCCCGCTCCGGCCGTGACCGAGGCCACACCAGACACAGGTGATAAAAACATGAGTGGCTGGTGAAATAGAGATTCATTCGGGACTCGCCAGCTCGGGAGTGCACCTCAAACGGAGTGTCACCCGACCGGCTTCGTGTTCGCGCGGTGGTCGCCAGCCAGTGTGTGGCCGAGTCGGGCCGAGTCGAGTCGAGTCGAGTCAAGTCAAGTCAAGTCACAGTCGCTCACCTGTGGGCGATGCTGCCCAGGAGGTGGCAGAACGAGATTGGTCGGCAGACCCGCGATTCAGCTGAAGTGTAGTCAAGTCACACTCTCGTCTTCTCAAGTCGTGTTCACGGAGATACTCTGCGAATCACTCAGAGGGTGGTGACTCGGTGGCTGTGGCTGCGGGTTCTGGCGTGAGAAGGTCGTCATACTGTGCCCCAGTCTGTTTCAGCGTCTCTGTCGAGTAGAGCCGCTCGTGAGGCGAGGTGATGTAGTCGTTCGCGAGTTCGTCTATCTTCGCCTCTACAGCCGAGGCCTCTCGGCCGTGGATCATCGTGAACAGATTGTACGGCCAGTCCTGTTGAGGCCGACGCGGACGATGATAACACAGTGTCACGTACGGTAGCGTTCCGACTCGCTCGCCAACGGTATCGAGTTGCTCGTCCGGCACGTCCCACACGATCATACAGTTGTTACGAAACCCGGTTACGACGTGGTTGACGACACAGCCAATCCGTTTGATGCATCCGTCATCGCGGAGCCTGTCTATCGCGGCGGTGACCTCGCTCACTGACGCGTTTACCGCCTCGGCGATTGCTCGATAAGGAGTCTTCACCAGGGGGAACCCGCCTTGTATCTCCATGAGGATTCTCGCGTCCAGTCCCGAGAGCCCCCCCGTTGCCTCTTCACTGATCCGCGTGGCCGTCACCGACGTTTCAGTGACCGACTCGCGCGCAAACCGGTCATCGTTTACAACCGGGAACTCAAGATCGATGTAGTAGTCGGTGTGCATCGGCAAGTTCAGCACGTCATAGCCGGTATCAGTCTCGATTTCGGCGAGAATCGCGTCACGCCGGTCTCGAGAGGCTGCCGTGACGACGAACCACATATTCCACTCGTGATCCCGGCGGTAGTTGTGATTCACCTGCCGATATCCGTTGATCGTCTTGGCGACGGCGTCGAACTCTGAATCAGGGGCACTCACGGCCGCCAGCGTCGAGGACCCGATCACTGGTGGATTGAGGACAGCCCCGAACCGGCGGAACACCGACGCGTCCCGAAGTGCCCGCGTTCTGTCCAGTGTTTCAGCTTCGTCGATACCGAGTTCCTCTGCTACGTGTGCGAAGGGTCGCTCACGGACGGGGAATCCGCTCTGGTAGTCGTCGATCAACGCAGCATCTGTCGCGTCGATCTTCGCGAGCCAATCCGCGTCTGTGCCCATCATTTGATATTTGATCGCAACGGTTCTATGAGTTTCGGGTTGAGTCAAGGGGTGACTCTCGAAGGTCGTGTGCCGACCGCGCTTCAAGACGACCCGTGAGAGTGATGGATAACAAGCGGAATTCCCGACTTCAGGGCGGGGAAGATGTCAAGCGGTCCCGAGTAGCCGCCGGTATGAGAGAGTCTCCGGCACAGTGTCGGACTCGCCGGATCCATCGGTCTGGAACATGCTGTTTTGTCCGACCACGAATCCCGTGTCTCAGCAGTCCCATTAGGAACTCTCAAAACCGAAGCCAGAGCCGGAGACGGGGACACCTGACGGGCCAAAGCTTAGGCCCGTGTAGCAATTCATGCTATCAATGCCCAACCGCATTCGGACAGCACTCGACAGAGGCCTCGGGCGTGTTCGAGGGTTTCTCGTGTGGTCTGTCCGCTCGTATGCATTGTTCGTCGTCATCGGTCTGGCAATCGGGTTGACACTGGCTCCGATGGCAATCCAGTATTCTGCCCAACCCGACGGCAAGGTCGCGGTAGTTTCGGTGGACGGGTCGATTGACGGCCAGCAGGCGGCTTCGTACGCGTCCATGATGACACAGGCTCGAGCTCAGGCCGACGCCGTGGTGATCGTCGCGAACAGCGGCGGCGGGTCGGCGTCTGCGAGTGAAGCCATGTACATCCAGACAAAGCGGACAAGTGAGCAGATCCCAGTAGTGACGACTATCGGCGGCGCAGCGGCGTCCGGGGCTTACTACACAATTGCCCCGTCAGACCGGATCTACACCAAGCCAGCCTCCGTCGTCGGAAGTATTGGTGTCAGAGCACCCACACCGACTGATATCGAGCCACAAAACCTCGAGGGGACAACCGGCCCTGACAAGGTCTCGTCGTTCGGCGGAGACCGGCAGTTCTTCCACGCGCTTGAAACGCTCAAACGAGCCTTCCTTGGAGCCGTGGTGACACACCGCGGAGACCGGCTCGAGATCTCTGAAAACGAGGTCGCGACTGCGCGGACGTGGACAGGTGCTTCGGCCGTTCAGGTGGGTCTTGCAGACGAGATCGGCGACCAACAGGCCGCAATTGAATTTGCTGCCGCCGAGGCTGGGCTCAACAACCCAGAGGTGGTCGTGTTGACGCCCGAAGAACGCGCGCCCAGCTTCATGCTCCGGAGCACATATCTTGCGTCTGCCGCCGACGAGCGACAGTTCACCGGCGGCCAGCAGTTCGCTGTATCCGATCCCGGCGGGTTGCCGACGTTTCTGATGGTCCCAGGCGGTGTGGTCGGGACCGCTGACGAGCCGCTACTCTCGGCGACAACGGCCAGTCAGATCTCAGAATCTGAGGAGGTGATAACCGACGACACCACCACCGGAGAGGAAACAGCGAGAAACGCGACAGACACCACCGATGATCAACAAGCTCTCTCCAGAAGTGGCGCCCAACGGTTCGATGCTCACGCTTCCAGTCTCGCCGGGAGACCGCCGACAGATCTGAGTTCTACCGTTGTGAGAGGTGAAGCTACATGACTCGACTGGGAAAGCTCGCCAATGGGCTCATTCTGACCGCTCTAGTGGCGGGGTTGGTCGTGGCCGGGGCTGGAGCTCTTCCGGTGGTGTTGTCGCCAGTAGACCAGAGCAGCGAACAAACGACGTATGAAGAGTTCGAGCCAGAGACGATCGTTTCAGAGCCGCTTGCGTCGACTGGCACGATCACGCCAGACAAGAGTCTCACGGATACCACCGGTGAGGTCTTGATCGACACGTCTGCGTCGAACCGGTTCGGGCGGACCGATATTCAGCCGATGGTAACAGCGTTCAACGAGGTTGGATACGATACGACACTGGATGCGGAGTCTGACTTCGAAGAGAAGCTCACAACTGCCGATGCGCTAGTGATCATCGACCCGGGATCGGCGTACTCCGAAGATCAACTCGACGAGATCGAGTCGTTCCTGAACAGCGGTGGCCGGGTGGTCGTCCTGGGTGAGCCGAATCGTGTCAGCGTGAGTGTTGGGCTGTTCGGCTCATCGCTCCAGGAGACACAAAGCGACCTCACCTCGTTCGAGTCTAAATTCGGTCTTCAGTTCAATACGGAGTATGTCTACGACCAGAGTAACAACGACGGAAACTACCGGCGACCGATCGTCTCACCACACGATGACGCGAGTCTATCGCCGGCGGATACCCTCGGAGACGCCGAAGATATCGTCTTATACACACCGACCGAGGTGCAATCGACCAACGACGCCGAACCGGTACTGGTCACTTCACCGTCGGCCAAACAGTCTGGGACAGATCGCACCGGGTCGCGAACAGTCGCAGTTCGTGACGGGAACCTTCTCGCGGTCGGCGACTCATCGTTCATCGGAGCCGAACGTCACAACGTTGGTGATAATGACATCTTCCTGGCTGCAGTCGTCGAATTTCTGGTCTCCGGTGACCGCACGCTAGATATCCCCACCGTCGACGAGTCTGATGGAGACTCTGCCGACGCGCCCGCTAACGAGACTGACGACAACTCCGGCGACGCGGCCGCCGTCGGGAGCGTTCGGATTCAGAGTTACTGAACGGTTCTGAGCGGTTCACGTAGCTTCGAGTGGACTTGTCTGGGAGAGTGTTCACGGGGCGACAGATTCGATTACAGATTAAAAGAAGATCGCTCCTTCCTCTGGTGCAAGAATCATACGAAGGCTGTACGGAAGAATGAGTGAGGTAGTCGAGAGTGGATGCGGACGATTAAACAACAAACAAGTTATGACGTTACGCGACTAAATTTTCCTCATGTCCGAAGCGACGCAGCAGTTTGGTGACTGGCCACTGAAGCGGCTCATGACAGAGGTGTGCGGATCAGGCCCGAAATCGGCGGCCGATCTGAGCTACGATCAGGCGACAGAGGCGTTCACTCGGATCCTCGCTGGAGAGCCAGATCAGACTACCCTCGGCGCATTCTGGCTGTCGAACCGCTGGAAACGAAACGTGGCCGAGGAACTAGCCGCATACACTGACGTGATGTGTGACCGGGTAGAGCAGGCCGAACCGGACGTCGACCCAGTCGACTGTGGGGCCAACTACGACGGGAAAGCCGAGACAGCGATCCTCGGGGTGGCTGCAGGGATTGTCGCCGCGGCCGCTGGAACCCCAGTCGTGGCCCACTCTGGTGACCGTGTCCCGACACAAAAGCAGGACTCCTACAAACACGTCCTCGACGAGCTCGGTGTGAGCACGGAGTTAGCGCCGCAAGATTCTGCGGACATGGTCGACGAAACTGGATTCGGCTTTTATTACCAACCGGCATTCAACCCGGCCATCGACGGCCTGTCCGGGCGCCGCGACCAGATGGGCGTCAGATCCTTTGTCAACACGGTCGAGACCCTGGCAAATCCCGCTAATGCGGCGGTCCACCTGGGCTCGTTTTATCACTTGGCGTTCGCGAAGAAAGTGTGTGACACGTTCCAGCAGTCTGAAAGCCACGACATGGACCGGGTAATCATGTTCCAAGGGATGGAAGGCTACGATGATATCCGGCCAGGATACACCAAAGTTGCAGAGTGGCAGGCGGACGGTGACAGCGACGATGACGGGTCGAGTTTCGACGACTACGAGATCGAAACCGAAGAGTACGGGATGGACTTCGAGAGCGAGGATCTCGAAGTCGGGGACGTAGCTGCCGATTCGGCGACAATCACCCGCGAGGTTGTCGCCGGCAACCGGGATGACCAATTCCACGACGCGGTGGCGCTCAATGCTGCGTTCCGAATTTACGCGCGGGATGATGCGGCGTCGCTGAGTGCTGGCCTCGAAGACGCGCGCCAGGCGATCGAGTCCGGAGCTGCGGCCGCCGTTCTCGAGGATCTCCAGCAGTTCTGACACTCCTGGCGAATCCCCGCCGGCACAGCGCTGCAAGAGAAATTCTTGGTTTTGCGCCGCGGGCCATCGAAGCCGCATCCTCGTGTCACGCGTTCCAGCGAGCCCGTCGACTTCGCCCTCACATCTCCTTGACTTGCTTTTGCCCCTGATAAGGCGAGATTCCTCTGTAGGTGATCTGGCCGGGAGATTACTCTAGGTGTGAACTCCCAGGATCGCTGGTTCTGATGAGTTCTCCATGGCCGGGGATGATGATTCACACAGCCACTCAACAGAACCCTCTTATTCGAGTCACCTCCAGGAGTGTGTTACATCCGGAAGCTCACTCGAATCGCTCGGCCACGCCGACGAGGGTACTCCCGGTGGTGACAGACGCCTCTCGAGTAATCGAGTACAGAATACCGTCACGGTCCGCGCGGACCTCTTGGAGCCGCTCGTAGGTCGTCGGGTCATAGACATCACCGAGGAACTGGCCTTCTTGCACATCGGCACCGACTTCGATGCCCGCGGCAGGCCGGAATAACCCCGAATCGGTGGCCCCGACACGTCCCAGGTGGTTTCGTGCGACGGTCCCCTCCCACGGTGAGGCGTTCCCGTCGAGTAGCCCCCACTCGGCGAGAACGGCCTCAAGACCCTCGACTCCGGTTTCGATGGCCGGTTCGACGAGCTGTTTGTTGTGTGCGAGTTCCGGGGTAATCGACGGGATACCGTGACGGGTCGCTACGACACGGAGTTTCCGTCCGAAGCCGCGTTCTGACCACTCCGTGGCAGCCTCATCACCTGCGGCCTCTGCTAGCAAGAGATCCGTCCCAAACGCCTCCGCAAGGCGTCTACACTCTGTGTCACCCTGGAGATACACTGCGTGTGTGAGCATCGAGAGCGAGCCGGTGTGAAGGTCGACTATCGCGTCTGCCTGTTCGATGTACTCCCACAGGCGGGCGGCCATGCGTTCGTGGAGGCTCCCCTTGAGACTCCCTGGCCAGCATCGATTCATATTTGGGTTCACCGAGTCGAGTGCCTCCGGCGTCGTGTACGAGACTCGGTCGAACGTGAGCGGGTCCGCAATCGGGACCGCGATGAGGGTTCCATCAAGATCTGGTCCGCCGGTGAGTCGGTCGTGGAGCCGGCGCAAAACCTCCGCCCCGTTGACTTCCTGACCGTGTTGGGCTGCTTGGGTGTAGATCGTCGGTGACCCCGACCCATACACGTGGACCGTCGTCCGAATCGGGACTCCCGAGGGAAGACGAGCGAGCGTGACTTCCTCCGTCGTGTGCATGCCCGAGACAACACCCCTGGCGGCTTGTAGCCACGGGTCGAAAGCGTCGCCTGACACGTGAGTGTCTCTGTCCCGAGAGTCTGTCGAAAGACTGGTTGGGGGGTTAATCTTCAGCAGCGCGTCGGTCGGGAACGCGACGGAACATCCCGTCGGTCGACCGACTGCGGTGGAGACCCCGGAAACGACGACCGCAGTGGAGACGATGGCAGCACTCGCGACGCAGCCTAGATATTGCTCTCATAAACCATATGCGGCGATATGAATTCTCCGGGATCTCGTGTCTGATCCGACAGGCTACTGACGACCATCGGCCATCGGCCATCCGAGGTGGACCGAACGGGTCGACATCGGGTCCCAGAGTGCCGACAGCGACTATTCCCGACTGAGTGTTCGCTCTACTTCCAGCGGGTGCTGGTCATCAACTGCGTATGACTGAGTCGTCTGGCCTGCTGCGAGAAACCCGGGTATCGACGGGATTCAATGAGGATGCGAGTCAACATCCTTTTGCGCTGCCTGACAAATTATCATCCATGGCAAGCCCGGAAAACCCCGAGAATCCGACGGCGACTCTCCACACGAACCACGGAGACATTGTGGTTGAGTTGTTCGAAGATCGAGTTCCACAGACCGTAGGGAATTTCGTCGGACTGGCGACAGATACTGACGCTGATGGAGACGCTGAGCCCGGTCGGGGGACTGGTGCCTGGGAAGACCCAGATACCGGAGAAGTCCACACCGGGGCAATGTACGAAGACATCGAAATACACCGAGTGATCGATGACTTCATGATCCAGACCGGTGATCCGACCGGGACCGGCAGAGGTGGTCCTGGCTACACGTTCGACGACGAATTTCACGACGACCTGAGCCACGACGGAGCCGGAACGCTCTCGATGGCCAACCGCGGCCCAGACACGAACGGCTCCCAATTCTTCATCACCCTGGCCGCGCAGCCGCATCTCGACGACCGTCACGCTGTGTTCGGATCGGTGATCGACGGTATGGATGTGGTCGAAGAAATCGGCAACCTCCCGACGGATGGAGATGATACGCCACAAGAACGCAGCGTCGTGGAATCAATCGGCATCGAACACTAATCTAAGACGGTTATTCCGCTTGACGTGGACTCTTCGCTGGGGGGCTAAGCGTCATAATACGCTGGGATTGAGGCTGAGCGACACCTCGGTCTTGTGTAAGCCCCAACCGCCGAAAACTGAAGACCGACTGACTGCTGTAGACCCGGCGGCCGGACAACCGGCCTCTGTATCCGTGATCCGGATAGTACTAATAATCCTGACACTTTTTCACGTCTAAAAGCCCGTCGTGATAAAACTTATCGCCAACGGTTATGCCGCATCCCGGGTGAGCATGTGGCGCACAGCATGTTCGAACAGTTTTCGAGCGGATACTACGTCGGGGAAGTGTACATCGAGCCGGGCAAGGGTGATCGGGGAGCAATCCAAACGGTCGCTCACGAGCGGCTAAACAAACAACTCTATGTCGGAGACGAAGGCGGAAAGGGGCTCTCGCGGCTCGACGCACCGCTAGTGATGAAAATTGAAGGGACTCACTTTCCGGTGGTCGCGAGCGAAGACACGCCGGCAGGAACGCTCGAGCTGCCGCCAGAATACACTGATAAGCGGCTTCCTACTCGCAGTGCGGTGTTTCTCGCGAAAGGCGACCGCGCGGTAGACCTGCTGCGGTACTCTGGGTGGGACCTGGCGAGTGGTGCCTGACTCCACCCCGATCACGATTCCTCCGACTGACAGACGACGGCGTGTGACCGACCCAGGTTGGTGAGACGGTGTCACTAGTTTCAAGTCACGTCGTCTCCCGGTAATTGTATGCTTGACAGGCTGCTCGGGCGCGCCGAGCTCAAAGAGCAGATCGAGGAGCTCACGAAGCAAAAGGATCACCTCCAGCGGCAAGTCGAGGCCGAACAGCGCCGTCGTGCTGACGCGGTCGCAGACAAACAGCGGGCCGAAGAGCGGATTAATCGGCTCGAAGATCGGATCGAGCAGCTCGAAGACCGGGTCAGGCGGGAGACCGCTGACGGGCAGACAGCCCCGGAGTATCGGGTGATGCGAGAGGTTGGCCCGGACCGGGCTGGTGAACTCTACGGACGCCTGGCTACGATCCAGTCTGATTCTGACGGACTGTTGACCGCCGCAGTTACCGATTCAGACTCGATCCCGACGACGGTCAGTGACCGACTAGGCGACCGGACAGCACTGGTCCGGCGTGCTGCCCCAGCACTGGTCGTCATCGACGACGCCGGCCTCGTCGCGGCCGCGCTGAATCTCCCGGTAATGCCGGACCCGTTCGACGGGTGGGCGGATAGCTTTCGGCTGCAACCGTCGTGGTTTCAGCCGACCAGCCGATTCGCGTTTGGGCTCCTGCGGTCGGACACGTTCGCGCTGGGGATCTACGAGGGACGCGAACGAGAATCCCTCACCGCCTTCAAGAGTGAGGTGAAATCCCAGCACTCCAAAGGTGGTTTCTCACAGGACCGGTTCGAGCGACGCCGAGACGGGCAGATCGAGGATCACCTCGAGAAAGCTCGCGACGAGATTCGAGACGCCGACGAGGTCGATCAGATTATTCTGGTTGGTGAACGGACTGTCCTGTCGGAACTGCGAGAGCTAGCCGACACCACAGACGTGGCAGACGCCAGTGGCGACCCGGAGACGGCACTCAAGCAAGCGTTCCACGATTTCTGGACTGTCCGGGTTCGCGGACTGTGAGTCCTGACCTCTCGGGTGCAGGCGGCCGGTATAGACGTTCCGATGCGGGTGAACTACCCTACCCTACCCTACTCGCTTACAGTGGTTTGAGGCGAAAGCCCACGGCTTCAGCCGCGGGATGAGGCCGACAACGGAGAACCACACACGCTATTCCTGCACGCTGTTATCCGATACAGTCAATCACAAAGAGTCCCTACATCCAGACAGATATGCGATGTGCTGCTGCGGGGAACCCGCTCACGCTCAAGACGGTCACGAGTGGGTCTCACCTACTCACACACCACCGCGGCCCACCCAGCAGCAAACACTGTCGCCCCTCAGAACTCTCCACGAGTGGCTGCAACGGAGAGGAGAGTTGGGCTGATGGCCCAGCCTGCTGCTCACGCGACTGGACGCCCGTGAGTGCCACGCTCTCAATGAGAGCGGGCAACAGCGAACGGATACACAAAAACACCACACCACACCCTCGTTCGAGGGCCGAAGTTGCATCAGCGAACCCGCACGGTCACAGCCGTAGTTATCAGCAGTGACGGATAACTGACGGAGGAATCCCACCCTACCCCACCCCTTCAGGGGTGGGAGGAGGTCAAGGCTGACGCCGTTCGCTACTTGAGGGCAGGGCTTCCTGTTTCCACGACGCGCTTTGCAGATACGGACGTATCCACAGCGAGCGCAGTCTCCACAGGCGGTGATTCGGAGTGTCCCACTCCTATTTCTTCGAGGCCGCGAGAAAGAATGTTCCACGCCGCGTTCGCGTCCCTGTCCAATTCAAACCCGCAAACTGGACAGGAGTGTTCACGGACCCACAACGGCTTGCCCGTCGAGACACCGCAGGACGCGCACTCTTTGCTCGTCCCTCTCGGGTTGACCGCGACGAAGTGCGTCCCCTCTCGCTTACACTTGTATTCGAGCAACGAGAGAAACGTTCGCCATGCGGCAGAGGCGGTGTTGCGGCTGTTCGATGGCGACTCCACCATCCCCTTCACGTTCAGGTCTTCGACCGCTACGCGGTCGTATTCTCTGGCGTAGTACGCTGAGAGTTTGTGGAGGAAGTCGCGGCGCTTCCGTTGGAGGTCGGCGTGACACTCCGCTACGCGCCGCCGTTGCTTCTCGTAGTTGCTCGACCCGTGCTGTTTGCGCGAGAGTTTTGTATATGAGAACCGTTCGGCGCTCGCTGAGGAAAGGGGCTTAGCGCCTCGGTACAGCTAAGCGTCGGGCAGTTCAAACGGGCACGTGCTCAGATACGTGACGACGAACGAGGGGAAGATTCGCGAGGCCCGAGAGTATCTCGGGGAGGAGACGATCGAGCAGCGAGACTTCGATTACACGGAGATACAGGCCCCGGAACTGGAACCGATTGCGGCAGCGGGCGCCCGAGAAGCGTACCAGCGGATGGCTGGCCCCGTGATCGTTGACGACGCCGGCCTATTCATTGATGACTTCGAAGGGTTTCCAGGGCCGTATTCGTCGTTCGTAGAAAACACCATAGGCGTCGAACGGGTGTGGGAGCTCGCTCAGCAGATCGATTCAGCCCAGGCTTCTTTCAGGTGTGTCTTGGCTTACTGTGACGGGAAGCCGGTCGAAGCGTCGCCAGACCCCATCGACCGGACCGAGCGGGCCGCAACCGTGGCTCACGGCGATTTTGAGGAGGCTGATCAGGACACTTTGCTGCCGGTCAAACTGTTTGCAGGGGCCGTTCCAGGGACGATCGTCGCCCCAAGAGGAGACGGGGGGTTCGGGTACGACCCGATATTCGAACACGATGGCGAGACACTCGCCGAGATGTCGACAGAACAGAAGAATTCGCTTTCTCATCGGGGTCGTGCCCTCTCGGAGTTTGCAGAGTGGTATTCACAACGGGACTGACGAATCATGTGACCGTGGTCTGAGCAAGCAGAAGCCACCGGAAGCAGTACATATCAGTTGTAGCCGAGGACCACGTCTGACGGTCATCAGATTGGGTTGTAGCTCAAACACCCGCTCCCAAGCCGACGACATCATCATCCAGGTTCGTGTGAGTATACAGTAACCGATTGATATCGATTCTCTGTGACGGCCAGCCCGACACGTGACACTCAATAGCCGCTACGAACGCGGGTCACGATCAGGACCGGGATAGTCACCGCCGACGACGGTGGGGTAGAGTCGTTCGGGATTGAATATCGCTGCGAAGGCATCGGGCTCGCGGATACTCACCGGAAACGTCTCTTGGAGTGACGTCCCCGCTCCGACCGTCGTCAGCGAAGACTCGAACGAGATCACGTGCATTGCCCCCCCGCGATACGCCGACGCGACTGCCGGGTGATCGCCTTCGGGATGCTCGACCGGCTCGCGCCACTGGTTGATCCGATTATGCCACCCCGCCGCGAGTTCCTCGGAAGCAACTGCCGTGATGATGTCCGTCGCTTCTGCGAGGAGTGCATCACTGGCGACGAGAGACGTCCAGGAGTGACTCCGCAACTCGTCAAGACTGCGTCGAGCCGCTCCGTCGACCAGCAGATCGGCCGCAAGTACGTCCGCGTCGGCCACAACCCGAGCTGGACTCGGGTCGATCGTCATTCATCGCGCAGCTCTTCAAGTCTGGCCCGGACACGGTCGATTGTCTCATCCGGATCGACGCGATACTCTTGGGCCTGCTCGAACAGATTATCCCAGTTCACACAATTAGTTGCTCCGCCCGGCACATTGGGTTTACGACTATAGTGTGGCCAGTAAGATCGGCTGTCAGTCTCAGCCCAGAAGCGGAGGCCGTGAGAAACGAGTGTGGTCGCCAGGCTGGAAGTGGTTTGAAGACGCCGCTGTCACACGCTCGTCTGACGAGGTTTTAATCCACCGCCGTCAGGTGACATACACAGACGCGCACCGACCCTCAGTTCCCATCCACCCGTGTGCGCGTCTATACTTCTGAGACTGGCAAAAACCGCTTCGGGGAGAGTCGGTGACCGGTTAGGCGCTGGCCGGGGAATCAGTGCCAAACAGTTGCGCACGGACTTCTGCTTCGACACCGGACTGCATAATGACGGCCAGACGGTCATCTGCTTCAACGAGTGTGCCAGGCAGTGGGATCGTCAGATCCGCGTTGTCGTGCCCGTGTGCGTATACTCTACCTCGTTCTCCGAGGTCGATCTCGTTGACGTATCCCCCGACGATGGGGGCGCTCTCGGGCACGTCTAGCACGGTGATTGCCAACTCCTGCGTAAGATCTGCGATGGCGCCGAAGTCACCGCCCAGGAGAGCTGTTTTCGCGCCGGCTGCGCCGAGTTGTTCCGGATAGATTACGTCGTCGGCGTCCGTGGTGTACTCCTGATACAGGGCGGCGCTGACGTCCTCACTGATCCGCATGACAGTTCGGGCGCCGTGACGGGCTGCCACCGTGCATATCTCATCATTCACGTCTGGATCGCCGGTGAATCCGCCGACCGCGTCCGCCGTTTCGACGCCGACCTCACTGAGTACCACCTCCCGAGTGCCGTCTCCGAGGGCCGCGGTAAAACCCTGCTCGCGGGCCCGGTTGACCTTCTGTTGAACCGTATCGACGACTGCCATCTCGTGGCCTTCTCTATCGAGAACTTGTGCAGTCTGTGAGCCGACCCGACCGTACCCGACAATTACAATTTTCATGTCACCGGATACCACGGCATTTGGAATAAATCTATGCGCCTGAGTCTGCCGGCACGCCGTGTCGGACATGATCGGTGTCCGTCAGTTTCACACCCGGACAGTGGGGTCTGAGTGCGACAGATGCAGACAGATTACCAGAAAAACCGGAACAAGACAGTGAACATCACGTACGCGCCGGTCGTCGAAATCATCGGGACAACATTCTGTAACACAATCACGCGGCCGGTGGTAGTTGGGTCAAACAGGTCAGACGCCGCGGGAATCGCGTCTGGGTCTTCCTTACCGATCGGGGGGGCCGGATCTGGCTCGTCTCCCGCACCATCAGAGACCAGCGCATCAACCGACACGTCCGGAGCTTTCTCTCCGCGAACGACCTCCGAAATGGTCGCGACCCGGGTTGCCCGACCCCATCCGAGGCCGACGATCGACATTGTGGCGATGATGACGAACGACGCGGGGATGCCGATAGCAGACAGCCCAGTGACGATCGACGAGGAAACGACCGCGACGACGATTGCTGCCGTCAGCGGGAGGTCAGTAATGTCGCTGCCAATCGTATCTAACGTTCGGCGGGCGATAGTGAATGCGCCGATTGCGACGGCGCCACAGCCCAACAGCAACATGAGATTGAGGTCCGCGCCGGCACCGACGAGCGGGGCAATCGCGTTGGCGATATTCGAGGTCCCCGAGGAGAATGCCATCAGACACCCAATCGACACGATGGTGACGACACCGACGAGTTCCCGCCGGGTCGTATTGGGCCCACTCGTGACCTGAGGGAGCCGGCCGGAGCGGTCGACCTCAACCAGTGGGCCTGGCGTTTGCTCGATGGCGATCAGCCGCTCGATCGAGGGATAAAAATATCGCCCGAGCATTCCAGAAATCCAGAATCCAACGATAGGCGCAACGATCCACCAGATAGCGATTTCCCCCATTACAGCCCAGTCGAGTTCGCCGGTCGCGATCCCGAGTCCTGCAATCGCTCCGACGGCCGTCATTGAGGTGGACGCGGGAACCCCGTAGAAGTTTCCGATGAACAGCGCCGCACCAATAAAGAACAAAACGACGATACTGGACTCGACGGTGAACACGCCCGTATCAGTGACCAGTTCCGTCCCGAGCGTCTCCACCACACGTCGGCCGATAGTCCAGCCGCCAATGAAGAAAAACACCGCCATCAGCGCCGCTGCCGCCGTCTTCGACATTACCTTGGCCCCGACGGCTGGGCCGAAGGCTGGGCCTGTTGTCGCACCACCAATATTGAACCCGACAAACAGCGAAACGACAATCCCAACCAGAAGAAGCGGTTCTACCACATGCGAATGAGACTCCCGACCCGGTTAACACTACCTGGTCCGACCGCGGGGACAGGCCCAGACGATCTGCCAGGCCGACCCGACTCGGACCGGACTGGACTGTCTCGTCTGAACCGGGGTTCGGCCCGATTGGCACTGCAGTGTCACCTCTGTAACCACCCAGTCTGAGACAGGTGAATATACCAGGCTGCCGATTGTAGATATGATAATGCACGCTGAGAAACCCTCCGTGATGCGGCGTCCGAGGCAGCCGTGAAACCGAGTCGGGTCGATTTTGTCACCGATATCCTGTATGGGGTGTTGTTGATTGTTGGTATCGCGCTTATTCTGCTGGGTGACACTGCGGCCGGCGTCGCCTTCGGCCTGGGCTCGTTGTCAGCGTATGTCGTCCACGTCGGGTGGAAGATGGCCCGATTTGACCCACAGTGGATGACCGATCGGGTCGCAGAGCAGGTGGAAGAGACCGTGACTGAGCAGGTCGAGGAATCTGTCGATCAGGCTGTGAGCAAAGAGATTGGTGTGGTCGCCGGGGCAGACGGCGGCACCGGGCCCGGTCCAGAAGAGATGGGCTTCGAGCGAACAGTGTCTCAACAGGTCAGCCGATCCGTCGACCAGGCCATCGCCGACGAAGTCGACGAGACGGTCGGCTCGGGGATGAATCAGGAGGTACAAACGATGCTTGAAGATACCGTCGAGAAAACTGTCGAAGACACCGTCGAAGGGTCCGTCGACAACACCGTCGAAGATGCTGTTGAAGATACCGTCGAGAAAACTGTCGAAGACGCTGTCGAGGATACTGTAGAGAAAACCGTCGAAGACGCTGTCGAGGATACTGTAGAGAAAACCGTCGAAGATGCTGTCGAGGATACTGTGGAGAAGACCGTCGAAGATGCTGTTGAAGATACTGTGGAGAAAACTGTCGAAGATACCGTCGAAGGGTCCGTCGACAACACCGTCGAAGACGCTGTTGAAGATACCGTCGAGAAAACTGTCGAAGATACCGTTGAAGGGTCCGTCGACAACACCGTCGAAGATGCTGTTGAAGATACCGTCGAGAAGACTGTCGAAGACGCTGTTGAGGATACTGTGGAGAAGACCGTCGAAGATGCTGTTGAAGATACTGTGGAGAAGACTGTCGAAGATACCGTCGAAGGGTCCGTCGACAACACCGTCGAAGACGCTGTTGAAGATACCGTCGAGAAGACTGTCGAAGACGCTGTTGAG
Organism: uncultured archaeon A07HR60; assembly: GCA_000496235.1. Taxonomy (GTDB): domain Archaea; phylum Halobacteriota; class Halobacteria; order Halobacteriales; family Haloferacaceae; genus J07HR59. The sequence goes on from KI543222.1 coordinate 43,253, forward strand.
GATACTGTAGAGAAAACCGTCGAAGATGCTGTCGAGGATACTGTGGAGAAGACCGTCGAAGATGCTGTTGAAGATACTGTGGAGAAACTGTCGAAGATACCGTCGAAGGGTCCGTCGACAACACCGTCGAAGACGCTGTTGAAGATACCGTCGAGAAAACTGTCGAAGATACCGTTGAAAAGACGGTGGAAGATGCTGTCGAGGACACCGTCGAAAAGACGGTGGAAGATACTGTCGAGGACAGTGTCGAGAAGGCCGTCAAAGAAACCGTCGAGAAGACAGTCGAAGAGAAGATGGAAGAATCCGATGCCGACTCCGGAGACGAGGATTGAGATCCTCCCCGCCCTGAAGGGCGAGGCTTTCGCCTTGTTGCTCAGTAATCGGCTATCTCGACCGGAACCGATTGACCGCCGCACAGACGCTCTTTGATGATGGAGAATTGGGGGGATCGATCAGCATGAGCGCGGACCCTACGGCCGGATACGTCGACCGAACGCGATGTCGGCATCGACCGGATTCGCGAGAAGGTCATCCAGTGGCGACGGAAGGTCAGCAGACATCACAACAGACAGCGGCGTAAGGAGACTTTCGCCGAGTGCGCTCGAGGCTGGTGAAGGCGTCTGATCTGCCATCCTCAGTTGTGGGCCACCGGATTCAGCCGCGGCGATAGCTGCCTCTGCGTCGACGATACCGGAGCCGAATCTCGTGTCACGGTCGGTCGTGTCGTCGGCCGCCTCGGCGGGCTTTCGAGCGGACGCCTCTAACACCTGTTCGACCTCACCTGGTCCCGCTTCTGTTGCTCCGATCACCAGGGCCGCGAGTCCGGCGACATGTGGGGTGGCCATCGAGGTGCCACTCAGTTCCCCGTAGCCGTCGGTTCCTTGCGCGCTCTTCACATCGACTCCGGGAGCGGTGACCGTTGGGACGACGTACTCGTCAGGCCATTCTTCTGGGGGCGACGACCACTCGTTTTTATTGACGCGTTCGCCGCCGGAAAAGTCGGCAACAGAGCCGTCATCGTTGACCGCTCCGACCGCCACTGTGTCGTAGACGTTGCCTGGAGACCCACTTGTCCCCTCGCCAGCGTTGCCGGCAGCGGCCACGACGAGCGTCCCGGCGGCTCTGGCGTTGCGGACCGGTTCGACCATCCGGTCCGTTTTACCGGGGGCTCCAAGACTCATGCTGAGTACGTCTGCGTTCACGTCTGCCACAGCCCACTCCATCCCGGCGATGATCTGCTCGAACGTCCCGCTACAGCCGGTTCGACCGCAGTCGTTTAGGACACTTCCGACCGCAAGATCGGCATCAGGGGCCACCCCGATTGCAGTCCCGCTCGCATTCCCACCGACGATTGTTCCCGACACGTGAGTTCCGTGACTCTGCGGTGAGGGGTCGGTCGGTTCACCCTCAATCGGACTCCCGTCAGAGCCGAACGCCTGGAATCGTTCCACATCGATATCAGGGTGTTCTGCCTCGACACCCGAGTCCAGCACTGCCACGGTCGCACCCGCTCCGCGAGCGCCGAACCGCTCGCGCGCGTCCGGGACCGATATCTGGTCAAGCCCTGCAGTGACGTCCTGCTCAGCCGGTGCTACGGTGTCGGCCGAATCGACTGTCTCGACGGGTTGTGACTGAGTGATACTGAACGTCTCATGAACCGCTTCGACGGTATCGAACGTGTCGAGTGTGTCGAGTTCTGCCTCTGGAGACACGGACAACGTAACCGCGTTGACCAGCCAGAAACTGTTCCGAACTTCCACTCCTTCGGTACGTTCGGCCCACTCGATCACCCCCGTCTGGGTGCGATCGGCATGCGTTTGCAGCGCGTCGACCGAGGCACCTTGTGTGCCGAGGCCCTCTTCGGGTTGCTGTGCGCTCCGGTATGTGTCGAGCCGGACGACAATCGTCCCGTCGATTTCGTCGGGATTTCCGTCGAGCCACTCGACATCATCAGTTGCATCTCCGTCGTCGTGAGCCGCAGTCGCCACCCCCACCCCGGGTGACACGACTGGTAGTAAGACGACCACCGAGACGACGACCGTGAGCGACTGTCGAACGATATGTGACACGTACAGGGTCCTCCTATGCAACGGAATATCGACCAGACGAGTAGCTGAGGGACGCGTTCGTCTCTCTCACTACACGCCGACCGATCCGTACATATCATGATGTGTATCTGGACAGGTTTGTGTATTACTCCAGACTGGAGTTCCTGTGTCGGTGTGACCGCGTGTACCTCGGGTGGAGTTGTCGTCCGACGATAGGCGAGGAGGGAATTCACGGCCGGCGCTGAACCGTCTCGGGGTTACGCACAGAACTGCTCGTCTCGCTCGTCAGTGGCCCCGCCTGCGCCAGTCGTTATCCTTTCGATGGAGGGCTTCTTTGTCGTGACCAGGAACGCTCAATGCACACACATCCACCGCTCAAGAGTCTGGATGCGGCTCCGGGGGCGCTATTCGACGGCCACCTGTGGATCATGGAATTGATAGACGGACTGGCCTTCCGGTTTCGGATGCAGGAGTCGGGGCTTTTGGAGTTCGGCGGCCCAGATCGCGTGTTCGAGTCCGACCGCGTCCCGCTGGAGTACCGCCACGCGGTCCGCATGGTCCAGGATAGGTTCGAGCGGGATCGATTCCGCGATGCAGTCGAAACTGTCGATGCAGTCACGTTCCTGGCCGTTGCAGTCGGTGCCGGCGAGACGCCTTACGACTGGGCGCAGACTCCCTCGGTTTTCGGAACAGACGTATGGAACGACGACACCGGTGAGTACCTCTCGATCGACACTGCGAGACGCGTGTTCAAGCGAGTTGAGATTCCCCCGATCAACACCATCGCGAGAGAAGTTCGGGGGAGAGACTTCGATCCAGATACGTATGACATACCCCTGTCCGAGTGGCGAGACGGCCCAGCCGTTGGAGTGGTCTTGCGGGACAAAACCGGCTCCAGAGCAGCACTGCGGTCCGGCCAGTCGGCATCGCCCGACCCCCGCCCCACGACAGTCGACGAGATTGGGAGCCACATCTCGGACCCCTGGCTCGAGCGAGTCGTTGAAGCCGTCGCCACCGAATCGGACGGCAACAGTACCAAAACAATCGTCACGCGGGCTCTTGAGCGGCTCGCCCGGGAAGGACGTCTTCCAGACAACTCCGGAAGTGCAGCAGAATCAGAGTTCCGGGCAGCCGTTACCGATCGCGTGAATCAGTACCTCCGCGAGTGACTCCGGCAGCAGTGAGTCGCCGGGTGACCCACTGTCAGCCCACCCTCAGCTCCGTTCGTGGCCGTGATCTTTTGCTCTGGCCAGTTTCTCTGTCTGTCCTCAATCACAGAACGAGCATTCACAGTACCACCAATCCGGGTCAACATCCGGAAGTCTGGCCAGGCTCCGACTCAGACGAACCGATCGTTGAAAATGGCAAGACCGTCTGCGAGGCGAGCAGTTCAGTCGGCGCGTGGGACGGAGATTTCAGGCAGTTCCGCTTCGATCTGTTCACGACGGTCACCGAATTCCCCCGGTAATACGAGCTGCTCGCCCAGTTCGGCCATAGGTTCGTCAGACCCGTAACCCGGACCGTTAGTCGCGAGTTCAAACAGGATGTCTCCGTGTTCTCGGAAGTACACAGAACGGAACCAGTGACGGTCGATCTGGCCGGTTGGTCTGAGGCCGTCAGTCTGCGCGATCTCACGCACTGCCGATTGGACCTCGTCGGTCGGTGTTTGGAAGGCGACGTGATGGACGGTGCCATGGCCCTGGCGGCCGCCCTCGATCGCCGGCACAACATCCACGTAGGTCCCCACCGGGCCCGCAGCCGCAAACCGGGTGCGGTCCCCGCTCGATGTATTGCTGTCTGCTGGTTCAGAGCCGGCTTCTTCGAGTCCCATCTTCTCGAGTAGAGTCTGTGTGGGCATCGGGTCAGCGAGCCACAGCGTCACCGAGTGGAACCCACGGATAGCCGCACGCTCAGGAACGAACTGCGTCCACGGCGTGGTCGGGTCATCATCCGGAATCGATGTGGCAACGAGCTCTACAGGGAGGCCGTCCGGGTCGCGGAAAGGGAGTACAGTCTCTTCGAAACGCTCGGTCCGGCCGTCGTACTCGACACCGTGCTCGTCGAAGCGAGCCTCCCAGAAGTCCAGACTCCCTTCCGGGACACGAAACGCCGTCCGAGAAACCTGTCCAGAGCCGATCTTGCCGTCGGCGATGTCTTCCCACGGGAAGAACGTCATACTCGTGCCTGGCGTCCCCTCGGCGTCGGCGAAAAAGAAGTGATAGGTGCTCGGGTCGTCCTGGTTGATCGAGCGCTTCACCAGCCGAAGACCGAGTGTCTCTGCCCAAAAATCTACATTCTGCTGGGGGTCACCAGCCACACACGTCACGTGATGAATACCGGGGGTCGAAGCCGTCTCTGTCATAACTCATTGTATGACGCCAACCTACTTCAATTGGCGTTCGTTGGCTGGGATTCGATCGTCGGTGTTCTGGCCCCGCTCGAGTGAGTGTCCTGCCACGTCTTGATGCCAGCCCGTGGTTGACCACCGTTTCCGCCTGAAGACGGGGATATGCGCTCGCAGTTTTGTGCCATCACGAGCGCAGATGCTTCTGAGTGTCTCGGATTGAGACCCCACTGGAGGGAGCCGTTACAGACCGCCAATATTTTTAGGTTAGCCTAAAGACCCGGTGTACGATGGGAGCGGAACGACCACAGCCGACAGAAGACATCTGTGTGATCGTGCCGACGGTCAGAGAGTACGACTGCCTCAGATCGTACGTCGCGAACGCCCGTGCCCAGGGGTTCGACACGTCGCGGCTGTATTTCCTGCTAGTCACCGAGAACTTCTGTGACACTGCGGCGATGCGCACCATGCTCGAAGAGCTAGACGTTGCGGGTGCGGTATTCGACGGATCACGCCGCCAACAGTGGTATCACGACAATGGCATCGGAGAGTACAGCCACGTCGTGCCCGCAGCCAGTCACGCAGAGACCAGCTTCGGGCTGTTATACATGTGGACCAACAGTCGATTCGAGTACGGTCTTTTCCTTGACGACGACACTCTCCCGCAGGAGGGGCGGGACTTCTTTGGTCGACATCTGCGGAATCTCGGCTTCACAGGCGATATTGAGTGTGTCACGTCTGACGAACACTGGGTGAACGTTCTGTACGATAGCGCCGACGACCACGGTCTCTACCCGCGTGGGTACCCGTACTCGGCTATGGGCGAGTCCGTAAAGACAGGGACGGCGACTCTCGGGACAGGAGACGTGGTCGCCTCGCAGGGATTGTGGACGAACGTGCCAGATCTCGATGCCGTCCGCATCCTCATGGACGGCGACCTCCAAGGGCAAGCGCAAACGCGGACGGCCGAGACGGACTACGGGTCCGACTTCGTCGCCGGCCAGGGCAACTATCTCACCGTCTGCTCGATGAACCTGGCTTTCCGGCGAGCCGTGATCCCGGCGTTTTACCAGCTCCCGATGGACGACAACGAGTGGGATGTCGGGCGGTTCGACGATATCTGGAGCGGGGTATTTCTCAAGCGGGCCTGCGACGTCGTGGGGGGCCGCATCTACACCGGCGAACCCCTCTGTCAGCACAACAAGGCCGCTCGTTCGACGTTCGACGATCTTGCCAACGAGGCTGCGGGGCTAGAATTAAACGAACACCTGTGGAAACTGATCGATGATGTCGGCAGCGAGGCGACCGACTACGCCGGAGTGTTTCTGGCGATGGCGGACCGCCTCGCGGACGGAGACTTCGACAACTACCGGAACGGTGCGTTCCTGAACTACGTGGGCGAGCACATGCACGATTGGCTGGCGTGTCTGGATGCACTGGCCGGGCTCGACACGCTCGACAGCCAGGACACCCAACACCGGTCACCGCGGGCGGTCTCGTCGGCTGCAGACGACTGAATCGCTTGCTCACTGCCACGACACACAACAGATGGACGACAATCAAACACCTAACGGACGGCATCGACGACAGATACTCGCGGCGACGGGTGCTGCGAGCGCGTTCGGACTCGCGGGCTGTCTGGGGTCGGTTCTCGACAGCGGCGAAGAAACAACCACCGACGTGACAATCGGGCAGATCGGGTCCGGCCGGGACGGACGCGACGCCCCCGGCGGAACGCCGATGGGTGAAATGCCCGCTCTCGAGGGAGAACTCACCGTCTATTCAGGGCGGGGAGAGTTTCTCGTCGGCGATCTCTTGACCTATATCGATGAGTTGTACGACGATTTCACTCTGGTCCGGCGGTACGGCGGATCGACGGATCTGGTCAATCAGATTCTCAACGAGGGTAGTGGCTCTCCAGCAGACGTATTCTTCTCTGTCAACGCTGGGGCTCTCGGCACCCTCACCGACGAAGGCCGGACCCAGTCGCTCCCAGACGACGTTCTGGAGACGGTCCGAGCGGAGTTCCGCACAGACGAGTGGATCGGGATCTCAGGCCGCGCTCGGGCAGTGCCGTTCAACACTGACGCGTATAACCGCGCAGAAATGCCTGACAGCATCATGACGTATCCCGACTTCGCGGGCGATATTGGGTGGGCACCGTCTTACGGATCAGTACAAGCGTTCGTCACGGCCATGCGCACGATCGAGGGCGAAGCGGCGACTCGAGAGTGGGTGCGCGGGATTGCCGATGGCGCGAAGACCTACCCCGACGAGTTGGCAGCCTGTCAGGCGATTGCCGACGGGAGCATCGACGCGGCGTTCACGAATCACTACTACGTGCAACGCGTCCGTGACGCGAACCCTGGCGCTCCTCTCGCGACCCACTTCACCCAGGGCGACGCCGGAGCCGTCTTCAACGTGGCCGGTGCGGCGATTGTCGACGCGGCCGCCGACAGCGAACTGGCAGCCACCTTCGTACGTCACTTGTTATCGGCCGAAGCACAGGATTACTTCGCCCGGCGAAACTTCGAGTATCCCCTGATTCCGGGCGTCGAGCCCGTTGGAGATATTCCAACAATCGACGAACTGGACGTGCCGGATCTCGATTTGACCGTATTGTCAGACCTGGAACCGACAATCGATCTCATGCGGGACGAGGGCGTAGAGATTTAATCGCTCTTCCGGGCACATGACATGATCCGGACTGTCTTGTGGGCAACAATCGAGACGGTGACAGCGGCGCTGACTGCGGTGACGGCGGTGTTCCGGGGGTCAGGCCATGGCCGCGGAAAGCCAGCGCCACTGGCGATTGTAGCGGCGCTGGTCGCGGGGCTAGCCGGTGTCGCAGTGTTTGGACTCGCGGTCAGTGTGTTCCCGTATCACTCCAGTAACCACGACGAAGCGGTCTATCTGATGCAAGCGGCGATGCTACTGGAAGGGCAGTTGGAACTGCACGTCGACAGTCTCACGGGCGCATTCCAGCCGTGGTTTTTCGTCGCGGACGGCGAACGGCTGTACCCGAAGTACACCCCCGTGCCCGCGGCTATGTTCGCCGGAGCGATGGCGTTGTTCGGAGAGCCACGCGTCACGTTAGCCGTCGTCACGGCGGCCAACACCGGGCTGGTCTACCTACTCGGCGTCATGGCATTTGACCGTCGTGTCGGCGTCTTAGCTGCGATACTGTTCGGGGCCGCACCGCTCACCCTCGTGACCTCTTCAGTGTTTTTGCCGTACGCTCCGACGACGGCGCTCAATCTCGTGTTCGCCGTCGCCTATCTCCGCGGTGTACGCGACGAATCTGTGGCAGCGGCGGCTGTCGCTGGCGTCGCAATCGGGGTGGCGTTTTTCGCGCGCCCGTACACAGCAGTGCTGTTTGCCGCTCCGTTCATTTTCCACGCCGTCTATCGGGTCGTGAGCGCCGGCGACGGCTCACTCCAGCCAGTGCCAGACGCGATTCGCCGGAACGGGGTCACTGCGGCCATCGGGCTGCTATTCGTCGGGATCACACTGGCGTACAATCTCCGGATGACCGGGTCGGCCATGCTGTTCCCGTACGAAGCCTTCGCTCCGGCAGACGGCCCCGGATTCGGGCGCCGGCGCATCCTGGGTCACTCGATTGTGTACTCACCGGCCGTGGCACTCCGGGCGAACGCGCACGTGGTGTGGTACTTCGCGACTCGGTGGTTCACCGCTGGCCCCCTCGGCACGGGGCTGGCAGCGGTCGGCCTTGTGGCCACGATTCGCCGGTGGCATCACGGGAGTCTCACGGGCCAGCGAGGGGCCTCGGACCACCCGGTCGAGGGGGTCACTCGATTCCTGCTGGCGGGACTGTTCGTCAGCGTGATTGTCGGGAACCTGTTTTTCTGGGGCAATTACAATCTACTGGCCACGGTGACAGATCCGACTGACGGGCTCATCTCTCAGTTCGGACCAGTCTATCACTTCGACCTTCTCGCCCCGCTGGCGGTGTTCGGAGCGGTCGGACTCGTCACCTGTCGAGAGCTGGTCTCACGGGCACGAGCAGCGCTCGGGCGACGACTCTCGCCGCAGGCCGCGAGAGCGGCGGTGATAGTGGTGATTCTGGCGGGCGTGCTAGTGGGTGGGGCAGCCAGTGCGGCGGTCGTCGCCGAACCACTTGAGCGGAACGGCGAGCACACGGCCAGATACGAGACGGCCTACGAACCTATTGAGAGTGGTTCCTTCGAGAAAGCACTGATTTTCGTTCCGACACCCTACGGCGACTGGCACGGCCATCCGTTCCAGTCGTTACGCAACGACCCCGGTTTCGACGGATCTGCTGTCTACGCGCTTGACCGTGATGCAGCCGACGACTTTGCGGTCGTGGATGAGTTTCCCGAGCGCACGCCGTACCGATACACCTACCAGGGCGAGTGGACTCCTGAAGCTGCCCAACAGGTCGATCCCAAACTCGAACCGCTAGCGGTGAAGCGCGGGTCTAAACAGCGTTTCACCACCACGGTCGGAGTTCCAGACCGGGTCGACCACGCTCGGGTCCGGCTGGAAACGACCAGTGGCGACGGCACAGTAAAACGGGCAATCGGCGAACCGGGCGACTCGCTGGCGATCGAGTGGACCGCAGACGCCGACACCGTTCGCATGCCCGCAGCCGACGGGGACGACTCTCTGGAGTTGGTGGGGACCCAGACGGTCGTCCTCCAGGTGACACTCGTCCAGCCGGAGGGCGGAACACTCACCTACCGGCAAGAGGTGGCTCTCAGAAGTGGCTCGGCAACGTCAGGAGAGACGGTGGAGGTGGTGTGGCCGCCCGACCGGTACGTCTGCACTCTCGTGACAGACTGTGGGAACCGGGGAACATATCTCCCGGACGAACCGGATGCTCACCGCGACGGGGTTGAGTTCCGTACGCGCGTCGACACTGTGGAGTGATGATGGCAACGGTAGTCAGACAACCACCGATTCGGCACTGTTTAAGTTAGATTCAGGAGTGCTGGCAAGCCAGCAAAGCAGCTGTCACCGGAGCTGCTCGCGGAGAGAGACCGTCAGAATCGACTTTGCGATTGCGGCTCCACCCCGAATAGGAGCGAGTTTGGTCTCGCCGGCCCGCTCACGATATTCGATCGGTTGTTCACGGACCGAGTAGCCGCGAATCAGCGGCCGAAGTAACAGCTCCGCAGAGAGCCCGGTGTTTTCGGTCCACTCGATGGACTCGATCACTTCGCGACGATACGCGCGCATCCCGGTGGTCGTGTCGTGAACCCGACGGCCCACCAGAGCACTCGCCAGCACTGCGAACAATCGGTTCCCCAGGCGATTGAGCGCCGGCATCGCGTCCGGACTCTGAGAGAGTCGGTCGCCACTGACGACATCAGCGCCGTCGTTGATTGCATCGAGAAACTCCGGCAACTGCTCCATGGGATACGTATCGTCACAGTCGGTGGTCACAATCACGGGCCGATCGGCAGCCAGAATCGCTTCCCGGACCGCGACGCCGTAGCCTTGTGGTGATTGCTCGATGACTCGGGCGCCGTGGTCGCGGGCGATTGCTGGCGTCTGGTCCGACGAGCCGTCCACGCAGACGACCTCCGCCTGGCCGCCGGTAACCGTCTCGATGTCTGACAACACCGTGTCGATAGCCGCCTCCTCGTTGTACGTCCCCATGACGACACTCAGGTCCTCGAAGCTGTAGTGGGGCGTCTCGGCTGCACTGGCAGTCTCTCCGTCCGGAGCCGCTCGTGCCGGCGGGTCTGCCGTGGCCGAGGAGGGTTCACCACTCATCACTACCCCTGTATCGACCGCCGCCACTTGAGTTTTTAGGTTAGCCTAAAGCACTGTCGACTACGGTCACAGGGACCGTTCGATGGCGTTGGCAGCACGCAGTGCAAGCGCGGCGATCGTCAGTGTGGGGTTCATCGCCCCGGCAGCGGGAAAGACACTGCTGGAAACGACCCAACAGTTCTGCAGGTCGTGGGTGCTGAGTTGAGGGTCAACGACGCTCGCGGTGGGGTCGGTCCCCATTCGGGTGGTCCCCATGTGATGGTACGCAGGCCCGGTGTTGTCGGGGCCTACCTGCCAGGTGATCTCGACGCCGAGTTCCTCGAGAATCTGCCGCTGGATTTCGTTCGCGCGTTCGAGCGTTCGTAACGCGCGGTCGTCGACGCTCCAGTGGACATCTGGCACTGGGTTGCCGTGGTCGTCGGTGCGGTCAGGATCCAGCCCAATGTAGCTGTCTTTGCGGGGCAGTTGTTCGACGAGCGCGCCCATACCGATGGCGGTCCCGTACTCGCCCTGCAGCCGCTCGAGTAACGCGTCACCCCAGTCGTCGCCCCGGAGGGCAGACTCCACCGGCGAGGGGCCGTCGTAGTTGAAAAACTCGAGTTTGAACGGCGCAATATTCGTGTCCGCCTCGTCGTAGAACTGGTCAGAACCGCTCGTGTAGAAGCCGACGTGATTCTGTCGGGTGGGTTCGTCCAATTCACCACCCATACCCGCGAACAGGTGGTCCATGAAGAACTTTCCAACCAGTCCGCTGGAGTTGGCCAACCCATCGGGGTGGCTATCCGACGCCGACAACAGGAGGAGCCGCGGCGTCTCGACGCCACCACAGGCGACGACGAACGTCTCTGCTTTCTGGCGGTGGGTGGTGCCGTCGGGTGTGACGTATCTGGCAGCTGTGACCCGGCTGTCGGTGTGTTCGAGCCGCTGGACGGGCGCGCTACTGATCACCGTTGCCCCTCGAGACTCGGCGCGGTCGATGTGTACCGTAGCGTCGTACTTCGCGCCGGACGGGCAGACTGGCTGACAGGTCCCGTATCCCGCACAGGCAGCCCGATCGTCGTAGGCTTCTGAGTTGCGCGCGTTCGGGACCGAGTGCATGTCGATTTCGAGTTCCTCACACGCTTCGGCGAACAGCGAATCACTGTAAGACGGCTCGAACGCCGTCATCGGATACGGCTCCTCGCGGGAAGGACCGTACGGATTGTCGGCTGCGCCGGCCACGCCCAGCTCGCGCTCGGCCGCCGCGTAGTGGGGACGAAGTTCCTCGTAGTCGATTGGCCAGTCGACACCGACACCCCGCTGGCTCGCGGAGTTGAAGTCGGCTTCGTGGAGCCGCATCACCATCCCCTGCCAGTGTAGTGTCGACCCCCCGATTCCCTTCACCCGGGCGTGGTTCAGCGGGTACTCTCGCTCTCCAGACGCCGAGTGTGCGTCACGCTGGCCACCCATGTCCCAGACGTCAGGCTGCCCGAATGCGGGTCTGAGTGCCCGCTCCTGACGGGTGAGCCGGCTTGCCGAGTCGAAGCGAGGACCGGCGTCCAGTACCACCACCTCGTGGGTTTCCGCCAGTCGATCGGCTATCAGTCCGCCGGCTGGGCCTGCCCCGATCACGCAGACGTCCGTACCCGATACCGGTGTACGGTCCAGGTTCGCGGGCTCGTCTCGCAGCGGGATCTGTTGACCTCCGGTGGAGGGTCCTGACCCAGGCCTGGAAGATTCGGTCTGGGAACGTGACTCCGGACCGAATTCGTAGTTGCTCATTGCGGGCCTGTTGTGTAACTCTCGGTCCCGCCTGGGTGTCCGCGGGGGTTCTCCAGGCCGACCAACTCACCGCCGGTGGGGGATGCGTACAACGCTATCAACAGCTCGTTGATCAGGAAGTAGCGCACTCGTTCGGCAGTGGTGCCGTCCGGATTTTCTTCTGCAGTGTCGGCCCCGACATCCCGAAGTAAGCGATTCCGGGTCCCCGGCGAGAGTTCTGACACTCGATTTCCATGCCAGGCTTGACCTCGGTCGTCGAGTTCCACAACCGTCTCACGGATCCCCCGCGCGTGATCCGTGCCAGTCAAGCGACCGGCGAGAAACCCCTCGACGAACGCTTCGATTCCGGTCACCTCCGAGGGGTAAACGACCTCTGCAAGCGCCGTCAGCGTCGCGTACACCCGCTCGTCGTCCGGGAGCCCATCGCCGCCGCCCTCACCGCCGGTAACGGTAGGCGTCGCGTCTGTGTTGTCGTCGTCGTGGTCGCGGAGACGCCGGCCTGCCAGCACGGCCCCCCCAGAGGCGCCGACCGCCGCGAGTGCGGCCGCGGCATCGCGTCTCGTCAACTCCATACAGTGTTTTAGGCAAACCTAAATCCTTATATCCGTCGGAGTGGTGACTCCGGATACGATACTTGCTCGCTCAGAGCGAGCGTTTCGACCCATGAGTTGGACACGTGATATCGCTGATTCTGTCTCCGACGGAGAGTACCCGCTCGGATTAACCCTGATCAGCGGCGCGATCGCCGCAACACTCGTGTTCCCGCTATCTTGGCTGGTCATCGAGGCTGTCACCGTCGACAAGGGCCGAGCCTGGGAGTTACTGTTCAGCGTGCGAACCGCGGACGTATTGGCGAACAGTCTCTGGCTGATGATCGGTGTGACCGTGAGTTCAGTTCTCCTTGGGGTTCCGTTGGCGTATCTCACGGCTCGCACGGATCTGCCATTTCGCCGGTTCTGGTCGGTCGTCGCTGCACTCCCGCTGGTCGTGCCCAGTTATGTCGGCGCGTTCGCGTTCGTGTCTGCGTTCGGTCCGCAGGGAGAGTTTCACACTCTCTTGGCTCCGCTCGGAGTCGGGCGGGTCCCGGAGATGTCCGGGCTGGCTGGCGCGGTGTTCGTTATCACACTGTACACATATCCGTACGTGTATCTGACAACGCGGGCAGCACTGTTGTCCTTCGACACGCAGCTGATCGAAGCTGCCCGGACTCTCAATCACGGACGCTGGGACGTATTCCGGCGAGTGACACTGCCACAGACGCGGCCGGCGATCGCTGCCGGGGCGCTATTGACAGCACTGTACGCCGTTTCCGACTTCGGAACACCCTCGATCATGCGGGTCCCGGTGTTCACCCGGCAGATATTTGTCGAGTACAATGCCTTCGGGCAAGATTATGCGGCCCTCTTATCGCTCCAACTCCTGGCGGTCGTGTTGGTGGTGTTAGCGCTGGAGCGACAGATTCGGCCCGACCAGACCGTGCAGGGTGATGATGCTGACCAGGGAGCCAATCGGGTTCAGTTAGGCGGTTGGCGGTGGCCAGCCACGCTCCTGCCCGCAGCCGTGTCGGCAGTCGCACTGGCCGTCCCGGTGTGGATCCTGTCGCTGTGGCTCCGACGAAGCACCGTCGCCCGGCGACCGTCAATGGCGTTCGAGTGGATTCAGGTCGCTAATTCCGTCTCGGTCGCGCTGGCGGCCGCCACCGTCGCGTCGGTAGTGGCGATTCCAATCGCGTATTTCGCCGCCAATCACGACTCCCGGCTGGCGGCGCTGTTCGAACGGACGACCTACGTCGGCTTTGCCGTCCCAGGAATCGTCCTTGCGCTGGCGCTTGTCTACTTCGGCGCCGGCTATCTCCCGTGGATTTACCAGACGCTGCCTTTACTCGTGTTTGCGTACGTAGTCCGATTCGTCCCTCAGGTGGTCGGCTCGGCCCGGACATCAATCCTTCAGGTGGATCCGCAACTCGTCGAGGCAAGCCGGACGCTTGGCCAGTCATCACTGGGTGCGTTCAGACGGGTGACACTGCCACTCGTCCGGTCTGGCATCATCGCGGGCGCCGCACTCGTGTTCTTGACGACGATGAAAGAGCTGCCAGCGACACTCGTGTTACGCCCCTCAGGGTTCGACACTATTGTCACGCAGATCTGGCGAGCCCAAGAAACGGCCCTGTATCAGTACGCCGCCGTTCCTGCGCTCCTCTTGCTGGGCATTTCTGGAATCTCTATGGCTGTGCTCCTCGCTCAAGAAGGCGGAGAGCGGGGACTGTGACCGCGTCCAGATCAACGAGAGGATATTCTCAGACCGGTTGGTCTTCGCTCTGAACTACTTAATTCAGTTCAAATCAGATTCAGGACAGGACACGACACGGCACGGCACGGCACAGCAGTGCGACAGTGGTGAAAGACGCTCGAGGCGTTCAGGCTCGTCTTCGAGGGTTATCAGGGATAGCGATCGATAATGACCCTGATGCTTGGTCCATACAGGACGACTACTCGGCACCCCTGGAAGTTGAACTCGACTGACGGGCGGAAGGTGCTGTCATCGTTGGCTTTGGTTTTGAATAGCCCGTCCAGTTTGTCGGCGTCGACAAATTCCCAGAGCGGTGGAGACGTCGACAGTTCAGACCACTGGTCGATTGCCTCCGTCACCGTCGACGTGACAGCGTCTGACACCTTGACCGGACGGTCGTACCGTCTCACAAGCTCTGTTTCAGTCGTGTACCCAGGGGTTTTCTCTAGCTCGTTGTCTTGATGTTGGCTCATACAATCTATACAGACCTAAGCGAGTTAATATCATATATTATTTTATATGTGTACACAGGAAAGGGGCCGCAGGCCAATTTTGACCTCCTCCCACGACTTCAGTCGTGGGATTCCCACGGCACCGCACCGCTTGGTTGGGAGTGTCAGGGTTACAGATCAGTCGATATGACCGACCTCCTGGCGGGGCCAAACCGCCGTTACTCCTCTCCCCGGCATGGCATGGGGATTCGGAGTTCCCGTCTTGTCTGAAATCCACACCAGCGGTCCACAGGGGATTCGTTCAGACGGAGCGGGAGCCGAATCCCCGAGATTATCCGGTTCCACTGGGCGGCTGAACCGCCTCGGTGGGTCACAAAATAAGTACGAGACAATTATAACACTCCTGTATCAAGAGGCAATACGTGGGGGGCGTCAGAAGTGTCGGCTTCATCCCACGGCTGAAGCCATGATGTGGGCTTTCGCCTCGCTACCGCTGTAATCTCAGCCGTGCAGCTAGCGATCATTGGGCCACTCAAGCCTAGGCCGGAATTTGAATCCGGGGTCTCGTCCTTACCAAGGACGCGCTTTACCACTAAGCTACCCAGGCACGTATGAATAATCAGTTCGGATTCGTCTATATGGGTTACGATTCAGCGACTCCTCCCGGACAGCACTCGTAACTCGTTGCTTGCTGGACATTCACAGCCAGCACCCCCGACTCTCGATCGAACTCGACAAGATCAAGCGCCACGACGAGATTGCGGGTCGCTAGTCACGGGTCAGTGGCCGACACCCGGTCTTTCGACAGTGAGACGATCCGAGTGGTGGCCGCCTCTGAGAGTGTCTGACCGGACGGGGGCAGTTGTCCGTCATGGTCGGCTGCCAGTTGTCGTGCATACGACAGCAGTGCTGTCGGTGGGTCGGTTCCGGCGATAGCGGTGCCAACGACGACCGCCAACTCGAAAACAGTCTTCTCGAGATGGCAATCGAGCGCTTCAGTGTCGGTGTCATCGCGGCCACGAAGGGTCTGATCCCGCCCAAACGTCCGGACCACCTCGACGGCCGCAGACGCGGCGTCAGTGTCGGCTAACACGGTAAATCCGCGGGCGACGAGCACATCTGCCGCCAGCACGCTCAGGTCGGCATCTTCGAACGTCGCCGAGCTGGCAGTGTCTGCCCACGGCTCATCGGCGGCCAGTGACCGGGTGAGACGGAGCCCCTCGTAGATGAGCTGCACACCGGCTGCCTGTTTGGCGGTCGCGTTGGTATCGATATCGGCGTCGATCCCCCGGGCAGTCAACAACGCGAGAACTGCAGGGGTCATCGACGCCGCTGCGAGGCGATCCTCGATAGACGTACGGAGTTCCGGAGGCTCGATATCCGCGATGGCCTCCTGTGCCGCCTCCCGTGCCCGGACGGCGTCGTCCATTGAAGAGAGGTATCGCGGGCAGGGGCAAAGACCTTTTGACAGTGAGTCGACCGCGGGCAATCCGACTGTTCGCGTCTCGAATCGCACCCACACTGGTCTGTGAACTACCCCACCCGACTCGCTCACGGCTCGCGCCGGTCGCTCGGTGAGAGTGGGGCTTCCTGCTTCTCTGACAGCAGTTGGAGAGACAGACGCTGTTTGCCTGGCTCCACAGCGGTGCCAGTCTCCACGGGCGTGAATGCGGAGTGTCCCACTCCTCCTCGAGAGTGACACACCGAAGATGAGGCGTGACCGCCTTTCTTGTCGGGCTCGAAGCCACGCGCACGAACAGTCCGTGTCACCATAGGAAATATTGGCTTGGTTACTCACAAACTGGTCGGGAAGTGTCGGGCGATTCATCCCCTCCCTGCTCGCTCGGCCGTCGGCCTCGCTCCCTGAGGAAGGGGGATTCTCTTTCGGCCTGCTAAATGTGACCAGCGAGGAGACGGCTCAGCTCTGGTCTCGCGAAGCCGCTGGAAAGTCCAACCACACGATATTTCCCATCGGTGTGTGCATAACCGTTCATATGGATCAACCGGTCCTGCTCACGGGTGCAGGGGGACGGGTCGGGCGCGCCATCCTCGAGGGATTGGGTGACGCGTACGACTGGCGGCTGTTTGATCGTGAGCCGTTGCTTCCCGAGCGCATCCCCGAGAGCGTCGACGAGGCCGACATCTATGTCGCCGACATCACCGACGGAGACGCAATCCGGACGGCGATGGATGAGGTGGGGGCAGTGATCCACTTGGCTGGTGACCCACGGAAGACGGCGCCCTGGGAGAGTGTGCTCCAGAACAATATCGACGGGGCACGGGCCGTCTTCCAGGCTGCCGTCGACAAAGATGTCACCAAGGTTGCGTTCGCGTCATCAAACCACGTCGTCAGCGCGTACGAGACTGACGACCGGACGCCAGAGATGTATCGCAAGGGTGGCGACTCCCTCCAGTTGGACGGCTCCGAATCCTCGCGGCCGGGCAACCTCTATGGCGTCTCGAAGGCGACGGGTGAACTTTTGGGCCGATATTATCACGACACGGCCGAACTATCGGTTGTCTGTGTCCGAATCGGCAATCTCACTCGGGACCATCCACCCCACGATTACGAACGGGGCCACGCGATGTGGCTGTCCTGGCGGGACTGTGCTCACCTGTTCGAGCGGTGTCTCCGCGCCGACTACGGGTTCGAAGTTGTCTACGGGATCTCTGACAACGACCGCAGATACTATTCAATCCAGGGAGCCCGGGAGACACTGGGGTACGAGCCTCGAGACAACTCCGCAGAGTTCAGTCTCGACGGCAGCTCTCGACAGCCGACAGCTGAAGAGTGATCTCAAGAGGCTAGCCGATTCGCTGGTCGGGTGCCGGCCTTTCTCGTCGCAACCGGTGAACTACCGCGGGGGCCAGGCCCCGAGGCACTCGCCTCGTGTCGCCTGTAGAAATCCTCGAGTATGTGTCAGAGCGGTCTCTTCTGCCCTCTCTTGTTGTGTTGTCCGAGTCGTGGCTGTCGCGGCGTGGTTGTTTCGCCCGTCTGAACGGGGATTGATCGCTGGTTCGGTCTTTCTAGCCGTCTCACGCGGGAATGTCTCAACAACGGGAACTGAGTGTGATGGTATGTATCGCCGGAATCCGGGAGAAGACCGTCCAGCTGGACTGTGTCAGCGTCACTCGAATAATCCCTCAACATCGTCGTCTTCCCGCCGCCGGAGGTCGACCTGCCCGACGAGGCGCTGGTGAATCAGATCACGGTCAGCCGCGTTGCTGACGAAGTCATCAAGAAGCGAGAGAAACGTGGTCCGACCTGTCCCGCGCTGCTCGCCAGCATACCGGATGGCGTCCGCGACTGCATCGGCGTCGTATCGCGGATACTCTTCAGCGAGGGCTTCCGCAGCCGGTCCCACGGCACCAGGGCTCAAACTCTTAGCTGCTGGCAGCGTTCCGCGGTACGAGAGCCGCGGTGGGGAGGCGCGCTCGATAACTTCGGGATCGACACGAACTGTGTCGAGATATCGCCGAGCAGTCGCGACATCTACCCCGCGGTCTTCGAGAGGGTGCTCGAGGTACTCCCGCCCAGACGAGGCGAGCCCTGTAGCACCCGACCAGTTCCGTGACTGTGCGTGAAAGACGGCAGCCGTCAGTTGGATCATCCCCTGGAGGAGTCGGGCAGTATCGCTGTCGCGGTCGAGACCCAGCCACACAGACTCTAACGGAGCATGCGCAGCGTGGTACTCACCCTCATTGTAAAGCGCCAGCCCAGCCTCGAGCGCGATACTCACCGAATCACGACCGTCGCGCCCCGGATCGTCGTCGCGGTCGGTCATACACTCTTCACGTGTGTCACAGACGAATTTCTTCTGGTCGAGACAATACCGAATTGAGCGGGTTTCTCCGGATAGCAATTCACGCGCGATTGACATGGACTGCCGGTGAGAACGCACTGAGTAGCGGGGAGTGCCGTGAGGAAAATTGTACGTCCTGACGGAGATTTGAACTCCGGTCCCTGGCTCCGCAAGCCAAGAGGATAGTCCACTACCCTACCAGGACACAATATCACCTATCTTGGAGCGACGTAAGACCGTTACGGTATGACCGATGGGGAACGGAGACGACTGCATCGTCGGAGAGACCGTCGCGTCTCTCAGCCGGACCGGTGGGGCAGACGCCGACGCCAGCGCCGGTCGTAATGTGTCAAAAACCACGGGACAAAGCGACGGGAGTTAACCAAGGACAACGCTTATGCGCTGCGTAATCTTGTGTTCGTCCTAGCATGGGAGTGATCGAAGACGTCTACGAAGATATCGAGACGGACGTCTCGTTCGAGCGGTTCGAGGAGGCAGTCACGGACAAAGTCGAGAAGATGGGAGGGCTGACCGACGAAGAGACGGCAGCGGAGTTGATCAAACACGAGCTCAAAGATCAGGAAGTCGGGTCTATCGCCGACATTGAGCCCGGGATGGACGAGGTGAAGTTTCTTGGAAAGATTCTCTCTATTGGCGAAACGCGAACATTCGAGCGCGATGATGACGAAGACGCAGACGGAAAGGTCTGCAACGTCGAACTCGCGGACGCGTCGGGCAACGTGCGGGCCGCCCTCTGGGACAAGATGGCGGATTCGGCGACCGAACAGCTCGACGTGGGTGACGTGCTCCGGGTGAAGGGACGCCCTAAAGAGGGGTTCAACGGACTCGAAGTCAGTGTCGACCAGGCAGAGCCAGAGTTAGACGCAGATGTCGACGTCAAGATTCAAGACACCTACACGGTCGAAGAGCTGTCACTTGGGCTGTCAGATGTTAACCTGATGGCGACGGTGCTGGAAACCGAACAGGTCCGGACGTTCGACCGGGATGACGGCAGCGAGGGCCGGGTGTCGAATCTCGTGGTGGGTGACGAGACCGACCGTGTCCGCGTGACCCTCTGGGATGGAATGGCCGACCGCGCGACGGAACTCGACACTGGCACCTCGATTGAAGTGGTCGACGGCTACGTCCGCGAGCGGGACGGCGGTCTAGAACTGCACGTGGGCGAGCGGGGCGCCATAGAGGAGATTGACGATGATATCGAGTACGTCCCCGACACGACGACAATCGCGGACGTCGAGATCGACGATATCGCAGACATCGGCGGAGGCGTGATCGAGACTGACTCGAAGAACACCTTCGATCGAGACGATGGCTCGACCGGTCAGGTGCGGAACGTGCGACTCAAAGACGACACCGGCGAGATTCGCGTTGCACTGTGGGGTGACAAAGCTGACCAGAATATCGAGTTGGCCGACGAAGTCGTCGTGACGGACGCCGAAATTCAGGAGGGCTTTCGAGACGATATCGAAGCATCAGCAGGGTGGCGCTCGACAGTAAGCGTGGTTGGCGACAGCGCCGCCACTGACCGGTCGAGTTCGAACGCTTCGCAGGACTCGAGTACGGACGCTAATACGGGCCTGGGAGCATTCAGTGGTGCCGACACCGACGCGAATCCAGGAGGCGAACCCACCGACGACACTACCTCGGGAGCGGGAACACAGGAGGCGGCAGCAGGCGGGACAGCCTCTCGGTCTGGAGACACCGAGATGTCCGGATCTGTCAGGCTCAGGCTCAAGCTCAAGCCCAAGCTCGGGTTCCACGGCCGGGGCGGAAGCGGGACACGGAGCTAGCTCAAGCGCAGACCAGGATGATGGACGGGGCGAGCCAACGGCTGATGAGGCGAGCGGAGACGTCGAGTTCACCGGGACGGTCGTCCAAGCGGGTAATCCGGTGGTGCTGGACGATGGGAAACAGACGAAAAGCGTCGAAACGGACGCGGAGCTCCGGCTGGGTGAAACAGTGACGGTCCGCGGGAGCGAGCGGGACGGCCGGATCGACGCTGACGACGTGTTCTGATTAGCCGTCGCCGATTGTTCTCGCGGCATGATATCGGCCGAACGGCCGAATCCACCCGATAAAAAAGGTTATACGACGCACGGACGCCAAAGTGTGTATGAGTGTCGAGCTGCCGTTCGCCCCCGTCGATCAGGTCATCCGGCGGAATGCGGGGAATCTCCGGGTAAGTGCTGACGCTGCAGAGGAGCTGGCGCGACGGATCCAAGCTCACGGCGCGGAGTTGACGAAAGAAGCCGCCGAGCAAGCGACAGGAAATGGCCGCAAAACACTGATGGCGGCCGACTTCGGAGTGGAACAGGTGATTGACCGTGAGGAACTGACACTCCCAATCGCACCAGTGGACCGGATAGCCAGACTACGTATCGGTGACCAGTATCGTGTGGGCATGAGTGCCCGGATCGCGCTGGCTGATATCCTCGAAGACTATGCCGACAGTGTGGCAGCCGCAGCCGCGCGGCTGGCGAGACATGCCGACCGGCGAACGGTCCAGGCGGAAGACATCGAGACCTACTTTGATCTGTTCCAGTAATGCAGTTTGGCTACACTGAGCACTGTCTCGAACACGACACCGGTCCCCGGCACCCGGAGACGGCCGACCGATTGCAGGCGATTCGTGAAGGGCTTAAGCAACGGTATGAGGTGGTGTATCGCGAGCCAGAGTTATCTTCACGTGAGGCCATCAGACAGGTCCACGACCCAAGCTACGTCCAAGATGTAGAATCGTTTTGTCGGGACGGGGGTGGCAAGTGGGACGCTGATACCATCGCCAGCGAGGCGACCTGGGAGGCAGCACTTGCTGCCGCCGGATTGGCCGAGTGGGCCGCCAAGACCGCCCTTGAGGGGGCAAGCGGCCGGAAAACCCCATTCGCGCTTGGGCGACCACCGGGTCATCACGCCGTCTTCGACGACGCGATGGGATTTTGCTTTTTCAATAATACTGCTGTCGCCGCAGAATCAGCACTCGAAAGTAGCGCCGACAGTGTGGCAATCATCGACTGGGATGTCCACCACGGAAACGGGACTCAGGACCTGTTTTATGACCGGAACGACGTGTTTTACGCCTCGATTCACGAAGAAGGGTTATATCCCGGAACTGGTGAGGCGAACGAGACAGGCACTGGCGTTGGCGAGGGGGCGAACCTGAACGTTCCTCTCCCATCGGGCGTCCCTGACTCCGGGTACCTGCACGTTATCGAGGAAGTGATTGTCCCTGCGTTCGACCGATTTGACCCCGACCTACTACTGGTGTCTGCTGGCTTCGACGCCCACCAGCAAGACCCGATCTCTCGGATGCATCTGTCGACAGAAGGATACGCACTTCTGACAGACCGGCTTCGACGACTGGGAGTCCCGACGGGCTATGTGCTGGAAGGCGGATATGGCCTGGAAACGCTGGCGGACGGCGTCGCGATGGTACACGAAACCTTCGACGGTCGTGACCCAATCGTCCCGGACGGTGACCCGAACCGTGACATCGTGGATCTCACCGCAACCCTCCGTGAGGAGTTTGGGCTCGACTGAGAGTCTCCTGGAGTCGGATGTCGGATCGGACACGGGCTGTTGGCAGATCTGCCCGCCAGTATCTGGACTGGGCTTCGGCTGGTCGCGCACGTACAGACGACAACACACGAGTGACTGCCGGGGTCGATCAGACTATTATCCGCAAACAGCGCGGATGAATTGACCTCCGCGTCCGGTTCGTGAGGCTTCTGGAGTGGCACACCAGGCGCGGTCACAAATCGCTCGGGTGAGAAGACGAGATGAGACGAGACGACGACTCAAACTGCGATGTCCCGGTAGCTGACTCAGGGATATCTGGGCTCGAAGTAGTCGCGAAATTCGGCTCCGAAATCCGTCGCCAACTCGGCCACACCATCTCCAGCAATCACGTCGCGGTCCTCAACGCAGGCTGTCAGGCTTGCTCCCAGACTGACATCCATTACAGCTGCGCTCTCAAGGAATGAAACGGCGTCCGTGAACTCCCGGGAGCGCTCAACGACGTATCGGTCTGCCTGGATGAGCGGGCCGTACGCCCCCGCAGAGCCGGAGACAGGGTCTGCAGCTCTGTTATCACTGTCTGAATCAGCGGTGGGTTCGCCACCGGTCGCACTGTCGGTACCGTGCGCGGGCGTATCACTCGCGTACGTTTGGTAGAATTCCTGCGCGTGTTCACGAACGGCTACCGGTGGACCTTCGTGATATTCGATCTGTGGCCGACTGGCGACGCTCAACTCAAAAAACAGGACCGCCTGCTCACCCACCATTGCCCGCGACCGGACCACTTCGAACCCGTGCGCCTCAAGACCGTCATGGATCCCAGACAGCGACTTCCGCAGCTGTGGCCACAGTTCGTCGGGAACCAGGTCAGGCGGGTCAAGCCGCACGGCGACTGGAGTCGTCCCCCGGCGCCGCAGGTGTGTCTGGACTGCCGGAGGGTCCAGCGGTGCACGATCTGGCGGGAAGAATCGCTCTGTGGTAGGTGTATCCAGGAACGCGCGGGCGTGGTGTTGGAGCCGAGCGACGTTGCTGGCGACACAGACGGCTGCCACGTTGCGCTCGGGGTCAGTCGGGTCGATAACGACCAGCGGATCGTTGAAGCTGGTAGTCCCGTGTGCCTCCGGGTCGAGTCTGATTGGTGGCGTCCAGTCGGCGGCCGCCTCGAGAAGCGAGACGAAGCCGCCGTACTCGAGGGTTAGCAACTCCGTCAGATACCCCGAGTACCCGCGCGTCTTGAGATCACTCCCGTATGCGCCAATCCCTGTGAGAAACTGCTTAGCGAGACGCACTTCGTTCGCTATCTCGTCGTCAAGCCGGTCGTGAAGATACGCGGTGTGAAACGGGGTTCGGTCGACGGATGACCGGATCTCTGTGGCCGCTGCCACGTCAAAACAGCCGACGAGATCAACGTCAAAACCCGCGTACTCTCCGGTGACGTACGGGTGTTCGGCGTACTCTTCTCGCCCGTCAGGCAGAATCTCGTGGCCCACGGTCAGTCCATGTCGTTCGAGGGTCTGTGAATCGAGATCAGGTGGGAAGCGCACGAACAGATCGATATCGCGATCGCCCGCCAGCCAGGTGCTGCGGGCAGTCGAGCCTGCCCGCAAAACGTCAGCATCGACCGGGAGTTCGTCAATCGCCTCGCCGGCTCGTCTTTCGAGTTCGCTGGCAGCCGCTTCAAGTTGTTCACGTTCGTCGGCATCAGGCTGCACCCGGCCGCGCACAGCCTCCAGAACCGCCGACAGCTGACTCATAGCCTAAGATTCCCGCCGTTCGGTGGAAAGCGTATCGGTCGGGGCCCCGTCTCACGGTGCCAAATCGCCAGCCGCACTGGCAGGGGGAAACGAAAGCCATATGAAATTCACTGGAATATCATGATATGGAAGCCGGAGTAGCTCAGTTGGTAGAGCGCCTCGCTGTTAACGAGGCGGTCCCAGGTTCGAGTCCTGGCTCTGGCGCACTCCTTTCCGTACAGCCGCGTAGAACTCGTAGCCGATCGCTCGTCGTGTCGAGGAACGCAATCATCAAACCGACGCTGACGCAGACTTCGGTCAAGGGTTGGGGCCGAACCCAGACAAGAGGTCAGGCTGTACTCTCAGCATTTGGAAAACGAAACACCTTCCCCGTCCGGTGTGAAGATTTTCCTAGAGGGCCCTTAGCTCAGTCTGGTCCAGAGCACCCGGCTCATATCGGTTCCCGGACACGGGGCCGTGGGACACCGGGCGGTCGCTGGTTCGAATCCTGCAGGGCCCAATTCGGCTGTGATTGCACGCATCCGAGGATCGGCAGCTCTTCTTGTGGTTATGGGGTTGATGATTACGGCTGTCGTCGCGGGTGGGATAGCGGCCGGGCAGCCAGTGTCGACAGTAGATCGGAATTCTACACTCGAGAATGGAGCCACCGACCAACTCAAAGCAGTCACATCAATAACGAAACCACCGATCCCGGTCACGGCCGCCTCCGATTCGGTAAGCGGAGCCCCCAAGCGACAGACAACGCCGAGCAACGGGACGGAGACAATTGACCCAGTCGTGTTTGATTCGGCGGCCAGTCTCCTCGGCGAGGACGATCAGCCACTAGACGAGGAGTCGGCCGTCGTCGTCCGGACGGAACCTACCGCGAGGAACAGAGATGAAGACGGGAACGGCGACGCAGTGTCGTATGCAGAACAGCAGCGACTCCCCGTCGTGGCGGTCGATGAGACAGTGGTCGGTGTAACCGGCCCGTTCGTCACGAGCAATACTGATTTTGCGAATTTTGGAAACGAGGAACTCCTGTTGAATATCTACGATGAGCTTCTGGGCGGGAGTGGCACCATTCTTCACGACGAAGGCCACGGGCAGTATTACACACTCTCAGAAAACAACGGAAACGACTTCCGACAGTTTGCGGACTACGCTGAGACCAACGGGTACACATATCGATCCACGACCGATTTTCAGGCAGAACTTGGAGACGCCGATGCCGTTGTCATCACATCTCCGAGTCGAGCGTTCACCGATACCGAGCTGGCCGCGCTGAAGAAGTTCGTCGCTGACGGCGGGGTGGTCGTGCTTCATCATCAGTCAGACTTTCGCGATTTTGACGAAACGGCCAATCTCGACGAGATCGCGGCTGCCGTCGATGTGTCATTCCGGTTCAACGACGACCAGATCTACGACACCGGCAACAATGCCGGCGCGTCGTATCGTCCGGTGACCTCGGAGTTCGACCGTGAGGCCGGGAGCTACTTCACAGAGCGAGACGGGCTTGGACTCGAACTGACGGCGGCAGAAACCTACGAAGTAGAGGTGATTGATGTCGCCGACGGGGATACGATCGATGTCCGGTTCACGGATGGGACCGTCGAAACGGTGCGTCTCGTCGGGATCGACACACCAGAGACTGGAGACACCGACGAGCGGGCTGCAGAATACGAGTGGATCAAGGACGAGACAGCGTTGAAAGCGAAAGGCGAGGCGGCGACCGCTTACGCTGTCGACCGTCTCAAAGGCGAAACAGTCACTCTCTCGTTCGACGAGAACGGCAAGCTTCGCGGAGACTTCGGCCGGCTTTTGGGAATTATCGAACTGTCCGACGGGACGACGTACAACGAAGCTGTCGTCACGGCCGGCCTGGCGCGGGTGTACGACTCGGGATTCAGCAGCCACGATGAATACTGGAGTCTGGAGGCGGAGGCCAGAGCCGCGGGCCGCGGAATCTGGGCGTTATCAGACCCAGCCGCAACGGCAGAGATCCGAGACCGGCCCGTAGAGCAACTCGCCTTCCCGACACCCGTCGCCGTAACCGGGTCGACCGTCCCCGTGCGAGCCGAGACCGGTGAACCGCTCGTCGCGGTAGACACGGACGCGAACGTGGCCGTCATCGGTGGCCCGATTATCGACGAGACTCTCGTGCGCGAGGAAGGTGGTCCCGGGATCGAGGGCTACGGCAACTACCCATTCTTCACCAACGTGATCGACCATATCCGACGAGAGACTGCAGGAGAGGGACAACCCCGAACCGGGCCCGTCGTAATCGACGGCGGTCACGGCCAGTTCGCGGCTGGATTCGCAGTCTCCGCGGAGGATAGTGTTCATTACATGCGGTATCTCGAAGGGCAGTCGGCCGGAAGCGGCCGCATAACCGGGCTCGAAGGAGCAGTCACTCTCACGGGTGAAGCCGGGCCCGCGATCGTCGAGGACGGTGCCCCGGTTGCACGGGCGGTGATCGTCTCGACACCCACGGCCGAGTTGACCGCCGAGGAACGAGCTACGTTGGTCAAATTCGCCGACGTCGGTGGGGCGGTCGTCCTCGTGGGCAGTGCCGTCAATACTGAGCATCTCGACAATTTTGACCCACTGATCGAAGTATTGGGCGCAGACGTCGGCTTCACCACCGTCCCCGTCACCGACGAGGAGAACAATCTGGCAGGCAATCCGTCCACCCCCACAACATCCAATTTCGAAGACAGCGATTCCGCGCTGTTCGAACCGGTCACACCCGCCGATGAGACCGAACACACCACCACACCTGGTGAGGGCGATGAGACTGATATTGGGATGAAGACCGAGACAGAAGCCGGAAGTGAGACTGACGAGACCAGCGAGACGGTCACAACCTCCAAATCCACGCCGGCTTCTGAAGATCAGGCTGACAGTATTCCCGGCTTCGGTCCGCCTATCGCCGTGGTCGCCATCGTCACAACAGCTGTGTTGCTGCGGCGGTTAGACCGCTAAGAGAAATTGTGTTCCGACTCCCCGTTCCGGCCACTCGGGACGTCGTCGCACAAATCAGGCGAGATCGTCGCTCTCGGGGACAGTGCTGACCTCGGCGGTGAGCCCAGCATCACGGAGGCGGCTCGCGAGTGGTCCGCCGATCCCAGAAGCCGGCGTGAGAACGCCCCCGCTGAACGGAGAGTCCGTGTCGCCGGTCACCAGCGCCATGGCGGACTCACTGAGCATCCGGGAGGTCGCACCGTATCCCGGATCCAGATCGGCCCCAATCTGGCTTTCGACGGTAAACGGGCCGTTCGCGGCCATCCCACGGCCCAGGACACGAACGGTGAAATGGCCCTCTTTGGTTTCTGCTTTCGAGGGTCCCTCGCCAGGGTCAGGGAAGAGATATCGCTGCATCGCCGACCGGACTGGTGCGCGCGCTAATCCCGCGAACACAGCGCCCAGTCCCGCCGCCACTGCCCCCGCGGCCGCTGCGCCGCCAGGCCCGTCTCCAGTCGGAATCACCTCTGTACAGCGGAAATCGCGTCCCCAGGGGTAGTTCAACAGCGCGTTACTCCGCCGGACGACACGCTCGTTCACAACTGCCATCGGTGACGGGGCCGTCCAGCCAGAGCGGAGACTCGCCCGCTGAGGCCGGCGCTGGGCTCCCGAGTCGGGGCCGTGACGCTCTTCGACTGGCGCCAGCGAGTAGGGGTTACTGAGAGCTTCCCTGGCGCGAGGGTCCGTCGACGCGGCCTCGAACAGTGCTGCCGCACTCGCGAGGGTGCCGCCACTGAAACTCCCGTTTCCGTCCTCCAGATAGATCTGCACCACGTCACACGGCCCCCCGAACTCGCGGATGGCGTGTGACTGCACCAGAAGCGTCCCGAGATCCGCCGGAATCGAGTCGAATCCACAACTGTGGATGATCCGCGCGCCACGATTTGTCGCCCGTTCGTGAAACCGGTCGATCATCTCTCGCACCCAGTTCACCTCGCCGGTGAGGTCACAGTAGTCCGTTCCCGCCTCGATACACGCCTCTACCAGCGGCGTCCCGTATTCCGTGTACGGGCCGACTGTCGAGCAGATGACACGCGTCTGTGACGCGATTGCACGGAGCCGCTCGGGATCGGTCGCATCTCCCAGAATGAGTGGGATATCGTCCCACGAGTCTGCCTCGTCGACGGCGTCGGCCTCGACGGCTCGGAGCCGCTCTTCATTTCGTCCGCCGAGACATACCGACAACTCCTCAGGCGTGTACTGTTCGGTAAGGTAGTCGGCGACCAGTCGCCCGGCGACTCCGGTCGCCCCCCACACCACGAGATCGTACTGACGGTTCGCACTGGACACGGATTATTCAGACTCAGGTGCCCGTGATATCAATGGCTTGTGGTGTTGGCTCGACCAATCAGACCCTGGGTTCTCCTCGTTTCCTGTCGTCGCACCCATGAGTCGGGTGGGCCGCGTTACACTCGCGCGGCCGGTATCGCTCCTGAAAGCGGCGCCCGCGCTCTCGTCCGGTAGCTGTCAGTGGCTTAAGAATAATCACTCGCAGATAATCGACTTCCTTCCCGGGCTGACGCGTGAAGCCTCCGCTCGGTATCCGTCACTGCGTCTGGAAGGTTGCTCCGGGCTCAGACGGGGGTATCTTCTGCGACTGCACCGGCGTCAGGGATCTGTTCGTGGGTGTGGTGGTAGAATTCGACGTGGGCGTGTCCGTCCTGCGAGACGGGATTGAAACACACGCGGTGGAATCGCGGGTTCTTATAGAGGTTTACCATGAGCCCGTCACGATGGACCGAGACGGACTCATACTCATGCCCGCACGCAGGGCAGCCGTTCCCACTACCATCGTCAAAGTCTGTCACAGTATCACCAATGAAACGGCTTTTCTAAACAATTGTGATGATAACACGAGATGGGCAGGCCCACGGCGGGTGAGGAATCTCGCAGCGATGGAGACACCGCTGTGTGGTGACTGAGAGCGTACGGGAGTTAGACGCCGACAGAGGGCTCTGAGAATTGCTGTCAGTTCGGGCGGTTAGACTGGTACCGAAACCTATTGACGCCCGCACGGCTTGTCAGAAACTGTCCTGTGACAGAACCCGCCAGTCCCACACCACCGTCTGAGCGGATCGTCAGTCTCGACGCACTGCGGGGGGTCGCCCTCCTCGGGATTCTCATCATCAACGTCCGCGTGTTCGCGATGCCAGAGGCGACGCTGCTGAACCCGACGGTGTACGGTGACTTCTCCGGAGCGAACTATTGGGTGTGGCTCCTCGGTCACGTGTTCGCGCAGTCGAAATTCATCACCGTGTTTTCCGCGCTGTTTGGTGCCGGGGTGTTACTGTTCATCGACAGCAAACGCGAGAAAGGCCAGCCGGCTGTCAGACTGCAACTTCGGCGGACGGCAATCTTGATTGCGATCGGTCTCTTACACGCGTATCTTCTGTGGTACGGTGATGTTCTCGTCGCCTACGGATTCACCGGCTTGTTCCTCGTCGCAGTCCGTCACCTCGAGGCGAGTCAGCTCGCAAAATTAGGTGTGTTGTTCCTGTGTTTCGTCCCCGTGGTTGAGCTATCGACGGCGCTCACGGTGGGTGGTGACGCGATTGCGGGACAGTGGGCGCCCGCCGAGGCGGCACTCCAGCAGGAAGTGGCGACCTACCGCGGCGGCTATCTCGAGCAATTCAATCATCGCGTTCCCACCTCGCTGGCACGACAGACCGCGTCGTTCGTCGGGGCGACGTTCTGGCGGGTCGGCGGCGTGATGCTGTTGGGGATGGCGCTGTACCGGTGGGGCGTGTTGACCGGCGAGCGATCCCAACAATTGTATCGTCGACTGATCGGCGGTGGCGTACTCGGAGTCGGAATTGTCCTTGCTGGCGTCGTATACATCGAACAGAACGACTGGAGCGCTGGAGCAGCGCTGTTTTGGCGGCAATTCAATTATTGGGGGAGTCTTCTCGTCGCTGGCGGCTACGTGGGAGTGGTGACTCTGTACGCGCGCCGCCGCCCAAACGGGCCGATTACCCGTGGCTTCGCAGCTGTCGGCCGGACGGCGTTCACCAACTACCTCCTCCAGACCGTCGTGGCGACGTCAGTGTTCTACGGCCATGGGCTGGGACTGTTCGGCTCTGTGAGCCGAGTCGAAACGATGGGATTCGTCGCCGCCGTCTGGATCGCTCAAATCGTGTTGTCGGTGCTGTGGCTGCGCAAATTCCGGTTCGGGCCCGTCGAGTGGCTCTGGCGAACGCTGACGTACGGGCAACGACAGCCATTGCGGGCCTGACTCGCCGTGTCCTTTCAACACTGACGGAGAGATTTGCCAGACTGATGTCGCACTCTTGGACAGAGTCATCTCGGAGCATTTGTCGAGAGGTGTGCCCGCGAGACTGACCCGTGGCGGTGTCCTCGTGCCTTCTCTTCGTGATTGAAAAACACATTCTCGGGGATTTATTATCCTTTCCAACTATCTGAGGAACACAACTGGGACCGGGCTTCCGAGTGCCAGCCGACACAAATGTCAGTACAAACATCTTTTCTCGAGGAACTACTCAACACAGATCAGATCTCCTACGGCGACGCAGACCGGGAGGAACGGTCGACTGACTGGGGGACCGACGATGCCGACGGAGTGATGCCAGACGTCGTGGTCTGGCCGGAGTCGACGGCAGACGTTGCGGCAGTCGTGACGGCCGCGAACGAGCACGAAGTGCCAGTAACACCGTACGCGGCCGGGACGAGTCTGGAGGGCAACGCCGTCCCCGTCGACAATGGGATTACTCTGGATGTGTCCCGGATGGACACAGTGCTCGAGATTCGCCCCGATGATCTACAGGTGGACGTACAGCCGGGCATTCTTGGTGACGATGTCAATGAGGCAGTCGCTGAAGCCGACCTCATGCTTCCCTCACTGCCGGCCTCGGGGTCGATCGCGACCATAGGCGGGATGATCGCTAACGACGCGAGCGGGACCAAGACGGTCAAATACGGTGAGGTGGCGGACTGGGTACTCGAACTTGAGGTTGTCTTGCCGACCGGCGATGTCGTCACACTCGGGAGTAAAGCGGCAAAAACGTCTGCCGGATACAATCTAAAGAATCTCATCATTGGGAGCGAAGGGACGCTGGGTGTCGTCACTCGGGCGACATTCGAGTTGACCCCTCGTCCGGAGCAGATCCACGGCGGGCGGGCGATGTTCGACGATATCGGCGCGGCAACTGCCGCTATCGCCGAGGTAATCCAGTCTGGCATCGATGTCGCCAAAATCGAGTTAATCGACGCGTTCAGTGCGACGGTGTCGAACGAGTATCTCAACACGTCACATCCGGACGTGCCGATGGTCTTCGTCGAATTTCACGCGGATCACGATATCGTCCGAGAGATTGAGCGCTGCCGGGCTGTGTTCGACGATCACGATGTCCGGTCATTCGACGTGAGCGAAGCCGGGCCAGAAATGGACGAACTATGGGAGGCACGTGGGAAACTCGCGAAGGCGTTCGAACCGTACGACCCCGATTTGTCCCCGTTAACGCCCGGTGATATCACCGTCCCGATTAGTCGGTATCCGGATATAATCGATTTCGCCAAGACGCTGAGTGCCGAGTATGACCTTCCGGTCGCTACGTTCGGACACGCTGGCGATGGAAATGTCCACTACTTTGTGATGGTCGATCCAGACGACCCAGCGTCCGTCGCAGCTGGTGAGACGGTTTCAAAGCGTCTCGTCGAGCGTACGATCGAATTGGGCGGCACTTCAACTGGCGAACACGGCGTCGGAACCGGCAAACGAGAGTATCTCATCAGCGAACACGATTCGTCCACACTCGAGACGATGCAGTCGATCAAACAGACACTCGACCCTCGCGGGATCTTCAATCCAGGAAAGATATTCGTCGACGAAACGTAGCTGTGACTCTGAAGCGCATTTTCGGAGAGAGTTGGTCGACCGATTGACTGGTGATGACAGGGCTGAGACCCGCAGAATCCGCGTGTTCGGCGATTGCTGACCGTAACGGTCCGCCGGTCACGGCCGTTTGGATAGCTCAGATCGTGTTGTCGGTGCTGTGGCTGCACAAATTCCGGTTCAGGTCCATCGAGTGGCTCTGGCGAACGCTGACGTACGGGCAACGACAGCCGTTGCGGGCCTAACCTACTGTGCTCACTCAACACGAACGGGAGATTTGTCTGACTGATACCCCGCTCTCGAGCAGAGTCATCTCGGAGTCGTTTGTCGAGACATCTACCTGGAGACGAACCCGCGAAGAGCGGTGTTCTCGTCCCCTCTTCTTGCGATCGGGCGGGCCATTCTCGGGGTTTTACATACACTTCCACTCTAATACCAATACGATTAGCACTGGACTTCCGAGTGCTAAGCCGACACAAATGTCAGTACAAACATCTTTTCTCGAGGAACTGCTCGACACAGATCAGATCTCCTACGGCGACTCGGAGCGAAAAGAGCGGTCGACTGACTGGGGGACCGACGAGGCCGACGGAGTGATGCCAGACGTCGTGGTCTGGCCGGAGTCGACGGCAGATGTCGCGGCAGTCGTGACGGCCGCGAACGAGCACGAAGTGCCAGTGACGCCGTACGCGGCCGGAACGAGTTTCGAGGGCAACGCAGTCCCCGTCGATAACGGAATCAGTTTAGACGTGTCCCGGATGGACGCAGTGCTCGAGGTTCGCCCCGATGATCTCCAGGTGGACGTACAGCCAGGGATCCTCGGTGACGATGTCAACGAGACAGTCGCTGAAGACGACCTCATGCTGCCCTCGCTCCCGGCTTCAGGGTCAATTGCGACGATAGGCGGAATGATCGCCAACGACTCAAGCGGGACTAAGACGGTCAAATACGGTGAAGTCGCAGACTGGGTGCTCGAACTCGAAGTCGTCTTACCGACCGGCGATGTTGTCACAGTCGGGAGTAAAGCAGCGAAAACGTCGGCTGGCTACAATCTGAAGAATCTCATCATCGGGAGTGAGGGAACTCTGGGAGTCGTCACTCGGGCGACGTTCAAGTTGACTCCCCGTCCGGAGCAGATCCACGGCGGGCGAGCAATGTTTGAGGATATTGACGCGGCGACCGCCGCTATCGCCGAGGTGATCCAGTCTGGCATCGATGTCGCCAAAATCGAGTTGATTGATGCGTTCAGCGCGAGAGTGTCGAACGAGTATCTTGATACGTCGCATCCAGACGTACCGATGGTCTTCGTCGAATTTCACGCGGATCACAGCATCAGCCGAGAAGTCGAACGCTGTCGGACGGCGTTCGAGGATCACGGTGTCCGATCGTTCGACGTGAGTGAGGCCGGCCCTGAGATGGACGAACTGTGGGAAGCACGTAGCAAACTTGGCAAAGCATTCGAACCATATGATCCTGATTTGTCATCATTAGCGGCTGGTGACATTACGGTCCCAATCAGTCGGTACCCAGAGATAATCGATTTCGCTAAGACGCTCAGTAACGAGCACGACATTCCAGTGGCCACGTTCGGCCACGCTGGCGATGGAAACGTGCACTATCATATTATGATTGATCCCGACGACCCAGCATCCGTCGCGACCGGTGAGACAATTGCAGAGCGTCTCGTTGAGCGCACGATCGAACTGGGCGGCACTTCGACTGGTGAACACGGCGTCGGGACCGGCAAGCGGGAATATCTTACTAACGAATATAATCCGGCCACGCTCGAGACGATGCAGTCGATTAAACAGACACTCGACCCCAACGGCATACTCAACCCAGGGAAGATATTCGTTGACGAGACGTAGCTGTGACCCTCAGGCGCATTTTCTGAGAGACCCAACCGAGCAGTTAATTGGTGGTCACAATGGGGCTGAGACCCGCTGAAGCTGCGTATTCGGCAGTCACTGACCGCGACGGTCTGCTGGTCACCGTCGACCGCTGTAGCTGGCACGGCTCGACACAAACCGATACGGTAGCCCGACGGATTACAGAGTTCGTTCCTCTCCATTCCGACTCGACCCGGGTGGCTCCAGGGTTCGGTGCCGGCGGTAAATTTAATCCCACAGCGAGGGCCAGTTAGACCATGTCAGAGACGTCCGATGGCCCGTTGAATGGGCTGAGTGTCGTCGATTTCTCGGGAATGATCAGCGGCGGATTTGCGACCATGACACTCGCGGATTTCGGTGCCGACGTCGTCAAAGTCGAACACCCGGAGTTCACAGACCCACTGCGCGACTGGGCGCCCACTGAGGGGGAGACGTCGCTGTGGTGGAAGTCGATCGGGCGGAACAAGCGGTGTGTGACCCTCGATCTCGACAGCGATGAGGGTCGCGAGTTGGCGTTGGGGTTGGTTGAGAAAGCCGACGTGGTCTTTGAGAACTTCCGGCCGGGAAAGATGGAAGAGTGGGGACTCGACTACGAGAAGCTCCGCGAGGTCAACGAGAGTGTCATTTTCGTTCGAATCTCCGGCTACGGACAGACCGGGCCCAAATCCGCAAAACCGGGATTTGGAACGGTCGCCGAGGGAGTCGCTGGGTGGGCACAGGTGAACGGGTTCCCGGACCAGGAACCGCTCTTACCGCCGATTAGCCTCGCAGACCTCGTCGCGGCACTGTATGCCGTCCAATCGACAATGTTCGCGGTGTTTGAGCGAGACATCGGCGCCGGCGCCAGCGGCGAAGGACAGGTGATCGATGTTAGTCTCTACGAGCCACTGTTCAGACTGTTCGTTGGCGATGTCGAAGCCTACCACAAGACCGGGGCGGTTCCCGAGCGGACCGGGAACCGGCACCCGAACGCATCCCCACGGGGTGTCTTCGAGACCACCGACGGTCACGTGACGCTGTCAGCCTCGACACAGCCGGTGTTTGAGCGCGTCATGGCCGCGATCGATCGCGAGAGCCTGATTTCAGATGAGCGCTTTTCAACCAATGAAAAGCGCGTGGAAAACGCCGCTGCGATCGAAGAGATCATCGAAGAGTGGACCCGCCAGCAGACCACCGACGAGGCGATTGCGATTCTAGAACAGCACGACGCAGTCGCTGGGCCGGTGCACAATCTGACGGAGATCCTCGAAGACGAACAGTTCCAGGCGCGAGACAACGTCGTGGAGATTGACGATCAAGATGTTGGGACGCTGAAAACGCCCAACGTCGTGCCGAAGTTCTCCCGGACGCCCGGCAGTGTCGACCACGCGGGACCGCGCCACGGTGAACATACCGCGGCAGTGTTTCGTGAGAAGCTTGGAGTGACCGACGAGGAGCTCGCAGCACTCAGACAGCGAGGGATCATCTGATGCAGCTGACGGATGTCACGCTTCGTGAGGGCGGGCAACTGCCGGGGCGGTCTTACTCGGCCGACCAGAAGGTCGCTGCCGGATTACAACTGGACCAGCTCGGGGTGTCGAGTATCCAAGTGGGATTCCCGGTGACGGGGCAGCGAGACGTGACGGCAACGCGGCGGCTGGCGGGGCAAACTGACGCAGCGGTGGAAGGGATTGCCCGCGCGCTCCCCGGCGATATCGACGCTATCGTTGACGCGGACGCCGACCGTGTCGATGTCTTCGCTCCACTGTCGACGGCTCACCTCGACACGGTGATGCAGACTTCCTACCCGGAGATGCTCGATCAGCTAGAGGTGGCTATCGACCACGCCCGCGATCACGGTCTCCCGATGACGCTCACACTGATGGACGGGTTCCGGACCGATCCGGCCCGACTAATCGAGGCCTTCGAGAGGTTTGATTACCCCGAACATCTCGGGATTGCCGACACTGTCGGGTCGGAGACGCCGCGGGAAGTCCGACGAACGCTCGACACGCTATCGACCGCTGGGGTGGATCTCACACGGGTGGGCGTGCACTTCCACGAGGATCTCGGCCTTGCCACGGCAAACACGCTCGCTGCGGGGCGGGCTGGCGTCGGAAAAGCAGACGTGAGTGTGGCGAGTCTCGGTGAGCGGGCTGGGAACGCTGCGTTAGAAGAAGTGGCCGTCTCCGACATCATCACGGACGGGAACCTCGTCGAGACAGCGTCGTCAGATATAATCCCGGTTTGTGAGGCCGCGTTAGCCATCCTCGATGAGAAGATCGACCCCCGGAAGCCGATTCTTGGAGCCGACGTTACTCGCCACGAGGCTGGAATCCACACGGCCGCGATGCTCGATGAGCCACGTGTGTTCGAGCCGTTCGACCCGGCCACATTCGGCGGGCGTCGAGAACTAGTGTTTGGCGAGGGGACTGGCCGGGGTGGTGCTCGGAAACTCCTCGAACAAGCCGATACCGACCCCTCCAACGAC
Source organism: uncultured archaeon A07HR60 (assembly GCA_000496235.1). Taxonomy (GTDB): domain Archaea; phylum Halobacteriota; class Halobacteria; order Halobacteriales; family Haloferacaceae; genus J07HR59. Next base: position 79,209 of record KI543222.1, read on the forward strand.
AACATCACCCAGCTTCTTGACCGTCTCGCCCGCGACGGCCCAGTCGACCACGTCGAGGCCCAGGCGATAGCCGAGAGGCTCGGCCAATAGAAGAACTGAACCCGAGAGAGTCAAGACGAGTGAAATGAGAGACCATACCTCCTCCAACGTATCGCCACCCACTACCCAGCTCACAGACGCCGGACTCAGATACCCCGATTAGCCGTCTCGGTGGGCGACCATCTGTCGACATCAATCGGGACTGGAAATCGTGGGTACGCTCACACTCAGAGTGACGCAGATATCTGCTGATTTAAGAGCACTGACAGGCTTCTCCGGCTAGAGTCGGAGTCCCACCAGCGAAGCACGTGTTCCGAGTCAAGGTCGGATTCAGATTCAGACCCACACTAAACGCAGAATCAGTCGGAAACTCAGAGGTCGACGGTTCCGACCCCATTGCTGTATTCGATATCGGTGTCGAACCGAGCGGAAAGTTCGTCGACATGGTTGATGATTCGCTGGGCGCGGTCACCAGTCGCTCGGGTGGGTGTGCCCGTGTACACCGTCGGTGAGGCGCGGAGATACCCTGGGTGGATCGTGACCCGTGCAAGATCGAATTCGTCGTCGAATTCACAGACAGGGACCAGAGTACCGAGCACGTCGCCAGAGAAGTAGCCCTGAGCTGGGCTTTCGACGGCTCCGCCATAGTCAGCATCAGAGTCGTCAGCATCCTCGTCGAACATACTGGAAATACCCCGCTCGGCGAGCACCTGCCCCGGAGCGGCGTCTGCCGAGTGGCCATCGAACCCGTCACTGTAGCGGTCGTAAAACTCGGCCGGAAGCCGCCGCGTAGTGTCGCTCATCATGAAGAAATCACCTGGGTCGTGCAACACGATCCCACCGCCGTACCGGTCGATCCCACGTAACGGCGTGTGGGACCCCTGGCATAGAACGACATCTGCCCCGGCGTCAATACAGTCGCGGGTGAACGCGGGCAGAAACGGCGCCGGGTCACTCAGATCTCCGTCAGTGTCCCACTCGTGTGTGTGGACGTGCGCGACGGTGATGTCGGCTTGTCGGTCCGCCTCCGCGACTGCCCGCAGGTTACCCTGGCGGTCGGTCGAGTCCAGAACCGGTCGCACCCCGGGCTGTTCTGAGGCCGTCACGTTGAACACGGTGTTGTGGAGTCCCGGGGGATTGAAGCGATAGCCGTCATCGGTCGGCGTCACCCACTGCCCCATCGCCGCCGCGAGGCTGCGGTACTGATCGAGTGCGTCCGGTCCCATCTCGAAGTGGTATCCCAGCGGATTGACGCCTGGACGTCCTCCGTGGTCACGACGCGCCCGTCCGGCGCGGCTCCACGGCGTGAACGAGGTCGTCATCGATACGCACGCGACCCGACCGCCACTCGCTTCCCGGTACACGGGGCCGCGTGCGTCCGCAAGGGTTCGACCGGTCCCGGTGAAGTCGATATCCTGGTTTTCTAATGCTGCCCACGTAGACGCTAACCCGCCGTACCCGTAATCGAGTGCGTGGTTGGACGCGTGCGACACCATCTCAAAGCCGGCCCACGCGAATTCTTCCGCGATTCGTGGCTGTGCGCTCATCCAGGTCCCGCCCGCCTCCGCGGCCGGATAGGCGTGGTCGTCGGCCTCGTCCAGGAGGTTCATTTCAAGATGGGTGAATCCGATATCAGCCGCGCGGATCTCGTCAATCAGCGAGAGGAATCCCTCGTCATCACAGGCGGAAATACGCCGATTGACGATGGAATCCCCGGAGAGTGCGACAGTTAGCGTCATAAAATCACCATGGTTGTAGATAGTATAAATTTCACACCCTTTCTGAGCAAGTGTCAGCGGTCTCGACACCGGGAGTCAACTCCAGCAATGCCACCAATCTGCAGGAGCGAGCGACCTCCTGGTCGATCCACAGAGGACGTGAAATGCGGTCCTGAGAGGCTAGCGCTCAGCCGACGATATCCTGGTCGCGAAGCCGCTCGATTTCGGCCGGGTCGTACCCGTGACGTTTGAGGAGTGCGTCGGTGCTCTCGCCGACTTGCTGTGGGGCCACCGCCAGTTCGGTGGTTAGCTCAGTGAAATTGACGGGATGGTCGATTACTTCTGCATCCTGGCGGCCCTCACGCTCCATGGTCTGTCGGAGTTGCCGTTGGCGGACGTGGTCGTCTTCCCAGACGGAGACTGTATCGTGGATCGGGCCCGCAGGGACATCGTGTGCCTGGAGGAGATCCAGCCACTCGTCGATCGGGTGCTCGCCGAAGACTGCCTCGAGTTCCTCAGTCAAAGCGTCGACGTGTTCCACACGATCGGCTAATTCCTCAAACCGCTCGTCGGCCATCAGGTCGGGGCGATCAATCGCCGCACAGAGGTTTGCCCACAGAGAATCCGTCGCCGCGGCCACCACCATCCGCTCGTCAGCGCATTCAAACACCCCGAATGGCGCAATCGAGGGGTGACGGACCCCACCCCGGGGGAACGGTTCGTCCAGGCCAAACGAGTGGCCAGCCCGCGAAGTCAGCCAACTGATGAGCGCATCGAGCATCGGTACTTCGATCCACTCGCCGTCGATGCGGCCGCGCTCGCGTGCAAACAGTGTCGCCAGGACACTCTGCGCGGCGTACATTCCCGCGGTGAGGTCACCGCTCGGCAGCCCCGACCAGAGTGGGGGGCCGTCGGACTCGCCCGTCATGGACATCACCCCGCTCATCGCTTGGATCAGCATATCCCAGGCTGGGACTTCTCTGTAAGGGCTGTCGTGCCCGAAGCCCGCAATCGAGCAGTAGATAATCTCTGGATTCGTCTCCGAGACTGACTCGTAACTGAGGTCATACGTTGCCGGTCGCCCGAATTTGGTACTCTCGATGAAGACGTCAGCGTCTGCGAGCAGTCGGTGGGCGAACTCCTGGCCATCCTCACTCTTGAGATCAATCGCAACGCTCCGCTTGTTCCGATTGACAGCATCAAAATACGTCGGTGACGGTCTGAATGATCGGCTCCGATCGCCCCGCCCGACTGGCTCGATTTTGATTACCTCTGCGCCCATATCGCCGAGCATCATCGTCGCGAACGGCCCCGCGAGAACCTGCGTGAGATCGACTACAGTCACACCCTTCAGTGGGAGGACACCCGAGTCTGCATTCACTGGATTCACCACGCGACCACCCCACACGGCCGCGCGATAATCTCTCTATCATCACGACTCCAGTGGACGGCCGTGGCACCGTCACACTCGTCGACGGCCACGCCCAGAAGGGCCTCACCATGCGGGACGGTCAGGGGGCGGGCGATGCGACTCTGCAGGGCCGCGTCGGCAATCACTCGTATAATCGCGCCGTTTTGTCGGTCGTGTGTCATACTATCTTATCGGCAGAACAGAACCTAAGGGTTCGGGCAGCCCCGGCCCACGGAAGTGGCATCTCCGGTCTAACCGCGGAGTTCCGCGTGATTAGGGCCCAGTCTGCCCGGCTGGCGGTATTCGGTAGAGTAAACACAGTCGAAGACAGGGCTCAGACCGGGCCAAACGAGGACTGTCTGTGGGCGGACGGACAGACAATACCCGCTCAATCGGTGGATTAATTCACTCCGTTTGCAGTGGTTGCTAACTGCCGCGGTCGTGCGGGGTGAACATAGCTTACAGGCTGAGCAGAGCGAGTGTCTCGGGGCTTGACCACAGGATGATTCACAGGTGGATTTGTCCCGCCGGTCGATAGTAGTGCGAGCTGTTCGGTCAGAACGCTCAGGATGACCGTTTCCGGGGGGACCGCGGATTTCAAGTGACGAGCCGGCTTATATTACGTATGAGTGACGGGGCCGACATCAGACAACTAGACGATGACACTATCCGGCGGATCGCCGCCGGCGAGGTGGTTGAGCGGCCCGCTTCGGTGGTCAAGGAACTCGTCGAGAACAGTCTTGACGCAGGAGCGTCGCGTATCGAAGTGGAAGTCGAGCGAGGAGGAATCGATGGGATTCGGGTCTCGGATGACGGCTCCGGAATCGCTCCGGAGTCACTGCAACTGGCCGTCGGGGAACACGCCACCTCAAAAATCGAGGATATCGAGGATTTAGAGGCTGGTGTCGGGACTCTCGGATTCCGCGGGGAAGCGCTCCACACGGTCGGTGCCGTCTCCCGGCTCACGATCCGGTCGAAACCTGCGGCAGGAAGCGAGCCCGGTCACGAGATAACCGTCGACGGCGGAGAAATTGGCACCGCAGAGCCGACCGGATGCCCGACCGGAACCACCGTCGCGGTCGATGACTTGTTCTACAACACACCCGCACGTCGGAAGTTCCTGAAGACCGAAACGACAGAGTTCGACCACGTCAACACCGTCGTTACACAGTACGCACTGGCCAACCCCGACGTGGCAGTGTCACTTACTCACGACGGCCGGGAGACGTTCGCCACCGAGGGGACAGGTGAGTTGCGATCCGCGGTGCTGGCGGTGTACGGACGAGAAGTTGCAGAGGCGATGATCGAGATCGATGTCGTGCCGGAGGGCCCGGTCGACCGGGTGCGGGGTCTGATTTCGCATCCCGAGACGACCCGCGCAGGGCGTGAGTATCTTGCAACGTTCGTCAACGACCGCTACGTCACGGCTTCGGTACTTAGGGAAGCCGTAGTCGACGCATACGGTAACCAGTTAGCACCCGACCGATACCCGTTCGCCGTGCTGTTCGTCGACGTTCCACCTGCGGCCGTCGACGTCAACGTCCACCCGCGGAAGATGGAGGTGCGTTTCGACGCGGAAGTCGAGGTCCAATCTGCGGTACAAAGTGCTGTCCACGACGGGCTGATGGACCACGGTCTCCTCCGATCAACGGCTCCGAGAGGCCGCTCGGCACCCGATGAAGTTGATCTGTCGACAGCTGCCTCTCAGCAATCGGACGAGAGAGAACCCGACGCACAGTCGGCCGACGACTCGGCTACCGAGCAGTCAGGATCGGGCGTTACGAGGGAAGCGGCTGAGTCGCCCTCCAGAGCAGACTCCGACGTGACTGACGACCTCCCTAGTGGCGATGGGGCGAATCCCGATCACCCCGATTCACCCGATCCAGAGGCGCCCTCAGGTGATGGTGACCCCGTATCGCTGGATGCCGAGACGGTAGATCCAGACGACGAACGAGCGTGGACCGTCGAGGGCATCGGTGGCGATACGGATGTGCCTGGAGGAAACGGCGTCACCGAGTCCGACGAGAACAGGATTAGCGAAACCAGCAGCTCTGACATGCCTGGGACGGCTGACAGAACAGCACCCACCGGCGCGACCGAGGAGAATGGTGAAACGCCGGCTACCGGAACCGGGGGAGAGCTGAACACACCGACTGATACACGGAGTGAAATCAACACACCGGTGACCGGCTCCGAGAACGACGTCGGGGCTGACCCGCTCGGGACGGACTCCCGAGACACAGGAACGGTCAGTCACGTGACCGATCAGGAAACGCTCACCGGCGAGACCACGACCGCCGAGCGTGCCTTCGAGCGACTTCCCTCGCTTCGCCTATTAGGCCAGTTCCAGGACACGTACATCGTCGCGGAAGCGCCAGAGGGACTCGTCCTGATCGACCAGCACGCAGCCGACGAGCGGGTCGCCTACGAGCGGCTTCGTGAGCAATTTAGCGATGGCACCACCACCCAGACCCTTGCGAGCCCGATCACAATTGAACTGACGGCCCGAGAGGCCGCGCTGTTCGATGAGTACGTCGAAGCACTCGAGCGTCTCGGGTTCCAGGCGTCACGCGCGGACCAGCAGTCAGTCCAGGTTGAGGCCGTTCCGGCCGTCTTCGAGACAGCTCTGGACCCAGAGCTTCTCCGGGACGCTCTCTCAGCGTTCGTCCGAGACGGAGACGACGCCCCGGAGACTGTCGATGGCGCTGCCGACGATTTACTCGCTGACTTAGCGTGTTACCCGGCCGTCACCGGTAATACGTCGCTCACGGAGGGGTCGGTAGTCGAACTGCTCGAAACGCTCGATGACTGTGAGAACCCCTACGCCTGTCCGCACGGTCGACCGGTGATTATCGAATTCGACCAGGACGAACTTGCAGACCGATTCGAACGCGATTATCCCGGTCACGCTGGTCGCCGGCGGTGAGTTCGGCTCACCGGACCCGGCGTGTCCAGACACAGCGGCGATTTCACGCTGCCTCTCGTCAGGCGAGAAACTGGCGTTACCGGCACGAGACGGCACACTCAGTGTTGGGGCGTTCTAGCTTTTGACAAGCAAGCGACCAACATTTACCCTCATCCAGTCCGTATTAATTGTATGCATATTGTCGTAATCGGCGCGTACGGGAGCGCTGGATCCGCGGTTGCAGAGGAGCTCCAGTCCCACGTCGGCGGCGTCATCGACCAGCTCACGCTGGTGGACGACGGGGACCCGGGGGGAGGGTTGTGTATTCTCGAGGGGTGTATGCCGTCGAAAGAAGTGCTTTCAGCGGCCGAACATCGATTCCAGGGCCGCACAGACGAGCGCCTCGAGGGGCGCCCTCAGGAGATCAATCTCACGGCGACTGTTGATCGAAAGGACGGTCACACTGGCGGGTGGGCGGCCCACCGTCGCGAGGGGGTTCACGAGATTGCCGAGACTGACGGCGTCGAGTTCATTGACGAAACCGCACAGTTCCTCGACGACCGCACTCTCCGGGTCGGTGACCAGACCATCGAGGCTGATTACGTGGTGATTGCGACGGGGTCATCGCTCAACGTTCCGAACTTGCCAGGACTCACCGACGTGGGATTCACCACGAGCGCAGACGTCTTGGATGCGACACGGCTGCCGGATTCGGGGGTCTCATGGGGTTCGGGCGGTCGGACTGGAGATGGCACCGTATCTGGCCGAGGCAGGCGTCGATATCACGGTGATCGAACACGACGAACGGCCGCTTGATGACCACCCGCCCGCCTTCGGCGACGCACTGCTGGAGTTGTACCGCGAGGAATTCGATATCGACATTCGCACAGAGGTGTATGAAGATCGGGTCGAGTCGACTCCAGAGGGTGTCCGGGTTCATCTCGACTCCGGAGAGTCAGTCACCGCAGCGGAGCTGTTCTGTTTCACCGGCCGGAATCCCAATCTAGACAGACTCGGCTTGGAGCATACGTCGGTCACACCAGAGAGAGGCTGGGTGGACGCGACGATGCAGACGACTGATAACCCACGTGTGTACGTGCCGGGTGACGCGAACGGGCGGGATCCAGTGTTGCACGTCGCCAAAGAACAGGGCCGTCTAGCCGGGCAGAATATCGTCGCCGCGGCGCAGGATAACCCCGTGGAGCCGTACCAACACATCCCGCACAAGGTGACTTTCGCCGGGGTCGGATTGTACCCGGTAGTGCAGATTGGTCACACGACACGGAGTGCACACGAGGCTGGCCACGCGACCGTCACAGTCAGCCGAGAGGCGGCCGACGACGGTGTGTTCCGCGCGAAAGATGTCCCACACGGGTTAGCACAGGTGGTCGTCGACGCCGACGATGGGACCGTGCTCGGCTATCACGCCATGCATTATCACGCTGACGCGATGGCAAAGACCATGCAGGTGCTTGTCGAGATGGGACTCGATATTCGAGACGTCCCCGACCGGGCATATCACCCGACGACCCCGGAGATTCTGGACGGGCTCATTCGAGAAGCGTCTGCACGGGTCGCCGACGCAGAGTGACCGGACGAGATAATAGTAGAGCCGAGACAAAACTTCAATTAATCCGGGTCCAATCGACTGGGTCCTGTGTTGACTCGATATCGCATGCCATGCTATGCTATGGCACGATCCGCTGTGACTCGATGTCAGTCAGGGCCTAACGTGACTTCACCGGACGCGACTTGACATCCTCCCCGCCCTAAAGGGCGAGGATTCCACGAAGTGGAGTTTGAGGTTCCGTGTTTCCTCGGGGTTCAAGTACGCTTTCGCGTGGCCCTTCGACGGTAGTCGTCCAATTATGACCGAGGACGTGCATTGCGACGGGTGCAGCCCTGTCAACGGGGCCTTCCCATCCAGACTCGCTGGACGTTTCAACGGGAATACCGCTTCCCTCCACGACAGGGTATTCAGCCTGTTGGGTACCGCCATTCGCGTCTCTATTACGAGGGCGTGACGGAGTGGTTCTGGTTTTATTACCCACCACAGTCACTGGTCGAAGACCAGTAGACGGTGAAACCGCCGTGTCGTGAGTGGGGAAGACCATCACCATATAATACGGTTGAACCCCGTATGAATGTTGAGAATCAAACTCAAACGGCTATCGACGGTGGATTGTGGCATCGACTGTCGGATTCGTCCCCGCGCTAAATCACGGGGCTTTCTCCTTGAATCTCCGTAATGTGATGTGTTTCACCGGCCGACCGGTCACGGAAACGGGGTGGTACCCAGTCGTAGCATACTTACCCCGCGCCCGGCGATTATTGGATAATGAGCGAAGTCGCGGAGGCGAACGAAGACCGGCGGAAATACGAATTCCGCAAAGTGATCGAGGAGCTCCAAGACTTCGAAGGGTCCGGGACGCAACTCGTCACCATCTACATTCCCGAGGAGAAGTTGCTCTCAGATGTCGTCGCTCACGTCACTCAAGAGCACAGCGAGGCATCGAATATCAAGTCCAAGCAAACCCGGACGAACGTCCAGGACGCGCTGAAGAGCATCAAAGATCGGCTCCGCTACTACGACACCACGCCCTCAAACGGCATGGTTCTGTTCTCGGGGGCTGTCAACACCGGCGGCGGTCGCAGCGATATGGTCACACGGGTGTTGGAGTCTCCGCCCACCCCAATCCAGTCATTCCGGTATCACTGTGATTCTGACTTTCTCACCGAACCGCTGGAGGGAATGCTCGAAGACAAAGGGATGTTCGGGCTGGTGGTGCTGGACCGACGAGAAGCTAACGTCGGCTGGCTGAAAGGCAAACGTGTTGAACCGGTCAAGAGCGCAGAGTCGCTCGTCCCCGGGAAACAGCGGAAAGGTGGCCAGTCTGCCCAACGGTTCGCGCGGTTGCGGCTGGAAGCGATCGACAACTTCTATCAGGAGGTTGCCGGCATGGCAAACGATCTGTTCGTCTCGAAACGTCACGAACTTGACGGAGTGCTCGTCGGCGGGCCGTCGCCGACCAAAGACGAGTTTATCGACGGCGATTATCTCCACCACGAACTGCAAGACAAGGTTCTCGGCAAGTTCGATGTCGCATACACGGACGAATCAGGACTGAAGGATCTGGTTGACTCCGCCAGTGAGGTGCTTGCCGATCAGGAAATCGTCGAGGACAAACAGCAGATGGAGGAGTTCTTCGAGAACCTCAACACCGGAAAGAAAGCCACGTACGGGTTCGACCGGACTCGGCGGAATCTCATCATGGGAGCGGTCGACCGGCTGCTCATCTCGGAGGACCTCCGCGAAGACGTGGTCACCTACGAGTGTGAACAGGGTCACGAGCAGTTCGAACTGCTCGACTCCCGGCACGAGGCGGACGACAGTCAGGAGTGTTCAGAGTGTGGGCAATCCGCATCGGCGGCCGACCGGGAAGACGCAATCGAGCACCTGATGACGATAGCTGAACAGCGGGGCAGTGAGACAAAATTCATTTCGACTGACTTCGAGAAGGGCGAACAACTGTACGACGCATTCGGGGGGATTGCTGGCATTCTCCGATACGATTCGGGTATCTAGTCGAGCCCAATCCACACACGCCCTCGAGAGTGCTAGCCTCACTGGGAGACAATCACGACAATTTGGGTCAGAGGTGATCTCGTCAAATCGGGGTCGCAGTTCCATAGCCGAAGATATGGTCAGACAGCCGATTAATCGAGAATCTGTGAAACTTGTTGACGGCGGCGGCCGAGAGCAAAGGCAGCGTTCGGGGCATCAAGTCGCTCGAGAGTGGTCAATCGTCAACACCGTGATGTTCTGCTGAAATCAGGAGGTCTTCGATAGCTGACCGATTGAGTGCTAGTGAGTGAGTTTTCCGAGCGCCAACGCGACGGCAACGCCAGCCTCACCCCGGGGGAAGTCCTGCGAAATAGCCTCAAACTCCGGGTCCGACGCTGACGAGTCTCCGTCGACTCCGAGCACCTGCAGGCACTCGGGGCAGATTCCCGCCGTATCGTCTGGCGCGTGAGCCCGGTATTCGGATGGAACAGTAAACACGACCAGTTGAGAATCCTCACAGTCGGGACAGTCCATAGCGAAACTTCGGATGGGGGGTTCAAATCCCCACTGGCTTCCAGCGGTATTTACCTCCTCGTCCGCCTGAAGACGGAGGTATGCGCTCGCCTCTCTATCAGTCGAGTCTCCAGGCGGGGTGGGTCAGGTGGCTGAAGCCGCGACCCCGAGACGGTTTATAAATGCCTGTACGATTGTCATACCGCGTCACCCATCCAATGTCTCCTCGCCTCACGTCACACCGGACATCCAACATTCGAGACCTGAGACGAGGGGCTCAAAATTCGGCACTCAAGGTTCAATGTCTGAAAGCATCGCCAGTGAAAGAGATGAGAAGTAGGTCGGGATACGCGTCCGGAGACAGTCAGTCGTCGGCCGTGACTCGGTCGTCGGCTTCCTCTTCGTCTTCGTCTTCGTCTTCGTCTTCGGCAGTTTCCTCTGCGGCTTCTTCTGCTTCCTCCTCGGCTTCTTTTTTGGCTTTGATCTTTTTGAGACGGAAGATCTCTTCGCGCTCTTGTTCTTCGAGTTTCTGCTCGATATACTCTTGATTTTCGTAGAGATCGGGGAGAAGCTTGAATTCGAGGGCGTTGACCCGTCGCTTGGTCACTTCGATTTCTTTGAGCATCTTTTTCATCGCCGTTTCCACCTCGGCTGCAAGAATGATACTCTCGATCAGCTCCTCGTAGGCGTCCGCGGCCTCATCAATCCGGGCAGACGAGCCTAACAGCCCGTAGCCCCGCTCGTCAAGGTCCTTTTTGACCTTCGAAGATTCGATCTGTGGCACAACGACCCCCATGATATTTTTCGACCCGGTCGTGATCTCGGGGTGCTCTTTCAGTGCTGACGCGGCTCCCCGGACCGCGACATCTCCTTCCATCGCACGAGCCATATCGATCTTCTGTTGGGCAGTGTCATAATCCGACTCCAGGCCCGATCTGATATCCTGCGCCTGATCGAGGATATCCATGAATTCCATGATGAGGCCGTCGCGCTTCTGTTCAAGCGTATCGTGACCCTGCTCGGAGAATTCGATTCGGTCTTCGATCTCCATCAGATTCTTCCGGGTCGGTTTAACATCCTCTGCCATTTCTTGTGAGAAACAACCCGGCCGACGCTGTTAACTCTTTTCCGATGCGGCGGCTTTCTCGCGACCTGGCTCTGAATCTGGTCACTTGAGCAGAGCAAAACGAGACTGGCGACATGACGAGAGCGGCCAGACTAGCAGCAGACACGCCTCAGAAAGCCGGATAACGATCACACCGATCAAAACAGGTAGCCGACGCAGTTCGGGACGCCCGAACACTCGGACAGACTCAGTGTCACACGGCGGGAGATTCCGCTCTGTGAGTTGTCAAGCAATGCTGGGGGTAGCTCAGTCGGCCGCTCCGATATCGAGCCGCTCGGCCTCCTCGCGATAGAACTCGTCGATGAGATCTTCGTCGATCCGATTGAGCTCCTCTTCTGGCAGCATCGACAGTAGGTCCCAGCCAACCTCGAGCGTGTCGTCGATCTCTCGGTTCGTCCTGAAACTCTGGTCGACAAATTCAGCCTCGAAGGCGTCCGCGAAGTCGAGGAACCGGTTGTCTCGCTCGGACAGCGCTTCACGGCCGACGATATTAACCAGGTCGCGGAGGTCTTCACCTTCCGCGTAAGCGGCATACATCTGATCAGAGACATCGCTGTGATCGCGGCGGGTCAATCCCTCGCCGATTCCGTCGTCCATCAGCCGTGACAGTGACGGCAACACGTTCACCGGCGGGACAACGCCCTGTGACTCGAGATCACGGTCGATGTAGATTTGCCCTTCAGTGATGTAGCCTGTCAGATCCGGAATTGGGTGAGTGTCGTCGTCACCGGGCATGGTGAGAATCGGGATCTGGGTCACACTCCCGTCGCGACCCTGGAGGCGGCCGGCCCGCTCGTACAGCGTCGCCAGGTCGGTGTACATGTATCCCGGATAGCCACGGCGACCGGGCACCTCTTCGCGGGCGGCTCCAATCTCGCGGAGCGCCTCACAGTAGTTGGTCATGTCCGTCAGGATTACCAGCACGTGATAATCCTTGTCGAACGCTAGGTACTCGGCGGTGGTGAGCGCCAGCCGCGGAGTGACCGTCCGCTCGACGGCGGGGTCGTCGGCCAGGTTCGTGAACACGACCGACCGCTCAAGTGCGCCGGTCCGTTCGAAGTCCTGCAGGAACTCGTTGGACTCTTCCTGCGTGATACCCATCGCCCCGAAGATCACGGCAAACTCTGAGTCCTCGCCGCTTTCTTCTTCTTCTGGTACAGACGCTTGCCGGGCGATCTGTAGCGCGAGGTCGTTGTGAGGCAGTCCGGACCCCGAGAAAATCGGCAGTTTCTGGCCGCGAACAAGCGTGTTCATCCCGTCAATGGCGGACACGCCAGTCTGAATGAACTCTTCGGGATACTCCCGAGAGACAGGGTTGATGGCGGCACCGACGATATCTCGGCGCTCGTCAGGGACAATATCCGGCCCCCCATCGATCGGCTGGCCCGACCCGTCCAGAACACGCCCCAGGAGGTTCTCCGTAACAGGCATTTTGAGCGTCTCTCCCAGGAATCGTACCGACGCGTTCGTGTCGATCCCAGAAGTACCTTCGAACACCTGGATCGCGACTAGGCCGCCGGACGACTCCAGGACCTGACCTCGTTTGGTCTCGCCCTGCGGGGTTTCGATCTCGACAATCTCGTCGTACCCGATTGCCTCGTCAACCTCCGCGAATATGAGTGGGCCGCTGATCTCGTTGATAGTTTGGTATTCTTTCATCAGTAGAGCCCTCGCAGTTGCTCGGCCATCTCAGATTCGACCTCATCCACGTACGGCTCCCACTCTTCTTGCACACCGATCCGATTGAGCCGGGGCAGAGAGTCGATATCGACGATCTCTTCGACGGGGACACCGGCGTCCAGTGCGTCGAAGGCCTCGTCGCTGAATCGTTTGATCGCCGTCAGAATCGCGAACGTCTTGTCCGGGCCACAGTACGTATCCACCTCGTGGAGCGCGTTCTGCTGGAGATACGCCTCCCGGAGGTATCGTGATACCTCCAGGGTCAACTGCTGGTCTTCCGGCAGGGCGTCTTTCCCAACCAACTGAACGATCTCTTGGAGTTCGCCCTCTTCATCAAGCGTGTCGACAGCCCACTGTCGCGTGTCAGGCCAGTCTTCGTCGACGTTCTCTATGAACCAGTCGTCAAGCTGGTCGCGATACAGCGAGTACGACTCGTTCCAGTTGATTGATGGGAAGTGTCGTCGTTCCGCGAGGTCAGCATCAAGCGCCCAGAAACACTTGGTGATCCGCAGCGTGTTCTGGGTGACCGGCTCCGAGAAGTCGCCCCCGGGCGGGGAGACAGCGCCAATCACCGAAATCGAGCCTTCGGTGCCGTTGGTGTTCTCGAAGTAACCAGCCCGCTCGTAAAACTGCGCGAGTCGGGCCGCGAGATATGCCGGATACCCTTCTTCGCCAGGCATCTCTTCGAGTCGAGAGGAGATCTCCCGCATTGCCTCGGCCCACCGTGATGTAGAATCGGCCATGAGCGCCACGTCGTAGCCCATGTCGCGGTAGTACTCTGCGATGGTGATCCCAGTGTACACACACGACTCACGGGCCGCCACCGGCATATTCGACGTATTGGCGATCAGCGTCGTCCGGGCCATCAGCGGGTTCCCCGTCTGAGGGTCCGGCAGTTCTGGGAAGTCCTCGATGACCTCAGTCATCTCGTTACCCCGTTCACCACAGCCGATATACACCACGATATCAGCATCTGACCACTTGGCCAGTTGCTGTTGAGTAACCGTCTTGCCAGAGCCGAATGGCCCCGGAATCGCCGCAGTCCCACCTTTCGCAATCGGGAACAGCCCATCCTGGATACGCTGGCCAGAGATGAGCGGTTCCGTTGGGGTCTGCTTTTCGCCCGTCGGCCGCTGTTCGCGGACAGGCCACTCCTGGCGCATCTGGATCTCCTCGCCAGTATCGAGTGTCACGACCGGGTCAGTGACGGTGAACTCGCCTGCCTCGACGGCAGTGACCTCGCCGCCGTCAGAACCGGGCGGGACCATCACTTTGTGGTCAATCGTGACTGTTTCTGAGACAATCCCAACGATATCACCGGCGGTCACCGAATCACCCTCGGCAACTTCTGGTTCGAACTCCCAGGATTTGTCCAGGTCGATTCCCGGGGCGGTGACTCCGCGATCTAAGAACGCATCGTCCATCTTCTCCTGGAGGACATCCAGCGGGCGCTGGACACCATCGTAGATTGAATCCAACATACCCGGCCCCAGGTCGACCGAGAGGGGTTCACCCGTATTCTCAACGGGCTCTTCCGGGCCGACTCCCGAGGTCTCTTCGTACACTTGGATCGTTGTGACGTTACCTTCGATCTCGATCACCTCACCCATCAGCCCTTCGTCGCCGACGTACACCACGTCGTTCATCCGGGCATCGAGGTCGACTGCGGTCACGACCGGACCGCTGACGCTGTCGATCTCACCGGTGTCAGTGATTTCCGCTTGTGTTGCTTTACTCATATTTAATCTTCATCCATCAGGTCGATCCCGATGGCTCGTTTAATTTGTTCGCGCAGTCCGCCACTGCCAGCGCCGCTGCCGCCAAGGGTCACGACGACGGGTTCGACGCTTTCTTCGACCTGTTCGCGCACACCTCGAGAGAGGTGTTGCAGGTCGTCTTCGTGCATGACGATGATACCCACTTGATCGTCTTCAAAGGTCCGCTCGACGGCGTCGTCGAGGTGGTCGGGTTTCTCGTCAGGCGAGACATCTTCGAATCGTCGCACGCCGGCTAGCCGGAATCCAGTCGTGAACTCCGGACTGCCGACGACAGCTATCTCTTGAGTCATGTGATGACGAGTTCCTCTTCGATTCCATCGTTCGGCAGGCCCGCTTCTTTCCCGCGGGCAATTGCCCGGATATTCTCGACTTCACGCTCTTTAGCGAGCACGTACGAGATCACCGGCGTCACCGACACAGGATGTGTCAACCCGAGTTCCTGACCGTACTCCAGGAGTGCGGCATCGGTGGCGTGTTCGAACGCGATCAGGCTATCGGCCTCTTCCAACTGTCTGAGTGCGTCCGACAGGTCTTCGCCGTACGCGCTATCGCGGATATATTCTACGAGGGTGTCGATATCGGCCGCTAGCCGCGAGATGTCTCCGCGCGAGAACAGTGACCCGCCCTCGATAAAGTACTCGGCGGGATCGATATTTGCGCCCGACCGCGCCAACCGCAGGGCGTTCCGGGCGTTCCGGAAGTCAATCTCCGCGTGGAGGAACTCCTCGTACAATCGAGCGGGTTGAGAGGTACCCACGTTCTCCAGGAGGTTCTCGTAGTACACCCGGTCGATTGCGTTCTCCAGCGGCACCAGGATATCGGTGTCTCGGAAGTCTTCCAGCGCCGCCCGCAGAGCGTTTCGGTAGATGATTCCTTCATCGTCCACCACATCTGCGATCGCCTCAATTGACTCCGCGCCGAGCAGCCGGTTGATCTGGCGGTCAGTGAATTCGCCAGCCCGGATTAGATCCGTCTCGACAGACTCCCGGGGCGCATCCGTGTAGACTCCCCGGATGATCGTCTTGAGATTCCACGCGTCGAATTTGCGGAGATACTGTGCCACCTGATCGTACAGGCGGCCATCCGCCCACGCGAGAATATCGTCGAACTGTCGCGCCAAACTCCGATTCAGCGCGTACTCGATGAGGTCGACCCCCGAGTGGCGGGCACCGAGGTCGGTGATTTCCGCCTCGTAACTGGATTCTTCCATGAACCGAGCGATCTCTGCTGGGCCCATCCGAATCAGCGTCCCGTAATCGTCGTCACTGTACAGCTGTCCGCGACGAACTCGGACGCGGGCGACCACGTATTCAGGATTCGACGAGTTGGCGCTACTCATTGCTCAAACAGTTG
>KI543223.1:0-4635 GCA_000496235.1 uncultured archaeon A07HR60
ACCAACTTCGTGTTGAGTTGTTTGAACACTGGGTCTGCGATATCCTGAGGGTCCTGCGTGATGAGGAACAGTCCCAGCCGTTCTTTCCGGCCCTGTTTGGCCGCCTCGGTGAACTTCGAAACCACCTGTCTGGCCTGGACGTTGTCGGCGCCCGACAAGAAGTTGTGTGCTTCGTCCATCCCGAGCACCAGTGGGGTGTCGTTGATCCGCTCGCTGTTCGGGTCATTCGAGAGTTTGTCGTCCACCAGAATCGACGACACCGCCAACACGACCGTCTCTTTCACCCGGCTCGAGGAGAGATGATACGTTGGGACGACCGACAGGCCGCCCGGTCGTACGAGTTCGTGGGCTAATTCTGTGATAGACGGGGCATCCTGGTCGAAGACGCTCCCCGAGATCTGGTAGACACGCCGTTTGACCGCGTCGAACGTCTTCTCGTGGATCCGGCCGTCTTCGCTGTACGCGTCTTTCATCGCGGGGTCGTCCAGGAAATCGCAGAACTGACGATATGTCCCGTCACTCCCGGCATCGCGGAAGAACCGCGAGAGTAACGTCCGTAAGGCGCCGTACTGGCTGTCGTTGAGACCCGCACCGGCGATCAACCACGGCATATCGTACTCGTCGACGATCGAGAACGGGATCGTGAACTCCAGTTGCTCGGCCCGGTGACCGTCCCCGTGATAGCTGACTCCCTTTTCGGCTGGGACCAGTGCCACCGTGTCGTTGTGGCCGCCGTAACTGACCCCCTCTCGGTCTAGTCGACGGGCAAAGCCGTCGCCCAACTCGGGGTTGTCGTCGTGCATCTGGGCGTACTCGTCTTGCGGGTCAAACTGAACGACTGCCGGGCGAACAGCCCGGCCATCGTCCATCTCGTAACTTCGGTCGGAGTCAAGATACTGCCGGAGGATATTTTTCGAGGCGTGGGTCTTCCCCGAGCCGGTGCCGCCGGCCACGAGCGTGTGTCGGAACACCAGGGGGTCACCGTCCTCATAGTCATCATTGAGCCGGTAGTCAATTGTCGGTGGTTCTGCAGCCGTCTGCACCGTCTCCCCACCGACCGACAGATGCCCGACGAAAACACCCTCTTCGGGGATTTTGAGACCTGTCTTGATCTCGGCGCCGTCGGCTGCTTCCTCCACGATAGCGCCCGGTTTCGGCACACGATCGGTCATCCGCCGCTTGAGTTCATCCCCTTCACTGTAGATGACTGCCACGGGCTCGAGATCGGCCATGAACTTGTAATCGCGCTCCTGAAACTCGTCGCGACGCATCTGGCGCCGCGCATGGATCTCGGTCGCGTCATCGGAGTGAAACTCCTGTGCGTATTCGAGGCCAGTGATCCGGCAGAACAGCTGTTCGCCGTCTGGATATGGGACAAGCAGGTACTTTCCGAGCCTGACCTGGTCGCGATTCGCCGTGGTGACAAACGCCCGGACCGTGGTTCCGTCCTCCTCTGTCGTTACACGCAGACCCTGGGACACGGAAATCGTCCCTAAGCCTCTGTCCTGTCCCGTCGGGTCGACCGGGAACTCCTCGAAGGTGTCCTCTTCGTCTGCATCAAGAACTTCTGTTCCCTCGTCGGCAGTCGGCGATGTGCTCACTCTCTCCCCTGTGCCCTCGGGGTCGAACTCCCCGAGCCCGCCCCCTGAGTCGGAGCCAGCCACGCTCTGTGTCTCATCGTGCGCGGCTGGCGACTGCGGGCTCTCCGCTGACTCTGTTTCAGCCCGTGCGACGCCGCCATCTGCCTCTGGATTCCCCGTCTGGGCCGTGATGTCGTCCTCGTCAGCCGATTCAGGCGGGCGATCCGAGTCGCCTTCCTGATCCCCGCCCGAATCGTCGAGCGCGGTTTCACTGAAATCTTCGAGGGTCATGATGAAATACCGAACTGCGACGGATAAACACCTTTGGCCCGGAGTGAGAGTGATATTGACGTGTGAAACGGCGGATATGACCGAGGTATGGTCGTCACAGTGGCGGATACGACTCACATCCGCAGAGTTTCGCGGGGCTATTCTCAAGGCCGGTCTCGGTGCTGGCGGCTGGAGTCGTGTCCACCAGTAATGCCGAATCACCACCGCGGACAAACGCTCTGTGGGAAGAGCGAGCCATCACGACACCGACGAGGGCGAGTTCACGCTGCTTTTACAGCGGCGTCGCCTAGATACAAAGATGATACTAGTACGGGGACTCGGCGGCGGGACCGGGCTCACCGGGACGATCTACGAGCGCGGCGAGGAGCCGCCATCGTTCAAAGGTGCGCCGGACGAGGCAGCCCCATACGTATGGATCTGTGACGCATTTTACGAAGTCGACAGCGGTGGAAGTACCCAGCAGGTGAACGGACAGGAAATCCAAATTGCGTTTGAATCACCGATGCCCCGGGGGTTCGACACTAAGGACACAGCCCTCGAAGCGGCGAAAGAACACGTGCATACACAGTTTGCCCGGATCGGCGTGGAGGACGTGTCGATCGAGGTGATGGAAGACGTGGAGATGCAAGAGCCGAGCAGCTTCTGAACGACGCCACTTTCCTCGCCACTCGAGTAATGATCTGTTTCGGGGCCACGGTCGGAGACGCCTGCCCCGCTCAGCCTGCAGACTCCGCCTCTGTCCCCTTCTGTCTGAGTCCTGAAGCTGAGGCGTGAATTTGTCACTGAGCCGTTTACACCGACTGCTTTTTCATATCCCACACGTAGCGGGTCTATGAGCAAGCAGTTGCTAATCGCGGTTGACGATTCGGATGTCTCCAGTGAGGCGGTGACGTACGCGCTTGACGAGTGGCCGGAGGCAGTTGTGACACTCATACACGTCGTGGATCCGAGTGGGACCGTCGCGAGCGGCGGTGGCGCCGGGATTCCTGGCACTGTTGACGGGCCAGAGAGCGCTGGCCGAGAGCGGGGTGAGCGTCTCCTGAGCGAGACTGCCGAGCAGATTGAAGACCCGGTAGACACACGCCTCGAATTCGGGAGTCCAGCCTCTGTCATCACCAATCTCGCAGAGACTGGCCGCCACGATCACATCGTCATGGGAAGCCACGGCCGGACGGGCATCTCACGGATCGTTTTAGGGAGCGTTGCAGAGGGAGTGGTCCGCCGATCACCAGTCCCGGTCACTGTCGTCCGCTGAGTGGGCTCATGAGAACCCCGGTTCGACGGGGACAGCCGGTACTCTCGACGCGCTCGCAGTCAAACCCGATATAGACAATTACAGCTGGTACGAGGCAAGTGCTTCTGGGCCTGATCCCGAGCTACTTCACGTCACCACGCGCTTCCTGGCACGACAATTCGGTCTTTCGTCTCGAAGTCACGCGGCACCGGCGTTTCGAAAAGGGTGCGTAGCCGCTCACCGCATTCGAAGACTGCGCCCGTGGGATCCATCCTACCGCCGTGACCACGCACGAACAGCACACATACACGCACGGGCTTGGCTAGAGGAATCCCGGATCTTCGCCGCATGCCGCTTCGTCGGTCACACAAGGGCACTATCCCCGTATGAGCTTCATCACTTCGTCTGCGACATCGGGTTCGCATGCGACGACGTAGCTACTCCCCGGTGTCAACGTCGTGTCAGACCGGGCAATGCGACTCCTGTCGTCGTCGGAAATGATCAGTGTGCCGGCCGGGAACTGAATCTCGCTGAGTTGTCTTCCAGCAGCGGGCGCACTGCTGCGGTCCGTCTGTCAGCCCGCAGTCAGTTCCGGACGATCAGCGCGGGGCACGCCGCCTCGCCGACGACCCCGCTCGTGACCGTTCCCAGGATCCGCTCGCGGAGCGACGGCTCCGTCTCGCCGACGATGAGCAGGTCGTACTCGGCGGACTCGTCGATGATCCCCTGTGTCGGGGAGGCGGCGAACTCCTGTCGCCACTCGACCCGATCGTGGCTCAGTCCCTCGTCGACCAACCGGTCACGGACGCCACGGAGCAGGAACTCGCCGGTTGAGGCCTCGTCCTCGCTCTCCGGGATGTTGAACAGTGTGACGTTCGCGTCGCTCTCGCGGAGGAGCGTGCTGACGAACTCGGCGATGTGCTCGACCGTCGGCTCGCCGCGCAGCGGGACGAGGACGCTTTCGAGGCGCTCACCGATGGTGCCGGCGGTGAGCACGGCGTCGACGTCGTACTCGTCCGCCGTGCTGAAGATGGTCTTGTCCCTGTCGTGGGTGAATACCACGGTCGACTCCACCGACGCGCCGTGAGCGGAGAACTGGTCGGCGATCCGTTCGACGGCTGCCGTGGCGTCCGCGTTGAACTCCTTGCGTAACTGCCCGGCCGACGACTGGTCCGGGACCGGGTAGTAGCCGAGTACGACCACTTTGTGCGGTCCGAGCAGGTCGATCAGCGAGGGCGAGATGTCGCCGGGGTCGCTGGCATCGACGTCGATCAGGATCGTCGCATTGGAGACGGGTTCGGACATTGGTGTTCCTCGGTTGCATGTACACTCGGTCACTTATTTGTGTTGGCCGGACGGGACGACGGGAACCGGTCGGAATGGAGGCTCGACGCGTCGATCAGAGCGTCGCCACTGGGCGGGTCGTGCGTCGATTCGGCGGGGAGATCGATCCCCGATAGAATGTATGAATCATAGCAACAATATGTGTTGATGTTGAGTGCGTCATGTGAGCGATACAGAGACAGAGGC
>KI543223.1:5730-12580 GCA_000496235.1 uncultured archaeon A07HR60
GATTCTCACTGTCTGGATGCTCGGTGGAACTGCAAACCTGAAATCTCCAACGCTCAGGATTCCTCCGGCTTCAGCCGGAGGAGGATGTCAATTCATGCGAAGGCGAACGCTTGTAACCAATTTTCGGCGGTAGTTGGTTCGACGTGGCTAACCGTATTTGAGAATTGGTTTGTTCGTGTTTTCACTTCACGAAACACACGTTCGACGGAATTCCGATTCCCATGTGTGACGTGTTGGAATCGGAGCCTGTGGCGATGGCAGGCCGCGTTTGACCTCCTCCCTCCGCTTCAGGGGTGGGATTTCTCCGTCAGTTATCCAGCAGTGGCGACAACTGCGGCTGTGACCGTGCGGGTTCGCTGATGCAGTTGCGGCGCTCAAACGAGGGTGTGGTGTGTGTGCGTATCCGCTCGCTGGTGCCCGCTCTCAGCGAGACCGAGAGCGTGAGCGGGCACTCACGGGCGTCCAGCCGCGTGAGCAGCAGGGCAGGCTGGGCCAGCAGCCCACCTCTCCGCTCCGTTGCACCCACTCGTGGAGAGTTCTGAGGGGCGACATGTCATGCTGCTGGGTGGGCTGCGGTGATGTGAGTAGTCGAGCCCCACCCGTAGCCGTCTTGAGCGTGAACGTGAGCGGGTTCCCCGCAGCACATCGCATGTCAATCTCGAATGTGGAACTGGTTTTTTAATCGACGGATAACACGGAGGAGACACCCACTGACCGGTTCCGAGTTGTTGGCTTCATCCCACGAGTCAACTCGTGGGCTTTCGTCTCGAAATTCTGTAACCACGGCACTCCGTCGACGAGAAAGATCGTGTCGTCGACCTGACGTTTCTCACGCAGTTGTGAAAGAAACATCAAGGAGATAGCGTTAGTTCTCGTCGGATAGGGTCGCACATGGAGCAGGCGGTTCGCGTCTGGATCGACAGCAGCTTCAGCCAGTACTGTTCAGAATTGAGCTAAATCACGGTCTCATTAACCGCAACGTGATTCGGATCGGCACCGTCTGTCGGCTGTAGATCGGCTTTGTGAACCCACCGATGGACCGTAGTTCGATGGCGATCGACACCCAACCTCTCAAAAATCGAAACGATATTGCAAAGAGATAGTCCAGTCAAATGGAGTCGGATACCGAGCTTCACCGCTGACTCGGGTGTCGCCTCTCGCTGCAAAAAATCTAATCCGATACAACCGCTATCGCCGCTGAGGCGATCGAAGCTGAGCATAGAGCACTCGATTTTTTGACCGCCTCATTCCTTATCGCAACGCTACCTCATCGCCCCCATACCGATCATCGTCGCGTCAAGTAATCCGAGTTCAGCCTGGAGAGAACGGGGTTGGTTGTCACTCACTGCCGATTCCCTCCGGTCGGCACAACATCCATCCTATCCTCTATCATCGTGTGTACGGACTTAAACCCCGGAATATCTGCAGTTCTCGAAATAATAGAGTCGTATTTTCATGGCTTTTATTGATTGTTCATTGACAACGCTACACATACTGACTGTGATAGCCGACGACCGGGTGGAAACGGTGCATACAGTGGCACAAAGTGGTTATCAGTACCTCCCACAAACGAGCGGATAGAGTTCACGACGTATCCGCTTGCTGGCGGACGGACAGGCCCTCGTCCGTGATCTCGTACGGATTTGTCTCGCGAGAGTGGTCTGCACCGCGAATCTTCTGTATCTCGATAGCCAATCGTGTCTCCTGGAACTCCGACGACCGCACGTACTGTTGCACGAACACGGCGTCAGAGTGGTGCTCCACGAGGCCGTGACGCGAGGCGTATGTGCTCTCGGCGCTGGCTTCGGAGGTTAGCAGGGTAGTCACGCCTGCCTGTTTGAGCGACTGTGTGAAGCCTCGTACCTCAGATCGCCGTTCTACGGGGCTATCGTACATCATCTCCAGTAGCGATACCGAATCGAGTACGACCCGTTCGACATCGGACGCGCCAATTAGCTCCGTCAACTCGTTTCTGATTGACGCCAGCGAGTTGGCCATCTCTGCCGGATCGATCGATACTATCACGAGATTTCCCGCCTGCTCGTAGTCCCGAAACGGTCGGCCTAGTCTCTCGGCCGCCGCTAAGATCGCCTCTTGCCTCTCCTCGAGTGTGATATACACGCCACAGTTGCCATTCGCAAGCGTGTGATCGAGAAACTCGATCGCCAACGTCGTTTTGCCGGTCCCCGCCGCCCCCATTGTGGTCACCACTGAATTCGGTGGCACCCCATCATGGACCATTGCGTCGAGACCATCGATCCCGAGAGCGACCCGATCGAGATCCGAGTCAGACTTCTCGCCGACTCTCGTGTCTGTCTCAGCCTCCGTTCCCGGGTCCGGCTGTGTCCCTGTCTCGACCCTGGGTGGCGACTTGTCGGCAGTCACCGGATTACTTTGGCTCGGTCCGACACTGTCGGCAGCCGCGGAGCCGAACTGATCGGTCCGGTCTGTGGTCAGGTCTCTATCACCTCTTTCGACATCTTGGCCAACCACCCCTGCGCTGGCTCCCGCAGATTCATCGCGTGTCTGGGTAGTATCGGTAGTCTCGGTGGCCCCGTTGGTCTCGTCACCCGTGTCTCGCTCTTCGGGAGAGGCTGGATTCAGCCCCACACGAGACTCTGGCTCGCGATCTCTGTCGGTGCCGTCCTGCTCCGTGTTGTCGCGCACCTGGCTTCTGTTTGTGCCACGAGAGACGCCACGCTTGGAGAGTGAGTCACCCTCGCGGCCGGTGGGACCTCGCGAGCCACCCCCCGCGTCGGTCTCTCTCTCCCCGGAGTCCGGATCGGTCGACTCTGTCACTGAAACGTCACTAAAACTGGGTTTTGTGACCGTATCGCCGTTGGAGCCGGGCGCTCCCCGTGTCTCATCGGTGGAGTCGGGTTCTGCGACTCCAGCGTCATCAGAACCAGTCTCTGTGAGGCGAGTTGTCGCGTCGGTGTGGCGGCTCTCACCGGATGGTTCTGTGGCTGCGTTCCCATCAGGCCGTCCGCCGGTCGACCCGGTAATGGCGCCAGTCTGACCGCTATTTGTGGAGTCAGTGTCTCTGGTAGTGTCGGTGTTGGCCTCGACGTATTCGTCGGGGTCAGGGTCACCGTCACCCTCGCTCTCGGCGTCGGTATCAGCGGCGAGTTCTTTGCGGGCCCGCTCGAACCAATCATCTTCACTCATGTGGGTGCCATTGATGAGCATTCACGTATGTGGCCGCATGAAACTTATTGTGAGCACACCCGTGCCGACCGGTGACTGCCGACCTGTCCAGTGGATGATCCGGGTTGGTCGCGCGGGAGCCACCGTCGTGAGAGCTGGTCACAAAATTGCAGGACGGATGCCGCGGAGCTCGACCCCACGGCAGCTGACAGGCCTGTTTTCGGTCCCGGGCGATAACCAATTCACACTGCCACGCCGAGTCGGTAGGGCACGGTGATGGAGCCGACTGGATTGATGTTAGCACTGGTCGGCCAAACGAGTGGATTCAAGTCTTCACCGCCGATAATCTGGCTCATGCAACCACAGCCGGGAGATCGAGTCCGCATCGAGCGGGCAGACGTCACGAACGAGGGCGTACTCATGCCGTCCACGACAGACGAGCATTTTGTCGTCAAACTCGACGGGGGCTACAACGTCGGGATCAACCGGGAGGCAGCCGAAATCGAACGTCTGGAGGAAGCAGTTCGCGAGATCGATGACGATTCGAGTGACGACAGCAGCGACGACGAGGTCTCTGAAATCAGCTTCGCCGCTGATCTCCCCACGATCTCACTCATCTCCACGGGTGGTACCATCGCCTCGACGGTTGATTATCGGACCGGCGCGGTGACCGCACAGTTCGATGCCGATGACGTGCTCCGGGCAGTCCCGGAGTTGGCAGGTCGGGCCAACTATCGCGGCCGGGTCGTCGCCAACATTCTGTCAGAAAACATGGAGCCGGCCATCTGGCGTGACCTCGCTGGGGCGGTGCGTGACGAGATCCAAGCGGGTGCAGACGGTGTCGTTGTGATGCACGGCACCGACACGATGCAGTTCACTGCTGCGGCGCTGGCGTTCATGCTAGACACTCCCGTCCCGATCGTCTTCACAGGAAGCCAGCGATCAGCCGACCGCCCCTCGTCCGACAACGTGATGAACGCGGTCTGTGCGGTCGAAGCAGCCAAGGCCGACGCCGCGGAGGTGCTGGTTTGCATGCACGCCGGTCCGAACGATGACTCGTGTGCGCTGCATCGCGGGACTCGGGTTCGCAAGAATCACACCTCCCGACGAGATGCCTTCGAGACGGTCGGTGCTACGCCACTGGGCCACATCGAGTACGAGGCTGCAAGTGCCGCTGGGGCTGATGGCAGTGTTGCGACGGACGCAATCGCGTTCAGCCGCGAGTACACCGCTCGGGGTGACGAGGGCCTCGCGGCTGCGACGGCGCTGGAAACTGAGGTCGAGCGAATCACGTTCACACCCGGTATGGACCCGGCGGCGTGGGACTATCTCGAGGGCAAGGCTGGGGTCGTCGTCGCCGGCACTGGCCTTGGTCACGTCCAGACCTCGCTTATCCCTCGGATCACTCAGTTGACTGAGTCGGGCACCACTGTCGCCATGACGAGTCAATGTCTTGCTGGCCGCGTCTGTGACCGCGTGTACGACACGGGGCGGGATCTGTTGGACGCGGGTGTGGTAGAGGCTGGTGACACGCTTCCGGGGACCGCGACTGTGAAGCTCATGTGGGCCGCCGCCAACCGCGAAGACCCGGGCGACGCGATGCAAGAATCGTTGGCCGGTGAACTCACAGAGCAGTCTCGTCCGTGGCGATGAGCTCTGAATGGCATATTCGGCAGGCACGAGAGACCGATATCGACGATATCGTCGGATTCACGAGCGACACCTGGGGCGAGAAGGAGGGCGATTATATGCCTGAGAGGATCGCTGAGTGGGTTCGAACAGATGGCCCCACCCAACGGACGTTCGTCGCGGAAATTGACGACACCGCCGTTGGTGTCTGCCAAGCGGCGATACTCTCTGATTGGGAGGCGTGGGCTCAAGGTATGCGTGTCGCCTCTGCTCACCGTGGTCGTGGAATCGGCAGTGACCTGCTCACGAGCCTGCTACAGTGGGCTCACGAGCAAGGGGCCGTCGTCGCCCGAAATATGGTGTTTTCGTGGAACGTAATGGGGCTGGGTCAGTCGCGGGCTCACGGGTTCGAGCCGTGTACAGAATTCAGATTCGCGATGCCGGATCCAGTCGGTGATGCGGCAGCCGACTCTACCGCTGGGGCTGATCCGTCGCGCCCGGTGGCCACGCGAGGCAGTGACACTGTCGACGCTGCGTGGGCACTGTGGGCAGCATCGTCCACCCAAACTCATCTTGAGGGACTCGTGTTGGACGACGGGGAGTCGTGGGCGTTATCGAAATTGACTCGCTCTCGACTTCAGACCGCGGCCGATGATGGGCGCCTCATCACGGTGACTGACGGTGACCTCGTCGGATTTACTTGGCGGCTGTGGGTCAAAGACATCGATAGCGACGAGCCCGGAAGCCAACGCCGGGCGGTGTATCCAGTCGCCGTCTGGGAGTCCCCGGCTGCGGCTGCGGCACTCTTCGACGCGGTCGCCAGAGATGCAGCGGCCGCAGGTGCTAATGAAACTCACGTTCTGATCCCCGAGACTGTGGCGGCTGTCAGTGATGTAGCCACAGCGCGAGTCCCAGTCTCCGACGAGCCTGAATTCGCCCTCCGGGCGGAACTCACTGATCCGGCAGTCCGAGATGCTGAGTGAGGGAGAGCCAGTTGAAGCCTCGGCCTCCGGGCCACGAGCGGGTGAACGGGGCTTACCGCCTGGCGCGAGACGACCCGGCGGTCTCCTGCCCTCATATTAGCGCGTAGATAGATCACCCGTTCACGAGTGGTAACCGAGGATCGCGGGGTTCTTTCTGCTCGACATGCGACGCTACGACGAGCGTGATTGACCTACCAACGGTGGCACTGCTGGAGATGGGAGCAATCGGACTCGAGGGCATCCGATCAGCGGTCTATTACGCCGCGATCTATGGAGTCACCGTCTTAGTCGCCATCTGGATCTACCGTGACGCCCGCTCGCGGGGGAGCCGGTTCGCTCCGGTCTGGGCTCTAGCGACACTGGTGTTTACGATCGCTGCCGTCTTACCGTACCTCTATTTCCGATGGCGTGCGCGGTCGGCTCCATAACCCGATTTCTGGTCGGCCTGAACCGACCCTGGCCGGCCGAGCGATCGATGTCGTGCCTTGGGCTACCAGCCTTTGGGGCGCCGAGTTTACCCAGCCAGACGCCGGCTCAGAGTTCGACGATCCAGACCTGGTAGTCGTCCGGGAGTTGGTATACGTCTCCGAGCGCGCGGTCCATGAACCCAGCCAGCCGGTTCGCATCCGATCGCGCGGAAATCCGGACGTTCGTCCCGTCGGCCTCCTCTGGACTCTCGAGCTGGTCAATACGAAACTCGCGGTAATCGTCGAGCAGCCCTTTCAGACGTTCGAGTTCGGCGTCGGTCACGTCGAGATTGAACTCTTTCTCGGCGAACTGGATCCACGGTGGTAACTCATCTTCTGACTCCGAGGTGTCATCGTCCGCGTCCACCTCGGCCGTGAGAAACGGACTGTTTCGCCGGCGATGCGCCTGCACCGCCTCCGCGAACAACTTCCGCCGCTCAGTGGAGCCGGCAGCGTCGAATCTCGTCATATAGCACTCTTCTCGACCTGGACACTTCAACACCGCAGGCGACACCTGCAGGGCCTTCCGTCAGACAGGACACAGAACGACCCAGTTGGAAATCTAACCTGCCATGTGGACGACGGTGTGTGCTCGCCCATCACAACGGAGACAGAGTGCAGCGT
>KI543223.1:13496-21314 GCA_000496235.1 uncultured archaeon A07HR60
GGAGGAGGTCAAAGAGTCGTCTGCGTTTCTCGGCTGAAGGCCATCTATGAAGGCCGATCATAGCGACGATCCTGTCTGTCTGCCCGTCTGGTTGGTGACGTAACGGTCGAGTGGTCACCGGCGACAGTGATACTGATTTGGGTGTGAGCGCAGACCCCAATCTCAAACCACTGATCAGGTGACCGACACCCGCGGCTGAATCGTCCACGATCTCTGAGCCAGCCGCGACTCACGGGCACTCCCTCTTTGACCCGAATGCGCCGGAGTCTGTGTCCACAGACGAGTAGTATAGAATCATTCGGTTGGGTGGGTAGTCCTCGAAAGCTATGTGACGCGCGGCTCGCGTTCCCCCGGCACAAGGGCAAGAGACATTGGTGACGGGCCTCAATCATATTGTATGCAACGCACGGACGAGAAGGATCCGGACGTTGACGAACTTCTCGATGAAGTCCCCGAGACCGACGGTTCGACAGACGACACCCAGGCAACCAGTCCCGACTCTGATTTTGACTCCCAGCCCTCCGAGGCAGATTCGACGGATCAACAGCGGCGTGTCGGAGTGAATGGGCGAGTTTTCTCCGGGAAGGCGTTCATGCTGGTCATCGGCGCACTCCTTGCGGGGGCGTTTGCTGGGTCATTGATTCCCCTGATCGGCGGGACGATCGGCCGCGTCGGTGGAATCGCTTTGGGTGGCTTTCTGTTCGGGCTGTTAGCTTCCAACCGCCGATATCTCGAGACAGCTATTGCGGGGGCTGGTGTGGGTACCGCGACCGTCCTGACGGGCGTGTTGAACGTCGGTGTCCTTCCGGTGTGGGGCGACTTCCTTGCGAACTACGGCATTGGAATCGCTATCGGGGGTGGAGTCTTGGGTCTGCTTCTTACTGTGGTCGCATTCTACTTTGGCCGGGATCTCAGAACCGGACTCGCCAAAGAAATCCCGTAATTGACCCTGTTCAGCTCGGCTGAGTTCGACCCACTCGAGTCCAGTTTGAATGGGTATATGTCGTTCATTCACGACTCCGGACGTGACGATCTGTCGTCGCTGAATCGACCGATATTTTTCTCCAGGTCAGGAACACAGGATGATGACTCACGACCGTGTGGGCGACCCGGGTGACGGAACCGTCCCGACGGCCATTCCGGGCGAGTCGAGATACGTCGAGACCAACGGTGTAACACTCCACACAATCGACGCCGGGCCGACGACCGGCCGACTCGTGGTTCTGCTTCACGGATTCCCCGAGTTCTGGTACGGCTGGGCAGAGGCGATCCGGCCGCTGGTAGAGGCTGGATATCGGGTGCTCGTCCCGGATCAGCGCGGTTATAATCGCAGCGAGAAACCCGACACGGTGTCAGCGTACAGCGTCGACGCGCTTGCAGCGGATATTGTCGGACTGATCGACGCCTGCGATCGCGAGACCGCAGCGATCGTCGGTCACGATTGGGGGGCTGCGGTGGGCTGGTGGACGGCGCTCCATCACCCCGGTCGCCTCTCGGGACTCGTCGCCGCCAACGTCCCGCACCCGACGGTGTTTACTGAGACGCTGCGAACATCGTGGCGCCAGCGGTTCAGCAGCTGGTACTTTCTCGCATTCCAGGTCCCGGCACTCCCGGAACGGGCGGTCCGACTCGGGAACTGGCGTCCAGTGACCCGGGTGATGCGCCGCACGAGCCGCTCTAATACCTTTTCTGAAGCCGATTTCGACCGCTACCGACGCGCTTGGGACCAGCCCGGTGCTTTCACAGGGATGGTGAACTGGTACCGGGCGGTCGTCCGGGATCGCCCCTCGCTGACTGCTGACCGAGTCACCGTTCCTACCAAACTGTTGTGGGGCGACGAAGACCGCTTTCTCGAATCCGAAATGGCGCGCGCGAGTGTCGACAAATGTGAGACAGGGACACTCCGCGTGTTCCCGGAGGCGACACACTGGATACATCATGAGCAACCGACAGCCGTCAGTGACGCCATCACCTCCCATCTCCAGGCGACGGACAGAGCCTGAGTGCACTCTCATTACCACTGCAGGATGAGGTGTCCACTCCTGACGGTGGTGACCGGCATGTGGCTTGCGAGCCGGTGTGTCATGAGCCCAGCAGCACGACGTCAGCGTTGATAGAAAACGAGACTGACTCTCTCGGGCGTGAACTAACCGCGCCCGACGAGTCGATACACCGGTCCCGCAAGGACGAGCACGCCGCTCGCAGCCATGAGACCGATTACAGCCGGGTCGACGACAGAGAGATCACCCACCGAAAGGCGGTCTACCGAGACACCGATAGTCACTCCGAGAACCACCCACGGCAGTTCGCCTGTGACCGTCCCGAGAAGGAACGGTCGAAGCGAGACGCCTGACACACCCGCAGCAACGGAGATAGCGTCGGACGGCAGCGGTAATAGCCGACTTCCGAGGACGGCGCGAGTGCCGCCAGTTTCGTCGATGACTCGTCGGCCGGTGTTCCGGACCCACCCCATCGAGGCCTGCTCCGCGAGCGAATATGGCGGGAGAGCGGTGATCGTGATCAGGAATGCACCCGCGAGGATTCCCCACTGCCAGCCGTAGCCGTATCCGGTCGCTACCGGGAGGAGTGTCGAGGGCCACGCGAGGAACGGCCGTATCACGGCGACTGCCATGAGCACGGCGGCAAACCGAAGCGGGTCAGCCGCCACCCACTCAAGCCACCGCAGCGCGCTTGCTGGACTCGTTGTTACCACGCCTCCCACGAGGATAATTGCTAACAAAAGCCCAGCCACGAGACGCCGTTTCACGGCTGAAGATGTCTCGGCCAGATTAAACGCTTTGTGCCCTCTCCTTGCACCGTCCTGTCGCTCCTGTCTCGTTCCGGATTACCCATTTACAACCGAGCAGCGGAGTATGTCAGATCTGGGGGGGCCCGCTCGGACAACTGGGCTCTCTGGATCCAATCAAGTGTGGCCGTTGACCCGGCCTACTTTGTCGGAGTGAACCCCCCGTTGTCCCTGACCTGTGGTGAGTGTCGCATCAAAGCCGACTGACCAGTGCTCGCCGCGGTACCTGTCGACAGCATCAGTATTGTTTTTGACTGGCCTCACGAATGGCGCATTGTGGTGCCGAAGACACGGGCAGAAAAACGCCAGCTTGCGTTCGAGCTGTTAGCACATCTGGAGTCTGACACACTGGAGTTGTCGGCCGTTATTGATCGGATCGAGACAGTGACGACGGATCCGCGTCTTACGCGTGAGATACTCGACGACGCAGAGATGCGCGGGATATTGGAGCGTGACGGAGCCCAGATCCACGTCACCCGTGGGGGAACGTTCGTCAGATTCGACCAGCAGGTCGACACGCGTGATGGGAACTTCGAGTGCCGGCGGTGTGGTTCGAACCTGTCGACTGGCCATTTCATTCAGTTCGACGCCGGTGAACTGGGACCATTTGGTTCCTCTTGTGTTCGAAAAGTGACTGGTCGCGACTGACACGGACACTCAACCAATTATCACCGAGATACTGCCGAGCGGCTCACGACTCCCGGTGTGATTCGAGCCGGCCGATATCGTGTTGAATTCGGTGTGGACGACGCGACAGGCTGGCGTCTCTTCGCACACCCCTGGACTAGTTCAATACTACACACTCACACGACCCGCCAGCGCACTCACAGACTATCGACTCTTCCGGAGCTCTTCGATCAGCTGTTGGAGCAGCTGTCCTTGCTTTTCTAACTGCTCGCTTTGCTCTTTGACGGTCTCTTTGAGTGCGGCTACCTCGTCCGATATGTCAGACTCTAGTGGATTGCTGAACTCGAAGGGTGACTCACCGCTTCCCCTGGCATCTGTGCTGGAGTCAGAGGAGTCTCCGGTCGACCCGCTGGGATTGGTTGTGGTGGACTGTTGCTGGTCACGCTGTCCCTCCCCACTTCCACGAGTGCGTCTCCCGGCATTTGTCTGGGATCGTGATCCGCTCGTGGACGGTCGGTTATCGGTTGACCCCCGGGAGCGATCTGACGCCGCCGAACTCCCCCGCGATGACGACCCCGACGATTCCTGATTCGACTTAGATCCGACGGCACCGTCCGGCTGTCGTGAGCGGGAGCCACTGTCGGATGCACTGGGGGTCGACTCAGAGTCGGGTGCGTCGTCTCGCGTCTCAGGGTCAGACGCTGACTCGACCCCAACCCCACCTGATGACATCGACAGTGGGTCCGGTCCCACCCCGAAGTCTGTCGGGTCGCTGTCAGACTCTTTGGGAGTTTCCTTGGCCGCCGGATCGGGTTCGTTGACCACTCGCAACTCTTCGAGACTTCCGACATCGTGGAACGCACACACCGCATCACCGAGTGCACTCCGGACCATCCGCGCGGCATCGTTCGGGGCTTTGAATCGCTCCTGTCTGTCAGCCAACTCTAACACTACCGAGGTGGCGACGGTTCCTTCCTCAAAACTGACGGCGGTCACGTCCTCGTACGCGAATTCCTTGTAGTCGCTGTCCCAGACGGCCGCGCCGATATGCTTGACGACGCGCTGACTCGTTACGACGAACGACAACTCGGAAAATCGGAAGGTGCGGAGAACCTGTTCAGCACTGTCAACGATATCCGCGGCCGCCAACACCCCGGCGACAATCGGGTGGAGGGCGTCTTCGACTCGGTCCGCCGGGACCTTCATCGACTCCTCACCGTTCATCCCGTAATCGAGAGTGATCTTCGATTTGCGCCGCCCATCAGAGACGGCGATTCGATCTGCGTCGTGTGAATATGACGTGACTGACTCGTCAGACAAGAGCCCCTGCGCGCGATACACAAGTGTCTGGGATGGTGTGACGACGAGCTGGTCTTCCCCGCCGAGCGGGATATCGGCGGCGACCTCTTCGTCACCCACACTTTCCCGGACGCTCTCTGGCAGGCTCATTACCCCTATATTCCTATCTCACGTCATAAACCCGGGGGTTCTCAACTGGTGGTGGATCCGGCCATACTCCAGATGATCTGAACAACTGGGAGACTTCATGACGGTCACAAGAAACAGTCACAGATGATCACTTGATCCTGACATGTTCACAGTAGAATATCGATACCCAATTCAATTCGTCTAGAACTGTACCCGTACTGTTGCTCTCGAGCAATGAGACGATAGAGTAGTCACACTCGTCTCAGTCATGGACGTGAACCGTGACCACTGAGAGAATGTACCGACCGATTCCAGCTAGATGGCTCTGTGGCTGTCAACCCAGACTGATCAAGCTGATACTACTGCACCGGTGTTGTCCCTTCGACCGCTGGAGGGCATCGGATTGGGTCGGGCTGTCCTGACAGAGATAGGAAGGTTAAAACGTCTCATACCGATATGTAACGACAGGCCGGGTGGCTTAGCTGGACATAGCGCCGCACTCATAGGGTTTCGAGTTTCGGTGCGGCTTGCCCTTTGGAAGCCTCCGCCCACCCGAGAGGCACGCCGAGCCTTGAACCTGGGCTATGCGGAGATCGCGGGTTCGGAGCCCGCCCCGGCCACTCTGTTTCCTGTCAC
The DNA here is from genome assembly GCA_000496235.1 of uncultured archaeon A07HR60. Classification (GTDB taxonomy): domain Archaea; phylum Halobacteriota; class Halobacteria; order Halobacteriales; family Haloferacaceae; genus J07HR59. Next base: position 18,994 of record KI543223.1, read on the forward strand.
CGACGTGGCTTGGAGAGCATTCAGAGCGCATCTCGGACTCGCGATTGTCGACTACTGTCGGCCACACGCAACGCGTCTGAATTGGTGGGTCGATATCCGGCGGAAGCCCCAGTTGCTGGTCGTGACGGACCGCTCGCTGAAGCCTCTCACGTCGGCCCGGCGATGAAGTCACAGCGATCTTGTTCACCGGTTACGCATCGCTTCGGCCTTGACCAGATAGATGCCTACCCAAAGATCACTTCGAAGTCGCCGTAGTGCCCCGTAAGAGTCTCTCAGAACCGCTAATTTTGCTAATGGACAATGGATTTAACCTTTCAAGCAACCTTTCATCTAATGATGGCAACGTTTGAACTTGGTTGGATTGGATTGTTGTTGGTGATGATCAGCGGCGGATTCGGAGCTGTCGGGTTGCTGCCGTTCCTCGGCGTCGGCCCAGACGCGGACAGCCAGAGTAGCCGACTCACGGCGTTCGTCTTGTTTTTCATCATCCTCTCGAGTGTGGCGGCAATATTGGCGTCGGTAGTCTAGACTCACCTGGACTGATGGCCCGCTTTGCTCTCCTCAGGTCCCGTTAATCCATATCACGTCAGATCGCCTCGCCTCGCCTCACCTCTCTGTCGACCTCCGATGACGGGAACAGGGCGAGCGCGTGCATCGGTGGATACGCCCGGTTGTTTCTTAACCTATCCAGGTGTAGCCTGATGGACGAATTCACGTCCACCCATGCCAGACTCACTCAACTTGAGCAGTTCGACGGCGTTCATCACCGGGACGACCCGAGGCATCGGCAAGCAAATCGCGCTCACACTGGCGGATCACGGCTGTAATATCGTTTCGACTGGGAAGACCGTCGACGATTCACAGTCTGACCTACAGGGGACGATTCACAAAACTGCCGCAGCCTGTGAGCGGAAGGGCGTCGAGACCTGTGCGATCCAGCTCGACGTGCGTGACGAATCGATGGTGAACGCGGCAGTTGAGCGAGCTATCGATGAGATGGGTGAGGTGAATATCCTCATCAACAATGCATCTGCGATCCAGTTGGCGAGTGTAGCCGATATGCCAGCCAAACGGTTCGATCTGATGACGGACGTGAACGTGCGTGGCACGTACCTCGTCTCGCGGGCGTTCATCGACCACCTCCAAGGGCTCGACAGAGACACGTGGATCCTAACGAACGCCCCACCGCCAGACGTGCGCCGCAGTCCAGGCAAAGCGGCCTATGCGTGGTCGAAACTCGGGATGGCATTCATCACTCTCTCATTGGCTGGAGAACTAGCAGGCGACGAGATTGGCTGTAACACGTTCTGGCCAGTGACAGCGATTGATACCCGAGCGACCCGGTACTTCGGACTGGGGACGGAAGACGACTGGCGAAGCCCGGATATCGTGGCAGACGCCATCCTCGAGATTCTATCGCGAGATCCGGCAGCCTTCACCGGCGAGGCCGTCTACGACGAGGACGTTCTGCGGGCGACGGGGGTGACCGACTTTTCACAGTACAATCTCACTCCAGAAGACCCAGCGCCTATCTCCGCGACGATGTTCGATTCAGAGTACCGCCGGTCTGAAGAATAACGCGGACCCCTCTCGTCGACACCGATTAAATTGCTCCGACCACCAATTGACCAGCAACTCTACCAGTGTGACGGCAATGTGTCACTGTACTGTGACCCCGGGAAGTTGTCGAGTCGCCGTCTCGCGCGGGTTTTTTGTTCGACCGGGCGAGTTCTTCCGTGCTATCGATCGGGCTCGTCTCGTCCGATGGCTCGATTGACGCCAATCCCGGTCGCAAACACCCCGCCAATCAACCCCACAAAGCCGATCACTGTTCCCGTTCCTTCGTACCCCCCGAAGACGCCCAGATTCCCGGCCAAAAGGAGCAGCCCGATGAGAGCAACTCCAGCGCCGGACAGCCGGGCAGAGTTGATCTGACCTAGTGCCCGGAGATTCAGTCCTGCTCCGAGAAACGCCACCCCGGCCGACAGGCCCAGCCCGAGCAGCGCGATTGTAGTGATAGACCAGGGCCGTGACCCCGTGAGGAACGCGAGCCCCGCCACCCCACTCAACAGGACAACTCCCATCCCGAGATCTACCTTCCGCCGGATGGCATCACGCATACAGTCGTACTCGGCCGGTTGAGCAATGAGCGTTGGGACAGGCCGGAATCAGCACCCCCTGCGCGCTTTCGGGCTCCGGCAGTCACGACAATTCGTCTATCGGTCTGTGTAGTGGTGTGTCGAGGATTGACACAAGTTATCTTGCGCCCGCCCGGCTAGCCGCTGACGTATCCCATCGTAGAGAAGTTGGGGCCTGTGGGG
>KI543223.1:21784-39561 GCA_000496235.1 uncultured archaeon A07HR60
AGCCTTCGATTTCATGTCTGTCCATCAAAAGTACGCATAGACATTGTTGAAACCTAAAGTTACTGCTTTGTGGGTTGTTAGTAAGATAGTGTAAGAGAGATGATGACGGCGCTGTATCCCCGCCCTACTGCGCTACTCGTTCACTGACGTTCACTGTGTTGCTCCGTGAGGACGGGGGCTTAGCGCCTACAAACCGCTAATCAGCCGACTGCCCGGGCTAGACCCACCCTTCCTCTACGAGCAGCTCAGCGTTAAGTAACGATGCCCCAGCAGCGCCGCGGAGCGTGTTGTGGGCCAGACAGTTGTACTGGATCCCGTCGGTAGTCTCTTCGACGCCACCGGCGACAACCCCCATCCCGTCGGCATAGGACCTGTCGAGTCGCGGCTGCGGCCGGTCGGGTCTGCCCTCTCCGAACACTTTGATCAGCTGCTCGGGAGAGCTGTGAAGATCTGCGCTCTCAAAGTTACGCATCGCGTCTCTGACGGCCGCCGGTTCGGGATTGCTTGCGAGTCCCGTGAAAACATTCTCGAGGTGGCCGTCAATCGTCGGGATCCGATTACAGGAGGCGGCGACATCGGCGTCGTGTAACTCCAATTCTGCCCCGTCGAAGTCACCCAGTAGTTTCCGGGCTTCCGTCTCCATTTTCCGCTCCTCGTTCCCAATGTGTGGGATGGCGTTGTCCATAATCTCCATCGCCGCTACTCCCGAGTAGCCAGCTCCTGAAACGGCCTGCAGTGTGGAGACGTTCACCGACTCAAGCCCGAACTCATCGAGGGCCGCAAGTGTGGGCACCATCGTGATCGTCGAGCAGTTCGGGTTCTTTACCAGTGCGCCGTCCCATCCACGCTGTTCCCGCTGGACCTCGATGAGACCGAGGTGACTGGGGTTGATCTCAGGAATCGTCAGCGGGATATCCGGCGCCATCCGATCGTTCGAAGAGTTCGACGACATCACGTACCCCTCCTCGAGGAATGCCGGTTCAACATCGGCTGCGATATCGGACGGCAGCGACGAGAAAATCAAGTCCACATCGTCGGGTACGGCCGCCGGGTCGGTTTCTCGAACCACCCGGTCGGCGACGAATGCCGGGATTTCCGAACTGAGCCGCCACTCGGCAGCGTTTCGATACGTCCGACCCACGCTGTCGTCGCTCGCTGTTACACACGCCAGTTCGAATATCGGGTGCCCATCGAGCAGTTGGACGAAGCGCTGCCCGACGGCGCCCGTGGCACCGAGGATACCCACCTGAACAGTCATTGCGTGCGAATGAGCAACACGGGCTTAAGTCCGTTCGGGTTCCGGCCGGCTCTCACGCTTGTCTGGCTGTGTCCGATACTCGTTTTCTCCCCCGAGTCTCCCGTGTGACACGGGCCAAAGCAGACCCCGCAACCCGAAGTAACAGCATTCAGCCGGGAAATTTGATTCCAGTGGGCACCGACAACGGGCCGGACCGCTCACTCAAGTGGAATCTTCCGGCTTCAGCCGTAGGGTGATGTCAATACTGTTCTGCTAGCCCGGATGAGGTGCTGTGCGCTGGACTGACAAACTGTAAACGGGTCGGTGTCGTATCAGTATGTGCGTGCCGTTAGTCCCCGCCCGAGCTCACCCGATAGGGTGCGATGAAAGCGCGGCGAACCCCGGCATGCAATAGGGGTCGCGTTCTTCGCGACCGACGTCGTCGTGAGACGACCGCTCGCCGTCACGCAGACGGCCGCCCGGCACGAGGGTTTCCCGGCTGACTCGGCACACTGCCAGGAATGATGTCGATCGTTAGTGTTCCGGGCGAACATTCTATATCCCCGATAGATGACGCTGGAGATCACGCACATGTACAAGTGAACCCAGATCAACTCATTCATTGACATACTGAGGAATCTCCTTGCCGTGTGAACTACCCCACCCTACTCGCTCACCGCTTTCGCGGTTCGCTCCCTGAGGGTGGGGCTTCCTGTTTCAATGACGCGCTTTCCATCCACGACATCGAACGCACCCGATGAGGTGAACAGAGGGAGCGCAGTCTCCACAGGCGTTGCTTCGGACTGTCCCAGTCCTATCGCTTCAAAACCACGAGACAGAATATTAATCGCCGCGTTCGCATCTCTATCCATTTCAAACCCGCAGGCAGGGCACGAGTGTTCACGCACCCACAACGGCTTCTCAGACGCAACACCACACGAAGCACATTCCTTGGTCGTGCCAGCTGGCTCTACCTCAGCGAAGTGTGTTCCTTCACGCTTGCACTTGTATTCGAGCAGTGTGGTGAACGTATCCCACGCTGCCGAAGACGTGCTCTGACTGTTGCCAGCCGACTCCATCATCGACTTCACATCCAAGTCCTCGACAGCCACCATGTCGTACTCAGTGGCGTAGTAGTTCGAGAGTGTGTGCAGGAAGTCATGTCGCTTCCGTGTGAGTTGCTGGTGGCACTCTGCCACTCTCACCCGTTGTTTCTCCCAGTTGTGTGACCCGTGCTGTTTCCGCGAGAGCGAGCGCTGTTCACGCTTCAGTCGCTCTCGTTCGTCTTGCAGGTCGAGGGACCCGACAGCACGCCCGTCTGTGTCATGAGAGTATTTGAGAATGCCCACATCAATGCCGATGCAGCGGTCAGGATTCTCAGGCTTGGCTGGTTCTTCTTTATCCTCGACGGCGAACGAGGCGTACCACTCACCAGTCCGTTCTTTTTTAATGCATACTTCTTTGATACTGACATCCTCGGGAATCTCACGGTGAACAGTAAGAGGAATATCAGCGAGTTTGGAGAGTGAGAGGACGGTCTGACCGTTCTTGTTGTCGAACTCGAAGCCAGACTGCACATACGTGAAACTCCGAAACTCGCTCGGTGCTTTCCAATTGAGACTGCCAACGTTGTAGCCGTTCTGTTTCAGCTCAGACAGGGATTTGATGCTGTCTTCGATGCGCATCACAGCAGCCTGTGCAACAGTCGAGTACAGGTCGTTCAGCTCGTCCCACCAGTCTGTGAGGTCGGGGAGTTGGTCACGGACTTGGCGCACCCGTTGATTAAGTGTTCCTGCTGAGTTGGGTATGTGCTCGAACTCGGTGAGTGCGTGGTTGTACAGTTGCCGACAGGTATCACGGTAGTGGTCCAGCGTCTCACGCTGGGCTTCGGTCGGGTGGAGTCGGTACCTGTAGGCGTAGTGCATGGATTACTCGTCTGATTCTGTGGTTCGGACGATTGTCACGTCTGTGCCACGCCACCGCTTGGGAACGAGAACGTGAGCGCCATTCCCAGTAGCTGTCACTTCTCCGTCGATGAGTTCGTGGCCTTCGATTTCGTGTCTATCCATCACCATAGTGTAGACTTTGTTGAAACGTAAAGTTATCAGTTTGTGGGCCTGTGGGTTGGCAATAGGATGGTGTAAGATGGATGATGACGGCGCTGTATCCCCTCTCGACCCTACTCGCTCACGGCTTGCGCCGGTCGCTCCGTGAGGACGGGGGCTGAGCGCCTATATACGGCTAATCGGGAATACACGGCTCACTGTTTTGCGGTCTTCTGTAAACACAGATCACCCCGGCGGATGGAGTTGATACAGTGTGATCGCATCCCCCGTCTTCAGGCAGAGGAGGAGGACAAGTGCACAGTTGCTGCCGACTGACATTCATACCAAGTAACACCCATTATTCACGGGACGTATCAAGCGAGTCTTACTTTCTGGTAATCATGAGAGAACCCGCGAGCCACACCAGTCAGCCGGCCGCGCTCACGCAGGTATATGCACTCAGACCGGGTTCGCTGGGTCACTCACCGAAAGCAGGAAGAATCACATCTCTGATGTCGAGCGGTCCTGCGCGCCGGACAATCGCTCGCGCCGGATCTTCGGTCCCAGCCAGGTTGTGTGAGTCGCCGTCCAGCACCACCAGCCCCGCGCGACGGCCGGCTTCGATGACACCACAGTCCAGTCCCATCGCCTCTGCGCCCCCAACTGTCGCCATCTTGAGAACCTCACGGGCAGTGACATCGTAATTTTTCGCTGTGTGCGCCATCTCGCGAAACATCGACGGTGAGTTGAGCATCACGTTGTCCGTTCCCAGCGCCACTGTCGTGTGATCTAACAGATCTGATATCGACGCGTGGCCCACCCGAAGAGTGAGATTCGCCCGGGGACAGACGGCGACGGGGACATCTTGCTGGGCGACTCGTTCGAGATGATCGTCCGTCGCGTGGACCATATGAACGAGCAGATCCGGGTCCAGATCCAACGCGGGGTGAATATCGGTCGCGTTTGGCTCACCTGCGTGAATTGCGAATGGGACACCGGATTCGTTGGCGGCTGCTCGGTGGTCGGTGAAGTCGTCGTCAGTCGCGCCGCTGGCGCCGTATCCGTCCGCAATCTCGAGAACTCCTGGTTCGCCACTCCCGAAAATGAACGGCTCGACTGATTGGCCGGCTGCGGCCGCTCGAAGCTGGCGCGTTCCGTCCGGGCCCGACTCCCGGAAGTCCAAGAATCTGGCCGTCCCTGTCTGTGCCATGAACTGCATCGTGCGGCCCATGGCCGTCACCAGTTGTTCATGACTGGCAGCGGCGAGACGTCGGTGTTTGAGACTGTCGGGGGGGACGACCGCCTCCCCGAGCGAGAGCCCGACGGCCGCCTCTTTGGCGACGGCGTCCCCGATATGCGTGTGCGCGTTGACGAACGCCGGGAGAATAATGTTTGTCGAGGCCGTCTTCGCTTGTTCGACGGCCGCTATCTCGCCGTCCTCGACCACGACACGCCCCCGTGTCGGGGTCAACGACTGTCCGGCGAGGATTGTCCCTTCGAACTCTTCCATACAAAATAACATCGGGGGGTGGCGATATGCCTTTTCACAGCGTATCGTAGCGGTTCCGTGTGACGTGCCCCCAGAAACGGTCGTTGTTCGCGCAACTCTCGTGACTTCCGTGCCGCCGGGCTCGGCCAGTATCGTGACAATCTTTCGGCTGACCCCACCCAACACAGTGCCCTCACTTATCGACGGTAGCCCTACTCAGACAGTACTGAAATCTGCAGTGGAATGGAATAGATCGATCCATCCACAGACGCTGACACAAGCGTTTCTCGCGTCTCAAATCCGGGCCTACCGGCAAGATACCCGGTCAGACTTCGGTGGTCCCTTGATCGGTAATCACCTGCTCGATCAGCTCCATCGGCGCTTCGTCGTATGCTGGGTTCTCGATCGCAACATCCTCGATTGGCTCACGGCTCACTTCGACGGCTTTGCGGTACTCGTTCTGGAACCTGAATCCGCCCACCACCTTCGCGCTGGATCCGACGACGGTGACGGGAACGTTCTGTTGAGCAGCAGTCGCAATCAGTGGGTACGTCCCGACGCGATTGTAGTAGGTGTCGTCAGTCACACACGTCATTCCGAGAAGGACTCGGTCGGCATCGGCCAGCGCGTGTGCCATCGCGCTGTCGACAAACAGATGTGGCGTGACACCCTCGATATTCACGAACCGCCGGGCTGCTTTTCGCCCGAGATACCGTGGGCGAGCCTCGGTAACGTGCGCTGTCAGTTCCGCTCCTGTCGCGGCCGCTTGCCGCACTGCCTCGAGTACCGTCGAGGAGTAATCGTGGGTAACGAATGTCTCACCGTCGTCGAGAATCCCGGCAGCTCGTGCAGCCGCCTCGCGTTTCCCGGAGCGCACTTCGGAGATGGTCTCCTGGATCGTCGTGTTCAGCAGCTTTCTAGCCTCCGCGACTGTCGATGCCTCGCCGATCACCCGCTGTTCCACCTCTCGCAAGGCGCCATGCATAGAGGCGTGCGACGGGTTCGACCGACGTAACGCACCCGCGTTATGCTCCACGTCTCGCTCGAAACTTTCCAGGGAGTCGTAATCGCGGTCGAGCAGCTCCCCTAACGCTTCCGCCGCTTTGACCACCACGACTGAGGAGCTGTGAGTCTCCATCGCCTGGATCTCTGCGACGGTCTCGTCAATCATATCGGGTGCTGAACCCGTATCCCAAAAGCGATTCCGGTGGCCAGCTCGTCTTCGCGGTCCCCCCTGTCTCCCCGTCTCCGATTCTCGCTCGTGGTCTGCGCCTTACCACTGACTCTAACACGGGCCCTACACCTGCTCATCCTCGTCGCGACTCTGCATTTCCGAATCGATTTCCCGCTGATTGCCCGGAGTAAATCGAATTCAGTCGAACCGAGTCAAAACAAATCAACTTGAGCCGAGTCGACCGAACGCGAATCGACTCAAGTTGAGCCGGAGCGGGCTCGGTCGGATCAGACCCGCGGTCACAGGTTTCCGGGTGAGCGTGAGGGTCATATACTTTGACCTTTCTCACGAATCGAGGGCGTCAGTATCCGGGATGGGTCACTGTTCGAAATTAAAGGTGCCTCCACTCTCGTCGTCGGGGTCGTCTCCAGACTTTGTGCCGGAGCCCGAGGTGGACTCTGGCGGTGATTGTGACTGTGACGCCGACTCCCGGTCCGACCCCGCCCTCGCCTCCGAATCAGACTCTGGCTCGTCGCTTGCCCGGGCGGAGTCTGCGAGCATATCGCGACCGCCGTCACCTTCTGGCAGTTGTGGCTGCTCTGAAGCGTGGGTTCGCAGCCAGGCGTCGTAGACACGCTCAAGCTGGTCGACAGAGAGCCGCCCTGCGGCCGCGTGTTCCCCAGCGGCTGTCAGCAGATTCGACGTCACCTCGCCGCCAGCGACGATCCGTTCGAAGAGGTCAGTCACGACGGTGACCGAGCTGTCGGACTCGATTGCAGCCCGATTACTGCCGGTATGAACTGTCCCCTCACAATCGAACTGGTCGCCGTCACCGGCCTCTTCTGGCACAGTGACGGTGTATTCGACCTGGAGTGTCGTGGCCTCCGATTCCGGACGGCCAGACTCTGCGCCGGCGGTTGTCTCTCCAGCCTGTTCCGTGTTTGCTGCCGGCCCGGTCGCTCGTGTTGGGGGTTCACTACCCGTGGAATCGTCACTACTCCACGCATAGAAGAGTTGGTCGCCGACCACGCGGAGGTCCGTCGGCTCCGGGCTCACAGAGTCGACTGCAGGCGTGCCGAAGGCTTGCTCGGTGATCGTCGCTGCCGACCCGGGGACCCTCACTTCGAGACTGACCTGAACCGTCTGTCCACTTTCGGCGTACTGTGGGCTGAAGCGACGACCCGCGGTTTCGACCCCAATGGAAGCTCGGGCCGGTGGAGTAGTGTCTGCTTCGCCGTCCTCACTGCGCGCCTGCATGGTGCCGCCCGGCTCCTGCCCGGCTGAGGCCCCGGATGCGAGCGCTCGTCGAGAAGTCCCGTCGGTGTCGGCCGTGGACCCGGAGGTGGCTGGCGGGCTATCGGGACCCCCAGATCGACCAGATACCCGAGACCCGACCGAGATAGAACTGACGTACCGGGTCCAGATCACCAACAGACTCGGTAACAACAGCACACTCCCGATGAAAGCGTACCCAATCGTCAGTGCCGTCGCGAGTCCGAACTGCTGGAGCATCGGGACAATTGCCACCGCGAGCACGCCGAATCCGCCGATGGTGGTTGCTGCACTCCCGAGCAGTGCACCGCCGGTGCCCATCACACTCCGTCTGAGCGCCCCCCAGACGCCGCTATCGCGGGACAACTCCAGCTGGTACCGCTCTGTCATGTGGATATTGTACGCGACACCGAGTCCGACGGTGAGACTGGTAATCGTCCCGGTCACGACGTTGAACGGAATCTCCAGGACAGCCATCGACCCCAGAATCCAAGACACGGACAGCGCGATCGGCGCGATCGTGAACAGGCCGAGCAGTGCGCTCCCCTGGGTGAGCCGATACACTACCATCAAGAAGAGACTGGTCGCGATCAGCGTGACAACGAGCGCCTCAACTACCGTGTCGAACAGGGCGTCCTCGACGATCCCGAACACGATCGGCTGCCCGGTGGCAGTCGCCGCGAGTCCGCTGCCGTCAACCTCCCCAGCGATTGCCTGAGATTGGCTGGTGGTCTCGTCGGTGCCCGCGTCACCACTGACGGACACAGTGAGTCGAACCGCCTCGTATGCGCCGTCCTCGCGATTGATCACTTCCGCGGCCTGACTCGGCGCTGCCTCGAACAGTTGATCGTAGACGCCGGTCACGTTCTGGTTCGGGACTCCGTCACCGTCAGTATCGGCGGCGGTAAACGTCTGACTGAACGACTCGTTTTCGGCTGCGACGGCTCTCATCACCGACAGTGGCCCCGTGATGTCGGGAGTGCCGTCCGAGAGCACGACGACCGCCGACTGGTCTGTGGCCGTCTCTCTCGCGGTTGCGACCCGTTGTAGCGTTTGATCTTGTCCGACATCTCCCTCCACCAGAATCTCAGTCTGACTATCTTGACGAACGAAATTGGCGTTAATAAACTCCAGATTCTGCTTGACTGTGTAATCGCCGGGCGCGATCGGCTCTGGGAGCTCTTTCAGCAGGTCTGCTGGGTCATCTGCGATGAAGTCGTTCTGGTCGAACGTGGTATTCACCTGGGTCGCGCCAGCCACGCCACCGGCGGTGATCACCAGCGCGACTAGCACCACCGCCAGCGGCGACCGACGGGCAGCAACCTGGCCGATCGACAGCGCTCGGGAGAACGGGCCTCCGCTAGTCCCGAACGCGGCATTCGTCCGGTCGAATCCGTACCCCTCAAGCAGGTCGTCGATCTCGAGTTTGACCGCGGGGATTAATCCGCCGAAGATAATCAGTGCCGCAGAGATCCCGATTGCACACACGATCCCGAACTGCCGAATCGGAGCTACCGGACTCACCAGGTTCCCCAGGAAGCCGATCACCGCCGCCGCGGTCACCAGCGTCAGCGCCAGCCCTAGCCCGCCGAGTGCGGTGGCCATCGCCGCCCGGGCGGAGACGTCTCGGTCAGGGCGGTGTTCTCGCTGCCGCATGAACACGTGTATCGCGTAATCGATACTCAGTCCGATCAGTAACACTGGCACCGCGATGAACAGCTGATTGAACTGGATGCCGACCCACCCCATGAATCCGAACGTCCACAACAGCACTGCTCCAATCCCGGCGACACCGAGGACAATATCCAGCAGATCCCGATAAGCGATTAACAGCGCGACCGTGACGAACAGCAGTGCCACCGGAATCACAATCTCGAGACTGTCGATCAGCGACCGCTCGATTTCATCGCTGACGATCCCAGCCCCGAAGACGAACGCTTGCTCGCCGAGTCGTGTCTCGACGAGATCATCAATCACGACTTGGGCGTCGATCAGCCGTGGGGGAGCCTCACCCTGTGCAATCTCACCTTCTGAGGTAGTCTGCGTGACGAACACCGCACGAGCATCAGCCGAGGTTGCCCCGGGATCGTAGGCTGTCGGCATGAACGCCAGTGCCCCTGGGGGGCCGTCTTCGCCGAGCACCGACTCGACAGTGGCGTTGATCTCAGACTGGCTCATTCCCGCCAGGTGCTCGCGCTGGGCCTCCAGCGACGGCTGCTCTTCCAGTGCGGTGGCGTCGGCCTCGAGTTGGTCAGCCCGCGTCTCCAACTGGTCGAACGACGGGCTCAACACGTCTTCGGGTACCGCGGTGAAAGTCGCGTTCAGCGAGGTTTCGATGCCGTCGAGCCGTTGGTCACGCGTCGTTGTGTCGATCTCGCCGCGTTCGAATTCGGCTGAGACCGTCGCCGCTTCCCGCTGTAGATTGCGCACCTCGCCGATCAGTGGCTGGAACCGGTCGAACTGTGCATCTGTCGTCGCGTCACGGGCCCGCTGTTCGGCCGCTTGGAGATCTGTCTGGATCCGGCTTTGACGTGTCTGGTATGTCTGCTCACTGATCTCTCCGGCCGCGAGCGAGCCGTTCAATTGGTCGTACTCGGTTTGCAACTCACGCGTGTCATTGAGCACGCCCACAAGCGTCTCGCTTCGCGCCTGCAGCGCTTCCTGGTCGCTCTGGAGGGTGGCTTCACGCTCTTCGAGATCGGCCGCCTGCTCGGACCGTAACGCCGTTATCGCCACGATATTCGCCACGTCACCGAACGCATCCTCCTGTTTCAGTGTTTCATCGACTGACTCGTTTGCTCTGAGATCCGCCTGTAAGTTGAGTGAGGATAACAGCGAATCCTTCGAGAGCACGTTGTCCCCCTGAATGATGACCTGGACGGTCGTTTCCGCATCAGCGTCGGGGTCACCAAAGTTCTTATTGATGTAATCGAGTTTGTCGGCTTCTTCGGAGTTGGTTTCGAACTGCTGGAGTCCGGTCGACTGTTCGACTGCGGTCGCACCAGCGCCAACGACCGCTGTTAACAGTATCAATACAAGGATCGTCACCCGAGTTCGCTGAGTGATGAACTCGGCGATGGAGTCGGCGAGACTCATGGTTGCGCCCTGGCCCCGGTCGGCCGAACTTCGTACGTATCATTCTGGACGGAACACGCAGAAAATTGGTGTCCAGCTATCATTAGTTATTGAAAGGCAGTGTCGCGCCGCATATGAAGGTTAATTGTCGGGCTAGCGTGACGCAGGCGTTTGGATGTCGGATTGCCCATCCGGCGGGCGATGAGAGGCCGATAACGGATAGCGGGCGAAAGCCTCGCGGTTCAGAACAAGCTGGATGTCGAGTATTAACAGATTGCCGAGACAGTACTCAGAAGGGGGCGTCTGGCTCTGTCTCGCTGGCCGCATCCGGGTCTGTGTCGGGTTTGACGGTGGCGCTGGCGTCGACATCAGCATCGAGCTTGTCGGCTAGCTCGCCACGCTCGTCCAATTCTGCCAAAATATCGCTTCCACCGACGAACGACTGCTTGACGAACGCCTGCGGTGTCGTCTCCCAGCCACTGTGTGTCTCTAGCGCCTCCCGGAACGCGTCGATATTTCCGAGCACGTCCACCGTGACGAAGTCGTCACGATACTGGCTGATCAGTTCCACTGCGCGCTTCGAGTAGCCGCATTGTGGCATCACCTCGTTACCTTTCATGAAGAGTGCGATTTCGTTCGTCTCGATCGTGTCGGCAACGATGTCTGGCACCTCTTCGTCGGATGGGCCCTGGTTACTCGGGTCAAATGTCATTCAATATTTGATTTCGCGTGGAGACGCAAAGTGCTTCCCCAGCTGTCGGCCACTCCGCGTGAGCATGCCTGCAAGGAGAGCGGGTCGAATGCCTGGTGAATCGGCCCCCAAGCCAGTTCACAGCTCGAATCGAACGCGGGACTCAGAGATTGCTGGCTCCAGAGAGTAGTGGTCTCTCGTCACGATGCACGGCACTATCTGGATTGACCTCCTCCACGCGCTGACGGACGTGGAATCCGATCCGACCCGCCCATCGGATCTTCGCCGAGCGTAGCGTGGCGGTCATAGTTCCAACCCGCACTCAGAGGGATCCGGCAGTATACCGGAGGAACTGTTGTGTGTCTCCCTCGGAGGGCTGTGGCCCAGCCCGATCACTGAGGCCCCATCGGAATCGGAATCGGAATCCGTGTCAGCGCTGTGCAACCCACCGCGAGTCCGCCGCCCCTTGTGGGTCGGGGCCAGCATCTCACCGATTCCGTCGCAGTGTCTCACACGTCGGGCCAAACCGATCGCTTTCGGTCGGACATCCCAGTCGCTTCCCGTCCGAGGGTTGTGGCCGCTGCGTCCGCGTGACCGCCGCCCCGCCTGAAGACGGACGTCTGCGCTCGCCTCTCTATCACGCGACCCAGAAACGGCAACTCGAAAACCAACGCGTCTCCAATCGGGGGTATGACGGGGCAGTCGAACTCACGTTTTCACGCGTAACGGTCCCGAACGGTATCGTCGCCGCCGAGATTTCGAGCTGTCCCGACGGACGTTTGTAGCGGGCGGTCCCAGCACCTGTATGAGCTATCCAGTCACGTATCACTGCCCTGAGTGCGAGACAATCGTCGAGTTACACCGAGACGGGTACTTGGCAGACAAGTCCGTGACTCCCTACCCGTTCGAGGGGTGGCAATACGCCTCGCCCCAGGAATCGTTCGAAGACGAGGAGTTTGACGGGGTGCGGTTCGTCTGCGGTGCCGACGGAACTGTCCGAGACCCGGACGCGGACGGCTGTGGCGAGCCGTTTTATCTCTCGTTCGTTCGATTCGAGAGTGGCTCCGAGGTTGAACCGACGGCTGGAGCCGAGTCAGAACACGTCGAGATATCGGGCCCTGACCCCGACAGCCCCCGAGGCCCACCAGAGCCCGGCGACGGCGGCTTCTGGCAGTAATAGCCTGTTGTAGCGGTGTGAGGCTACTCTTCGTGAAGTCGGCGCAGCTAACTGGTGACGTGTGCCAGACGGAGCATAGTCGTGCGGATCGAGACTCACGGTGTAAGATGGCGATATCTGCCACGTGGATGCTGGGCAGCTCTGCCGCGTGGGCCGGCGCGGGTGAGTGACTCGGTCGAACGCCCTCAATCACGGGCTTATCCTTTGATATTACAGACCGGGAACGTGCGGGCAACTTTGTCGCCGATTCCGAGCGCATCTGAGACGCGCACCACTTCGTCGATATCTTTGTACACGCCGGGGGCTTCTTCGGCGATTGTCGCGCCGCTTTCAGCTTTGACGTACACCTTCTGGGCGTCGCGCAGATCGTCTTGCACGTCGCCACCCCAGTACTCGCGTTTCGCCTGGGTTCGACTCATCAGCCGGCCTGCCCCGTGTGCGGTCGACCCGAAGGTGGCGTCCATTGATTCTGCACCGCCGCGCAAGATGTACGATCCGGCCCCCATACTCCCGGGGATGATTACCGGCTGTCCTACGTCCCGGTAGGCGGCCGGAATCTCAGCCCGGCCTGCCGGGAACGCTCGGGTAGCACCCTTTCGGTGGACGTACAACTCCCGCTGATCGCCATCTATCTCGTGTGTTTCTTTCTTCGCGATATTGTGTGCGACGTCGTACAACAGGTCCATCTCCATATCCTGCCAGGCCCGGTCGAACACCTGTTCGAACACCTGTCGCGTCTGGTGCATGATTAACTGCCGATTCACCCACGCGAAGTTGATCGCGGCACACATCGCCCCGTAGTATTCGTCTGCCAGTCGCGACCCGGCCGGCGCGGCCGCGAGTTCCTTATCGGGTAGTCGCTCGAGCAGTTCCGAGTGTTCTTCCTCGATTCGGCGGAGATAATCCGTACAGGTCTGATGACCGAGGCCTCGCGACCCACAGTGAATCAACACCACGATCTGGTCTGATTCCAGGCCGAACGGGTCGGCCACGGTCTCGTCGAAAATATCCGTCACGCGCTGCACCTCGAGAAAGTGATTTCCCGAGCCCAGCGAGCCCATCTGATTTTTCCCTCGGTCTTTGGACTTCTGTGTGATGACCTCCGGCTGAGCGTCGGTCCGGCGGCCTTCGTCTTCACAGTGGCGGAGGTCGTCTTCGACACCGAACCCGTTCTCCACAGCCCACTCGACACCCCGCTCCAGTGCGCCCTCGACGGCGTCGATTCCTGGCTGGACGACGCCACCCCCGCCGAGTCCCGTCGGAATCGCCTCGAACAGTTCGTCGACCAGTTCCTCTTCATTCCCGCGGACATCGTCGTACGTGAGATTCGTACGCATCATCCGGACCCCACAGTTCGACACGACGAACCCGTCTGCGAGGAAAGTATGCGCTTCGTGAGACACGCCGATATCGAACACTGATTTCTCGCCGGCCGGCTCAATCTGCTTGACCCTGACCGGCACTGACAGATCCGCGCTTACCTGAATTCGCTCACAGAACGCCTCGAATGGCTCCACAGCCGTCTGGTCTCGGTGTGTCTGTGAGGCTTGGTGTCCGGCCACCGGCCCATCACCAGCCTGTGACGTGCGGGTCGCCACGCCACCCGCTGTGCTGGAGTCATCGACTGCGTTGTGACCGCCGTCAACTCGGGCCTTCGCGTCTCCGGGAACTGCAGCCGTCCGATCAGGCGCTGAGGACTGCCGGTTGAGATAGCAGATAGCAGCCATCGCCGTGCGGCGCTTTGTCGGAGCGTATCGATAACCGATCGTCTCGAAAAACGTGGCGAGAGTGTCCGGATCCGCGTGAATCTGGAGCCGCTGCTCGGTGGTGGCTCGGTCACTAGCGTCGTCAGACCGCGACTCAATTGCGGTGGTGTCGACGCTCAGGTCAGCCAGGAAATCAGCCGCTTGCTCGAGAAACGCTCGGCGCTGAGGAGCCGTCTTCTCACGACCGGTGAGTGTGATATCGGGTGCTGCAACTCCGGCAACTGTGCCAGCCTGTGGTGGCGTCA
The DNA here is from genome assembly GCA_000496235.1 of uncultured archaeon A07HR60. Taxonomy (GTDB): domain Archaea; phylum Halobacteriota; class Halobacteria; order Halobacteriales; family Haloferacaceae; genus J07HR59. The sequence continues at coordinate 35,956 of KI543223.1, forward strand.
TCGCAGCCCCGAAGTACGCACTGTAAAAGAGGGCTCGCTGCCAGTCGGCCAGCCGCTCAAGATACGGCGGAACACAGGGGTATTCGCCCCCGTGAGGACTGCCGCTAGCCGTGAGTTCGGCGAAGAGATCGCAGAATGGCTTCGACTCGACAGTCACGACGCACTCACCAGCTGGGTTGCTCCCGACCGCGTCGCGATTGGAACGCTCGTGGACGGGCGAGGAGTTGAACCCGAGTTCTTGAAGGTCCTCACGAATCTGCTGGAGCGCTTCCCGACGGCCGTGGAATCGCACCTCATCGTCGCCCTGTGTTCCCTCGGCAGCGTGATAGCCGAGTAACTTCAGCAAACGGTTAGCCGCCGTGTCGGTGCTGTGGAGTGGTATGAGTCCGCGGTCTCGGAGCTGGCGAAGCGATGACTGTGCGCCGGTGAAATCGTCTGCCGTGATCAGCGCAACTGGGCGAGACCCGGAGTTATTCACACCGTCACCAGCGAACTCGCCATCACAACCAGTGTCGTCGATACCGCGGAACGGACAGGTGAGGATCTGATCACCCGGCTGCAGTGTCGAAACCTCAACGAGCCCGTCTGGCGTCTGGAACCGGTGGTCGGCAGTCGCTTCGACCGTCGCGCCCCCCGCGGTTTCGATTTCGTAGACTGACTGCTCGCCTGACTCGGTGAATAACCGGATATCAGACGAGGTCAATCCCTCACCGGTCGCTACTGTCGCCTGCTCGTCTTCGAATCGGTCCCGGAGGTGCTCTAGCGGCCGCCGCCGCCCGAACGAGAGGCGGACATCAGTTGACCCCGGTAGGCAGTTGATGTCGTACCCGACCGCACCGGGAGAGATACACCCTGTCTCGGCGTCAACTGCCCCGACACCGCCGACCGGAAAGCCGTACCCCTGGTGGCCGTCGGGCATGCAAATGGCTGGATTAGTGATCCCTGGAAGATGAGTGGAGTTTTGCAACTGTTCGAGGGTCTTGTCCTCAGCAATCTCTTCTAACAGCGACTCTGATGCCAGCACCCGTGCTGGCGTGTTCATGCCGCCCTCCTGCGGAATCTCCCATACGTAGTCCCGGATTTTCCGCAAAGTGATATCTCCAATCTCTCGGGTTGTCATGTCTGGTCATCCAGGGGGCAACCGCAATAGGGTTACGACGTGTACTGTCGAGGACCGAGTTGGTCTCGCTTCAGCGCCATCCGTCAGTCGTCTGTCGGGACACGCCTGTCACCGTCGCGGTCGTCTGCCGGGTCGGTAGATTCGGCGTCCGTATCTGAGAACGGGACCGCACGCGCGGATTTCGCCGCGCCGATCAGATTGTCGAGCGCCCACGGTCCAGCACCCGTGATCAGCAGCGCAGATGCCAGACTGAACAGCCCGATATGGGCCAATACTGGGTCGTCAGGAATCCCGAACAGGGTGAGCGTAAACACGAACAGCGCCACCAGTGCGGATGCGCGGGTGAACAGTCCCACCAGTAAGAACAGTCCTAACGCGAGTTCTGACAGCCCAGCGCCCAGCACCCACAGTTCGGCCGGCACGGGAAGAAGATCCGTGAGACCGTACCGCTGAACCACGTTCAGCCCCCACTCCGGGGCCAGCAATTTTTCGCTCACCCCCACAAACATGAATGCCAATCCGGTCCCGACCCGGATGATGACAGGCAGATACTTTCTCAGTGGGTCGGTTGCGCGGGTCACCCGCTTTGAAAGCGAATTGAACGGGTCGAGACGCCCGTACACCGTCCCCTCAGCGGTGGCGATACGACCGAATGTCTGATCGGCGCTGGGACGGCCACCGCCCAGAATCCCGATTGCCAGAAACCCTGGAATCCACTCAAGCGAGTACAGTAACAGCGGTTCCGCCGGGATCGACAACAAGAATATGCCGAGTCCCACCGCCGCAACTGTCCGGGTGGCGAGTCCAAACAACAGCGCGAATCCCATGCCGATCTGCAGGATCCGGGCCAGACTGGCGATCCCCACAGGATCGACGATGGGATTGAAATAGTAGCCGGCAAATCCTGCGCCGACGAGCGGGAGACCGAATCCGAGCCGGAGAAGCCATGGGAGCAAGTCGCTGTATCCCCGCATCGTCTCGCGAAAAACTGACACGTCTCGAGGGAACGGCCGAAGTCGGAGATATGCAGCTGCTGAGAGGGCTACCATCGTGGCCCCGCTACCGAGCGCAATCACGTTGAAAGGCGTAGTGAGCGCTGCCACCAGAAACGTCAGTCCCTCGCCGGCCTCTTCGGCGGTCGTGACATATCTAACGTGTCCTGAGGCAATCCCACTGGCCAGTGCGACTCCTACTAACGTGGTGACCACCAGCCGAAACGCCCGAATCCTGTGTCCCCTCAATACACGCTTATCCATTCGACCACGCTACAAAAACTCGCTGTCTTGCCCCGGAATTCGGGATCTTTCGGTGTCTCTACGATGACACGCTCTCGCTCGGCCAACGGTCGCTGACCCGTCTACGTGGCTCTACAGAGAAACAGGCAGAGTGCCTCGGGGCTTGACCCCGAGGCAGTTCACGGCAATCCACTTCTCGTGAATCGGGGCGATATGGGCTGGACCGGCTGCCAGCGTTGGTTCCGACGGATAGTTCAGTACATCTCGCGTGTCACACCGCGCACACACGAGTGCAGATCCATCGCCGAGCGTCCGCGTCAGGAGCCGAGTCGTGAGACTCGCGCCCACTACGCCTTCAGACGTCAAAGACGACGTATGCCATCCAGCCAGACTCTGTCTGTTCGATGCGCATCTGCGAGTAAGTCACTGCCTTCACATCGCGAGCGACCACGTCCTGCAGCGGCACTCCACGGGCGCTGGCGTCGGCAAGCCAGTGGTCTTGCTCTTGAGATACCGTGCAGTCGTGAGCGACGGGAAGCACCTCTCTGACGTCGCGTTCATAGATTAACTGGTCGAGATAATCGAAGAGAAGCGCCTCTTTCTGCTCTGCCTGCCGACGAATCTCGAATCGCTCTCCGCCTTCGGGCACCGACGCACACATCGCGGCGGTGAGACCCGCAGCCACCGCGGCGAACGTGTCACCGAGGCTCTGGCCCGTCGCTTCGACCGCCACATCGGCGGTGTGATCGCGAAGTGTGTAGCCCATATAACTCGTACTTATCACATAGCGCTACCGCCTCAAACGACTATCGGGTCGGGCTTGCTGTCAGGGTAGCGTCTAGATGACCGTCGATGAGGGTCCGAGACACGGACTAGTCAGTTGATGTGGTTGCTGTCGGTGATATTCATCAGACGGGTGGATGCGTATCGCCGTGGTAACGCGAGTTTTTGGAGTCGCCTGGGGAGCGAGAGACCAGCCGACCGAGTGAGAAAGCGAGCGGGGTGGGGGTCTTCGACCGTGAAGTTATTAGCAAGGCAGCCACTTGTGTCAGCAGTGAGCGTCACGGCCGAGAAACTCCTTGACCCGACGGGAGATTCCACCCACGTGACAGAAGCGTGGGAACTCAAAGAGCAAATTCGAAAGCAGGACGATGTTCTCAAGCAGCGCCGCGGGTTCTTCACTGACGCCTATCGGCGGGCCAACTGTCACCTACTCGTCGAAGACGACAGTCTCGTTGCGTTCGCGTCGGT
>KI543223.1:39581-41740 GCA_000496235.1 uncultured archaeon A07HR60
CACACTCGACGGCGAATCAACGTTCTTAGTGACGACTGAGGCGGGTGAACTCGTCGGGGTCTCAGCGATGTCGGGTGTGATCCGGTTTCGGGCAGATCTCGCTGAACCTCGGTCGCTAAACCAGCGACTGGAGATTTAACCGGTGACGGCCACACCGAGGTCGTCGTGACCGACTTTGGGGGGACCGTCTACGCGTTCGATGCCAACGGCGCGCCGGTGTGGACCCGCTCACTCAATGGAAGCATCGCCACTGGCCCGGCGGTTCGCGACGTGACTGGCGACGAGCAGCCCGAGGTCACCGTCGCCACGCGGCAAGCTACTGTGGGCCACCTCACAGCACTAGGCGCTGACGGCACGACCGTCTGGCGCCAGGAGACTGAGGGGCTCCCTGGTGGGGTGACGACGACTGACGACCGCGGCCGACCGGTGCTCCTGGTCGGCGAAGGCTCCGGGACAGTGGCAGCCTACGACGCGACTGATGGCGAGCGACTGTGGGAGGCAGTTCTCCAGGACTCCCCACTCCGTGTTGGCGACGCCTCCGAGGGACGGATTCTGCTCGGCGGCGATGGCAAGATGTGGGCGCTAGATCTCGGCGACGGAAATGTGGCCTGGAATCAGGGGTTCGGCGGTGACAACGACGCCGTGACGGAGCCGGACCTGGGGCCTGCCGGCCAGGAGAGTTCCGAGGTATTGATCGCCGCGAGAGACGGCACTGTGGGGCTGGTCTCGGTCGCCACGGGCGGTGTCGATTCGGTCGGCACCCGGACGGGAGTTTCGAGGCCAATCCGGGCCAGGCAGATCTCACTGGTGACGACCGGCAGGAACTCGTCCTCCTCCGTGCTGACGGCACGGTCGTCATACTCCGCGTAGTCGAGTGAGCCGTGACTACCGACGGCAGTATTTCATTTTGACCAAACAGCTACGACCGATGTGAACCACCCCGCCCTGCTCAACTTGTGAAGTACCTCGGGGTCAAGCCCCGAGGCACTCGCCTTGTTCTCTCTGTAGATCTCATATCCAGTGAGTCATCGGAGTCCCTGTGCGAGGCCACCAACGGCACCGAGCACGATTGCGATCGCCACCGGTAGCACGGCAATGTCTGTTGACGCGGAAACGCGACCGAGACTCCCAGTCGCCCACACATTAGTGACGAACACGACAGCGACCAGCCCACCGAATCCGGCTCCAGCGAGTACACCCCGAGGGAGCGTCCGAGCGAAGACACCTGTGAGCGCTCCCCCGAGAAGGATACCAAGCGGGTGAATTGTCGCTATTGTCAGCCCGCTCACGACGGCACCAGCGATTAATACTACCCGAAGGAGCGTGCTTCGCTGGCGCGTCGGACTCTCGGCGAGATGATCGCTCATTCCATCTCACCCCCGTCGTCAGAGTCAGCACCAGCGGTAAACCGGAACCGGACCTCGCCGCTGGGCTCGCGATCCATCGGTCGATACCGCCCGTCCGCCCACCGCTGGAGTCCGTCGTCGTAGTGATCGGAGAATGGAACCCCGACGTTTCCTCCCGGAAACGAGCACTCTGCAGTTCCTCCCGGCCGCCAGATCGCGCGGATACTACTGCCGGCTGGCCTTCGCCGTCTGTAATTGAACAGTGTCCCCGCCGCGCCGTCAGTCGCCAGATCCGGGTAGTCGAGCAACCCCACTTCGAACGGATGACTCATCGACCCCGTGCGATTCACGTCGCCATAGACGGTGTGTTCGTCCTCCTGGATCGCGGCAATCGCATCGAGAAACGCTGTTTTGGCGAGTGTCTCCCGAGAGCGGTTCGCGAGGAATGGCCCGTCAGGGTCGAGGGATGCGAGTGTTCGGTCGTCGGGCTGGAAAGACTCGTCGAGCCCGGCAGCCGCCAGTGGTGGGCCGAATACAGCCGTTCTGTACAGTCCCAACCAGCGATCAAAGACTAACGCTGGTTGAGAGTCGCGGTCCATACGGCCGTCCCATTCTTGTATACGGGCCCAGGCGGCCGCAGCCTCGCTTGCCAGGTCAGCCTCGTCGAGTGCAGCCGCCAGGATCGGCCGAAATAGGTCGACCCGCCGGTCTCGTGTGTCCCGCTGGAGCCGTCGCATCGTCTCCCGGTCGACTCCGCCGTCAGCGGTGGCTCCGTCGAGCAGGTCCCACAGTCGCTCACCACGAAAGCCGGGT
>KI543223.1:41795-43650 GCA_000496235.1 uncultured archaeon A07HR60
ATATCGGTTCGCTGCGACCGGGGAGCCGTCTGTTCGACGAATCGGGACGCGACCGGTGACGTGAAACAGTGTCCTGCCGTCCACGTCAGCATATACCATACACTGAGTTGGCGTGTCGAATTTACGTGTTGCTGCTCGGTGGTCATCCACCCCGTCGGCCCGTTCGAATTCGTAGATCGCCTCGGTTGTTCGGGTCGCCCCCAGTCCCGGCCAGGCGACTGCCACTTCCCGCCCGTCCCGATCCAGCAGCGGTCCGTGAACCGTTTTTTCGACACTGACCTCCCGGTCGCGGCCGTCGGCCACGGGAAGCGCCCGCGTCTCGCTGTCCACGGTGCGGGTCTGGTCTCCGTAGCGATACGACTTCCCGTCACGTTCGTACGTATACAGATCCACCACGTCACAGCCGGCATTGGTGAAGCCCCACGCACCCCTGTCCGTGGCCCCGATCACGACGAAGGGCACGCCAGGAAACGTCACCCCTCGGACGGTCATATCAGGCGTATACGTGGCCTGTTCGTACCACACTGGCGGGATCGACAGCGACAGATGCGGGTCATTGGCGACGAGTGGCTCGCCACTTGCCGTGTGTTCGCCACTCACGAGCCACGAATTCGACCCGGTACCCGGTGGTGATTCGAATTCGGAAAGCCATCCGGCGAGTCCTTCCCAACTGGCGCCGCTCGCCCCAGTGGCGGCAGGTTGCTTGCCGGTGTTGCCCATCTGAGTCTCCGAGCCTATCGTGGGGAACCCTTCAGGAGTCGTCTCGTCGGGCCTGATAATTGGGGAGTCGTGGTCGTATCGCCGGGGAAACAGCACCGAAGCGGCTGTCTCGCCCATCGCTTCGGCGGCACGGGCGCGTCTAACTGGGCGAAAGTCGCCGGTGAGGTTCCACGCAATCTGCTTTTCCATCAGCATTGTATCAACCGGGCTCCATCGGCTGGGCTCATACTCGAGCAGTGAGAACTCAATCGGGAGTCGCCCCTGGTCGATGTAGGCGTTCACACCGTCCGCGAACGCCTCGACAGCTGCCCCCGCAGGCCCCTGTTTGATTCGATCCCACGTCGCTTCGGCCGCACCGCGGAAATCCATGCGAAGGTGAAACTCGTCAGAGTCGACCGTTGCCTCGCCCACTACTTCAGAGAGTCGTCCACTCATTACACGTCGCTGAAGATCTATCTGAAACAGCCGGTCGGCCGCCTGACAGTGACCGATGGCGAAGTACGCAGCCTGCTCTGTGTCAGCCTCCACGTGGGGGACTCCGTGTTCGTCGACCCGGACTGTCGCAGGGCCATACGGGCTCTCCACGCGACCGCCCGGGTCAGGGCGTGCCCCCTCCCAAACAGAGCCCGTCAGTGGGGCGAATCGCCTGAGATACCCGGCTACTGGGGCGAACGTCCCCGCAGCCGCTGTCCCCCCGAGTATTGCCCCCACTAGCGCCCGGCGAGAAATATCAGGTGTCTCGTCCATCTGTCTTCGTTCGGCCGGGGGCTGAAAAACCCATCTGCCAGCCGCCAGTTGCCGCGTACCCAGCGGACGAGACCCCTGTAGCCTGAAGAAACACAACCGAGACTGTGAGAAAGCAGCCGAGATTCGTCGGAATCCATCACAGCCGAGACTACTCGATGAGAACAGACCAGAGACCCAAAGAAACACTGACACAACAGCACAGCACACGCTCTTACTGTCTCTGAGAGGTATGATTTCTTTCCGCCCTGAGGGTCGAGAGACCCAATACCGACGTGTTAGTACCGTCTTCAGCTATCGTCGGCGTACACCCAGGTCTCGTCGACCCGGCTGTACTCGACCAGTTCTGAGTCCTCGAAAAACAGGTCGATTTCCCGTTCGTTCGACCCGG
>KI543223.1:46312-57629 GCA_000496235.1 uncultured archaeon A07HR60
TGGCCGCGCCAGCAGTCGACTTCGGGAAAGCTGGCTGGTGGCACGGCCACATCAGCGGTGCTCGCGTCGTCTGGAACGAGACAACCGAGACACTCGAGCGCGCGACCGTCGCCGGTGACCCTGTCGACCCGGCCGCCACCTATCGAGTTGGGACATCCGAGTACCTGCTGCACTCTGACCACGAGTTTCCTACACTCACAGAACGTCATCGTGCAGGTGAAGGCGATATCCAACACGAGGTGCTCGCGGCGTACGGTCGTGCAGAGGGAATCAATCCAGAGACAGACGACCGGATCCGGATTGTTGAGGGACTGAGTCCAGACGCGGCACCCGATGACTAACCTCAGTTTCACGCAGGTGTATTCTGTATCACACTCATTCTGAGACCGCTTCAGAGCGTCTCAAGAGAGAATTCTTTCGCCGATTCCTCAGCGTGTCTCAGCACTCAGACAGCAGCTATTACCAGAAAGCCACGTTCGTCAGATCCCGAATGTCGCGCGGAGCATATCTCGCGTGCCCGGGCCGAGCCCGACTGCCAACACCGTCACGATCAGCATCATCGTGAAGCGGGGGCTGTCCTCGAAGACGGTTTCGTCGAACACCCAGACGACGAATAGTGCGGCAGCAATCTTGACCAGTAAGAACGGCCACGCAGTCCCGATCGTGGCCGATACCGACGCCGGTTGCACCGTCTCTGTGAGTGAGATCACGAGTCGATTGACGACGTGTTTGGGAACGTACCTTCCCGGGAGCCCGATCGCGGCCGCCCAATCCAGGCTGAGTACGTTCGCGACTCCGTCGATAGAGTGGCCCCAGACGATTACTGCGCCAATAAAGCCCGTTCCGGCGTTGATCCACGGCGCGAACCGCTGGGTGCTGATCCACGCGACTGCAGCGACTATCGTCGCCGTTCCCAGTGTCACGACTGGGACGACCGGGTGGAACCCGAGGTACTCAGTCGTGACGGCGAGCCATCCGAGAGTGCCAACCGAGGCGACCACTCCCAGCACACCGACGGCCGCCAGCGGATACTCATATCGCGAGACTAATCCTGCGCGGGCTGCGGCGACACTACCGACGAAGGCCGCCAGCGCCACCGCGAATACAGTGAAGTAAATGAACGGACTGATGATCAGTGCCGTCCACGGGAGCGGCAAGAGACTGACCCCTTCACGGAGCAGCTCTACGTTGGCGTCTTCGACGGTCCGGAGCGCACCGCCGAACAGCATGAATGGGAACAACGCGTAGAAGAATCCCCGGTCAGACCCGGCATCGACCCGATCAAGGAGGAATACAATCCCGAACAGCAGGAGAATCAAGACTAATCCGTAACTCACCGTCGAAACGGTCGTGTATCCTGGCTCTGCGACGACGCCCGCGGCACTGGTGCAGTCGGCGGCTGACGCTCCAAACCGGGTTTGACCTCCGGCCCGGATCGCACAGACGGCTCCGTTCGCGTCCGCGATGACCGGACCCCAAAAGTAGCGCCAGAGGAACTGATCCCACACGAGTCGCGGGAGCGCCAGCGCACCACCAACCATGATCGTCGCGACCGAGGCAACGGCCGCAGCCCACGCCGTCTCTGGTGAGATCCCGGATAGCCGTTCAGCACTGCTCATACCCGCGTTTCCGTACGTCGGCGGTTTGACGGTTCCGATTGCTCGTGAATTTTTATCGTCTGCAAGCGGCTACCTATTCGTTTCAATGTGCTCGTTGGATTCCCATGCTAGCTCCCAGAGTTGGAAGGTCACCGACTGATTTCGTTTTTTGTCCCGCCGACGGGGCTATTGGATGATACTATCGACAATGGGGCCTCGCAGTCACAGCAGCCTCCATTCAGACTGGAATCCCCGGTTCGTCTTGATCCGTTCCCAAGATCACCATCGTCTGTGATCGAGCGAACCCGTCCACCGTGGCGACATTGTTGAACATCAACTCTCGAAGCGCGTCGGTGTCGTCAGCGACGATTTTCATCATCACGTCCCACTCGCCGGTAGTGAGGTGGAGTTCGCGGATCTGTTCGATTTCACGAAGCCGGTCAAGTGTCTCCTCTTTGCCACCCTTTTCAACACGTAGGCCGACGAATGCAGCGACACCGTACCCGACAGCCCGTGGATCCACGTTGGCGTGGTATCCCTTGATAATTCCCTCGTCTTCCATCCGGCCTACCCGGTCGTGAACTGTCGCGCTGGACATGTCGATCCGGCGCGCAATCTCACTGAAGGCTGTTCGGGCGTCTTCTTGGAGAATTTTGAGAATTGCCCGATCGGTGTCGTCAAGTTCCATATCTTCTAGACGGTGTCGACTGAATTGTAGTTTCGGGCTCTCAGTCTCGGTAGCCGCCGCTTTCTGCCACTCGAGACCGGAGCCAGCGGCGTGTCGTCGACTTCTGGCACAGCCCTGCTTGGGTCGGTTCGGCTCAGTTCGCGCTCAGCGGCCGTACACAAACCGGGATCTCCTCCCGGTCTGGCTGTCAATCGAACCGCAGAACGTGTAGCTGCCCGCCCTGAACAGCGAGACTCTCGCTGGCTTTCTGTCAATCAGCGCGTGACAGTTCCTCGTCTGGTCCGTAGCTGGAGCCAGCCTCTGGGCGGCAGTCACCGGCCTCGCCGCTAGCTTTCTGAACGGTCAGCGGTTGTCTTTCGACGAGTTCACACTCGAAGGCTGGGTGTTCGTCGAAGTGACGCACAAGCAAGTGGCGACGCGCGCCTGTCAACCCACTCTGAGCGACCTCTTCGGCGGTGAATTTGTCTGGAAGCCGCCCGAATAGCCGGGTGAGTTCTTCGAATGAATCGAACACTTTGCGATGCCCCGCCGATTCGGCGTGGCGACGCTCCACCACGTACCCCCCATCTTCACGGTGTGTACAGGCGGTGCGGAGGAACTCCCGCTCTTGAGATAGTGTTCCGGTGAGCTGGTCGCGTAGCTGGACAGCTTCTTTGCGTGTCAATACGTGATTCTCGTCGCCGAGAGAAACAACTAGTTCTCGTCCATCGGCTGTGTGGTCACAGTGGGCGAATTTCTCGACCAGTCGCTTCTACACGACTTCCTCTATCCTCATGCGTATGTTTGCGCATGAACACTCAATCTGTCTCACCAGGTATAATTCCGGCGGTGGTGCAGGTGCGAGGGTCTTGTCCGTACCACCGGGGGCTCGGTCTGAATTCCGGTAGGAATACGGTCGAAACGAATTTTCGCCCTCGACCTGGCGCCGAGTGAGGCTTCGTATCCGGAGCGGAATCGACTGGAGACAGAACATCAGACTGGCAGTAAAGTCGGCCGCGCCATCGGAGTCGGGATCGATGATAGAGCAGAGAGTCACCACCAACTGAACTCGTTCCGGGCTAATGCGACTCGAATACCTCCGCTGGATGAGTTGGCCCAACACCCGGATACACCACTCCGCCCGCAAGGGTTTCGACAGTCGTCGATTCTCGTATCGCTGTGTCCCGGAACGCTTTTAGAATTGCTCCGGACAAACAATTGCAATGAGACGTGGTGGTCCAGCATGACGATGGAGGACCGCATCGCAGAGTTACGCGCACGGCGTGAGGAGGCTCAGCAGGGCGGTGGTGAAGAACGGATCGAGAGTCAGCACGAGCGTGGCAAGATGACGGCCCGCGAGCGGATCGAGTACTTTCTGGACGGAGACACGTTCCACGAGTTCGACCGGTTCCGTACCCACCGTAATCACAAGTTCGGAATGGAAGAGCGACAGATCCCGGGTGACGGCGTCGTCACTGGCTACGGGGAGGTAAACGGACGGAAAGTGTTCGTCTACGCTCACGACTTCACCGTATTTGGCGGGTCGCTCGGAGAGGTGTTCGCAGAAAAGGTCGTGAAGGTGATGGACAAAGCCGTCGACGTCGGCGCACCAGTGGTAGGATTAAACGACTCGGCTGGTGCCCGCATCCAGGAGGGTGTAGATAGCCTGGGTGGGTTCGGAGAGATTTTCAGACGGAACACCGAGGTATCGGGCGTGATTCCGCAGATCTCGGGGATTCTGGGCCCCTGCGCTGGTGGAGCGGTGTACTCGCCGGCGCTGACCGACTTCACGGTGATGGTGAAAGATACCTCACACATGTTTATTACAGGACCGGACGTGGTGGAAACGGTGACCGGCGAAGAAGTGTCGTTCGAGGAGTTAGGCGGGGCCGTCACCCACGCGTCGACGTCTGGCGTGGCTCATATGGCGGCCGACAGCGAGGAGGAGGCACTCGACCGGATTGCGCGACTGCTCTCGTATCTCCCACAGAACAACGTAGAAAACCCGCCTCGGGTGACTCCGCGAGACGACCCAGACCGAGCCGATTCACAGCTCAACGAGATTGTCCCCAACACGCCCCGGCAACCCTACGATATGACGGAGGTAATCGGGCACGTTGTCGACGAGGGCTCGTTTTTCGAGGTGCACGAGACGTTCGCCGCCAACGCGGTCGTCGGATTCGCGCGACTTGACGGGCGCTCTATCGGGATCGTCGCGAATCAACCGCGTGTTAATGCCGGTACTCTCGACATCGAAGCCTCCCAGAAGACTTCTCGATTTGTTCGGTGCTGTGACGCGTTCAACGTGCCCATCCTCACGCTGGTCGACGTTCCCGGATTCATGCCTGGCACTGATCAAGAGCACCGCGGTATCATCCGCCACGGCGCGAAACTACTGTACGCGTACTCGGAAGCGACGGTCCCGCTGTTGACCGTCATTACGCGGAAGGCCTACGGCGGCGCTTACGACGTGATGGCATCGAAACACCTCGGGGCTGATGTCAACTACGCCTGGCCCACCGCCGAGATCGCTGTTATGGGCCCGCAAGGCGCGGTGAACGTACTCTATAGTGACGAGCTGGCCGAGGCTGACGACCCCGACGCCCGCCGAGACGACCTTATCGAAGAGTATCGCGAAGAGTTCGCGAACCCCTACACTGCTGCCGATCGGGGGTACCTGGATGACGTGATCGAACCGCCCGAGACCCGTGCCCGGCTCATCAGTGATCTGGAAATTCTCTCAAGTAAGCGCAAAGAGCTTCCCGACAAGAAACACGGAAACATTCCGATCTGATGGGAGACACAGTCGACTCCGAGACAGACGGTGATCTGACCGATGACACAGACCGGACTGTGGTCTCTCTCGGCGGCGACGGGCTGCCGGGGTCGGCTGGCCAGGCTGAACTAGAGTTACCACCAGATGCGACTCCCGACGAAACAGCCGCGATCACGTCTGTCGTCGCGGCTCATCTCCGCGACAGAGCCGTGGCAGCGGCGGCCATTACCGACTCAGAGCCCACGTGGGAGGACTCACAGTGGCAGTTTGCAGGTCGGCTGGCGGGCCTCGACCGCCTTCCTGCTCGGGTGACTGACGGTGCGCCGACCGATGAGTGGACGGCGGCCAGTCGAGCCGATCGGTTCTGAGAGGCGGTCGACTCCAGCAGCCGTGACCGATTGCTGTCGTACAACGACTGTACTGCGGCCGCTAAGAGTCGGTGTCGGATATCCGATATCCTGCGCGCGCGTCACATCCGCATGCTCGGCAGTGACTGGACAGTGATGACGACGGGCGTCTTTTTTGCCGCCAGAGCCCTGATCAAGGCGTTCCTCACGGGCCGAACGCCTCCGGCTGGGCCCCATGCTCCGAGACGGCCCACACCGACTCGACTGTGTGAGCCTATCGTATCCCAATCCGGACCGAAGGAATCAGGTACCTGTTTGCTGAAGCCCCGTTAACAATGTTCGACACAGTTCTCGTCGCCAACCGCGGTGAGATTGCCGTGCGGGTCATGCGGGCATGCAAGGAACTGGGTGTCGAGACAGTGGCTATCTACAGCGAGGCTGACAAACACAGCGGCCACGTACGCTATGCCGACGAAGCGTACAACGTGGGTCCCGCTCGGGCTGCTGACTCGTATCTGGACGGCGCACAAATCGTCGAAGTCGCGCAGACTGCGGGTGCAAATGCAATCCACCCCGGCTATGGGTTTCTCGCGGAGAATGCCGACTTTGCGGCCCGTGTTCAGGCCGCCGAGGGGATTGCTTGGATCGGCCCCCGGAGTGAGGCGATGGAGACGCTCGGCGAGAAGACCAGCGCCCGCCGCGTGATGGCGGACGCGGAGGTTCCGATCGTCCCGGGAACGACCGAACCAGTGACCGATCCTGAAGCCATCGAGTCGTTCGGCGAGAAAAACGGCTATCCGGTCGCGATTAAAGCAGAAGGGGGTGGTGGTGGTCGCGGAATGAAGATTGTCAGAGAGCCCGACGAGGCAGCCGATCAACTCGAGTCCGCTCGCCGAGAGGGAGAAGCGTACTTCGACAACGACTCCGTGTATCTGGAGCGATATCTGGAACAGCCCCGCCACGTCGAGGTGCAGATTCTGGCAGACGACCACGGGAACGTGCGCCACTTGGGCGAGCGGGACTGCTCGCTGCAGCGGCGCCACCAGAAGGTCGTTGAGGAGGCTCCCTCGCCGGCACTGTCAGCTGAGCTCCGGGAGGCAATCGGCGAGGCAGCCCGTCGCGGCGTCGAAGCGGCCGACTACACCAACGCTGGGACAGTGGAGTTTCTCGTCTCTGAGGATTCTGACAGAGACCCCGACGACCCACTCGGACCCGAGACCGACTTTTATTTTCTCGAAGTGAATACGCGCATCCAGGTAGAACACACCGTCACAGAGGAGCTGACGGGAATCGATATCGTCCGACAGCAACTTCGAGTCGCAGCCGGTGAGACACTGACGTTTTCTCAGGAGGCCGTCGAACTGGACGGTCACGCGATCGAATTTCGGATCAACGCCGAAAACGCGGCCGCGGAGTTTCAGCCCGCCAGCGAGGGGCGTCTCGAGACGTACGACCCGCCTGCCGGGATCGGCATCAGAGTCGACGACGCGCTCCGGCAGGGCGACGAGTTGGTCACCGATTATGATTCGATGATCGCGAAGTTAATCGTCCACGCGAGCGACCGGCAAGAGTGTCTGGCACGGTCGAAACGGGCGCTGGCAGAATACACTGTCGAGGGGGTAGTGACGATTATTCCGTTCCACCAGCTGATGGTGACAGACCAGGTGTTCCGGGACGGCACACACACCACGAAGTATCTCGACGAAGAACTCGACGCCGACCGGATTGCCGCCGCTTACGAGACAAACGGTGCCGAACCATCGGAGACAGGTGAAGCCGACGGTGACGAGACGACCGAACGCGAGTTCACCGTGGAGGTCAACGGCAAACGGTTCGAAGTCGCACTCGAAGAACACGATGCGCCCGCAATCCCGCATCCGGACGATTCTCGGGGTGGTTCCCGCCCTCCCTCTCAGACAGGTGACGATGACGACGAGAATGCTGCCGATGTCGACATTGCCGGCGACGGCGAGGCAATAAACGCGGAGATGCAAGGGACGATTCTGTCGGTCGACGTGTCTGAAGGCGACGAGGTCGGCGCTGGCGACGTGGTGTGCATTCTCGAGGCGATGAAAATGGAAAACGATGTTGTCGCCGCCCGAGGCGGGGTCGTCACTCAGGTGACCGTCGCAGAGGGAGACAGTGTCGACATGGGTGATCCGCTGGTCGTCCTAGAGTGAGACCCTGTAGCGATCGCCTGGCTCGGGAACTCGCGCGCATCGTCGCAACAGGTTCCTGACAGTCGATACAGCGTGGAGCGTCGTTGACGATGCTTCGAGCGCGGGACCGCTGATCAATCCGAACAGCAAAACCTGCTGGGCGCGCATTCGACTCATATGAACGCGATCAAAGACAGCATCCACGACTACGTGTCACTGGGTGAGATCGCTGTGGATCTGCTGGATACACCCGTCGTCCAGCGACTACGCCACATCAAGCAACTCTCGACGGTTCGGCTCGTGTACCCCTCGGCGAGTCACAGTCGCTTTGAACACTCCCTGGGGGTGTACCATCTCGCGAAGCGAGCACTCGACCAGTTAGACGGCGTTGACCCGGATGGAGACCGTGCCAGACACGTCCGCGCTGCGGCGATCCTCCACGACACCGGTCACGGGCCGTACGGCCACCAGACTGAGGAGATCATTCGCCGGCGGACCGGCGTGGATCACGACGAGACAGGATGGCTTCTTGGCGACGAGTCGCGACCGGTTCACGAGACACTTCTAGATCACGGGCTCGATCCCGCGCGAGTGGCAACGCTCATTCGCGGTGAGGGTGCGCTTGGCGGGCTCATTTCGGGGGAATTAGACGTCGACCGGATGGATTATCTCGTCCGCGATGCCCACCACACCGGTGTTCCCTACGGGACAATCGACCACGACCGCCTCGTCAGAGAGTTGCGACTGGCCGACGGCGAGGTAGTCCTTCGAGACGGGAACCTCGCGACCGCCGAGAGTCTTCTCGTGGCGCGATCGCTGATGAACGCGACAGTATATCGCCATCATGTCTCCCGGATCGCCGGGGCGATGTTGGAGCGGGCCTGTGAGTCGTATCTCTCGGGGGTGGATGGGCCGTCGACCGCCGAGTTCCGTCGCCTGGCCGACCACGACCTTCTGGTAGCGCTTCGCGACCACACCCCCGCGCTGGGTCGCCGGATCGAGCAGCGCGACCTCTACAAGCGGGCTCTCTGGACGGGCCTCGATGAGGTGCCCGCCGGCGTCGTCGATGTCACTCACGAGGACGAACGAACAGCAGAACGCGAGATTGCCGAGCGAGCCGATATCGAGCCACGCAGCGTCATCGTCGATGTTCCGCCTCGGCCGGGACTCAAAGAGTCCGCGACATCGATCTTCGTGGACGGAAGCCCCGAGCGACTCGAAGACGCGTCGGGGCTCGTCTCGGCGCTGCGGGCCGGCGAACGGGCCCGCTGGCGACTGGGGGTCTACTGTCCGGAACCGCTGGTCGAGACTGTCACACCGGTCGCCAAAGACGTGCTCGGACTGCGGTCACTCGCGTGAACAGAGTGTCCGACAGCCCCGATCTGTCTGGTGGTATCTGCAAGAACAGCAGCCTAAGTCCGACGAGCCACCGTGCCCGTGGTACTTCACCGCTCGTTAATTCCGTTTCACAATCGGCTGGACTGTGGCTTAGTCAGCTTGTGGAATCGGCGCTTGAATGCTGATCTCGCCGTCGTCGAGTTCAGCTTCGATTTCGCGTGTAGCGGTGACAAGGTTCGCTGTTTTCCCGTAGGCGATGTCTCTGGGCAGCAGTTTCAGCCCACAGTCCGGGGAGATAGTCAACTTCTCTGGGGGAACGACCGACAGAGCCTGCTCGATATTCTGTTTGATCTCCTCGACAGATTCTATCTCTGCACTGTGTGCGTCGACGACACCCATAGCCAGGTCTGCCTCGAACGGCGGGTCACGGAACACCTCGATCTGTTCGTAGCTGCCGTTACACAGTTCAAGATCGACCTCGTCGACCGGGAACTCGTTAGCTTCTGGGTAGATCCGTGCGTAGTCGCCGTAACAGACGTGAAGCCCGATACGGATTTCCTCGGGAATATCGGCGACGATCCGCTCGAGACTCTCTTTGACGATGGCATAATCGTCGGGTGTTGTCGCCAGCGCGGGCTCGTCGATTTGGATGTAGCGAGCGCCTGCGTCAACGAGCGCTTCGATTTCTTCGTTCACGAGATCCGCCAGGTCGTACGCTAACGCCTCGGTGTCGGGATACGCCTCGTTGAACGCCCAGTGGGCGAGCGTATACGGACCCGTGATGGGGACTTTGACCGGCCGGTCAGCGACTTGGTCGGTGAACTCGAACTCATCAACCAGCCAGGTGTCGTCGTACGAGACTTTCTCGGCGACAGAGGGCTTGTCGAAGTAGTTGTGACCCCACACCTTCACTGGGCCGTTGAATTCGTATCCTGGGATCCGCTCTGCGAAGTATTCCACCATCTCGTTTCGACGCATCTCGCCGTCTACCACGACATCGAGTCCCGCTTGCTCGTGTTCCTGGGTGATGAGTCGGCTTGCGTCGTCGTGTGCCTCCTCGAGATCGTCCGCGTCGAACTGGCTGTCGGGCTCGTCGACTAATTCATCGACACGATTGAGCCATCGCGGCTTGGGATACGAGCCGACGACTGTCGTCATCAGGAAGTGGTCATTCGGGTGATCCGCCGGTCGGAACTGCGCTCGGTTTGCTGGATTTCGTGCCATCTTAGAGTGCCTCCACTGCGTCCGCGAGGGCCGTCAGTTTACTTTTGTACTTGTTCACCGGCAGATAGAACAGCTCCGTGTTCGACGTTACGTAGACCGACTCGAACTCTTCGTTGGGGACGCGCTCGTCGATCCAGGACACCCGCTCGGTGACTGTCTCGGCATCTTCCACGAGCGTATTCTGGCCGTCCACGACTCCCAGTGCGATCGAGTCTTTCGTTCCGTACTCGTTGATGTTGTACAGCGCCTGCTCGCGGTCGCCGGCGATGAAGTCGAACCCTACGGCGTTGATATCTGCGTCCATCAGGTGAGCGTACATCTTCTCTTCGAGCGTGTCCCAGTAGGTCTGCACGATGACATCGGCGTCGGTCGCGCCAGCCACGGTGTCGATCGCTTCACTAACTTGGGCGTCTTCACCGTCACCCGGCGGATCCGTAACCAGCGACGGCTCCAGCAGGTACACCGTGTCGTGATCCGGGAAGGCCGTGAGTTCCCCGACGAGGAACTCTGTGATCGCCTGCAGAAACTCGGCTTCATCATTATAATACTGGTCGGTCGCCAGTTGCGCCAGCGAGTACGGCCCCGGAAGTGTCGCCTGGACCTGGCTTTCGTCACCGACGTGGGCGATGGCCTGTTCGAATTCGGCGGCCATGTCACCTGAAAAGTCCAGTTCGCCCACTACCTGTGGGTCGCGATAGAAGTTGTTGTTGTCGTAATATCGCACGATACCGCCTGTCTCTACGGCATCGTGAATCGTCAGTGGGTGGGCCAACTGGTCGTCCCACCGCAGTTGCCCTTCAACTACTCTGTCGAGTTCAGCGGTCAACTGATCGTCCAACACCTCGCCGCGAGCCTGCTCGTAGGCCGCTTCGATGTCTTCGCCTTCCTCGCCTGTGAGCAGGTCCTCTTTCTGGTGACCCTTCAACTCTGAGAGATCGTCTTTCGCCCAGTCCGGAAGAGGGTACAATCCCGGAGTCGTGGCGACGTAGTCTGTCATCATCAGAATTTGGTAATGCCGGGGCTTAATATTTGCTACTCCAGTTTATTACTAAAGGACATTACCAGATTACTCATGTGGTCACTCGGTCCGCTCGGTGCCTTCACGAGTCGTCCCGTGTCGAGCGCGGTCCGAACGGGTCAGTTCGCGTCAAGTTAAGTTGAGTCGAGTCGAGTCTGTGTCGCGTCAGGTTGGGTCTGCGTCGAATCGG
>KI543223.1:57649-74280 GCA_000496235.1 uncultured archaeon A07HR60
GTCTAGAAACGGCGCGATGAGTGCGCGACCAGACTCGCCACCCGAGAGGGCTGTCTCCATCCAGTCGTCCCACTCGTTGTCGGGGTCGGTCGGAAGATACGGCGGATTGAACAGCACGGTCCCGAACGCGTTAGCCGTCACTGGCCCAAAGAGATCTCCCTGAAACGTTTCGATACCGTGGCCGGCTGCCTGTCGACATGCGTGAGGATTGAGATCTGATCCGATGACTCGGGCTCCGGCTTCAGTCGCGACGTGATCTGACACCCATCCCGAGCCCACACCGACCTCCAGCACTGGTGACTCGACGCCCCCCTCGACTGCAGCCGTCGCGAGGAGTCGCGAGTCCTCAGCAGCCTCGTAGACCGTGGTCTCCATCCCGCGCTTATCGGCAAGATCAGTCATCCTGTCACCTCTGTTCCGAGTTCGGCCACCAACGACGCCACACTGCAGATTTGGCAGCCAACCACGATATCGACGCTACAAACCCCTGGGACTGGCTCGCCGACACATTGGTTCGGGTAGCCACCGTGACAGAGCGTCGGGTGGACTCTCCGACGCGTCGATGCGGTCGCAGGACCAGCCGACACCACGTCACGAATACGTCTTCTCTCGATAGATTGGGTGTACAAGCTGGGTGTTTTCGAGCGCGTACCGACACTCATCAGTCTCCGCCTCCTGTTCCTGACGGTCCGCTCGGAGCCCCTTCGGGTGAGCTCCGGTCCTGTTCTCGGTCCCGGTCTTGTCTACGTTCTCGCCTGTGGTCCTGGCCGCGATCCCCGGCCGGCTGGGTGGTCTCGTCTCGAGTCATCGAACTGGTGTCACGGCGAGTGATTGTCCGCTGTGGGAACGGGATTTCGATGTTTTCCTCGTCGAAGGCACTCTTGACTGTGGTGATTACTGCATCCTGTGCCAGCCACTTCCGGTTGATTGACGGATGGTTGATCCAATATCGCAACTCCAATACCACAGATGAGTCGTCAAATTTCGATCTGACGACGCTGGGGTCTGGCGTGTCAGCAATGTCGTCCACACTCTCGAGCGCGCGACGGGCGACATTCGCGGCGTGGTCCAGGTCAGTATCGAAGTCTACGTTGACCTCGGTTGTCAACCGGAGCCGGTCAGTCTCGGTGTAATTGATCACTTCGTTTCCCGTGATCGAATCGTTCGGAACGAGGACATGCTCTTCGTCGAACGTCCGGATACGGGTGTTGTAGAGTGTAATGTCGGTGACGATTCCCTGGTGTTCGTGGAGCGACACCCAGTCGCCGACCTCGAACGGCCGGGCGACGAGAATGACGAACCCCGAGAGAGCCCCGGAAAGCGTCTGGCGGGCCGCGAATCCAACGATGATCCCGAGCGCACCGGCACCGATGAAGAGATTGCGGACTGGGATCTCCCACAGCGTCACCACAAACCCGAGCACGGGAATAAATAACAATACCTGAACGAGGTGGTGTGCGACTTCCCGCTGGTGGTCACTAATGTAGTCGCGGCCGGCGCCGTACTTTATTGAGCGTTTACTCAGCCGGGTGGCACTGTAGGCGCCGGCGAAAGCGATGAACGTCACCAGTGCGCGAACAATCGTCTGGCCGGTGATCGCTAGCGGAGCCAGCGCCATCTCTACGTCGCTGGTAATCCCCCAAATGGCGACCAGTACCGCGCCGAGACTCACGCTCACGACGGTGATCAGGACCCACTCGACGGCCTGGACCGCGTCTTGACTAATCCGGTCGCGGAGCAGCCGGCCCACCCCACTCGCGAGCCCTACCGCGAGCAGAAATGCCGCAATCGCCACCGCCGAGAGCAGGTACTGGTCGAGGGCCGACTCTGGCTGTGTTTCCAGCCACCCGAACGGCGAGAACACACCTATCGCTCTCGGCAACAGGGCTATTGCTCCCGCCATTATCCGTCACCATCTTCAGCAGACTCTTTGGCGACCAGCCGGGCGAGTGAGGCGAATTCCGCGGGGGTGACGCTGCCTGCTCGCTTAGACATGAGTTGGTCCCCGGCAGCCTCGACGACCGCTGCGACAGCCGTGTCGTCCAGTCCCGTCATGTGGGTGGTGTTGCGAATGGCGTTTCGCATCGTCTTGCGACGCTGTGTGAACGAGGCCCGAACGACCGAGGCGAACGTGTCGTGACTGGGAATCTCGTAATCGGGACTTCGGGGGGTCGCCCGAACCACTGCACTCGCCACGGCTGGCTGCGGGTCGAACGCCTCTTTCGGCACCCGTTCGACGATTTCGACGGATGCGTAGTGGCCGCTCGTGACCGACAAGCGGCCGTACGCCGAATCACCGGGCTCTGCGGCCAGTCGGTCGGCGAATTCTGCCTGAAACATCAACACCAGCGGGACACCGGCGGGCAGCAGTCGAAATGCGATCTCGCTTGAGACACCATACGGGAGATTCGATACTGAGCCGGTGAACGGTGGCAAATCGACCTCGAGTGCGTCCCCAGCGAGTACCTCGAGACGCTCGGCGGCGATCGACTCCTGAAACTCCTCTCGGAGGAAGTCGGCGAGTCTGGTATCTCGCTCGACGGCCGTCACCTGAGAGTCGTCGGGGATGGATGTCAACAATCGGTCAGTCAGTGCACCCGTGCCAGCACCAATCTCGAGAACGTGGTCGTGTGCCTCCTCTGGGAGGTACGTCGGCAGCCGGTCGAGAACACGATCGTCGACCAGGAAGTGCTGGTCTTGACCGGGATCACCCTCGATCCCGGCCCGCTGACGGAGCGCGTCGGGATCTCGAGACTGCGGATTACTCATTACTGATGATTCGCCGCGGCACGGGGTAAAGCCCTCGCCTACTCGCCTCTAGAACCCTCACGGACCGGCTGAGTGGCATCATCTTTGAGAACGATCGGCTCCGTCATCTCCGCAGAGAGCGGGCAAAAAATCCAAAAAGCACCGGGATTCGACTCTGAGAGCAGCGTTACGTCGGACTGACACTGACACCACGCCCTTCACCTACCAGATGCCGTCACAGGGTGGGATTCACTCCCCCCGGAATAGTCGTAAGAATACGCGCAGGAACTCGAGACGCTAGATCTAGAGATACCACCGCAGGACAGTTTCAACTGGTCAGACAATTTGTGTTACCCGTCCGCGACGAAGCTTTCCCGGCCGACGAAGGTCTTGTACTTGAGGTCGTCTTCGCTGAGTTCTTCGACGATCCGCTCGACCAGTACTTCGGCGGGACTGTGGAGGCCGGTGATTCGCTCTTCGAGGTCCTCGAAGCTCTCGAATGGGCCTCGCTTCCGCTCGTCGAGAATGTTGTTCCGCAGTTTCTCGCCGATACCCGGCAGAAGGTTCAGCTGGTGAAGTCGGAGCGTGATCGGCTGGGCGTTGCTGTAGAAGTTGAGAAATCGCTGTTCGTTGTCGTCGACGATCTCCCGAACCACGTATTCGAGTTCGTTTTTCGCCCCGCCGGTGAGGTCTGCGTACTCGAGTTCTCGCATCCGCTGGATCGACTCTGCTGGGGGCTCTGTTTGCAGACGGTCACCGATTGAGATGTCGGCGTCCTCGGTCAACGTCATCTCGTAGAGTGTGAAACTCTTCTCGCCGAGCGTCTGTGCGAGTGGTGACTTCTTGTATTGTGGTCTGTCGTCGTCGGCCCGACCGTGCCGGAGGTGGTCTAACACCACCGCACGGTGGGTGCCGTCCGTGTCCTGTCCACCGCTGGCCGTATCGCCCTCGGGGTCAGTCATAACTAGTCGTTAGCCGAGCGTCCACTTAAGAAATCGGTGCCACCCGAGAAAATAGACCTGCCTTCCACTCCACGCGCGACTTGTCCGATCATATCCGGTTTTTCATGATTCCGCTCGAATCTTGAGAAGACCTCTCGACGTCCCGTCTGTCTCGGGTCGATCCGAGCCGTTCACTCCCGAGTGACGCGTAGATAGACTCGAACTCAAGATGAATCTGCGTTTGATCTTCGCGTGCATCTTTCGACTCCTACCGCTGGCTTTGCTCGCTTACTGAGAGCCGAGGAGAAAGCCCCGCGCTTGAGCGCGGGGAGGAGGTCAACTCCGATTAGACGTACTTGGCGATGACATCGAGAATATCGTCGATCTCTTCGGTCGATAACGAGTACCGCTGTTGTGCGTACACGGATCGCACTTCAGCACGATCTTCGGGCAGAAGATTAGCCAGTTTATATCCAGTTTCTTCGTTCACCTTTTCCAACTCCCGGAGATCGGTGACGAGCTCTTCTGACTCGGCTGGGTCAAGCGTGGCGAAGCGATTCACGTGCTGGATCGCGCGTGCAAGTTCATAACGGAGTTCGCGATCATCAGCGGCGGCTCGCTCTGCCTCGATTCCCTCGAGAATTTCTTTTGCCTCTCCGATGGTGAGATATTCTTCGTCGAGTTTCTCTTTGAAGATACTCATTCTTCCTGCAAGCGAAGGTGGGCAGCCGTCACGATGATAGTCTTTTCTTTGCCACCGTCAGTGATTTCGACGGTGAATGCGTCGCCCTGTTTTCCTGAGACGACGCCCGTGTGCCCGTTGAATCGGGGGTGAAACCGCCCCTTCCGGACGCTGGGATCGATGTCCATGTGGACCCGATCGCCCTCGTCAAACTCCTGGATCGCACGCTGGGGCGGCGACGTCCCCGCATCGCGCGCGTCATTCGATAACTTCCCCCGCGTCCCTTTCTGGGGTCCATTGGAACTCGGCATAATTCTATTGGCAATTTACTCAACTGAGGGTATAAAAGGTGCGTTCCACAGATTGGAGTTGTCGTGTCCACGGTAGCGGGTCCAGCGTAGAGAGACCGCAGAAGCTCCGAGTGTATCACAATCTGAAGCGACGACTCCGGGCAGGAACCTCAAGTGGATATACATCATCGGGCAGAGTCTTGTTGGCGATTGAATCGAACGGCGTCGGTTATCTGACCCAGACTGGCAAATCTCTGTACCTGGAGTCGTTTGAATACGTTAAGCGAAATTCAATCTGCATGATCTCCAGCCGCCCGGATATCCCCGAATCTCCTGAAAAGCCATTTCCAGTGTTCGCCGCCGTAGTTGCTCTTCCTATTCGAACCCGAACCAGTGCTGCCAGTCGCCAGTGCTGTCCTTCGAGGCTCGAAGATGCTCCACCCACTCGAGTGCAGCGAACCCGGGGTGGAGCTATTGCATAGCGGGCGCGCTCAGTTATCCGTTTGTGAGTTGATTCCCGCCCGGTCTAGCCATCGCCCCACTGTCGATGGTGTCACGTCGAACTCGTCAGCCAGATCTCTCCGCGACTTCTCCTGGTTGAGGTACAGTTCGTGTAGTTCCGCGGGATCTGTCGATCGATCGGCCCAAAACTCCGATACGCCGGCGGTTATTTCGACTCCGACCGGGCCGGAACTGCTTATCTCGACGGTCTCGCCCGCTATCAGTGTTTTCTCCTCTGTCCCATTCGGCCTCGTGATCGTTACTTCCGTCAGTTCTGAATCGGTGTCTGCCATTGTGTGTAGTGTGGTTTTGTGTCACTTCGCTGGTCTGTTTACCGCTCCACAGCAGTTCTCTAAACGGCTGTGAGTCCGTACCGAACGATACACATCCCCTATTTAAAAAAGGCTTAGACCTACGTAGTGTCTGTCAATTGATGATATTCCGTGTGGCGTTTGACTCAGGCCTCACCGTGTGGGCCGGTCCGACTCGGGTGAAATGGGTTTCGGGTTGCAGAACAAGTCTCAGCGTCACTGGCTCGGAGTCATTGAATCAGGGTAGGTGATCGATTGGAGTGACCCAGATAGATGACGGGATCACCCACTCGCAACGAGCATTCCGCAGGGTTCTCCATATGCTCAGACTGCGGGCTGAGCAGGCCACTGCCCTGGAAGGTGACCTCGAGGCAATTGACTCATGCCTCTTGCAGGCTCACAACCAAGTCACGGAAAGCATCTTCAGGGTTCACACACCGAGAGAGCAGTCATTGGATTGGTCGGGCCGATCCAGTCTTCCGCTGCCAGGGGACGGTCAGGATCGGCATAGAACAGCCGCAGACGACCGTGATTCGGATAGTTTCGCGGATATCCTCTGCCGCCGACATGCCTGTCGGTAACAGGATACCTGCGAGTGCTGTGGTTGTCGATAACACGAGTACGGAGATCACGTACCGGGCGAACGTGCCCTTGATACTCATTAATGACTGTTGAGACTGGGATCGTCGCTGACGGCTGTCCCGAAGCAGCGTCTTCTTGTTGTGAGATATAAATCCGAGTGAAGACATCCCGGGCCATCTCAAGACAGGATCTGGATGTTCTTGCAACAATCGACTGGCAGCACTGTGACGAAGCCAGAGCAGGGATTTGAACCCCGGAAGTCTCGATTACAAGTCGAGTGCATGCACCGCCCATGCTCCCCTGGCACGCATTTTGACTTGATAATCCTCCCTTGAGTGTGTATCGTTTCGTACTGACACCGTCGCGCAGTCACCCGGGCGAGACACCTGCATTCTGCCATCGAGATCACGTATTCACCCGACTGGCGAACACGATTACCTCAAGAGCTGTACGTGATGCTGTTGGATACCTGATTCCCGGCTAGCCACCGTCGTCGGATGCGACGTTATTTGAATCGGCGTCGTCCGTTTGGTCGTCACTGTCGTCGCGCGCCGGCAGTGGCTCATCAACGACAACACCGTCTGGTGAGTCATCCTCACTCTCTACGGCGTTGGCATCAATCGGCTTCTCAAGTTCGACCCGGTGTGATTCGTAGTCGTGTCCCTCATAGAAGCGCCGGGCAGCGTCGTTATCTGCCATCGTCTCGAGTGACACGACATCGACCCCCGCAGCAGCCAGGCGCCGTTCGGCGGTTCCAAGCAAGAGAGCGCCGATTCCGCATCCCCTGTCATCTGGTTGGACAAAGATATTGTCGACCGTCCCGCGATGAACATCTTGCTCGTACCGTCCGACCTCGATAGAGACCATGACGAACCCCACAATCTCCTCGTTGACCCGGGCGACGAACACCTCGCCAGCAACAATCGCCCGTGCGATTGCCTCGCGGACGGCCTCGCGGTTTGCTTCGGCCACTAGGTGGGACCCATGTACTCGCTGGTCGGCCGCCAACTCGACCCACAGGCCTGTGACCACCCCGATGTCGGCCACATTGGCCGGCGTGACACGCATACAACCTGATAGACTGGCACGGGATTGAAACCACCGGTCTAATGGACGCCAGCAACGGCACATCCCGAGAAGTCGGCGCCGGGCAGTCACGGCGGATAACGCGACCGGTTGGCCTTTCCAAGAGCGTGCCACTGCCGATTGCTGTCTAACCGGTGGTCGGGTGAACGACAGAATTCAAGCCGCCGGGTGCTGAGGTGCACGTATGACCACTCCATCGTTCGTTATCGGTATCGCCGGGGGGACGGGCGCCGGAAAGACGACCGTCGCGGAGCTGGTCACGCAAAATCTAGGCGAGTCCGCGACCCGAATTCAGATGGACAACTACTACGAGGATCTGTCACATCTCCCGGTCGACAAGCGCGAAGAGGTCAATTACGATCATCCCTCGGCGTTCGAGTGGGAGCTACTCCGGGCCCATCTGGAGACACTAGTGACCGGGACCGCCGTGGAAATGCCACAGTACGACTTCGAAATTCATAATCGTCGACCCGAGCCGGAACGGATTAAGCCGAGCGACGTAATCGTTCTTGAGGGGATCCTCGCGTTGTACGACGACCAGATCAACGAGATGCTCGATCTCAGGCTGTTCGTCGAGACCGACGCAGACGTACGGATCCTCCGGCGGATCCAGCGAGATGTCATCGATCGCGGCCGGAATCTGGAGAGCGTGATGGACCAGTATCTATCCACAGTCAAACCGATGCACGAGCAGTTCATCGAGCCGACGAAACGCCACGCAGATCTGATCATCCCCGAGGGTGCCAACAGCGTCGCGGTCAATCTCCTCGAAGAAAAGGTCAGAGCCGAAGTCGAAGGCGAGGCTATACGCTCGTGGGACAGAGAGACACTCGAACAACACGTGACTACAGATCCAGGCATGCAAGGTGAAGATTGAGATTCTCTCCGCGCCCAGACCATCGCCCCATATCTCCGCACCCTCGTGAATCATCTCTCGGTCTCACTGTCTCTCTCTGTAGCACTATCACCACCTCCGCCGCTGCCACCGCCACAACTCCACCGACTCTGTGCCGTCGTATTTTTATGAGACTTTCATCGCGCGATAACGAATCTAACTGTCGCCACGACGTGGGTCGTGAGGCGTCTTCAGAATCTGCCGCATCTAGGCAATGGCCTTCTCAGGCGAACTTTTCGGGTCCTTCGTAGCTCCAATACCCGTCTGCTCGCATCGCCTCGCCGACGGCCTGGTGGAATTCGACGAAATCCTCAAACTCAAATTCCTCCACGCTTTCGAAAAGCGCTTCGAGTGGGACGACTCTCTCGTGGTCGATACGAACCGGATGATGCCCGTATTCGTCGACGAACTCCGCGGTTTCTAGCGGGAAATCCTCCTCTTCGTTGATTTTCTTCGCGACCACGGCATGACCGAATTTCCGCATTCCCTCGCTTCCCTGCTCTCCGTCTGGGTCGTGGGGCCAATCCATGCCGATGCGTTCGCAGGGTCACCGCATAGACGTTTCGCCCCGCGAGGTCGCGTCTGATTTCGACGTGTCGAGATAAAAGACGGTGGGAATGGGATTTGAACCCATGAGTCCTGACGGACACTCGCTTTCAAGGCGAGCGCAATAGGCCACTCTGCCATCCCACCTCGACTGCTGAAGTTGTGCTCCTCGGACCGTTTCACGTGGATACGATGACGCCGATCCAGGTGAAAGTCACATCTCCCAACGAGTCTTACCCAACACGTGGTATTCTCGGAGTCAGATGGATTCGAGGGGTATCAAGACTGACAGCCCCGAGAAATTTGAAGCTATCGCTCTGAACTCTCCCAACGCCAACTCTCAGTGTATAGCCACAAGTCGGTGTTTTGTAGCCTCGGCACGCAATTGAATAGAAACTCAGTTTGAATGCAACGAGAGTGTTCGTGTCATTCGATCCGTCGATAACCTCCGTGTCCGAGACAGATCGACTCTTAACAGCTGCCCGATTGCTCGACCGTCAGACCCGGACTCAACTCTCCGCACACCAGTGGTCACTTACTCTCCCGTGACCAGACGCCGCTCGCCGTCTACTGCCCTCACACGAAGCCCGTGGTCGGCGACGAACTGGGCTGTGTGCTCCGGAACCTGCCGGCCTGCCCGAACTCGAGCACGAACGTTCGGGACGATATCTAGCAGGTCAGCCCCCCGCTCAAGAACCGGGAGGGGCGGAACGAATTCGACATCTCCCGGTTCGGACCCGTCGCTCTCGCGGGCGCGAGCAGTAATAGACTCGACTTCGGGATCGGTGAACACTGCTTCGAAGTCGATTGGTACGCCAAAGGCCGGATAGTAACATCTGCCCTCGGTACCAGGTCCAATGACGGCGTCGTTCGAGCGAAGTTTGATTGACGCCTGGTCAATCCGGGTTCGCGTCAATAGCGGCACCTGTGGGCGCAGTATCGCCACCGATTTGGCCCCCTCTTCCCGGAGGAGGTGCGTCGCCGTATTTCCTGCTCGGGCACTGAACGTCGACCCGACTTGTGGTTCGAATCGAACACTGTCGGGCGTCGCAATAGTCTCGGCTACTACCGACCGGAGTTCAGCCTCTGGGGGAATCTGACTCCCACTCTCGGCTCCTGACTCACCTGCGTCCTGGACTGTCTCCGACTCCGAGAGTTGCTCTTCTGTCGGGTGATTGATTAACAGGCTCGCTCCGGACTGGGCAATCGCCCGGATCATGTCTTTCAGCACGGCGGTGTAGAGCTCGGTCGCAGATGCCGCGGTGAGCGGGCTGTCTTCCACGATTTTCGGGTAGACGAGACCCTCCCGCGGCGGGTCGGCCAACAGCGCGATGATCGGCATAGAAAAATTGTTCCCGATGTGTGGGCTTAATCCCGCCGGATTGGTGGCTGAGATACCCGGTGGGTGGCGATCAGTTATCGCTCCGTGTTGACTACTGGAAATTCTCGTTCGATCAAGCCGCCAGCTCACCCCTACCCCCACCTTCATTCCCATTCTGAATCACGTCGTCGGATAGCACAAGCAGCTCATTCAATCATGAGATGAGGCCAAACTGGGTCGTTCTGGCTGGCCTACTCGTCAGGACCGGTCCACAGACTACGCAAAGCGAGTGTCTCGGGGTTGACCTCGGAACAGTTTTCCAGGCCATCGCCGGGTCAGAACCACCGGCTCCAAACGAGAACATCTCCTACCGCTCTCGCCGGCCTTTCGTCTGCCGGTAATCCCGGCCGAAGACGGTCTCCACGACGTGCGCCACGAACGCCTCAGCATCGGCGTCGGTCTGTCGGTCCAGCCGGCGCATCGGGAGCAGTTCGAATCCGCGTCCGCGGATGGTCGTTGCGTGTTCTTCTGGCAAATCGAATCCGTCGGGATCTCGCATCGTGTACTCGATGGCGAGTGCCCGCAACACCCGCTCGCCGATTGGTATGATGATCTCGGGATTGATCATCCGGAGTTCACCGTTGAGATACGGCTCACATGTGTCAACCTCCTTGTCAGTCGGGTCCCGGTCGGGATGTCGACACCGGGTGAGATAGGTGAGAAACACGTTCTGCAGATCGGGCTCCGGGTCCGCTGGAGACGACCGCGAGAAGCCCAATTCCCCCAGTATCCACTGAAGCCGTTCGCCGCCGTCGTCACCAGTGAACGGAATTCTGGACTGATCTGCCCCGGGACCAGGCGCGGCCCCGACGACCAGAAACTCGGCGCCAACATCGCCGTACCCGTGAACGACCGACTCCCGGCAGTCCGTCAACCCCGGACAATTCGTACAGTCCTCGTCCATCCCGAATGGGTTCTGGACTTGCTGATCCGACGTCACGGTAGAATTTGACCGACCAGGCGGTATATGAGTTATTGAACTGTCGGAAAATCTCGGTCAGATCGACGGTCGTGACAACACCTGGCACAAGTGCGGCCGATGACCCATCTCGATGAGAGTCGCATCTCCAACTCTGGCAGAGTGTCTGTGCGCGGGTGTCTACGGAAACGAGACGAGTGTCTTGAGGATTGACCCTGAGGCGATCCACGCCGACGAACAGCTGGCACGCGTTTTAGACTAAGTCGAAAAAATGCTAAGCTGAGCAGAGCACACTGGATCTCGCCGAATGCAGCCGTGGGCGAAATCGGCACATCAATCGCAACTCTACGCATAAGCAAGGCGAGTGCCTCGGGGCTTGACCGCGAGGCGGTTCACCAGTGAGTCCCGGTAGGCCGCCCAGCCGCCGTGAGAGGACTTCATTATTGGTAACGTATCACACGAATTCAACCCGAAAGTAGCCGTCACGGTCAGTGAGAAACAGCTGATCGTCAGCCCGTACGGCGGTTCTGCTGATAGTGGGACCTCCGAGAAGCACCCCATCCTGTAGGGTCAATTTTTAAGTTATCCTCGTTGTAGATTAGATGATGCGACAGATCACTATCTTGGTTGCAGGATTTGAGCAGCCCTGCGCGGCACCCGACCAAGTGGCACTCCGCACCGTAGACGGAGTCGCCAGCACGCTCGAGGCTCTTCATGATGCCGACGGGATCGTCTCCGCGTTTAGCCTCTCAGACGGGACTGCGCTGGACCTGCTGGACCGCACCAGCACCGACCAGCCAGTGGTGGTCGTCGGGGGCGATGTCTCGTCAGATCGGCTTCTCGCCGCCGGAGCAGCAGATCACTTTGCGCCCCCAATCGAACGCCCACAGACCGCGATCCGATGTCTGGCGGCGCTGGCCCGAACAGGCCATGCTGACCCGGACCTGGCTGACTCAGCTCTGTCTGACTCGATACGATCGTCACCGAGCCGTGCGCCGAAACGTTCCTCTGATGCGTTAGACCGGCGTCCAACGACCGATGGGGGTCGAGACTCTGAGTCTGGCGGGGGTGATCCCCTCGAATTCGAGGGTCAGCAGAATCTTCGGCTCGCACGCAATTCACGTGACGCGGGGACGAGAATCCCCGTCGAACGGACACACGGCCACCCCGACACGGAACCGTCAGTGCCCGTTGACCTGTCAGATGTCGATCTCGATAGACGCGCAATGGACAAAGCGCCGATCGCAATCGCGATCATCGACCCGACTTCACCTGATAATCCATTAGTGTACGTCAACACGGCGTTTGAGCGAATGACAGGCTACTCCAGCAAGGAGGTTATCGGGCAAAACTATCAGTTCTTGCGGGGCGAGAACACCGACCCTGACAAAATCGCGCGGGTGCAAACTGCAATCGATACCCAGGATCCCGTCACCGTCGAACTGTGCAGCTACCGAGCAGACGGTGACTCGTTCTGGAACCGAATTGATCTCGAACCTGTCGAAACCGCCGATGGAGAGTCGTACTTCGTCAGCTATCAGACGGAAATCACCGCTGACAGGGCCGAGAACGGGGGCGCCAATCAGCAGCCTGAATCCCGACAGCGAGACGAATCACCCGACTCCCTGTCGGACCGTCTTCAACGACTAATCGGCGGCGTCGCGCGTGCAGCGACGGAGCCAAGTTCACGTGAAGAGTTAGAACAGCAAGTCTGTGAACGGTTCGCTGCCGCAGATGGGTACTTCGGTGGCTGGTTCGGTCGCCGCGAGATGACGAGTGACCAGGTGGTCGCCCGGACGCAGGTGGCCTGTGGAGGAACCGAAAATATTGCCGTGCCCCTGCACGAGTCCGGTCAGGACCCCACTCGCCAAGCACTCGAGACGGGGCAAGTTACCGTCGCGGCCGTCACAGACCTGCCCTCTGACTCACCGCACCGCCGAGTCGCTCCGTCGAAGGGGAGTGTTGCCGCTATCCCGTTACAGTTCGGTGAGACGCGCCACGGGGTATTGACCGTCTACACCTCAGCGGCTCACACGCTGGACGAACGCGACCGCACCATTCTGGAATCTCTCGGACGCGTGACCACTGCTGGTATCAATCAACTCCAGAGTCAACGCCTGTTGACCGCCAACGAATTCCGGCGGCTGGTGTTCAAATCAAGTGACCGTGACCTGTTTTTCGTAGAACTGTCGGAGGAACTCGACTCTACGCTGGAGTTCAAAGGCACCGTCAGCGGGGCTGAAGACGGTCTCCGGCTCGCGTTCCTCATTGAAGACGCAGCCCCCGAAGCAGTCCGGCAGGCAACCGAGGGAACCAGTGTCACGGATGCAACGGTCGCGACCAGTTTCGACTCGGGGTGTCTGTTCGAGTTCGTGATGGCTGAAGACGAGTCGTTCCTCTCGACAGTCATCGCTAACGGCGGCTCGATCAGTGCTGTCTCAGCCACCGGCGGTGTGGCCGAACTCACCGTGGAAGTCCCCGTCGGGTCGGACGTCCAGCCCGTCGTCTCTCGCATCCAGGACCGATATCCGCAGACGAAACTCGTCTCTCAGCGGACGGAGGCGCGGAGTAAGTCTACCAATCAAGAGTTCGTCGCCGCCGTTGAGGAGGCACTCACCGACCGACAATTCACCGTGCTCCGGAAAGCTCACATCAGCGGGTTCTACGAGTGGCCGCGCGACACGAGTGGAAAAGACATCGCAGAGTCGATGGGGATTGACCGGTCGACGTTTCACCAGCACCTGCGCGCTGCCGAGCGAAAAATCGTCGATCGCGTGCTCGACGATGCCGATGACCTGCCAGGGAAATGATCGCCAATCTCCCCCGTTTCGGACTCACAGTGAGCCGCACAGTCACCGTGATGAGAGCCGCGTTACTGTCTGTCATGAAACCGGCAGCCGGGAGGCGTGTTTCAAACATGTTTGGTTGCGACTACATACACGTCCCGCCAGTAGATTTGTATATGGAAGACAAGGGGCTGGAATCGACCGGCGGTAGATCTGGGTTGGTCGTGGGTGAATCGCCGATCAACTCAGTGAGCCAATGATTCCGGCCACCTATCTCGAGTTTCACCTTCTGTTGACGGTTCCCGCGCTCGGGCTCGTGGCTGCGGCAGTCTGGCTCCGGAATGGGGCTCGCACCAGCCGAGACGCACTCGTAGGAGGTGGGGTCCTGGCCTTGTTGGCACTCGTGTACACGACCCCGTGGGGGAGTTACATGATCGAGCAAGGCGTCTGGTGGTACGGTGACGGTGTCGTTGCCGTGTCAGCGCTCAGCATTCCTCTCGGGGAGTACCTATTTTTCCTGCTGCAGACAACTCTGGTAGCGGGAATGGTACTCGTGACCGGATTCGACACCAGTTCTCCCGTCCGGATGAGCCGCTGTGACCGCGTCTACGGGGCGGTCGCGGGAGCAGCAATCACTGTCGTTGGGGCTGGCCTATTGATGACGGGACCAACCTACTATCTCGGAGGGATCCTGGCGTGGTCGGGGCCTGTGTTGGCTATTCAGTGGGCGTATGGCTGGCGGTATTTGATCGCGAAACGCCGCGTCGTTGCCGCGGCAATCCTCGTGCCGACCGCGTACTTGTGGGCGACTGACTGGCTGGCGATCGTTCACCTGGATTTGTGGACGATTTCGGCGGCCCACACGACAGGTATCTCACCGGGCGGGCTGCCTATCGAGGAGAGTGTATTTTTCCTCGTCGCAAGTGTGTTCGTGGTCCAGGGGTTGGTCTTGTGGTTCTGGCTGGTAGATCGGCTCGCTGTCCCGGCTGTCCGCGT
Source organism: uncultured archaeon A07HR60 (assembly GCA_000496235.1). Lineage (GTDB taxonomy): Archaea > Halobacteriota > Halobacteria > Halobacteriales > Haloferacaceae > J07HR59. Next base: position 72,314 of record KI543223.1, read on the forward strand.
CGATGGCACCGACTATCCAACGTCGATTGGACGCAACGCCGTTATCGCGGCCGACGGCGGCGACCTCATCAACGCCACTGGAAGTATCCACGTGGACGCAGACCCGGAAGAGGTGTTTGCCCTTCTGGACGAGCCTGACCGGACCGTGGACGTGATTCCAAGTCTTACAGAGGTCACCGACGTAGAACGGGCGCCCACCGGCGGTGCCCGGACCAGTTACACGTACTCTGCGGGCCCGCTCGATTTCGATGGCAACGTTCACCCGCTGGAGTACGATCCTAACACCCGGATCCGATTCGCCTTCACCGGCGATCTTGACGGGAACTTCGAGTGGCAGCTCGAACCAGACGCAGACGGCACCTGTGTGCGACTAACGGCCGATTATGCAATGTCGCTGCCCCGAATTGCTGTGTTGGACCCGCTCGTCGTTTGGTACAACGAGCGAGAGGTGAGCCGAACGCTTCACACTCTGCGATCACTGGCTGAATCTGACTCGGCCGGCTGAGGATCTCTTTCGTTTCGGTCAACTGGCTGTTGGTGGGATGTACAGGCGGTACAAGGCGACTGCCCCGGGGTTGAAGCCGACAGCTTTGTGATGAATCAGACAGAATCATACAGTATGGTTCAGATGGAATGTTACCCAAAGATGCGACAGCGGGGTGTCGTTACAATCCCAGAAGAAGTCCGAGATGGACTTAATCTGGAAGAAGGAGACCAGTTGGAGCTCACCGTGGAAAAGCTCAAGTAACAATACTGAAACACACGCTTCGCTTCCGCGCATACCTGTCCGACTCCGTGGCTAGCGAAGCGTGGAGGCACATCGACATTCTCAGACAGATTCGCAATCACGCTGTTCGGGACTACTACCGCAGTGACTACAACAACCGACCATCTGACTACGACCAACACAGCAAACTCAAACACTGGACAGACCAGTGGCCGACCTTTGCCGAACCGTCACAACACGCCGCACAACAGGCTATCAGTCACATTCATAGCGACTTAGAGACGCTACAACAACGCCGAAACGAGGGCTACGATGGTGGGCGGTTGCGGTGGCAAGCCAGCGGCGAATTTCGGTCGGTGTCGTACAATCAGTCCAGTCGCTTCAACGTGGATGACAACACGGGCGACGACCGATTCGTGCGACTCCGAGTTGAAAAGATTGGCTGGTTCACCATCCGAGCGGAACGCGACGTGCCACCAGCAGATGATATTGACGAGGTAATCCTAAAGAAAGAGACGACTGGCGAGTGGTTTGTCTCTCTCGTGACGACTGTCGAAGACACACCAGAGAAACCGCCACTCAGTGAGATTGAACCAGACGACTGTGTGGGTGTTGACCTCGGTATCACGAGCTACATCCACACCTCCGAAAACCTGTCTGTGGATACGCTTGACCTGTCCGACGAGTACGACCGCTACGGGCGCGAACAGCGGAAACTCGACCGGAAACAACACGGTTCGGCCAACTGGGAGAAACAACGCCGAAAGGTGGCCCAATCGAAACGCAAAATCAAGCGGAAGGTGCGAGACTACCAGCACACACTCACAACGTGGCTTGTCACAGAATACGATGTTGTGGCAGTCGAAGACTTGGACGTGAAACCGATGCTGGAAACCGGTCAAAACGCGAAAAACAAGCAAGATGTCGCGTGGTCGCGGTTTCTTGAATTGTTGGAATACAAAGCGGACCTACACGGCACGCACGTCACGAAGGTGAAGCCAGAAGGAACGACGAAAGAGTGCGCTGTGTGTGGTGTCAAAACAGCCAAGCCACTCTGGGTACGTGAACACTCGTGTCCGGCGTGCGGTCACACAGAAGACCGCGACCTCAACGCGGCGAAGAATATTCTCTCCCGTGGTTTGAAGCAGTTAGGGGCGGGACGCTCCGAATCACCGCCTGTGCAGACTGCGCTCGCTACGCTCACTCCTCAGCGAGAGGAAGTGGGTGCAAAGCGCGTCAT
>KI543223.1:74300-76449 GCA_000496235.1 uncultured archaeon A07HR60
GCGAGCATCTCACTCTTCGAGCGGAGTGAATCGCCTCGGGGTCAAGCCCCGAGGCTTCCTGCTTCGATGACGCGCTTTGCAGACACCTGAGTGGTGTCCGCAGGGAGCGCAGTCTCCACAGGCGTCTCTTCGGGCCATCCCAGCCCTCACTCAGCAAAGCCGCGTTGCAGGACATTCATCGCCGCGTTCGCGTCACGATCACACTCAAACCCACAGCTTGGACAGGAGTGTTCCCGTACCCAGATTGGGTTCTCCGTCTCCACACCACACGACGCACATTCTTTGGTGGTGCCTTGCGCTTCGACCTGTGCGACGTGACAGCCGTACAGGTCCGCCTTGTATTCGAGGAGGGTGATGAACTGTCGCCACGCCGCGTCCTGCTTGTTGCGGGCGTTATGCGACTGTTCAAGCATTTCTTTCACGTCCAAGTCCTCAACGAATACGGCGTCGGACTGGCGGACAAGCCACGTCGGTATCTTGTGCTGGGAGTCCAGAACCTTCCGTCGAATGTGACGCTTCATCTTGGCGACTTCGACTCGCTGGGTTTCGTAGTTGTTCGAGCCTTGTTCCTTTCGAGAGAGTGTGCGCTGTTCGCGGTGAAGCCGCTCGTATTCGTCTTCAAGATTGAGCCAGTCCACGGTCTTGCCGTCCGAGGTGTGGATGTAGTTGAGAATGCCGAGGTCAATCCCAACGCTATTGATCGTCCCCAACGAGTTCACGTCGGGCTTTTCGGGAAGGTCAGCGTCGTCGGTTTCGAGGCCAAAAGAGACGAACCACTCACTGGGAGTCTCTTTTTTGACTGTGACTTCTTTGATATCCGCTTCATCTGGGATTTCTCGATGGTAGCGGAGCTTGATGTCTCCGATCTGTGGAGAGCCAGAGTGTCGCACGTCGGCCACTCGTGTTTGTGAGTTCGAAGCCGGACTGCGAAACGGTCATACTCTGAAACTCCTTCGGAGACTTCCAGTTAAGTTTCCCGACGTTTCGACCGTTCTCTTTCTGGTCTTTCAGGTTCGAGAGGTTGTCGTAGAACCGTATGACGGTTCGTTGTAGAGCCTTTGAGTTGACTTCCGAGAAGACGGGACGGGAAATGCGTCTTTCCAGTCGGGGAGTCGGGAGTGGTGTTTGTACGCGGAGCCGATATTGTCGGCGTCCACGTTGTCGTATTCGTACAGGGTGTAGTTGTACGCTTGGCGATGAATGTCGATATGATGTTCCAGTTCACCGGCTACCTCTTGTGTCGGGTATACGGGGTAGCGGTGACTATATTCCATCGCTGTCTTTCGATTTGAGATGTATTTACTTAGTGGTTTGTATCACGAGTTGTCGGATTCAACCCCGGGGTCAAGCCCCGGGGCAGTCTCCTTGAATTCTGTAAAATCGGCTATGTCTCACGCGCACACGCAGAACAGTAGGGTAATTAAGACTCTCAACGCCAGAGTCTCGACAGACGACTGGGCAGTGATGACCCACCGCTGAGTCCGCTGTGGGTAGTTCCAGAACGTTATCTGAAGCTGCCACTGACTTGCAGCAGGGCAGTTTGTGTCAGTTACCCACGGCTGAAGCCGTGGGCTTGTCAGTGGACATCCAGTCCCGAGAAACGTGAGTTGCATCACGCTCTGTCACGGCCAGGACCCCTGACATCAAGGCCAACTGACTCGTTGCCTTCCCAGACGAACACGTTTGGCTCGCTGGGAGTCGCGAATCGAATATATACCTCAATCCACTGTTGCGTGCTGCATTATAATCCGCGTTCCACGACCGACCACACTCAACACACTCAAACGACTTGTGACTCCGATGAGAATCACTCACGGTTTGACAGTCAGTATGGCTACACTCTTTGCTCGTGTTCTGTGGGTTCACAGAGACAACACTGATTCCGTGTTCAGCAGCCTTGTACTCGACGTACTCTTGAACCCGACCGAACATCCACTGCTGATATGTCGGCAGGTTGCTCATCCGCGTGCGGATCCCATCGAGCTTCTCGAAGGCGATGTGTGTTGCACGAGTGTCTCGTGCATCCTCTATGAGAGTATTCGAGACTCCGTGTGCGTACTCATCGAACCACGCTGACTCGGGTCCAGACCGCTCTTGGAGCCGCAGATACGCACTTCTCGTTGCCGTTTGTTGGAGTTCTCCACGCAGT
>KI543223.1:76469-78853 GCA_000496235.1 uncultured archaeon A07HR60
AACCTACACGGGACTCATGTTGTGACGGTTGAGCCAGCCGGAACAAGCAAAGAGTGCGCCAGTTGTGGTGTAGCGACCGACAAACCACTGTGGGTGCGAGAGCATTCCTGCCCGCCGTGTGGTCACACTCAAGACCGTGATCTCAACGCAGCGAAGAATATTCTCAATCGTGGTTTGAAGCAGATAGGAGCGGGACGCTCCGAATCAACGCCCATGCAGACTGCGCTCCCTCCGTCGGCACCTCACCGAGAGGCTGTGGATGCAAAGCGTGTCGTTGAAGTGGGAAGCCTCGGGGCTTGACCCCGAGGCAGTTCACTCGTTTCACACTGGATCACGAAACTGAGAACGACAATCTGCTGTGAGGTGGATGACGACTGCGGCTACCAGCACTTAGCCCCTAGCCTGACCGACACGATCACCTGACAGACTCTCGTGCCCCCGGATTCCGGCCACAGGGGACCGCTTACAGGTTTGTATATAAAGTTACAAATCCGGAGAGGGAACCGGTATCACAAACATGTTTGGTACTGTGTTCATGTAGTAGTGGGGTGTAGTAGACTATGGAGCATGGCAACAGCATCAGCGACATTACTGGCGGCGGTAGCACAGCTGAATCTCCTTCAGGTGGATGCACCTCAAGGGGAAATCTATCAAGCAATTCTGGACAACGCGCTGCTGTCCAGTTCGCTATTCGTGAATATCGCGCTGGCGGGACTCGCAACGATCCTGTTCGTCTACATGGGCCGGAACGTGAGCGATCCACGTGCGAAGCTTATCGTGGTATCGACGCTTCTCGTTCCCCTCGTGTCGATTTCGAGCTACACTGGCCTCGCAAGTGGGTTGACAGTCGGTCTGCTCGATGCGAGTTCTGAGGGTATCCTTATCAGCGGATCAACTATCGCAGGTCAGGAGAACGTCGTGTTCTCTGTCTGGGGTCGATATCTGACGTGGGCACTCTCCACGCCGGCGATCCTGCTCGCACTCGGTCTCCTGGCCGGGTCGAACCTGACGAAGATCTTCACCATCATCACCACTGACATCGCGATGTGTGTGACCGGACTTGCAGCAGCTTTCACCACGTCGAGTCTGGTGCTCCGATGGTTCTACTACGCGCTTAGTTGCTCGTTCTTCGGCGTCGTGCTGTACATTCTGCTGGTTGAATGGCCCAAGGACGCGCAAGCGACTGGCACCATCAGCATCTTCAATAGTCTGAAGCTGCTGACCGTCACTCTGTGGCTCGGTTACCCGATCTTCTGGGCGCTTGGCGCCGAGGGGCTCGGTGTGATCGGTGCTGGTGTCACATCTTGGCTGTACAGCATCCTCGACATCGCCGCAAAGTACATCTTCTCGTACTTGCTGATCAGCTACGTCATCGACGAACCGGCGGGCGTCACTTCTGGTGCCGAATACGGCGCGACTGCGCCGGGCGTCACCCCATCTGACGACTAAACCGCTGCTTCGATTGCGACCGATTTGCGGTGCGGTTTTTTGACTCTCTTCGATTAGACACATCTCAGACAATCCACTCATCACACAGCGATACGGTTGGAGTCGCTGCCTAGCACAAGGCACTTGTCAACCTGTCTCGTGATTTGAGCATAGATGTCCGGTGAGGAGAATTCTGTTGAGTTCCTGGGAGAAGACTCTCAGTACGATCTGGTTCGTGCCAAAGGCGGAATCACCACCCAGTGGTCGATCAGAGAGAAGCTGTACCTGTGCGCGGGAGTTTTGTTCGCCGCTGCGCTTCTGTGGCCAGCCGTTCTGTTACTCCCGGGCGAGGTCCAGGGTGCCTACTTCGGCCCGAACCCGGGGTCTGATCCGATCGCGCTCGCATCGATGACGGTTCTCAGTGTCAGTATGTTGTCGGTGGCAGCGGCAGGATTGACTGCCGTTGCTGTCCGTCGGTCACGGATCGACCGCATCTCTGAGTCACAAGCGTGGTCACTCGTCGGCTTTGAAGAGATTTTTTCTGGGTTTGCGTTCATCACTGGCGGGTCAGGTGTCGCCGCGAGTCTCGTGTTGATCAGTATCGGCTTTCGTGGTATCGAAACCGTCCAGTCACTCGAAACGTACGGGATAGTGCCGTATGACTCGGTGCTGGAGGTTGGTATCTCGGTGTGGACTGCATCCGTCGTGGCCGTCATCGCGGGAGCACTCGTGTTTGGGTTGGGTCTGTTCGTGAACACACTCGACCGTGACTGAGTGGTCCGTCTGGTCGGCCTGACGGCTGGCTGAAAACACAGTCATACCTCGACCGGGACTGGCGGATACCTCGTAAGCACCTCACTCTTCAGAGCGGGGTAAGATCAGCTATGTCTCACGCGCACACGCAGAACAGCAGGATAATTAAGACCCTCAATGCCAGTGTCTCGGCAGACGACTGG
>KI543223.1:78873-83045 GCA_000496235.1 uncultured archaeon A07HR60
TGCGCTCACCACGCTTCCATGCTTCGTTACCGAATCCATCGCGCTGGTCACGTCCGTGAGAGCTTTCTGCACAAGGTTCGCGTGGAGTACCGTCCGTTTCCTCTCTGAGGTCGTGGTACAGTGCGTCTTCGACAGCCCGTTTTGAGGTGACGATGTCGTCGGGTTGCGTGGGATTGTGCCAGCAGTACTCGCTGGCTCGGTCACGGCAGTACTGATATTTGTCGACGGTTTGGTGGAACCGCTCGTCTTCGTCGCTCGACGGGTTTTCGAGCGGGAGTATAACTGTTCTATTTGCTCCCACCATTAAATTTTAACAACAATCTCAGCGTATTAAAGGTTTGGATGTCGGTCAGCCAACTCGTGTTTTCTGTGTCAATTGTGTCGGCTTCCTCCCACGGCTCAAGCCGTGGGCTTCCGGCTTGATACCTCGGTGAATCCTCACCGATCAGTCCGGCCCTCAGCACCATCCAGAGAGTATCAATTGGGAAACGAGTAGGACAGATTCTCCTGCGCGAGCATCTTTCTCCGGTTCAATAGGAGTATTCGCCAGCCAAGAGTTGGACGTAGTCGTCACGAGCTTGACGCTTGTTCCACCGATACGACAGGAACAACTTCGCCGCCTGCCAGCCAGCGCTGTACGTGCGCTCTAACAGGCCGGTCCCGGTTTCAGTGGCCAGCATAGCATCTGCACAGCCGATCACGCGATCCCAGTCGCTCGGGGTGTACTCGGACACGATATCTGCCATCGTGACGTTCCGTAATAGTTCGTCTTCGAGAGCAGCCTTCCATCGGCGGTTGTAATCGGTGAAGTTACCGCTGGCTGCGAGCTCGCCCGCGATAGCTCCCGTTCGGACTGCCGTGTGATCGCCCCCCTCGTGAAACGCAGATGTCGTCCCCATCGCCCCGCCAACCACTGCGATCCCGGCGCCGGTCGGCGACTCGATTGGCCGGGTCGAGGATATCGAGTACGTCTCGGTTCCGTCCCGCTTCCCAGCGTCTTCAACGATCGGGAAGTCCTCGCGACTGTACTCGTCACCGTACTGCCAGTCGAGAAGCCGTCCAATGTACTCTGATCCCCGGGGAATCGACTCGTCGTCTGCTCGGAGAAGCTCGTAACTACCTGGGTCCTCCACCTCCCCAAGTTCGGCACCGATGGGCATAGTCAATCCAACGCGACAGACCTGGTCAGCGTTTGGGAACACCCACGGATACGCGGTCTCGCCGGGCATCACTCCCCACCAGAACACCAGTGCGTCTTTGATCTCTTCGAACAACTCCTCGGGGAATCGGCGATACTCCTGATACGCGATGTGGTTGGCGTCCGTGGACGCGAGCCGTTCGCTCGCGGCCGTCTCCGCCGGGAGATAGCGGTCAAGGACGCGATTGGTAATTCTCCGCTGTGGTCCATCGGCGAGGATAAGATACTCTGCCCCGAGTTGCGAGCCATCCGCCAACTGGACGACGTGTCGCGGTTCCGCACTCGCTGGCGTCACTGCCAGGTCGGTGTCAACATCTCTGACCGCCGTCCCGACCCGATACTCCGCGCCAGCGTCTTCAGCGCGACTTCTGAGAAAGTCGTCAAAGCGGGCGCGGTGAAATGTGTATCCGAACGAATCGTACGACGACTCGATTCCCGTACCGTGCAGTGTACAGCCCGTATCTGGGCCGCGGAACTCGGCACGGTCTAACTCCTGCAAAATGACGCCCTCAGGGAACTCGTCCGGGTGGATACCCATGATATCGACCCAGTAATCGAGAATCCCTGCAGCGTCCGTTGAGTCCGGACCCATCCCTTCTCTGTCCTCGCGTGGAATCCCTTTTTCCAGGGCGATCGTCTCTGCGCCCCCGCTCGCAGCTGCGTGGGCAGCTGACGAGCCCGCAGGCCCGCCTCCTACGATCGCAACGTCTACACTTTCCATACATTGTTCCATCCCGCGCGGAGCATTAACTCTTACAGAGATTCGATGAAAACGTCTAGTGGCGATGGATCCATCCGGATGATCCGTATCGCTGGCGTCACTGCCGGGTCCACCCACGGGAAAGCCGGCTATCTGCGAGCAACTGAATACCGACCACCCGGAATAGTCACCCGAGTATACGCCAGCCGTCACACAAAAGTGATACTGACAGCGATATTCTCGTGTTGTATGCAGCGGCTCCTACGCGGGATCGGGCTTCTCCTCCTCGGGGTGGGACTGATGGCAAATCCTCTGTACCTACCCATCGGCATTACTGAAGTCGACGAGACCTATCTTCATACGGTTCATGAAGCCGACGCCACGACGCCCGAATACGATCCGTCAGTGGCGTATACTGACCTCTCAGCGGCTGCTCAGGAAGCGTTCGACCGCGCTCGTAATGCTGAGGCTGGCTATGGTGTTGATGATTCCGGAGAGCGACTTCGCGGGTTCAGCTACCCGACCCCGACTGACGCTGGCCCCGAAGCTAGCCTCACCGTGGTCACGCACGAGGGGACAGACTACGAGTTCTGGACGCGCACGGCCGAACGCGAGGGCAGTCTGTTGTTGCTCCAGCGCGGACTGGTCCAGCCAGGCTTGTTCCTCGGGGGACTGTTTGCTCTGGTCGGCGGTGCTATCCAAGCAGGCGGGATTACGCTTTCTAAACCGCGAGTAAACCGATAATAAGACCAACGCGATACTCTGACCGGTGTGTTACCACCAGGTGTGCTCGCGGGTTGTCGGGCTCACACAGAGCGGGTGCAGACTCGCCCTGCCGTGTGTCGTATTCGCCTTCGTGAAAGATGGCACACGAGTCGACGCTGAAGTCGCTGAGTCCCACTGTTCGAGTCGTTCGCGAGGGGTGGTCTGAGTTTTCGGAAATACTAACAGGAGGGTCGTTAAATCTCCAGAGAACTACCCTATGAAGCTGCACGAATACCAGGCAAAGCGGGTTTTTGCGGACGCAGGTATCCCTACGCCAGACGCCGAACTCGCAGACACGGTCACGGCAGCGACTGAAGCCGGCGACCAGATCGGCTACCCGGTCGCAGTCAAGGCGCAAGTCCACGTTGGGGGCCGTGGGAAAGCTGGTGGTATCAAAATGGCGTCCAACAGTGAGGATATCGAACACGTCGCTGACGACATTCTCGGCATGGATCTCAAGGGGTACACTGTTGATCAACTTCTCGTTGAGGAAGCCGTCGACTTCGTTGACGAGCTGTATGTCGGCATCACCCTGGATCGCTCACAGAGCCGACCGGTAGCGATGGTGTCCACCGAGGGTGGAGTCGATATCGAACAGGTGTCCGAAGAGACGCCTGACGCGATTGTGCGCGAGCCTATCGACCCTGCATTTGGACTGCAGCCGTATCAGGCGCGTCGCGCCGTGTACGGCGCCGGGGTCGACAGAGACATCGCCGGCGACGTTGCGTCCGTCCTCACGACGTTATACGATCTTTACGAGGCGCGTGACGCCAGCGCAATCGAAATAAATCCGGTAATGGTCACGGCGGATCGACAGATCGTCGCCGCCGACGCGGTGATGAATCTCGACGAGGACGCACTGTTCCGGCAATCAGAGCTGGCTCAAATGGCCGAGGCCGCATACGATGACGATCTCGAGGCAATGGCCGGCGACTACGGATTCGATTACGTCCGACTGTCGGGGAACGTCGGGATTATTGGGAACGGGGCCGGGCTGGTGATGACCACGCTCGATTTGGTGGATCACTTCGGTGGGTCGCCGGCGAACTTCCTCGATATCGGTGGGGGCGCGAAAGCCGAGCGGGTCGGTAACGCGTTAGAGGTGGTGTTTTCTGACGAAAATGTCGAAGCAGTCGTGTTCAATATCTTCGGTGGGATCACCCGCGGTGACGAAGTCGCCATGGGGATCAACGAGGCACTCTCGGAGTTCGACGAACTCCCCAAGCCGCTAGTGGTCCGCCTCGCAGGGACGAACGCGGCCGAGGGGATGGATATTCTGAACGCGGATCTGGTGGATGTCGAGTCCACACTAGAGGGTGCTGTCAAGCAGGCTGTCGACAGCGCCCAGGAGGTGGCCCGATGAGTGTCCTCGTCGACGAAGACACTCGGGTCGTGGTGCAGGGTATCACCGGGGGGGAGGGCCGGTTCCACACCGACCAGATGATCGAGTACGGGACCAACGTCGTCGCCGGCGCCGTTCCGGGACGGGGCGGCCAGGACGTCGACGGG
>KI543223.1:83065-91979 GCA_000496235.1 uncultured archaeon A07HR60
ATCGGACTGGTCTCCCGCTCTGGAACGCTCACCTATCAAATGGTGGCGGAACTCACCGACAGAGGACTGGGACAGTCGACGGCAGTCGGCATCGGTGGTGACCCCATTATCGGGACGAGTTTCGTCGACGCTCTCGAAGTGTTTGAAGCTGACCCGGACACCCAGGCAGTCGTGATGTGTGGCGAAATTGGTGGCGAAGACGAAGAACGGGCTGCAGAGTTCATCCGAGCCCACATGAACACTCCCGTGGCTGGGTTCATCGCCGGCCGCACTGCCCCCGCAGGGAAACGCATGGGACACGCCGGGGCGATTGTGTCGGGGTCGGGCACTGGCACCGCCGCGTCCAAGATTGACGCGCTCAATCGGGCTGACGTCCCGGTCGGCGACACGCCGGGCGAAGTGGTCGATAACGTGACTGACTTCCTCTGACCGGAATCCCCTCACGTTCTCGACGGGCGTTCAGTGGCCTCACTCCGGTGCCACTGATTCTCATGGGTGTTCAGTCAGTCACTCCGCAGTGACGGATGTGCTACAACGAAGATGTCTGCAATCGGCGGTGACGTGTTACATCTCTACCAGCATTCGGTCCAGTCAATTCCTCAGCGACGAGTGCTCACGCTGGAAGCGTTCTGTTTATGCTCGGGCAACAGCCGGTTTCCGTGATGACCGGAAGCGGCGTGACTCTCCGCCCGCCCTCACAGGACAGCCGGTCGCGGTGATTGCCAGGAGACTCGATTTCGAGATAATTCAAGAGCTGAATCTCCCAACCCGCGACTCGAGATCCTCCAGCGAGACTGTCTCCGGACTCACCGGAACTGCGGTCTGTTCTTTGAACCCACTCCCCGTGATGACGAGCGAAACCTGCTCGTCTGGCCCAATACTGCCGTCCGCCGTCAGTTTGCGGGTTGCCGCCAGTGCGGTCGCGCACGATGGCTCGGCGTTCATTCCGGCGTCGACCGCGAGTCGTCGGCGTGCCTCACGGGTCTCAGAATCAGTCACCGCAACGACTCCACCGGCGGTCTCTCGAGCAGCCGTGAGTGCTCGTGTTCCACTCGGCGGGTCTGCGTTGCCAATCGAATACGCGATAGTGTCTCCCCGCTCAACCGGCGTGACTGCGTCGGCGCCGCGGTCGGCTGCTGCCGCGATAGGAGCCGAGGGAGCCGCTTGCGCCAGGTACAGCCGCGGGAGGTCCTGGTAGCCGGCCCGTCGGAGTTCGCGGATGGCTTTCCAGCCACCCGAAACATGGCCCCCGCTAGACGTGGGAAAGACAATCGCATCGGGGAAGGCTGGAGCCGTTGCCGCGAGAATCTCTAGTGTCGTTGTCTTCTGGCCCGCCACCCGGTGTGGGACATCTGAGTTGATGAACGGCACACCCAGTCGCTGTCCCAGCGTGAGCGCGCGGTAGTACAGGCGGCCGTAATCACCGTCGACGCGCACGATCTCGGGCTCGAATCGCGCGATACTACTCAGACGGTCGTCTGAGATATCTGCCGGCACCAAAACCAAACACGGCAGATCTGCCGCCGCGGCGAATGCCGCTGTGCTCATTGCCATATTCCCGTGAGAGACGGTGCCAACGGCCGGGGCACCTGCGCGGACGGCTGCCTGAACTCCGACAGCACTGCCTCGGTCTTTGAATGATCCGGTGAGGTTCTCAGATTCGTCTTTCAATTGCACTCGACAGCCTGCGTATTCGGTGAGTGTCGGCGCCGCAAGATGAGGCGTGCCACCCACCCCTTCAGCGGAACCACTGGGCCGGTCAACGGGGAGCAACTGCTCGAACGCCCACATCCAGTCACCGAGGTCGACCGAACTTAGGTCCACGTCCATGTCCGCTTTTGAATTCTCCGTGCGGATCCAGAGTGGCTCACCACACTCACATCGAGCCTGTGGCGTGACGCCGCCACTTTCGATGGAGTAACCACACGAATAACAGTCTAAGTACATGGTTCTGGATTGCTCCGCGAACTGTAAACTGTGGTGGTTGTTCGTACTCTGGTGGGGCCACCACGGAGAACGTAGCCGCGGATAGGATAACTACCGTTATTCCCGATTCACGGCACCGATTGTCTCAGTAATTTCTCTATTTCGTTCCCAGCGAGAGAAAGTGCCGACATCGGTTTTTGACCGTCTCTCTCGCTACCTGTCTCATGAGCGAAGAACCTCACAGTCACGCTGTCAGGGCTGACCCCGGCGTGAAGAGTTCGGATTTCCGGGTGAGCGCTGACTCGAGTCAGCATCCGAAATCTCGGTCTCTCAGACCACCCAGTCCCGGGATGGATTGGATCGACGTGAGTGGCCGGTTTCACCTCCGACTCCCCTCCCAGCCTGCCCGTCTGAAGCGTGCTGCTCCGCGACGAGAGCAACGTGACATCTCGTTTCAGTGTGCTTCCGGCAGCAAAACGGCCGGTGTCTGGGATGGTATCCCGCTCGTGGAAATCATTGAGTCCGTCAGCGCTCCCCCACAGACAACGCATCTTCACGTCGCTGGCGCAGACGACCACGCCGCTCACGTCTCAATCGATGTCGCGCTGGATGGGATTCTCGCCTTCTGCCGGGTCGATACGACCACGAGTGCTGGCCAGGACGAGTTCCTCGAGTCTTACCGCGGAATGCCCCGGCTTCTGGCACCCGGCGCTGATTCCGCACAGATGGTACGCGACGTTCGAGCCATCACAGCCGTCTCACTCTCGCCAGGCGAGACACCCCACCCGGAAACTCACTCGTGACTCCATTTTCCCCTGTAAAGGCGCGCACAGGCGCACATCGAATGCAACCTTCTCCACCTCGGGCCCTTTCGACACGCCGCGTCCTCTTTCAGTCTTCCTGCAGCTGGTTGCTGATCACGGCCGGGAAGTCCGCTGCCGGGACGAATTCAATTCGTCGCACTAGAAGATAGTATAACCCCGTGAGTACGCCGCCGAGAGCGTTCGCGTAGGCGTCACCGAGAGAGAAATACCGCTCTGGAACGGCCGCCTGTGCGAATTCGATTCCGATACCGTAGACCACAGTGACGACGAACACACCGAATGCAACGCGTCGAGTGGGCAATTCCCAATCAGTCGTCGCGTACGCCAGCGCATACCCGAAGGCACCATACGCCACGAAGTGACGCCACTTGTCTAACGGAATGAAGTTGAATTCAATATCGATTGGAGTCTCCGGCGGAGCCGTCAATACAGATGCGTAGAATATGAATCCAGCGAGTCCAACAACGGCTCCCCATCGAAGCCACCAGGATAGCAGAGGAACTGACAGAGCCCTGCTCATATCATCGAATGAGTAGTAATTAACTTAGAAGTAGCGTACGATTGGTATCGGCTTTCCCTCGAACTCGCCTATGCGGTAACTAGATCTACCCGTTTAGGGAACTATATGCCCGGCTAGCCTTCCAGTCACCACAGGTCACGCAGGACCTCCTCGAGGCCCGCTTGCGTGGGATTCAATCCCTCAGGAGTGTTCGGCATTAGCCAATCATCGAGAACGAACTCCGCGAGAGCAGGGATATCCTCGCGGTCAGTTCCTGGGAGTTCGGCGGCTCGTGTCGGCACGTCGACGGCATCGCGAACATCAGCGACCTGTTCAACGACCGCACTCGCGACCGCATCGGCGTCACCAGACGTGTCGATGTCAAGAGCGTCCGCGAGCAGATCACGACTGCCTTCGACCTGCTCAAACACGTATCTCAGAACGGCCGGAGCCACGACGGCGTGGACGTTGCCCTGCTGGACGTCGTAACGCCGCGCGAAGGCGTGTCCGAACGAGTGGACGATGGAAAGTTTACGATCCAACTGGACGAGCAGTATTCCCACCACTGCACGGTCCATTACCTCAGGATCGTGAGCGCTGTCTGCGCTAGCGACGGCTGGTAACGAGTCACTCAGAAGGCGAACCCCGTGCATCGCCGTGGCGTCGCTCACGGGATTGGCGTGACGCGAGTACGGCGTCTCGATTCCCTTATTGAACCCGTTCATCGCCGATCCCGCGAGTGCAGCGGTTGGCGTCGTTTCGAACAGCGAAGGGTCGGCAAAGTCGGCAATCAACGAGGCCGATCCCCCTGACGTGACGGGCTGGCCGGTCGGTGACTCCTCTGCGGTCAACACGGTTACCGACCCTCCGTCTGAGATGTCGGCCCCGGCGAAGGTCGTCGGAATCACGATAACATCCGGCTGGTCAGCGCTGGCGGTTGGCGGCGCAATCTCGCCGTCTTCTTCAGCTTCTGACCGAAGTTCCGAGAGTGACCGGTCATCGCCGGCGAACACGGTCGCGATCCGCGCAACATCGAGACTACTGCCGCCGCCGATTCCCACCACGACATCGGCGTCAGTCTCGGCGATACGGTCACGCACCTGGAACGCGGACTCAACCTGTTTGGCTGGCGTAGTGCCGTCGTAGGTGGCCGTTAGTCGATCTCCAAGGCCGGCTCGAATGGGATCCATCAGGTCGTCGTTGGCACCAACGTTCGACCCGCACACAATGAGTGCATCAGAGAGGTCACGCTCGGCGAGATACTCGCCCAAGTCGTCGACACAGCCGCGCCCATAGACGATGTCACAGCCGTGATGATCGTGAGTGAACGCGTCGGATATCGGAATCATCGACCGTCCTAGCTTCTGCCGACTCATGTAGGTGTGGGAACCGTGGCGATTGCTCCAGCCCTGGTCCACTCTCCCGCCAGACTGAAAACGTGTCTCCACCCTTCCTTTCTCCTGAATGAGCGGAAAGCGTCGTACGACATGAGATACTGCATTCACTCTACTGTCGAGTCCCGGTGCAGTCGATACACATCAACTATCTAACTTATTCGGGCACACGTCGGTATACCCTGCGAGGCACTATGTCGTCAGCAGCCTTCACACCGACAGTACGTTTCACAGACAGGATTGTCGCAATCGGGACTGCGTGCCGAACAGTACGTCCGGCCGTGCTGGATTAGTAACACGTGTAGCGGGTAGGTCAATTCGTCCGGAATAATGCCGTCTATGACGTCGTGGGCTCGGCCATTCGTCGCCGAGGACGGGACCAGCCCGAACCGCTTAGACACGCGTTCGACGTGGGTATCCACGGCCATCGTGGGCTTACCGAAGTGGAAGTTCAAGACGACACTCGCGGTCTTCGGGCCAACACCCTTGATATCCATGAGCCACGCTTTGGCCTCGTCTGTCGGGAGTGCGTCGAGAAACGCGAGTGAATAGGCGCCACCAGTCTCCTCGCGGGTTGCCGATAGCGCTCGCTGGATCCGGGACGCCTTCTGGTCGGGTAAACCCGCCACTCGAATCGTGTCGGCCAATTCGTCATGGGCTGCCGCTTCGATTGCGGCGAAGTCAGCGTACTGATCGAACAGACTCTCAGAAGCCCGCCGCGTGTTCTGATCGGCCACGTTTTGTGAGAGAATCGTCGTCAGTAACTGTCGAACACCATCACCAGGTGCTGCATCGGGATCCGAGCCGTGCTCAGCGGCTTTTTCGACTGGGTTGTACAGCGAGACGAGATCATCGTGGAGTTCGCGTGCGCGCGCTTCGTCCCACTCATCGTGTGTAGCCATACAAATCGGTGCGTTCGCGGTCACTTGAACATGCCGTCAGGCGGTCGTCCTTGCCAGTGTCCCGCGGAGAGTTACGGCGCTGGGCGTGGTCGTCGCACGTGAGGAGTCGTCACTGCTGGGCAACGCCGATCAGTTCGTGATCACCTGACGGTCACTATCCTCGTCGCATTCACCAGACAACTCCGGCAAGTGGCTGGCGATTCTTCCATCGACCGGTGGCGAAGCCCGTATCCGGCCTTGCCGATCCGGTATGTCCTTGCTTGGTTCGCGATCTCGCGCTCGCCTATGCACGGGCTCACGAGCCTACGACGTTCTGAAACACCAAGACAGCGAGACGGTGAGAAACCCGGTCAGGTGAGTTGGTCAGTAGTCGCCGAGCACACCCAGTTCACGTGCACGACTCGTCGTCACCTGGAATATTCCGTAGCCGACGGCGAGGTACCCGACTGCCACCGCCAGCAGAAGGCCCAGATCGAGGGGTGAAAACTCCCACAGCCGCACGCCGTCGACCATCGCCCGTTGGAGCATGCCGCTGCCGTGAGCGAGCGGAAGAACCGATAGCCACGATATCTCGAGGGCGGGCGCTGACACGAGCACAACAAAGCCGAACTGTAACAGATTCAGCCAGTTTCCGATCCGCTTGTACAGGACTGTCACTCCGCCAGCGGCAAAGCCCAGACCGAGAACTGACGAGATTGTCAGCCCTGCGATGATGACGATCGTCGGCAAGTGGAGACTGAGCTGCTCGCCGGTCAAAAGCAACATCGCGCCCAGGATCAGCGAGGAGATCAGGAACGTCCGGACCACCTTCGCGACGCCTTTCAACAGGGCAACCGGGGCGAACCCGAACGGGGTCGTCACGTGGCGTTCAAGTGTCCCCCACTGCACCTCGCTCCCGATATCGTTCGAGATAGACGAGTACGCGCCCACTGACAGCGTCCAGAGGAAGTATCCGACGATGATCCCTTCGATCGAGTCAGTCAGCGCCTGGCCCGCGACCATCCGGCCGCCGAAAAACAGCACTGCAAAAAAGAACATCGAGATGATGATCGCCCCGAATGCGTTGGCGGGATACCGGACGAATATCAGATATTCCCGGTACAACACCGCCCGGGCCAAGTGACGATATCCTGCCCGGGCGGGCTCACTCGACTCGGCGGATTTGCTGCCGGGACCGGCCGCTGCCTCCCGACCAACGTCAGTCGGACCTCCGTCAGTCGCGACACCGTTGTCGTCGCTCATTGCCCGGTCCCTCGCCTGATATTCGTCCGCTCAACGAGAACGTCCTCAAGGTCGGGTTCGACGGTATCTATCTGTTCGAGATCGATCCCAGCCTCACGGAGGCTGGCGAACAACTCATAGATCTCCTCACCGCCGACCGCCATTTCCAGACTCGCGCCACGGGGGCGGGATTCCACTGCCGTGACGTCGAACCGGTCTCGTAACGTGGCGACGGCACTCGTCGAGAGGTCGGGACTCGCGACACGGATCCCAGACGGCTCGCCAGACTCCAACAACTGTTCGACCGTCCCGTCGGCGACGATCTGACCTTCCGACATAATCACCACTCTGTCACAGACCGTTTCGACGACATCCATATCGTGACTGCTCAACAGGACGGTAATGTTCTGCTCTTCGGCGAGGCGACGAAGCTCTGTCTGCAATACCCGCGAGCTTTCGACATCGAGTCCGAGCGTGGGCTCGTCGAGAAACACCACGTCGGCTCCACCCGCCAGCGCACTCGCCAGCGACACTTTCTGTTTCATGCCCCGGGAGAGATCCCGGACGGCCGTGTCTGCTTCGTCGGCGAGTTCGAGCTGTTCCAGGAGGCGGTTGTGTCTCTCTTCGACGGTATCCGGTCTGACGCCGCTGATAGTCGCGAAATACCGGAGATTCTCCCTGACGGTGAGCCGCCAGTAGTCGTTTCGCGCCCCCTCCAGCATCGCGTCTACATGGGCAAACGCTGCCCGGGGGTCATCTCGAACATCGATCCCTTGGACTTTGATGCTCCCCTCGTCGGGCAAGACCGTGCCGAGCACGGACTTGATGAGCGTGGTTTTGCCAGCGCCATTGTGGCCCAATAGTCCGACGATAGCCCCCTGAGATACCTCGAGTGAAACGCCATCGACCGCGGTCACGGAATCTTCGCCATCGCCGAACTGCTTGGTCACCCCCTCGACCTCGACTGCTAGTGGTTCCTGCTGGTCACCGCGTGGCCCGGTCTCAATCGTTCCTAGCGTCGTCTCCCCGCCGACATGGACACCAGACGATCTGCCGGTGGTGCCTCCAGTCGACCTCTCTCCGGCTTCTTCCTCACCCGGATTTTCGGACTGTGAGGACTTCGGTTCCTCGTCGGTTGCACTCCCGCGGGTAGCAGCCTCACTCGACAGTCCTGATGACCGTCCGTCGCCTGTCCCTCGGTTCGCATCCGGCGTTTCCATTATTACACGTCACGTGGCCCACGGCCTAAACAGACACGCAACGAGAGGTGGATGGACTCACACCCGGCTCCTTTGATATCGTAGGCGAAGCGTGTCCGGCATGAGAGTGCAATCCCTGTATTGGGGTCGGACTACGCGAGCGGATGTAGATCCACGGCCGATGGCGTGGATTGTGCATTCCCTCGCTTCAGAAGAGACTCTTGTAGCAGAGACCGACGGGATCAGAGGTACTGAGGATACATAGCGAGAGTCTCCCATTTGGTCTCCTTCTCGTGCGGGAGAACGGCTCCTAAATGAGTCTGTGAATCCTCAAATCGCGGCACTGATGATTGATCTCAACAAAGCCGATCTATGTCACCGCCACTGCCAGAAGAGATGTCGGCAGAGCCGGTCACAGTTGAGTCAATAATAAGTGACCTGCGCGCCATCGGCGTTGAACCGGGACAGACAGTTCTCGTTCATAGCTCGCTTTCTGCGCTCGGGTGGGTGTGCGGCGGCGCACCGACCGTCGTTGACGCCCTCCAGCGCGTCATCACTGAATCCGGCACCGTCGTGATGCCGACACATTCTCCGGGAAATCGGGATCCGGCAAATATGGAGAATCCGCCGGTCCCCGAGTCGTGGCACGACACCATCCGTGAGGAGATGCCACCGTACAGACCCGCCCTTACACCGACCCAGGGGATGGGTGCGATACCGGAGTGCTTCCGGAATTATCCTGAGGTCCAGCGGAGTGGCCACCCTCAGCACTCGTTCGCTGCATGGGGAGCCGACGCCGCGTTCGTCACCACAGACCATGGATTGAATTACTCACTCGGAGACCAATCGCCACTGGCTCGGATTCACGACCTCGATGGCGATGTCTTGTATCTTGGAACCACACATGCGACCTGTACCTCACTTCACCTGGCTGAACACCGGGCTGACA
>KI543223.1:92242-121531 GCA_000496235.1 uncultured archaeon A07HR60
GATGGATCCCGTGAATGGATTGAATGGGAAGATATCGATCTCGACGATCAGGACTTCACAGACTGTGGTATGGCATTCGAGCGTGAACAGCCAGATGCTGTCAACACAGGGCGCGTTGGGGTCGGACACGCGAAACTCCTTGACCAGCCGTCGCTCGTGGCCTTTGGAGCCGAGTGGTTTGAGACGACCCGAGAGTGATATGGGATTTAGTTGACCTCTGTGATTTCAGCGGTGACTCCTTTCCCACGCCGGTCGCAAAGCGTGTGCTCTGAATTTCCGGAACGATACTCTCAAAACGCAATCTGCACTCAGACCCATCCTTGATCTATCATTTGTGGACGGGTTCGACGGTGCCGATGTCCCCGTTCTGAGAGTGAGACATGACTGACCGCGGACGGCGGGTATTGTTGCGTCTGCAGATTGCGTTGTCTTGGGTGCGCCCGTTCTGACCGGCGACCAGTGAGTGCCATCAGCCTGTTTCGCCATTTCCGGTACCCAATGTGATCGGTGGTTCCCGTGTCCGACAGCCAGCTCACGCCAGCACGAATCGCCGGGTATTCGACCGTCGGGCTCGTAGCGATCGTATGTCAAGCCCACCGCACGAGCGTGTCCAGTCTCGACTGATTCGCAGAGTCGACGGGTGTGACTCATGACGGGCGGAAGCGAGCATCACAAGGAAGCTATCGCGGCGTTAGCGGAACGCGAGTACTCTCGCTCTGGAGACGAATACACGAGAGCGGCCTGGCGCCGACTCGCGGACCCGCGAGACGATCTTGGCCCGTTCGATTCTGATGAGAAAGGCTGGGTTGGTCGCGGCGTTCAGTCGCTGGTCACAGCTGCGCTGGCCTACCGTGTTGCGGGCGACACTGCGCGGGCGACGCGACGGGCGGTCCAGGGCGTGGCAATCGCTCGCGATCTCGGAACCACAGCAGACCACCCAGCCCAGAGCGCGTGTTTCACCGAATTCGTCGGTGACCTCCGGGCAGCGGCCGGGCTCGACGGCGTCACCGACGCATATCAGTCGGCCGAACAAGCCTACCGTGAGGCAGGCGATAGTATCGATAGCCCACAGACGTGGGGGACGACCCCGCTGTTCGAGGCCGCCTCTGGCACAATCAAGCAACTCGCCCGTGGGCCCGCTAACGGAGAGATTGCAGTCAAGTGGGAAGACCTCCACGGCGCTGATCCTGGCTCTCCGGGAGACTTTTTGGCCGCTCGGGGGGTGTACAAGCGCCAGCGATTCGCGTCACTCGTCGACACGGCCGTTTCTGACGGATACCTGGCTGCCCCACGCGGAACGACGGAATACGACAACTCGAATCACCGCTGCCCACAGTGTGGCTCCAACGATGTCAACTGGGCGGGCGGGAACGTGTTGTGTATGCGCTGTTCGACTCCCGCAGAGCGGCGGTGAGTATCTGCTGACCGGTACGGTCGCAGTATCTCGTCCACACGTATCAGGACGTTTTGAACTACCGAGCACGCATTCCCTGCCCGGAGTCGGTATCTCTCAGTACACTTTTTAAACGGTAGGGCAGTGTCCATGGATGATATCAACACATGAGTCGTTCTCCAAGAAGCGATATTGATCCCGACGAGTGGCAATCTGGGTTCTCGAACGGGACAGGGGTAAAGACCCACATCATCGGGTCGAAGCAGCCGCGTGACCGGGTTTTAATTGGTGTGCACGGGTTCACCGACAATGGCCAATGTCTGCTCCCATTGTTCAATCGGTTCACCGGCGCCTACGAGACAATTGCGTACGATGTCCGGGCACACGGGCTTTCGGACGCTCCTGAGTCGGGATACGACCTGCTGACGCTCGCGCACGATCTCGAGCAGTTGATCGACACGTCGGGGGTGTCGAACCCGATTCTGTACGGATACGGGATGGGCGCGGAAATCGCGACGGTGGTTGCATCACGGGACGTGATTGACCCGGTCGCAGTCATCGCGGAGAACCCGCCGGCCCCGCGTGCGGCGGCGTCAGATCCGACAACACGGCACAGTGATGCACAAGAAAACTTCGACCAGTGGCGTCGGACGCCTCACGACCAACTCGCACACGAGTACGGTCAAACGCCGATGTATGCTTCCTTGCGCGCGACGGCTCGAAAACAGCTTCGCCCCGAGGCACTCGCGATCGACGAACGAGGATACGCCCCGGTAGACGAGATTCTCCCTGAGACGTACGATATTCCAACCTTATTGTTACGGCCAGATCCGGATATGGTGAATTACCTGTCGCCCCGTCACGACTCCGATATCAGATACTCACGCCCCAGTGTCACGGTCCAAACCATCGACGGCGGCGTCGGCACTCTCCACCGACGATTCCCCTCAGAGACGGTGTCAGCGATGATCTCGTTTCTTCGTGACCACGTCAGCACTGCGCCTGGACGGACGTGAGTTGCTCTGTTACTGTGGTCTGAGTTGGTGTCTTCGGCCGGAATTAACCGAACATAAGCGCTAAACCCCCTTTCTCGAGAAATGAGCGTGTATGGTGGTGGGGTGGGTGGGGTGGGTTACCCTGCTGTCACAGGGGCTGCGCCCGATCTGTCAGGACGAGCGCTCGCGATTTGGGTCTGACTCCCGTCCGTCTCCGTCTTGATTGACGTCTGACACTCGACTCGACTTCTGACTCGATGGTGAACCTGTGTTGACCGTCGATTGGTGACTGGACCCACTGTGGTGCTCGACAGGCTGTTCAGCGCCTGACTCTGACCCCGACTCCAATCTCAACCCTAATTCCGATTCTGGCTCCGACTCTTGTGTTGGGGTTGATTGCGGTGGTGAAACCGACGGCGAGTCCTCAGACCCGGTCAAATTCGAATACCAGACCCGAATTGAGGTTGGAATCGACCGAGACGGCGTCGTGGACGTGGACGCAACGTGCCATCCGGTCGCGTCGAGCGAATCGATCTCGCCAATTGGTTCGGTTTCGGCGCAGTCCTCACAGTAACTGTTGACCTGGCTGTTGTGGATTCGCACTGGAACCCCGAATACCAGCGTCTCGTCGCGCCGTCGTCGCTGGATACCCTCGTTACAGGCTTCACCGCAGACGATACACGTTTGTGAATCATCTTCGATTTCCCCAGAGAGCCGCTGTTCCACACGACGATGACGACCGAAGTCAGTGAGTGACCGTCTCTGATGAAGCCGATCCTGAATCGGCGGAATAAGGCCAACACTGACTGTCACCAGCGTCAGCCCGAGGGCGATTGCGCTTGGTGTTCCAGCGAGCATGAGTGCCAGTCCCACGAACATCGTCGTCGAACTCACGAATCCCGCCGTCAGTTTGTCCATTTCGGCGTCCATCTCAGCGTCAATCTTCTCGCTTCGAGACTTCTCTTTTGACTGGGTATCTACGGCTGCGAGCCGCCGTGTCTCAGCGCCAGCCGCGTAACTGTACCACCCGTACGCGAGATTACCTAATCCGCCAGTGAAAATCAGCAAGGCCGCATGTGCTGGGAGGGACCCGATACTGCGGTCTGTAACGACTACGCGGTCACCGTAATCCTCCGTCAGTTCCCAACCGTCGTTGACGTATTCTCGAACACGACGGCGAAACGCTTCCTGTCGCTGCGGGTCGACACTCGAATCAGTCGACGTCTGAATCCTGTTGGCCGACTCATCTCGACGACTGCTCTCGGACGGGTCTACCTGCTGGTCGGTGGTGGGCTCAGCCGGTGGCCGATTTTTCCCGCAAGACGCACAGTATTCGTCGTCTTCACTGTAAGAGTCACCACAGTTCGAACAGTACGCTGGCCGCGTCAGCCCGCCGACTGCGGACCCGCACCGTTGACAATAGTTTGCCCGCGCGAGGACTCTGTTCCCGCAGTTCGAGCACTGGCCGCTGTCATCGCTTGCGCTTCCTCCTCCGCCCAGTGAGAACCCTTCAGAGACCACATCTACCATTGAGTCTTCATCTTTTAATCTCCGCGGCAACTGATGATCGCCGACGGTCTCGACTTCTCGTTTTCTCCGCCCATCAATCGACGAGTGATGGGTCTCACTCGCCATCACTAAACTGGCCGTCGAGCCACTGCACACTCGTCAATACAGTATGAAGCGTGAACAGATCCAGTCAACGAACTCTGACCTCGGCAAGTGAACGCGATGAGTCTCCAGACCGACCTTTGAGAGGCCCCACCTGTCTTCCCGTCAGAACACAGGAAGTTCCTACTCGAGGCGCAAGAGACGCTTCAAACTGGTATCGATGGCGTACCAACTTGTGTGGCGCGTATTGCAGACAAAGCTACCGTCGTGCGGTGGGGCGTCTTCACGCAGGGCCAAGGTATATTTTCCAGCGGGCAATTAAATTTTCCATGGAAATCGAAACCAACGTTGGCGGAACGGATCGAGTCGTCCGAGCATTGGCAGCAGTGGTTCTGACGGTGGTGGCAGTCGGTCTGTTGCGGCGTGGCAGTCGTGTGACCGGAGTCTTGGCGCTAAGCGGAGCGCTCGGAGCGGGATTCAACGCTGTCACCTGCGTTTGTGGGATCAACGAGGCGCTCGGAATCGACACCTCCACAGACTGAATTCCAGAGCCGATATCCTCTTACGTTGATACGCGTAGTTGAATTATGTCCGTTTTAGTCGCGGTCGCAGACGACTCTGTGCGTGACAGCGTCCTTGAGGTCGCTGTCAGATTGGGCCGTGGCTTCGGTGAAGACCTGTACGTGGTACATTTGACCGAAGAGACATCGGCTGGCAAAGAGACTCGGTCGCTACAGGAGGAGGTCCGCGAAAAACTGGCGAACAGCTCGGTGGATCACGCAGTCTCTATCGAACACGTTGAGCGGAATCAACCGCGATCCGGACAGCGTGTCGGCCAGCAAATCGCGGACATCACCAGTGACGTAGACGTCAGTCATGCAGTGGTTGGCCATCGGTCGAAGGACCTGCTAGAACGAGTTTCTAAGGGCAACACTGCCTTCGCGGTGGCAGACGCAGCCGATGTCCCCGTGACCGTGGTTCCCGAATCCTAGCTGTCGTCACCTTGTTCCTCCGCGTGGTCGTCAGTCTGTGACCGTTGCACTACAGCATCTGACGAATCTGTGCCACTCTGTCGGGAGTCGTCGTTGCGGTCCTTCAGCGTGTGCCCAGCTTACCTAGCCGAGTCAAGACCGGGAATCGTCACGCCGGAATTGACACACACTCACTCGTAAACACTCTGTTCAGAACCGGGGTCACGGACCGAATAAAGTGAGCTCCCTTTTGCGGGCGAGTTCCGAGCAGTCGCCGTGTGATTTCTGTATATCCGGATCCCCGGCGGGTTCTACGGAGGTTCAGATTGACCCGCCGAATCCGGGCAGCGCCAACAGGTTTTGAAGAATGGAGCCATACACATCCACCAAAGGCACGTCGCGCCCCCGGTTCGGGCAGCGGCGGTCATAATGGATCATCATGACAGAGACACCGGATGATCGACCGATTTACGATATCATGGCAATCGAGACGTGCGATTGGTGTGGGACCGACCCGGCCCCCGTTATCCTCACCGAGGGTGGTTGGGAGTGTTTCGAGTGTGGGAACGACCCCGACGAGGAGCCCGCTGACGAAGCACCCACAGAAACCTGAGACTACCATACCTCACCCTGACTCGTGTCCTTCCCGGACACCTCTTGGAGAGTCCCTCAATCGTCGGGTGACTAAGCCCCGTGGCTCCCGCCTCGATACTGTATAAATCGATGAGCCCAACAGCGCAAGTAGCGCCGATAGTGAGTTGATGGCCGGGAGCAACACCAACCCCCGAACGGAACTGAATCCGAAAACGGAATTCGCTTCAATTGAAATTCGAACAAAGAGGAACAGAAAGGTCACAACCAGCCAACACGACTTGTGCCCACAGCCGGTCGCCGAAGCCCCGAGCACTCGGCAGAGTGCTGAGACAGTCGGAACCAGTCATTCACGCGGCCGGACTCGTGCCGTCTAGACGCAACTTTTGTCGGGTCAATCCTCGCCGGGACTGTTGCCGCCGGCCGTAGAGTTTGCTGGAGCACTGACACCGTCTGTCTGCGCGGTGGAGTCGGTGTTCACGTCGATATACCGACTTTTCCAGGTGCCCCGAGTGAACCACACCACACCGACGACAGCGCCGAGCACGTTGCCGACTGCCATCCCAACCCACAGTCCGGTCGGGCCCCATCCGAGCCCGAACACGAGCAGGACTGACGTCCCGACCCTGCCGACCCACAGCGTGAGTATCGAGATCGTCATAGCAATTTTCGTGTTCCCCGCGCCGCGGAACGCTCCGAGGATGACCTGTGTGATTCCGATAAACGCGAACTCGACCGACCGGATTCGAATATACTCGACTCCGAGGGCGATCGTCGCCGGTGCGTCGGGCACGTCGCCCAGGAACAGCCCCACAATCGTCCCAGTGAAGGCTACGGTTCCGATCGCCACCAGGAGCATCACTCCCGCACCGGTCGAGACCGCCAGCCAGGTGGCCCGCTCGGCGCGGTCGCCTCGCTCGGCACCCAGATTCTGCCCCACCATCGTATCGATTGCCCGGCCGAGTCCCAACACAGGCAAAAATACTAACGAGACCAGCCGGTTGCCGAGCCCGTATGCTGCGACTACCTCCGGCGTGAAGGTCACAACAATCGCCGTGAGGGCGATCAGTGCGAGTGCGCTGGTCGACTGCTCGATCATGCTCGGCGTTCCCAGCCGGACGATATCCTCGATAATCTCGCGATCGGGTAATAACTGGGCCACACTGATGTCCGGTCCCAGGTCCGTCCGGAACAACAATCCTAACCCGATCACCGTCCCTACGCCCCGCGCGATGATCGTCGCGACGGCTGCTCCCTCGATTCCCCAGCCGGTGTACCCCGTGGCTGACAGCAGGGCCACTTCGAGACTCTCCAATCCGAGCAGGCCTAGCAACGGATTCCCCTGGAACCCGAAGATGAAAAACGGGTCTGCAATCACGTTCACTAGCACCGACGCGACCATGACGAACATCGGAGTGCGGGTGTCGCCGTGACCTCGCATCACCGCGGCGAACACGAAAAAGCCGAACAGGAGTGGCATTCCCAAGAAAATGATTTCCATATAATCGGCCGCCAGCGGCACAACCGATGTCAGTGTCTGGGGGTCGCTTGGGAGCAATCTCAACGCGGGTCGGGTGTACGCGTATCCGCCAACCCCGATCACGACCGACAGCGCACTGACGACCGCGACGGTCTGTCCGGCAACCCTGCCTGCCGTGTGGTCTCCCTCAGCACCGGTGTGTTGAGCGACCAAGATAGCCCCCGCTGCTGTGAACCCGCCTGCAACCGAGATCAACAGGAAAATCAGTGGGAACGACAGGCTCAACGCGCCGACTGCCTCCGCAGACAATCGCCCCAGATACAGCGTATCTGCGATGTTGTACGTCACCTGCAGCAACTGGATTGCGACGATTGGCCACGCGAGTTTGAATAGCGGCCGCACCAGCCCGCCGTCGGTGATCGAATCCTGACTTCCTGCGCCACCAGATGACCCGTCATCTGCGCCCGGTGACGCGTCTTGATCTGCTACGGTGGCTTCGGTGTCGTCTTTCGGTTCTTTTGCTCCCATACTGATTTGCTCCCCGCCCTAAAGCGCCAGACTCTCGCCCCGACTTTCCGCGGCTCACAGCCGCCACAGCTCAATCTCGATTCACCCCCACTCGGACGAGCGTGGTCGGTGAACCAAACAGTTCTACTGAACGTTCAGTCAGTCCGGATATACCTGTTTCGAACCCGCGGCGTCTCCACGGGTGCCTGCCGGCTTCCCGCCGTCATCCCCGTGTGGCCCCGCATCGACAGATGAGTACGGCAGTCGCCTCGAGATTCGGCCCCTGAGACAGTTTCCGAGATATCGAGACAGATGCTTCGGGACTCGGCTTCGGCACAGTTTACTCCAACTTCACTTCCGACCACGCTAGTCACCGACTTCCCACCGTTCCATCCGTCTCGTGATATCGGGAAATTACTCGCCATGCTATCGCGTAATCACAAGACAGGGTCGATACCGGCCGTCCGATCGGTCCCGGCCAGCGTGAGCCGGCGGCCCGGCTGCTGGCACCAACTTTCAGTTTCACTGTCCACGTGTGGCTAACGGCTTTTTATACACGCTGGAGAGGTGGTGCATGGACAGACGGTCACACATCGAACTGCCTGAACTCGGCTCCGGGATCACACTCGTCGATATCGAGGACGACCTCGGAGTGACGCCGGTGCAGACGCTTCTGTTAGACCAGTTGCTCGTCCACGACGGTGCTGCGCTCTGGGTTGACGGGAACGGCGCGGCCCGGACCACCCGGTTACGAGAGCTCGCGCCCCATCAGCGGTACCTGGATCGCGTGCACGTCGGGCGTGCGTTCACGGCCTATCAACACAGTTCACTCACCGACCGCCTCTCCGCGATGGAGTCGACGGCGCCCGCCGTCGTCGCTGCGACCGGGATCGACCGCTGGTATCGCAGCGACGACATTCCGACGGACCGCGGAGAATCGCTTCTCGTCCAATCGCTGGCCAGTCTCGCTCGGGTCGCCCGGCTCTGGGACGTTCCCGTGTTGGTGACGCGGGTCTGTGACGACGAGTTTTCTCGGCCGGTCGCCAACGCCGCCACGACACACCTACACTGCCGGCTGACGCCGTTCGGCCCGCGATACGAGACAGACGACAGCGAGCGGGAAACGCTCGTCTACCAGGCCAGTGACGGCTGGATGCAGACGACGATTGCGTACTGGCGGCGGTTGCTCAAACACCGGGCACGGGCGCACGGGCGCGTCAGCAGCGAGCAGTCGCCCGCGCCACCGGCGGCGCGAGCGGAGAGTGAATGATGGGCCGGACGAACCCCACTTACCGGGATCTGCTCGGCGGCGTCGAGACCGAGTGGAGTGACTATCGGCGAACTCTCCGCCGGCGCGATCAGGACCACTTTGACCGGCTGTTCACCCACGCCCGGAACCACGCGGACGCCGCCGGGATGCTCAATCACAGCGAACGGATGGCCGCGTTCTGGATGGCTGTCGCCGTCGAACAGGAGCGCCGTCTCAGCGAGGTGGAGACACGACTAACACAGTTGGAGTCTGAGTGACCGTGGTGTTAGCTATCGAGTGTCTGAACGGCAGCGTGGCCACGTGGTCGCTCACGTCGACCGGCGTCACTCGAGAGGTCCACGACGGCTACACACCTACGCTATTCGTCGGAGACGCGGTCCGTGACCTGTACGGCCGCCGCGGTGGCTCGGCTCCGTCACCACCCCCTCGAGACGGCCTGTCGCCGGCGCTCGCGGACCTCCAGGAGTTTCTCGACGGGCAGGAGGCTGTCGCATCACTTGATATTGAATCACACCGCCAGACGTTCCGGACGCCTTCACGCCCACTGTTGCGCGTAGATGCGACCAGTGTTGGTGCAGTTCGCGCGGTCGCCAAACGTGTTCAGCAGTTCGACCGCCCGGGCGAGTACACCTGTTACAACGTCGATGTCTCGCGACAACTACGGGTCAGTCTCGAAACCGGCCTGGATCCAGCCCCTGACCGGACGGTGCGTGATATCCGGACCCTCGAACTATCGATCCCGCGCCACGAGTCCGATATCGAGTCACTTCCGCAACTGACCGTCGCCGGTGATCGCGTCGGGTCCACGCCGCGTGCCGTCGTTGAGGCGGTGGCCTCTGCTGTCGCCGAACAGGACCCGGACGTACTCGTCGTCTCCACGGCCGATATCGTCGCTCGGCTGTTTGAGGCCGCCGACGCCTACGGGATCGACTTCGAACTCGGCCGTCGGCCAGGGCACACGAAACTCGCGGGCGAGTCCACATACGAATCCTACGGCACCGTCGGCCACTCACCGGCGCGCTACACCGTTCCCGGACGCGTCGTCGTCGACGAGTCGAACTCGTTTTTTTCGATGAGTCCGGATTAGATGGCTGTCTCGACCTCGTGGAGCGGGCCGGCCTTCCACTTGAGGAACTCGGGTGGGCCTCGATCGGCCGTGTCCTCACTGCGATGCAGATTCGCGAGGCGGCCGCCCGGGACGTACTCGTGCCGTGGCAGGCGTGGCGGCCCGAGTTCTTCAAGCAGGCCTCGACGCTGGACGATGCCGACCGCGGCGGCACGATACTCGCCCCCGAGGTGGGTGTCCACGACGACGTGCACGAACTCGACTTTGCGTCGCTGTACCCGAATATTATTCGGACGCGAAACATCTCACCCGAAACCGTCCGCTGTGGTTGCTGTGACAACGACGCCGTACCTGGGCTGGGATACTCGATTTGTGAGTCCGACGGCTATCTACCGGACGTGCTCGGACCGCTCATCGACGCACGAAGCGAGATCAAACAGCAGATCCCCGAGCTGACGCCGGACAACGAGAGCAACTGGCGGCTGCATCCTCGGCGATCAAGTGGATCCTCGTTTCCTGTTTCGGCTATCAGGGCTTTTCTAACGCGAAGTTCGGTCGGATCGAGTGTCACGAGTCGATCAACGCCTTCGCCCGCGAGATCATTCTCGACGCGAAAGCCGCCCTCGAAGACGCTGGCTGGCGTGTCTTGCATGGGATCGTCGACTCGGTCTGGGTGACTCCCGCTGAGTCACGCGAGCAGCGCCCGCTGAGAGACGTTGCCGCGGAGATTTCTGCAGCCTCAGCGATCACCCTGGAGTACGAGTGTGCCTTCGACTGGGTGGCGTTTTGCCCAATGCGCAGCGCCGAGGCCGGCGCGCTAACGCGGTACTTTGGAAAACGCCGTGACGAGGTGCTCCCGGAGGCCGGGCTGGGTGACGCCGTCAAAACTCGGGGAATCGAGGGCCGCCAGCGTAGCACCCTGCCATGGGTAGAAGCCGTCCAGAACGCGGCGCTGCATGTGTTCGACGACACCCGATCACCAGAGGCGGTGTGTGATCTGCTTCGGCGCCGACTCTACACGCTCCGAGACGGTGAGATATCTCACTCGGAGCTGCTCGTAAAAAATTGCGTCTCGAAGACCGTCGCTGAGTACTCGATGAAGACACTCACTGTCGCTGCACTCCGACGGGCGAAACTGGAGGGTGCAGGTCTCTCTCCCGGTCAGTCCGTCCAGTACGTCGTCGTGGACGCTGACGGACGCGGAGTAGATCGGGTGCGACTCGCGTTCGAAGACGCTGCCCACTACGACACAGCGTGGTACGAGACATCTGCCGTGCGAGCCGTCGAGAGTGTGCTCTCTCCCGTCGGCTGGCGACGTGACGACATTCGTCGGTATCTCGACGATGTGACGACATCGACGCTGGCGAGCTACTGACCGCGTATCGCCTGTCTTGACCGATAGGCGGACCGCGTATCACGGGCGCTTGAGGGGGTGTGGGTTCTCGTTGAGATACTTGCTGGCCCGGTCGAATGCCGAATCAACGGTGTCACATTCCATCACGTGTGTCCACTCACCGTCCGGTGTCGCGGTATATACGTCAAATCCCTCACCGCGGTACTCGTGAGACTCAACGTACAGTTCGTCGTGAACTGTGCTGTCTGAATCGGTCAGTAGCCAGATGCCGAGTTCCTTACCGCCCTCGAGATCACGGCGTCGGGTCCAATGCATGAATTGCCGTGAATTAGTTCCGGAATCAAGAAAAAGTGTATCCTACCACCCGACTGACTCACGCGGCCACCCGTCGAATCCAGACGCCGATGAGTACCCGTTCAGCTACGACGAAGCGGTGGTAATCGGTATTCTGAGTTATACGCGGCTGAGACGTGATATCGTGTGGGGCAGTTCTGCCGCGGCACCGATACTTCCATACTCGTCGGTAGCAGGTATTCGACAGTGACGGCGACGGAACTCCGGATGGATCTCATCGACTGTCTGCTCACGGAGACCGGATTCGAGCAGCGCCGGCAACGACTTGTCACCCGATACGAGCTGGACAACGTCGCCACCGACCGGCCGCTGCCGGCAGAAATCTCCGAGCAACTTGGCACTCGCGATAGTGTCCTCACGACACGTATCCGCCAGTTCGACACGGCTTCGGTCGGCATCACGCTGTCTGGCCCATCGTATCGCGACAATCCGATTTTGTACGCAACCGAAACGTTCAGAGATTTCACTGGGTATCCGCTGCGCGAACTCCAGGGGAGAAACCCCCGGCTACTCCAAGGGCCCGACACGGAGGCTGACGCGGTGAATACACTCCACGAGGCGATCGACATCTGGGAGCGCGCGACGGTCGAGTTGTGGAATTATCGGCGGGATGGAACCCGATTCCGGACTCGTATCACGGTCGTCCCAGTGCCGGACTCAAATGGCGTGATCAATAACTGGCTGGGCCTCCAAACGACTCTTGAACAGTAGGAGAGACGGTGCCATTCAGTCTGGCTCCCTGCCGCCGAATCTAGGAAGGGAATTGTCTGAATTGAGGGGGTCGTCTGGTCAAGACCGCCCGCTGGTGGGTCATTTCGACAGGGGTAATATTATATACCTGAACCAGGAGAATGTGATATGACACGTCCAACAGAGAAGTTCGGGCAACTGCTGAGAGACCCCGAAACGAAGTGGGGCGTGGTCACGTCGTACATCACATACGGATTGAATATTGTCTTTCTTGGGCTGTATATTTTCGGCACCTTCGAATACGCGGACCAGTACGCGTTTATTCTCCCGCAAGTTGAGTTCGGCTTGGCACTGTTTTTTCTCTTTGAATACGTTTCACGAATCGATTATGCAGATAACACCTGGGCAGAAATAAAGAGTCCATACTCCATTGCCGACCTGTTGGCTATCATCCCCGCGCTGGCGATTTTCATTATTCCAGCAGCTGGCCAACTGGCTGTGTTGCGAAGTATCCAGATCCTGCGAGTGTTCCGATTCCTGCGACTGGGACTCGAGAACAAGCGGGTGTTCAATTACGCACTGTCGGCAAGACAGGTGGTCGTGGCAGAGGCGATGACGGCTATCACCATCATTCTGAATCTTCACGCCGGACTCGTGTACGAACTCGAAGCTGGGGTGAATCCACAATTTCAAAACTTTGGAGACGCATTCTATTATTCTGTCGTATCTTTGACGACGACTGGATTCGGCAACGTCGTCCCACAGACGCGTCCGGGACAGGCCGTCACCTCCGTTGGATTGGTGGCTGCCATCACGGTCATCCCCTGGATCGTCTTCCGGGGCCGCAAAGGCAAAGTCCGGGGCAACAAGTGTCCACGCTGTCGCTCAGAAGGGCACAAAACCGAGGCGAATTATTGTTATGAGTGTGGTGAAGATCTCACTGCTGAAGATGTCACTGTGAACCCAACCCAGAGCGGGTATTTTGAAGGCGGTCCGTTGTCCTCCCGAGACCGGCGGGCAGAGCTGGAAGACGATTAGTCTATTTTCAATATCTGACCCGGAGTGAACTACCCACCCTACTCAGCCGCTGACGCGGCTTCCCTGAGGGTGGGGCATCCTGATTCCATGCACGCTTACACCCATTCTCGCTGTCATGTGAACATAGAGAGTGCAGTCAGCAAGGCGTTATTCGGACTTCCCATTCCTACTTGGCTTAGGACGCGAGACGGAATAGTTATGACTGCGTGCGTCTCTGTCCATCTCAAACCCACATGCTGGGCATGAGTGTTCCCGAACCCACAACGGTTTGTCTGTGGCTACACCACAGCTTGCGCACTCTTTGGTTGTTCCGGCTGGGTCAACTTCAACAAAGTGTGTTCCTTCACGCTTGCACTTGTATTCCAACATACCAGTGAATATCCCCCATGCAGCCGACGCTGTGTTTTGGCTGTTTCCGCTGGATTCCAGCGTAGGCTTGATATTCAAGTCTTCAACGGCTACCAGATCGTATTGAGTGGCGTAGTAGTTCGATAATTTATGCAAGAAGTAACTCCGAGTCCTCGTGCCGAGGAGAGGAGAGGAGAGGAGAGGAGAGGAGAAGAGTACCGGCTGCGTGGCACAGCCAGTCGCGTTCCACGTCGGAAGGCGACAACCCACAATATCCCACATCAGCGGCGCAGTGCCGTGAGAATCCTCGCCGACGCGCGGGGAGGATGTCAACCCAGAATGCAGTTATCGGCGATTCGGACGATGATTTAATTCTGTGACTACTCATAACTACACGACAACGGCTCCGTGACGAGGTGAATTTTACTCACCGCTTTCCGTCCCCAACTATTATGACTGATTAAGAACAGTTATAGTAAGGATGTCATCGAATGACAAACCTGTTAGTCGACGAACATTGCTGAAAACCACAGGTGCCGCCGGGGCAGCAGGCCTGACTGGTCTGGCAGGATGTACAGGTGGCGAGGATAGTAGCGGGGGCGGCGGTGACGAAAGTGACAGCTTCCCGGCGCTCGGCAACTTCCCGGTTGAGGGGGACTCAGTCACGTTTGGGTTCAATATCCCACAGTCTGGTCCCTACTCTTCGGAAGGGGAAGACGAACTGCGAGGGTACAATCTCGCGAAGGATCATCTCAACAACGGCGGTGGCTGGGTAGACAGCTTTGAGGATCTCAGTGGTGACGGTGTCCTCGGCTACACGGTCGACTCCGTGGAAGGAGACACAGCCACGGACCCTGATACTGCGCGACAGTCCGCCCAGCGAATGATCAATCGTGACGACGCGGTCATGATTGCAGGAGGATCCTCGAGTTCGGTGGCGATTTCCGTGCAGGGACTGTGTCAAGATGAGAACGTCATGTTCATGGCGGCACTGACTCACTCGAATGACACGACTGGCAAAGACGCCGTTCGGTACGGCTTCCGGGAAATGTTTAACGCGTACATGACGGGACAGGCGCTCGCTCCGGTTCTCGAAGAAGAGTACGGGTCAGACAATACCTTCTATCAGCTGTACGCCGACTACTCGTGGGGCCAAACTGTGCAGGAGTCGATGAACCAGTTCCTCACCGACGTCGGCTGGGAGGAACTCGACAGTGTCCCCACACCGTTGGGAACGAGTGACTTTTCGTCGTATCTCTCAGAGGCGCAAAACAGTGGCGCGGACGTACTCCTGCTGGATCATTACGGGCTCGACGGAGCCAACTCTGTGAAACAGTCCGTCGACGCCGGTCTTGATGAGGAGCTGGAAATCGTCGTGCCGCTGTACAATCGGCCGATGGCACAGGCAGCCGGCGGAGCGATCGAAGATGCGTTCGGAACGATCGCCTGGGATTCGCAGATCGATAACGAGGCGGCCAACGTCTTCACCGATGTGTTCCAGGCAGAATACGACCGTATTCCGTCTGGCCCGGCGCAACTGGCTTACTCTGGGACGCTTCAGTACGCGGCTGCAGCCGAACGGGCAGGAACGTTCTATCCGCCGGAGGTCATCCGCGAACTCGAAGGCTACGAGTTCAGCAACTCAGGGCTTGGCAGTGAGACGATGCGGGCCTGTGATCACCAGGCACAACGGGACATCCCGGTGGCGCGTGGCCTGCCGGAAAGTGAGCAATCCGACGGTAACTTCATCGAGCTGGTGAACCTCACGTCTCGTGACGACGTTGGATACGGCTGTGACACTGGTCCGGCCGCCGAGGTTGAACTCGGGCCGTACGGCGACGAGTAATACTCACTCGCGTGTGAGTGTGAATAGATCCTTCAGCCCGCGTGGCTGAATTGGGATTTTCGATTGGCGTTTACATTCGACACGTCCTGGGCGTTACGGCTCGGTGCCAGAGCAGTACACCACCGTTCTCCGGGGAAGTCGTCGCACAATTCCCGAGTAGAGACTTTCCTTGACAACCGGAACGTATCAGCCGCAGGAACGAAATACGTGTGACACTTGCCACCGTTCTGATGAAGTGACCACTCACGTTCGCTCACACTGATATCATAGTCAGTGTGTTGCTTGTCGGCAGCGCTGGAAGGACGGGCAGATTTTTTACGGAGTCACGATAGAATCCACCTCTGATTTCGATCGCCGGCGTCCCGCGACTCAGTTGTGGACTCCGTGATCGTCACGCGTGCAGAACCCACGCACGGTGATGCCGTAGCGATTGAACCAATATACGCCTCGGCGAATAACGCGATCATTGCATGAGGATTTATGTTGTCCCGGTGTCGTTTGTTGTTAGATTACGAACTTCATGATTACAAGTGAAGAACTAGACATAAAGCGACACAGGTGGGTGAGTCACACGTGACGCTTCTCGTCGATGTCTTGACAATCCTCTTGAACGGATTACAGCAGGGAGCGATCTACGTTCTCCTGGCCGTGGGGTTGTCGATCATTCTCGGGACTCTCAAATTCGTTAATTTTGCTCACGGTGCACTGTATCTTATCGGCGCGTACGTCGGGCTGTTCATTACTGGGCAGGTTCCGCTGAACAACGGGCAATTAGCGGATTTCGGCGTGGAAACGTACGGTATCGGCCTTGGGTTCGTGTTTGCGCTCGTCATCGTGCCCATCGTCGTGTTTGGGATCGGGATCCTGATGGAACGATACGTCGCTCAGGCGTTTTATGATCGACCGGATACCGACCAGATTCTCGTCACGTTCGGTCTGGCAGTGATCGTCCAGGAACTGCTCCGAGCGCTGCTGGGCGGGAACAGTCAGCCGTTTTCACAGCCGGAATGGGCGTCTGGGCCAATCACTCTCCCGATTATCGGGAATTTTCCGCGATGGCGACTCGGTGTAATCGGGATTACTGCGGTGCTCGTCATCGGTGTGTATGCCCTTGTCGAGTACACTGACTTTGGTCTGATCGTCCAGGCCGGGACACAAGACGGTGAGATGGTGCGACTGCTCGGGATTCGGCTTAGTCGGCCGTATCTTGTCGTCTTCGGGATCGGCGCTGCGCTGGCTGGCGTTGCGGGCGTCGTGGGCGGGCCACTCGCGAACGTCAACCCCAATATCGGAACCGAACAACTCGTCCCGGCGTTCCTGACCGTCGTGATCGGTGGGGTCGGGAAGATCGAGGGTGCCGTCGTGGCCGGGCTAATGCTCGGCATACTGCAGGTGACGCTTATACAAACCGGCTATGCTGCCTGGAGTCAGGTGGGTATCTATGCGCTTGCCGCAGTGATTCTTCTGTTGCGGCCGCAAGGACTCCTCGGCTCGGAGGTGGACGTCACATGAGTGATGAAACCGGTGACGCAACACCAGCGGCGGCAGAAACAGAGCCGGATACGGAGACGCGATTCGGCACCGGACTACTCGACCGACTGATGAACGCCGGTGACCGAGAGCTGCCGACGGTCTTGCTGATGATCGTCGGCGTCCTCGCGTTCCCGTACGTATTCAATACGTTCCTCGACGGCTACACCCAACTTGCGACGCTGATGCTCATCTGGGGAATCTTCGCTATCGGATTCAACATTCTCCTGGGATACACCGGCATGCTATCGTTTGGTCATGCCCTCTTCTGGGGTGGCTCGGCGTATGCTGCCGGGATATTCAGCGCCAGTATCAGTAGCCAACCGCTGCTGGTGATCCTCGCCGGGACAATCTTCGCAGTGGCACTTTCCTGGGCTGTCGGCTTCCTGTCGATCCGCCGTGGCGGCATTTACTTTGCTATCCTGACGCTCACGTTCGGGCAGATGGCGTTTTACTTGGCCGCCTCACCACTGGCGTTTCTCACGAACGGCGAAAACGGGTTCACGGAAGTCAGTATTGGCCCGCTACTGGGTTTGATCGACCTGCACGGGGGAACCCCGTTCCCGCTGTCATTACTGGTCGATGATATGCTGTACGTGTTCGTTGCCGCGGTCACCGTGGTCGTTGTCGCACTGGCGAATCGCATTCTCAAGTCCCCGTACGGACTCGTGTTTCGCGCGATTCGGGAAAACGAACGCCGAGCAGAATTCGTGGGCCTGAATGTTCGGCGATACAAACTCATGGCGTTCATTATCTCGGCAGCGTTCGCTGGGATTGCCGGCAGTCTGTTCGCTATCGAGGGCAGTTACGTGGCACTGAACACACTCTACTGGACGGAATCCGGCGCAATCGTCATCATCGCCGTGCTTGGTGGCGTCGGGTCGCTGGTGGGCCCACTGTTCGGTGCTGGCCTGTATCTGTACATCGAAAACATCGTCAGCGGGTTCGAGACGCTCGGCCCCTTCTGGCATCTTATTCTCGGACTCGTGTTCGTCACCGCCGTGACCGTCTTTCCAGACGGCATCTGGGGTGGCATCGAATATCTGCGTGACCGGATCACCGGCGGAGACGACTCATGACAGTTCTCCAAACTGACCAACTCACGAAACAATTCGGCGGTCTGACGGCCGTCGACGGAGTGAACATGGCGATTGAACAGGGCGAGGCTGTGAGCCTGATTGGCCCAAACGGCGCGGGCAAATCCACGTTTATCAATCTCGTCACCAGACGCCTGGACCCCAGTTCTGGCGATATCTCGTTCAACGGTGACTCCATCGTCGGGATGGAACCTCACTCGGTCGTCCAGCAGGGGATGAGCAAGTCGTTCCAGACAGCATCTGTGTTTCCAGAATTGACTGTCGAGGAGAACGCCAGAATCGCCGCGCTTGCAGCCGAACACGGGTCATTCAGGCTTAATTTCTTGCGCCATCTGAACAGTTATGCAGCAGTCGAAACACTCGCTCACGACGTGCTCCGCTCGGTCGATCTGTACGACCAGCGGGACACACAGGCAGCCAGCCTCGACTACGGCAATACACGCCGACTCGAATTGAGTATCGCACTGGCGTCCGAGCCGGACATGCTCCTGATGGACGAGCCAACTGCTGGGATGTCGCCCGACGAGACCCAGTCGACGGTCAAACTTATTGAACGCGTGAAAGACGAACTCGACTTGACGTTCCTCCTGGTTGAACACGACATGGAGATCGTCTTCGAAATCTCTGACCGGATTATCGTTCTCAACCGTGGGTCGGTCATCGCTTCGGGGCCTCCAGCGGAAGTCCGGGACGACCCTGGCGTGCAGGAGGCGTATCTGGGAGGTGTGCAAGAGTGACGCTTCTCGATATCGACGATATTGACGGCTACTACGGCGAGAGTCACATTATTCAGGAGGTATCGATGAGCGTCGACGACGGAGAAATCACGGCGCTGCTGGGACGCAACGGCGCAGGGAAAACCTCGACACTGCGGTGTATCTCCGGGACGACTCCGCCAGAGGTACGCTCCGGAAGTATCCGGTTCAACGAGGCCGATATCACCGAGGATCCACCCGAAGATATCGCGGTCAAAGGCGTCTCGTTAGTGCCCGAAGAGCGGCGTGTGTTTGCCGACCTCACCGTTGCTGAGAATCTCCACCTCGCGGAAACCGTCCGTAACAAATCCAACACGTGGGGGCGGGATCTCGA
This sequence comes from uncultured archaeon A07HR60, assembly GCA_000496235.1. Taxonomy (GTDB): domain Archaea; phylum Halobacteriota; class Halobacteria; order Halobacteriales; family Haloferacaceae; genus J07HR59. The sequence goes on from KI543223.1 coordinate 111,473, forward strand.
CTTCCGTGACGAGGGCATGTCGACGGCAGCAATCTACGAGACCTTCTCCCGGCTTGACGAGCGCCGTTCACAGAAGGCCGGGACATTGTCCGGCGGCGAACAGCAGATGCTCGCTATCGCCCGCGCACTCCGTCAGAGCACCGATCTGTTGATGCTGGACGAACCGTATGAGGGGCTGGCCCCGCAGATCATCGAGGCCGTCGAGAGTGCGATCCGCCGCATCAGTGAGAATGGCACCACGATTCTCCTGGTGGAACAGAACGCGGTCGCAGCGATGAACATCGCCGACCGGTGTTACGTGCTGGATCGCGGCGAAATCGTCTTCGAAGGCTCTGCCGACGCACTGCAAGCCGATCAAGAAACCCGTGACAAGTATCTCGGTGTCTAACATGTCAGATTCACGTAACCCCGACACGCTGCTGGATGAATTACACGAAGAGGGCGTCGTCTGCACTACCGCGGCGGCGAACGAATTCAGTACGACTGAGGAGTTTGAGGGCGACCGGCAGGTGTACTACGATACCTACAAGCCGATGTCTGACGAACATTTCCACCAGTCTGTCGCGGATGTGTTCGACCTCGCGTCCGCGGCCGAGGCTGCCGATCGTGTCGCAGAACTCGGTGTGTCTCGCGAGGAGTTTGCCACCTTTTTGACGCTCCGGACGAGCCTTGACGGCGCGTACGACACGCTTGAACTGACCACTATGGCACAGATGGCGACCGAACTGAACCCGGAGACACCAGTCCCAGACGACGTAACACATCTGGATGACGACAGTTACGAGAGCTTCGTTACTGATCACGACCGCTGTATCATCAGCGTCTGGAAACTGTTCTGTGGCCCCTGTGATGCGATGAAAGCCGAACTCGACGACGTTCTCGCGGCGTTCCCGGACGACGCGCCAGTCGGCGGGATCGCCGGTGAGCGCTCGCCGGACTTTCGCGAATCGATCGATGTTAACGCAGCCCCGGCGTTCGTCTTGTTCGACGCAGGTGAGCCCGTAGAGATAATCACTGGTCGGACGGACCCGTCTGCGCTCGCCGACCGGTCGACAGAAGTGTACGGCGACTGACTGAATCCCGCGCTCCCTATGACACCCCGCCGGCGTCACGCTCGGTACGGTACCCACGTACACTCACTGACACGGTGGTCTGACTGGTACCATCCGGGTTATCGTGCTAACTCTCCCGCAGATTTAATTCACTCCCTGCGTTCGAAACCGCATGCACATCGCGATTATTGGCGGTGCCGGGACGGTCGGAACCACTGTCGCGTACACGCTGGCTGTCGACCGACCGGAGGTCGACATCTCACTTCTCGATATCGACGAGGAAGGGGCACGAGGCCACGGTATCGATACCCGACATGCTCGGACGTTCAGCCAGCTCTCGCAGTTCGGCGGCTCCGGACCGATGGGGTCCGTCACGGCCGGGTCGGTCGAGGATGGCTCGCTGGCTGACGCTGATATCGCTATCGTCACAGCCAGCGCCCCTCGGCCTGAGGCAACCGCAGAGCGTGGGGGCAGGGCGGCGTTTCTGGACCAGAATCTCACACTAGGAACCGAAATTGCGGCGGAGTTGCGCCGACACGACCCGATTCCAGTGATCGTCGTGAGCAACCCTGTCGATCGGGTCACCTATCGGATCTGGCGAGAATTGGGATGGGACCGGTCACGGGTGATGGGGTACACCCTCTCTGAAACGGCACGAGCGGCCGATAAAATCGCGTCGCTGCGTGAGGCCCCGGTGAGTGATGTTTACTGCCCGGTCGTGGGCGAACACGGCGAAGATGTCGTGCCGTTGTACTCACGGCTGCAGATCGACGGTGAATCGGTGACTCTCACCGACGCAGAGCAAACGGCTGTCAGAGACTATATCAGAAACATTCCCTACGACGTGATCAACCTCCGGGGACAAGAGGAGACATCTCGATGGGTGACGGGGCAGGGCGTCGCTCAGCTCACGTCTCGCCTTATCGACGGGGGACGAGAGACTGATCACATCGCGTTATCGGTCCCGCTTGACGGCGAGTACGGGCTTGAGGATGTTTGTGTTAGTGTGCCCGTGAAGCTCGGCCGAGGTGGAATCGAGCAGATCCTCGACTGGGGGCTATCTGAAAGCGAGCGAGAGCGTCTTCACGCAGCCGCCAAATCTATCCAGGCCGACATCAAGAGCGGGTCTGAGTGAGCCCGGTTCCCGGCAGGCTGGAACACGTCGATCAACTCTCACGGATCGTCACCGAAAGCCCGCATAGCGTGGTTTTCGCCAGAATTCAGCCTGTAACATGTCTCTGGCGCTCGCGAGTATTCGCTTTCGTCGACGATCTGGGTGGCTTTACTGCTCATGACGTGGCCGATCTGCTCGTGAGGGTGATTATAATATGAAGACTCCTACCCCGGGTAAATCACATAATGCGCCATAATCACGTCGTAGCTGTTCAGCAGGATGTGTTGTTCAATACCCTCTCGATCGGTCCTCGAGCGGCCCTCTGCAGTCGGTAGGTGTTCAACCATACCCACCCAGACACGCTATGAAATAACGTAGTTTGCAGCGCAGAACGTATTTCTGGCTGGTAGTTGCCACCGCCGAGTCAGTCTGATTGATATAAACGCACTCGGCGGACAAGAACCCGCTGCTGACACGAAGGAGCTATTCTTCAGTGAGGGCGTCTCGCACGCGACGCGTGATGTGTGAGAAGTCGAACATCGGTCGTGAGTCAGGGTCGACCGGAGTCACATCACACTCGATGACAGACGCAGTCTCACGATTACTCGCTGCTGAGTACGCCTCGGTGAATCCATTGGTCGTTTCGACGGAATTGGCCGGAAGCCCACAAGCCTCGGCTGCGGCTGCGAACTCGATACTGGGGGTCGGTTGGCCGCCGGTGGTGCCGTAGGTTCCGTTATCGAAACAGACCACCGTCAGGTTCGGGACATCGGCGTTAGCCACAGTCGCGAGAACACCTAGTGACATGGTCAGTGATCCGTCGCCATCGAGGACGGTCACCTGCTCGTCCGTGCCGTAAGCAACACCAATCCCAGTGGCAGTGGTCGAACCCATACTCCCCCACAAATAGAAATTACGGGACCGGTCGGCCACGCCCGAGAGAACGTACGACGCCACACCGAGGTTCGAGATGACGACCGCGTCTGGAGTCTCCTCAAGAACCGCGGCCGTACAGGCTGCCTGATCTGCTGGCATCACTGAGCCTCCTGTCCGTAGCCAGTGAGGGTCGTCTCGAGAAACAGTACGTAGGGAGTCCGGGTCGAAAACGCCGTTTCAGCCGCCATCTGGACCGTCTCGGAGATCCCACCCGGCTCGGAGATGCTAGTGTTCCGGACACCCATCTCCTCAAGCATCCCGGGAAGACTGTAACCCGCAGGGACCTGCGCGATATTGAATTCCCCCAGATTCCCCCGTCGAGAAATAATCGCGACGAAAGGGAGACGGGCGGGCACTGCCAGCGACCCCAGAGCGTTGAAACTGTTTGCGAGCCCGCTGGATTGACATATCACCGCACCGCGGTCGCCAGTCACCCACGTGCCGGCGGCTGCTGCGACAGCGCTTTCCTCGCGCTCGACGAGTACCGTTTCCGTCCCTGCCTCTTCGAGCCGCTCGACTATCGGCCCCGTTGCCCCGTCTGGCAACTGCGCGACCAGATCGATTTCAGCGGCTAACAACCCATCAACTACGCCTTGTACCCAAACCATGGCGCATAGTTGTGCTACTGTTATTTGATATTTTAGTGAAATAGAGAAGCCCCCACCATCACCGAGCGAGTGGATCGTGAGCCCCCGAAAGAAGTAGGCCGGGGTGGCTCACAATCGCCGGATGAGCGCCCTAACATCCCGGCGAGAGTCTCCTCCCTCAGCGGGGGTACTAGCCAGGTCCTCCAGCTACAGAGAGACACGGAGAGAGCCCACGGCTTCAGCCGTGGGAGGATGTCAATACTCCAGTGGCAGTCCATGGACTATAGTGACGGAAGTTGTCAGCGGGATCGCCCGCGCACTCGTTGTCGACTTCGAGATCCTCCTGATGAACGGGCCGTTCGGAAGTGCCGACGCCCGGACACAGGATCGCTTGCACGCGCAACTGCTGGACATCTGGATACAGACTGACCAGACCGTCGTGTCCACCACGCACAGCATCGACGAAGCGGTCACCCTCGCTGATCGTGTGATAGTCATTGGTGCAGACCTAGGTACTGTGCAGTCGACGAACTCAATCGAGACAGAGTGTCCGCGTGAGCGCGCTTTTCGGAAATTCCTCAAATATGTCGCCCGAATTAGAGACAAACTCGGCAGTCCAGTCGACACCGATCGCTGATCTCTCGTCGAGTGAGGCCCGATCACGACAACCGGGCTATCCGTTCTATCAAGGAAATATAGCTGAACGGACCTCCAGAAACCGATAGCACGGCTAAATCGTTTTGATTCGCCGAACGATTCTGCCCGCGAGAACACGTGTGATCTCAGGCAGATTACCGCGTTTCACAAATGTTAGAGCAGCGACTGGGTTAGGGCGGATTCGAACCGCCGGCCTGCTCCGTGTGAAGGAGCCGTCATAACCTGGCTAGACCACCAACCCGCAATCTAGCTTTCTCCAGCGTCGAATTTAAGAGTTCCTTTGTCGAGAGTCTGAACTCAGCCGAGCCACACTCGCAGTCATCGGCCGACACGCCGTCACGATACCGGTCCGGTGTAAATTGATTGGACGCTCAAGAGGAGCCGAACAGCACGTATCCACTTCTGGACGCTTTCCAAAGACCTCATTCTGGTATATACCAACTCCCCTGGTAGTCTAATCGAGTTTCGCGAGCAGACCGCCAATACCATCTTGGACCTTCGTTCGGAACTGCTGCACCCGCGAGGATTCCGATTCTGGCCCGTCGATCTCCAGTCGTTCTTTTGCGCGGTCTGCTACAGGCTGCAGATCTTCGGTGAGACCCGCTCGGATGTGGGCGACGGCGCGGCCAACGTAGTATCGAGCATCGCTGTAATGCTTGTTCATGTCTATTTAACAGAGCCATCGAGATATAAATTTTGCGGCGTAATTAGCGGAACAATAGGTTTTAGCATGCAATCGGCGCCGGCTATCTTGAAAGTTATCTCGTATGATCTGTGCAGACAGACCCACTCTGGCGGTGTTATTCACCGAGTTGCTTCGGGCAATGAACGCGACAGCGAGGGGTGGCCGTGCCGGTTAGTACGAGGGTGAGTGCTCGATGTTGCCAGCCCGGGCGTTCACCAGTCGCGCGACGGTGAAGAGCAGGTCCGACAATCGATTGAGATATCGCAGCACTTCCTCGTTGATCTCCTGACCGCTGGCCAACCGCACGGTCCTCCGTTCGGCACGGCGGACGACCGTCCGGGCGTGATGGATTCTCGCGCCAACATCGTCCCCTCCGGGAAGGATGAACGACTCCAACGGGTCGAGTTCCTCGTCGAAGCTGTCAATCCACTCCTCGAGACGGTTGACGTGATCGGCGCTCATTTGTGGGTCGTCTTCGTCGGGACTGGGATTCGCCAGATCAGCCTGGACAATGTGGAGATGATTCTGGACGCCTGCGAGCACCTCGTTCACATCTTCGCCCTCGGCGGGCCGGGCCGTGCCAATAATCGCGTTGGCCTCGTCGACAGAGCCGTACGCTTCGATCCGATCGTCGTCTTTGGCCACCCGGGTCATATCGCGCAGGTCTGTCTGTCCCTGGTCGCCGCGGCCTGTGTAGATCTTCATGCAAGTGTCCGTTCGACGTACTCGAGGATATTGGCGCTTTCTGTCATCGTGACGCCGTTGTTGTCGTCGATCAGCACCGGGACGGCCCGCTGACCAGATACCTGCCGGACCTCGTTTCGCCCGGAGTGAAGCGCTTCTACCCACTCTGTCTCGTACTCCACGTCCGCATCTCCCAGAGCGTCGTGGACCTTCTCACACCACGGACACCCCTCGAGTGCGTACAGTTGGATTGCCATGAATTTCAATTGTGTAGCCAGGTGAAGAACTTTCGCCACTGAGTCTGGTGACCAGTGCTGACGCCGCACTCCTTGACTGTATGTCGGCCCGTGAGACTGGTCCACTGAGGAGGCGGTCCCGTGTGAAACTGTGGGTGCCTGACTGTAATCGGCATCAATTGTCAGTTCTCAGTAGATTGTACTATGTTGCACAGGATGTGACTCCGAAGTAGTCAAGCCGTTTTCGCTGCATCCGCCCAACCGCAGAAGATCTGAGATGGCCTGGTCAGTAGGAGATCTGTCAATTCAATCGTGCTGGAACTGATTGATTGCCTCGCGCCACTGTGAGGGAAGTGGACACGAACTCTGGCCGTCAGGGTCGACCGCGACCTGGATCGTCTCAGCGGTAGCAGCGACCGTCTCGTTATCTCGTATCTCGTACTCCATCGTGAGACTAGACTCTCCCATCTCAGGCACCTGAACCGCTATCGTGACGTCTCCTCCCGGACCAATCGGACTCAAGAAATCGATTTCGAGCGTGACCAACACCGTATCAGCCTTCGTGAGTTCCGACCCGATCACGTCGCGGAAGTAGTCTGCCCGCGCTTTCTCTAGATATGTTGCGTATGTGGCGTTGTTGACGTGCCCCATCGCGTCGATATCCCGAAATCGCACCTGGACCGACGTTTCGTACGTGTCCATGCGTACGCGACGGATACCACCTATATGTAATTCCGGCCCGAACGATACCACTCACACTCGTCTCCCCGTGCCAGCTGTGACACTCCCGAAGCGACTGTGAACATAGACAGCTCGTTACGATCCGTTCTATCGGGAGTTGGACCCAGTTTCGCCCACTGGGGAGAAGCCTCATTCACTGACCGCTCGTTGGTTATCTCATGCTAGGACGGGTTCTTCACGGACTCGGATACGTAATCGCACACGTGCTATTCTTGCGCGCCTCGTCGCCAGAGACAGTCGTCCGGCGTCTTCGAGTCGCATACCGACTGGTCGGCGTTCGTATCGTCGATACGACACACACAGACGGTGCCGAGCGCACCGTGTTCCGCTGCCCGTATCGATCACTCGCCACGCAGCGATTTGGTGAGAAGGGACTGTGTCACCGGAAACTCGACCGTGTTGATGACGGCTACGTCACATACCTCCGGCGACACAAAAACATCCAATACCGTCGTCCCAGAGGCTGTGCGAATCTTGACTCGTGTGAAGCCTCTGAACACTGCTACTCGGAGGTGTCAGACTGATCTCGTCAGCGGTTGCCAGCCAGCCCACCACGCCCCCGAGATCCCACCGTGTATTGTCCAAATCCGAATTTGATATAGCGACATACAATGTACAAGCCTTAGGACCGGCAGATAGCGCGGGCAACCCACGGATGATCTCGGGTGGACCCCAGCGTCTGAAATCAACTCGTAACTGCTCCAGCGGCGTGCCCGGGATCTCTGGGACCCAGTTGGCATCGAAGCAGACCCGCCAGAGGGGCCCGTATCGGCCGCGACCGGTGTTCACCTGGTCACGATAACCGTCCGCTGGTGAGGGTTTGTGTCTTCTCCCAGTATCGAGAGCGTAACCAGTATCTTCAGGTTAGATGAGACCAGATTCGCCCGTATGTCACTGGAGATGGACATGGAGTGTCCCGAATGCGAAGAGGAGGTCACATTCTACCGTGCAGCAGCGATGGGTACTCATCTTGGTGAGAAGGAGAAATGGCGGTGCCCAGAGTGCGAGTACGGCTTCGTCCAAGTCGGCGACAAAAACACGTTGGACGCCTGAGAATGCCAGATTCGCGTCGTTACCGGGGTTTCAACGTTAGCGTGCCACTTTCACCGAATGCCCGTTTCAGGGAGACTCTTTCTCCGAGGGAATCGTGCAATTCCAGTAGGGTGTGCTGACTGGCAGATAAACGCCACACAGTAACGATCCGGGGGCGCAAGAACAGAGATCGCGTTCTGGTTTGGACCAATACACCCGAGCCGCCAGTCAGCGTCTGGGTGATCGACTGTGCAGCAACTCTGACTTGGCCGACAATCTATAATTGTGTCTTGTCGGCGAGTTTCGTCTGAAACACCCACCTGCGATCATAGACTGCCTCGTTGACGCGCGACTCACAGCACCTCCTCCAAGACTGAGCAATCATAGAAGTGCATACACGCCCGATAGGCCTACATCACAACCAGCGGGTAGACGGCGTGAGTAGCTATTTTGTACAATTTGCGGTCTTTCTTCAACTAGTGCCGGCAGATGCAAATTGATATGAACCTCTCCCCTTCACGCAAACCATGGCTACGATTCAGGTGAACGGCTTGACGAAAGACTATGACGACGTCCGGGCGGTGGATTCTGTATCGTTCACGGTCGAGGCTGGGGAAGTATTCGGCTTTCTTGGCCCGAACGGAGCCGGCAAGACGACCACAATCCGGTCACTACTTGGACTGATTGATCCCTCTGCTGGCTCTGCAACGGTTCTGGACGCGGACATTCATGACGAACAGGCACTCCTCGACGCAAAACGGCGAATCGGATACCTTCCGGCTCACCTCGGATTCTCTCCCAAGGCGACCGGTGAGGAAGTGCTCAACTATCACGAATCTATCAAAGGTGGATCGCGCCGGAAGGAGTTACTGGAGATATTCACTCCCCCTGTCGGACGCCCAATTCGAGAGTATTCCACGGGGAACAAACGCATGCTGGGGATCGTGCAGGCGTTCATGCACGACCCCGATCTGATCATTATGGACGAACCCACCTCGGGGCTTGACCCGCTCAAACAAGAGGAGTTCAACGAGTTCGTTGCGACAGAGCGCGACCGGGGGAAGACCCTATTCTTCTCGTCACACGTGTTGAGCGAGGTTCGTCGCGTCTGCGATCGCGTTGGAATCCTCCGCGATGGCGAACTTGTCGGTCTCGAAGACGTCGAAACCCTGCTTCGACAGGGCGGCAAGCGGGTGCAAGTCCGGACCGGCGACACGGCTCGCTCAGACATCGCCGACATCGAGGGGGTGGTCGAGTTAGAGGCTCTCGGTGACGGCTTTCAGTTTATCCACACCGGGGAGTACAACACGCTTCTCCGTGAACTGGCAAATCACGATATTCGCGACATAGAGATTACAGAGCCACCTCTCGAGGATATCTTCATGCACTACTACGATGCTGAAGACGGGCAACCCGCTGGTCAGGAGGTGCAGTCCCATGCTTGAGACCACTCGTCACGAGATTACCCGCAGAGTCCGTGGCACGACCGCGCTGACCGTGGGTATTTGTCTGTACGTGGCCTTCATCGTCTGGTATTTCACCTTGCTCGAACCGTCGGCGTACGAAGAACTGACCCAGTCACTCCCGCCCGCGATGCAGAGCGCTTTCGGGGTTCAGTCGCTCTCCTCGATCGGCGGGTGGCTCGGAGGACAAGTGTACACGTTCCTGTGGCTACTGGGACTCGGCATCTACTTCGCGTACACTTCGGCCGGGATGATCGCCGGTGACGTCGAAACTGGCCGGATGGACCTGCTACTCTCGTTTCCTGTCTCTCGAGCCCAACTTGTGGCCGAGAAATTCGCCGCACTCCTGCTCCCGCTACTCGTACTGAACCTCGTGGTCGGGGTTGTTACGTACAGCTTCGTCGTCGTCGTCGGTGAGACAATCGACCCACTGTATCTCGTAACTGCACATCTTCTCTCTGTCCCGTACTTTCTGGTCTGTGGCGGGATCGGACTGCTGCTGTCGGTGTCCGTCGATCGGGCGGCCGTTGCAGAGCGTCTCGCGGCCGGATTGGTGTTCGCCCTCTGGCTGATAGAATCAGTCGTTGGCACGGCGACGAATTTCGCCTGGATACGGTTTCTGAGCCCGACTCACTACTACGATCCCACGCCAATCCTCGTCGAGGGAACGTACAATCTACTCGATGGCGGAATCCTCCTCGTCGGATTTGTCGCGCTACTCGGTGCGAGTCAACTCCTGTTCAGACGGCGAGATGTGTAGCGCGCAACCAGAAGGGACCCGGTGGCACGAAATCGGTGAGCGACCGAGAGTCTCGCCACGATCAGTGCCTTGCGGCCACAAGTTGGTTAAGACTGTGACGGGAGCCACCTTC
>KI543223.1:121648-123015 GCA_000496235.1 uncultured archaeon A07HR60
CCCGCTATCGGTCAGATAGTGGGGCTGTCGTGGTCTCATCGCTTGAAGGGCTCTCTGATAAACTGTATAACGCGATATCGAATGTAGCGGCTCATGAGTTGAGACTAGGCGTCTCAGTGCATATGGAACGTTGCCAGTGGGGGTCGCGGACGGTCAGTCGTCGTCTCCCCGGTACGAGTCGGCTCCCGCGCTTGGTGATCGGAAGGACGGAGAGCACGTGTTCATTCCGGACAGCCCGCCAGCCGATCCCGCTGACCGACCGGGCCGTCGACGCTCTCGAGTGCCACCAGCACTCTCGAAGAACGGGGCACGGTCGCTGATGAAACGGCTCTGTGACGCAACGGACCTCAATATCGATGGGGAGTAGCTCAAACCCCACGGCGGCCGACGTGGCCTCGGCAGCGACCTCTATACACAGGACGCCGAACTCGCACAGGAATTGCTCCGGCACGAGTCGATCGAGAACAGAACGTTGCCGAACGTCGGGAGCGTCTGGAACGAGCGCTCGACGAGTAGTATCGATTCTGCCAGAGAGAGGTGAGCTTCCTCTCCCGGTGTGACTCCCGTCGGAAGCTCTATGACGAATTATCCATAACTCATGAGTACGATGGCAAAGTCCTCGACCGGCCGCAACCGTCCTCTCCAGCAGCTCCAAACCGTCGCCGACCTCATCGAAACCCCGGCGCTTGCTCGTATCTACGCTCACACGGAGCGTCAGGGACCCGTGATCGTCGGGGAACTCGTCGACGAACTCGACATCCCACAGGGGACGGCCTACGACTATGTCCGACGGCTGGAGACAGCCGGTCTTCTCGAGCGTGTCACCGAGTCACGACCGTACGAGTACAACGCCGAGGCGATCTCGCTCACCCTCTCCGTCGACGGCACAACCACGACAGTCACGCTGGCCCTGATCGCCGCCATTGCCCGGATGGGTACGGACGAAGATGTCGAAGTCTACGTCGAGCGTCACGGTCTCGACGGACTCGCAGCGGCGCTGGAGTACGCCTTCGAACGAGTCGAGGAGACGGTCACCCACCAGATCATGGCCCGCGAGCTCGACTGCTCGCCGCTCGAGGCTGAGATCACCCTCCAAGCGCTCGAACCGGTCGCGAGGACGTACAGCGACGCGACCAAATGACGACCGCCTACAGTGCTGATACGGGCGTGTTCGTCCGGTGTGGCGGTCCGGACAACGAGAAGTTCCAACGCCTGCGGCGGGCAGTCCAACAGGCAGGTGTTTCGTTGGTCGTCCCACAGCGCGTGTACGGCGAACTCGGCGGGGATCCAGCCGCCGAGGCGTACCCCTCAGGCAATATTCCCTATCCGATGGGATTCGAAGAAGGGTGGATTGTCGTGGCCGACGA
>KI543224.1 GCA_000496235.1 uncultured archaeon A07HR60
CTCCTACCCCGATCGTACCCCTCAGGCCTCCCGGTCCCAAGCCACACAGGTTCCGCCGGACGGCCGCCCGTTGAGCAGGCGGATTTCCCGACGGACTTGTGCGGCCAGCTACGGACGCTTTAGGCCCAATAACAGCGGCCATCACTTGGGCTGCCGGTATTACCGCGGCGGCTGGCACCGGTCTTGCCCAGCCCTTGTTCCTGGACCGCCCTACAGTCCAGAAAAGCGCAGGCACTATGCCTGCGCACTTGGGGTCCCCTTATCGCACTGACGTGCAGTGTAAAGGTTTCGCGCCTGCTGCGCCCCGTAGGGCCCGGACTCTTGTCTCAGAGTCCGTCTCTGGGTTCTCACTCTCATGACCCAGACCGATTATTGGCACGGTGGGCCGTTACCCCACCGTCAACCTAATCGGCCGCAGCCTCATCCTCCGGCGCCGGAGCATTTCGGACTCCCACCATTCCAGGTTGGGAGCCGTATACGGAATTATCCTCAGTTTCCCGAGGGTATGCCGTTCCGGAGGGTAGATTGGCCACGTGCTACTGAGCTATTTGCCACGGGTCTGAACCCGTGCGACTAGCATGGCTAAATCGGACCCCAAGAGCAATGGCCTCCGGCAGGATCAACCGGAATGATAACCTCCCAACCTGATTCCCGGTTGGGAGGGGGTTTGGCGAGATCAAGTGTCTTGAACAGACACAGATCACCATTGCGTGGTCCGAGTTCGGCGTCGCTCGGACGTGCCGAGTGACACCGAATCATCGAGGCTCACATCAGATTCCATCTTGCCGGCGTACCGGAGGGGTGGAATCCTCATCTTCGCGGATATGAATGTAGGCGGTCGATTGGTCATAAACCCATCGGACCTCACTCACTTCGTGCAACCACTGTCCCGGCGGACCAGGTCAGACGCGCACTGATGTGTCACCACCAACCGACTGCACATTGCAGATGTTGGTTCGTGCCCGGATGGGCGTTTTGCTCACCCGGAACGCCCCCGTCTGGGGCTTTCACAACACAACAAAATGCTGTCACACGGAT
>KI543225.1:0-3571 GCA_000496235.1 uncultured archaeon A07HR60
ACTCCCGTATCACGACAGCATCAGTCTCTGTACGGCCCCGACGGCCACGACGACGACCGCTGAGTGGCAGCCCGACGCCGCCGAAGACGAATTCCAGATCGATGGCGAGCCCGTCGACGGTCGCGCCGCCGAGCGCATCCAGATGGTCGTCGATTACGTGCGAACGCTGGCGGGATTCGACCACAACGTCCGGTTTGAAAGTCAGAACTCGTTTCCGTCAAATATTGGCTTCGGCTCGTCATCATCGGGGTTCGCGGCCGCGGCACTGGCGTTAGTGGAGGCTGCCGGTCTCGACATGACACCGCCGGAGGTGTCGACGGTCGCTCGACGGGGCTCTTCGTCGGCTGCACGGGCTGTCACCGGGGCATACTCGTGTCTGTACGCCGGTCACAACGACGACGACTGTCGATCCGAACGGCTTCCGGTCGGCGAGGCAAGCGACGGATTCGACCCCGAAGAGGACCTCCGGATTGTCGCCGCTCACGTCCCCGCGTACAAAGAAACCGAAGCGGCCCACCGCGAGGCTGCCGAGAGCCACATGTTCGACTCTCGACTCGCCCACGTCCACGAGCAACTCCAGCGGATGCACGACTCGCTCCGGAGCGGGGGATTCGAGGATATCTTCTCACTGGCAGAACACGATTCGTTGTCGCTGACTGCCGCGACCATGACCGGCCCTTCTGGGTGGGTCTACTGGCAACCCGAGACGATCGCCGTGTTCAACGCCGTTCGTGAACTCCGAGACGATGGCGTCCCAGTTTACTTTTCGACCGACACCGGCGCCTCGGTGTATGTGAATACCCGCAAAGACTACCTCGACCGCGTCGAGGCTCGTATCGCCGATGTTGGTATCGAGACGGATATCTGGCGGGTCGGCGGCCCCGCAGAGATTCTCTCAGCCGGGAAAGCAATCTTCTGATTGGGCCTTCCGAAGTTGAGAGAGACCATCACCGTCTCCGTCAGTAGTCTCCTGTGACAGGAAATCGAATTCAGCGTTGGGTTCAACTCACGGTCACGTCGGACCGGGTGGCAGCGAGACTGACGAGACCGGCGCGGAGAGACACGCACAGTGGACCCTATATCGGGGAACTAGACGGCATCCTCTTGAGCGGTGCTCTGTTAGCTTCTGTATGAACGTCGCCGTCCTGGGGGCCGGGTACGCAGGTCTCAAAGTCGCCCGTCGTCTCGAACAGGAACTGCCGGCACACATCTCGCTGACGCTCATCAACGACTCCCCGACACATCTCGTCCAGCACGAACTCCACCGCACCATTCGTGAGCCCAGTGTGGTCGACACGATCCAGGTGTCACTCCGGGAGGTACTGGACAGCGTCGAGTTGATCGAGGCAACCGTGACAGACGTCGACCCCGGGACCGGCGTCGTCAAACTGGACGGCGATGACGCCCCCGAAGAGTTTCGATACGATTTCGGCGCAATCTGTCTGGGCGCCGAAACCGCCTTTTTTGGGATGGAATCGGTTCAAGAGCAGGCCGTTCCGCTCAAGCGGTTGTCACACGCCGGTCAGATCCGGGATGACGTGTTGGCACTGACCGAATCGGGCGGTGACGTAGTTGTTGGTGGGGCAGGGCTGTCGGGGATTCAGGTGGCGGGTGAAATCGCGGCGCTGGCAGACGAACGGGGCGCCACAGATCAGGTGTCGGTCCGACTCCTGGAGATGGCCGATGAAGTCGCCCCCGGGTTCGCGCCGGAGTTCCAGCAGGCAATCAGAGCCGAACTCGAGGGCGCTGGGATCACCGTCCAGACGGGGACTGCCGTGACGGGCGCGACCGACGACTCGGTGCAGACCGACGCGGGCACGCTCCCATGTGACAGGCTCGTCTGGACTGGTGGGATCCAGGGGGCGACGACGATGGACGGCGATCGTCGGACCGTTCGAGCGGACCTTCGACTGTCGGACTCGACGTTCGTCGTCGGCGATGCCGCCAAAGTCGTCGACGCCGACGGGGAACCAGTGCCGGCCAGCGCTGCCAGTGCCATCCGTGAAGCCAAGACGGCCGCCACCAATATCGCCCGCTTGGCCACTGCTGACAGTGGCCTCGAACCGCGGCTCGACCGATATCGCGCGGACATCCCCGGCTGGGTCGTCTCTGTCGGAAACGGCGCCGTCGCGAAACTGGGGCCACAGGTGGTCAGCGGCGGCCCAGCAAAAGCGATGAAAGCGACCATCGGCGCCGGACACCTCGCTGGTGTGTCAGCGCTCCGGCAAGCAGCCCAACTCGCAGAAGCAGAACGAGCCGAGACGAGACGAGACGAGACGAGACGAGACGAGACGAGACGGAACACACCTGCACTCTCTCCACAGAGCATCATTGGAGGTGCCACAGCGCCGAGGCACCGATATCACAGCGTCGAGATGATATCGCTCGCCAACTCTTCCATCGCAGTCTCGGCGACGCCGACAGAGTCAGTCAGGCTGAGAAACCCGTGAGCCATCCCTGGGTAGTGTCGATGTGTCACGGCGACGCCAGCGTCGTCAAGCCGGTCTGCGTACCCGACACCCTCGTCTCGCAGCGGGTCGTGTCCAGCGGTGACCACCGTTCCACCGGGTAGTCCCTGCAAGCTACTCGCTTGGAGCGGTGCCGCGTAGGGGTTGGCCGCGTCGACGGGACTGCGAAGGTACTGCTCCCAAAACCACGCGATCGCCGGCGGCGTGAGGAACGGACTATCGGCGTTGTCCGTGTACGATCCCGGTGACTGGTCGCGATCCACCATTGGGTACAGCAGAAACTGCCCGGACACGCATCCCGTTTCTTCTGCGCGGTCGCGAAGCGCCGTGACGGCCGCGAGGTTGCCCCCGGCGCTCGTCCCGATAACACCCAGCCGAGCAGGATCACCGCCGAACACCGCCGCATTAGCGTTCACCCAGTCCACCGCCGCTGTC
This sequence comes from uncultured archaeon A07HR60, assembly GCA_000496235.1. GTDB lineage: Archaea > Halobacteriota > Halobacteria > Halobacteriales > Haloferacaceae > J07HR59. The sequence continues at coordinate 2,904 of KI543225.1, forward strand.
GCCTCGTCGACTGCCGTCGGAAACGGGTGCTCCGGGGCCAGCCGATAGTCCACGGACACGACTACTGCGCCCGTCCTGTCGGCCAACTCTCGACAGGGTCCGTCGATCGAGTCCAGAGTGCCGAGTGTCCAGCCACCGCCGTGAAACAAGACCAACACTGGAGCCTCACTGGCGTCGTCCGAAGAGTACACCCGAAGCGGGACGTCACCGTGTGGCCCAGCAAACGCCACCTCTCGGACACGGTCGACCGGCGGGGTGTCATCTCCCGAGAAGAGGTCGTCTTCGAGACGGCGGGCAGCCGGGACCGATAGCTCGTGCCACGGCGGAACTCCTCGATCGTCGAATCTCCCGGCAACGGCTGCCACCTCGGGATCGAGACGGTCGGTGTGCATATTCCGGCCAGGCAGCACACATTTAAAATATAATCGCAGAGTGGAAGACGTGACTATCAGCCTCCGATTCGAGGACGGCACGCTTCGCGTCGGCGGCGAGAATCTCCCACCACTGCCCGAAACAGAGCCGGACCCCCGGACAGGCGGGATGCGAGCGCCTGCATATCGCTACGGTGAGATCCGCTCGGCACTCACGGCCGCCGGCAAAGAGGTACACGACGAAGTGCTCGATGTTCCGTCAATGGGGTTGTCGACGAGTTACAAGCTTCGCGACTA
>KI543225.1:3591-7872 GCA_000496235.1 uncultured archaeon A07HR60
ACTCGGGACGACCGCCGCTGAGATCGAGTCGGCACTGTACGCCGATCGGGATCAAAACCAGATCATGACCGCCTTCGAGTCGCGCTGGGACGCCGACACGCTTCTGACTCAGTACAATCTCTCGCTCGCACAAACGGCCCTGTTCGACGCGACCGGGATCGAACTGTCCTCGACAGACCCACGGGCGATAGTGTCTGCAGTCAAGCGACTCGGGCTGATGTACGAGATCCGCGTGACCGACTCGGGACGGATTATCGATGTGACGGGGCCGGACTCGCTATTCCGACGCACCCGCCGGTACGGGACCGGCTTCGCGCGCGTACTCAGAACGGTCGCTGCCACCGCCGAGTGGCATCTGGAGGCACAGATCGACGATGGAGGCACCACGCGCACACTCAGACTGGATCAGACGGACGTCTCCGTGCCCGGAGTTGACCCAGTTGCAGACCCGAGTTACGACAGCGGAGTTGAGTCCGACTTCGCGGCCCGATTCGAGCGGCTGGATCTCGACTGGTCACTCACCCGGGAGCCCGAGCCATTACGGACAGGTCACCGGGTGATGATCCCGGATTTCGCGTTCGATTACGCGTTTGGCGAGTTCAGAGTATTTTTCGAGATCATGGGCTTCTGGACGCCAGAGTACGTTTCAAAAAAGCTCTCACAGCTGGCAGATCTGGAAGACGTGGATATGATTGTGGCGGTCGATCAGAGTCTGGGCGTTGGCGAGGAGATCCAGGCCCGAGACCAGCGGGCCACCGAGTACAGCGGCACAGTGAGCATCAAAGCGATCGCGAGTATGCTCCGCGATTACGAGCAGAACCTGACCGAGGCGGCCGCTGCGGCTATTCCAGAGCGACTCACCCCCGACGAAGACGTCTGTCGCCTCGAATCGCTGGCGACTGAATACGGAGTGAGCGAGGACGTGCTCAAAGACAAACGGTTCCCAGACCACCGCCGTCTTGGGCAGACACTCGTCAGACCCGCCGTGCTGGACCGACTTGAATCTGCTATCGAGCCAGGTATGGCTCTTACAGAGGCTGACACTCTCCTCTCAGACCGTGGTATTGAGGAGTCAAGCGCCGTCCTGTCAGCCATGGGGTATCGAGTCGACTGGGAGGGACTCGGCGGCGGCACCATCCGGCCCAAAGAGTCCGGAGAGTGACAAACCCAGGAGGACGTGTTCAACCGACGGTCAGTAAGGCGTGCCAATTCGGCAACTCAAACCACGCCATCGCACTCTACTGATATGGCTTAATCTGATCCAGCCGACGCGTGCCCGATCGAATCGAAGCATACCCGAGAAAATAGGAGTTGTCGGGGCTGCTCTCAGTCACCAGATTCCTGATACGCGATTCGGACTTGCTCCCACTTTCCTTTCTGCTCAAGATGTGATTGGAGTTCAGTAGCGTATTCCTGCGTGAGTTGCTCGGCTGCTTGGAGTTTGGCCTCGTCAGGCCCATCGGAGCCAGAGTCACCGAGTCCGAGTGCGGACTTCAACTGACCCACGATTCCCGGCCCTCCGCTGTCGCGAGACCCGCCACCGCCGGCCATTCCCATCTGGGCTTGGATATTATCCAGCTCTGGCATGATACCAGGGAGTTTCTCGGTGTCACTGACGAGTCGTGCATCTTCGGGGTCGTCAGGCTGCTCGATATCGAAACTTGTGGCAGTCATGATCAGCCCCCATTGTTGACTAGTGAATTCAGATCCGGCGATTCGGTTGGAAAATTGCTGATCGACCGCCATCCGGTCGCCGACGATCGCATCAGTCCATTCGGCCATACACAAATCATAGAAACGGGAGCTAAAGTACCTCCTGGTGACGGTCACCTATCTCCGAGGCAAAGCCCCGGGAGACTCGATTTGTCCAGCCTGTGGAAACTGCGTACCATTCAGTCTGCTATCGACACTAGACCGCGAGGCAAGACCGTCTGAAAGGCCCGTTGTTTGGTCCGGACAGAGCAATTAGACCAACACAGGAGGCCCGCCAAACCGGGCGGTTGGCTTGGCTACTCGCCTTGGAATTCTGGGCTACGGCCCTGCTTGAAGGCGGTAATCCCCTCGTGATGATCTGCAGAATCGAACACCGCTGCTTGGGCGGCAGCTTCGTGATCGATCGCTTCATCGATTGTGGCAGAAGCATTATGCCGAAGTAACCGCTTCGAGGTTCGCAGCCCGACAGTCGGTCCCTCGGCGATGCGCGCGATTAATTCTTCAGATTCCTGTTCGAACGTCTCCGCGTCGAAGACGTGGTTGGCGAGGCCAAGCGATATGGCTCGGTCACCCGAGACGATCTCGCCGGTGTACACGAGCTCTCGTGCGACGTTCCGGCCAACGTACTGGGGGAGGAGATACGACGTGCCCGCGTCGACAGCGAGCCCGACCTGCCGGAACCCGAACCCGATCCCGGCGGTCTCGCTCAACAATTGAATGTCACACGCCAGCGCCAGACTGCCGCCAGCCCCGAAGGCAGGGCCGTCGATTTTTGCGACCGTGGGGAATTCACACTCCGAGACCGCCTTCACGGCTCGACCTGCCTCTTGGATTATCCACCGGACGAGATGGTCTAACGACTCGTCTCCCTGACTGTGTTCGATCATCGTCGAGATATCTCCGCCCGCGCTGAAGGCTTTCCCCTCCCCTTCGACCACGACCACCCGGCTATCGCTCCCCTCTAGCTCTCGAACGGCCTCGACAATCCCCCCGGATACCTCCGATGAGAGGGCGTTCCGGCTGTCCGGCCGGCTTAATATGAGTCGGGCGATACCATCGTCACGCTCCAGTCGGACTGCGTCGCTCATTCTAACGGCCCCGTCACTGGCTGAGACTCCCTGTCGAATCTGTGCCGGTCAGCGAACATGGCCAGTAAGTTGTACCCCCCGGACTAAACCCTTTGCCAGGCGTTCACATGGGTTCAGGTCGAGTCTCCTTGAGAACGACAGGCACTGTGCTGGTACCCATGGAGTCGTTCGTCTGTCGCCGTAGATACGGCTCATGTGGGATACTCAGGGGCGAGAACGGGGATTAATTGACCAGTGACATATATGCATATTCCAATTGCAGTTGATATGGACGTGACACGCCGGTGGATCCTCGGGACAGCGCCGATAATGGTGACGGCGGGATGTCTCGGCGGCGAGGGCCCAGAGGCGGAGACGTACGGCGACTGGTTCAGAAACAGCAACAACTACCAGGGGACTCAGGATCTGACGGACGCCAGCCAAGTGACAATCGGCGTTGGTGTCGGTGGTGGGCGGGCCTACGGGCCCGCTGCGGCACGGATCACAGTCGGCACGACCGTCCGGTGGGAGTGGACCGGCAAGGGTGGCCAGCACAACGTCCTGGATACGGACGGAGCATTCGAATCAGTGCTGACGGCCCAAGAGGGGCACACGTTTACCAGCGGACACGGCGAATGCCACGGGGCTTGACCCCGTGGATGAAGCCAACAGTAATATGACATAAACCACAATAACTATGCCGTTGTAATGCGATTGTGCATATGTATCAATGAAGTACACGTTCCGGTATCGAGCCTATCCTGATCGGGTAGGGCTTACTTCGGACGTGGAATCCCACATTGATATTCACCGCCAAGCCTACAATTACACTCGCTACGAGTATCAGACACTTGACAGCGAGACACACAGCGTCGGCTCGGCGTATCAACACCACGACCGGCTCCCGCAGTGGAAAGATGAATTTCCGCTGTTCGGTGAAGTCCACTCAAAAGCCCTACAAGCAACGGTCAAGCGGTTCTACAATAATTTGAGTGGGCTATCTGAATTGAAGGAAAACGGGCAGACGGTGGGAATGCTTCGGTGGAAGCCACCCAGAGAGTTCCAGAGTATGACCTATTCACAGTCTGGCTTCAAACTCAAAAACACGAGTGGTCAGACTGCAACACTGTGGCTCTCTGGGGTCGGTGATATTCCGATCCGGTATCACCGAGATGTCCCGCCGAACGCAACGATCAAGCAAGTCACAATTAAAAAAGAATCAACCGGTGAGTGGTTCGTTTCCTTCGGGCTCGATTTGCCTGCCGACACAGTTCCGTCGAAACCAGCCCTCAGTGAGATTGAGCCACAGGAGTGTGTTGGCGTTGATCTCGGGATCATCAACTACATTCATACCTCGGAGAATCTCACTGTCGATACTCTCGACCTCTCTGATGAATACGACCGGCTCCGCCGTGAACAACGCGACCTTGCTCGCAAAGAACACGGCTCACACAATTGGGAGGACCAACGCAGGAAGGTTGCCAAGGCGAACCGAAAGATC
>KI543225.1:7892-9434 GCA_000496235.1 uncultured archaeon A07HR60
ACTCGGGACGACCGCCGCCGAGATCGAGTCGGCACTGTACGCCGACCGCGATCAAAACCAGATCATGACCGCCTTCCAGTCGCGCTGGGACGCCGACACGCTTCTGACTCAGTACAATCTCTCGCTCGCTCAGACGGCCCTGTTCGACGCAACCGAGATCGAACTGTCCTCGACAGACCCACGGGCGATAGTGTCTGCGGTCAAGCGACTTGGGCTGATGTACGAGATTCACGCGACCGACTCAGGACGGGTCATCGAAGTGACGGGGCCGGACTCGCTATTCCGGCGAACCCGTCGGTACGGAACCGCTTTCGCGCGCGTCCTCAGAACGGTCGCCGCTACCACTGAGTGGCATCTGGAGGCACAGATCGACGACAAAGGCACCCCGCGCACCCTCAGACTGGATCAGACGGACGTCTCTGTGCCTGGAGTCGACCCGGTTGCAGACCCGAGTTACGACAGCGGAGTCGAGTCCGACTTTGCGGCCCGATTCCAGCGACTGGATCTCGACTGGTCGCTCACCCGGGAGCCCGAGCCACTACGGACAGGTCACCGGGTGATGATCCCGGATTTCGCGTTCGACTACGCGTTTGGCGAGTTCAGGGTATTTTTCGAGATCATGGGCTTCTGGACGCCAGAGTACGTCTCAAAAAAGCTCTCACAGCTGGCAGATCTGGAAGACGTGGATATGATTGTGGCGGTCGATCAAAGTCTGGGCGTTGGCGAGGAAATCCAGGCCCGAGACCAGCGGGCCACCGAGTACAGCGGCACGGTGAGCATCAAAGCGATCGCAAGTATGCTCCGCGATTACGAGCAGAACCTGACCGAAGCGGCCGCTGCAGCCATTCCAGACCGACTCACCCCAGACGAAGACGTGTGTCGTCTCGAGTCGCTGGCGACTGAATACGGCGTGAGCGAGGACGCGCTCAAAGACAAACGGTTCCCAGACCACCGCCGTCTCGGGCAGACACTCGTCAGACCCGCAGTGCTAGACCAACTCGCGTCCGCGATCGAACCGGGAATGGATCTCACGGAAGCCGAGGCTCTCCTCTCAGACCGTGGTATCGAGGAGTCAAGCGCCGTCCTGTCAGCGATGGGGTATCGAGTCGACTGGGAGGGGCTCAGCGGCGGCACCGTCCGGAGAAAAGAGTCTGCAGAGTGACGAGCCTGGGAGAACGCGCTCAAGTGACGATCGGTGAAACGTACCAGTTCGGTGCGTCGGACTCCGCCATCGTTCTTCTGTGATACCTACTCAGACAATGTAGACGACGTGTGTCCGCCGAATCGAACTATACCTGGACGAACACGAGTCGTTGATGTAGGGTTCAGTCGCCAGATTCCTGATACGCGATTCGGACTTGCTCCCACTTGCCCTTTTGTTCGAGATGTGACTGGAGTTCAGTGGCGTATTCTTGCGTGAGTTGCTCGGCTGCCTGGAGTTTGGCCTCGTCGGGCCCATCAGAGCCAGAATCGCCGAGTCCGAGCGCAGACTTCAATTGGCCCACGATCCCCGGACCCCCGCTGTCGGGGGACCCACCGCCT
>KI543225.1:9454-12748 GCA_000496235.1 uncultured archaeon A07HR60
GTCACAGACTTCCAGCACAAACTGACACCTGGCTGTCACGGAATACGATCTGTGGCTGTGAAAACTTGGATGTGAAGCCACTGCTGGAACCAGCCAGAACGCCAAAAACAAGCAAGACGCCGCGTGGTCGCGGTTCATCCGTTTGTTAGAGTACAAGGCCGAGCTCCACGGCACACACGTTGTGACGGTCAATCCAGCAGGGACGACCAAAGAGTGCGCCAGTTGTGGCGTGGCAACCGATAAGCCACTGTGGGTACGGGAACACTCATGCCCAGCGTGTGGCCACACCCAAGACCGTGATCTCAATGCGGCAAAGAATATTCTCACCCGAGGACTGAAGCAGGTAGGAGCGGGACGCTCCGAAGTAACGCCCATGCAGACTGCGCTCCCTACGTCGGCGCCTCAGCGAGAGGCTGTCGATGCAAAGCGTGTCGACGAATTGGGAAGCCTCGGGGCTTGACCCCGAGGCAGTTCACGACGGTTATCGACCAACCGGGCGTGTATCGATACTATTGCACACCACATCAGCCGGCCGGAATGGTCGGGGCGCTGCAGGTCGTCGAATGATGAGATATGTGCTGGCGTCGGGATAGTATCCGAGTCTTCGCTGGCTTTGAGTCCTGTTTTGCCATGTCTTGTCGTGTCCTGTTCTGCCCGACCATACCCTGGCCTGATATGAACGGCGAGCCCTCGGCTCGTCATCCATCAGAACAACTCGCCCTCGAATGCCCCGCCTGCGATACCTGCCCCAGAGGGAATGTCGATGTGACCATCCGAGACCGGCGCGGGATCCGCACAGAGGTCAGATTCTAGCAATCCGCCAGTCGCCAGTCCACAGGCAGAGACGTTCGGGACGACAGAGGCCACGTGAACAGCGGCCGTTCGGGCGACGACGGCATCGATGGTGGTCGTGATCACCGGCTCGATTCCCGCTTTCAACGCACGAATCGCGAGTCGCAGCGTCTCGACGGGGCCGCCGACTGTCATCGGCTTGAGGACGACGACATCGGCGGCCGCGGCGTCGATAACGGCCGTGACACGCTCTCGTGACGGCCCGGTGGCGATGGTTTCGTCTACGGCGATTCCCACGCCGTGTCCCCGAAGCGCGGCGTGCTCCTCGAGTTGATCCGCCGACAGTGGTTGCTCGACGTAGGAGATAGCCAGGTCTGCCAGCCGGTCGAGCCCGCGCCGCGCCTGTGACTCGTTCCATGCCTCGTTTACGTCGACTCGGAGGACCACCCCATCACCGACGGCGTCTCTGACAGCACCCACCCTGGCAAGATCCTCCTCAAGGGGTCTCGCGCCAATTTTGAGTTTCAGACACTCGAATCCGTCCTGGACTGCTGACTCGGCCGCGTGTACCGTTTCGTCGACGCTTCCGTCGCCGATGGTAGCATTGACTGGGACCGTCGACGCGGGCTCTGTCGCGGCACCGTCGACTATCGCCGCGAGAGCTGCCCCGAGAGAGCACCCGTCGATCCGCGCCTGGCGATCAAGTATCGCAAGCGACAGCCCGTGGCGGGCCGCCGGTGTCTCCCGCCAGCGGTCAGAGCGACGCTGGTGAAGTTCCGTGAGAGCCGCGGGACCGACCGTCTCCAGCCGTTCGCGGCACTCCTCGAGTGACTCTGTCCACCCCGGAAACGGCGTAGCCTCGCCCACACCCGAGTACGCGCTGCCATCAGCGCAATCCTGACGCACCCTGACGAGACTCCCGTCTCGGTCGGTGAACTCCCCTTTCGCCGTTCGGAGCGGCGAGGACAGTGGAAGCGAGAAGTGACGGGTGAAAACGTCGTCTGCGCGCAGATCTGTCGGGGTCATCGGAACTACACGGCCACCCCCAGTCCGAAGAGGACGGCAAACGCTGCCAACAGCCGGCCAGTCCACTCGAGTGCAGGATTAAGTTGATCACCCGCCGTCTCCATTACGACCGTCGAAGCGACCCGATACGCGAGCGGAAGCGTCGCCAGCGGGGCCAGCGGCCACAGACTCCCGGTCGTGATCGCGAACCAGACGGGAACAATATACGCGAGCCCGAGCAGGCCGAGATACTGAATTCGCGAGAAGCGATACCCATACCGGACGGCCAACGTGCGTTTGCCCGTCTCTGCGTCTTCCTCGCGGTCGCGGACGTTATTCACGACGAGAATATTCGTCGAGAGCGCGGCGACCGGCAGTGCAGCGACGATCACTTCCATTGGAATCGTGCCCGCTGGGATCGTCAGCGGGAGTGGAGAAGCCATCAACGCTGTCGCCTGTACGTAGTACGTCCCCGTCACGGCAACCAGCCCAAAGAACACAAAGACGAACACGTCACCGAGTCCGTGATAGCCGAGCGGGTAGGGTCCGCCGGTGTACGCGATCCCTGCGGCCACACTCGCCAGCCCGACCACCACGATCGGGAGGCCCCCGATGTACACCAGCGGGATTCCCGCGAGTACTGCCGTGGCGAACGTGAGCCACATGGCGGTTTTCACCCGTTCGGGAGCGATCAATCCCCCTGCTGTAACGCGAGTGAACCCTTCCCGAGACTCTGTATCTGCACCCTGGACAGCATCGTAATAGTCGTTCGCGAAGTTGGTCCCGATTTGGATCAAGAGTGCGCCACCCAGCGCCGCCAGCGCCGGGAGCAGGGCAAACAGCCCGTGTGCATACGCGATTCCCGTGCCGACAATCACCGGGGCTGCCGCTGCCGGGAGCGTCTGCGGCCGCGACGCGATTAGCCACGCTCTCGCTGTGGACATCTCCGCGTCCATCTCGCCGTCTCCGACACGCGTCCCCGGCTCCGTCATATTTTGTACGTTCGCCTCCCTGGTGCTGAATCTTTTGTCATTTATTTGATTATCTTGGTGCCGTCATACACATGCCATTGTCACCGATCTCGCCGGGTGTGGGCCGCTACTTGCTCAGTATTGGCACCACTCTCGGCGAGCGTCACGGCGTAGTCAGTTGTAGCGCCTGCAGCAGCGTCGTCATCTTCAGTGCGCAAAGCGGCGGCGTCACCACCTGGTGGATGTCACTGGTCCGCGACGGGGATTTGCACGGCAGTGCCGCGGACGGTCTCGGGGTAGTGGTTCGGGGGGCCAGTCAGTAGTGCCAGGGATGGTCAGAAAAGTCGGGCTCCCGTCCCTCAAGAAAGGCGTCGCGACCCTCTCTGGCCTCCGGGCTGTCGTACGCCAGACGAGTGGCTTCTCCGGCGAACAGTTGCTGGCCGACCATCCCGTCGTCAGCCATGTTGAACGCGTACTTTAGCATCCGGATCGCCGTTGGCGACTTCGCGGCAATCTCGTCTGCCCA
>KI543225.1:12768-20466 GCA_000496235.1 uncultured archaeon A07HR60
TCGTCGTCGTCGCGGTACTCGTAGCCGGACTCACCCCGGACCGACTGGTCTCCGCCCGCGCAGAAAGCCCATCCGTCGTCTTTCGACGACGGCCCATTGCCTGTTAGAAGGACGCACCCGATGTCTGCTTGTTTTCGGGCGTGATCCAACGCTGCGTACAATTCGTCGACAGTCCCCGGTCTGAACGCATTCCGAACCTCGGGACGGTCAAAGGCAATCCGTACGGCCGGAACGTCCCGGCCACGGTGGTACGTGACATCGGCGAACTCGTCGGTGACCGGCTCCCAAGCCGCCTCGTCGAACAACTCCGATACCATGTCCGAGGATGCGAGTGCCCAGGCAAAAGGGGTATGGGTACGGGTTCAGGTTCAGTCAGGGCGACGGACAGAATCCAGTGTCTGCTCTTCCCGAGTCACCACATCGCGCTACGGTAGTGGCGCGCAGTATGGTATGTGTGACCATCCGGGCCGATTGCTCGGCGACTCGTCTCGTCTCGTCTCGTCTCGTCTCGTCTCGTCTCGTCTCGTCTCGTCTCGTCTCGTCTCGTCTCGTCTCGTCTCGTCTCGTCTCGTCTCGTCTCGTCTCGTCTCGTCACCGGTCAGACCTCGTCGATAATTTCCTCGACAGTCCTCTCTTTGAGCGACTCACGGACTGCGTGACTTGTCTCTGCGTCCGTGCCCACCTCGATCACACGGGTCCCGGTCGAACTGTGCGCTCGGTCTAATTCCGCACGGAACGTCTCCCGGGCGGCCGCCTGGTCGACGGCAGGAGTGGCGTCAATTCGGGTGAACTCAGCATCGTGGAGTGTGGCTGCCGGCTCGAAATCGAGCCCGTGGGGTGTCTTGAATTGCTGTGTGAAAGGTGGTTCGTACTCTTCGATTGGGAGTTTGTGGAAGATCCCACCGCCGTCGTTGTTGATGACGACGATTGTCGCCTCGATTCCACACCGCTCCAGCGCTAACAGCCCGTTTGTGTCGTGATAGAAGGCGAGATCTCCCGTAACCACTGTCAGGTCGTCTCTGGTCGCGCTCCCAGCCCCAAGACCGCTGGAGATGATTCCATCAATTCCTGACGCGCCGCGATTACCCAGTGCGGTGAGCGACGTGGTGGTCGGCCCCCCGAACCGGTCCAGGTCGCGGACTGGCATCGAGTTCGACACGAACAGTGTCGAGGGGTCTGGCAAGGTGGCGACGACATCTGTGAGCAGGGCACCTTCGTGGAAGCCGGCAGTTTCGAGCATTTCTGTATGACGGGCCTCGGCAGTGGTCCACCGCTCACGCCAGGCCGCCGCCCCAGTGTCGGCGTGTCGTGACAGCCGGGCCGTGAGTTTGGAGGGATCAGCGACCACCAGGTCGGTCACGGTGAATTCTGCCTCGCGCCACTCGCCAGCTGGGTCGATCAGGAACTGGTCGGCGTTGACGGCAGCTAAGTACTTTCGCAGCGATTTCGAGGTAGGTGACGCGCCCAGTCGGATCACCACGTCGGGGTGGGGCCAGGCGTCTGCCAGATGGGCACCACCGAACCCGTCGTAGCCGCCGATGATGGGCGCGACACGAGTGTGACCCCCGTACCGGAGATTCGACAGCGGGTCCGCGAGCACCGGGTACCCGGTGGCGTGAGCCAGCGCCGTCACGGCTTCCGGGTCTAACCCCGGCGGATCAGCCGGGCCGGCGACGATCAGCCCTCGGTCGGCGGAGATTTGGTCGGCCAACTCTCGCAGGCGGTCGTCGTCCAACTCGGGAACTCCGTGGTGGGTGGTGACGTAGGCACTCTCGCGGCCGTGTTCCGCCTCCGTATCGAGGTCAGATGGGACGTCACCGGGCACCTCTGTCGGCTCGAGCGGCTTCTTGAACGGGACGTTCAGGTGAACTGGTCCCTGCGGAGTCCCCTCTGCAGCCGCCACCGCTCGACCGACAGTCGTGCGAACCGACCGCAGTTTCCGGGCGTCAGCCTCGGGCTCGGGGAGGTCCTTGTAGTAGCGCACAGCGTCGCCGTAGAGCTTCTGCTGATCGATTGTCTGGTTCGACCCAGAGTCACGGAGTTCTGGCGGGCGGTCTGCCGTCAACGCCAGCATCGGAACCCGGCTTTGAGAGGCCTCAACGATTGCGGGGTGATAATTCGCGGCTGCAGTCCCGGACGTACAAACGAGTGGCGTCACCGTCCCGGTCCGCCGCGCCTGACCAAGCGCGAAAAACGCGGCAGACCGCTCGTCAAGATGAGAGAGAATCCGCATATCGGCGTGTTCTGCCACCGCCATCGTGAGCGGTGTCGACCGGCTCCCGGGCGACACACAAACCGTGTCGACACCGGCGGCGGCGAGTTCACTGACGATCGCCCGCCCCCACACCACGTTCCGGTTGGGTGCCGTCATCACGACAGATAGAGCCGGGGAGCCCATATATCGGACGGATTCGGATTCGGTCATACCTTTGACACACCCCAAAGGCCCACCGAGTTCTGTCGAATTTCACGAGCGGACAGCTGTCGAGTGACGTCAGAACGCGGTGACAGACCGTGGTATGGCGCCAGCCGAGAGAGACAGCCGCTATTCACCCGGAGAACGGGGGTCCGTGGCTTACCTTGGGGTGACAACGCGATTACAGTGGTTTAAGCCGAAAGCCAACGGCTTCAGCCGTGGGATGAAGCCGACGACTGAGAACCACACACGCTTTTCCTGCACGCTGTTATCCGTTCCATTCAAGTAGAAAAAGTCTGTATACTAGGATAGACATGCGATGTGCTGCTGCGGGGAACCCGTTCACGCTCAAGATGGCGACGAGCGGGTCTTACTCCAACTCACACACCACCGCAGCCCAACCAGCAGCAGTTGGCATGTCGCCTACAGTGACTCCCCTGTGGCGGTTGCAAACTGGGAGTCGGGCTGATGGCCCAGCCTGCTGTTCACGTGGCTGGACGCCCGTGAGTGCCACGCTCTCGCAGAGAGCGAGAGCGGGCAACACTGAGCGGATACCCAACCCACCGCACCCTCCTCTGAGAGGGCCGAAAGTGCCTCAGCAAACCCGCAAGTTCACAGCCGCAGTTGTCGGCACTGCTGGATAACTGACGGAGGAATCCCACCCCACCCCTTCAGGGGTGGGAGGAGGTCAAGGAGCGACTGTGATCCAGCTCGGTAGTCGAATGCGTCATTGTGTCTGATCGCTCGATGCCGGTGGGACTGCACGGCCTGGATGCAGTCTACTGGCCGAGGTTGTGTCACTGTCTGGGAGTTCCGGGTTGCTTATCCACTGGCACGTCTAGCCGTTACATATGAGCGACGAGGTCGCCGACCCAGAAGGGACGACTGAACAAGAACCGGAACAGTCGGAGACTGACACCGATGCCGACGCTGGGGCTGACCAACAGCAGGAGCGGGAACGTGACTCCGACGTCGAACAGGGGTCCCAGACGGACGAACAACCAGACCCAGCGGGAGCCGCAGATCCGGAAGCTGGCAGCGCAGACGATGACCCGGAGACGTCCGCTGCAGCCCAGAATAGCGCCGAGGAATCGACCGAATCAGAAACCGCTACCGAGGTCGACGATAGCAGCGAAGATGAGTCGGAAGCGGAGTCAGAGCCGGAATACGAATCGGAGTTGGCCCGGCAGGCAGCTGAATACGACGCCGAATTGGCTGGCGCGGTGGAAGAACTCGCCACAGACCTCCACGAAGCCCAAGATGAGGTAGCGGATCTCGAAGACAGGCTGAAACGGAATCAGGCGGACTTTCAAAACTACAAAAAGCGGGCGAAAAAGCGACAAGACCGGCTCGAAGAGCAGGCCGCCGAAGACTTCGTGACAGAGATCATCGACGTCAGAGACAATCTTGTGCGAGCACTCCAGCAGGAGGAAGGGACCGATATCCGGCCGGGAGTGGAATCGACACTCGAAGAATTCGACCGAATCCTCCAGTCAGAGGGATTCGACATAATTGAGCCGGAACCCGGGACCGAGGTTGATCCCACCCGCCATCAGGTCATGATGCGGGTCGACAGTGACCTGCCCGAGGGGACGATTGCCGAACTGTACAAAGAGGGGCTAGAGACAGCCGAGACGGTGCTTCGAGAAGCACAGGTGACGGTCAGCGAAGGCAGCGAAGACAGCTGACTCGGCTTGAGGTCGTCGTCAGGGGCACTGTTGACGAACAATGAGGCTGCAGTATGGACCGTTCACAACCAGGCTCCCAATTTCAGGGCCGGAAGAGAGCCGCCAGCTGGCGATTCTGCGAGACGTCACTCATTCCTGTTTGGGCAGGTCGTTGTAGCTGCCGACGAGTCGGTCGAGTTCGCCGTATCGCTCGGTGGTATGGGGAGCCGTCAGCGGCGAGACAGAGACCCGGTCTTCGACGACTGCGCGGCGGTCCGTGCCCTCCGGATCTGGTAGTGTCCCCTCTTCCATGCGGTCCCAGACGCGGTCTGTGAGCCTGATCGAGTCACCGGACTGGGTAGCTGTCATGTCGTACAGTGTCGAAGGCCGGGTCACTTCCATCGGCACTAATTCGTCGGAATCGAAGGTGGGAGCATTCACGTTGAGATAATCAGCCGTCTCGAACGCCTCAGTGCCGACCGACTCGTCGAGGAGGAATCGGGCGGCTTCAGTGGCGTTTCTGTAATCGCGTTGAGACAGCTCGCGTTTGTACCAGTCGTCACCACCGGGAATGTACATAGAGACGGCGATAGCTGGAACATCGAAAAACGCCGCCTCAACCGCCGCTGAGATCGTTCCCGATCGGCCGAGAGTGTAGGCCCCGAGATTGGCCCCCTTGTTACAGCCTGAAACGACGGCATCGACGTCCGGAACCAGGTCCCCCAGGCCGGCGATCACACAATCAACTGGAGTTCCTTCGACCACATAGCCGTGTTCGTGTTCCCGGACGGTCACCTCATCAGACGATGCCCGGCCGACCGCACTCTGATCGTCTGCAGGCGCGATCATTATCACCTCGGCTACCTCCGAGAGCGCCTCTCGCAGGGCTCTCAGACCGACGCTATCGATACCGTCGTCATTTGTCAGCAGAACCCGACTGGCAGTCATACCGTATTCTGCACACGTCGGCTGAAAAGCGCACCGTTCCCGTGGGTGTTCATCAGATGATCGTCGCTGTGTCTGGGTGTGAGCGAGTCATTGCGAGTCTGGCACCCGGCCACGTGCTCTCGGTGGCCTGTCCATGAGAGACAGCGACGAAGGAAAACGTACAGATACTGGAGGCACGTATGGAAAGACATGGGACTGGGAGGAACGGCACGAAAGATCCAGGCACTGGCAGAGAAAGCTGAAGAGACCTACGAGCGGTTGGACAAACTCCGGACAGAGGTGGACGAAACCCAGAACACAGTAACGGAGACTGCAAGTCGGGTCGAAAGTCTGGAAGTGGAGATGGCCGAGCAACGCGCCATACTCGAAGCCGTCGCCACAGAGTTGGAAGTCGACCTGAAAGCGGTGACAGCCGAGACACATATCGACGAAGCCGAGCGTCTGTCCGACAATATGGCTCCCGACGGACGTGACGAGGGCGAAGAGTCAGAGGCTTGAGTCGGTATTAGTCACTCCCGACCACTGTCTACAGTCGTGCCGCTCGGCTCTATCTGGCATTCACCGGGTCTCGAAGTCGCTGTCATGCCCCCGCATGCAGTCTGACAACGGGTCAATACCCTGAGTTATCGCGTCACTGGACGACCAACAACAGCGGCAAGTATAGATCTAAAGCCTCGTTGCGCGCTGAGCAGGGTGACTGTTTCAGGGGCGGGTATAACCCGATTGACGGGAGTCACAGGAACCGCGAGAATCAGCTCTCAAACGTCGGCTGCATCGATTTGACGAACACGAGATTGAACCCAGTGCTCACTGGTGTTCGATTTTCATACAGTGATCCTGGACGGCCGTCATGCCGGCGTCGCGAGCCCGAGTAATCGCCGGCTGATTGGTAATGCCGAGTTGGAGCCATAGGCCCTCAGGGTCGTCCTGCCCTCGCTGGTCGCGTCGGGTCAATACCGTATCGACGATGTCTGGCACTTCGTCACCTGGTCTGAACACGGTGACTAAATCGATCGGGTTTGCGATCTCAGCGAGGCTGTCGTGGGCTTGCTTTCCGAATATCTCCTCCGCGTATGGATTGACTGGAAGTACGTCGTACCCCTGGTCCAGGAGGTACCGGGGGATTTCGTGGGCGTCCTTGCCGGGCGTGCTCGAACAGCCGATCACTGCCACACGGTCGAGGCCGAGTAACTCTGTGATACGATCATCAGTCATAGTAGCTCATGGGGAGCCGGAGAGATAATACGTCCGCTTGGAGGGCTTTCCGTCTTTGCTACAGAACAACCACTCAGGAACTGATCGAGTGGCCGTGCACGGACCGCGCTCGTCACGGGGTTAGTCTGAGAGGACAGAGTGGATAGCAGAGGTTCAGTTCACGATACTGACTGCTCGCCCGAGGAGGAAGGCGGCAATGGCGACATACATTCCGAGTTTGAGACGGCGCTGGCCAATCGCGGGATTATCGAACGCGCGCCACGCGGCGGTCAACATGACTGCATCGGCAGGAACAACAGCGGCGGCGTATACGACCCCAAACGTGCCATCGAGATAGGGGACGCTACTCGCGACGACTGCCACGCTCAGACACGCCAGCGCTGTCCAGAGAGCGACTCTGGTTCCGGCTGCAATCGGCAGCGTCGAGAGGCCCTGCTGTCGGTCGCCCTCCACATCTTCGACGTCTTTGATAACCTCTCGAGCCAGTGTGGCCAGTCCCGCGAGGAGACACAACACGACCGCGCCCAGCGGGTCGCCGACTGCAGCGCCCCCGAACAGAAACGTCGAACCGGTAAGAGACGCAACGACGAGATTTCCAACGCCAGGAATACCTTTGAACAGTTCTGTATACGCGAGTAACAAGAGCAGATTCACCACGGCAATGATGATAGCTGTCCGCGGAAGGAGGATAGCCAGCCCCACCGCGCCAGCGAACAAGCCGGCTGTCTCGGCTATTGCGGCCCGCGGGGAGACTGCCCCGCGAGGAATCGGTCGGTTCGGCCGGTTCACCTCGTCTATCTCTCGGTCAAAATAATCGTTGATGACGTTGCCCCCGCCGGTTGCCAAGACTGTCGCCGCAACGGCCACCAGGACGAGCTCGGGCGCCGCGAACACGCCACCCGCGACGAACGCGCCGGTGAAGGTGAGTACCCCGGCTGCGAGCGCGTTGCCCGGTCGGGTCACCTCCACGTACCCGCGCACGGCGCCGATCACACCCATGCGTGGCAAGATTCGGGCGCCGCTAATAACACGTGTGACTCCACCTCACGGCTCACGTCACCCCGACGCATTCCGTCAGCAAACCACCGAAGTTAAGAACAATACATCAACTATAGACTGATAGGGCGCTTAGCTCAGCCTGGATAGAGTGCTTGGCTTCGGACCAAGCTGTCGCGGGTTCAAATCCTGCAGCGCCCATTCAGTTACGTTTAAACGATCAACATCCGCAAGACAGCGGTGGATCGCTCATAAAGGCGGTTTGGCTCTCGCGGCCGATTTCGTGCAAATCTTGAACATTTTTGTATGAAGCCTTTGACGTCGGGCGATTTGCGACATTCAAGCAGGGGAGAGAATTTATAAAATCATTGCGTGATTAGATCTGTCAGATGATTTTACTACGGGAATTATGAGATATTTCAATCCCGTGCTGGGTTTTCTCTTGAAAATAGGGAT
>KI543225.1:21370-24698 GCA_000496235.1 uncultured archaeon A07HR60
AATCACGACCAGAAGGCGGTCATCGTGACACGGACTGTCGGAGAAACCGCAGACGGGCAAGCAATCACTCCCGGCGTCTCTGAAGACGAGCTGAAAGACACGCTGCCAGCTACTATCTCCGGAACCGCCGGGGATGGCGAGTATCAACAGACGATCGAGGACATTCCAGTCGAAATCGAAACGGAGCGAGTAGCCCACCCGTTCCCGACTGAACAGCCCACACCCGACGTCACTGGTCCTGGAGATCACTATGAACACAAGTACCGACCCGTCCCTGGGGGCGCGTGTATTCAGGGAGACACTCATCAGTCGTACATGCATGGAACGAGCTGTGCGGTGGCGTATAACGAGAAGACCTCAAATATGGATCTTGTCACTGCTGCACACGTACTCAATTATAATGATCCTGAGGAAATCCACCAGCCAAAGGATGTGTCTGGAGATGACCACCAAGTTGGCACTCCGATAGACGAACAGATAAAGACTACCGCTGAAAACGGCGTCCCAGGATTCGATGCCGGCATGGTTAATCTCAGCACGGACGCGTATAACCGATTTGCCGCCGACAGCGGTGATGATGAGTCCTGGACTGCTCATCATATCTACGGAACACTGGGCAGAGATAAGATTGTGGATAACGAGAATAATGAAGAGTTCACTGTTGACAAGCGGGGGTCGACAACTGGTCACGACAGCGGCCACATTATTCAAGTATACGATGATGACAGTGCATTCGACATAGAGGCAGATGGTGATGGTGGTGATTCAGGTGGTCCATTTTTTTGTCGTGAATACGACTCCAACTATGATATCTGGAAGGTATATGTTGCCGGCGTCCACTATGCTGGGCGTAATGACAGACTCTCAGAACGGGCGACGATGATGGAAGCGGTTGAGACTGAATTTGATCTTCGAGTATGAATCGCCGAGAGTACCTCTGCGCTCTCACGGGAACCGCGGGCGTGTTTGCCGGCTGTACCGGTCCAAGAGAGTCACAAGTAATGCTTGGTGTCGACACCACACTCTCAATCAGCGAAACGAGCGTCAACAAAGACCGTGACAACTTCGTGTCTGATAGTCATCGTGATTATCCGCAGAGTCGTGACGACGGCCCTCGCCAGGTTGCGTTTGAAGCCGAACTGTTCCAGCCGCCAGATGCCCCACCGGAAATCGAGTATCGGCTGACGAATACCGGGCCACAGCGGCGGTTCTACGGTGGTGCATTCTATCCATTTACCGGTCGAAGCGAATCGGGTGAATTGTTACCGATTCCGCACTCTAATCCAGAGAGAACCCACCAGGGGATTGGACCAGTAGATCCGGACGGGCCGGCAACTCGAGCAGAGATCATTCCCGAGTCACCTGATGGGGGCTGCTGGCGGGCCAATGCCGGCATAGTAATCTTACGCATAGGCCTCTCTGTGGAATTGGACAAGGGAGACACAATCACACAGCGGGACACGATTCTTGTCGGCCCCGATGCACCGTGTCCGCCGGCAGAGAGACAACTGTTGACAGACACACTCAGTATCGGCGGCATTCATGCAAATGTAACTGAACTCGTTGCGGAGCTCCGACTCAAGTAAACGCTCCCCACCCATCTGAAGCACCCGCCGAGCGAGATTGCACGGACGGTCAAGAGTATCACCGCGTGAGAGATGTGGGAACAACACGAACCGGTGTTGAACGGGTTTCCGTGGAGTGGTGGGTTCTGGTAACAGTCGTGCTACATCGGAACGGCGGGCAGGTATCCAGCGAAACGATCGAACAGTATATCGAACGCACAGACCACGTTTGAATGTCGGCTTCACCCTCAGGGTCAAGCTTCAAGACGCTCGCCTTGCTCATCTGCAGATTCGCCAGAGCCGGCACACCCGTCCAGTCCGGCCGCGCTATCGGCCTCAGGAGGGTCTATGGGATTTCCCCCATATGATTAAACGGATAGAGAACGGAGTTCAATCTGCGATAGGCCACGAGGTCATTGAGCATGTCGAAGACCGGGGCGAGAGTCGGGTGGTCCGCAGGAGAATATATCGGACGGACGACGAAGCGTATCCGTGCGGGTTTCGGTACGCGCTTCACTATGGGCACACAGACGGCCGAGGGACGATCCTTCGGTACGACAACGAGAATCAGACGCCTGGGCGCCACGAACGGCACAGGGGCGAGACGGTTGACCGAATCGAGCTCCCTGGAATGATGCAGCTTCGAGACCGATTCCTGACAAAAATTAAGCAACTACAATGACAGATAATACACTGAAGATCACTGTCGGAGAGGCAGCGATACACCGCGAGACGGCGCGTGAGCGACTACAGCGGGCCGTCGACGGCGAACGCGGCGAGACGATCCAACAGGACGCCGGCTTCGTGCTCAACTTTGAGTCGTACGCCGAGGTCGACCGACTGATGCGGACGGTCAATCTCCAACTGCTGGAGATCATCGTCGCCGAACAGCCGGGGAGCATCCGTGAGACAGCAGACGCTGTCGACCGCGAATACAGCGAAGTTCACCGCAACGTAGAGGAGTTGGCGTCGCTGGGGGTCATCGAGTTCGGTGACGGCGATAACGGCGGCCGACGGCCTGCGTTGCGTGGCGGCGCCGAACGCATCGACTTCGAGTTCAGTATCGACCTCGGCGTCCGCGACCGACCGAACGCGAGCGCGTGACACGGGGGCGATAGCGACGAAACGGCTCTGGTTGCCGTTGTGGTGACACACGCCCACCGGCGCCTCTTCGACACACCGGGCTTCCCGGCTGTCAAGCCCGAACAATCACACTGTGAGGCAGCTCATCTCAGCCGTCTCACGCCTCAACGGTCAATTCGTTCGGGAGGCGAACGAAAGCCTGCAGCGCCCATTCAGTTTTTGAACGATCAACATCCGCAAGACAGCGGTGGATCGCTCATAAAGGCGGTTTGGCTCTCGCAGCTGATTTCGTGCAAATCTTGAACATTTTTGTATGAAGCCTTTGACATCGGGCGATTTGCGACATTCAAGCAGGGGAGAGAATAATAACATCATTGCGTGATTAGATCTGTCAGATGATTTTACTACGGGAATTATGAGATATTTCAATCCCGTGCTGGGTTTTCTCTTGAAAATAGGGATAGTTCGCTATCTGAACACTGAACCAGGCGCTCGTAACCGACGCGATCGACCGGCGCCGCGATCCATTAGGACGGGGCTTCGACTCTCTTGACTGTTGAGGAATCCGCGGCGCTCGCAACGAGCTGGAGGACGACCGAGTCGTCGCTAGCGACCGCGCTGAGTTTCTACAGTGGCGCAAGTCGTCTGTTCATCCGTCCTCGCGCGGACATACGCTCAGA
>KI543225.1:24958-32428 GCA_000496235.1 uncultured archaeon A07HR60
TATCGACCTCGGCGTCCGCGACCGACCGAACGCGAGCGCGTGACACGGGGGCGATAGCGACGAAACGGCTCTGGTTGTCGTTGTGGTGACACACGCCCACCGGCGCCTCTTCGACATACCGGGCTTCCTGGCTGTCAAGCCCGACCAATCACACTGTGAGGCAGCTCATCTCAGCCGTCTCACGCCTCAAAGGTCAATTCGTTCGGTAGGTGAACGAAAGCCTGCAGCGCCCATTCTACGGTAGGATCGGAATCAGATGGACACCGAACACGGTGGCTTACATGACTACACGGGGGAGTGGAATCAAGATCGACCGAGAGAACGCGAAGTCAGTCGTCATCGGCTCACAGAAAACCTCCGCTTTGTTGGAAACAATCAACGAGTTGCACTGAACTTCTCTCGCGCTCAATCACGGTTCCCAGGCGTCACAACAGATAGATTCACAAACTCGTCACGTGTGGGCCAGTGGGCGATTAAATCCAGATGAACGTGATACTGCCAAGGAGTATGAAAATGACTCCGCCAGTTCGGGCGATCCAGATGGAGCGTCTGAGGCCAAAAGCCGCGACTGTCTGGGGTGTCGAAAACGGGAGACTGGTGAACAGGATACCGGTGAGAACAACAAACACCGATGTCACTCCCATCGGACGGGTAACCATCACCTCAAAAGCAAGTCCCCCGAGGATTCCGGCAAATAGGATGACAAACGACTTATCAAAAATTGCCCCATATCGATTGTAAGACTCAATATATGCATCCAGCTCGGAACTGTGCTCGGCACAGACAGTCAACTCAATCTCCCTCGCTTTGCCAGCAAAGGACCCAAAATACGTTCTGGGAATGTCGTACTGCGTCTGTGTGAGAACACACCCCGACTTACCGGACCAGACGCAGGTAGACCTCTCAGTCATTGATGAGATATTCTCCTGTGAGAAAATAACTGTTTAATTCGACGTGATCGGCTATTCTGTTCGTGTGGTCTTTGACGAGGTCAGATAGTATCCAGATTTCTCTTCTCTTTAGATATCAGTTACATACTCTCTTCGTTATTCCATCTTTTCTTTCCTTTCTCAGATCGTGAGTCATAGTGAGTCGAAAGGACAGTCTCTGTGACATTCGCTCGGGTTCCAATAGCTTTCATCGGCCACCCTTCGGACAGTGCATGTGTGATACCGCCTCTTCGAAGCGCGTGTGGACTCAGCGATGAGAGACACTGAGAGGCCTTGTTGTGCGTGGTGGCATCGCATTCCTCAACCGCTCTGTTGTGTGGGCATTCTCCGCTAATCTCACACGGACGCGTATGCCGATACCAATCTCGTCGCAAAGTCGTTGTATTTGCTCGACCCTGCTCTGTCGCAATCAGCGGGTTTCGATCGTGTTCGTCAGTCACGTCAGATCGACAATTCGCAATCCAGTCGTCAAGCAATTCGACAACCCCATCAGCTAAAGCCACGTGGCGTTCCCCTCTGGATTGGTTTTTCAGACTCGTTTCGGAATCCGGGCGGTGGGCAACACAGAGGAACTGCTCAGTAGAGTCGTAGTCGTCACAATCAATCGCTCTAATCTCTCCGACACGCATCATCGTGTGCCACATGAGCGTGAGTACCACGTGCGGACGGGACGCGTACGAGAACTTCTGCAGATGATCCAGAATCACCGTCGCTCGCTCAGGTTCCAACCGCTCGTCTCGCACATTGTCACCATCACTCAGCGTTGGCGAAAGCACCTTTGTGTGTAGATCAGTTTCCACGCCATCGACAGAGTCTACCCATCTGACGAACGCACGAAGTGTATCCATCTGAGTCTTTTCTGTTGTAGTGGCGAGATCACTGTCCTCACCACGGTGGAGTCGAAACTCGTGTAACTGCCACCCAGTCAGCTTGTTCAGATTAGTTATTTGCTTACCCTCACACCATCGGATGAAGTGACCCAGCCGAGAGCGATGCGAGTACGGCGTCGCTTCCGAGACGTTGTTCTCTCTGTCTGTGAGGGACATTTCAAGCGCGTGTCGTGGTTCGATTGGTTCCAAATTCATGGATTGTCCTCCGCAAATCCCCCCGACACGGATCAATCTGAGATTGTCGGTATTTGACGGCACACGGCTCAACTCGAAAATCGTTCAATTTGTGAACGAAAGCCTGCAGCGCTCACGTATTTGTGGCAAATTAATCGCCAAACAGCGTAGCGATTTCCGCATATGGTCCTGGCTGTCCGTTCATCGAGCAACGGATAGAGGATCCATGTGGTTCGTTACAGCCAAACTGATAGGACGGAAAAATCAATCGCATATCAAGTTACAACGCATCGAATGAGTCAATCACGTCACTCGTCGAGTACGTCTCTACGAGATTCTGTTCTTCGAAGTCGGAATCATCACTCCAGATGGCCGCATCGCTACCAATCGCACAGGCCAGATAGAGCACATCATCGGAGTCGGTGTCGCCGATTGCTTCGTCTGCTTTCTCGATAGCCGAATGAAAATCGTCGACAGGGACGACTTCGATGTACTGGAACAGAAGCTCGATGAACTGTGCCACACGGTCTGGCTTCATTCCGGACTTCTCCACAATCAGGGCCTCGTAGTTCTCAATCTCGTCGAAGACAAATGCGGGCGTCACCAGAGTATGTTCAAGTGTCACGATGAGTTCGCGGGTTTTTGAATCAGCGATAAGTGCAGAGATGACGACGTTGGCATCACTGATCAGCCTCATGCCTTCAGTTCAGGTCGACTCGCCGTCAACACGGTTACGCCCACTCTCGTTGATTTTATCAGCGATTTTTTGTACGTCGCGCTCAGTGAGTTCGCTTTTACCGGTGAGTTCGTCCATCACTTCGAGTGCCTCGATCTTCTCTTGAATAGCCTGTCGCGTGACCTCACTCCAGTTGATTTCCGGGTGCTTCTCCATACGCTGTTTAAGATCGTCGTCCACGTTGACGTGATCGATGGCATACAGAAAACTATAGACACACAGAATACTGTATTTTTTGATGTCTCTCACCTCTCGGATTCGTACGTCTCACACCACACGGTCGATTCGTTCGGTAGCCGAACGAAAGCCTGCAGCGCCCATCCGGTTACGTGAACCCGCATTCAGACATACGTACCACAGACCTTCGTTGTCTTCAAGAACCTACGTTTCGACGGGTTGACAGATGATGGTCCGCAGACGTTCAGGGTCAGTTCGACGCATGTCACTAGGATAGATTTCGTGATGTCGAGCACGGAGAGAGTAACCGCGGGATTCAATGAACTCATGAACACGCTCGACAGTGAACCCTTCCTCGGAGAACGGACCGATGTGAAGCGTTTGCACCGATGTTCCTTCGTCAAGTGATTCGAATCGCACATCCGGTAACGATGGCACGTCTTTGCTTTCACGGACGTTGGCCCGCGCTCGCTCAACGGTCGACTCGGTACTGAAATCGGGCTGCATAATCATGAGAGTCCACTGCCAGTTCGATTTGTCTTCTACGGAGAACGACTCCATATCTTCCGTCCACCAGAGCCCTTCAAGCGGCATAACGACATACTTGAATTCCTCTTCTCCTTTGATGATGGATCGAACCGCGTAACTGAACGGGTAGAGCGTCTTGATTGCTGCCGTACATTCAGCTGATGTGTTCGGGTAACCTTGGCCGTCAATCATCAAGTAGTTGAGTTCAGGAACCTCAACGAGGGACACTTTTTGATCACTCTGCTGGTAGAGATCACTAAGTTCCCTTTTGTAGTCGATGTTTTCCATCTCACTCTTGGCTACAATCACAGCGGTAATAACCGTTCATAGAAGTGGGTTGATGACAATTTATCTTCAACTAAGGATCACGGAACCGTGGAACGTCAAACTCGTTACTGTCCCTGTGGAACAGGCGAGCCCATCTTAGGAATACAGCCCCTATGTGTGGCAGCACATCCGTCTCAGAATCTCGAACAATCGCCCTCCTCGCGTGAAATGGAGAGGGCTCGCTCCAAATTATGGACGACGCATTTGATGGCGGGTTCACGGAACTGCTTCTACCACCGGCGGAACCGCACGAACGCACCGAACTTCTGTTTGATCGCCGCGTTAACTGTCTCGTCCATGTTTCGGCGATGGTAGAGGTCGCTATCCAGTCGTGCATTCCCCGCCTTGTGGAGTGAGGTGAACTCCCGATGCTTGATGAGTGGTCGAATATCGTGGTCATGAGCGAGCCGCGGGAGCTTCTGATGGTCGTATCCCTTATCACCGGTCAATACTGTAATGGACCGTGCGTTCCGTTTCACTACCTGTGGCGTAATCCGTGTATCGTGCTTTCGTGTCGTTGTCACACGAATGTCGAGAACGGCGTTCGTTGCTGTATCGACCAACAGCGTTGTCTTCAACTGCTGGATGGTGAGGTTCGTTCGCTTAGTGTAGTGAGTTGAGGCATGCGCCCGCTCAAACCCGGACGCATCGCTGCCGGTAATATCATTGACCAATAAATCCGCGAGAGAAACGTTCAGTAGAACTCGCCAGACGGCCATCTCCAAGCGATCGAACGCTTTGAACAGCGTCGAGGGTGCAGGGATTGAGTTGAGGTCGAGAGCGTCACGGATGTGGGGCATCTCGAGGAGTTCGTCAACGAGATCTCGGTACGTGGTCGTCTTCTTCAGCTTCGGACAGAGCAAGACGACGTGCTGGCGGAGCGTGAATCGTTTCCGCGAATAACGAGTCGAAACCCGGCTAACGGCACGCCGAGCAAGTAGGACAGCACGTTCAATGAATCGGAGAAGTCGTGACTTCGGGAGGTCACACAGTGTATCTCGCGCTTCTCACCAATCATGTTTTCCAGCAAGGGTTTCAACAAGACCATCTCGGTGGAAATCATCCGTATCGGGTGACCGGCTCCGCGGGGGAAGGCCGGGAGCGAGTGGCCGGGATCAGAGGTCGGCGCGACGGAACCTGCGATAGCCGAGTGCCAGTGGAACCACCGTCCAGACGACGAGCAGCGCGAGGAGGAACCACCCCTCCAGGTAGACGGGGAACGACCCAGCAATGCGCGCCGCGAGCCCCGGTAGGCCGGTGTCGACGGCCGCGAGTACTCCCGTCACGAGAGCGCTGTACGCTCCGACCGGACTGAGCGCCTGGAGGCCCAGGAACCAGCCCGGGACCGTAGCACCAGGCGCCTCACCGTGGAGCAGGAAGTACGTCCCCTGGGGGACGAGATCCCACAGGAGGACGAACACAAGGTAGAGGCCGATCGAGATAGTCATCGCCCGCGCCCGCGTCTGTGTCGCCGCCGAGACGCCGACGGCCACACCGACGAAGACGACCCCGAGTGCCGCCGTCGCGAGGGTGGTCCCGGCGAATGTGACGAGCGGGAGTGACCCGTAGGCGACGAGCGTACCGACGCCCGCGATGGCGAACCCGAGTACGAGTCCGAGTGCGACCACGCCGCTCCGACCGAGAAACTTCCCGATGAGTACCTCGCCACGTGATGGCGGGAGGCCGAGCAAGATCTTCATGCTTCCCGACTCGCGCTCGCCAGCGATGGCGAGGTACGCCGCCACCAGCGACACGATAGGCACGAGTATCGCGGCGAACTCGGTGGCCGCACCGAGCCCGAGCAGCGGACTCGGCTCGACGCCGGGGATGAAGCGGGTCGCCACGGTGATCCCTGCCGTCAGTAGGCCGATGAGCAGAACGATCGCCCAGAGAATCCGCGCCCGGAAGGCATCCGTGAACTCCTTCCGAGCGATAACGGGCCAGGTCATTGCGCCACCTCCCGGCTGGGTCGGGCCTCTTCGGGAGTTCCGCCAGTGTACGCCGTAAACAGTTCCTCCAGGGAGGACTCGCTGGTCTGGACATCGAGAATGGCGGCCCCCGCATCCTGAACGTGATTAATGACCTCGATCTTCGCCTCCGGTTCGGCGAGGTTCGTCCGGATGGTTCGACTGTCCGTCGTGACCGTCCTGACACTGTCGAGGCCTTCGAGCGTGAGGCCCTTCGGGACAGTGTCAAGCGTCAGCGCGATGGTCGCCCCCGTTCCGAGGGCGTCCCGGAGCGCGTCGATGGTGTCGACGGCGACGAGCCGTCCCCGGTTCAAGATGCCGACACGGTCACAGACCGCCTCGACCTGACTGAGGATATGACTGGAGAAGAACACGGTCCCACCCCGTTCGGCGTGGTCCCGGGCGATGCGACGAACTTCCCGTATCCCGTCGGGGTCGAGCCCACTCGACGGTTCGTCAAGTATGAGCAGGTCCGGGTCTCCGACGAGCGCGATGCCCAGGGCTAGTCGCTGCATCATGCCCTTGGAGTAGCCGCCGACGCGACGGTCCGCGGCCTCCTCGTCGAGGCCGACGCGGTTGAGGATGTCCTCGGGCGCGTCGTCGGCGCCCTTCAGGTCTCTGGCGAACTCGATGTGCCGGTGGCCGGAGAGCCGCTCGTAAAGCCCGTAGCCGTCCGGGAGGATACCGATACGCCGGTGGATCTCGCGGGTCTCCGCTTGTGCGTCGTAGCCGAGGACCGTTGCTGTCCCGGCCGTCGGTCGGACGTAGTCCAGAAGCATGTCGATGGTGGTGGACTTCCCGGCCCCGTTCGGACCGAGGAAGCCGAACACCTCCCCCTCTTCGACTGTCAGGTCGAGGGCGTCAACCGCGAGGACGTCTTCGTCGTACTGCTTCGTCAGACCTACTGTCTCGATGGAGCTCATCGTACCGCTATCTTGTCAGGGACTGCTTCACCGCGTTCGGAAGCCACGTACCGGTCGCTGGAAGTTCGGATCATCGGCATCACGGGTTGACGTTCGACCTGACGGGAGATAACGACATCCCCGGTTCCTGGGCGGTAGGAAGCAGGGACCGCTCGTGGAACCGACCCTGGACGGAGCGAGCGCTCTTGAGCGATTTCCGGAAACCGTTGGATAGTGAGTGCGGACTGGCGAGCACGACGAGGACAAGCACGACCAGCCAGGTGACGGCCCCGACTGCCGTCAGTCCCCGGGAAACGGCACAACCTTCGAGGACACGAGACCACCCCTGGCGTAGTCGGCTTCAGTTCATGGTCTGGCTCGTCGCCACTGACCTCCCAGACGAACACAGCTCCGGGTCTGAATTTTTCGACAGAGGAACAGAGAGCACCGACTAGACGGCGGGTTCGCCCCGGTCGTCCTCGGTGGCTCGATTGTAGAGGCCGGCGAGGCCGCCGCCGAGCGCGCCGAAGGTAACGTTCATTGACACCGATCCGGTGTAGTTTTTCTCACAGACCACTCCGAAATCAAATCAAATCAAATCAAATCTGTGTTTTTTACACCTGCAAATTCGACCGCCTCACACCTGAAAGATCGAATCGTTCGACAGTCGAACCAGAGCCTGCAGCGCCCATCCCGAATCGGGTCGCTTCAACGCCGATCCGATTCGTACCGCACAAGTTCTGACGTGCTAGTTTTCGAGTATGAGTGACTGCAATCTCTTCGCCCGTGTCTCGCCCGATTTCTGAGATGTCGTGCCCC
>KI543225.1:33029-35703 GCA_000496235.1 uncultured archaeon A07HR60
AAACGGTCACGACGGCGGTATCAAATCTGAATGTATCAGCGGTTCCGACTCGGACAGCGTCACTGACACTCAGTCGATAGACAGTCTGTTATTCACCGACGACAGTAAGATACTCTTAACCTGTCAACTGTATGGAATTGCGTTCCGAACCCATACCAACCGGCCGTCACTGCAAGTCGTCTCTCTGTCATCCCCTCGTGACCGAGTGATCGGTTCGGAGGTGGCTCATGAGTGAGCGATATCCTGCCGACTGGGAGCAGGTTCGTGAGGCTGTCGATAATATTGCCAACGGTGAAGAGTTACCTCGAGCCCGGCCGTCCGGCCAAGAGATCTATCCAGCCGGGCTGAAAGACCGTGACTGGTGGGTCAACTGGGTCCGGGCTGTTCGTCCCGAAGAGATGGTCGACAACCAACCGGCGAGTGATGCAGTCCCGACCAAGCAGCCTATCGAACCATACAATAATGGGACCGCCAGACCGGCTCTCTGGAACGAGGCGATTCCCGACGAGGAGCATCCACGCACCACTTTCGACACCGTCGTCGACTGGAACGGCGCCAGATTGGGACGCCACCTCCACGGTCCCGAACGGGTCGTCAGCAATCAGGTCGGGATTGGCGTTCTTCTCGAGCCGACCGCAGACAGCGACGGTCGCCCGATCACCCTGCTCGACTGGGACGACGTCCGACGACCCGAGACCGAAGAGATCCACCCGGTGTGTGCCTGGGCGCTCGACAAGTTAGATGGATACGCCGAGATCTCTCAATCCAGCGAGGGTATCCACCAGTTCGTCTACGGCGACGTGCCGGGCAGCCTTCGGCAGTTCCTCCGTCACATCGACACCGAGCCGTTCGTCGGCGACGACCGGCCCATGATCGAGATGTATTCGGGCACCCGCCTCACCGCCATGACGGGACGCCACGTCGAGGGGTGCGGTGACGACATCGTCGACGGACAAGATCTCATCAACTCACTCTGCTGGCGCTTCGGTGACGGGACGAACAACTCCAGCATCAATCCGACTGATCCATTCGCCAGCCAGCGAGGCGACGAGGACCAGGAGAGCGGTGATCAGTCTGAACGAGTGCCGTCCCGTGAGACCGTCGCAGAGAAGCTGGCCGAGATCACGACCTACGAGGGGCCAAGTCCCGACGAGTGGGATGTTCCAGAGGGTGACTCGGTGCGATATCAGGCTGTCCTCCGTGGGTGGGAATTAGACCCAAAGCCGCCGAACGTGGCCGACTGGCAACTCCTCGGATACGCCGCCGCCATCGGCCACGAGTTGGACAAAGACAAGGAGGCCGTGATTGAGGATCTTCTCGAGTACGAACCCGAGAGACGTGTCCGGCGCGAGGTGCAGTCGGTGTGGCGCAAAGCCGAGGCCGATCAGTTCTCCGGGCCTTCCGTCGAGACCCTCCAGAACAAGGGGCTCCTTCCGGAGTCCTACGAGGAACCCGGGCCCACGGCCGTGCTCCCGCTGGAGCGGCTCCGTGCACTGGACGACGACGAGGCGCGCCGCTTTGCCAACCGCCACGATGTCGAGTGGCCCACTACCGAGGAGGTACGGAATCGTCTCGAAGCCGCCATCACTCAGACGATGGCAAACGAAGAGCGTGGTGTCGTCGATGCCCCCACCTCAGGTGGCAAGACCCACCAGATCGCTGCGACGCCGTGGCGTGACGTGGACGAGTCCGTGACTGGCGGGGCGCCGGTGCTGCATCTCCACGAGACGAAGAAAGCCCGTGACGAACACGCACGCACCACGGCCGACCAACTCGGCGAAGATTCCGTTCGGCGTCTCTGCTCAGGGTTCGAGGTCTGTCCGATTGCCCGTGGTGATCACGACCCGAGTGACGACGAACAAGACTCTGACCTTCAGACGATCACGATTGATGGGATGGCCGCCTCCGAGTGGTTCGACGAGATGGCCAACAATCGTGAATTGCCGTTCTCGGTCGTCCACGCGGCTGCTCGGCGCCGGAACGACCAGCACCTCTCAGAGTTGCCCTGCTCGCCCGGCGACCAGATGTGTCTCTCACAGTCACAGTACGCTGGCGTGCCCCGGAATGCCGACGGCGAGGTGACCGCAGACGTGATCCACGCCACCCACCCGTTCGGTCACGTGCCGAGTCTCCGCCACTCGGTCAACGTCGTCTTCGACGAAGAGCCTGATTTTGAATCCGACATCACCCACGACCGCGCCCAGCGTGCCGTGACGGCGTTTCTCCAACTCACCGACACCGGCCCAGACACCTGGGAGGAATTGATCTCGACGGCCCGAACGGTGCCAGACAACGACCTCGCGAAACCGTGGAACGAACACGCCAACCCCGAGAATCGCGCTGACAGAGAGACCTTCCAGAACACCGTCGAAGCACTTGAGCACGACCCTGGCCGTGAGTGGTATCTCCAGCAGTCGGACGCTCATACGTTGGCACGGCCGATTGCGCGAGGCGTGTTCAACGCGCTGTACGACCGAGATCCGTTCAACGCGAATGATCGGGCGACCCAGCGGACGAGTCACAATCCACCGCGATTCGACGACGATGCCCGCGATTCCGACTTCTGGAATCGCGAATGGGTAACAGTCGTGATCGACAATACAAATCGGCTCCGGCGGGTCCGAGCCGCCCCCGACTTCAGTGGTGCCCGATCCGTCATCGGTCTCGACGCGTA
>KI543225.1:36055-53305 GCA_000496235.1 uncultured archaeon A07HR60
GCGAGACGATCCAACAGGACGCGGCTTCGTGCTCAACTTCGAGTCGTACGCCGAGGTCGACCGACTGATGCGGACAGTCAATTTCCAACTGCTGGAGACCATCGTCGCCGAACAGCCGGCCAGCATCCGTGAGACAGCAGACGCTGTCGACCGCGAGTACGGCGAAGTTCACCGCAAGTTAGAGGAGTTGGCGTCGCTGGGGGTCATCGAGTTCGGTGACGGCGACAACGGCGGCCGACGGCCCGCGTTGCGCGGCGGCGCCGAACGCATCGACTTCGAGTTCAGTATCGACCTCGGCGTCCGCGACCGACCGAGCGCGTGACACGGGGCCGATAGCGACGAAACGGCTCCGGTCGCCGCTGTGGTGACACACGTCCACCAGCGCCTCCTCGATACATCGGACCTCCCGGCCGTCAAGCCCGAACAGTCAAACTGTGAGGCGGCTCATCTCAGCCGTCTCACGCCTGAAAGGTCAATTCGTTCGCCAGGCGAACGAAAGCCTGCAGATCTAGTAAGATCCGAGTAACCGGGGAGTTGAGTTTTAATTGTAAGAAGTGTTGAGAGGCATTATCACTGAATTGGCGGCCACAACCACCGTCAGATCAGCGGCGGCGGCGGACCTGGACGAGTGAACTGCGACAGATGGCAGAATTGAGGTGGGTGAGAACGAGCTGTCCTTCGCCAAATCGAGAATACTTCACTATCTGAAGAGGCCGACTTCATGAAGTAATGCACGTGACTATCTCTGTTTGAGAGGTATTCAGCTCCGGCTCAATGGTGGCGTAACCCGTTCGTGTTAGTATATACAAACCGGCACAGTTCCGGTCAGACCGTATTAATTAACAGTCGAAATATATGTACGTGTCATTGACACGTCGCGGCTTTCTCGGCTGTACAGTCGGGATGGTCGCACTGGCCGGGTGTATCGGTAGCTCTCCTGAGGTGCGTGTTTATTCAGGACGAGATGAATCAGTTACGACGACTGTTTGCATTGCCACCGACATGAGTGAGGAGCCAGTCGTTGATGAAAGTATTATTGTCAAACCACCCAGCAGCGGCAACGCTGTCGAATACAGTATTCAGACTGGCAAAACATACCAGGTAACGATCAACACCGACGACGGTATTACCGGAGATTATCGGTGGGATGTCCCTCCAAACGCTGGCCATCGGAGTTTGACCATCGAAATTGGGCAGAGCGATATCGAATTCGCGATGTATACCAGCTGACTAAATAACACATATCAGAAAAAAGTAATAACATTGGAGCGACGAGTCGCCGAAAAGCGCTCACGGGAATTTTCACTGGATTGTTAAGCGCGGCCACTGCCGGAACAGTGACAGCGGCAGATTCGGACGATCAGGCCACGACAGCTGGCGGGACAGAAGTTCATGAAAACGAAATCTTGTTTGCTCGGCGGGAATTACCCCACTATCTGAGTGAGACGATTTTAGATGGCGACACGCGTGTAACTGTCATACCATCTTGTGAGCGGCCATCACAAATGGTTCCACAGGACACCGACGAAACTCTCAATCTGTGTGAGCACCGTCAGATTCTGGATTCAGCCATCAACGAATATATCGACAAATTCGGCGTTGACCCGAATGCACCGAAGGTACAGATAATTGATGGAGAGCCGTATACTAACGAAGAGACACAAAAGCTGAGTACCCGTGAGGGACTGAACCGCGGGAGAGTTCAAACGGAACAGTCCGCTGTCACCCACTCACCCAACCCTATCAATGGGACGATGAGAGTGCATATTTTGGAGGCGGCCGATGAGCAACACCGACCTCACGAAGCCTGGTACGACGCTTCGACAGAGGCTTGGAACCGATTCAGCACGTTCGGGCCGAGTACAAGCGTGAGTGTCTATTACGGCTATTGGGAACCGACCGAAAAAGGAGATAACGACGATAATCTGCTGGATCATCTGAGGAAAAATCACTCTGATAAGCAGGTCGAGGATAACGACCTGGTCGCAGGGTGGGTTGATCACGCAAATCGCAACGGGAGAGCCGCCAAGAATGGGTTTTATTCGGTGAGTGCGACGAGTGCCGACGGCATCAACTGGCCTCACGATAGTATCTTTCAGCACGAACTATCGCACAATCTTGGTGCAGATCACCCCAGAAATGGTATCGGGTGTACCAATCTACCGTGCATCATGAGTTATGTCAGTGCGTATGCAGGGGAAACAGCGTATTGCGATGTATGTTTCGATGAAGTGTTGGCGAATATGTCCTGATATAGGAGTCGGTATGCCCCGAACAGCAACTATCCGCCGTTGCCTGTTTCAGGCCGATTCAGCCACAAGTTGACCTACTGAACAACCAGAAGGCCAACAGTCCCGGCCAGTATTAGACGAATACAGTTTGCGCTAACTCTCTCGTATATCGGCGAGAATTTGAGGTATGGATCGGGAGAGCCGGGTACGTGCGTATTCTCAGTATCTCGATGCCGGCGAGTAAGTCAAATTTAGAGCCCCTACAACTAAAACTCAGTTACCTGGTTGTTTGGATCTTGCCAGACCTGTGTTTATCGATGAATACGGACAACTATAGACCGCTAGTGGGTGACCAGCGTTACCGGCCAATAATGAAGCCTGGTGTGTCGCCACCAGCGATCAGCGGGGCAGAGTCGGTGTCATCTTTGACCCTCATATCGATAATCCACGTGCCAGATGAATTCATCAGATATGTGATCCTATCAACACCACTGTCGACTGCGACTTATTACAAATTCGACGATCTCACCACTCCCTAACCGCGAACCACGAGCCCACATCCGCGAGCGTGATACCCTCTACCAAGGCCACTGGATTGCCTGCTCGATTCAGTCGCGCACTCAATCGGAGAACCAGACTGTGAATCTGTATTAGTGGTGGATTCGCCCTGTCTTGTTCTACTCTGATTGGTCACCTGTTTCGATCTACTCGATTGTTTCTGTCCATTCGCTACCCAGCTACTGATCCCGAACACTACGCCTCTGTTTGTAGATTCCACCAACTGTGCTCTTCAGTAGCCACCTCATAACGACTTAGAGCGGATTCGTCCGCGAGATGTTGCAGACTAGTAGCGTCAAACTGCTGTCGGAGACAGCCGCATTGTCACTTGTTACCGTAGTTCTGTGATTTGATTCCAATAGCAATTCATAACTGGTCTTGATCAAATCCTGGCGCAGACAGAATGAACAAATAGCACATGCCCAGTCTGGTTAGTAGTTAGTACTAACCAGAGAATTCCAGAACCAACCGATCATCAGTGTTCATCTTGGGCAACTATCATCAGAAATCAGTCCACTGATCACGATGATGTGTCTCCAGGTATGACTGCGAGATTACTGAATTCCTGAGGCCCTTTGTCATCAGCCTTTGAGCTGGTATTGTTACTGTACAATGACAAGCACTGACACAGGATCAAAATAGCGGGTTACTGTCTGCTTTTGAACGTGATAACACATTCAGTGCTATCACTCGCTCATTTCGACCGTGCTCGTCAACTCCCACGTATCGTATTATCACTACACGTTACTTTGCGAACTGTCGCGTTCACGTGTCACGGATGAGATAAGTCCTCACACCGAGCAAAGAGTCAAATCGAGTGGTCACTTTCTGTCACGACCTGAGAAACATCTGTGTCTGCTGGCCAATACTAGCTGACCAGTCAGCTCAAGCTGAATTCAGCTGCGGTGGATCGACTTAGTGACGCCGGAGGGACAAAACAAACACAGGCTGGTGTTGAGATCACGGTCTGTACGTCAGTGTCCCCACACCGTCGAGAGTAATCAGCGTGATAAAGCTCTCTGGCTATTTCATCGCCACGGTCCAGAAGAAGTTCTCGATGGCTCGAGACCTTTTGAACATCAAATATGACACCGGCGTGGACTGTATATACTTCCGTGTTAATCACAACCAGTGGTACTGATGCCCGCTTGCTCTTTGGTCGGTTCCCTGTATTATGTTTTGGACGGGTCTTGTGAGGAAATGGTATTCCAATATACTCTGGTACGCTCCGAGATCCTCTCGAGGGGTTGGGGGATTCTTGTGTTCATGTATACACATCTCCCCGGTTTTCTAACTCAACCCGATTTAGTACGGAACGAAGATCACGAATGAAGTAGCGATACTGCTGTTTGTCTTGATGATCGAAGCCTGCAGCGTCTATCTCTCTGTGTAGCGGGCAATATTTGGCCGATTAAACTATGAGATAAATATGGAATCTCTTTGTTAGCCGATATGACCTCAGTACGCTGCGTCATGAAGATTATCGATGGTATGCAAATCACACACAGACTGACGACGCCAATAGAGCATACCCGCGGGGGCTGACTCGTTACTGAGACAGAATACAATAATGAAGATGGGTCTCTCGATTCAGAGAGGTCAACATGAGGTGGTTGTATGGAGACGAATTCAATCGACTCGGCAGACGACATACCCTTTTGACTGCGCGGTGCAAATCGAACTCGTGTCGCCCACCCCGGACCTCTACAACCGCATCGCCGAACTTCCACTTGTCATCGACGGCAGCCACCGGACGACCCACGAGTCAGACACGACAAGCGGGTTCGTCCGGACCACCACTGTCTTTGCTCTCGCTGGGAACGGTGACACTGGCCGCGGCGAGGACGTGACCTACGACACCGAGGATCATGACGCCCTCGACGGCGTCGAATTTGATTTCACCGGGACATACACCTTTGACGAGTTTTCCTCGATGCTCGATGACATGGACCTCTTTCCGGCGAAAGAGCCTGAACGTGACACGGGCTACCCCTACCGGCGCTGGGCCGTCGAGAGCGCTGCCCTCGAGTTAGCCCTCAAACAGACCGACACCAACTTCGCGACTGCTCTCGGTCTGGAACGACACCCCACTCAGTTCGTCGTCAGCACCCGTCTGCCCGAACCTGACGATGGGGGAACGCCCTCCCGTGGCCGAGTAGAGGCCCTTCTCGACGCTCACCCCGACACAGAATTGAAACTCGATCCCACATCAGCGTGGGGTCAAGACACCGTCGAAGCGCTGGCCGCAACTGACGCTGTCCGTATTCTCGATTTGAAGGGGCAGTACCACGGCACCATTGTCGACCAGGAGCCCAACCCGGATCTTTACCGCAGGGTTGGCGAGAGCTTTCCCGACGCCATCCTCGAGGATCCGGCGCTTACCGACGAAACTGAGGCGGTTCTCGACGGCGTGGAGAGACGTGTCTCATGGGACGCACCCGTTACCGGCGTTGAGAGCGTTGAGAATCTTCCCGTCGAACCGTCGTGGCTCAATATCAAGCCATCCCGGTTTGGCACAGTGAAATCCCTTCTCGACACTACTGAATACGCCTTCGAACGCGACATCCGCCTATACGGGGGCGGGCAGTTCGAACTCGACGTGGGCCGTGAACATATCCAGACACTCGCCTCAGTACTTTACCCGAATGGCCCGAATGACGTGGCCCCGCGGGCGTACAACCGCCCCGACGGTGACTTGGAGGCGGCGCCGGCGAGTCCACTCACCCCCTCAACCGATCCGTCCGGTCTCTCGTTTTAGCGGTTGACGGCTGTCGGGTCCTCGTCAGCGCGGGCACCAACACACAATCCGCCGATACGCGAGAGCTAGACTGGTCCGACAGAGCTGTTTGATGTTCGCAGGGACATCCAGATACAGGTCTCCAACTCCGTCGAGGCTCCGGGCCACGGCACGCATCTAGGTTTCAGACTGTGGTATCGCACCTGCTCTGTGTATGAACACTGGTGGGAAAGGTTTCTATCCGGTTCGATATGTCTCAGGTTTCACAATCCCGGCTATCTCTCCTCAGGGGATTGGTCCGTTTGCCAGCCAAATAAAATTCTGGAGTGCTCAGTCAAATTTTAGATGGTTGATATTCGACAGAAGGCGACGGGATATATATAAACAGATTTATCAAATTATGATGCGGGTTTCCCTGTGATGGCAGGATCTCGTAGTCCAATACAGCGGTTTGGCCAGCAGATGGCCAACTGGTCGGAACGGTGGATCCCGAACCCGTTTTTGTTCGCGGTCTTGCTCACGATTATCGCGTACATCGCGGCGAACGTCGCCACACCAGACGGGCCCGTCCAGAACGTCCAGAACTGGTACGGCGGCTTTTGGACGCTGTTAACATTCGCAATGCAGATGGTACTCATTCTGGTGACAGGATATGCGGTCGCCGATTCTGACCTGGTGAGCAACTATCTCAGCCGGATTGCATCGTGGCCTGATACCAACAAGCAGGCAGCGGCAGCCACCGGTGTCGTCGGCATGCTCGGTGGATACTTCCACTGGGGTGTCGGCCTCATCGTCGGTGCCATTTTCGCCATTTTCGTTGCTCGTGCCGGCCACAAGCGTGGCAAGACGTTCCACTACCCGCTGTTGTGCGCGGCCGGCTACACGAGCCAAGTCATCTGGCATGTCGGTCCATCGTCCAGCGCTGGTCTCCTGTCCGCGACCGATGACCACCCGTTCGTGGACACTATCGGCGTTGTCCCACTCTCGGAGTCCGTGTTCACGATGTACGCGTTCGGGCTCGCCGTTCTCGTGTTGATCACGGTCACGATCACTCTCTACTTTCTCGCGCCCGATGAAGAAAATGCGGCCGGTATTGATGAGATTGCGCCCAGCCTCCTCGAGGATACCGACACGGATGGGTCCGTGGAGGCGACGGACGCGCAACCCCAGACGGACGGCGGCGTCGAACAAGCGACCCCCGCCGACCGGATCAACGATAGCCGGCTGATCGCTATTGTTCTCGGCACGGGAATGGTGGTGTACATCGTCGATTATCTCGCACAGGTCGGCACAATCGGTGAGGCGCTGGATCTGAATCTGTTCAATTTCATCTTCATCGCACTCGGGCTGTTCTTGCACAAAACGCCGCGAGCCTACATGGAGGCGATCCGGGACGCGACTGAAGGCGCCGCCGGCATCATTCTCCAGTTCCCATTTTATGCCGGAATCTTGGGTATCATTAGTGGCTCTGGACTCTCGGACACGATCGCGCAAGCCTTGCTCGAAGTCGCGACGCCCGCGACATTCCCGGTCATCGCGTGGCTATTAGGCGGGATTATGAACCTGTTCGTGCCGAGTGGCGGCGGCGAGTGGGGAATCATCGGCGGCATCATCGGCGGCGCCGCGATCGAACTCGGTGTCGAGCCCGGAAAGGCCATTATCGCGTACGGCACGGGCGACATGTGGACAAACATGTTCCAGCCGTTCTGGGCGATCCCGCTGCTTGGCCTGACAAAGGTACGGGCCCGTGACATCCTCGGATACACCATGATCATCATGATCGTGCTTACGCCCGTGTTCGCAGTCGGGCTGTACTTCCTGCCGTACTGACTGCCCTCTCGCGCACACACCTGACTTCGCGAACTCGCACCGACCTATCGAGACACTCGATGCACCCGTTTGAATACTCTGTAAGCAGTCGGTCCAGATTCGTGTGCACTCGTGGCCGATAGATTTAGTCTCGTACTGGCCCCAGCGACCCGTATGCGCACAGATTTTGACGCGATTGATCGAGTCGGTGTCGTCGGCGCCGGCACCATGGGAAGCGGCATTTCTCAGGTCACGGCGGTCGCGGGCTACGACGTGGTAATGCGCGATATCGAATCAGGACTGGTCGAAGACGGGCTCAGTGCCATCGATGACAATCTTAGCCGGGTCGCCGACAGCGAGGGATTGACTGACACGGACGCTGCATCCGCCCGTGACCGCATTACTGGGACGACCGATCTCGCAGACCTTTCTGCGTGTGACCTCGTCATCGAGGCCGTCTCCGAGAGTCTCGACGTGAAACGCGACGTCTTCACTAAACTCGACGAAGTGACTCCCGACCACGCGGTGCTGGCGTCCAATACGTCGACGCTATCGATCACGACGATTGCCGCAGCGACGGAGCGACCGTCGCAGGTCGTCGGTATTCACTTCATGAACCCCGTGCCGGTCATGAAAGGCGTCGAACTGGTCGTCGGGGAAAAGACCAGTGAGGACGTAATGACACTCGCGCACGACTTCGTCGACGCACTCGATAAAGAAGCGTGGGAGGCCGATGACAAGCCAGGGTTCGTCACCAATCGTATCCTCATGCCGTGGATCAACGAGGGGATCCGAGCTTTTGACGAGGGCGTCGCCTCGAAACCCGATATCGATCGGGGGATGGAACTCGGCACCAACGCGCCGATGGGGCCGCTGACGCTGGCAGACCACATTGGTCTCGACGTCTGCCTGCAGGCTTCAGAGACTCTCCGTGAGGAACTCGGTGACCGATACACACCTGCATACCTGCTCAAGCGCAAAGTCGAAGCCGGCGACCTCGGCAAAAAGACGGGGTCGGGGTTCTATCAATACGACTGAGAGAAGCTGACGGCCAGCAGCTCCGTATCTTGGCTTTCAGGTGACTGACGATCTCGCCTGGCGCGACTCACTCGTTTTTCAGAGAGAGTGCAGTGCGGTCGAACTCACAGACGAGTAACTCATCTTCGACGTTTGTTTTGAACACCTCAACGTGCATCCTAACAGTCCCGCGGTCACCGTCGCTGGTCTCCTGCTTGTCGGTAATTGTCGACTGCGCACGGATCGTGTCACCGTGAAACACTGGATTCGGATGGGTGACCTCGTCGTAGGAGAGATTGGCGACGATTGTGCCGTCGGTCGTGTCCGGAATTGTGAGTCCGACCGCGAGCGACATCGTGTAGAGGCCGTTGACCACTCGCTCGCCGAACTGTGTGTCACCCGCGAAATCCGCATCGAGATGGAGCGGCTGCTGGTTCATCGTCATGTCACAGAACTGCTGGTTGTCGCTTTCAGTGATCGTGCGACGCGTCTGGTGAGTGATAGTCTCGCCCACTTCGAACTCCTCGTAGTACCGTCCAGTCATGCCGTATCGGTGCGAGCCATCGATACAAAGCGTTGTTGCAGCCCACTCAGACAGACTACTGGCCACGATTGTATCAGCCTGGTAGCTGTGCGTCCGCTGGGATCGCGAAGTAGTTTGGCTGGCTATTTGCCACTCACCGAGGCAAACTCGATCAAGCCGTCTCAGTGGCCCAGCCGACAGCACTCCGGGTGGGGGGCAATTATCAAAAACGATACGATTCACAGGGTACCCGCAGTCTGATTTCGGCGTCTTCAGCCACACAAGAGCGTCAAGTCGGCGTCTCTCGTGTTCTGAGTCACCACCCGCTCATGACGAGCTAGCCACGTCGTCACCCGGGTTTCGCGAGGAGTTAAGTGCCGTCTATGTGAGACGAGAACATGCGACACAACGACCAAACTGTGTTCGTCACCGGCGCCGGTCAGGGAATCGGCGCCGCGACGGCACAGCGATTCGCCGAGGCAGGTGCGTTCGTGATCGTCTCAGACGTAGACATCGACAGCGGCGAGGAGACCGTCGAGGCGATCAATAGTGGTGATTCGTCGGGGAGGGCCACATTCGTCGAACTCGACGTAGCCGACGGCGAAGCCTTCGAAACGGCCATCGACGCTACCGCCGATGAGTACGGGCTCGATGTATTGGTCAACAATGCTGGTGTTGCACACTCACTGACGACCATCGAGGAAACGGACGCTTCCGTATTCGAGTACGTGCTCGACGTGAACGTCCGAGGAGTCTGGAACGGCTGTCGTGCGGCCCTCCCACATCTCAAACAGCAAGGGTCCGGCAACATTGTGAACGTCGGCTCTCTCGCCTCGTTTTACGGCCTGCCGAAACAGGGCGCGTACTCGCTATCGAAGGGGGCGATCATGAATTTCACCCGGGCTGTGGCTGCCGAGGCCGGCAGGGCAGGTGTCCGGTGTAATGCCGTCTGTCCGGCATTCACCGACACGGAACTGGGCCGAAAGTTCTTCGCGGGCCGAGACGATCCAGAACGCGCCAAGGAAATCATGCTGAAACGGTATCCACTGGGCCGACTCGCCCAACCGGGTGAAATCGCGGACGCAATCTCGTTTCTCGCCAGCGGCGAAGCGTCCTATATCACCGGAGAAGGGTTGCGTATCGACGGCGGCTTCTCGACGTCGTGACTCTACTGGCAAGCGGACACAGCACTGAGCTGGTCAGTCTCACAGTGACGATCCAACAAAACCCCCGGGTTCTCACACCATTTCATCGGGGCACCCTGGGTGCTGAAGAGGGCTGGCTCGCTGTGGATTAGCGTGACCGGTGGAGGGAAATGTTAATACCCACCTCTGCCGAGGGCTAAAATATGGATAGCGGCCCGATCAGTGGTGGGCGACAGTCGTGACGGGCGTGGGTTTCTGGGCACTTATTATCGTGGCGACGCTCACCAGCTTCGCGACGGCATGGGCGGTGGGAGCAAACAGTAATTCACCGCCGTTCGCTCCAGCAATCGGAGCCAACGCCGTCTCGACGATGCGGGCAGCGTTTCTCATTGGCGTGTTGGCCGCACTTGGCGCGCTCACACAAGGCGGAGCGATTTCGGAGACGGTTGGGGCGGCTCTCATCGACAACGTGCAGATCACGTCACTCGCGGCGACGGCAGGGCTACTGACTGCGACCGGGTTCATGGCGTTTGGTGTCTATACTGGCTATCCGGTCCCGGCAGCGTTCGCGACAACGGGTGCGATGGTGGGGGTCGGACTCTCGCTGGGCGGTGACCCCGCTATCGACACCTATCGGCGGATCACGATATTCTGGGCGCTCGTGCCCGTCGTTTCTGGGGGTCTCGCGTATCTCACGGCTACGATCCTCCGACGCGAGGATATTCCCGAAACGGTCGGTGTCCCGCTGCTCGCGGCCATCGTCGGGGGTATCATTGCGAATATTCAACTGAGCGTCATACCGTCACCGGCCGGACAATCACAAAGTTCCATTGCGGAGGTTGTCTCACGACAGGTCGAGTCTCCGGCGATTGGCACTCTCGACACCGTCGTGGTGATAGTCACGCTGGCGGTCGCCGCAGTGTCGTTCCAGTTCATCCGGCGACGAACTCAGGCGTCCGTCGACAGTGGTATCCGGACGTTTCTCATTTTGCTGGGGAGTGTTGTTGCCTTCTCCAGCGGCGGCAGTCAGGTGGGGCTTGCCACCGGCCCACTCGAGAATCTCTATCGAATCGAACTCGGGCTCCCGAGTATCCTTCTCCTTGCACTCGGCGCCACCGGGATTCTCGCCGGCGCGTGGATGGGGGCACCCAAACTCCTGCAGGCCACGTCCCGGGAGTACGCCCAGTTGGGGGTGAGACGCTCGATTGCCGCCCTGGTGCCGGGATTCATTATCGCCCAGCTGGCAATCACGCTGGGAATCCCTATTTCATTCAACAATATCATTATTTCTGGCGTCATTGGTGGGGGGCTCGCCGGCGGTTCGGCTGGCGTTTCGCGCCGCAAAATCGGCGTCACAATCGCGTTCTGGCTCATCACGCTCGTCAGTTCGGTCGGGATTGGATTCGGCCTCTACAAAGTGCTTGCCGCGGGGCTCGGTGGATAAAACCATGAGTGGAGCACCCGCCGGTGACAGCCCTCACTGAGTTTCCCGTTGAGACGGGCCAGAGATATCTCTGT
Source organism: uncultured archaeon A07HR60 (assembly GCA_000496235.1). Lineage (GTDB taxonomy): Archaea > Halobacteriota > Halobacteria > Halobacteriales > Haloferacaceae > J07HR59. The sequence goes on from KI543225.1 coordinate 47,594, forward strand.
ACCAACGGCCCCAAACTCCTGGTTCTTGTCGGGGGAATCCTGGTATACAGAGCAGGATTCCGGATTCAACGAGGTCTTTCACCGGGCTGACCCCGCCGAGAGTAGAGCAGACCGGACCGAGTGGAACTGGGTCAGACCATCGGCTCTGATCCCACGTCCGGGTTGTCACGAACGTAGGCCACCAGACGGTCGACGTACGACTCGAACGGTGGACACTCGATGTGGGTCCCGGCGAGAGCCCGCTGAGTGTTCGGACAGGCGTAGCGAGTCGGGTGGTCGAGATAGTCCACGGTCGCGGAGTCGGCAGGGAGTCCCATCTGTGCAAGCCCCGCCAGAAGCCGGCGAGCGAGTGGTTTCGGGACTGACGGAGAAACCACGCGATGATCCATTGCTGCCCCCAGCGCGGCCACGAAATCCGGAACTGACAGCGGGGCCGGATCACACAGCTGGTAGACCTCGTTCACAGTGTCATCTCGCCCGCTCAACTCGTCAATGGCGTCGATAACGAAATCCTGCGGTGCCACGTTGAGTTCTGCTGTGCGCGAAGAGAGCACCGACAACCCGAGCGACAACAGTTGTGGCTGGCGCAGCAGCAACCGGAGCAAATAGTACGGCCCGTCGTATTTGCCTGTCTCACCCGTCTGGCTGTCTCCGACCACGATTGACGGCCGGTAGATTGTCGTCGCCAGGCCAGCACGCATTCGCTCCTGGACCAGGACTTCTGCGCGGTATTTTGTCGCTTCGTAATGGTTGTTGAACGACTGTCCGACGGAGAGATCTGTCTCGGTGAACAGGCCGTCGTGGCGACCGCTGACGTAGCAGGTGCTCACGTAGTGGAATCTGTTGACCATCAGCCGCTCGGCCGCGTCAAGGACGTTCTCGGTGCCAGTGACGTTCACCGCTTCGGCCAACTCACGGTCGACCCCGAGGTCGTAGACGGCCGCGAGGTGGTAACAAGACTGGATCGACGAGAGTGACTTGAGAGTACTGCCGATCCCCAATTCGGGGTCGGTGATGTCGCCCTCCAGCAGCCGGACTGGCTCAGTATCCGGGTCCAGACCGAGGCTGTGACACAGCTGCGTGGCCCTCTTTTCAGCCTGCTCGCGGTACTGTGGCTGAATCAGACAGGCTACTGGACCGTCGCCCCGGGCGAGCAGGCGCTCCAGCAGTGCCGATCCCAAGAAGCCTGGCACCCCCGTCAGGAGGACCGTCGGCTCTCCGGACAGACCAGCGTCGCCGACCATCAGGAGAACAGCCCCCTGAGTCGACGCCGAACACGCCGTAATCCACCCATCGTCGCCGTGACATATCGCGTCGGAACAATGCCTGGAATGGCGACAGGGCCGACACGAGAGGTCGCGATTGTCTTTGCCTCGGTGAACCGGCGGAGGCCCTCGGGTCCGTGGCGACGGCCCATCCCGGAGTCTCCAAACCCGCCCATCGGCGCGTCGACTGCCGCCCATCCAGCGATGTAGCCGTCGTTGAGACAGACCGTTCCCGCCTCGATCTCGCGTGCTATCTCGAGCCCTGTGGCTCGGTCGTCGGTCCAGACGCTCGCGTTCAGCCCATAGGTGGTGTCGTTGGCCGCTTCGACGGCGGCCGCCGGAGACGACACAGGCTCGACACGGACCACAGGGCCAAACGTCTCCTCGCAGGCGGTTACCGAACCCGGATCGACATCTGTCAGAATCGTCGGCTCATAGCAGAATGGTCCCAGGTCCGGTCTGGCGCGCCCGCCCGTCACTACCGACGCTCCCCGCTCTACCGCGTCGTCGACGTGCGTCTCAACGCGCTCGAGTTGGTTGGCATCGATCAGTGAGCCGACGTCAGCGTCGTCCCCAACTCCAACGCCGAGCGTCAGTCGTCGGGTCGCACCGACGAAGGCGTCGAGAAACGCGTCGTAAACGGCTTCGGCAACGTGAATCCGCTCAATCGACAGACACAGTTGCCCCGCGTTGGTGAACGCAGCGGTGACCGCACCACGCGCTGCCTGGTCGATATCCGCGTCTTCCAGCACGATCATCGGGTTGTCACCACCCAACTCAAGCGAGCTGTCGATCAAGTTCCGCCCGGCCTGTTCGGCCACGACTCGCCCGGTATCGGTGCCGCCGGTGAACGCAAGATAATCGACGCGGTCGATTAACGCGGGGCCAACGACTGCTCCCTCGCCTGTGACCACGGTGCACACGTCTTCAGGGAGGCCAGCCTCGGTAAGCAGCCGAACTAGCTCAAGAGCGACGTACGGCGTTTTCTCGTCCGGCTTCAGAACGACCGCGTTACCCGCCAGCAGAGCGGGGATCACGTCAGTAATCGATAGCGTCAGCGGATAGTTCCACGGTGAAATCACGCCCACGACGCCAACCGGTTCACGGGTGACTCGGGCGTCAGTGACTAGCGGAACGACCCCATCCCGGCGCTCGTCGGCCAGGAGATCGGGGGCTCGTTGGGCATAGTACGTGCTCGTGGGGGCGACATCGAGTAGTTCTTCGGCGGCGTGCCGGCGGGCCTTCCCTGTCTCGAGTTGGACGATATCGAGTAGTCGGTCGTCGTGTTCGGTGACCAGGTCGGCGAACCGCTCGATGATAGCCCCTCGATCGGCGGGATCCCGGGTTTCCCACGCTGGCTGAGCGTCTCTCGCCCGGGAGACGGCGGCTTCCACATCGGTGTCATCGTAGGCGGGAACCTGCCCAATCGGCACGTCACTGATTGGCGTCCGGACGACAAATGTGTCCTGCTGTGGGCCGGCAACACGGACAGACTCAGCAAGCGACTCCAGCGTGTCGGCCGTGATCGTGGCGGAGACAAATGGCGACGCAGACGTGTCAACCGACTGAGAGTGAGGAGATTGTGATTCCATATAATGTGAGAGTATCGCGTGCTGTCATGAGAATCTATCTGATTTGTCATTCGACTGGTAGTCGTTTAATCGTCCGGTACGGGGCAATCCTGACTATCTCTTACGTCTACAAGCGGTAGAATCCTCCTCACAGTGAGATGATGACCGACCCGGTATCTGACATCTCGGCAGCCGTCCCGGGAGGCAGAATCGAGGTGGAGCCACTTTCCTCGAGAATCGCGGGACTGGTGATGGTCTCGTCTGGGGTCAGTGCGTGACGATTATAGATGGCCGTATCGACGTACCCGAGTTCCGCGAAGTAGACCTCCCGATCGCCGCGGTGAGCGTCCGCGTTAGACGCGCGGCCTTCGTCCTAGAGATTCGCCGTGCTGACAGTTCCGTCAGTGCGTAGTGTGACGGCCTCGATTGGTCCCGCATCGCATGGCCGTACAATTGTGCGTAGGTGTCGTGGAAACGATCGACCACAGTGTCGGCGGCAGCCTTGTCGAACTTGCCGAGCGGTGCATTAATCGTGATTTCATACTCGTGGTGATGGAGCGACTGTGAGTGGAAGCACAGAGCCACTCGTGGTAGCGTAGCGACTGAAGAGAGGAGCCGAGAAAGAATAACCAAGATTGCACGGTCGCTATCGCGACCGTATCAGTCGAACGAAGGGAAATACTCCCAGATGTACGTGGACGTCGCCATCAGGACGATCGCAAGCATCCCGAGGGCCGCCCAGACTGGCCCAGTCGCGCCGGTGGCGAGCGTGACGACCGCCCACCCGATCCCTCCGAAAACAGCGATTCGCTGAAACCGGATGATCTGGTGTTGCCGGTTGGCAATGTCTAACTGACGCTGTTCTAGCACCTGGCGGTCACGGTCACGCTCAGACGCGTCGATCAGCCCGTCGTCATCGCGGTGGGCGAGCCCGGTGTGGACCATCATACGGATTGCGTCGCCGCGCGTGAGGTCATTCGCGTCCGCGTAAGCCTGGATGGCAGCCTCGGTGTCGCCGTCCACGCGAGTCTGTATTGATTCGCGAGACACACACTAAATGGCATCTGTGAGCGTATCAACCCGCGGTCTCCGCGCTGGTTGTCGCGTGCCAGCTATCACTGACCGGGCCGTCGTGATCCGGATTGTTCGATGAACCGGTCTGATGGTGAAAAGCAAGCGTCTCTCACGGTCGACTGACAGCCGACAGTTCAAATGGATCACTCCTGGCAGAGACAGGTGTGTCATGGATTCCGCGGATACTGCGAGCAACTGGGGGGCAACGATAGCAGACAGATTCAGTTTTTTATTGACCCGCCCTCACGACCGGTTGGGGTTTTCCGCAATAGGTTCGCTATCCCAGTAGAGATGGTCAGCATCGGCACGGAAGCACGTCGCCACTCTGTCGTCGCTAGCACCGACATCGTATGCAGGCGGGGCTGTTTCTCGGCAGGCGACTCGTGCCTTCGGACACCGGGTGTGGAAGCGACAACCGGCTGGAGGATTGCGCGGCGAGGGAACATCACCCGGGAGTGTTGCGAACTCCTCTTCGCGCGAATCAGACCTCACACGAGGAACACTCGACAGCAGTGCGCGAGTGTACGGGTGAGCTGGGTCCTCGAATAGCTCGTCGACTGGACCCGTCTCGACGATTTCCCCGAGATACATGACGGCAACCCTATCACAAATATGCCGCACGACACTGAGATTGTGCGCGATGAAGAGATACGTCAGGTCGAACTGTTCTTGCAGATCTTCAAGCAGGTTGAGAATCTGTGCCTGAACGCTTACGTCTAGCGCAGACACTGGCTCGTCGAGCACCACAAAATCGGGGTCGACAGCCAGTGCCCGGGCGATCCCGATCCGCTGGCGCTGGCCGCCAGAAAACTCGTGTGGATAGCGGTCGATCTGGTCGGGCGAGAGCCCCACGTTTTCGAGAAGGTCCAGCGCAGTTTCACGGCGCTGAGACGCGTCTTCTGTGCCGTGAACCCGGAGCCCTTCGGAGATAATCGCGCCGGCCGTCATCCGGGGGTCAAGGCTAGAAAAGGGGTCCTGGAAGACAATCTGGGCGCGCCGTCGGAACGTGGTCAACTCGGTGTCACTCATCTCGAGGAGGTTCTGCCCGTCGTAGGTGATTTGTCCGTCAGTAGCTTCACGCAGTCTGAGCACGGTCTCGCCGGTCGTCGACTTCCCACAGCCGGATTCTCCGACCAACCCGAGTGTCTCGCCTTCTGCGACTTCGAAAGACACCCCGTCGACTGCCTTCACGCTGTCCACCTCCTCGCCGACTAGTCGGTCGATAATCGACCGATCACCGGCATAGTACTTTTTCAGATCTTTTACAGAGAGAAGTGGGCCACTCACTCTACATCACCGTCCCACTCATCCGGGAGCGCCTCCGCGGGGTCGTAGGGGCGGTCCGCGAGCACACACTTGACCCCGTGTTCCGTCGCGGCGTCGACCTGGACTTCGTCGGGCTTGTCTAGACACGATTCCATCGCCTTCGGACAGCGGTCGGCAAAGTAACACCGGTTTCTCATCTCTGCGTCCACCAATCCAGGGACGTTGCCTTCGATCGGTTGCAGCCGTGGACTGGGATCTTCGAGGTCCGGAATCGACCCGAGAAGGCCCTCGGTGTACGGGTGGACTGTCTCGTCGAATACCGCGTCCAAGCTGCCGCGTTCAACAATCTCTCCGGCGTACATCACACATACCCGGTCACACATTTCGGCGATCACACCGAGATCGTGAGTGATGAGGATGATACTCATGCCGCGAGCCGCCTGCACCTCGCGTAACAGATTGAGGATCTGCGCCTGAATGGTGACATCGAGCGCAGTCGTGGGTTCGTCGGCAATCAACACGTCGGGCTCGCCAGC
>KI543225.1:53325-56930 GCA_000496235.1 uncultured archaeon A07HR60
AATTCGACGGCGAACACCAGGATGAGCATGATCCCTAACCAGAAATTCGGGGTGCTGATACCGCCCAGCGAGAACAGCGTCGCGCCGTAATCGACCGACTCGTTACGCCGTGTCGCGCTGACCACGCCCAACGGGATGGACAGACAGATTGCCACGATACTGGAGGCGACAGCTAACTCCACGGTCGCGGGAAGCCGCCCGAGTACGAGCCCGAACACTTCCTGGCCACGAACGTAAGAAAATCCCATATCTCCCTGTAGCAGGTCGAACAGGTACTGTCCGTACTGGATGTACAGTGGCTGGTCTAATCCTAACTCGGCCGCGATAGCCTGTCGGGTCTCTTGACTGGCGTCTAAGGGTGCCACCGCGTTAATCGCACTTCCGGGAGTGACGAACCGGAGCGCGAATACGACGGTGACCACACCCCAGACTACGCCGAGCCCCTGGAGACTTCGCCTGAGTAGGAATCTGCCCAATGACATTGATACCACGGACCCGCAGCCGGCAACCGGCGATGAGGTCGGCTGCGCACCTGCGGTTTGCGGTTGGTCGCGGTCGGTCGGTGACGGTGCGTTACTGTTGTGTGGCCGTATCTGGGTCGATGAACTCGTCGCTCCGGGGGTCCCAGGCAATCTCACTGGAGACGCCGTACACACTGAACTGCTGATGAAGGAACACCCACGGCGCAAGGTCGTGTGCGAGTTGATTGGCCTCCTGTAGGGTCTCGATACGAGTGTCAGGGTCTTCTGCGTTTTCGGCATCGACTAACAGCCCGTCGAGTTCGTCGTTTTTGTGAATGGTGAGCGCCCCGCCGGAGGTCATGAGTGGCGTGATTGTCTGGCTCCCATCGAACTCGCCGTTCCCCCACCCCAGCAGATTGAAGTTGGGTTTGTCTTCGATGGCGCCGGTCGTAATGTCCTGGACGAGCGCCGAAAACTCCCGCTGCTCGAGTTCACAGGAGACGTTCGACAGCGAATCGATCTGGTTGGCCGCTGCCTGAGCCACTTCGACATCCTTCAGATACCGGCCGATTGGCGTTTGCAGCGTGATCTCTGCGCCCGCGAATCCAGACTCCTCGACCAGCCGTTCGGCCTCGTCGGTGTCGAACGGGTACGGGTCCACGTCCGGATTGTACCCAACGTGCTCGCTGAGCGTGGGTTGACCGGTGATCGAGCCGAACCCGTTGAGCACGTTCTCGATGATGCTTTCCACGTCGACGGCGTGATTCAGCGCCTGTCTGAACTGCTGACTCGAGAACGGTTCCACATCGTATCGCATCTGCAGGAAGATGATCCGGGCACTTGGCACCGAACTGATCCCCGCGACGTCTGATTCTTCCACCCGAGATACCTCCTGCGGGGGGACGTTCGTCACGATATCTGTTTCCTCCGCGAGGAGCCGATTCACACGCGTACTCGATTCACTCGAGGCAGCCATTGTCAGACTATCCACGGGGACATCACCGCCCCAGTAGTCGGTGTTGGGTTCGTAGACGACCTCGTTACCGGAGTCGTAGCCGGTGACACGGAACGGCCCCGTGCCGTTGGCATTCTGATTGATGTAGTCGCTGCTGTTTTCTTCGATCCACGATTGCTGGACGATCTCACCGTTCGTGGCAAACAGTTGGAAGGCGATTGGATTGAATCCCTCGAATGAGACAGTCACGGTGCCGTCGCCGGCGGTGACTTCGTTGACCAGTCCGAGATCGTTTGCCTGCGGGCTCGAGATACCGACGTCCTCGGACACGATACGGCGAACACTGTAGGCTGCGTCCTCGGCCGTCAGCGGGTCTCCACTGTGAAACGTGGCGTCACGAAGCTCGAACTGAACACTGCCGTCCGCGGTTCGCTCCCAGTTGTTCGCGAGCCCGGCGATGATTCCGCCCTGTTTGTCGCGATCCAGCAGCCCTTCGTAGGCCTGGCCCACGATGATTTCAGTATTCGTCTCGGCATGATCTTGCGGGTCCAGTCCAGAGTCCATCTGACCCATCGTCACGCCTACTTCCAGAGCTTGGTTCTGGTCGGCGCTTTCTGTCTCCTCACTCCCTGACTCTTCGGTCATGCTCGATTCGTCCGAACTATCATCGCCGGTGCACCCCGCCACACCCACCGCGCCGGCCGTGCCAGCAAAGCGGAGTACCGATCGACGGCTAATGTGAGAACTATTGTCAGAGTTCATGCGCTGAGGTTCTTGAACCACCGATATAATCCTAACGGCACGTGACTCTAGCGACAGCTGAGACTCTCTATCGGCTGTCCGGCTCCACCCTGACACGGACATCGTCACGAGAGGCCGAGAAACCGCCCACTGAACAGGTATTTATCACGCGGGCAGGTGAGTCTGGTCGATGACGGGGTCTAGCCCGGGCGACCGGTGGAACGAGGTGATCGCTGACAGTGACACGACTGCGACTGAGTATCGCGACAGAGGGTGGACAGCAGTTGCACTCCACCCAGGTGATGTAAATCCCGTCAGCGACGGCGCACGACTCGACGTGCTTCTGCCCGGCTCGGAATTCGAGGCAGTGTCTGAAGTCGTCGCAACCGCAGATATCGACACTGTCAGGGTGTATGCTGGGACCGACGAAGCCGTTCAGTACCGGCTCGTCGTCGCTGAAGACGAGGCCGAATCCGTCGCCGTCTGTGTTCCGACGTTCGTTGACAAATCGAAATTGAACGCTCTCCAGTTCGAAGCCGACGCACAGGGCGGACTGACGCTCAGACTCCGGCCGCTCGACGACCGAGATGTCGTAGAAATTGACGTCCCCGACCCAGCAGTGTTTTTCGACCCATCACCCACAGAGTGAATCCTCTGGGGGTTAGGTCGCGTGGGATCCGCCTCAATCGCGTGTGAACAGTTGTGTCAAGACTGGAACTGCCGTCTCCGAATCAGTCTTCCGTGGCAGCCTCAACTCGGTCTGCGTACTCTTCCAACTCACCGGCCAGTTCTCGCGCCTGTGCTGCTGAGATGGTGACCGTGTCAGCGTGCGGTGTTACCTCCGAAATATCTGTGTTGTCCAACTCTAGTTGGACACTCACGTGGTCGGGATTCTTTCGTGGTGCCGTCACGTTGAGCACCGCCAGCGCCTCTTCCTCGAAGCCGTGGCCCTCGACCGTTGCCTCGAGCATATCGAACGTGGTGTACGCGTTGACCGTCATGATCCGATCTACCATACTCACTCATACTGGTGAGGAAACTTACATTCATTCCTCTCACTCCACCGCCGCAGCCGTCTTTGTCTTCCTGTTCCGACTGTCACAAAGTGAGACGACACCGCATATTGGTCCCGTTTCGTGGGCGTTTGTTGTTCATCTGTGGATATCAGTGAGAGTCCGTCGGAACCGGGTGATACTGCTATTTCAGACGTATTCGTAAGATCCAGACAGAGACTCGATTGGTCCGTGCCAGTGAATCCTTGATATCTGCGAGCCAATCACGAGGGGCCGAAAAATCAGGTAACATAGGGTCGCTGCGCAATCCGCGGCCGTCAATATTCCCGGGTCAGGTCGTCGTCAGTCGTCGGAGGGAGCGATCGACTCGCCAGAGCCGTCCGTCGGTGCCGGCGACGCGTCCATGTCGTCGTCTTCCGCGTACGGGTACCAGGT
>KI543225.1:56950-58193 GCA_000496235.1 uncultured archaeon A07HR60
CCTGGAGTTCCTCTTCTTCTCGATCTTGGACGAAACTCCGGAACGACTCGTCGCCGCTCCGTTCGGCTTCGAACGCCGCGAGGAGGTTCTCGATATATCCGGGCACCTCGTCGGCTGCCACGCGCATTTCCACCCAGTCCGCAAAGCGGGGGTCTTCGCCCAGACCGCCGCCAAGGCCGATATCGAACGCCTCGACGGGTTCGCCGTCCTTGCGAGTCTTCATACCTCGAAGCGAGATGTCTGCAATCTGCGGTTGGGCACACGAGGCCGTGCACCCGGACAGGTGGATATGGAAGTCGTCGACTCCAGCGGGCAGTTCCACGTTGTTCTTCAGCCAGCGAGAGTAGCGCACCTGCCGGTTTTTCGTCTCCGTGATCGACAGCGAGCAAAATTCGGTGCCTGTGCAGGCGATCGAACCACGCTTGAACGGGTGCGGATCAGGAGCGTACTCTTCCAGAAGCGGCTCGTCGAGTAGCGCATCGAGATTGTCTTCAGGAATGTCCGTGACGATAATGTTCTGACGCTGGGTTAGACGTGCCTCGCCGGAGCCGTATTCGGCGGCAAGGGTCGCCAGTTCCAGCGTGTCGGCAGCGCCCATTCGCCCGACCAGCACGTTCAGCCCCACGTAGTAGTTGCCGTCAGGCTGTTCGTGGACTCCAACGTGGTCGCCGTGTTCGTCAGACTGACCGGCGTTGTAGGTGTACTGATCGCGCATGTCATCACCCGCGGTCTGAAGTTCGAAGTCGACGAAGTCCTCCTGCAGGACGCGGCGCACTTTGTCGGTGCCCCACTCGTCAACGAGGAATTTCATCCGGGCGTTGAATCGGTTGTCGCGGTCTCCGTGTTCATCGAATAGGCCCGACATTCCCGCGGCCACGTCGCTTACTTGTTCAGTTGGCACCCACACGTCGATACCGCGGGCGAGTCGCGGCTCTTTCCGGGAGAGACCGCCTCCAACACGGATATTGAAGCCGAGTTCGCCGTCTTTCTCGGCGGGTTCGAAGGCGAGATCGTTGATGTCACCCTGACCGCACCCCTGATCACACCCCGTGACGGACACCTTCCACTTCCGGGGGAGATTCGAGTACTCTTCGTTGCCGGTGAAGGTGTTGTTGAGCTCCTCGGCGACGGGCCAGGCGTCAACGTGTTCGTGTTTGTCCTTGCCGGCGACGGGACAGCCGACGATATTTCGCCACGAGTCACCACAGGCTTGCTGGGTCGAGAGCCCGTTCGCCTCGAGTTC
>KI543225.1:58213-89475 GCA_000496235.1 uncultured archaeon A07HR60
TCACGGCAGACAATTGATTACCGCTCAGAGGTGTGTATTTGTACCCGAATGAGGCGACGCTATCGAGACGTCCCTCAGCGGTGATTCACAGTTCCGGAAGACGGCCGCCATCAACTGAGACGTTCTGGCCACTAATGTAGGCCGCCCAGTCTCCGAGGAAAAACATCATCGAGGCGGTGACATCGTCAAAACTGGCCGCTCGACCTCGAGGGAACCCTGACACATCAGAGACCGTATTCTCGACTGCAAACGGCGAGACCGCATTAACAGTGATCCCGTCGTCTTGAGTGTCGGCGGCCAACATTCTGGTGAACATCAACACACCAGTTTTCCCAACAAAATACGGGAAATTCACGGGCGGACAGTGGCGACGCTCACAGTCGGCAAATCCGATATTGACAATCCGTCCCCACTCAGTATCCCGCATTCCCTGGAGTGCCCGTCGGCTACATAGGACAGTCCCGTAGAAGGTAGTCTCAACAGTGTCTTGCCACGCGTCCCACTCGATATCCTCCCAGTGACGCGGGTCAAAATTGCCCACGTTGTTGACCAGAATATCGATACTCCCCAGCGCAGACTCGGCGGCATCAAACATCTCATCGACCGATTCGGGGTTGGTCACGTCTCCCTGAACGGTGGTTGCCTCGACACCGTACTCGCGAGCCGTGGCGGCTGTCGCCTCGGCGGCCTCGGCGCTCGTCCGGTAGTGAACCGCGACATCGGCCCCACAGGCGGCGATCGCCAACAGGAGTTCCCTCCCCACACGCTTGGCGCTTCCCGTCACTAGTGCCGTCCGTCCATCGAGATTGGGAGCCACATCCATACAGCCAGTCAGTTGGGGCGACGACTTGAATCCGGTTGAGTCAGTTCACAGACGGTCACAGTGCGTGGATCCAGAGCCCCGGCTGTCGACTCGTCAATCCAGGCTCTTCACTGGGGCACCTCGTCTACATGTCCATGAGAGGGTTTGAGACGAAGCTGACAGATGAGGTGTCTCGACGGCTTCGATGGCGGGACTGGATCGATGACCCCCTATTCAGGCGCTGGTCAGCGCTTGATCGACGGCATCGGTGATGGATGTCAACTCCAGGTTAATCACGTTCTGCAGATCATGGGCTTCGTCGACCGTGACGGGGTGTCGCATACTCTCGGCGAGCGGCCGAGCGATAGCGTACTGTACATCGGTAGTGAATCGAAGCCAGTGAGAAGACAGGCCAGGCGTCATCACGGGCACCGGGATAATGAACACACGCTTGTTTTTCTGTTCTGCCGTCATCTTGAGAAGCGACTTGTACGAGTAGACAGAAGGGGCCCCGATATCGTAGGTTTCGCCGCGCGTCTCGTCGTAATCCAGTAGTTCGGTCAGATACGTGATCACGTCGTCGATCCCGATTGGCTGGCAGGGAGTGCGGACCCACTGTGGCACTGCCATCACCGGGAGCCGGTCGGTCAGGTCGTCGACGATCCGGAAACTAGCACTTTCCGGCCCGATGATGATGGCTGCCCGCAAGACGGTCAAATCGAAACTTCCCTCCGACAGGACGGTCTCGACTTCGCGACGCGAGGCTAGATGAGGTGACAGATCCGTCTCATCACCGCTAATCCCGCTCAGATACGTTACTCGATCGACGCCCGCTTCGGACGCAATCTCCTGGAATCGATCGGCGTATAATCGATCTTTCGCGGCAAAATCATCGGCCGTCAGTGAGTGTATCAGATAGTAGGCGGCGTCGACCCCATCGCACATCCCCTCTAGCGATGACGGGTCTCCCAGATCACCCTCGAACGGGATCACACCGTCCGGGAACGCGGTTTCACTGGCACTCCGGGAGAACGCGACCACTTCGTGCCCGCCGTCGGTCAGTGCCGTAACTAGCCGCCGACCGACGAACCCTGTGGCGCCAACGACCAAAATTCGCATTAATCATCGTAGGTGCTACACACATATGCGGGTTTGGGTAGCTTCATTACACATTTTGCTGTAATTGCCGGCGAGGAGTGTCAGTGACATCCTCCCCGGCGTAAACGCCGGGGCTTCCCGTCCCGCAGGTGGGATATTTGCCGGTCTACGACACCACTTGTTCTCTTGTGCGAAACATCCCGCTCTCGCGGTCGAACAAGTATGTCGATGGCTGTGCCACACAGCCGTTACTCCTATCCTCACCATGAGGACTCGGAGTTATCTTTTGCCGCATATTTTCCGCCCCGTTGCAATCCGCGTTCCCGACCAATCCACACGACGAGCAGACGTACAACCCACGCTGTTTGCGGTTCCCTTTCGTGTCGTCACCACATCCTGAACACGTTTTCGATGTGTTCCACTCGTTCTCCTTCAGCACCTCAACGCCACGAATCTCGCCTTTGTAGTCGAGGTACTGGGAGATGCGGTCGAACGCCCACGAGTGCAACTTCTTGTTCCCAGTCTTGCCCCAGTCGGATTCACGACCGTCTTCAGGCCAACTCACCGCCAGCGTTCCAACACCCCGCTCAACACACTCCGTAATGATGGCGTCAGTAAGTGTGTGGTACAAGTGGGTCTCGCGGTCAGCGAGTTTCCTGCGTGCCCACATCGACTTCTCCGAGGGGGCGTTCTCACCTTCGGTGTCGTACTCCGCTCGGGTGAAGTAGTGCTTGTCCTCTTTGAGCGAGTTACCGGGGTAGAGAACGTACTCGTCGGGGAAGGCGACCGTGGCGATATTCGTGATGCCAAGGTCGATGCCTGCCACGTCATCGCCTGCCGAATCAGTCGTTTCGAGTTCGACTTTGCAGACGAAGTGCAGTTCCCATTCGTCTCCGTTCCAGACCGCGCGAACGTTTTGCACCGAGTTGACTTCCGAGAGGTCACCGTCGGGTCGAGTCTGATACTCGCAGAGCAGGAAGTCCGACCAGTACTCCTTGAGGTTCGAACCTTTTGAGAGCCGGACGCGATTGTTCTCGGGGTCGTGTTTGAAGCCGTCTGCTTTGAACGTGACCGTACTCTTGGGTCGAGTGTCGCCGTATTTGCGGTAGCCGGGCGGATTCGCCTTGTCGTCTTTGTGTCGCAGGTCGAACCATGACTGGAAGGCGTCGGAAAGTTCTTCAATGACTTTCTGACTGGATTGTGCGTTCAAGTCTTTCCAGCACGCTTGGTTCTTCATGTACGATTTGAGCGGGCCTTCGTCGGGGATTTCTCCAATTGAATCCCAGACGCGGTCGGCTGTCCATCGTGCGACATTCCAGATTTTCGAGGCAGAGTCTCCGAGCGAGTCGAGGCCATCACAGACTTGTTGCTGGTTCTGAATGGAACCAACGGAGGTGCGAGTGACCTGAATCGCCATACATAGCCTATGTCGAAGCAATTACTTACCGGTGTGGATTAGCGTTGAATATCCGGCCAGCAATCGACGGTGGACTGTGGAGGGATTGTCGGATTCACTCCCGCCGTAAACGGCGGGATTCTCTCCTTGCAGAAAGATAGTCGACGGCCACGCGCCAACCCGGCCTACGAGACTGCGGTCTAACAACGGGATTGCTAGTGAGGGTATCGCCTACCCGTCATGATGATGCCACTCATAATCGTTCCAGTATCCTGGGTAACCTACTGGGCCCGAATCGAGCGGCTCAGCCGGCCACCGCCGGAGGTCTCCGCATCAGTGCCGAGAACCTGTGTGTATCGTCATCTCGCGAGTGTGGATGGCGTGGGATCCAAGCGAGCAATCGCGTCGGGTTCAGAACGATTCGACAGGGACGACTCACCGATTCGTGGAAGACACCAGTCAGTCGAGCCACCATCCAGTCGGACTATGCGAACAGTCGTGCAATCATATCGAGAATCAAAGGGCCGATAGATGAGGAAGCTCTGTGACTCCCGCGAGGAGACTGCTCTCAAAATCGATCGGATCTCCGGGATCACGACAGCGGCACGAACCCCAGAGATTCGCCACCAGGCTGCTAGTGTCCGTCAATTGGACTATCTATCCACAGTAACGGGCTGTATTGTCCGAAATCGGCCGTCTCAGTACTTCTACCCCCACGCACGGTCGCGATAAGATTATACGTCCGTGGCATCTAGATTCCAACACATGAGCATTGACGACGGAGCCACATCGCAGAGTCATGGCTCGGAGTACGAAACCATCGACCAGCGGGTCCTAATCGTGGGTGCAGGTGCGGCCGGTGCACGTACAGCGATCGAACTCGTTGATCAGGGAGTCCCGGCCGAGGACCTTCTGGTGATCGGTAAGCGCGGTCACGGCGACGCTCACACAACATGGGCGCGTGGTGGTATCAACGGGGCACTCGGCACCCACGACCCCGAGGACGACTGGACGATCCACGCGGCAGACACGCTCAACGAGGGTCACTTCGTGAACGACCCAGAAAAGGTGGAGACGGTCACCCAGCGGATGCCTGACCAGCTTCGGAAGCTGGACGAGTGGGGAATGCCGTTCAGCCGAGCCGAAGACGGTGAACCCGACCAGCGGTACTTCGGCGGGCAGTCGTTCCGCCGAACCGCCTTCGCTGGCGACCACACCGGCGAGTCAATGCTGGACACTCTCATCGACCAGGCCCAAGATCGGTCAATCCCGTACAGCGAGAACGTCTACATCACGCGTCTTATCGCGGAAGACGACCGGATCCAGGGCGCCGCCGGATACGACATGGACGCCGGCGAGTTCGTCGTGTTCGACACGGATGTCGTCTTGCTCGCCGCGGGCGGGTACACCAGTATCTTTCACCGACACTCCTCGCGTGACGATGAGAACACGGGTGACGGCCCGGCACTCGCGTACCAGGCCGGTGCGCGACTGATGGACATGGAATTTGTCCAGTTCCATCCCACCGGAATGGTCGGTGACCGGTACGGCGACGAGTGGGACGGCCGACTCGTCACTGAGGCAGTGCGTGGAGAGGGCGGTCACCTCTACAATGCCGACGGTGAACGGTTCATGGAGCGGTACTCGCCGGATCAGATGGAACTCGACGCACGAGATGTCGTCGCCCGGGCGAATGCGCAGGAGATCTCAGAGGGCCGTGGAACCGAGAGCGGAGGCGTCTACCTGGATATCAGTCACCGTGACGCAGACTTCATCAAGGAGCGACTCCCGCGGATGTACCAGCGCTTTGGAGACCTCGGGGTCGATATGGCCGAAGAGCCAGTCGAAGTCGCCCCGACTGCCCACTACGGAATGGGCGGCGTCATGGTCGACGAAAACGGCCAGACGGACATCGAAGGGCTGTACGCGATCGGAGAGACTATGGCAGGAGTGCACGGCGCGAACAGACTTGGCGGCAACTCGCTGGCCGAGACTGTCGCCTACGGTGAGGCTGCCGGGGAGGCAATCGCCGAGCACCTCCCTGTCGGTGGTGAAGACGATGACCTGCTCCACGAGCGGGCGGGTAGTCACTTTGCCGACCTCACAAAGGTGGTCAATAGTGAGGGGACACACGACCCTGAGGCACTTCTCGACGAGTTGCGGGCCACGCTGTGGACTCACGCAGGAATCCTTCGTAACGGTGAGGAGATGACCGAGGGACTGGAGGAACTAGCCCAGATCCGACACAAAGCAGCCGATATCGATGTCGGTGGGCCGACGAGCCGCTCGTTCGAGTTCGCCATGAATCTCGGATTCGCGCTTGACGTGGCTGAGTCGATCCTCAAGGGCGGACAAAAGCGCACAGAGTCCCGTGGGTCCCACGCTCGAACGGACTACACGGAAACCGATTCCGACCAGCGGCACAACATCGTCGCGCAGAAAGACAGTGTCGGCGGGATGGGCCTGTCCACACGGTCGGTCGGTGAGCCGAGCGAGTCGGTCCAGGAAGCGCTCGACGAAGGCCACGAGTTGGACTACCACCACCTCGAATAGACTGTCTCGGGATCAGACCCCGTAGCAGTCGTCTCGACATCTTCGAAACACCTCCGGGACACGCCTACGCCCCGTGGTGATCACCTGAGGGCGCTCCTAAACGAGTCTCAAGTCGCTTCAGCAGAACCAATGGGATCGTCTGTCGTCTATTTGTTTGCGCACGTTGCGGTTTTGACGTTGGACAATACTATACAGACGCGTTCGTTCACGGGTCGCTGAGTTCGTGACGTTGTATCATGCTAATGAGTCACCGCAGTGGCTGGTGGTTCAGGTCTCCGTGGGTGCAGATTGGGCGTCAGAGGTGTGAGTGAAACGGCGAGTCCGGCCGATGACTGGCGCTGGAAGCCTCACTGGAAAGGTCGAGAGCCCGGGTATCCAGAACAATCATCAAGATTGCACGAACGGGCAACTAGAGATGGGTTCAGTAAAGCCAACTTGTCTTAAGGCCGGAGACAGAGGGTAATTCCACAAGTAAGGGCGTGTTGTGTGCAAAGATATTTGTGTCCTAGTGCCGCCTACTCAGATATGTCAGAAGAGGCCGGACCGCGGGGCGGGACTGACGTGCTCCGGAGTAAGCGCGACGCGACCCAGTACCAGATCCTCGCGGATATCGCTGACAGACAGCCGGCGGTCAATCAGCGTGAAATCGCCAGTGCAGTTGGGATTACCGCGCAAGCGGTGAGTGAGTACCTACAAAGCCTTGTTGACGAGGGGTACGTCGAAAAACACGGTCGGGGCCGCTACGAGGTGACGAAGACCGGTGTCGACTGGCTCATCTCGCAGACTGATGAACTCCAGTCGTTCATCGATCACGTCTCGAAAGACGTGATCGAACGGGTCGATGTCGACACGGCAATCGCTGCCGCTGCCATCGAGAGCGGAGACTCTGTGTCGCTACAGATGCGAGACGGGGCCCTGCACGCCGTTCCAGGTGCGGCAGGATCGACTACTGGGGTGGCAGTCACAGCGGGTGCGGCGGGTAGTGACATCGGCGTCACCGAATTCGACGGGGTGCTCAACTACGACCTCGGCCACGTAACAATCGTCTCGATCCCTCGCGTCCAGGACGGCGGGAGTAACGCGGTTGACAGTGAGACACTGCTCAACCAACAAGACAAGCACGACCTCACGGCCGTCGCTGGAAACGAGGCTCTGGCGGCGGCTCACACGGCCGGCGTGGAGCCCGATATCCGATTCGGGACGACACAGGCGATTACCGAGGCGACTGTGAAAGGCTTAGATGTGCTATCTCTCGCCGTCCAGACGGCTGTCTCTGACCAGACAGACACGTTACGCGAGCGAAATATCACGTACGAACTGGTCGACCCGACCGGGACCCGGCTGAGGGGGCGAGTCATCGCTAGGTTCGTGTCTGGCTGCCGAGACGCAATTAGGTCCGGTGACAATCGCACCGGAGCGGCCAGTAGTGTCTACGATGGCCCATTCAGTCCAGACTACAGATTTCCGTGCTGGTCGGTAGGGGCGCTGAGCCTCACTCATCGCCGGTAACAGTGCTTTCCAGAGTCCCGACGCCATCGTAGGTGATTGCGATTTCATCATCCGGATGAATGAGACCTGGGTTGGCCGGGCTGCCGAATGCGATGACGTCACCGGGCCGAAGGGTGAACCGTTTCGAGAGGTACGAGACGACCTCGTGCGGCCCGAATAGCATCAGTTCAGTCGTCGATTCCTGGCGCACCTCTTCATTGATGTGTGTAGTCATCTCGATGTCACGAGGATCGACATCGGTTTCGACCCAGGGTCCCAGTGGTGCAGAGCCGTCGAATGCTTTTCGAGGAGTCCGACCCTGCTGGTCCAGCGCATCAATATCGTTGAGAATGGTGTAGCCGCGCACCACATCGGGCACGTCCTGTTCGTCCACGTCACGACAACGCTCATCTATCACGGCCGCGAGTTCGCCAGCGTAGGTGAGTTCCTCAGTAAAAGGCGGATACGGGATCGGCTGGCGGTGTGCGAGGAGGCTCGTCGGCGGTTTGATGAAAAAATCCGGCTCGTCGGGGCGGTCGTACTCCATCTGGTCGAGCGTAGCTGCAAAGTTCCGGCCAACACAGTAGAGCGCTGACGGCTCACAAGGTGGTAACAGTCGCCCGTCACGACCCACCTGATACTCCCCGGCCCCTGTCTCGATGACGCCCCCATCGTAAACCCCGCTCACTGGTCCCTCGGGCGTCAACAATCGTGCCTGGCGCATGGACCGAATCGCTAACTAAGACGTAAGTTACCGTCGATTCCTCACGAGGCGTCTCTAATCACCGGCCCGCTGTGAACTCAGGCGTGTTCAACGACCGGCTCGACGGCTCACGGACGCTGATGTTGGGTTCTGAGTCAAACTGAGACGGCGTTGGCACTCCAGAATACGACAGAAACACACTCATGAGAACCGAATCACCGCGGTTTTATGACCGTCCGTATCGATGAATGTGATGCTCATGTCTGACGTTGAACTCCGGCGTACCCAGCTAGCTACCCCGGCTAGCGATGTATCGATGATGGAAAGCGCAGCTGACAGTGCTGCTGATGAAGTATTTCTAGACTTAGAAGACTCGGTTGCCCCGAACGCGAAAGTTGACGCTCGGGACCCGCTTATTCAGTCGGCGGTGGATTACGACTGGAGTGACAAGATCCTCTCCTATCGGATCAACGGGATCGACACGCGATGGTGGTACGACGATATTATCGAGGTGATTGGCCAGGCGGGAGAGTTCATCGACGATATCATCGTTCCGAAGGTGAAGGCTCCAGCAGATGTCCACACGATCGAAAACCTGCTGCGGGAAGTCGAGAAAAACAACGACCTCGAGATTGGAGGCATCGGTCTGGAACCACAGATCGAAGACGGCGAAGGAATGCACAACGTCCACGCAATCGCCAATTCGACCGACCGACTATCGTCGGTCATCTTCGGGCCCGGTGACTACTCGGCTGCGATGGGGACCCCTGGACTGGATATCGGCCAGTTCCCTGAATACCCCGGCCACTACTGGCATCACGCCCTCTCAGAGGTGAACGCAGCCGCCAAAAGCGCCGGAGTGCCGGCGCTAGACGGGCCTTACGCCGATATCGAAGACCCAGACGGATTCCGGGATTCTGCCGAGCGGGCCAATATGATCGGATGTGACGGCAAGTGGGCCATTCACCCCTCCCAGATCGAGATTGCGAACGAAGTGTTCGCCCCCGACCCAGAGGTGGCCGATCGCGCCAAACGGATCGTCGACGCGTACGCCGAGGCGATGGAGGAGGGCAAAGGTGCCGTCTCCGTCGACGGCCAGATGGTGGACGAAGCCACTAACAAGATGGCACAGGAAATCGCCGAGAAAGCTCGCGCGGCTGACTTGATCGAGTAACTCTGCCAGCCGACATCTGACGCGCCGTCGCGGCGTCCGATTGTGAGCCGGGGTCGCCCGGAACGCGGTTAGTGTCCGGAGCTTCCTACCGGTTCACGGCATTATTCTCGCGAAAGAATCCACCTGATTCTCGCCTCAACGCAACCGCCAGAGTCACTCAAGCGGTTCCACCAGTTCCACGACGTGGCCGTCCGGATCCTCGATGAAGGCAGTTCGAGCCCCGGCCGCTGGCTGGTCTCCCGGCTCTTTCACCACGCCGAAGTTGTCCACCGATGCGAACGTCTCGTCGACATCCTCAACACCCAGTGCAATGTGGTCGAAAAGGGTTCCCGGTTCATCTGGCTCCTCGCCGTCCGTATCAGACAGTTGCAGTTCCACTCCGTTTTCGTCGGTGACGTACACGTTCCGCCCGGAGCCGTCTTCGGTTGTGAACTCCCAGGCAGATTCGAATCCTAGTTGCTCGATGTACCAGTCAGCGGTGCGGTCGGCGTCGGTTACGTTCAAACACGCGTGTATGAGCGGCATGACGATACTCAAGATTGGCCATTGCTAAACCCTGTGGGTTTGCCTCCATGGTCGCCGGTATCTCGACGCCGCTGCGAGTACAGACGCATTCGTTCCCGGCGACGAAATCGTAGCTGGGCGGGTCCGGTGTCAGGGTAAGGACAGGGGCCAGGTCTGAAGCGATCGAGATGATTTCGTTCAAGAAGACACACCCAGATGGTCTGCCGTAGTCGAATGCTGTGACCCGTTTTTTCTGCCGCCTGCAGAGGCAGGTTGCCACCGGTCTCGTGGTCAGTCGTCTGAACCCGCGCCCCACTGGGCCTGCTGACGGGACCGGTCTGAGACGGCCATCACGTCGATATCCTCGCCAGAGCGGGAGACTGCACTGAGTGCGGCGCGGGCACTGGCCGGCGTCGAGAAGTAAGTGATCTCTTCTTCGACGGCCACCTCCAGTAACTCCCGCTTCCGGGAGATAATCAAGTCGACGTCACCACGGCGGGCCGCCGCGACGAGGTCGACTGCCTCGCTCAGGTCGTAGTGCTGAGTGAACCCTTCGACGAGTGCTTCGCCCGCCTCGGTGTCCGGGTCGGGGAACTCTGGAGCCGACAAGTCGACGACAGCCGTGCCGCCATCCAGCACGGGTTTGTTCGTCGCATCCTGGGCTTTGTCGTAGGCTTTGCCGAAGGTACTGGCAGTCCCCATCACTTCGCCCGTGGATTTCATCTCGGGACCGAGCCGCGGGTCCGAGCCAGGCAACCGATCGAACGGTAAGAGCACCTCTTTGACACTGTACTGGTCGGGAATCTGCTCGGCCACATCGAGATCGGCGAGTGATTCGCCGGCCATCACTTGCGCGGCCAGCTTGGCGATCGGGACGCCCGTAGTTTTTGAGATGAACGGCACTGTCCGGGAGGACCGCGGGTTTGCTTCGAGCACGTACACCATCGGATCAGTGTCGGGGTCGTTGACGCCCGTCACCGCCAGTTGGACGTTCAACAGGCCGACGGTATCCAGCGCGTCAGCAATCTCTTCTGTTATCTCGCGGACCCGGGTCATGGTGTCCGCGCTCAGCCCTCGCGGCGGGATGACACACGCTGAGTCTCCCGAGTGGACGCCCGCGCTTTCGACGTGCTCCATGACCCCGCCGATGAGGACGTCTTCGCCGTCGGCGACGGCATCCACGTCGAGTTCGATCGCGTCCGCCAGGAAGTCGTCCACCAGGATCGGCGCCTGTGGAGACACCCGGACGGCCTCGTCGATGTACTGTTCTAATTCGGCGTCGTCTTCGACGATTCGCATGGCCCGTCCACCTAGCACGTAGGAAGGCCGCACGAGCACGGGATAGCCGATCCGGTCGGCCATCTGGAACGCCTCTTCTCGGCTGACCGCAGAGCCACCTTCCGGTTGGGCGATTTCGCGAGCATCCATGAGTGCATTGAACCGATCCCGGTCCTCTGCGAGATCCATTGCGTCCACGCTGGTCCCCATAACCTCACAATCGAGGTTGCGACGGCGAAGTTCTGCCGCGAGTGGCTGGCCGATATTGACCGATGTCTGGCCGCCGAACTGAATCATTACCCCATCGGCTCCGGTCTCGGCGACGACATCCGCAATCTCTTCTGCCGATACCGGCTCGAAAAACAGCCCGTCAGACGTATCGTAATCCGTCGAGACGGTCTCGGGATTATTGTTGACTACGTGAGCGTCGATACCCAGCTCTCGCAGCGCAGACACTGCGTGAACCGAACAGTAGTCGAACTCCACCCCTTGCCCGATTCGGATCGGTCCGCCGCCGACGACTACCACGCTCTCAGTCTCTGGGTCTACCCTGACCTCGCCCACAGCGCCGGCTGAGTCGGCTCCCTGAAGATAGCCGGGCAGCCGCGCCGAATAGTAGTACGGCGTCGACGCTTCGAATTCACCTGCACAGGTGTCCACCTGTTTGAACGTTCGCTCGGGAGCCGCGGATTCGACCTCGGCGATCTCGGTGCCGGCTGTGTCGGCGATTTCGGCGTTAGTCCAGCCGGCGGCCGCGGCTGGTTCGAGGTCGCCGTTGGCCGCATCAGACCGGGATACGGCGATCTCACGGTAGCGCTCGACGTACCACTCGTGGATGCCCGTTAATTCGACGACGGTCTCGACTGTGTATCCTCGGCGAAACGCCTCAAACATCGCGTACGGCCGGTCCGGCGAGGGTCGCGAGAGGTGGTCGGCTGCGAGCGTCTCGTCGTCGAGTGACTCCCACTCGACGGCGGGGTCGTACTCTGAAGAGCGCAGTGCCTTCAGCAGCGACTCTTCAAATCGCCGGCCAATCGCCATTGCCTCACCGGTAGATTTCATTGCCGTCCCCAGAGTGAAGTCTACGTCATCGAACTTGTCGCTAGGCCAGCGAGGAATCTTGGTGACGACGTAATCAATCGCCGGCTCGAACGCGGCCGTCGTTTCGCCGGTAATTTCGTTATCGATCTCGTGGAGTCGCTTCCCGAGCGCGACTTTGGCAGTGACCCGTGCGATGGGGTAACCAGTGGCCTTCGATGCCAGTGCCGACGAGCGCGAGACCCGCGGGTTCACCTCGACAACACGGTACTCTCCACCCGGGGTGCCGTCGTCTCGCCAGGCGAACTGGATATTACACCCACCTTGGATACCCAACTCTCGGATCACGCCGAGTGCAGCGTTCCGCATTTCTTGATGACCGTCGTCGGGGATGACTTGAGACGGAGTCACCACGATCGACTCGCCGGTGTGGATGCCCATCGGGTCCAGGTTCTCCATGTTACAGATGATGATACAGGAGTCGTCGGCATCGCGCATCACTTCATACTCCAGTTCAATCCAGCCGGCAATCGACTCCGTGATCAGCACCTCCTCGTTGCGAGATAGACGCAGCCCCTTCCGGACCCGTTCCAACAGATCGCCCATCTCGTCCACCACACCCGAGCCTGACCCCCCGAGCGTGTACGTTGTCCGGGCTATCACTGGGAGTCCCCCGACAGTTTCAACGGCGTCTTCGACGCGGTCTTTGAGAGCTGCCTCGGTCATCCCCGTCACCGATTCGTCGTCGTCGAGCGAGATAGTGGTAGAGGCTGGCACCGGCTGCCCGATCGACTCCATCCGCTGACGGAATAAGTCACGGTCCTCGGTCGCGTAAATCGTCTCCAGCGGTGTGCCCATGACATCGACATCGTACTCGTCCAGTACACCCTCCTCGGCGAGTTTTGCGGTGACGTTGAGGCCAGTCTGGCCACCTAACCCCGCGATGACGCCATCGGGCCGTTCCGTCCGGATCACCTCCGCGATCGCCTCTGTAGTGATCGGTTCGATGTACACTCGATCGGCCATATCCGGGTCGGTCATAATTGTCGCCGGATTGGAGTTGACCAACACCACCCGCGCGCCTTCCTCGCGAAGAGCCCGGCACGCCTGCGCGCCCGAATAATCGAACTCGGCCGCCTGCCCAATCTGGATCGGTCCACTCCCGATCAACAGGATCGTCCGCCCGTCCGCGGTGGGTTGCTCCGGTGTCTCAGACATTATGCACCGGAGTCCGCTCATCGTAATAAGACCGGCGATGTGGTTCGTATTTCGTATCAGATTGCGATATTCGTAATCATACTCTGACAGGTACAAACCCCATCAGGAACCTCCCTGTCGGTCCCCCCGGCGGGAAAGTCGCCGTGAGCGGTCCCTCTTGGGGTTCCCAAGTTGTGAGGGTGTAGTGCTACTCGGCCCTGTACATGTCTGCTGGGTTGTCCCAATTGAGAACCGTTCAGGATGAGCCCGTTAGAATCGCGCGTCTAGCGATGTCACGGTGACGAGCCCCTACTGCCATCGGCTCCGGACCCAAATGGGATATGCCTCTGATATCACCCGCAGTCGCAGGCAGTTCTCAAACCTCCAGTTCGTAATGATACGGGTTCCTGGTGATAACTCTCACCTCACCGCGGTCGGCACGTCTGCCGAGAATTGTCGCAACTCTGTGAGGGCTTCCAAACTGGTCGTCGTCTTTCAGTGCCTGATGTATCTCACGGGCCGTCAGGGGCTCGTCCACCTCAGCCAAAACCCCCTTTAATATCTCGAATTCTGGGGAAGTAGGCTGCATATGTCATATATGGGTAGATCAGAACTTATTCTCAAGTGAGACACATGTCAGACGGACGTCCGACAACCCTGGATGTACGACCAGAGATGAGCCGGAATCGCGGATGACCTGAGTTTCGCCACTAGTACCGAAACCACCGCAGAAGAGTCGTAGTAAGCGAGCGAACTCAACCTCAATCAGCGCAGGTCGAGACAGTGGCCCCGGTTGGACGGGGCAGAGTGAGGAATCTTCACACATGTGAGAGTGGATCCCGAGACTTGATTTCGAAGCAACCATTCACATTGAGTCACGCAAAGGAGTCGCGACGCTCAAGATCACGCTCCTCGCGGTAGGCCTCAACAAACTCTGGCACGTCGAACTCCAGCATCTGGTCTTCGAACTGGCGGAGGGCATCTTCATCGTCGGCGTGACTCACCGCGTGTTCCATCAGTTCGACGATCAACTCGACGACAACCTCGTGAAGGCGACGTGAATCAAAATCCGCGATCCACGCGAGAGCGTACCCCACACTACCGTCGTCGGCCGCATCGATTGCGACGACTGCCTCGGGGAATTCTTCGAGCGTCATCCCCATCAGGTGTGGCGTGCCAAACTCTGGCATTTCGTCACTCGTGGTCTCGATCGCCTCTCTCAACACTGTCACCAATGTCTCTGGGACGAACCGGCCAGGCGGGTGCATATCCATCACTACCGCATGAGAATCGCCACAGTCGCACTCGAACTGCCGCATCCCAAGATCGAGTTCCCCGCGTCGAATCTCCTGCCCACAGGGCAGTTCCACGCTCTCAGAGTCACCCGGGACTCGCGGCTGTGTCATAGTCTCTCTTCACTGCTGGAGTAATTAAAATCCGCGAAAAGCCAGGATGTCAGTCGTCAGTAATGTGACCGGCTATCGAGCGTGGCTCATCACAACTGCCCGTTCGATGCTATACTGCACGTTTTGCTCCGCTGTCAGAACACCGTGAATGGGCAGCGACTGACGCTAACGAGCTGTCGGCGACCCCGTCATGAAGCGGTCGCCATATCAGAATCACTTCGTAGAATCGTCGCAGGCACACTGCAGTCAATCGAAATAGCGATGCAGACGGGATCGAACTGAATCTGTCTTCATCACCCAACGCAAGTCTCCGGAGCCTCCGGAAATCTGTCCCCGGGACTCGCAATTCGACCGTAGAGGCCGACTACTGGAAGCCGATTCGGCCGCTTCCACGGCGGAGGTTTTCCCGGGAGCCGCCTGCGAATTCCTCTTGCATCTCTTCGTAATACGAGAGGATGTCGTCGGTGATGGTAGGTCGGACCGTGTTGATCGCGTCCATAAAGTGGGTCATCTGCACCGACTCGGCTTGATCGTCGTCCCGGAGTGCCTCGATAGCAGCTTCGCGGGCGATAGCCTCGAGATCCGAGCCGACGTATCCACTCGTCTCCTCAGCTAGCTTTCGCAGCGACACGTTCGGTGACAGCGGCGTGTCTTGCGAGTGGATTCGGAGGATCTGTTCGCGACCCTCTTCGTCCGGCTCGCCGATCATCACCAGCCGATCGAACCGGCCCGAACGCAGCAGTGCCGGGTCGATCATGTCTGGTCGATTCGTGGCGCCGATCACCATCACGTCTTCCATCTGCTCAAGTCCATCGAGCTCGGTGAGTAACTGATTGACCACGCGCTCGGACACATTGTTACCCATATCTTGGCCGCGAGACGGAGCCAACGAGTCCAGCTCATCGAAGAAGATCACTGTCGGAGCGACCTGTCGGGCCTTACGGAACGTCTTTCTGATGGCTTTTTCAGACTCACCGACCCACTTCGACAGCAGTTGCGGACCCTTCACCGAGATGAAGTTAGCGTTGGTCTCGTTGGCCACCGCTTTCGCCATCAGCGTCTTCCCCGTTCCCGGCGGCCCGTACAGTAGCACTCCCTTCGGGGGATTGATACCCATCCGTTCGAACTTCTGCGGGTCAGACAACGGCCACTCGACGCTTTCCTGCACCTGCTGTTTGGCCGGGCTAAGCCCACCGACGTCTTCCCAGGACACCTTCGGCAACTCGACGAGCACCTCTCGCATCGCAGACGGCTCCACATCGCCAAGA
This sequence comes from uncultured archaeon A07HR60, assembly GCA_000496235.1. GTDB lineage: Archaea > Halobacteriota > Halobacteria > Halobacteriales > Haloferacaceae > J07HR59. The sequence goes on from KI543225.1 coordinate 74,119, forward strand.
GCGCTCCCGAAGTCTTCCCGTTTCACGATCATCCGGTCAATCAGTGATGGCGGGATATCTTCTTCGTCCAGGTCGATCTCGGGAAGATACCGTCGTAGTGCCTTCATCGCCGATTCTTTGGTCAGACTCTCGATATCTGCGCCGACAAACCCGTGGGTCTCGTCGGCCAGCCCGTCGAGATTCACGTCATCCGACAGTGGCATACCTCGCGTGTGGATCTGAAGGATCTCCTTCCGTCCGGATTCGTCGGGCACATCGATCTCGATTTCGCGGTCGAACCGACCGGGACGACGAAGTGCTGGGTCCACAGAGTCGACACGGTTTGTCGCCGCGATGACGACCACTTGGCCACGAGCCTCGAGTCCGTCCATCATCGTCAGCAACTGCGCGACAACACGCCGCTCGACTTCGCCGGTGACGTCTTCACGTTTCGGCGCGATCGAGTCGAGCTCGTCGATGAAGATAATCGAGGGAGACTCTTCTTTCGCGTCTTCGAAGATTTCGCGAAGCTGTTGTTCGGATTCGCCGTAGTACTTCGAGATGATCTCCGGCCCTGCGATAGAGAAGAAACTGGCAGAGGTCTCGTTCGCGACGGCTTTCGCGAGTAGCGTCTTTCCGGTCCCGGGCGGCCCGTGTAGTAGGACACCAGCAGGTGGTTCGATCCCGAGTTTCTTGAAGATCTGCGGGTGTTTCATCGGCAGTTCCACCATCTCCCGGACCCGCTGGATCTCGCTCTGGAGCCCACCGATGTCCTCGTAGGTGATACCGCCGCCCGTCTTCTCGAAGCCCGAAATAGGCTCTTCGCGGAGTTCGACGTCAGTGTCTTCGGTGACCAAACACACGTCGTCTGGCTCCGTCTCGACGGCGATGAGCGGGATTGCCTGACCCGGCGATCGCATGAACGGGTGGTTCGTGCTGGACATCACCGGCACGATGTCGCGTTCCACGACTGGGCGCTTCAGGATCTGGCGTTTTACCATGCCAGCAGCGTCCGATCCGAACTGGACCGACGCCTCTTCTGGCGGCGCCAGCACGAGCGAATCTGCCTTTTTCGCGTCCGCTTTACGGATACTGACCCGCTCGCCGATACCGACATCCGCGTTCTGCCGCGTGAACCCGTCGATACGGACGGTATCGGTGTTCCAGTCTTGCCTGTCGGCCCGCCAGACTTTCGCTGCCGTCGTTTCTGCACCCTCAATCTCAATGATATCTCCTGGTGAGAGTTTCAGGTGCAACAGTGTATCAGGGTCGAGTCTGGCGATCCCGCGCCCCGAGTCGTTCGGATACGCCTTCGCCACTTCGAGTTGAACTTCGTTCATGAGATGCGAGAGTTGCTTGTAAATCCGGCTGGTTGCCCGTTAAGTCCTTTGCTCCGCCCGATACTCACCGCAGGCACCGACCTGCGCCCCCCTCGAAAATCGCCCCTTGTCATAGTATACCAAACTTTCCCGCCAGGGCTATTAAACACCGTCGGAACCGGGGGCTGGCGGCGGTCGGAGCCGGCGACCACAGTGATACGACTGCCCAGTCAGTTGCAAGGGGGTCAACGCAGTTTGGATCTGTGGCGGAAACTAGCAGCCAGACCAGGAATCGACCAGAGCCGCAATTCCGCGGGTTTGCACGGCGGGTCTCGCCGGCGCATCTCAGACGTTTTTATTTGCTGGGTCCCACCGTTCGGTTATGAAGACGCTCGCATTCGACGGGCGAATGGGTGCCAGCGGGGATATGATCCTGGCGGCACTCATCGCGACGGGGGCCGACCCTGATGCACTCAGCCCCGTCGAAGATGACCTTCCAGTCGGGTACATACTCGATCAGACAAACAAGAGCGGTATCGAGGCTACCACGGTCGACGTGACACTTGAGACCGGAGAGAGTGAGCGAGCGAGTGGAAACCCAGACACGGGCCACGGGGCAGAGCACCAGTACAACGACGGGGACAGCCAAGAGACCGAACACGGTGGCGCTCAAGATTCGAACACAATCAGTGGCGGTGACCGTCCCGACGAGGACGGACACGCTAGTGGCAGTCCTGCCGGCCACGAACACGAGCACGACCACGACCACGAGGGGCCACATCATCATCACGGTCCAGATCACGATCACAGTGAGACAGATGGTGCGTCCGGGACCGACTCCGGACACGTGCATGCAGAAGGAGCTGGTCAGACTCGATCGTACGAAGAGGTCGTGGACATCCTGGATTCACTGTCGATATCTGAGACTACCAGAGAGCAGGCTGGAGCGATCTTTGAGCGACTGGGTCGGGCTGAGGCGTCGGTACACGGGACTGATCTCCACAGCACGCACTTCCACGAGGTGGGCGCAGACGATGCTATCGCGGATATTGTCGGGGCAACGCTGTTACTCGAGGATCTCGGTGTCGAGCAGGTGGTCACCACCCCACTCGCGACTGGTGACGGGGAGGTTCCGATGAGTCACGGCCAGTATCCAATCCCAGCGCCAGCCGTAGTAGCAATCGCGGAGACCGCAGACTGGGCGCTGACGGGCGGTCCCGTGGACGCGGAGCTACTCACGCCCACTGGGGCCGCAATTCTGGCCGAACTCGCAGACGGAGTCGACAGACTGCCGACACTAGATCTCGATGCGTCAGGATACGGTGCTGGCGGGTACAGTTTCCCCAATCGGCCGAACGTCCTTCGGGCCATCGTCGGTGACTCACGAGACGGGCTGCATCACGACGATATTACTGTTTTAGAGACGAATCTCGACGACGCGACACCAGAGACACTCGGCCGGCTTCACGACTCGCTCGCAGAGGTGGGAGCACGTGACGTGTCGGTGATGCCTGTGACGATGAAGAAGTCCCGCCCCGGCCATCTCGTGAAGGTAGTGTGTAAACCGGCCGACGCACGGCGAGTCGCACGGCGGTTAGCGACAGAAACCGGAACTCTCGGAGTGCGCGAGACGGGCGCTGACCACCGGTTCATCGCCGACCGAGCATTCGAAACAGCCCAGCTTCACCTGGCAGACCAGACGTTCCAGGTGGCAGTGAAAGTGGCGCGAACTGGTGATGGAGTTCCGTTCGACATCAGCGCGGAGTACGACGACGCAATCGCGGTCGCTGACGAGACTGACATGTCAGTTCGAGAGATCATGCGTCGAGCGGAAACGTGTATCCAGTCGGAACTTGAACCCGAATCAGAGTCGCCGTAGCCGCCGATGTGTCGGTCGCGGTCGCTCGTGACTGTGTGACTGGGTGAGTAAGTAACCAGCGAGTCGCTATCAATCGAAGAACCGGCTGTCATTCGGGTAGGTTCACCCTTCACGGTGTTCGGCGAGTGCTTCATCGACGGTGAGTTCACCACCGGCCACCCGACGGGCGAGAGACTCATCGATCGTCCGCTCGCCATCGGAGGCTTCGCGCGAGCGATCCCGGATACGCTGGAGTTCCCCGTCTGTAGGGTCGATATCGCGAGAGTCGATGCGATCGCCGCTAATACGGGCAACGTTGACGGCCGCTAAGACATCACTGAGGCCATGATCGCGCACTCCCGGTCCCAAATAGGGCGTAGTCCCGGTCTCGTCGACGAGTTCGACAGGTACCTCGTCAAGTGCGTTGACGATTCGGCCACCTTTGAGGCGGTCACCGTCACCGACGCGCACCAGTGGGTCGGCAGCGTCTTCGACCTGGCTGCGAATTCTGTCAGGAGCGTCTGCCAGTGGGACTCGAAATCCTGCCACGACCACGTCGCCGACCAGAACCGCGATACCGGGCCGCGGGCCGGGGTCCACGCCGACGATAGTCCGGCCGTCCTCGGGCCGGAGAATAGCCAGCGCTTCCTCGAGTGCCGCACGGACGTTCTCAGCATCCGCAAACACCATTTCGGCGTCGTCGTGATTGCCGAGACTCACCCGGTCTGGCGGAGTGGTGATCACTACGTCTGTCTCCGACGGAAGTTCGTCTCCAGGTTCAATCGTGCAAAATGCAGTGCCGCGATCGCGAAGCGCCGTCACCGCCTCATGATACAGTTTGAAATCTTCGGTGGCGACGACGATCACATCCTCTGTAGACTCCCCCATCTCAAAAGCCGCTCGGGGATTCTGACGGTAGTTCGCGACTACAGTCGTGGAGCCACTGAAGGGTGGCTCCGTGGCCGCCGCCAGCGGCCCTCGCTGGAAGTTTTGAGGATACTGCCGCCGTGAATCACAGACCCGGGTTCAGGATTGAGCCCAACACACAGCAGATGGGCCCATCTTGAGGTGGTGAGTGACACGGGACTCGACATAGGGTGAGTCACTTTTCGTAGACTACCTCACCGTCGACGACGGTCATCCCAACATCGATACTGCGGATTGACTCAGTCTCGTCCCAGGGAGACTGTTCCAGCGCGACGAGGTCTGCTCGTTTGCCGACCGAGATGGTGCCCAGTCGCTGGTCGTCGAAGCCCGCATAGGCGGATCCGAGTGTGTACGCCCGGAGCGCGTCGGTGACCGACACTCGCTGAGAGGGCTCGGGCGCATTAACCGTCCAGTGAATACCCAACAGGGGGTCAAGTGGCATGCCGTCAGAGCCGAACGCTACCTCGACGCCAGCATCGAGAAGATCGTCAAACCGGTTCGAGACCGGGGTCCGATCGCCCAATCGTGATGCATACAACCCGTCATCGACGGCCCATTTCAGAAAATTCGGCTGGACGGACGCAACAATATCTAGTTCAGCAAAGCGGTCAATAGCCTCGTCAGTCGCCAATTCGACGTGTTCGATCCGGTGGCGAGCGTCTCCGGGAGACTCACAGTCGGCGAATACATCCAAAACGCGGTCGATGGCGACACCGCCAATCGCGTGAGTGGTAAACTGGAGTCCTAACTCGTCGGCGCGGCGAACGTACTCTCGGAGCTCGTCGGGGTCAACGACCCACTGGCCAGTCCCCTCACCGTCGTCGTACGGCTCGTGCAACTTGGCGGTCCGGCCGCCCAGACTACCATCGCTGAAGCTCTTGATAGCACCCGTCTGCACCATCTCGCTTCCGTGATTCGTTCGAAGGCCGGCGTCGGCAATCGAGTCGAGATGGTCTGTCCAGTAATTGAGCCGGACCCGAATTGTCAGTTCGTCTTCCGCGTCCAGATCTCGGTAAACACGCGGCGCGTGCGACTGCCGTACCATGTCGTGAATTCCGGTGACACCCAGTGCGTTGGCGTGGTCGACAGCGGCGGTGACCAACTCGCGGGTTCCCTGTCGGTCTGGTTTCACAGCCCGGTAGACGGGGTCGACCGCCTCCTCGACGACGACACCGGTTGGTCTGGCGTCTGCCGTCTTGATATCGCCTGTCGGCATCGCATCACGGAGCCGGTCGAGAACCTCACCATTGACCGACGCCACGTGCATGTCCTCGCGAAATGCCGCCACCGGTCGGTCAGTCGCTACGGTCTCTAAATCGTCACGGGTGAGATACCGGCTGGGGTCCCAGCCCGACTCGTCGTAGCCGTACCCCAGCACCCACTCTTCGTCCGTCTCTGCGGCCCGAGCTGCGAGCAACTCGACGGCCCGTTCCGGTGAGTCTGCCGTGGACAAATCTGCGTGTACCAGGTAGCGACCCGTCGTCGTCAGATGTGTATGGGCGTCGATGAAGCCGGGCAACAGCACCCGCCCGTCGAGATCGATCACCTCCGTTTCGGTGTTCACCAGAAACTCCACGTCGTAGGTGGATCCTACCCGGACAATCGCGCCGCCAGAAACGGCGACCGCCTCGTGTGTCTCGTCTGGCCGCTCCAGGGTATGGACTTCCCCGTCGAGAAATACCGTATCTGCAGCGTCAGTCATACTCCAGGAGAGGGAGCCGAGAGTTTAATGATACCGGGAAACACTTCACCAGCCGAGTGTCTCGGGCGTGACTCGACTCCACACTGATCGCTCAATTGGCCAACCTACTGGGGTGCGCAAGCCCGGGTGGATTTGTCTCGCTCAATCGTGAATCGGTCTCGACTGAAGAGTACCGGCGGACGACGACGTTAGGTTAGAGTCTGGTCGAGATAAGTTGATGACCCCAGCCAGGCGCTCATCGCACGCATGAGTCAGGGTGACGGACCCGTCTGGTCGCCACGCGGCAGTTGACGCCATTCCAAGATCGGAGTTGAGTCACACCTTGTGGCCGACACTGCAGTCTACTATCGGCCGGTGCCGGATGACCGATTCTGCAAGGCTTAAACCTCGGCCGTTCACCTAGATACCATGAGCCAGCGTATTCTGTTGTTGGGAGCACCAGGGGCAGGAAAAGGGACGCAAAGTGGCAAACTCGCCGACAAATACGGATTAGAGCACGTGACGACCGGAGACGCGCTGCGGGCGAACAAGGACATGGAAACGGACCACGGCACGCCACGGGAGTACATGGAAGCGGGCGATCTGGTGCCGGATCCGGTAGTCAACGAGATCGTCAAAGCCGCGTTGGAAGAGGCCGACGGGTACGTCTTGGACGGGTATCCGCGAAATCTTTCGCAGGCAGAATACCTGGACGATATCACGTCACTCGATACGATCGCCCACTTGGACGTGGATGAAGACGTTCTGCTGCGCCGGCTCACGGGACGTCGGGTCTGTGAAGAGTGTGGCGAGAATTATCACACCGAATTCCAACCGCCGGCAGAATCCGGCGTATGTGACCGCTGTGGCGGCGCGTTACTCCAGCGTGATGACGACACAGAGGAAGTCGCCACCGACCGGCTGGGCGTCTTCAGAGAAAACACGCAACCGGTGATCGATTACTATCGCGAGGAGGGTGTCCTGACCGATATCGACGGTGAGGCACCGCCCGACGAGGTCTTCGATGACATCGTCGACGTGATTGAGGCAACCGATTGACATCCTCCTGCGCCTGAAAACGTAGGAATCCCACGGCACCGTGCCGCTGGTTTGGGATATTGTGGTTTGCTGTCTCCCGAGATGAAAGACAATTGGCTGTGCCACGCAGCCGTTACTCCTCTCCTCGGCATGAGAACTCGGAGTGACTTGTGCCGACTGCGCCCTGAGTTCCAGCATAGAACGGGTGTTTCTGCCTGCGATTAGAGTGGCCCGATACTGTCCGATTACACGGGCGGGTGGACCGCCCGGGTCAGTTATAGATAATTTTCTGATTAATTCAGCTCTGTCGTTTCTAATTAATACTCACAGAAGTCGGATTCATCCCTGCGCTAAAGCACGGGGCAGTCTCCTCAGTATCCTGTAATCAGTCACTGAATCGGCGTCTCGGGGCTGGGTCACGTCGGTGTGTCCGTCTTCCGTAGACTGTAGACCATGGACGTCGATTGTGGCTGTTAGCTGGTCTATGCGGCTGCTCACGAGCCTCTCTCACTGTATCCTGCTGCATCAGATCACACTTTTCGAGACTCTCCAAGACTCAATCTGCGTGATAGTGGACTGTCAGCACTTGCGAGTCGAGGTAAAAGGTTCATTACAGATGGTCTTGTATTCACATATAATGGCGAATGTGGAACGGCGCGTCCGTTCGCTCACCTCCGAAGATGGAGACATGAAGGAGGCGATCGAGACGGTCTTAGACACAGCCGAGAATAGCGACGATAGTGAGGTCAAATGGGTCGATGTCCGAGAAGACCTCACGAGTGGTCAGTGGGGTCGACTCATTGAGAAAGGGATCCTCGAGGACGGGAACGCGGGCTTTGAATTGTCTGACCCAGAGTCGACTCGTGAGGGGTTGTCGACAGATCCGGAGCTAGCCGAAAGCGACTTTGACGAGGATATCGAGTCCAATAGCTGGACCACATACGACAAACTCGCGGGTGTGGTGACGATGGGATTCTTCGCGGGATACATGTTCGACCCAGTCCGGTCAGCCATCGGTGGCGTGATTGATGTGGCTCTCGGCCCACTCATGGGCGTTGCTCCGTTTTACCTGGTGATCATGGTGATCGCGCTGTTCACTGGGATCTACTCCACCCTGCTTCGAGCGGGACTGATGGACATGGATACGGTCGGCAAGTATCAAGACCGGATGAAGGATATCAAAGAGCGCCGCGAGAAGGCAAAAGAGCGAGACGATCAGGAGGCACTCGATGCCATCCAAGAAGAACAAATGGACGCTATGGGTGACCAATTGGGGATGTTCAAAGAGCAGTTCCGCCCGATGGTCTGGATTATGTTCCTCACGATCCCGGCGTTCCTCTGGATGTTCTGGGTGGTCGGGTACCGTGGAACCGAAGCTCAGTATCCGGCAATCGCAGCCGCTGAAATGGTTGTCCCGCTGGCGGGAACCGTGAGTTGGGATGCTACCCTCGTTGGCCCGATCCAACTGTGGATTGTCTGGTACTTCCTGTGCTCGATGGCGTTCACCCAGATCGTCCAGAAGAGCCTCAACATCGACATGTCACCATCTGCTTCCTGACTCGGTACGCTCGGAATTCCTCGGTTGCGCGGCCGCTCTCATTCGATACTTTTCCACAGCGAGATACATCTGCACATGCCGAACCCAGCTGGCCCGAACGCCTCCTCCTGCTAACGTGAGTTAAGCCAACAGCGGGAATGTGACTGTCGACTACTCCACACTGTCGTGGATCTACAGCCACTGTGAGTGACAGAAGCTAATTCGCGTGTGAGTACTGGGGTCCGATCCACGCGTGAGTGGTGAAGCCTCGTCCATATGTGAATGGTGGAGACGAAACGAAACAAACGGTGCGAGGCAAGTACGATAACCTGTAGTGAGAGTCATCATTGTGGGAGCAACAGTAAGCGGACTCGCGGCAGGTATCGGGGCCGAACGGCAACGCATTTCAACGGGACGAACCCATCAAGAATATGTTTGTAACGGTCTCCGGCCCGCCAGGTAGCGGGAAGAGCACCACCGCGGCGGCACTCGCTGATGCGTTCGATATCGAACACGTCAGCGGCGGCGATATTTTTCGGGAAATGGCCGCAGAACACGACATGACACCGGTCGAGTTCAACGAATACGCCGAACAGGAGCCAGATATCGACCGTGATCTCGACGAGCGGCTTCACGACATCGCCGTCCAGCGGGACAACCTCGTCCTCGAATCGCGGTTGTCGGGGTGGCTGGCCGGCGACCACGCGGACTTTCGCGTCTGGCTTGACGCACCGCTCCCGGTTCGTGCCCGGCGGATCGCCAGTCGCGAAAACAAATCCGTGGAACTGGCTCGTGAAGAGACACAGCGGCGAGAAGCAAGCGAAGCCAAGCGCTATCTCGAATACTACGATATCCCGATTGATAATCTCGCGATTTACGACCTCGTGTACAACACTGCGCGCTGGAGCAAAGAGGGGATTCAGGACTTGCTGGTGTCCACGCTCCGTGCGTACGAAGAGGAAGGCGACGAGGGGAAACACCCGATCACAGGAGTCTCGTATGATTTCTGAGCCAGATCGGCGAGTCACAGCACGGGTGACCCGAATCACCGCTATCCGGCGCGGTCAGACACGCGAGGGCTCACCGCGTGACCGCTGAGGACGACCCCGTCGACCGGCTCCGACCGTCACCAGAAGACCGGTCAGTTGGCGAGTTGCTGCGATTCGGCGTGATGAACCTGGATAAGCCACCAGGCCCGTCTGCACACCAAGTGACCGGCTGGGTTCGTGACATGATCGCACAGACCCTGGAGGCTCGCGAACAGGCTCCCATCGATGGCGCTGCACACGCTGGGACGCTCGATCCCAAGGTGACCGGCTGTCTGCCAATCTTGACCGGGACGGCCACGCGGGCTGCGCGGGTGTTTCGCCGGAGTCAGAAGGAGTATATTGCCGTTCTCGAGTTGCACGCCCGAGTCCCAGCAGATTTCGAAGACGTCGTCGAGGAGTTCGAATCGGAGTTGTATCAGAAGCCGCCCCGAAAGAGTGCGGTCGTTCGGAAGCTTCGCACCCGGCAGATCCATCAATTGGACATCCTGGAACAGGAGCGCCGGCAAGCACTGTTACGGATCCGGTGTGAGGCGGGGACGTACGTCAGGAAACTCTGCCACGATCTCGGGCTAGCGTTGGGCACCGGCGCACACATGGGCCATCTGCGCCGATCAGGGACTGGTCGCTTCGACGATACCGATTTGATCACGCTTCAGGATCTATCGGATGCGCTCGCGTGGGCTGACGACGGAGACGAGTCGGTGTTACGGGACGTGGTCGTCCCTGCCGAGCGGGCATTAGAGCCATTGCCCAGCGTGACGATTGCCGCGAACGCGGCTCGTCAGGTGGCGGAGGGCGCTCCAGTGTACGCGCCGGGCGTGATCGACGTCGAAGGGGTACCCGGCGGGAGTGTCGGGGATGACGGCGACGAGGCAGGTGGCCAGACGGATGAGGGACCGCTCGTCGCCTGTTACACGCCGAACGGAGCGGCAGTGGCGCTGGGCCAGTACGTCGGTGATGCGGATGCCGATCGAGGAACTGTCGTCAGCCTCGAGAGAGTCCTGGTCTGACGGCATCTGGACCCGTCGTGTAGACGGGACTAGATTGACCGTATGCCGGACAGAAACGGGCAATCACTCGGTGGAATGGCGTCGGTCTGGTTTCGGTATGCTATTCAGACGAGGTAGTCATTACATGTCGTATGGAACTCGGGACTGCAGACGCCTCCCACGGCGAACGGGCCCGCGGGTGGCTTTCGGTTACAGATCATCCAACAGGTGGAAGCGAGCGGCTTCCCGTCGTCATTGTCGAGGGCGCTACGAAGGGCCCCACACTCTGGCTCACCGGCGGTGTTCACGGTGACGAGGCGACCGGTGTGGCTGTGGCCCTCGACGCTGTCGAAGCTGTCGATCCTCGCAAGTTGTCAGGAACCATCGCCTGTATACCGGTCGTGAATCCGGCAGGGCTCCGTCGCAACGCTCGCGCGTCCTACTACAATGACGAAGACCCTAATCGATTCTTCCCAGACCCAGCCGCCGAATCGGCAGCGCCTGCAGAGGTTCAACAACGTATTGACGAGCAGGTTTACGAGACGATTGCCGACACCGCCGACGCAATGATCGATCTGCACACGGCCACGGTCGGTTCAATGCCGTTCGCGATCCGCGATCGCGTCCTCTACGGGACTCACCGCTCGGAGGCCGAAGCGACCGAACTGGCGACACAGCTGGAAACACTGATCGACGCATTCGGGCACCCATCAGTAACCGAGTACCAGGCCGCTGAGTATCTCGAAGAAGGCCTTCAGCGATCCACCGCTGGCGCGGTACTGAACACGGCCGGAATCCCAGCCTTCACGGCTGAACTGGGCGGTCACAGCGTCGTCACAGAGGAGCTGAGAGCCGGCGGTGTCGCAGGTGTCCACGGTGTCGCCCGGGAGCTGGGAATGCTCGACTCGCTTCCGGAGGATGTGGACCCACCCGCCGAGATCGTCACAGATAGCCCCGTCGACTTCCGGGTTCGACGGGAGCGAGGCCCACGGACCGACACGGCCGGCCTAGTCAGACACCGACTGGGGGCCGGGGAGGTGTTCAGTGAAGGGGACCCTCTCGTGGATGTCGTTTCCCCGACTGGCGACCACCTCGAGACGGTGACAGCTGACGGTGACGGCTACGTTATCGGGCGGGCCGAGGGGCTAGCCAGCTACGAGGGTGATCCTATCGCGAGTACCGCGATCCGTGACGAGACTGACCTCGTCGCCAAGCGGGACGACTGACCACAGCCGATCACTGCCAGTTCAAGAGTGGCGACCGACCTCTGCAAGGCGTGATCGACTTCTACGAAGTGGGGAACGAAGCGCTTAATTGACACACTCGTTTGGATTGAGACACGCGGGACCGTGGGGTAGTGGTATCCTCTGCGGATGGGGTCCGCAGGACCTGAGTTCGATTCTCAGCGGTCCCAGTTCTGTCGGTTGTATCACGGCTCATGAGGGCCTCGCGACTCAACCCTGTAGTGGATTCGCTGGGTGCCGTGTTCGAATGTCACTCCACTTGTGATGGCAGTTGTCCGGAGCGTCATGATCCAGGCAAGACGCGACCGGCGAGGGTGATCAGCGTGTCACTCACTGCGGTGTTGGAGTGACCGGAATACCAGCTATGAAAGATTGGCTGGGTGTATCCGGTTCAGAACGCAAAACGAGTATTACGAATCTATTCGGCGGCTCCGAACTGAACAAAATAGCGAGGTTTTTCCACCGATATCAGCCACGTCAGAACCGCTTAATTCGAACGCGCTCGCACACACGGTGCGCGTCCAGCCGTCGATTCAGTCGTCTGTGGAGACGGCTGACGGTCCCGACGGGGCTTCAGTCTGCAGGCTCCGAATACGGAGTCGAAGCCCGGTCACGATGAGCAGTCCAACGATGAGAGCACCCGCAATGACGTACATCGCACCGGAGTATCCTCCCGTGGTGTCTCGAATGTACGCAATCAGCTGCGGCGAGATCAAGCCGGCCATAGCCCACGTCGTCAGGGTGTAGCCGTGGATTACGGCGACTTCCTTAGTTCCGAAGAGATCGGCGATGTATGCTGGCAGGCACGCGAACGAGCCACCCATACAGCTGACGATCAAGAACAGGAAGCCGGAGAACAGCCATACGTTGTTGATGTTAGGCATCAGGAGCAGCGCAACCGCCTGAATGCCGAGGAAGAACGTGAACATGTTCGTCCGACCCACATAGTCAGACAGTGAGGCCCATCCGATCCGACCGCCGGCGTTGAATATCCCGATGGCTCCGACGACAGTCGCCGCGATGGCTGCACTAGCACCGGTGATTTCGCTGGTCATGTTTGCAGCCTGCGAGAGGAGCATCAGTCCAGCGGAAATGCTCAGATACATGGTGAACCAGAGCAGGTAAAATCGGGGCGTGCGCAGCGACTCTCTACCGGTCAACTGTGCGATATCGCTAGATGTTGCACCTGCAGTGCCTTCCTCGCCCTCACCGACAGCGTCGTCGGCACCCTCAGGCGCCCAGTCTTTCGGCGGCTTAGCGAGATACAACGACCCAAGGATGATCGCGAGCAAATAGCCCGTACCGAGCAGATAGAACGTCTGTGACACCGACGCCAGGGACGCGAACACGTCGAGTTCAGTGCCGTCCACCGTCAGCACATCGACGTACCCCGGATCCGTCGGGGACGACAGCGTAGTCATCAGGTACTGTGCGGCAGGGCCGGTGATAAGAGCGCCACCACCAAAGCCCATCACGGCCATTCCCGTGGCCAGCCCCCGCTTGTCGGGGAACCACGCCACCAACGTCGAAACCGGGGCGATGTACCCAATTCCGAGCCCAATCCCGCCGAGAACGCCGAACGTTCCGATGAAAAGCGGGAGACTCCCGATCTGGACACTGGCACCTGCGCCAATGATCCCGGCACCGAAGACGACGGCCGCGATCAGCCCAGACCGACGTGGGCCGTACTTCTCGACGAACCAACCCATACTCGCAGCCGTCAGCCCGAGCACGAACAGGCCCGTACTGAACGCCAGCGTGACCTGTGAATTTGTCCACCCGTGTAACGCCTGCAGTGGGGTCTGATACACGCTGTACGCATAAATCGACCCAATCGACAGGTGGATCAGAATTGCCGATACCGCTATCAACCATCTGTTCTTATCAGCCGACCTTCGTCCAGGCACGTACAATTTCATGTGAAAGATTATCATAAACCCATCGCGATAGTGTGCGGCGGTTGCTCATTCAGATTGCAGAACCGCTGGTCTCGCCGATTGCGGGGTCGACTGTGACAGGCTGGCAGGTATTCGACCAGCCAGAGGTTCTGAAACCAGAGAGGAAGAGGAGAGGGCGACTAGTGGAGGTGGTTGGAGAGAGTCGGCGGTTAGGAGGATTTTACAAGTGGCACAAGGCGAATGCCACGGGGCTTGACCCCGTGGATGAAGCCAACAAAAAACTGATACAAACCACAACAATTATACTACCGTAATGCGATTATAATATATATCGATGAAGTACACGTTCCGATATCAAGCTTACCCTGACCGGGTGGGTGTAACCTCGGACGTGCTACGACATATTGATATTCACCGCCAAGCCTACAACTATACTCGCTACGAATACCAAACGCTTGATGACGATGAGTATAACATTGGCTCGGCATACAAACACCACAAACGTCTCAAGACGTGGAAAAATGAATTTCCGGTGTTCAGTGAAGTCCACTCAAAAGCATTGCAAGCGACGGTTAAGCGGTTCTACAGCAACTTGAGTGGCTTATCCGAATTGAAGAAAAACGGGCAGAAGGTGGGTATGCTTCGGTGGAAACCACCAAGAGAGTTTCGAAGTATGACCTACAGTCAGTCTGGCTTCAAGCTCAAAAACACGAGCGGTCAGACAGCGACACTGTGGCTCTCTGGAATTGGTGACATTCCGATCCGGTATCACCGCGATATTCCACCGAACACGACGATCAAAGAGGTCACAATCAAACAGGAAACAACTGGCGAGTGGTTCGTTTCCTTTGGTCTGGAGATGCCTGACGACGCCCTTCCATCAAAGTCAAACCTTGATGAGATTGACCCACAGGATTGTGTTGGGATTGATCTCGGTATCACCAACTACATCCATACCTCGGAGAACCTCACCGTGGATACGCTAGACCTCTCCGACGAATATGAGCGGTTACGCCGAGAACAGCGTAACCTTGCTCGCAAAGAACATGGATCAAACAACTGGGAAGCCCATCGGAAACAGGTTGCTAAGGCGAACCGAGAAATCAAGCGAAAAGTCACAGACTTCCAACACAAACTCACAACGTGGTTGGTCACAGAGTACGATCTTGTAGCCGTTGAAGACTTGGATGTGAAGCCAATGCTGGAGGACAGTCACAACGCCAAGAATAAACAGGATGCTGCATGGTCGCGGTTCGTTGACTTCTTGCAATACAAAGCTGATCTCCACGGGACACACGTTGTGAAGGTCGATCCTGCTGGAACAACGAAACAGTGTGCGAGTTGTGGCGTTGCCACAGACAAGCCGTTGTGGGTGCGAGAACACTCGTGTCCAGCCTGTGGTCACACCCAAGACAGAGATTTGAATGCAGCGAAGAATATTCTCACCCGAGGACTGAAGCAGGTAGGAGCGGGACGCTCCGAATCAACGCCCATGCAGACTGCGCTCCCTACGTTCACTCCACAACGAGTGGAAGTGGATGCAAAGCGCGTCGATGAAATGGGAAGCCTCGGGGCTTGACCCCGAGGCAGTTCACCGGCGGATTACTGAGTGTTAGAGGCAAGTCGCACTACGTTGTCCGCGTCACTCGTCGCCAATAGCTCGCACTGCCTCAAGAAGGCCCTTACAGACCGCGGCGTGGGATTCCCGTGCAGCCAAGGTCTGTTCGAGTTGAATAGTCGTTTCTGACAGCCGATTGAGGATATTGTCCGGGGCAATCCCGCCGTACTCGTCGCGAAGCCCATCACCAGGGTGGGCACCCTCGGCATCAAGCCCGGAT
>KI543225.1:89856-91670 GCA_000496235.1 uncultured archaeon A07HR60
TCGGAGACGTGTCGCTACCAGAGTGGAGTTCAATTCCAACCGTGAGTCGTGGCGTATTAATTATCTGTGCGGATTGGCGGCGCGGTGTGAAGAACGACCAGACAGCCGATCCCAACAGCCGCCGCCAGCACAGAGAGCCCAACACCGGCGGACTGGACGGCCGACTCGAAGCCGACCACGGGTGTCCCCAGAGCGATAGCCCCGCCTAGCAGAGCTGGCGTAATCGTTGACGCGGCACGACCGTTTCCTTCGCCGAGACTGACGAGTCCCCCACGAAGGTCATCTGGCGCCATCTCGGAGATAATACTCCGGTACAGAGACAGGACAACCCCGAAACCAGCGCCCATGACGACGACTCCAGCGTACGCAGCAGTGAGGGACCGGGCGAGAAAGATAGCGCTGGTGCCCCCGGCGAGGGCGACATTCGCGACAATCAGCGGGCTGAGTTGGCTGTCGAATACCGCAGAGATACGCCCAGCCTGCGTTGCCGAGGCCGCGTAGCTCAGACTCCCCAGCGCGGCGAGCAGTCCGGCTTGGGCAGGCGTCCCGCCGAGAATATCCACAACGACGATGGAATTGTAGGTGAGAAAGCCGATCCACGCGATGTTGGGCGTGCCGCGCGCGATGACCATTGCAGCCGCTCGGCGCTGGGTGACCAGTCCCCAGATGGCCCGTACCTGTGCGCTCAACGACCGTCCAGCCCCCGCCGAATCCGCCGGTGCTGGCTCGTCGAACCAGACGTACACCACGGCAGCGACGGGAAACGCGACAGCGTGGAGGAGAAACGGGTACTGCCACGCTAGTCCGACGAGGACACCACCCGCCAGCGGGAATACGGTCTGGGTCAGCCCGGACCCCGTGAATCGAAGCCCCTGTGCAGTCGCCTGTGCGGATCCCGTGTACAAGTCACCGATACTGGTGATGATAATCGGTGTGAGAGCGGCGAATCCGATTCCTTGCAACAGCCGTAAGCCCAGAACTACCCGGAAGTCGGTCGTCAGTGCGATTGCGGTACCTCCGAGGCCGAAACACACCAGCCCGGTCAAGATCACCGGTTTCCGTCCAGCGCGGTCCGCAATCCCGCCGGCGATTGGGATCATCACGACCGCGGGGGCGGTGAATGCAGAGATTATCAACCCAATGCTGGCCGGCGACGCGCCAAGCGGGTCGATCAGAGACCCGAGAATGGGCGACATGAGCGCAGTCCCCAGCGGCGGCAACACGTTCGCTAACACCAGCAATTGAAACGACCGGTCGCGGACGACTGTCGCGTCCTCGCCGAAGAGGAGTCGGAACAAGCCGTCTCCAAGACGTTCCCTCCGAGATATATACCTCGTGGAACCGGGTGATTGCGCGACTGGTCACAATCGCCATCTCAGCAGGGCCACACTACAACGTGGACTGAGATGTCGCCCGTGGGGTCCTCCCGGACACGTATCTGAGAGCCCTTCCACCGGTCGGGCACTGATCGTGACCGTACCGCGGAGCCAGCAGTTATGAGGACCTATTGACATCTGAGAGAACGAGTCGACCGCTGAATTTGGTGTGTCGGGCTCGTGATTCCAGGGGATCGCTGGCTACGTGAGAGCAGCCGGCGTCAATACTGAGGACGGGGCTAACGCTCTGGGCCGGTCAGATTCTGCCGAGTCGCCCACCAGGCGATAATCGGAGAGTCGTACAGACCACGAATCCCACGGGTGGCTTCCGATGGGATTGAGGTTCGTGTGCGTTTGCGGCTATCTTCGCGTCCGTGTGCGATGATACACGTCGCGTCGGTGTCCGGGGATACTACTGACAATCCCGCAGACTGACGG
>KI543225.1:91690-95434 GCA_000496235.1 uncultured archaeon A07HR60
CCCACACTGTTGATCACGCTGCTTGTTTCGATTGCCGGGGTGATCTTCGTGTTTTCCGGAATCGGGACAGAAGACGGCACGTCGGTGTCCCGAGAGGCGCAGATTTCGGTCCTTGGGTCAGTCGTGGTGGCCGCAGTGATAATCGGTGCAGTGTACGGGTTGCCCGCGGGAATGGTCGAAGAGCGGACGCTCGCACAAGATACCATGTCAGATAGCGTCCAAGTGGAGACGTTTCCGGACGTCAATTCTGAGAACCCACGGATCGTCCCGAAGGCAGTTGCTGACGTGCAAACAAGCGGGAGTGTCTCGTATCGCCAGCATCGGTTGGGGACGAGCGATATCGCCCGCACCGAAGACGGCCGGCTGGCGTGGTCGTATGCTATCCAGCCAGGGCCGTTCCAGGTCCGGCTGACTGGGAACCAGCGTGGTGTGTTGCTGTCGGATATGACGGCGATAGAAGACCGAGAGACACAAGCATTCGATGATAAGCCGTTCGCCATTGGACAGGGAATGTTCTTCCACCGGAGTGCCGACTGGAACCTGAAGAAGGGCGATTTCTGGACCCAGTATCGTGACGACCCCGCCGAGTTCGTCCACGATGGAGAGGCGTACATGGTGTACCCGAAGACGGGACACGAGTGGAAGCTGACGCCGATTCCACACACGGTCCCGGTCTGGGACGGTGTCGGGCTCATCCACCAGGACGGGACGATCGAGCACCTCTCACCTGCCGAAGCTCAGGAGTCTGAGATCCTCGACGGTCAGCGACTTTACCCGGTGTACAACGCACAGCGGCGGGCGTCGTCACTGGAGTTCCGTAACGGCATCATCAATCGACTCCCGGTCGTGGGTACCTTCCGCGGCGTCGTGGAACCAGCTCGGTTGCCCGCTGGAGCCGGGAACGAGCAGCCGTTCGTCATCGATCTTGAGGGCGAGACCATGTCGTACGTGATGGCGATGGAGCCGAATGGGAGGAACACCCGTGGTCTCGACGAAGTGTGGTTCTTTAACGCCGAGACCGGCGAGTCGCAGTTCTTCGGTACCGGTGACGACACGCTGCTCGGCCCGCAACGCGCCATGGGGATCGTGCGGTCCGAAGATACGCGGACCGACTGGGTCGCCGGGAGTCAGAGCGGCCAGTTCCAGGTGGTCGAGCCGGTCCCAGTCGTGATCGATGGTGAACTCTGGTGGCACTCGAAGGTGGTCCCGGTTGACCAGACCGATGTCACCCGGAACGTGTTCGTCAGCGCGAGTGGTGGCACCGCCGTCGAGTTGAGCAAAACTACGGCCGTCGTCGAGTTCATGACCGGCAAAGATCTCGAGTCTATCGACGATGCCGATCAGGTGGGCACCGAGCCTGCCGAAGATAACCCCGATGTGGCGTACTTCGTCGTGGTCACAGACGAGAACGGCGACGAAATCGAGCGGATTCCCGTCAGTCAGGGCGAGCAAGTGAACATCGTCCCTGGCAACAGCACTGCCAGCGGGAACACGACGGCTACTGGCTGAATCTGCTGACCCAGGCTGCGATTTTCTCTCCTTTTATTCTATTTGACATCTTTTTGCCGTTGTCTGATTTGGCCCGACCAGAAATTGCCTTCCGTGGCTTGATCCGGTCTTGACCTACCTGCTCTCATATCACATGGGCCGGTCAAGAACCCGGTTCAGTGGTCGTGTGCCTGCAGTCGAACGCGAGTGCAACCGACAGTCATACTCGGTGGTACCGGAAACACAGAAGAGTGTTGTCCGCGCTCGTCGTAGCGCATTCGTGTCACAGAACAATGATGATCAGAGTGCAATTGGGCTCAGACGGCTGGCCGCGGTGGCGGGCGTCGTGCTCGTTCTCGTAGCCAGCATCGTGGCGTACGTGCGGGTGCAAACGAGTGGTGACTCCGCGGATCGCGCCGCTCCGTCTAACTTTCCGGCGCTGACATCGCGTGAGATGTTCGGAGACGATGGGGCTGCACGCGAGCCTGACGGTGATTTTACTGATTCGCTTTCGATCGAGGGTGAGTATCCAGAGACGGCTGAGGAAGTGATCCTGTTCGTTCACGGGTTCAATACGACCGACAGCGAGGCGCGAGACCAGGGCTACACGGCCCAAATTGGCGTCGAATCTGCCGCCCAGACGACTGAGAGCGAGACCACGCTCCCACTGCCAGTCGTCGTGTTTAGTTGGGACTCCGACCGCAGTTGGAGTGTGGCAAAGGAGGTAGCTGATTCGAACGGCGCGCTCCTGGCCGAGTGGCTCGCAGACCGACCAAACCAGCAGCAGATCCATCTTGTTGGACACTCGCTGGGCACACGTGTGATCTGTGAGTCGCTCAGTCAGATCGCGTCGAACGCGGAGAGTCCAAATCAGGGAGCAGAGAACAACGGCTCGCAAGAAAGCGTGATCGCGTCGGTCACGCTGCTAGGCGGTGCGATTCCTGCAGACAGCGCTACGCGTGAGGGTCAGTACGGCAGCGCTATCGAAACCATGGCCCCGACATTTGCTAACTTCTACAGTCGAAACGACCGAGTGCTTTCGTGGTTGTATCGCGTTTCCGATCGCACACGTGCCGTCGGGAGCCGGGGAATCAAACATAGCGGTCAGATTCCGGATTCACCCGACGGTGAGTATCTCGATATCGATGTCACTGAGAGCGTAGCTGATCACCATTCGTATTTCAAATCCGGAGACGGCTGCCTTCCAATCGTCGCAGAAGCGGTCTTTTCAGCGGAGTGACGACTATTTGTCTGATTGTCGCTGCATCACGCCGGGGTTGGTGACTGCGCCGATATCTGCAGAGCCGAAGTCGCGACCGAACTTGGCGAGCACACCAGTGTCGTAGACGGGATCTGGTGCTTCCCAGTCGTCTTGGCGTGCTTCGAGCTCGGCATCGGACAGATCCACAGAGAGTTCACGATCAGGGATATCGACCGTCACGTGGTCGCCGTCCTCGAGCACACCGATTGGCCCGCCGACGGCTGCCTCAGGGGCGACGTGACCGATCATCGGGCCGCGGGTAGCGCCCGAGAAGCGACCGTCCGTCAGCAGCGCGACGTCGTCTTCGTGACCAGCTCCGACGACGGCGGCCGTCACGCCGAGCATTTCCCGCATGCCAGGCCCGCCCTGTGGGCCCTCGTTCCGGATGATGATCACGTCGCCTGATTCGATCTCGCCGGTCTGGACGTATTTCATTGCATCTTCCTCGTTTTCGAAGATGCGTGCAGGGCCAGTCGTGGTGGAACTCGTCGCCGCCGGTCGCTTTCAGGACGGCGCCGTCTGGCGCGAGATTGCCGGTGAGAATCTTGATTGCCCCCTCGTCCTCTTTGGGATCCTCGACAGGGTACAGAAAGTCCGCCTCGATATCGTCATCGTCCGGCAGGTCCAACTGTTGGAGTTCCTCGGCGATTGTCCGGCCGGTGACGGTTTGCTGATCGCCGTGGAACAGGCCTGCCTGCATCAGGCGCCGAATGACGGCCGGCACCCCGCCGATCTCGTGAAGATCGTTCATGACGTGCTGGCCGCCAGGCTGGAGGTCGGCGATCTTCGGGGTTCGCCGAGAGATCTCGTCGAAGTCCTCGATATCGAGATCGACGCCCGCTTCTGCCGCCAGTGCCAGTAGGTGGAGAACGGCGTTCGTCGACCCACCAATGGCCGTCTGAAGTGCGATGGCGTTTTCGAACGACTTCCGCGTAAGGATATCCGAGGGTCGGCGGTCCTGCTGGACACACTCTAGTGCGAGTTCGCCGGCTCGT
>KI543225.1:96579-99290 GCA_000496235.1 uncultured archaeon A07HR60
ATCCCATCGCCCGGAACATGGCTCGGTGTGGTGCCCGCTCGGCCCCTCAGTCACCTCATGACTCGGGAGTGCGTCGTCTTTGGTCCCCGCGAACTCGCCGTCTCCGTCGGCCCCACTATCAGAACTTTGTGGCCGTTGTTTGCTCATAATCACAAGTCAGGCTACGACGGCTTAATAGTGATTAACTGACACACGTTTTTCCTCCTCTACTCGTCTCTGTGGTTCTTCAGTCGTCGCTCTAGCCAGGTGGCTAAAGTCGGCAGGAACAGACTAGACGTGTTGAATCAGTGTGTGTAGCGTGTCAGACGTGTTACAACGCACACTCTACCGCAGTCAGCCGGCGCTGATTCGTCAGTCGTGGTCGTCTGGAGCAGCCAGCCCCACGAGGTGGCCGACTTCTGGGAGAATGACCTCCTCGATGCCGAGTTGTGCTGCATTTCGAGACCCCGGAATGCAGAACACGAGTGTGTCCTCGGCCACGCCAGCAAGTGCTCGCGACCCGACGGTTCTGGTCCCGACCTCTTCGGTCGAGAGTCGACGAAACAGTTCGCCGAATCCAGGGAGCTGTTTGTCGAACAACGGGAGTGCTGCCTCGGGTGTGATGTCGTCTGGTGTGACGCCGGTCCCGCCGGACGTGACCACGGCGTCGATATCGGCGCGGCCGACGTACTCGTCGATCTGATTTTGGACGGTGTCGAAGTCGTCCGTGACGAGCTCGCGAGTCGCCACCTCGTGGCCCGCATCCTGAAGAGCGTCTTCGATGTAATCACCGGACGGATCCGCATCCAGCGACCGTGACGACGAGACTGTCATGACTGCCACGCTCACACTTGCTCTGTCGTGTGCGTGGTGGCCGTCGTGGTCGTGACCGGAGTCACCATCGTGGCTGTCTCCGTGCTCGTGCTCGTGTTCGTGTTCATGACCGTGGTCCTCATCGTGACCACCATCGGTCACGTACTCCCGGTCGCTGTTTGAGTAGCCATCCTCGGCTTCGGTCAGACGACAGCGATCTGCGTGGCGGGGTTTCTGTGGTCTTCGTGCGTGTTCTTCACGGCCATCGCCCGTTCTGAATCCGGTTCCACAAAAGCCAGGCCAAGCCCGGTTAGGCGTGTGCATAATCTCTAGTTGCTCTCGGGATACAAAACACCCACCAGACCGAGTAGACAGATTGCTACTGGAAGCTCAAAAAGTGAGGAGCCACTGACGGGAAGGATTCGCTGTGGCGTCAGGTGTGGGGGATATAATTAATATTCCAGAGGATAGTTCCAAATCATGAAAGCAGTCCAGTTTGCCGATCACGGGGGCATGGATGTAATCGATTACGACGACTTCGGCGATCCCGAGGCCGGAGCCGGCGAGGTAGTCATCGATGTGAAAGCCGGCGCACTCAATCATCTCGACGTGTGGACCCGTCGCGGACTCCCGTCGATCAACGTGGAGATGCCGCATATTCCCGGCAGTGACGCAGCCGGCGTCGTTCGCGAGACGGGGCCCGGTGTGACGCGGTTCGACGAGGGCGACCACGTGGCCGTATCAGCGGGTGTCTCCTGCGGTGACTGTGAGTTCTGTCGGAACGGCGAAGAGACGATGTGCACCTCGTTCAGGATTCTCGGCGAGCACCTCCGGGGTGTCCACGCCGAGCGGGCAGCCGTTCCCCAAGAGAATCTGGTTCACGTCCCCGACCACGTCGACTGGACGGTCGCGGGCTCGGCGTCACTCGTCTTCCAGACGGCCTGGCGGATGATGCTAGATCGGGGCGGGGTGAGCCCCGGTGAGTCTGTCCTGGTGCTGGGCGCCTCGGGTGGTGTCGGTCACGCCGCCGTCCAGATTGCCGATTACGCCGGTGCCGAAGTGTACGCGACCGCCTCGAGCGAGGAGAAGCTCCGGCATGCCGAAGACTGTGGCGCCGACCACGTGATCGACTACGAACAAACCGACTTCGCATCTGAGATTGCCGAGCAGACCGGTCGTCGCGGCGTCGATGTCGTCGTCGACCACGTCGGCGCCCAGACGTATCCCGACTCGTTGAAATCATTGGCCAAGGGTGGTCGACTGCTCACTTGTGGCGCGACCACGGGCCCGAATCCAGGTGCGGGTCTCGATCGGATCTTCTGGAACCAACTCGAGATCATCGGGTCGACGATGGCGACGCCCGGTCAAGTTGACGACGTACTTGAGTTAGTCTGGGACGGCACATTCGAACCCAAGATTCGAGACGTGCTCCCGATGAGCGAGGCCGCCCAGGCACACGAAATGATCGAGGGGCGTGAGGGCTTCGGCAAAGTCGTCGTCAAACCAGACAGTGAGTTCTGACAGCACGGCAGCGGATGCCCACGGTCACACGAGGAGGACCGATAGTGACCGTGAGAGTAACTCGGTTAGCGTGGATGAGCCGGCTGCCGACGGCAATCCCACCCCCGATATCGACACCGCTCGATCCGGTTCCATCTCACCATCTGGATCGGTCACTGAATCCAGTTCGAACCGGAGTCTGGGCTTCGGCCGCACTGGCTGGCTCCTGACGGCGGCGTTACTGGGATGTATCCTGGTCATCCCGCTCGTGTTGTACTCGTTTCCGTTCGTGATGGGATCGGCCGGTGTCACATTCTTTGCCGCGTATATCGCACTCCCGTTCGTCCCAGCGGTGGTTCTCGGGGCGATCGCCGTCTGGTCGATGACGGGCGCACTCGAAGATACCTGACGGCCTCCGG
>KI543225.1:99310-101699 GCA_000496235.1 uncultured archaeon A07HR60
AGCGTCCGGAGTCCGTTCTTGTTGGCCGCTTCCACGACCGGTTTGAAGTCGATGTCACGAGACGCGATCGCGATTGTTGCTGCACGCCCCTCAACAGAGAATGTGGTGGCGTCGACAGACAGTTTCACGTCAACATCACCGCTCGTCTGGACCACCTCGAACCCGCGGGCCTCCGCTGCCTGGATGAGCCCTGGTGTGGCGTGTTCGTCGAGATAGAGACGGCACGTGACAATATCACCCTCGTTTTCGGCGACAGTGCGGACCTCGTCGAGATCTACGTCGAATTCGTCACGGAGTACGTTCGGCCCGTCAACAAATAACGCGACGCCGCGGGGCTCGTCTCTCTGGCCGAGAATGTTCATGAAGAGTGTTTCTAATTCGGTGGCAAATGGGTGCCGGTCACTATCTAGCGCTTGAGTGCAGTATGCAATGGATGGTAAATAGACCGGCGATACGATTCAAACAGTATTGATCTCCTCCACGTTTTGACATCCTCCCACGGCTGAAGCCGTGGGATTCCTCCGTGGGCAATCCGGCCAGTGGATTACCCCGGCTGTGAACGTGCGGGTTCGCTGATGCTGGGTTGGTCAACTGGACGCGATTGTTCCTCAACACTGCTGGGTGTCCAATCGTGACCGTTCCACTCCCAGTACGCTCCCTTTCGGGGTGCATCCCTCTCGCGTTCAGCAGAGAGGGCAGCAGGCCGTGCCATCGGCCCAACCTCAGACTGCAAGAGATTCCACGCTCCTGCTACATCACTGTGGGCGTCCAACTCACAATCGTGACAGCGGAACTCGTCACCATCGCGTGTCACATCCTCGCTTCCACACTCCGGGCACCGGCTGCTCGAATCAGCCTCGCTCACTTGTTCAACCGTGATGCCGGCATCACCGAGCGTGAGTTCAAGCCGGTCAACGAGTTGGCGGTGTGACCAGAAGTTGTGCGTCTTCTCGTTCACCATCGCTGACCAGTGTGTCCCCAGTACATCGGTCAAATCTCCGACGGACACTGTGTCTACGTTGCGTTCCAAGAGCCAGTCTGCGGCGTGTTTCACCGCTGCATCACGACTGTGATCACGCCTTTTTCCGCGTTTGTCGTACACTCGTTGGATGCGCTTGCTCGTATACTGGTCGTCGGGGAGTTCTGATTGGAGCTCGCCAATCAGCCCGGACAGCTCCTGGAACTCGTCAAATTCCGGACGGGTGTGATAAACTGCAGTGTCACCTTGGGAGGTGACGATGGCAAGGGTGTTGTTCGCGCCTACATCGATAGCAGCAGTGTATGTCGTGTTCTCGGTATCGAGTGTGTGAGTGAAGCTATCCAGTCGCTGCTCCTGCAACCGCTCTGGCCGAATGCGAACCGGATGCTTGACACGAAGCGTGTCTGCTGCTTCGTCGTAGACGAGTTCCAACCTGCTATCGTCGCCATTCCACTGTGGGCTACCCCGGACTTCGAGCGTGACGCGCTCTTGATGTTCGAAGTCGTATTTGTCTTCGAGTACGTCACCGACGCCGAATTCGAGCGTGCTCCGGTCTTCGCCCCAGTCGAACGTGTAGAGGTCGTTCCGGACGAGGCCATGCAGTTCGTAGCCCTCGTCACGATTCCCCCAGTATCCGGGTGGACTGGGTTTCTCCGTCACCGACGAATCTGCGTCGTTGTGGTACTGCTCAAGCAAGCGGAAGTGACTCCGCCATGCTTCGCTGTTTTTCCGCGCGACCTGTTGACAAGCGGCCTTCCCGAGTATGGGTGCGTAGTCCTCGTAGAAGTCAGTGTACTCGACATCCCAGACGTCACCATCGTCAACGAAGTAGGCTTGCCGGCGACGGTAGGTGAGTTGGTTCCACAATGGAGCATGGGCGGCCAACCACTCGAATAAGCACTCACGGTACCGGCGACTAGCCGGCTCCGCAATATACTCATTCGTGCGCTGTGGTCGGTCGCTCACACGTAATATACCGGTTTATTGGCTTGTGAGCGTTGGGATTATAATCAAACGTCCGGATTGTGGTCGTCCGCAGGAGTGACGGATTCATCCCACGACTAGAGTCGTGGGCTTTCTCGTTGAATCTCTGGTAATTGCGTGGCTGGCGTCTCTCTCTGAGTCGCGTACCCGGATGATCGTTAATCAAATCCAGCATGTTATCAGACTGTTTTCCAGAGTTCTCACTGCCGGCCAGGATCGGGTGTTCGATAGCCGGGTTGCCAGTCTTTTCTCTCTGTCAGACAGTGCTGATAGTATGATGCTGACAAGGGATCCATATAGAGGCTATCGTCTCATTAATTGGCTGCTAGGTTCAACCGACTTCAGTTTCTCTACACAGTTCAGCACAAACTTGTAACGTCGGTATCCATGCTTTCCGGTGAGATAGGTTGCAAACACCCGCGGGGT
>KI543225.1:101719-103362 GCA_000496235.1 uncultured archaeon A07HR60
TCGATCAACTTCTCGAGGAGGATGCTGACTTCCAGCAGTCATTCGATGTGCCCTCCCCCGACGTCTGTCGTAACAGCACGAATCGAAGACGGAGACCACGCAGCCGTCCACGATCAACTCAAGTCGCTGTCACGGTGGCGCACGGTCCGACACGACATTGAATTGCTCCAGCGAGCTCTCTCGCGGGCTGCCGACCGGCAACGTGAGGACGGCAATCTTGGAGCGTCGGCCTGACGTGGACAGACATGCCGGACGAACCATCCACAGAAGACGCGCCTGCCGGAGGTCGACTTGATCGGCCGACAATGCAGACGCTCGGGCGACGGCCAGCAGACACGCGACTTCACGTACGTGGCCGACGTGGTTGATGCAAATCGGACGTTGCTGGAGTCGGACGTAGCAGACGGCGACGTGTTGAACATCGGCAGTTCAGATAACATCTCGATTCAACGACTAGCCGAGACAGTGCGGGACCAGTTAGCGCCCGAGTTGAGGGTTGAGTACGAGTCTGCACGGGAGGCTGACGCCGAACACACCCATGCGTCTGTTGAGAAGGCTGGTGAGATGATCGGGTACAAGCCCTCCCGGACGATCACAGAGGGCGTCGGCGAGTTCATCGAGTGGTATCACGTCAACCGGGACTGGTACGAGCCGTTCGTGCAGTCGTCTTGACCCCTTCTGACGGCTGCAATTGTGGAAGGCTCTCGTCGGCATCCGCTGTTCTGCTTTCCACGGGGGTTTCGAGATGTCGTGTTCAATACCTGGCAGTGAAATGACGGGACCAGATTCAGCCGCGCTCTCAAGAATGCAATCACGGCTTCGGATCGTTTCGTTGTTTTCCGTCCGGGCTGAAATACCTCTACTGACGAGACTGTCCTCAACTGACTGGCACAGACGACATGAATATTCCGTTCCTCTTGTCTTAACCAACAGTTCTGTCTGCTCGCGGAGTCTGTTGGTTAACTGATTACTAACTTCGGTTCTTACAGAGTAGTGGTCGAAGGTCAACGGTAGCGAGTTGATGATGAGCCCGCTTGCCGTGGCCACACCCGTCACGGAACATCTCCCAGTTACCGAAGTCACCAGACATGTCGTCAGAGGTTCGCTCATCCCCACCGCGGTGATGCCGTGTATAGTGGTTGTGATGGCGGACTACATCTGTTCACCTCCCTCGCACCCGGTGTGGCCCTCGCTTCCGTCGATTCTTCACTAATGCGAGTAGCACACTCGACTGACGGGGAGCCCTGCGTGCACTCAAACACCTCGAGCACCCCGAGGCGCTGGACGCCGTCGAGAGTCTCGTACGGTTGGTCGCAGCAGGCCATTCCGGTGACGACGGAATCGACATCTACAATCAAGTGACGCGACCGGTTGCCATCGTCGAACTCGCCGAGACGATTGCCGAGGTTGGCAGAGAGTTCGATCTCAACGCCGAGGTAAAGCACTACGAGAACCCGCGCAATGAGGACGAAGAGCACAAGATGGAGATGGCAAACGACCGGTTCCTCGAGTTGGTGGGCGGTCAGCGCCAGGAACTCGGAGCGGGGATCCGCGACGTGTTGGGAACGCTCGTCGACGGACGCAATCGGATCGCAGCCCACGAGGACCGCTCCCTCCCAGGTGTGTTGACCGATGAATGAGTA
>KI543226.1:0-4154 GCA_000496235.1 uncultured archaeon A07HR60
CGGACTCGTCGGCAGAAGAATACGTATCGTGTTTTCGACTCCTGTGAACGAAGTCACAGCGGCGTCACGAGCGCGGGAGTTAGCTCTCGCAGGCCTTACAATCGAGAATGTCCTGGCTGAACTGCTGCGCCGCGTTCACGCTGTGCTGGTAATAGAGGCTCTTCACACCTTTCTCCCATGCCTCGATGTAGAGTTTATTCATCTCTCTGACGCTCACTTCGTCGGGGTTGATCGAGACGTTGACGCTCTGAGATTGGTCGATGTGGTCTTGTCGTTGTGCAGCCTGATTGACGACTGCCATCTGTGGGATCTCAGAGAAGGTCTTGAACACGTCTTTCTCCTCGTCACTGAGACACTCGAGATGCTGGACACTCCCGTCTTTCCGGCCGATACTGTCCCACGTGTCTCTCTCATCCTCGCCACGCTCTTTGAGGATCGCTTCGAGGAATCGGTTTTTCTGCGTGGATTTGAGCTTCGCACCGTCTCGCACGAAGTAATTCGACTTCAGCGGCTCGATTGATGGGCTCACCTGCCCCAAAATGACGCTACTGGATTTCGTCGGGGCGACACTCATCGTCGTCGCATTCCGCCGTCCGTAGCCTTCGAGCACCTCTGGCTCGCCGAATTCATCGGCGAGTTGCTCACTTGCCTCGTAGCTGCGCTCTTTGATCGTCCGGAATATCTTCTCGTTTTCCTGCATCGCATCCATGCTGTCGAACGGGATCATCTTGCTCTGGAGATAGCTGTGCCAGCCCAAGACACCGATCCCGATTGCTCTGTGTCGCTTCGCAAATCGCACGGCTCGCTCCATGAACTGCACGCCTTCTGCCTCTTCGATGAACTCTTCCATCACAGCATCCAGGAATCGCGTCAGGGTTTCGACGGCGTCAGTGTCTTTCCACTGATCGTAGTGGAGTGCGTTCATCGATGAGAGACAACAGACAAAGCTCTCATCTGGGGTGGCCGGAAGGGCTATTTCTGTGCAGTTGAACGTCAGCGCACCTTGGGCGATGAACACACTCTCGTCAGTTTCGGTAGTCGGACAGTAGACATCTTCCTGGCCGACATACTCGATATCTGTCACCTCGTATGCGTTCTTCGTGTTGTCTCTGTACTGTCGATCTTCGAGGTCAATCCCTTCCGGCTTAGGAACCCGGTGTTTTTCTCTATCTCGAGTCCGGACGGTTTGTTCCCGACAATGAGACGGTACAGTTTCTGTGTGTCGTACTCAGCAGTGCCACCGGTTCCGTCCGGTAGTTCTCTCATCCCTCCGTCTCTATGAACGCGAATCTGAGACGAAAGGCCAAGATTGTTGAAGATCAGCTGTAGTTCTTTCAGGAACTCCCTGTCGACATCAGCGTAGTAAATCTGGAGCGGGTTACCGGTGCTCTCCGCCATGAACGCGGAGCCATCTGCAATAAGCAGCCCTCGGACGTATTCCCACTGCGTCTGTTCGTCAGATTCCCAGATCCACTCAGGCACGGTGCCCTTTTCGAAGCCGAGTTCGTTCAGCTTGGATGTCTCCAGACGCTTTTTTGCGCTGTTACTGTGGCTGACAGTGACGTCACGGAGCTGTGGTGTTTCTCGCCCTCTCATGCTGCCTGTGCCCCCGTGTTGATTTGAGACCTCATACTCGTCGAATCCGTGTGATTCGTACAGGTCACGCATCTTACGGTTGACCTCTTCTTCGAGGTCGAAGTCGTCCTCCCAGATGTCGACATGTTTTCGCTCACTGTCGCTCGTACCGTCAGATTGCCAGAGTCCCAGAAGGAAGGCCTCGGACTCCATACTCCGGTCTCCAAAGATGCCTTTGTTATTCTGGACGACGATCTTGTCACCGACTTCGACATCCTGTGCTTCCTCTCGGTGATACTCGCCTCGGCCATCGTAGACAGGCATTCCGTGCTCTTCTGTGACCTTCTGCTCGACTCCGTTGGCTAACGTGTATTTGTACACGTCAGCGTCCTCTCGACGGAGCTTCATTCGAGACGAGCCGATTGCTTCATCGCCATCGAAGAGCGTGAGCTCGCTTCCGTCAGCACATAGGGTTTCGGCCTTCTTGTATCCGTCACTGGTCACAACTCTCTGATCTCCAGCGAGACAAAGATTACTCGCGTTAATTTGATAGTTCGTTGTCTTTGTACACCTGTGGCTTCCCGTCGTTCATATTGTCTCTGAAGATGATGTACGGGACACCGATATTGATGCGTGTTTCGACGATCTGGGCCCACGTCTCTCGTTTGTCCTCATCGCCATCGACCATCGACTGGAACCAGTCGTCACCGATGATGACGCCGTAGTAGATGTCCTGTATCGGGTCGCCTTCGGTTTTGATGTTCAGCCACTCCTCGAGATCGTCGTGTTCGACATCGATGTATCCGGCAAATTGACCTCTCCGGGTCCCACCTTGACTGATGACGGTGATTTCGGTGTCGAACAGTTCCGTGAAGCTGTAACTCCCGTTACTTTTGCCGTTGTTTGTGATGGGCGCTCCTCTGGGTCGCAGTTCACCGAAATACCCACTCGTCCCACCACCCAGTTTCGTCATTTCGCCGACTTCAGCCTGGGTGTAGAGCAGACTTTCCGTATTATCTTCGATGTAGCTGCCGAAACAGCTGATCGGGAGTCCGCGATCGAGACCGAAATTTGCCCAGACTGGGCTTGCAAGCGAATAGAAGCCCTGGCTCATGTACTCGTAGAACCTGTCTGCGAATCCGTCTTCGTCGAGAAGTTCTTCAGCGCGTTCGGCAATCTCTCTGACCCGTTCTTTCGCGCTGACATCCTCGAGCAGGTATCCCTCGTTGAGGAATTCCTTACTGTCTTCGTTGAGCCAGTACCATGGTTGTTCGTGCTGTTCTTTGACGGCTGCGAGTTCCGATTGTATTTGTGACATAGTGGTGATGTATCGTCTACTGCGATCGATTATGCGGACTGTCGGTCGATGGCCGGACGGCAGGGTGCTGACAGCTGCTCAGAACATATCGTCCGCGGTGACCGACTGCGTGTGTTTGTTGTAGGTGGTTGACCGCTTCGAGAAGAAGTCATTATCTTTGGTCATCATGATGTCCTCGTCGAACCAGCGGGTCTCACTAACCACGTCCTCATCGGGGTCGAACACGGGGTCGACACCTGCATTGTCGAGGCTCTGATTGAACCGGTCTTTGAGGAACGCATCGATATGCTCTCGGGGCAGGAAGTCGAGTTCGCCGTCCTCGAGAATCCAGTCGAGAATCTCTGACTCGGCTTCGTATGCCTGCTGGCACGCATCCTGAATCTCGTCGGTGAAGTCGTCGTCGAAGAGATCTGGGTTCTCCTCTCGGATGGTCTCGACGAGTTCCTGTCCGAACAGACCGTGGATCTGTTCTTCTTTAGAGGTTGCTTCGACTGCGTTGGCGATTCCCTTGAACTTCTTTTCGTGCTTGTCGAAGCTCGTCATGATCAGGAACTGGCTAAACAGAGAGACGTGCTCGACGAACGTGGAAAACAGCAGGATGCCCATGACGCTCTCTTTTTTATTATCGCTGCTACCCATCTCGAGATATTCATCGAGATACTCGATACGCTGCTGGATTGCGGGGACCTCTGTTATCTGCTCGAATTCGTCTTCGATACCCAGCACATCCAGCAGATGAGAGTAGGCATCCATGTGGCGCACTTCAGATTCCGCGAAGGTCATGCCCACGTTGCCGACCTCGGCTTTTGGCATGTCCTCGTAAATATCACTCCAGAAGGTCTTGACTTGCACTTCGATCTGTGCGATCGCCAGCATCGTCCGCTTGATTGTCGTTTGCTCTGCTGGAGTGGTGTTCACGCGGTAGTCCTGAATGTCACCGTCAAAATTGAATTCCTCGTGGACCCAGTAGCTGTTGCGGACCGCATCGACGTAATCGAGGAAGTCAGTGTATTCGTACGGTTTCAGATGTGTCCGGGCCGTGAAGATATCTGATTGGCTGTCTGTGCCGTCGTCTGCGTTAGTTTGAGTTGAATCCTGCATAATTATCGGTCTGATTGCGTGTCTGCTTCGGAACTGTGTGTTCGATCTGCGTCTGTCTCTGAACTGGAGAGAGCATCATCAGCGAGTATCTCGTCGAGTACGTCGACGAACTCTGCTGGATCTGAATATCCCCTGTATACCGACACAAATCGCACGAATG
>KI543226.1:6111-15177 GCA_000496235.1 uncultured archaeon A07HR60
ATCTGCTCGACGAGTCCTCAGACGTGTCGAATGACAGCGACGATACTGACGTGCGTCGAGACCAGACCCGTCAAGTTCGCTTTGAGCAACTCGTCGACCTGTAGACGCCAGCGGCGCTGTCATCTGATCTCCACGTTCACTGCAGAGTCCTCGCCGGGGTGCAGCATCACCTGTTCAATCGCCTGTGATGAGATAGTGTTGATATCACGACCACCTTCCTCGTACGGGATTCGTGACCGGCCGCGCTCCATATCCAGTGCGTCTGCGACTCGGATGACTCCTGCTTCGGTGGTGAGCGGGTCCTCGGCAGTGTGGTGGCAAAGAATTGCGTGCAATACCTCGGCTTTCACCCTGACCGCGGCCTCGGTGTCATAAAACTCTGCCAGGACACGATCAAGGATATCGGCAGCCAGCGGAATCGAGTAGTACGTGTGGTCGTCGCGATGGACCACGTGACCGACATCGTGGAGGGTCGCCGCGAGGACGACAATAACCGGCTCGTCTGCCTCCTCGAGTCCCTGGTCACCGGCACCGTTGAATTGAACGTGACTCTGTTTCAGTAGCTCGTACAACCGGAGGGCGTGGTTTCTGACAATTCGAATGTGTTCTTTTCCGTGATCGTTGTATCCCTTCCGTGAAACGGCGTTGACGTTTTGCGCGCGAAGATACGTCTCAATCTCTGGATCTGATATGACGAAGTCGTACACCGAGTTGGCCCGCTCATCGGGAAACGAGTGTTCAGCATCGGGGTTGTACGGACGCCGGCTCTCGGGGTCGGTCCCAGACATAACAGTTCTGAAGGTTTGTTGGCTGAAAAGGGGACCGTACACATCGCCAAAATCAGTATGATACCGCTTGTGATTGGCTGGGCCGCCAGCGTCGTCGCGACACGAACCGATGTGATTTCAGTCGGGCTTCCGAGGAGGGAATACTCAGAGGCAAAAAGCCTATAATTGCGACAAGGCAATTTTCAGATACAAATGACTGGTTTGATACCATTGGTCGGCCCGATTCCGGGCGGTCCGGAGCTGCTGATCATCCTGCTAGTGCTGGTATTGCTCTTCGGAGCCAACAAGATTCCCAAGCTTGCTCGGTCGACTGGCCAAGCAATGGGTGAGTTTAGAAAAGGCCGCGAAGAGGTCGAAGACGAGTTGCAAGGCATGCAAGACGACGAGATCCCAGAAGGCAGCGCAGAATCGTCGACAGAGTCGACCGAGACAGCAGAGCCAGCGACCGAAGAAGAATCAGCGGCGTGAAAACTCCCACCGGGCCAGACCGTTCTGAATATTGCCGGAGTTTTCAGATACTCCATTGAGGGCGTGTGGCCTAGTGGACAGGGCGAGAGGTTCCTAACCCCTAGATCGCGGGTTCGAATCCCGCCACGCCCGCTCATCGGCGATCATGACTGATTCTGTTCACGCTATCCTACGTAGTGAAATGAGGACCCGAAATCGATTTTTCGAGCTGTTCAAATCTGATCACCAGAAGCAAATTCTCTCGATCAGAACGACACCTGTTGCTTGCTTTGGTACGTATGGCCTCTGTCGTCGTAGTTTACTCGGCCAACGAAATCCTCAGGTGCCAGACAGTAAATGTGGTTGCGGAGTTCACGGGCGCTAGCAAATTCGTCGGGACTGTCATCACAGACTGACATGATCTCCTCAAGGGTCCGTGATCCCCCGTTCGGCGTCTTTATTTTCACATCACCGCATCTATCGAGCAGTTCCACGCGGCTCACAGGGAACTCGCAGTCACACACTTGTGATAGCGTCTGATCCAAGTACGTCATGAAAGATTATTATAGATGGTCAGGCTTCAATGTTGGCATCAATACCAGCGGTGTTATTCAGCGTGTCACGGATCGCCGCCTGGATTGAGTCACCGACCCAGGGGTTCAGGCTCACCTGGGTCCCAATGTGCGCCGGGGGTGCCACTCATCTTAGAGGACGTGAGAATTTGATGAATGAACCTACACAGGGTTGCAGTCCTGAACTGCCCCGAGGTCGAGTCTCGAGGCACTCAGCGCATTTACCATATGTGAATGTGGAGGCGGTACCGGCCACTGAATTGATGAGTGTTTAGTCGCGGTATCGGACGCGAGAGCAGCCCACTAGCGCGATGCAATCATTCCTTCTCCGCCGGTATTCAGTCGGCTATCGTCGGTCAGTCTACGCGAGATCAGGTTTCACCCGAGAGTCGCCGGAACGAGCGACTCGCAACACCGACTGAGAGCAGTGATAGACCCACCGTAATCCCTGGCAGCACGAGTCCAGGCTCGTATCCGAGTGGCGGGTGATAGCCGAGACCGTACGACACCACGTCGTTGACCAGCACCAAACTCAGTGCCACGGCTAATGCCCCACGGGTGGTCCGGCCGACCGATGGAAGCACGAGTGCCAACCCCACAAACAGCAGGTGTGAACTCAGCACACCCCAGTACCAGAGCTTGCCTGCCGCGCTGATGTATGCCGCCGGGCGAAGATTGAGAGCCGCGAGGGGCCAGAGACCGTATTTGACAAGCCAGACGAACGCAACGGTGTGGAGATATGCCAGTGGTCGGTTGACAGGGCTGTCAGTGACCCCACTGGCAGACTCAACAGTTGGTAATAGAGTGGCCAGCGCGACGGTCACCAGTGCGATAGCGACCGCCGAGTCAGCGTAAAACACCCACAAGAGTGTCGGCACGTCTGGCATCGTTTCCACATAATATTCGACGCTAACCAACACCCCAATCACGTTGATCCCGAGGAGAACGGACAAACTCCAACTATCGCCGAACAACTCCTCGGCAATTACATCTCGAACACGTCGCCGGACCCGGTAGTCGCGTAACTGAACGATCCGAGCCAATCGGGACACGGTAAATATCGATGATATCAGGAGAAAAACCCCGCGGCATGTCGCCGAGGTCTGCTCGTCAGAGGGAAGCAGTGGGACTCTGTCGGGTGAGCGTCAGTAATGTGCCGCTCTTGTATATAGCGACTGATCTGGGTGAGAATGAGCTCATCCGTTCGGTGGGATAACTGAACCGAGATGCGGAAAGAATCTGGGGACTCGCGCGTGCTTAGAGGTCTAGAGCGCCGGCCGTCGAGATACTGGCGTCGATATCGGCTGTCGCCATCTTCTCAATGAGCGTGCCGATGACCGATTCTCGGCGCCCTTTGACGAACTTGATCGAGCCAACAACCAGATGTCCGCCGCCAGACACGCCGGCTTCCGGGAGTTCAGCTTTCAGCTCCGACACCATCTGCGGGATATCGAGTCGGACGCCGTCTGATCGCAGGACCGCGAAGTCCGGGCCGTATCCGATCGTAATTACTGGGTCACCGGTTGCTTGGACCTTCTGATTGTGAAGATTACCAGTGGTCTTGCCAGGCGCCGGATAGGTGAATCGGTGGGCGTGTTCGTCGAGATCGACCTGGAACAGATGGGCACCAGATTCGAGTTGCTCTTCTTGGATGTGGGGGGCGATTGCGGACAGTTGCCGGTCAATATCCCGATTCGCGCGTTCTGACAGAAATTCGACGAGAGAGTCGTGTCGAGCTGCGTCCTCACAGTCCACGTCGAGCACATCGTTGACAAGAGTTTTGCCCTCGCTGTAGCGCAGCCAATGAGCCGCGTAATCGAGTGCTTCGCTAATCTCGATCAATTCATCGCGGTCGTACCCTGCCTCGCCAGCCACCCGGACGTAGTCGTCCATCGCGTCAGCCATTGATCGGTCGGAGACTCCCGCGACAGCCGGGACGTGGTCGAGTTCCCCGTCGATGCTGGGATCGATCAATCGAGCCAATTCCACGCACATCATACCCGTGGTGATCCGGTAGTCTTCTTCGTAGAGATACGGATTCACGTGGGTATCAAGGAGCGGGTCGACCGCTTCTGGATCCGGGTGATGGTGGTCAACCGCCATGATGGGGATATCATAGTGCGCGAGATTCTCGTAAGCGGGCACGTCTTCTTCGGTAGATCCGTTGTCCACCATCATCAACAGCGGGAGTTTCTGCCCGTGTCGGGCCTGTCCCTCCAGCGCAAAGTTGAGATCGCGGGTTACGTCCTCCATCTCGTAGAATGGGGCTTTGCTGGGGAGGCGCTTGAACTGGTGACGGGGAGCATCTGGCGCTTGCTGGACATTACTGATGAAATTCTCCAGAGCGTGTTGAAGCGGGATTGCCGCACACATACCGTCACCGTCCGCGTGATGACGGACCCGGATCGGACGTCCCTCTAGCACCGTCCGCCGAAGTCGTCTTGCAGCCTCACGAAGCCCGTCGTGAATCGGGTCAAACGCGTCCCAGTCGACGAGTTGGTCTACATCGGCCGGCTCGGCTCGCTCCGTGATTGCCTCCTCGTATTGCGCTCTCGCGTCGGCCCGTTGGGTGCCTTCGAGACCACTCAGCGATTCGACTTCGACTTGGAGACCACCCGCATGACTTTGCACTTCGCCCGCGACCTGAACCATGTCGCCGACCTCGATCTCGGGGTAGGCTCGAACACCAGCCTCCTCAAAGGCAGCACAGTCGATTATCCCTGCTGCATCAGACACGGAAAACACAGTCGGCCCACCAGTCTGTTTTGCTTGGACAATTTCTCCTTCGACAGTCACGTCGTCGCCGGCGGCACACGCGCTGATTGAGGTGATTTCTGGCTGGTGTTCGACCGTTTCGGTCCGATAATCTGAGGCTTCAACCGTTCCAAAGGCGATGTCCCCGTTGTATTTAATCTCGGACAGTTCTACGAGCAGGCGGTCCCCCACATCGTAAGAGACAGACAGATTCGACTCGTGCACGAGCCCCGAAATATCGTCTGAGATATCGACAAAAATGCCGTACTCTACAACTCCGTTCACCTCTCCGTGATAGTACGCACCCACTTCGACATCGTTCACCGTACAATCCGGCGCGAGATCGTAAACAACGGGCCGAGAGTCATTAGTGGACTGCGGGCCGTCCGAGTTCGCGGGTGAGTTCGAGTTCTGGCTTTGGTCTGGATCTGGGTCTGGGCTTGCGTTCGAATCTGCGTCCGCTGACGCACTCGCGGGACTCGAATCGTCCCGCACGCCGGAATCCCCGGCGGATTGTTCACTCATATCCCCATTTGAGACGGCTAACGTGTTAACCTTGCTATGTCAGCTACGGATGCCAGAAGGCTCGGGCTCTTACCCGCTCTCGTCGCGGCTGTTCAAGTAGGCTACCCCCGGCGCGATGCCAAATTGAATCTGCTCGACGAGCCTGTCATGGCGGTACAGGCAAACAAGATGCAGTGGTGATGACGGGCAACAGTGGTGGGCCCTCGAAGCATTTAGAAGGCGAGCGGTCGCGTTTTACTACATGCGATTGTTCCGGTCAGGCGATCTGCTGGGGATCGCCCGGGAAACTATGCAGTTCATTCTCGAGGCCTGCGAGGAGAGCCACCCTGACGAGTACATGGGGTTTCTCCGCTCGGATGATGCGCGGAAACTCGGTCTCGACCGCGATGGGCAGGTCATCACGGACGTACTCGTGATTCCCGGAACAGTGTCGAACCCTGTGAGCGCAACCGTCAAGACAAATATGAAGCCGAACGATATCAAGAGTGTGGGCTCGGTTCACTCTCATCCGAACGGCGTTTTGCAACCCAGCGACGCTGACCTAGATACGTTCGGACAGGGCGATGTACACATCATTGCCGGGGCACCGTACGGCTGGCGCGACTGGAAAGCCTTCGACAGTCACGGTGACCCGATTTCTCTGGATATCATAGACGTGGAACTCCCGGAAGAGCACTTCTTCGATTTCACCCAGGAAGATATCGACGCAGAGTTAGCCGCCGAAAACGCCGACATTACCCGTCACGATCGCCCAAACACCGACGCCGACACCGATGCTGATATTGAGTCTGACAAATGGGGTAGTCGGACCCGCAGGGGGGCGGGCGACCACGGGACAGGGCGGGAGTCCGAGGACACTGAAGACGAGGGAGGCGGGTTTCTCTCGTGGTTTCGATGACCCGGGTTCTCGCGCAGGGGACGTTCGACATTCTTCATCCGGGTCACGTGTATTATTTCGAGGAGGCCAGGAGTCGTGGTGACGAACTCCACGTGATTGTCGCTCGTCGGTCCAACGTCGACCACAAACAACGGCCGGTCTTGCCTGATAGACAGCGTCGTGACATGGTCGCGGCTCTCGAGGTGGTAGCCGACGCCCATCTCGGCCACGAGTCTGATATTTTCGTCCCTGTGAAGCGGATCGACCCTGATGTCCTGATGCTGGGTCACGACCAACACCACGATGAGACAGCCATCGCTGACGCGTTAGCGCAGCGAGGTATCGACTGCGTCGTGGAGCGGGCCACCGGCAGAAAACAGGCTTACGAGGGAGAACTCACCTCGACAGGTCGGATTATCGACCGGATTCTGCAAGAACGCGGCGCCGAGCACTGAGAAGGTCTCCGAGTCTCGGGTCACGTCACCGAGTATCCCTGACTCGTCCGGAGTCCACCGATTCGAGCGTTCGGCGTGAAAAATTCTGCCGACTCGGCTGTGTACCGGACGCCGAGCGTAGACTGGGGACTCAGTCGGGGTCTTCATATCAATCGACTCTCTGCACAGAGATCATCACGAGCCGACCACCCGTGACTGGAACTGAAACGTGTGTCAGACTCGGATAAGTGCTGGCTGGTAGATAGTATCGTGGACGAACGGCTCATAAGAATGACCAGCATCTCAAGAAAAATCCTGAAGCGGGGGGCATTTATCCCCCCCTTGCCAACTCCAGATTATGATGATTCCCGATCGCTTTCCGGCAGTGGTCGCTGTGGCAGCGATGGGGGTTTACGTGGTTTTGCTCGCCGGGGCGACCACCGTAGTGACGGACGCCGCGGCCGCCTGCCAGGGGTGGCCAGGTTGTGGTCCCGCTTTGGCTGCACCGAGTACCGCAATCGGCTGGATCGCGATTGCTCACCGAGTGGTCGCGTTTCTCGTCGGTCTGACAGTGCTAGCAGCAGCAGTGATGGCATGGGATGGTGCCACCAGTCGTCGCGTTAAATGGGTACTGACCGGCGCGGTGGTATTGTACCCGATTCAGTCTGGGATTGGCGCGGTCGTGGCCACCACCGCGACGACATCAGCCATGTCTCGTCTGCACCTAGTCATGGGAATGCTGATTTTCGCCGGGCTGGTGACGGCATTAGCATGGTGGCTTGAAGACGAGACAGGCACTCCCAGTGACGGGGCGGTCGCGGCCCCAGAGCGGGATCTTCCGCCGGTCGACGAGGTGTCGGAGCCGTCACTGCCAGACGGTATCTGGAATCGCGCACAAGCGACGGTCGCTGCGTATTATCGACTGATGAAGCCCCGGCTGATGTGGCTTCTCTGTCTGGTTGCGTCTGCCGCGATGGCGCTGGCTGGTGGAGAGGGGTTCACCGCCACTACCGTCGCCGCTACACTGTCGGGAGGCGCGCTGGCGATTGGCGCTTCGGGGACGTTCAATCACGTATTGGAACGCGACGTTGACCGCCGTATGAAGCGCACGAGTGATCGGCCACTCGCGACCGAGTTAATCCCGGTTAGACGGGCGATGCTATTCGGTGTGACACTCGCTGCAGTATCCTTGGGGCTATTCTGGTCAGTGAATGTGCTCGCAGCCATTCTCGGCGCAGTGGCAATCGTGTTTTATAGCGTTATCTACACGCTAATTTTGAAGCCGAACACGGTGCAAAACACCGTTATCGGTGGGGCAGCCGGAGCGTTACCCGCGCTGATCGGCTGGGCGGCCGTTACTGGCGAGATCGGAGTTGGAGGGGTCTTACTGGCGGCAGTGATCTTCCTATGGACGCCAGCACACTTTTATAATCTCGCTCTCGCGTACAAAGACGACTACGAGCGCGGGGGATTTCCGATGATGCCCGTGGTGAGAGGCGAAACCACGACGCGACGTCACATCCTTTGGTACACAGGGGCAACGTTCCTGGCGGCGGCCGTGCTAGCCTGGGTGACGTCCGCGCTGGGCTTGTTATACATGGTCGTGGGTGTGAGCGTTGGTGGGGTATTCCTGTGGGCGATTGTGCGGCTTCACTACGAACAGACTGAGACAGCTGCCTTCCGAGCGTTCCACGCCTCGAACGCGTATCTCGGCTGTCTCCTCATCGCCGTCGTTCTCGATACAATTGCGCTATGAGTAGTGGCCGCAACAGACTTCGAAACGGGCTGAGCCAGCTTTCGAGTCGCATCGAGAACGCGTCACTGTCGGCCCGACGGCTCACGATCATCGCGTTACTGTTGAATCTCCAGGGGATGGCGGTAGTGACGTACCTCGCGCTCTCAGGGTCGACTGTCACCCAACCCCGCTACTTCGCATACGGCTTGGTCTGGGTGAACACGGGGGCATATCTGATTTGGAAGACATCACCGCCAGCAGCCGACTTCACCACCCGTCGTCGTGCTGTCACCGTGGCAGCCGGCTATTTTGCCCTGCTCGCGGTGTTCGGCGGTCTCATCGGGACCGGTGCTGGCGTCAACGCGACGGGCGCCCGGATCGCGTGGCTCCCGCCAGGTTGGGGCCCAGCCTTCGTCTACAGTGGGTACTATCTCAAGGCTACCCTCATGCCCGCGTAT
Source organism: uncultured archaeon A07HR60 (assembly GCA_000496235.1). GTDB lineage: Archaea > Halobacteriota > Halobacteria > Halobacteriales > Haloferacaceae > J07HR59. Next base: position 14,702 of record KI543226.1, read on the forward strand.
CTCGTCGGGTATCTCGCGTTGAGCTACCTCGTATTCACGACAGTGCTTGACGCATCCGGGTCTGCAATAGCCGGGGTCATCGGGTTATTCTCCTGTGTCTCCTGTAGTTGGCCGCTCATCGGGTTCGTTGCCTCCTCATTTCTGGGCGGTAGCGGCGTCCTCGTCGGCTCTGCGTTGGATATGTCGTATGACCTTTCGACGGCAATCTTCCTGGTGACAGCCCTGTTGCTGTATTGGCGGCCCGGTGTCCGTTGAGAATCGCTCACGGCTCTATCTGTCCGTTCGAACTTCCGTGAAGAGAGCGCTCCGAACCCGCGGACTCAGCGGCTGTGCTAGTCCAGATCAGAGTCCGTGGAGACTGCTGTCTCCGTTGGTGCTCGTCTGCGTGACGCGTGCCCGTGAAGTAGCTCGGAGTCAGGCCCAGAGTCACTCGTCTCGTCCACTTGTGGGTCTCATCGCAGAGCAATCGCGTTCAT
>KI543226.1:15197-41550 GCA_000496235.1 uncultured archaeon A07HR60
AGTCTCATCGAGAGATCCACATGCATTGCACAGTTCCGCGCAGTCTCACTGATACTGGTTAACCGCCTCGGGGTCAAGCCCCGAGGCACTCGGCCTGCTCCGCCTGTAGAGTAGACGAGTGTGGCCGCGGCTCACACCGGTATTAACGCCTCAACTTCCGGAGAGGTACTCCTCCCAGAGCGGAATGTCAGCGTACTTATCGCCACGATCACACAGCATGAATACGACGGTGTCGTCATCGTCGAGAGTACCCGCGCGGTCGAGTTGCTTGACGGCGGCAGCGCCGGCGCCAGCTGACGTCCCGACCAGAAACTGGTCTTCGACACGGAGGTGACGGCGGATGTCGCGTTCGCTGAGCCGCCCGCTATCGTACACTGGCACTTCCGCGTCGAGATAGCGCTCGCGTAACGCCCGCGCAGTGTCGTACGCGGCTGTGGTCGTGATGTAGAGTTTCTCGTCGACGGCAGACTCATCGTACGTATCCGGATGGTAGTGGTCACCCGTTTTGAGGTACTTCAGCCCGTCAATAGCGTGGAGCGGGTCGTCGGGTTCGAAGCCGACGATTGTCACCTCGTCATCGGAGCGGTCGTGGAGGCCACGCCCGGTGCCAGTGATTGTGCCACCGGTGCCTGCACCTGCGACGAAATGGGTGACGCCGCCGTCAGTGGCCTCCCAGATCTCAGCGGCAGTAGTACGCTCGTGTGTGCCCGGGTTGTCGGGATTCTCGTACTGGTTAGGTCGATAGTATTTTTCGGGATTGGCGGCAATCAGCTCCTCACACCGCTCGATAACCGCGTCATAGCCCAGATCTGCATCGACAAAGTGGATCTGTGCGCCGGTATCCTGCACGGCGTTGACCTTACCGCCAGAGGCGTTGTCTGGCATGACAATCTCCACGTCGTAACCGCGGGCAGTGGCGAGACGCGCAATCTCGCTGCCGGTGTTTCCCGAGGTGGGTTCGATTACGGTGTCTCCCTCTGTGAGTGCGCCACTCGCCTCAGCACCGTCCAACATCCCCTTGGCGATGCGGGTTTTGATCGAGCCGCCACCGTATGGGGCGTCTGGCAGATTGTACCACTCTGCTTTCCCAAGGACGGTCGCGTCCGAGTCCAATCCGAGATCTAATCGCAGTAATGGCGTCTCGAACACCGCCGTTTCGTCTGGTTGCATAACATCGCTCATAAGATGGTTATGTGCGGCGATGCCAAATGTCCGACGGACTCAGGCCCCGACACCGATGGTATTCGACACCGGCTCGGAGAACAGATCTGCATGCGGACTCGTATTCGGAATTGGATAGTTGTTGGATGGGCTCACCCCGAGAGACACGCCTCAGGGTGGCGTCTGAGATACGGGCCATAGCTGTGGGTTCCGAAACGGGTTAACCGTCAGCCCATATAATTGGTGGCATGAGTAAGACTGCGTGGGAGGACGTTGTCGAACTCCCTGATGAGTTAGGCGACGAGACAGCAGAAGAACTGCTCGAAGAGGCGGCTGAAGTGCAGGACATGACCGGTGAAGTATGTCCGTATCCGCAGGTGGAGGCTAAGAAGGCAATGCAGTCGCTGACCGCGGGTGACTGGCTCGTCCAAGAGACAGATCACGTCCCGAGCACCGAGAACGTGCCAAAGGCAGTCTCGGACCTTGCCGACGCCAAGGTCTGGAAGTCTGGCGACGGCTTTTATCGCGTTTTCCTCCACAGGAGATAACAATGGTAGATGAAGTAACACCCGACGACGTGAAGAAGAAACTCGACGATGATAGCGTCCAGGTCGTGGACATTCGCCAACCCCGGCAGTTTCAGCGGGGTCACATTCCTGGTGCACTCAACATCCCAATGAACGAACTTCCATCGCAGGTTGAGGAAGTAGACTGGGAAGACGAGGTGGTCGTGACCTGTCCTATCGGCCAGTCGTCTGTCCAGGCGGCTAAGCTTATCCAGAGCTTCGAAGACGTGGACGATGGAACGGCCATCGCCAGTATGGCTGGCGGCTATCAAGACTGGGAGTACGAACTTGAGACTGCCAGCGACTGAGTCGCGACCGGCTCAAATTTTCGGGACTGTCACCGCAATCGTGGGCCGGTGGACTACCCCACCCTACTCGCTCACGGATTGCGCCGTTCGCTCGTTGAAGAAGGGGTCTTGGCGCCTCTGTTCGGATAACTCGGTCGCCCGAGACTCCCGCATTCGGGGACTCTTTTTATTGCGACTGCGATACGCTCACCACTCTCTTGAGACAGAACTGTACAAGCGGAGCAAGGCGGCTGTCCCGAGGCTTGACCTCGGGGCAGGTTCACATCTTTAGGGACCACTTTTAGTACAACCCGCCCCGAAGCTTCGGTCATCTGGCGGTCTGTGCTGCACCTACGAGATGGTGACTACACCTGCGGGCGGGTGTTCTCGTCGCACAGGTGGTGATCTGGTCACTCCGAGTTAGATCTCTGCGCGCTCTCAGAGTCCTCCGAAGCCTCGTCTGACACCGTGTCCGTGCTGACGGTTTCAGCCGGAGTACCGGTGTTCGACTGGCCTGTCGGCACCTGAGAGTCTGTGTCATCAGACGACTCCTCTGCAGCTGGAAATAGGGGGATGATGCCGGTCGGTTCCTCCGCGGCGCTGTCTGTGGCTTCTACGCTTCCGTTGGGACTGGCACCGTCGCTGTCCTCACGCTCAGCCGTGGGAGTCGGCCGCGGGGTAGCCTGTTCGAATCCGTCTTCTCCCGGCTCCGGGAGCGAGCGACCGGGCTGGAACCCGTGAGTGGAGAGGTGGTCACGGACGGCTGGTCGGTCGATCGTCCCAGAGGCCGTCCGCTGGATTGGGCCGTCAAATGACAGCGTGCGCGGGAGTTTAAATCGGGCCAGGCGCTGTTGGGCGAACGAGAGCAACGAAGCCGCGTCCAGTTCATCGGTCACCCGAGCCACCTGTGCGCCGACGCGTTGTCCCCACTCTTCATCATCGATCCCGACCACTGCCGCATCTTTGACCTGTGGATGGTCAGTGAGCACGGCTGCGACTTCTCCCGGCTGGATGTTCTCCCCGCCGCTGATGATCCGGTCGTCAAGGCGATTGAGCACGTGAACATAGCCGTCTTCGTCGATGTATCCGATATCGCCCGTGTGGAGGCCGTGGTCGCCGAACTTCTCGTCGGTTGCCTCGGGATCGCCGTAGTAGCCCGGTGTGACGGTGGGCCCAGACACGACTAATTCGCCGGATTCTCCGCGATCGCGAACGGTCCCGTCTCGGGCGACAACAGTGATTTCGGTCCCCATCAGCGGTCGGCCAACAGTGTTCAGTCGGCGAGACGCTACCCCTGGCACCGCAGTCGTGATTTGCGAGGCCGTCTCTGTCATCCCGTAGGTGGGACACACTGGCACCGAGAAGTCACGGCATCGCTCAATAAGTTGGTCGCTGGAGGGTGCCCCACCCAGGAGGACAGCCCGAAGACTGCCGTCCAGAGTGCCTCGGCGGTCCAGCATCTGTCGAAGCATCGTCGGAACTAGCGACACTACAGTGATCCCGAGTCGGTCGATATCGTCGGCTGTGCCGCCGGGGTCAAATGAGTCCCGCATCACGACAGTCGTACCGTATAGGACAGATCGGTAAATCGGGGCGAGGCCACCCACATGATGAGGCGACAATGTGACGAGCCATCGTTCGTCGGGATCGATCCCGAGCCGAAATCCCGAGGCAACAGCCGACGCTCGTACGTTCCGATATCTAAGGTCAACCGGCTTCGGTTCGCCGGTCGTCCCAGAGGTGAACACGATGCAGAGGCGGTCGTCGGGCTGCTGATCCGGCGGAGTGATCACCATTGGCTTGTATGATCGTAGCTCAGCCACTCCACTATCTTCCGGCTGACCGACCGAGACGACCGGTTCGCCGGTCGACACGCTCAACGCCAGTGACTCTGTTTGGTTCTCGCAAATCAACAGCGTGGCCTCCGCTGCGTCCACCCGGGCGCGAAGTTCTGGCGCGGTAAGTCGCGGACCGAGTGGAACGAGTGTCGCCCCCAGCCGCATCACCGCGTGAATGAGACCGACGTATCCAACGCCGGGACTGAGAAGGACGCCCACGTGGTCGCCTGACTGGACTCCAATGGCCGCAAGCCGGCCAGCAGTCGCTTCCACCTGGTCATCGAGTTGACCGTATGTCCATGATTCCCCGTCAGCCGCTCGCACCAGCGCTGTCTTGTTAGGAGAAGCGGTGACTCGGAGGGAAAGCCAGTCGCGCATAATTACATCAGCCGAAGCCACCACTATTGCTTTGCGGTCCGATTCCAACCGACGGACCCATCCGTTCGGCGGGCCTCAGCAGGCAAAGTTGTCGACTCTTCGAGAGTGTCGTAGTGAGTTCGACACCAGGCGACAGACGACGGGAGTCACACCGGTTCCCGGAAGCCAGCCGCTAGAAACGGCTACAGTCCCAGTAATGGGTGAACTACCCCGCCCTGCTCGCGCTGATGCACTCGCTGAGGGCGGGGCTGGGCTGGACTTCCTGCTTCCACGACGCGCTTTGCAGACACAGGTGTCTCCACAGCGAGCGCAGTCTCCACTCCACAGGCGTTGCTTCGGAGTGTCCCACTCCTCCTCCTCGTTGCTCGAGGGAACCGGTCCGTCAGACAGCGCACGCTTGTTGTTGCGTTCGAACGCTACCCGTGTTCGTCGACTTCGCAAGCAGCGAGTCGGTCTGTCCAGACCGACGAGCGAGTCGCAGCCGATAGGTCGAGACGCCCATGTTGACCGGTCATTCGGCGTTTAGTAGTACATTGGCTGCGTGTGCCCGTGGGTCGGCAACAGAACGTACAAAACGGATGATGACGGCGTTGTATCTCCCTACCCTACCCTACCCTACCCTCCTGCGTTCCTCGTCCGCTGGCGCTGACTGCGGGACCCGGTGAGGGTGGGGGTTGAGCGCCTATATCAGGCTAAACGGCGGGTCCGTGACACGAGGACCCCGTGCCAATCGGGCCCATATCACGAACTGTGAGAGCGGAAACTTGGCCGCGCTCACGAGTCAGTCCTCATCCGGCTGAGACACGGTGAGAACCGGTACGTCGGCAGACCGGACGACACGTTCGGTGACTGACCCGAGGAGATACCGATTGAGCCCTTGCCGGCCGTGAGTCCCCATGACGATTAGGTCAATCGCGTTTTGATCCGCGTACTCGATGATCTGGGAATGAGCCGTCCCCGTGGTTACCGTGTCAACGGTATCCAAGCCGACCTCTGTGGCTCTTTCTGTCACCTGTTGAACAGCATCCTCTCCGTCCGCGCGGAGAGCATCCATGAGTACGGCAGCTCCGCTACCCATTGGGGCATACGCGCCCGCATCGACGACGAATAACGCGTGCACTCGAGCGTCGAAACCCTGGGCAAGACTGATCGCGTGGGAGACGGCCGTGTGTGCTGCCGGTCCGCCGTCGGTCGGAATGAGGATTTCATCGTACATGGACCCGTGCCAATCCCTCTGAATTCAACGCTCTATTCAAACCTATAAGAAAACGTCCACTGTTGGCAGTTTGTGTGACTGCTGAGCCCAGAGCGAGAATTCGTCAATCCGGTCGTGACCAGGCGCTAGAGCGGTCGTGGTGACAGGCTTAGTATCGGCCCGCTGCTGTTGAGATTTCCATTGAGCCTTTGACCTCCTCCCACGACTTCAGTCGTGGGATTCCTCCGTCAGTTATCCAGCACTGCCGATAGCTGCGGCTGTGAACTTGCGGGTTCGCTGAGGCAACTTCGGCCCTTCGCAGGGTGTGGTATTCTTGGGTATCCGCTCGCTGTTGCCCGCTCCCGTCGGGAGCGTGGCACTCACGGGCGTCCAGCACCGTGAGCAGCAGGCTGGGCCATCAGCCTGACTCTCCGTTGCACCCACTCGTGGAGAGTCCTTGGAGACGACATGCCAACTGCTGCTGGGTGGGCTGCGGTGGTGTGTGAGTAGTTGTTGAGACCCGCTCGTGGCCGTCTTGAGCGTGAGCAGGTTCCCCGCAGCAGCACATCGCATGTCTATGTCGAATGAAGGGCTAGCTTTGGTTGAAAGTGACGGATAATAAGCAGCAGAACCAGTTTGACTACTTCCCAGTTGTCGGCTTCATCCCACGGCTCAAGCCGTGGGCTTTCGCCTCGATACTCTGTAAGTGAGTCACCGTTTCAGCCACTCATGGCCGCGTCAACGAGTCGGTTCCAGTGTGGACTCAGAGTCGTGGCTAGACCCGAAGGGAGGTGAAAGGCGAAGTGAACTACCCCGCCCTGCTCGCGCTGACGCACTCGCTGAGGGCGGGGGTGGGCTGGACTTCCTGCTTCCACGACGCGCTTTGCAGAGACAGGTGTCTCCACAGCGAGCGTAGTCTCCACAGGCGTTCGTTCGGAGTGTCCCACTCCTCCTCCTCGTTGCTCAACGGAACAGTTCCGTCGGACAGCGCACGCTTCGTGTCGCGTGTGAACGCTGTCCGTGTCCGCCGATTTCGCACGGAGCGAGTCGGTCTGTCCCGACCGACGAGCGAGTCGCAGCCGACAGGTCAAAACGCCCGTCTTGAGCGTTCATTCGGCGTTCAGTGGGATGAATTGGTTGCGTGTACCTGTGGGTCGGGAACAGAACGTACAAAACAGATGATGACGGCGCTGTATCCCCTTCCCACCCCACCCCACGGCGTTCCTCGTCCGCTGGCGCTGACTGCGGGACTCGGTGAGGGTGGGGACTGAGCGCCTATATCAGGCTAACCCGAAAGGAGTACATTCACCCCGAGGAGACTGAGAGTAGATGAGTCGTCTGAGAGACGGAGTCGTCGCGGCAGTGGCCGTGGTCACCGTCGTCGCACTCGTCAGTCGAGTGGTAGGTCTCGGAGTCAGACCGTACCACTGGGACGAGGCTCGAGTGGGCTTTTGGGCACTGCGGTACCTCGAGACTGGAGTCTATCAGTACCGCCCCGTCGCCGGCGGGCCGCTACTGTACACCGTCACGCGGCAGATACTCGGCTTTGCGGGAAGTTCGGATCTGACAGGTCGACTCTTCGTCGCTGCACTCGGGGGGACAGCCCCACTCGCCGCACTGTTGTTCAGATCCCGCCTCGAACGGCAAGAAACAGTGCTGTTGGCGGTCGTCCTCGCGACGGCACCACCACTCGTGTATTACTCCCGGTTTCTCCGCGGTGACGTGCCTGTCGCTGTGTTCACACTGGTAGCGTTCGGTGCCACTCTTTCCTGGCTGGACTGGGATCAGCCTCGGTTTCTGTACCTGGCGGCCGTCTCAGCTGCGTGCGCGTTCGGAAGTTCTGGGTTTGCCGTCGCCACTGCCGGGCTCATCTTTGTCGCGGCGGCCATCACGTTCGATCACCGTCGAGTGACGGGCCAGCCCGGCGACCCAGTCGACGCTCTGGTGAAGAAGACGGACCGGCTGCGGGACCACAAACGCCATCTGGCCGGTGCGGGAATCACATTTCTCGGGACTTGGGTGGCACTGTTCGCGCCTCGGGGGGGAATTATTCGCACCGATGGAATGAGCGTACTCACGGCAGCGTTTCGCGATCCAGTGGTCGCGTTCGTCGGAGTACGCATCCTCGGCCGGCCAGCTACGGAGTTCATCCCCGCCGTGAGCAACGCGATCCCGGTCCTGACAGTGACTGCCGGACCGCTCGTGGCAGTCGCGGCACTGGGATTTCTGGCCGACAGGTACGCCCAGGCAGATAGCCACCGGCCTGTAGTCGCCTTTTCAGCCGTCTGGGGTGGTCTCGGCATAATCGTATACCCTCTCGTCGCTGCATCGCTCGGCCCGTGGGTAATCGTCCACGTGGTGACACCGCTCGCGATCCCCGCGGCAGCCGGATTGTCGAAACTCGTCGATTACGGCCGGGTAGCAATGGCACGCGGGGATGCGGCCAGACTCGCGGTCGCAGCGATGGTCCTGCTGTCCGTCGGGTCTCACGCGGGGCTGACCGCGACGGCGGCGTATGAGACCGGCCAACCCGGAGACCCGCTGGTTCACTCGGCCCAACCGGTGGATGATCTGGAAGGGATAGTCGGCGAGATGGAGACCGCAGTTGGTGATCGGCAAGACGCCAGTGCCAGAGTCGTATGGGTCGGGAGTCAGGTTCACACCGAGGCGAATCTTCGGTCGCCGCCTCTCACGTCAGGGGCAGAGCGGGCGGTGTTTGCCCAGCGACTTCCATTGGTGTATTATCTGGAACGGGCACAAGTGCCCACCAGCAGTGTTTCTCAGGCGGAGAATCTCACAGGCGACCCCGCGGTCGTGATCTCGGTGCCATCAGAGGCGGGAGTCGTAGCCCGTCAGCTTCCTGACCACGAGCGTCGGTCAGTCCAGGTAGCGTCAGACCGCGAATTAGTGGTTTTTCTCCCAGAATGATCACGTCAGTGACCGGCCGGGAGTGACACCTCCAAATCACCACCAGCCATAGATATCGGCGGGTCAGCAAGTTGAATCTGCCAGTGGCTGCTCGATCTGTCTCCGACAATACGTGAATGACACGGACGGCTCAAACGGATTCTTTGCGCGTTACAGAGACTCAGCGGAAGCCCATCGCCTCAATCTGTTCTTGATATCGATTGCGGATGGTTACCTCGGTCACTTGAGCGACATCAGCAACCTCTCGCTGGGTTTTCTTCTCGTTACACAACAGGGAGGCAGCGTAGATAGCCGCAGCTGCGAACCCAGTCGGTGATTTCCCGGACAAAAGGCCCTGTTCGGCTGAGACATCGATTATTTCAGTGGCTTTCGCCTGGACTTCTTCAGAAAGGTGGAGTGAGGAGGCGAACCGCGGAACGAACGATTTCGGGTCGACTGGCTTCAGTTCTAAGCCAAGTTCTTGAGAAATATATCGATATGTTCGGCCGATCTCTTTTTGTGAGACCCGCGAGACGTCTGCGACCTCGTCGAGTGACCGTGGAATCCCCTCCTGCCGGCAGGCAGCATACAGCGCCGCGGTGGCAACACCCTCGATGGACCGCCCCCGGATGAGATCCTCGTCGAGAGCACGCCGGTAGATGACAGACGCGACCTCCCGAACAGACCGCGGGACACCCAACGCGGAGGCCATCCGGTCGATTTCCGAGAGTGCGAACTGGAGATTTCGTTCGCCGGCGTCTTTCGTCCGGATCCGCTCTTGCCACTTGCGGAGCCGGTGCATTTGTGAACGTTTTTCAGAAGAAATCGAGCGGCCGTACGCGTCTTTGTCTTTCCAATCGATAGTGGTCGTCAGGCCTTTGTCGTGCATCGTCTGGGTCGTGGGGGCACCGACCCGAGACTTCTTTTGTCGTTCGGAGTGGTTGAACGCGCGCCACTCCGGGCCACGGTCGATCTGGCGTTCGTCGACCACGAGCCCGCAGTCATCGCAGACGAGTTCTCCCTGATCAGCGTCCTGTATGACCTCGCTAGAATCGCACTCAGGGCAGGAAAGTGTCTCATTCGTCGACTCATCTGCCGTCGCCTGCTCACGCTGGCGTTGGCTGGTGGGACGCTCCATTGAAATGTCTCTGGAGGTTGTTGTGTTTAAACCTTTGTGCCAGGGCTCCAGACAGACTGTCTCGACGTGGTCTTCGGAGCCGTTCAGAGCCACAGCCATCAGCAATTCCCGTCTAGCGCCCTCGATCACAGAAAATGACGTATGCCCTGGTCCGCTGGAATTACCTGTAGTAATCCACAAAGTCTTTTGTATAACCCGGAGCCATGTTCTTTATGAGCGATTCAGAGCCCGCGGGGACGAACCAGCACCCCACGGGACATCAGTCAGCGAATATCCTGGCGGTAACACGCGGGGCGGCGCTGCAGAGTGCGGCTCTGGCAGAGATTTCCACGTTGAAGACCAGCCAAGTCCGGAAAGACAATCGGGATGATGGCCTAGTGCGAAAGCTTAGTCTCCGTATCCACACACACGGTCGCCGCGCGGCGGGACGCTGGTCAGCCCCGAGGTCGTATTCGGGTCGTCACTGGCTCCGAGGGAGAGAGATTGACCAACCCTCTCGACGGGGACCCGGCCGAGTCGGCCGTCGACTCAGGGGGGCAAGTCCCGAACGAACACATGCCCCGCAGGGGAACCACGCTGCGGCTCCGTGGCACAGCCGATATCACACTTTGGATCAGTGACGAAGCGTCAACTCGAAACGCGACTGGGAGTCCTGGCTGGCTTCGATGATCCCGTCGCGTCACTAGAGCAGTACCCCACTCCGCCAGCGCTGGCTGCACATGTAATTCATCTGGCCGATCTGCACAATGATATTGAGGCCCGAACCGTAGTGGATTTGGGGACTGGGACAGGGATGTTGGCTCTGGGAGCAGGGCTCCGTGGGCCGGCGCGTGTGATCGGCGTCGAAATCGACCGGGGACCTCTGACCGTTGCCGAGACCAACAGACGACGGCTTGGTGCCACTGCGCCGATCCATTGGGTGCGGGGCGACGCGACACAGTGTCCAATCCGGCTACCGGAGCCGACGACTGTGGTAATGAACCCGCCCTTCGGTGCTCATAAAGACAACCAACACGCTGACCGACGGTTTCTGAAGACAGCTGCGCAGTTGGGCGATGTCTCTTACTCGGTGCACAACGCTGGCAGTCAGGAATTCGTCGATTCATTCGTCGCTGATCGGGGTGGTGAGGTCACACACGCATTTGCCGCCGAACTCGATCTTGACCGCCAACACGACCATCATACCGAGTCTCAGGTTGCTCTCGATACCGAGGTGTACCGGGTCAAGTGGGCCTGACTCTGCCAGCAGAGACACGCCATTTGAACTCACTGGTGTGCATGAGAACCCCGAGATAGCGTCTGATCGCCGGCTACCGGTCCTTAGCAGAATGGTGATGCTATGTGGGTTAGATTATGACAAGTTGGATTATCGTCACCCTCGAAACTAATCAACTCCCGATCACGTCTGAAGACGGGGTGTGTGCTGGTCACTCTATCACGGTGTTTGTCACCCCATAGAAGAGATCATGACTCGGAACAAGTGACTGCCGCGCCAGGCTCGAATTCCGTGGCGTCTGCGGGATAGTCTCTGACGTGGCGGACGATTAGGTGGCATTCACTCGTAGGTTTCCGCTGTCGCGACCCGGACCGTTGTGTCGTTTCGCTGGGCGAATAGGTTCGATTCTTGTCGCGATATCGTCAGCCCCCCGACGCGGACGGATTGATTTTGTGCTGGCAGGGGTGCAGAGACGGTTTTGTTGGCGTGATGGACACGAAGTCGGAATCCGCCAGCCACGGCCGCGATAGTGACGTTACGACCGTCGATCGTCGGCTCTGCTGTGGCGGGAGCCGACAGAAACGCGGTCTGTTGCTTGTCGTCGTGGGCCAGTGAGACATGGTAGGTGACGTCCCCGCCAGCTGCAGTCCACCCCTGTCGCTGTACATCAACGGTTTCTCGCCAGCCAATCCCACCCACCTCGACGGTCGATTCACCCCGGAACGCGAGTCGTGACCGCGTGATAGCCGTCGCCCATAGGTGACGGTCCGTATCTCGAACGATGACGCCAGACGTGTTGACCGCGGTCGATTCACCGAATGCTTCCACCTCGATTGCTGAGACCATCCCGTTTTGAATATTTTCGGCGTACGTCACCTCGTACCCCTCCACCTCGAGCGGCTCGCCGGGGAGCGGGTCGTCGGCGGTGGTTTGGAGGTTCACTGGGATCGCTGGCCCAGCGATAGCTGCCGCCCCGACCAACAGCAGCACGAACGCGACAGCCCGCAGCGACACCGCTGACTCAGGGTCTGACGTCAGTCGCGACGGCCGCGTGACTCGAGACACCAGCGATCCGAACAGCGGGCGGCCCGGCGCAGCAACGGCGGCGGCGATGAGCGCCGCCAGAATCACGATCAAGCCGACCCCCACCGCCCGGAACAGCACGTATGTCTCGCCGCCGCGGAACCAGTAGACAGCCCATAGCGACCGTGAAACAGCAAACAAGAGAACACCGGCGAAGATCCGCAGTGCCCCTGGCCTTCGATCGCGGCCCTGGAGTATCAGGAGCCCTGCGACGACGCCGACGAACAGTCCAATAGCGTGGCCTTGGATGGCGATCCCTGCCCACCATGGGCTGGTGAAACTCGGGCCCGCGGACGCCTCAAGCACCGGTGTTTGGAACGCTTGCCAGACGAGCCCGACAAGTCGCGAGCCCACCAACGCGACCACTGTCCCGAGGGGGTATTGGACTAGAGCGAATCCCCACATAGCGAAGACAACGCCCGAGAACCCAATTACCGGCCCGATCGAAAAAACCGCCGTGAGAAGACCTGTTGTTAACACGAATCCCGGAGCAACGACGAACGCACGGGCGTACGGGTTCGTCCACGCAGATTCGAAACTGCCGGTCCCTCGGCTCTGGGGGAAGTGCCCCCATGCGTACTCTGCCAGGCTCCCTGCCACCAGGGCACCCAGGAGGTTGCCGATGAGATGGCCGTAACTGGCGTGACTGAATCCGGCCCAGACAACGCCACCAAGATGAAAATACGACCAGGCGCGGAAAGGCAACACCACCGGGTTGGAGAGATCCTGTATTCCCTGCTGGACGAACAGATAGACGAATACGACGAATCCCACGGAAATCAGCGTCCCCCACGGGAGTCCCAACAGGAGACGCGACCGGAGGTGACGACTCCAGTCTCCATCCGGGCGCTCGAGCCCGTACACCACACCGAACCCGAGAACGAACGCGAGAATAATCCCGAGTTCGGACGCTGGGAACCACTCGGGAACCATACAATATGGAGCCGAGGGAGAATATTCAATCCCGCGGTCACCGAATCAATGCGGGGTAAATCGCTCTCACTCTCGCTTTCGCTTTCGATGAGTTATGACCGAGACACCTGAATCGGAGAGAATGCCGACGACGACGCTTCCGTCATTGCTCGCGGCTGCACCCGAACCCACACTCGAATCTCTGTGTGCACTATTGCGTCCGGCTCTACAGAGATAGCAGGCAGAGTGCCTCGGGGCTTGACCCCGGAGCAGTTCACACAAGTCCCGTGACTCCATCTTAGTGAAAACTGCAGACGTTTCAGAGACACTCTGTCGGTCGTGTCGGGCTAGTGCGCTGAGAAGGCGGGACGGGAGCGGGGGGTCGCGTCAGCCTCAGATTTTGTTTTCGGCGTCTTCTGCCAACTCCTTCATGCGCTTGCCGACCCGACCGGCAGCCGAGAACTCATCTTCACTCATGGTCGAAGCGAGTGCGTTGCCGAGGACGAATACTGCGTGTTTGTGCTCGCTTTTGGACTTATGCACATGAGACGGGTCCACGCTGAGCTGTCTGTACGGCTCAAACAGCCCGTCTTCGACATTGTCCTGCTCTTTGAAGTGTTCCATAATCGTCACCATCTCTTCGTGTAACTCCAATAATTCGTCTTTGTGCATAGATTTGCGTACGAAGCCGACGGTTAAGAGTCTCTGGGTGGCTCTCGTGAAAGTGGGATCCGAAACAGAGAGTAATCGCCTGGGCCGTAGGGAGCCGTCGATACCCTGAAGCTGGGAGCGAAGCGCGGTTCAGAGTCGCCACCGAGAGAGTCACTCGGCCAGTGTCGCGTTCGAGACCTGGAGTCGTCCGCGAGTCCCGTCCCACTCTGTGTCGGCCTCGGTGTGGATTGGCGAACGCATGTGCGGGCCGTCCGTGACGAGTGTCTCGAATTCACCTCCCTCGCCAAGCACGTGGACTCCGTGTTCTCGGTTGAGCTGCTGAAGGTCTGCCAGAGCGTCCCGGTCCAACGTGCGGCCAAGCCAGGTTTCATCGAGCCCGCGCGCAGCGACAGCGACGATCTGTATCTCGAATCCCGCCTCAAGCATTGACTCTGCCAAGCCGACAGGGTCTTTCTGCCACAGCGGCGCGTACAGATCGATCCCGAGTCGGTCACAGAGCCCGCGAATTCGGCTGGTCTGATATTCACTCTCGACAGCGCCTGCGGTCACACCAGCGAGAGAAACCTCCTCTTGCAGCTGTTCGAGCCGCCGCTCGAGTGGTTCAAGTTCCGAGTCACCCTGGCGAGTCGAGTCAGTGGCCACTTGCGCGCCGAGATCGCCCGGCTCGATCTCGATCAACGGGAGCCCGATACTCTCGGCCGCCAGCGTTGTGAGTCGCGTTTCCGGGACATGATACATATACGAATCCGGACTGGGGTGGACCGTTACCAGTTGCGTGACGTTCAGCCCCTCCTGGAGAGCTCTATACAGCGCCCATGATGAGTCTTTGCCGCCAGAAAACAGACTTACCCAGACCTCTGCGTCTCCGCTCATGTCATCACCACGCGAGCGACTTGCAAAAAGGCCGGGTCTCAGCGACAGCGGCGCTGAGCGACCGACCACGAACCCACGCCACCCAACGACAGCCCGTTATCAGGTGGCCAAGCCACAGACCAGTCGCGTGGGCGTTAGTATGGAGGATTCGTCACATTGAGGAGTTGCTCGTGATGGCGGGTAGGAGACGACCGACCGGACTCATACAACATTGTGAGTATCTTACGTCACCCGGCAGTATCGAAGACAGTGCTGACACTCAGCTAAAAGCGTCTCCTCACGCGCTTTTGATGATGTTCAGCGTGGGCTCGATCCAATCAGATGAGATCTCTCACCCAATCGGGCCGCTCAACTACCACATCAAATAGCTTGGTGAGCCTGCCGACGTGGTTGCGCCGTCGAGAGTTGTCGTTCGCACCCACGTCTACAGAAACTGTCCAATCACGGCAGAGCCCTGATTGGTCTAACGTCGCGGAGGCTCGGACTGGTAACAACGCTCCAGCGTCAGTCACCCCTTTTTCCACGGTGAAAAAATCAGAATCGAGCTGTTCGGAAAGCTCAGCCTCGGGGAGACTTTCGAGAAGCCTCGCGCGGCCGGTCGTCCGGCCTCGGGTGACGACATCAGTGTATGGGTCGACCCGCCGCGTCTCAGTGGTGTCAGTAGACGAGTCGGTAGTGACTGTGTCTCGAATGAAAAAGTCGGTCCCCTCGATGTACAGCCGCCGAGTGACAACCTCAGGGAGACCGTTCTGTTCGCGGCCGCGGAGTTTTGCGAGAATACGGTCCCCGTCGATCAGAGCCTGAATCTCTCCAGTGAGGGTCTCCAGTCCAGACTGTAGGTTGATTACTGTCCGAGATTCTGATAGTTTCGCTGAGCGAGCCGTCACTTTTCTCTCGTGGGCTGCAGCGAGTTCACGCGCATCAACCACTTCCCCCGATTGTATTCCGGGGATTCGGTCGGCGATATCAGACGCTGTGGCGCTATCTGCCGGCGTAGAGCTCCCAGACAGCTCTGTCTCAACCGCTACCTCTGACTCCGACTCAGTGTCCCGGCGCGTCGATTCCTCAGAGCTGCACCCCGACAGAGCGACACTCCCGACTCCGATCCCGATGCCGGCACCGGCGCGAAGTAGCTCACGACGAGAGGTCGGTCGCACATATCCATCTACCTCAGGTGAACGTAAATCGTCTTTCGTTGCTCGGCCAAAGGCGGGTGGAGGACATATTTACCCGCGGTGTGAACTAGCTCGCTCTGCTCGCGCTGACGCACTCGCCGAGGGCGGGACTTCCTGCTTCCACGACGCGCTTTGGAGAGACAAGTGTTTCCACAGCGAGCGCAGTCTCCACTCCACAGGCGTTGCTTCGGAGTGTCTCACTCCTCCTCCTCGTTGCTCGAGGGAACCGGTCCCTCAGACAGCGCACGTTTCGTGTCGCGTTCGAACATTACCCGTGTCCGTCGACTTCGCAAGCAGCGAGTCGGTCTGTCCAGACCGACGAGCGAGTCGCAGCCGACAGGTCGGGACGCCCGTTTTGACCGGCCATTTGGCGTTCAGTGGGAGACAGTGGTTGTGTGTGCCCGTGGGTCGGCAATAGACCGTGCAACCCAGCTGATGACGGCGCTGTATCCCCTCCCCACCCCACGCTCCTGCGTTCCTCGTCCGCTGGTGCTGACTGCGGGACTCGGTGAAGGTGGGGGCTGAGCGCCTATATCCGGCTAAGAAGTGCTGCCGGCGAATCAGCCACGGAGGGGCGCAGCCGCATTCAGACACGAACTGTCGTATTCCTGTTTCAGCGAAGATCAGTGTCTGCAACTCCCGTTATCGAAGCAGGGAGCCTTGTGGCTCTCCTCCGAGGGACTTCACATGTAGCCGAGGTCGCGCAACCGTTCCATCAGATCTTCTTTGTCTTGCGCGCGGCCGGCTCGTTCGGTCGTCGACTCGAGATCTTGCAGCCACGCCGGCTCCTGTGTTGTCTTTTCGGTAGATACCTCTGACCCAAGCGAGCGAAAGCCAGCGAAGTACTTCGGCGAGATAGGGACATCCTTCCGCTCAACATCCCCAGGCATGTCCTCGGCGGACTCGGGGACGTACCCTTCTGGGAAGTCTTCGACGCTTTCTGGGACGACGAACTCCCAGAATGCATCCCAGACGTCACGCTCGGCGAACTGGAGGATGGGGTGAACACGGTCGTGGGGCGGATAGATATCTGGATCGTGACGTGGCGAAAAGAACGTCTCGTCGGCCCGCGCCTCTTGTTCGTCCCATCGGACACCCGAGATGATGCCGTCGATTCCATACTCGGTAATCGCGTCGTTGAGCGCGACCGTCTTCAGCAGGTGGTTCCCCACGTACGTGTCCAGGAGGAACGGGAACGAATCCTCCTCGTATTCGAGGATCTCACGGATATGCCGTTGATTGTGGTCGTCTAGTTCTTCGACAGGAACGTCGTCGCCGGCCGAGAGACCGTTATCGTCCACGTACCCACCCACGTCCTCGTTGCGTGCGTACACGAGATCGATGTCCCATCGATCGGCCCATCGTTCGGTGAAGTCCATGATCCCGTCAAAGTGCTGGAAGTGGTCGATGAATACGGCGACTGGCGTATCGTAGCCGTACTCACGGGCCACCTCGTTGATAAAGTACAGCGTGAGTGTCGAGTCCTTGCCACCGGTCCACATCACCGCGGGTGTCTCGTAGGTCTCGAGCGCCTCCCGGGTGACCTCGACGGCCTGTTGAATTTTCGCTTCCAGACTCGGGTACGCTTCCGGCGACTCTCCCTCCCCTGTTTCGTAATCGACACCGACGTATGCTGGAAACTCCTGCGACATTTCACGAATGAGTCAGAAATCAGCGCATATGTGCGTTGTGTATTCTGCTCGAAACTTCGAGGGTGGACGTCCTGGTCGCAACTCCGTGGAGCCTCGCTATCGGGAGGATCGCAATCTCGAACAGACTGTGTCGGTCCCAAGAGACTCCTGATGCGGGTGTCCGGTACTCGAGTATGAGATTCCTTGAACTGCTAGCTCTCCGTGAGATTAATCCCGATGATACCCACCCCGGTCGGTTGGAAAACTACTATTGAACGACTCCTGTGAATTCGGATGGGTATGTGATTGGATTCCCTGTCACTGTTATAGACCGGCCTGTTTGATTTACACAGATGGCAGACCCACTCAACGACGCACGATCCGTGTGGCAGCTCGATTTAGGATTAGTGAACGCGTTCCTCATCGACGATGGAACCGTCACACTCGTCGACGCTGGGACGCCTGGCAGTGTCGATACTCTCCGCGACGAAATTCGCGATTCGGGCCACGATATCACAGATATCGATCGCGTGCTCGTGACCCACTACGACGTAGATCACGTGGGCGGACTCGCTCCACTGGACATTGAGACACCAATATATACGATGGAACCGGACGCAAGCCTCCTTGACGGGAGTGCCCGCCCCTCGGTCACCAACAGAAAGGGACTCGTCCAGCGGCTCAGCGGAGTGGTAGTCGATCTTCCCGACACAGAGGTGCGCCGGTTGAGCGACGGCGACACTGTCGGCGAATTCACCGCCTATCACACACCGGGTCACACGTCAGGACACGTCGCGTTTCATCATCCTGAACTAGAGACAGCAATGCTAGGCGATCTCGTCGCCGAGTCAGATGGCTCATTAGGCACGCCGCCGTGGCCACTCGCCCGTGACGACAGTCAAAACGACGACAGTGTCCAAGCCCTCGCTGACCGTGATTTATCCTTCGAAATCGTGGGAATGGGACACGGAGACCCATTGAGCGGCGGCGGAAGCGACGCGTTAGATACCCTGGCCAAGCGGTGATATCTGGAGCCGCCACGTCGTAAGGGGTCCACAATCCGCGTGTGGGGTCAGAAGTGTGCTACTCAGTTCGTTTCGGCCGGAGTTGTGGCGGGCCGATTGACTTCCCGGGTTGCGCGGACAGTATGTAAACGGTTAGAGAGTGGGACAAATGGCCGTCCGGCTACGCGAGTGTCAGTGATGGGTCACCGAGTTCACTGCAGTCCAGACCGATCAGCTGATGAATTCGTTGTCACGCCAATCGACACCTTCGGTTCCGTCACCGGAAGACTGCGGATTTTCGACGACTTCCACGGTTGCCGGGCGATCTTCGCCCTCGACGATTCGGGTCGCTTCAATTTCACCGTCAGCTTCGCTGATAGCGGTGAGAGTCCCTTTCTCAGACTGGCGGGCCAACTCTCGAATCACCAGAAACATGGGATACTGAAGCGCGGAATTTTGAAGTACCGTCTCACGGTCGCCCTTGAAACAAGCAAATTCGACGAGTTCGGACGGAATCTCTTCTTCCTCGTCATCCATCCAGTTCGGGCCACCTGGCCGCGGCGGCTCTTCCTCGTAGACGCGCGTTTCGCTTACCGACGCTTTCAGTTGGGCAGTGGGCGTGTACTTGCTGATCGAGTCGGTGGCTGAAACCGCCTTGATGATCAACGTATTATTCCGACGGTTGATTTCCACGTCTGCAACCTCTTCAGGAAGGCCAGGATCCCCATCGAAGTAGTCGTGCACGTCTTCCAGAGGCAATTCGAGCGTCGAATGAAGTCGAAACACGCGGCCTGACATAGTATGAATGGGTAAACTTGGCACCTGCACTCGCGGCGTCTGTACCTACCAGAAGGTACGCGCTGTAACCTTATAAATGGAAAGGCGGTGTCGGGGTGGGGGTGAAAATCGAGAGACGGGACCGCCACGAAGAAGTCACCCCACAGTGCGCGATGCTCAAAAAGTCAGTCATGATGAAGACAGTGGCGTTCACACCCGTACAAACCCGGGCTAGTAGTGATGCGTGCTCGTGGTTGACTTTCGTCACGCGGTCGCGAGTTCGTCTCCCAGGTTGTCTCGTTCTTCTAGTTCTTCGAGAACGTCACTCCCACCAATGAACTCACCGTCGACGTATGTTTGTGGGATCGTCTCCCAGCCGCTGTGTCCCTCCAGCGCTTCTCGATACTCCGCCAGCGCGGGTAACACGTCGACCGTTTCGAACTCCTCGACGTGACGCGAGATTAGTGCAACCGCCTTTTTCGAGTATCCACACTGTGGCATCAGTTGATTACCCTTCATGAACAGGACTACGTCATTATCTTGCAGAACCGTCTCAACCTGCTCTTCGATATCGGACTCGTCAAGTTCGCTGTCGGGACTGAATGTCATATCATATTATCATCGAGTCACGGTCAAATGCGTTGCGGCAGCAGGTGGTCGGAGTCACGGTTATACCACCTCGCATCTCACGGTAGTACGTGTGTACACTCTGTCTGGCCTGGGGTGTTTTTCCCGACGCACCGATGGCCGTCGCAGCCAATCGCGACGAGGTGGATGATCGGCCCGCGGAGTCGCCGAGTTACTATCCGGATGGAATCGGCGACACCGCATGTCCAGGAGATTCGAAGTCCGCCAGCGGCACGTCACCAGACCCACGACCATCGAGTGACCGATCCACTGCGGAGGGTGAAGACAGTCCCGCAGTGCTGTCGCCACGAGACGCTCGCGCCGGTGGGACCTGGATCGGAGCCAACGACGCCGGCGTGGTCGTCGCCATCACGAACCGCTGGGCGGATGCGGGCCCAGACGGTGACAGATCGCGTGGTCTGCTGGTGGCCGACTGTCTCAACTGCAGCGGGGCCGAAAACGCGGTAAGAGGCGTCGAGCGCGCGCTTCAGCACACGACGTACTCACCGTTCAATCTCGTTGTCGCTGATCGCCGGGCGGCGTTTCTCGTGGAGTGGGACGGTACAGTCACGATCACCGGTCTCTCGCCAGGGGTTCACGTCGTCGTCAACGTGGGTGGGGTGGTGAACGGCCGCGACCGATTTACACTCCCGAGCCAGCGATCCGCAGACGCCGAACAGCAACGAGTGAACGCGCGACGACTCTGGGAGCGGGTGCGACCGGAGCCAGGCACGAGCCCGGATAGATGGCTCGACAGTGCGGGTGAAACTCTTGCCGACCACGAGCTTGGCGCCTGCGTTCACGGAGACGGGTTTGGAACCCGGTCTGCCTCGCTGCTCCGGATGGCAGCCGGTGACGGCCCAGCCCTCAAGCGAACACGCTACGAGTATGCTGATGGCCCCCCTTGCCGGACGCCCTTCGAAACGCCGACAGAGTAGTCGGGCCAGTCCATCATCCCAGCGTGTCCGATCACGTGGCCTCTCAATTACCTGGGTCTGCTGTCAGACTCCGTCTCCATCGGGTGAGCCTATCCCGGGAAGATTAGGTTTATTTGAACAGACGCCGTATTGGCAGTATGAGCGTCACCAAACTCGAGGGAGACTTGTCTGCGGACGAGCACGAGGCCCTCGAACTGATTCTGGAAACTGGGGGAATTCACCAGAGCGACTTCTGGAAGGAACTTGACGTGTCTTCCCGGAAGGGGAGTCGGATTGCCGACTCACTGGAGAGTGCAGACCTGGTGCGGCGCGAGGAAGCCGTCTACAACGGCCACAATACCTATTATATCGAACCGGTCGCTCGCGATTTGGAATTTTCACATCTCATGGCTGGGGATATGCTCTCGCCGTTTATTGGCGAAGAGGAGGTCGACCCGCAGTCTGATGCGTTCTCGCAGTGGCTGATGAATCTCGCGTACGAAGAATAGCAGTCGAGTGAAGCCACCGCGGGGTCAAGCCTCGGAGCAATTATTCAGTTCGGAGGTGAATGGAAACGACCTCTTTCAGACGCTAAACTTCAAGTGAAGTGCCTCGGGGTCACGCCCCGAGGCTTCCTGGGTCTTCGATGGAACTTGCAAGACGCATTCTCGGCTGAATTAGTCCCACAGCGGTTCTCATCTCCACAGGCGTGTCTGTGGAGGCTCCCACTCCGAGTGAGATATGACGGGTCGAGGGTCTGACCGCCCGTGTTTGTGGACTTGAAGCCAGACCAGGCAACCATCATATTATCATAGAGTGGCTGCTTGGAATTACATAATGTGGGTTGGAGAACGAGTGTCGGCTTCATCCACGGGGTCACGTGGTTCGAGAGACTGCGTCTCTCGTCATCACGGAAGAGTGCGTCTTCCGAACGACCCCGTGGCATTCGCCGTGGTATTTCTGTAAAAATCGCTCTGAATCATCTCACTGAATTCTAATAATTCCCCCTCAGGGACCTTCCCTGATGTCGAGTGACGCCGGGTCGTCAATCATGGTACTAGCGAACACGACTGCCTTCCAGTATTTCCCGTCCTCCCCACGGTCGTGATCGTCATCCCGGTCGGCTCCAATCGCGTTCGCCACCGTCCACATGTTGTCCAGCAGCACCGCGTAGCCGAACAGGAACACCCGGTGTTCAATCTGGCTCGAACCCGACTGTGGCAGAACCCGATTTTTGATTACTCGATATAAAATCTCTACTCCCCACCTCACTTTCCGCGGAATTTCTCAGCCAGTCTTTCTGCACCGTCCCGCTCATCGGTTGCGAATTCTCGTGGGTCACGGCTGGTGTCGAACTGCGTTAGCGCGTCTGTTGGGTCGTCGAAGTCCTCTTTCTGGAGGCGTGAGTTCTTCTCTTCCGGTAGCACAAACATGTAGTCGCGTCCGTCCGTGACATCGCCGACACCCCACCGGAAATCATCCCACTCCTTATTCTCTTCCAACAGTCTCTCTTTGACCTGCTGAAGCTTGTCTGAGCCCTTCTTGCCCTTAATGATGAAGTCGGCCTCGCCCCGGACTTTGGTCGCCACACCGCCCTGATAGAACTCGCTGTCCAGGTAGACCCAATCGATGTCGAACTTCGCCGTAGCGAACCGGAGGAGCCGGTCTACGACGGTATCCAGGTTTGAGGCCGACTTCACGGGGAGTGAGACGACCGTGATCGGCGTGTTCGTGCCGACGAGAGCGAGCGTGGCGAACCGGCTGGAGAAAGTCATCGAGGGCGGCGACGTATACGAGTTAGAGACCGTCGATCACGGCGTGGTCGGCGGCTACGATGGCGACCGTCCGGTGGAGACCGCGATGTCCGGACTCACCCGCGTCGGGAATCACTCGAAGTACGGCTTCGGAGAGCGTCGAGTGAAACCAGTCACTCCAGATGAAACTACCGTCAACGAACGGATAGAAAACCAGAAGTCGGAGCACTGACAAACGGACAATGACCGGCAAGGATTCCGCAGTGTCCCAGTCGGTCAGACTGAATAAAGTAGATCACATTGCCAACAACTGATAAACTGGCGGTTAGTCGTCTCCCTGTGGGTCGGTGATGACGACCTCCCCGTCTTCGACAGTCACGTTAATGAGTGTCTTGACATGATGGTCGGTGTCGGAGAGTTCGTTCTCGCCGGCCTTCTTGATCACAGCCACGACATCGGCGACTTCTGCACTGATATCGCCGTTGAGCGCATCGAGAACCGCCTTCATCGTCCCACCAGTCGAGAGGACATCGTCGAGCACGAGCACTCTGTCACCGGCGTTGACATCGTTAATATACATTTCTGACTCAGAGTAGCCGGTTTCCTGGAACAAGGCGACCTCACCGTCCAGGCCGTACTCCCGCTTGCGGATGACAACGATCGGAATATCGGTCATCAGCGAAACAGCCGTCGAGATGTGGATTCCCATCGCGGCGGGTGTGACGATTTTGTCCACGTCGTCTAGTTCTGCCTTCCGGATAATCTTGATCACGATCTCCCGCAGCAACTCTGGATCCAGCATTGGCACACCGTCGCTGATCGGGTGCACAAAGTACTGGTACTCACCTTTCTCGATTATTGGGGCGTCGAGAAGCGACTGCGAGAGTCGGTCCATAACCCGGCTTCTCGGGGAGTTCAATAAAGGATGGCGGTCCCCGACGCGGTGGGCTTGCAACCCGGCTGCGGACTACTCACGGCCACGGCCTTCCGAGTGCCGAGTCTGCACATGAGAGGTGAAGTGCCTCGGGGTCACGCCCCGAGGCTTCCTGGGTCACCGACGGAACTTGCAAGACGGATTCTCGGATGAATCGGTCCCACAGCGGTTCTCGTCTCCACAGGCGTGACTGTGGAGGCTCCCACTCCTCATTAGGTATGACGGGTTGAGGGTCTGGCCGCCCGTGCTTGTGGACTCTCAGTCAGACCAAACAACCACCATATTTCAACGAAATAGCTGTTTGGAATCACATAGTGTCGACTTCATCCACGGGGTCAAGCCCCGTGGCATTCGCCTCGTACAATTGTAAATTAGGGTGTTCCTGTCACGGGATTTGTCTCGTTTGTGAGACACACATAAACCGTGCCCAAGCAGCTCGCCCGGAAAGGTCCGGGTTGTGGAGTGCTCTCAGGGCCGGCGGAGTCAGAATTGCGAGGCGGGCAGCGATGATACTGTGTGGCGTCGGAGAGTGGCTGCAGGCGATCAGCCGAACAGTAGGACGCCGAGTACAGCTGCCACCAGCGCAGTTAAGACGAAGACACTCCGGCCGATGCCGGCGCGCAATTCTGGTCCAACGCCCATCCTGGCAGCGACTGTGCGCGGATTTGTTCCCACATACACCGAAGCCGCTGCCAGACGCATCGTCGCTCGGTCGACGAATGCCCAGAGTTCGGTCACTCCCCACACAAACCCACGGGTGGTGTAAAACGCCGCGGGGTACAGCAGTGAGTCGATATCACGAGCATAATGCGAGAGCGTGGCCAGCGGCGATCTGAGCGCAAAGAAGCCGACGAAGCCGGAGATCATCAGTGCCATTGACTCCACAATATGGCTCATACTGTACGGCTTGAGTTCGGGAATCACCTCTGCAGAGAAGGGAATCACGACCAGCAAACTCTCCCAGAAGACGCCAAGAGCGACACACGAGACTCCCGCGACGGCCATCGCACCCATCTGGAGTGGCGTCGCTTCCGGCGGGTCGACACTGGCAGTCCCGTGGAAGAACATGTAATAGCCTAGTTTGATGAACGACAGGAACGTGCCGACCCCGCCGATTATGAGCAACCACCACAACAGCCCCTCGCCGAGAAGGACTTCGGGGCCACCGACAGCTGCCGGGTCGGCAAAGTCGTGAGCTGAATCGATGATCATTCCTTTCGAGATGAAGCCATTGAACCCGGGGACAGACGCGATCGAAGCGGACGCAACCAGATAAACCACGAACGTGACAGGCATCACCCGCCAGAGTCCGCCCATATCGCGGATATCTTCGATCCCGGTCCGGTAGATGATTACCCCGACCACCATGAACAGGAGACTCTTGTAGATGACGTGGTTGAACACGTGAGCGAACCCGCCAGCAACGGCGAGATCGCCCACAGCTCCGGCTAGCCCCACACCGGCAAGCATGTACCCGACCTGGCCTTGAATGTGATACGACAAGAGCCGGCGAGGGTCGTACTGCATCAGGGCGAACGCGGCCCCGTAGACGGTCATCAGACCACCGAGATACGCCAGCCAGAGACCGCCCTCGGGGAACGCCCGATACATCGTGTAGACTGCGGTCTTCGTGGTGAACACCGACATGAACACCGAGGCGCTGAAATGCGGGCTGGGGTAGGCGTCGGGCAGCCAGCTGTGGAGGAAAATGAACCCACAGTTGACTCCAATCCCGAGGGCAGCCAGAACCGTCGCCGCCGGGTCAATCCCCGTCGCCGCGTAGATGAACGTCCCCGTATTTGCGAAGTGAACGATCACCGCCGCGAGGAGGAGGGTCCCACCGATCCCGTGGAATAGCGCGTATCGATACCCCGACCGGATCGCCGCGCCGCCACGGGCCCACACCAGCACAGTCGAGGTGACTGCCATCAGTTCCCACCAGAAAATCAACACCAACCAGTCGCCGGCATACACAGCGCCGAACGTCGCCGTAACGTACGACACTGCTAGCGCTGTCGTGCGTTTAGGCGTGTCAGAACCCCACGCGAACGTCACCGCTAAGACAGTGATGAAGCCAAATATAATCCCCATCAGCCTGGAGAATTGGTCAATATTCTGGAAGATCACCTCGAATCCCAAGAACGTGGTCGCGAGGTGGGGCCCAGCGGGCATGAACACCGCTTGGGCAGTGACACCCACCGCCGCGAGAGCCGCGACGAGATGGCCGAGATTCCGGGGGAGCACGGCCAGCATCGCCACAGCGAACGCGAGCGGAAACACCGCAGGAATCGTCGCGATCATGGCGGGGTCAACCCCCGCGTCTCCACGATCAACTCAATCAGTTCCAGGAAAAGGATCCGGCCTGGAATGAGCCCCAGCGCGACCGCGCCGAGCATCGCCGTCAGGATCGGGGCGAGAATAAACCACGTCGACTCTCCGCCCCGGAGCGCAGCCCCCAGTGAGACGTGAGTCCAGCCGCCAGTCGGCGGGCCACCGTGGTGACCGTGCGCCTGCTCGTGGCTGGTTGGTGTCTCGCCGTGTTCACCGGTGAGCCCGTCATCGTGGACCGGCTGGTTCCCGTGCCCTGAGTCAGCCTGAGACTGCTGGTCGGCCCCGAACGGTACGTCCGTCTGGCTGGGGTTGTTGTCCACAGCGTACTCACCCTCATCGACTGGCTCGGCAGGCTGGTCAAAATCACGCCCGTCTCCAGAGATTGCCGGTTCAACAACGCCAGTGGGAGGAGACCGGCTTTCAGTCTCCGACATCTCGGCGGGAGACTCAGACCGTGCCTTGTCTTCGCCTGCGGTCTCGGCATCGGAGGTGAGTTCAGAAGTCGACTCCGACTCAGCGTCAGTGCCGGTATCAGTCTCGTCTGGATTCGTGTCGTCACCACTCTCGTGCCCACCGTCAGCTCGCGGCTGGGTCAACGAGAGCGTCTCTCCACCGAGGGGGGAGTCGATCAACGGTTTGGCGTCATGACGGTCTTCAGCCTCGAAAAACGCCGTGTACACGACCGGCCAGAAGTAGATGATGTTCAACACGCCAGACAGGAGCAGTGCCCCAGCAAAGTAATAGGCCACAGGCTCCATCCCACCCATCTGGACCCCTCCGATCAGGAGATAGTACTTACTCACGAAGCCTGCGAGAAGAGGGATTCCGGCCATCCCGGCGGCAGCGACGGCGAAGGCACCGAACGTGAGTGGCATTCGCTTGCCGATTCCCGCCATATCGGAGATATAGTCGGTGTGTGTCTCAACGTGGGCAGCGCCGGCGCAGAAAAACAGTGTGAGTTTCATGAACGCATGTGC
>KI543226.1:41570-44720 GCA_000496235.1 uncultured archaeon A07HR60
GCCGTCAGAGTGATTGCGGCGGCCGCCGAGAGCCACAGTCCAACCCCGAGATCAAACACCAGCTCTGGGCCGAACACGTCAAGGACGACTCGGGCCACACCGAAGGCACCGGATTTCACGACCGCAACCGCGTGAAGCAGGCCAGACACGGGCGTGGGCGCGACCATCGCCTCCGGCAGCCACTGGTGAAGCGGCATGATCCCCGCTTTCACGGCGAATCCGACCGCCAAGAGAACGAACGTCAGGGTGGCGTAGGTGGGTTCAGCGTTGGCTGCCTGAGTCAGCGCGTCGATCCCGCCTGCCGAGAAGGAGACTGTCGACTCGCCGACCAGCCCCGTTAACCAGTAGACGGCGACTGTTCCCGCAAGCACGAGCACGCCGCCACCGAAGACGGTGTACGCGAGGTACTTACGACCGGCCGTCCGAGCCTCGGCCGACTCGTCGTGAGCCACGAGCGGGTACGTCGCCACCGATAGCAACTCGTAGAAGACGAACATGGTGATCAGATTCGCCGCGAAGGCAATCCCCATCGTCGCAGACAGTGACACGGCAAAGGCCGCGAAGTACCGCGTCTGGTTGTGTTCGTTCAACCCGCGCATATAGCCAATGCTGTACAGCGATGTGATGATCCAGAGTCCCGACGCGAGCAGGGCAAACAGCAATCCCAGCGGGTCCGCCCGCAGGGTGAATTCGATACCTGGGAGGAAATCCAGGATATGTGTCCGATACACCTCCCCGGCCAGGACCCCCGGAATCATCGAGGCCACGAGCCCAAACATAGACAGCGCCGTTAGCATGGTCACCACCTCTCTGAGGTTCGGGTGGTGATGGGCGGCCAGAATCAACACTGCACCGACGAGTGACACTAAGACGACGAGCGCCGGCCGGAGTGTCGCAATGTCGGATACCGCTGTGGTCGCAATTGCGGTCGCGAGCGGAGATAGGCTCACGCTCACACTCATGGGAATACCCTCGCGAAGAACGGCTCAAACAGAGTCTCGAACGTGAGTCCGCCGAACCCGAGTCCGACGACCACCGCGGCCGTCACGACCAATACGAGTAGCCCCGCGGCTGGCACCCGGTCAGGGACCAGCGGGATGAACGGTGCATCGGTCACTGGCGCGGCCGGTGAGACCGACGAGTCCGCGGTGACCGGGGTGGCCCCATCACCGCTGCCAGTGCCAACTCCAGCCCCGTCTGCAGCCACAGCCGCTGGGGTCTCACCAGTGTCGTCATCCAAGAGCGGCTCCGTGCCGGCAGATCCCCCGGCGAAATACAGTTTTTCGATAATCCGGGCAACATACGCGAGCGTCAAGAGCGTACTCACAATCACGACGACAGCGATTCCAGTCGCGCCGCCCTCGACGGCACCCAGCGCGATATACCACTTCCCCACGAAGCCGACAGAAGGCGGAATCCCGACGAGCGCAAGGCCGAGCACGGCGAATCCACCGGCAGTGAATGGTGCCGAGCGGGCGAGACTGGCCAGGTCTCCGACGGTACGGACACCGTAGCCAGTCGCGAGCAATCCGATAGCTAAGAAAAGACCCACTTTCATGATGCCGTGACCGACGAGGTGGACGATTCCGCCCAACAGCGCCGTTCGGTTCGCCAGCGCCACCGCCGCCACGATCATGCCGAACTGGGCTACCGACGAGTACGCGAACATCCGCTTGAGATCCGACTGGATCACCGACAGTCCGGAGCCAATGACGATACTGATGGCCGCCACGATTAGGAGTGCCGTGGTGATCGCCTCGTTCGCCTGAAGGAATTCGACGGTGAACACCGTATACGTCACACGGAGCAGTGCGTACGCGGCCGTCGTTGACACGAGGGCGGCGATGTACATTGTCACGCCATCGGGAGCTCGCTGGTAGGCATCCGGCTGCCAGGAGTGAACAGGGAAGATGGCGATTTTTAGTGCGAACCCGGCCGCGATAAATGCGTATCCCGTCTGAAGCAGGGGAT
The DNA here is from genome assembly GCA_000496235.1 of uncultured archaeon A07HR60. Classification (GTDB taxonomy): domain Archaea; phylum Halobacteriota; class Halobacteria; order Halobacteriales; family Haloferacaceae; genus J07HR59. The sequence continues at coordinate 43,542 of KI543226.1, forward strand.
CACCGTACCCGACTGCCGCCATCGCCTCCTGAAGATCTAACATATTGAGCGTGCCCGTCGCAATGAAGACGTAGCCGACGCCGACGAGATACAACGACGCCCCGACAGTTCCCACGATGAGATACTTCAGTGATGCGTATGCACTGGCTCCCGACCGGTCGGCCGCCACCAACGCATACGTTGTCAGGCCGACGATTTCCAGGAAGACGAAGAGATTGAACAGATCGCCGGTCAGGGCCATCCCCATGAGTCCGCCAGTCAGCAGCAGATATCCAGAGTAGAAGCTGTTCCGGCGCGGCCCTTGGGTACGCGTGAACGCCAGCACTGCCAGCGAGATGACGGCGACCATCAACACGACCGCCACCGACAGTTCGTCGGCGACCAGTTCGATTCCCTGTGGGGGGGTCCACCCACCCAGAGCGTACCGAATCCGGCCTTCTGACAGCACCGTCTGACCGAGCAGTCCCGCGAGCGGGACCAGCGCGGTCGTCGTTACCGCCGCGATCGGCCACCCGACGGCGTCTCTGTACAGACCTGCCGTCAGTGGGAGTACCGCCGCGACGATTGGAATCGCGATCAACAACGGCAACGCAACATCAGTCACGGAGATCACCCCCCTTGGGAAGGTCACCTTCTTCCCGCATCGTCTCCCGTAGGGCGCCCGCACGAAGTGTTCCGTACTCATCGTGAATCCGCAAACACAGCGCCAGTCCCACGGCCGTGAGACTCACCCCGACAACAATCGCCGTCAGCACGAGCACGTGCGGCAGCGGACTGACGACGAGCGCCTCAGACTTCGGCGGGATGATCGGGCTTGACCCGCCACGGACGAACGCCGAGGCGATGAAAAACAAAAACAGTGCAGTCTGGAACAGATTCACCCCGATAATCTTTTTCACCAAGTTTTCGTTTGCAATCATCATGTAAATACCAGTGCACAACAGAAGCGTGAATGCGACGTATGCCGTTCTCGTCGAGAGTACACTTACCAGTGGGTCAGTCATGACTCCACCTCCGCAGTCTCGACGGTCGTCTCCTGAGCAGTAGATTCAGGCTCAGGAGAGTCACTCGGGGCCACGGCGAAGCCGGCCGCTAACACGAAGAACAAGCCCACGAGGATTCCCGAGACGATGGCGGCAATACCGCCGATCTCGACGGCTTCTACCCCGTATTTGACGC
>KI543226.1:44740-61390 GCA_000496235.1 uncultured archaeon A07HR60
CGCCGTACTCGAGGAAACTGCCCCCAAGGCCGACTCCCGCGAGGCCGATCCCGGCGAACACGATCACCCCACCGGCAGCCAGCCCGACGATGACGCTATTAGAAAGCCAGTCACGAGTCGCCTCGATCCCGTACGCGAACGCGATCATGAACACCACAGCCGCGGCGATAGCGCCGCCCTGGAAGCCGCCACCCGCAGAGTCGGCTCCGTGGAACGTAACGAACAACCCGTACGTCAGCGCAAACGGCGTAACCAACTGCACGGTCGCGGTAATCACCTGACTTTCCGTGTACGGTGGCCGCTGTCCCTCGACACTGCTTGGAGAGTCGTCACCCGTCGGCAGGCTGTCACTCGTCGCGCCACGAGTGGCCGTGGAGTCAGCTCCGTCGGCCTGCGGTGAGTGGTCGCTCACGAGAACACCTCCCGCTGGAGGACAAGTAACCCGGCGACTCCAGCTGCAAATACCACCACTGCCTCGCCGAAGGTATCGAAGCCCCGGTAGGAGGCGAGTACCGCCGTCACGGCGTTTTCGACACCAGTGTCGGCGTACGTGTTAGCGATGTAGTACTGGGTGACATCGGGATTCGACCAGATCGGGGCCGTCTTGTCGCCGACCGCCGGGATTGAAGGCACCGTGTACAGCATCAACCCGGCAAGAAGGCCAGTGACGCCCGCAGCGGGCCAGTCGACTGACTGAAAGCCCACGTCGTAGTCGATCCGGGATGTCTTCGCGATTGTTAATAGCAGGAGCAACGTCGTCACACCCGCAGAGACCGCTGCCTCGGTCATCGCCACATCGGGGGCCCGATAGAAGGTGTACAACGCAGCCATTCCAAAGCTGTAGGCGCTAAACACGATGATAGCCGTCAGCACGTCACGCGCCAGCGCCGTCGCGACCGCCGCCAGAACAACAAATCCAATAAGCGACAGTTCTACCGGGCTCACCATCAGTGCCATCGGAATTGGCGTCATCGGTTCCCCTCTCGGTCCGGCTCGGTACTCGCCGTATCAGTTTCAGTCCACGGTTCGATCCCCTCCTCGAAGGCAGCTCGCGTGATTGCGTGGGCAGCGGTGGGGTTGGTCACGAAGATGAAAAACAGCAACAGAACCGTCTTGAACCCACTAACGTTAAATCCGATCACCACGGCCGCGGCCGCGAGTGCTAATCCGGCTCCAAGGGTGTCTGCCTGTGAGGCAGTGTGAGCCCGCGAGTAGATATCAGGCAGCCTGATCACTCCGGCCATCGAGACAAACGTGAAAAACACGCCTGCGGCTATCAACACCACCACCGCAACCACCCTGGCGGCGACGACCGGGTCGTTCACAACACACCACCTCGTTCCACGGTGAACTTCGAGACAGCGATCGACACCAGGAAATTCAACAGCGCGTACACCAGCGCGATATCGAGGAACGCCGGCTCAGACAGCGCTGCTGCCAGCACTGCCAGAATAATGACTGTGTTTGTTCCCAGCACGTTCACGGCTAGCACCCGGTCTTGGACGGTCGGTCCCCTGATCGCCCGGTAAAACATTCCGACAGCTAGCACTACGAACACTGCCACGGCTCCCAAAAGCACCTCACTGACCGTCGTTCCCGCCATCACGGTCACATCGGTGAAACTCACTGTCCCGAGTCACCTCCGTCGGTCGACTCCTGGTCGGCAGATGTGCCCGAGTTACCAGCCAGCGTCTCATCTGGATCACGAGATGAATCGGTTTCCTCGGCTGTCGTGGCTTCGACAGAGTCTGTGGACGGCGTCGCGACATCGGTCGCGTCGGTCATGGGCTGCTGGGTGCCGCCGTCGGGCTGAGCCTCGACGGGGTAGAGTGGTCCCGGGAGCGGTTCAGTGGCTTCTGGCCCCTGAAAGATGACGCAGTCATCGCGGTCCCGCGGTGACTGGACTCGGAACGCCTCCCGTCCGTAGTAGATGAACCGGGTCCACCGCTCGAGCGAGCCGTCGAACAGCCCCTCTCGGGCCCACGGGATCAGTGTGTGGACGTACAGGTCAGCGTCGCTCGCCCGAACGGTGAGTGTTCCCGGGGTGAGCGTAATCGAGTTCGCTAGCGTCAACATCGGAAACCCGCTACCGACCCGAACCCGCATGCGGGTGAGTCGTGGCTCGATCGGTAACGATGGGCTCAAAATCACCCGTGACACAGCAATGTTCGACTTGATGATTTCGGCTAACAGGATGGGCACGTACACAATATGTCGCAGAATTCGGACGACTGTGCCTGGGAACGTCGGATTCGAGTCCAGCGAAATCCGACCAAGAACGGTGGCGACGATAGTCGCAGAAGCCACACCCGTCACGAGGTCGAACCAGTAGGTTGGGTCTCCGAGGATCAAATAAAACCCCAGCGCCAGTCCAAACACGACGGCGAATCGAGCGCCACTGAGGTCTTGTCGTAACTGCGCCCGGCGCGAGGGTCGCGTGACCTGTGCTTCTCTGATCGAGAGATCCGTCCGACTCAGTTCGAATTCCAGCGGCTGCAACAGCGTTGATTTGCCGTTTGGCGAGTACTGCGGGTCCAACACTATCTCCTCGATTTCGTTGGTAGTCGCGTACTCTTGCAACACACCTGCGTATTGATTGGGGCCGAACAGACGAGTGTCTTGACCGAGGATTGCCGACTCCACCGAGCCGTCCATGTCACGATCTTCCAGGTCGACTTCGACGAATCGCGCTGACTGATCGAGTAACTCACGGGCCCTCCTCGCCTCAGCAGCAGCTCGAGGGTCGGTGCCACGCCACGACGCTATGTAAACCAGATGTATCTCGGGGATCTCGTCTGAATCGAACTCGTTGACGAGCCAAGAGATACACTCCCGTAGCGTTGGCGTATCCGTGACTGGCAGAAGGACGCGGTGGTTATCGGCCACCGAAATCACCTAACAGCGGCCACACATCTCTTCTGAACCATATTATGCATCTATCAGAAGTTACGCAGGCCGACTCAAAACAGTTCCCCTCTGTCGTGTTGGGTCAATTGACGCCGGTCTTCAGGGCCACTCGGACTGATCGGACCCAGCAGTGGTTCCCGCGCGGCCACGACCGCTGTCGAGACTCAGAGCCTCGAGATATTCATTAATTCGGGGCGGTCAGTCCCGTTTCAGGACACCATCTTGTATCAACTATCGGATACGACGGTAGTTAGGCGGTCGGCGATAGCCGCGGCCACGGTCGGCTTCGGCCCTACGACTTCGTCAGCATCAGTGTCGTCTCCCTGCCCGACGAGAAGAACTCGCGTCTCGTCGGCACCCATCACCGACGCGTCGTTCGCGACGACGAACGCGAGATCAGAGCGATCCTGGACGCGGCGGGCTTGCTCGATCAGCCCGCTGTCAGTAGTTTCGGTTTCGGCTTTGAACCCGACAATCGGGAGGTCCGGCCGTGCCTCCCGGACGGTACCGATTAGTTTTGGGACAGGTCGGAGATCAAGCTGGATTGGAGACCCTGAGCGGAGTTTTTCTTCTGCCGGGTCGACGGTAAAATCCGATATTGCGGCCGCAGAGACGACCGCATCGGCGGTTCGACTGGCCTCAACAGTCGCATCGATCATCGAATCTGCCGTCTCGACCTGGATGACGTCCGCGTACTCCACCGATGGACCGTCGTGGACGAGACTCACGTCAGCACCGCGCACGTGACAGGCTCGAGCGACGGCCCGCCCCGTTTTTCCGGACGCCCGGTTGGTGAGTACGCGTATCGGGTCGATCGCCTCTGCAGTCGCCCCTGCGGTGACCACCACATGACTCCCAGTCAGTGGTGACGCCGTGGTCGCCCGGGCGACCGCGGTGACGATGTCTTCTTCAGCAGCGATTTTGGCCTTGCCTTCGGCCAGTCGTGGCGCGGCGAACTCGATACCCCACTCTTCCAGGCGATCGAGCGCTTCGATGACTCCCGGGTGGTCGTACATGGGTTCGTGCATCGCCGGCGCCGCGACGACCGGAAGACCAGCTCCGAGAGCGGTCGTCGCACAGGTGGTGACCGGGGTATCATCGACTGCGGCCGCAATCTTTCCCACCGTGTTCGCCGTGGCGGGCGCGAGCAGCAGGACGTCCGCCCACCCTTCACGACCACACAACTCGACGTGTTCGACTGCGCCAGTTATCTCGGAGACGACGGGCTGGTCGGTCGCGAAATCGACCGCCCAGGGATGGATGATGTCTGTCGCCGACGGAGACATGACGCCCTGGACGGACGCTCCCTGACGGCGCAGTTCGTGGGCAAGTTCCACCACCTTCACCGCCGCAATGGACCCGCTCACGCCCAGCGCGACATTGACCCCGTCTAACATTCAATGAAATTTGGACCCCGAGCAATTAAAACCACATCGACAGCGGTGCAGCGGACCCGTGGACGATGGCATTCTCACAGTGGCCATGAGTGGTCTGCACAGATCGACCGATCTCGGATGTCCCTCGACCGCGACGCAGTGCTTTTCTCGGGTCTCGCGACCAAGCAGAATACGCATCACGAACCTCTTAACGCAAGCTACCTTCCAGCCACATCAACGCTGTTCATTTCGGGGTGAGTGGCTGCATGGTCCGAAATACTGAGCGTCCTGACTGCAATCGGGTTGAGTAATGATACGTTCGCTATCATTCGGATTGCAACGACACTGCAGTCTGAGCAAAACACTAACATTAGCTGCATTCTATATTTCAGGAAGCGGTAACGAGTGACGATCAGTCAGATGGGCGAATATTAAGATGATATCAACCACACTGCATTTGGAACACGAGGATTTACCGCTGACACGAGTCATTCGCTCGGTTCCAGAGGCGAGTATTCGTGTGGTCCCAGACGCGAGTACTGACCCCAATCACGACACGCATCACTTTCGTTTCAGCGCCCCGGATTCCGACGAGATCGAGGCAGTCATGACGGCCGACCATACCGTGAGCGAGTTTCGGATGACCTCCGAGACAATGACCGGCCGGATCTACGCGATCGAGTACACCAGTCAGGTCGTTCTCGTGTCGCCGACGGTCGTCGAAGTCGAGGGATTGGTGGTGACATCGCGAAGTCATGAGGGTGGCTGGAAGTTGCGGCTCCAACTCGGCGGGTACGACGCGCTGTATGAACTCCGAGATTACATCGAAGACCACGAATTCCAGTACGATATCGCCGAGATTCGGCAGACCAGTGAGAGTGAATTACGCTCAGACGACGACCCCACTCAGGCGCAACTCGAGGCACTCGTGTGTGCCTACCGGAACGGGTACTTCAACGACCCGCGTGAAGCATCACTCGAGGATCTCGCGGCGATACTGGATATCTCACAGGCGGCTGTCAGCGGCCGACTCAAACGCGGGTGTGAGCGGATTGTACGGAAAACGCTCATCGAAAACGACGCCTCCTGAACTCTCTCGTCGTGTTGGCGGTTCAGCGGTGAGACTCCGAGAAAACGGAACCCTGAGTTCCATACCATCGCCGGGTGGGCGCCAACTCAAACGCCCCGATCAACGCAGAAAGAAGGCGTCACCAGCCCGGTCACATATCACGAATTTCTCGTGGTGCCGCGAAACCCACAATAACGCATCTGGCTCCACAATAGATAGCTGGGCTGATAGGTATTGTTCGAAGTTCACCACAATCGTCTGGTGTGTGTCCAGCGTCGCCGACAGACGGCCGAACAGAACGCCACAGCGGAGCGGAACTCAGTTGCCGTCGAGAGTGGGTTACAGGTCTGAATCTCGTCGATTCGGGGGATTACCCCGGCACACACAGCAGAATTCAGGACGCGGTAAGTGGGGCTGAAAGAACTATCGCGCCGGCGTCATCCAATCGTGTCCAAAACGGTTTAATCGGCACCTAACAAAAGCAAGGTGTGAATAGTTCCGTCGTGACGGACCGTGAAGAGTTCCGTTCCACCGCCGCGGAAGCAGACGATCAGACGCGGGTTCCTGTCGAGGTTCGAACGACTGTAGCAGACCCGTTCGAAGCCTACCGACGGGCGCGGAACGACGGCGACGGCGTCTTTCTGGAGACATCTGGTGGCCAGTCAGGCTGGAGTTACTTCGGGATCGACCCGATTGAGCGTCTTCAGGTGGGACCGAATGCTGTCGTTATCGACGGCGACAGTACCACTGGTGACTATCAGCGTTCCACACCGACGTTGGCGGCACTGGAGGGAGTGCTAGACTCCGAAACCCTGGCTCGAGGGAATTGTGAGGTGCCGTACCCGGCTGGGGCTCTTGGCTGGCTTTCGTACGATATCGCACGAGAATTAGAAGCGTTTCCGGGTGACGACCCCGGCACGGCCGTCGACAGTGCGGTTGACGACAGGGGACTCCCACGGTTACAGTTAGCCGTCTTCGACACGCTCGTGGGCTGGGAGAGTCCCACCGGTAGTGGCGATGTCACACTCCACGTGACGAGTTGCCCGCAAGTGCCCGCGGGTGTGACCGATCCGACCGCCCCGGAATTAGACAATCTCTATACGGAAGCGCTCGACAGTTGTGAGTCGGTTATCGACCGTCTTCACACCGGCGACCGGGAAGTACCGCCCGCGCCGTCGCCGGAAACAGACGTCGAGTTCGTGAGCGACTGTGGGCGGGACTCGTTCGCCGACAGAGCCAGCAAGGTGAAAGACTACATTCGAGACGGCGACACCTTCCAGGCCAACATTTCTCAGCGACTGGTGGCTCCGGCGGCAGTTCACCCGGTAGAGGCGTACAAGGCATTGAGAGAGGTCAATCCAGCTCCGTACTCTGGATTGATGGAGTTCGGATGGGGTGGTCGAGGTGCAGATCTGGTCAGCGCGAGTCCAGAGTTGCTCTTGGAGCGACTCCCGAGTAGTGACCCCACGGCTGGAGACCGGCTCGTCACCGAGCCGATAGCAGGGACGCGACCGCGCGGGGCAACGGACGAACAGGATAAGCAGTTAGAGACGGAGTTGACCACCGATAATAAAGAGCGCGCCGAACACGCGATGTTGGTCGATCTGGAGCGGAACGACCTGGGCAAGGTGTGCGAATTCGGGACAGTCGACGTGTCCGAATACCGCCGTGTGGACCGCTACTCGGAGGTAATGCATCTCGTGTCACTCGTCGAGGGGCGTGCCCGGGCAGACGTGAGTCTGGGCGAGGCGATTGCGGCCACGTTCCCTGGGGGCACCATCACGGGCGCGCCGAAGCCTCGGACGATGGAGATTATCGACGAACAAGAGATGACCCGCAGAGGCCCATACACGGGATCAATGGGGATTTTCGGCTTCGACGGCCGGGCCACGCTCAACATCATCATCCGGACACTCACGCGGGACGACGACGAGTATCACCTCCGGGTCGGCGCCGGGATCGTTCACGATTCCCGACCAGATGAGGAGTACGACGAGACCCTCGACAAAGGACGCGCCCTCGTCACCGCTATCGACGAGGCACTCGGAGGCAAGCGACTCCGTGTCGCGGGGGCAGCCGATGACTGAGTCGACCACCGATGTGACAGGGTCTCATTGGCGGCCGGGCCAGAACCGAGGTGATGGGTCCGCACGGGTGCTGGTAATCGATAATTACGATTCGTTCGCGTACAATCTCGTCCAATACGTCGGTGAATTCGCGAGCGCGGTGAACGTCCGGCGCAACGACGCTGTGTCAGTTGATGATATCAGAGAGTTAGACCCGGACGGGATTGTCGTCTCACCGGGACCAGGTGTCCCGCAGGATGCAAACGTGACGATGGACGTATGGGAGTTGGACCGGCCCATCCTCGGGGTCTGTCTCGGCCATCAGGCAATGTGTGCCACACACGGGGCGACGGTCGGCCACGCTCCCGACGTCGTTCACGGGAAACCGTCCGTCATCAGCCACGACGGGACAGGTGTGTTCGATGGGGTTCCGTCACAGTTCGAGGTCGGCCGCTATCACTCACTGTGCGTCGAACCGGTGGATCTGCCGGACGCAATTGTTGAGACGGCTCGAACCAAGGACGCAAACGAACAATCCGTCACGATGGGGGTTCGTCATCGACAGAAACCGCATATCGGGGTTCAATTTCACCCCGAGAGTATCCTCACCGGTGACGGAAAGCGCATGATACGGAACTTCGTGTCCATCTGTGACCGCGAGTCAACCGATCGGACGGACCCCGTCTGATCCCGGCTCGCCCCGGCCCGACCCGAGTCGCGGACCGGCGGTCTAGACTCAGCCTCATCGCTCACCGGTGGCTGAGTCAGTAAGACGGCTAGACGCGGTCAGATCACGGTCACAGGTCAATTCGCTCGAGTATTGCATCGCGCACACCGTGTGCGGCGTCCCGTTCGGTCCGGGGAAAGTGGAGTGTGTTTTCATCAATCGGGTGTGAGATTAGTCCCACGCCATCACTATCGACACCGGTCTGTCGAAGTTGAAGATGGCCCGTGAGAAAGCCATCACTGTACTCAACGTCCGTCACCTCCTCGAGTGGGATAGCCTTGCTTTCGAACATCGATCGGGAGGACCGTTGAATCTGAACCGTCTCGGCGAAGACCTCGACCGTCCCGCCTTTGGCATCGAGTGTCGCGACGGCCTCCTCGGGGTCGTCCACGGTATCTGAGGAGTGGCTCACACCCTGTCAGCCGAGACGGGTGAATGAAAAGCTACCGCTGACGCCAGCTAGTCGGTCAGAGGCATCGCCAACGTCAGCAAATCTAGTAATCCGCACGGTTGCAAGAACGGTCAGCGGTTGACGATATCGAGTCAGTCCCCAACAGAGGGGAACGAGGGTGAACGCCGGGGTTGGTCGTCAGTCGTCGGCAGGTTCGGCGCCTCGCGACTCGATGTCGACTTCGATCTCCGCGGCAGCAGCTTTGTACTCGGGGATATTCGCCCGCTCGTCGAGCACATCGTTTGTCAGACGGTTGGCCGAGGCCGCCGGGAAGTGAGGCGTTGTCCACACCACGCCTTCTTTGGTAGCTTCCGTGACCTGGGCTTTCACCTCGATTTCGCCGCGGCGGGACTGCAGACGGACCATATCACCGTCAGCGATCCCGTAGCGGTCGGCATCAGCCGGGTGAACGTCGACGTAATTTTCCGGAACCTGCCGATTCAGTGTCGGCGAGCGGCGGCTCATTGTCCCGGTGTTGTAGTGTTCTTCGACCCGGGCAGTCGTGAGGATAAGCGGGTACTCCTCGTCGGGCGTTTCCTTCGGAGGCTGGTGTCGGACCCCTTCGATCTGGCCCAGACCGCTTTCCGTATCGAAGCCGTCTTCATAGAGGAATTGGTCGCCCTCGTCTCCAACTTCGAGACATGGCCACTGGATTCCCTCCTCGGCGATATTGTCGTACGTCATTCCGTGATAGATCGGGGTCACCTCGCGGAGTTCCTCCCACACAGCTTCGGGGCCGTCGAAGTCGAAGCCTTCTCCGAAGAGGCGGGTGCCGACCTCCATGAGAATATCGAGATCATGTTTCGTGTTCTCGTGGACTTTCTCGACTGGCCGCATCCGCTGGACTCGACGATCTGTGTTGGTGACCGTCCCACCACGCTCTGCCCACGTGGTCGCCGGGAGGACCACGTCAGCGAACTCGGCAGTTTCGGTCATGAAGATGTCCTGCACGGCGATGAAGTCCAGCGCCTCGAGTCGGTCGCCGACGCTACTGCCATCAGGTTCCGACATCACTGGGTTTTCACCCATAATGTACATTCCCTTGACGGAGTCACCGGATTCGTGTGAAATCTCGACATTCGTCAGGCCGGGCTTGGTCGGGATCTCGAAGTCCCACACCTCTTCGACCGAGGCCCGCGCTTCGTCGTCCTCGACCAGTTGGTACCCCGGAAGCACGTTCGGCATGGCACCCACGTCACAGGTGCCCTGGACGTTGTTCTGGCCACGGAGCGGGTTGACACCCGTCCCGGGACGACCCAGATTACCCGTGATCAACGCGAGATTGATCTCGTTTTGAATATTGTCCACACCGCAGGTGTGCTGGCTCATGCCCATGCCGGTGAAGATAGCCGAGTTGTTGGCATTGGCGTACTTTTCGGCTGCCAGTTCGATATCTTCCAGCGGGACGCCGCACTCTTCGGCAGCTGCTTCTTTGTCGAAGTCTTCGAGCGTCTCTCGAAGGTCGTCGATTCCCTCGGTACGCTCGGCGATGAACTCGTCGTCGACCCAGTCGTTTTCCAGCACGGTCTTGAGGACAATGTTCAGCAGCGGGATATCGCTACCTGGGTTTAGCTGCAAGTGCTGGTGACGCTCGGTGTCGTCGATTTTGAACGACTCCGTCGTCTTGTTCGCGTGCGGGTCCACTTGGATGACCGTCGCTCCTTCAAGGACCGCTTGACGGAAGTACACGCTATTGGCGATCGGATGCTGTTCGCTCGGATTGGCCCCCTGGATCCACAGCACATCGGCTTTCTCTTCCAGATCGGCCATACTGTTGGTCATCGCACCGGCGCCGAGACTCGTCCGCAGCGCCCACACAGTCGACGCGTGACACATTCGCGTGCAGTTGTCGATGTTATTCGTTCCGTAGCGACGGGCAAGCTTCTGGAGGAGATAATTCTCCTCGTTAAACGTCTTCGACGAGCCGTAGAACCCCATTGCGTGCGGATCGTATTGGTCGCGAATGTCGCCCATTTCCTCCACGATCCGACTGTAGGCTTCTTCCCAGCTGGCTTCGCGGAATTCGCCGTCTTCTTTGATGAGCGGGTCCGTCAGCCGATCTTCGTGGTTGACCACTTCGGTCGCAGCACCGCCTTTGATGCAGACGCGGCCTTCATTGACTGGCGCGTCACCCCACGGCATGAACCGCATGTCGCCTTTTTGTTCGCCAGACCGGACCTGGATACCGCAACCGACACCACAGTACGGGCAGATTGTTTTCGTCAAGTCCTGTTCTTCAGTAGACATGGTGTACACCTACAGGAAAATACATCTATGTCTTTGTACTAAATGGCCCTGCAGGCATTAATCTTATTCTAGAATGTAGAGACGAACCACCACCGAATCGGTATTTCTCTGTGGAGATTAGCCGCGGAAACCGCATCGGAAAACCCCCTTCGGTCCCGCCATATGTGCTGAGAATTATTGACTCGGCTGAATCGGAGGAAAGATTCAGTACGCAGCTCCGGGTATTATGTTGTAATATGGAGTTGTCGCCAGACGTCGTACGAGACGAGGCCGAGAGCTATCCCAACCGACAGCCGATGTTCTCCATGGAGCAAGAACACCGCTCGATGCTTCCGAATCTGCTTGGCGACGGGGACTTCGGTTGGCGTGACGCAGAGTGGGTCGTTCAGTGGCACTTCCGCCGACATCTCGGGGCATACCCCGACAGATCCCGGCGCGACGCCGAAAACGCGTACGGAGACAACGACTACGAGGCTGTCGCAGATGCGCTCGCGGCCGCGCGGACCACGGACGATCTCGAGGAGAAATTCACAGCGCTGACACAGCTTCGGGGCGTGGGTGGCGAACTCGCGTCGGCGTTTCTCCACTACTTACACCCCGAGGAGTTTCTCGTGGTGAGTGGGCGAGAGTGGTCAGTGCTGGAAGCTGCTGGCCGAGTTGAGCGGTCCTATCCCGACTCGCTCACCATCGACGAGTACTCTCAGTATCTGGAGGCGTGTCGAACCCTCGCGACGACTGCCGGCTGCGAACTCCGGACCGTGTATCAGGCTGTCTGGATGCTCAGCACGGATTACGAGTTCTGACACTCGATACCGAGGGGGTACTGTAACCGGGGATTCGTCGGTTCCACATCACATCATTTGCGTGATATATTGTGCTATCCGACAATTATAACCTAAAGCCAACTGGTAGTCTAATTAAGAATGATGAATGCGTCAGATAGCCTGCCAGACGCGGCAGGAACGGTCGTAATCGGGGCTGGAATCGTCGGTTGTAACGTCGCTTACCAACTGACGCAGTTGGGCCGAGAGGATGTGGTCGTCGTTGACCAGGGGCCGATGCCAACCACCGGCGGGTCCAGTTCACACGCGCCCGGGATCATGTTCCAAACTGCCGAATCAAAGGAACTCTCCCAATTTGCCGATTACAGTCGCGAACTGTACACGGAGTTAGAAGGAGCAGACGGTCGTCAGGCCTACTACGAGACCGGTGGAATCGAGGTTGCCCGGAGCGAGGAGCGGATGGCGTTTCTCCAACGACGAGTGGAACACGCCGAGGCCTGGGGGATCGAAGACCCGCAGATTCTTTCGCCGTCGGAGGTGACCGAACTCCTGCCCGAAGTGGACGCAGAGCAGATACTCGGGGGCTACTACTCACCGACAGACGGGCAAGTGTCAGGGGTCATCGCCTGTGATGCGCTGGCGAGAGAAGCGATGGACGAGGGTGCGACGTTCGTGCCGCACACTCGGACGAGCGATATCGACATGGCAGACGGTGGTGTCGACACAGTTGTGACCGAGCGAGGGACGATCCAGTGTGACGAAGTAGTCATCGCCACGAACATCTGGGCGCGACAGCTGGGCGATCAGATCGGTGTCAACCTCCCGGTGACACCCGTCGAGCACCAGTATACGATGACCGAGTCACTCGAGGCGCTCGCTGACAACGCAGTCGATGTCACCGACCACCCCCTCTTCGAGAATTACGAAAATGTCTCAGGCGAGAAAGCCAAACGATTGTTGATCGGGCCAGACCGGCCGATCCTCCGCGACCAGGATAATGCGATGTACTTCCGTACTCACGGTGATTCCTACGGGATCGGGTCATACAATCACGAGCCAGTCGTGCCCGACCCCGACGATCTGGGTGGGAATGACGCCGACGGCGAACAGGGATCGGTCCATGAGTTCAACGAACGGCACATGTACAGTGCGACCCACCCTGATCGACCACACAAGCCGCCCCGCCAGGCCAGTGACGAATTGCTCCCGGCCACGGAAGGAGCAGACTTAGAGTTCAAGTACAACGGGATGTTCGCGGAGTCACCGAACGGACGCCCGATTATGGGACCGGTGCAAGAATACGAAGGCCTGTGGACGGCCGCGGCTATCTGGGTGACCCACGCTGGTGGAGCCGGACGCGCACTGGCAGAGTGGATGGTGAACGGAGTGCCCCGGTTGAACGACAAACCGATGGACCTGGCACATTGCAGTGTCAACCGATTCGACGAACACGAGGGAAGTTGGGACTTCACGCGCGATATCGGTGCCGAAGAGTACCGCATCGTCTACAACGTGATGCACCCGAAGTGGGTGTGGACGGACAAGCAGCGAGACATCCGGAAAACTCCGATGTATCACGCCCACAAGGAACTCGACGCCGAGCTCTGGGCGGAGGCTGGCTGGGAAGAACCGCAGTGGTTCGAGTCGAATGCCGATCTCGTGAGCCGATATGAAGACCAGATCCCAGCTCGGGACGGCTGGGAAGGCGAATACTGGTCGCCCATCGAGGGCGCCGAGGCGCTCCACGTGCGCGATGCAGTGGGTCTCCACGACATGACGTCGTTCAATAAGGTGGAGGTAGTCGGGACAGGAGCCGGTGAGTTCCTCCAGCAACTGTGCACCAACGATATCGACATGGGAGTAGGCGAAATCCGGTACACGTTGATGTGCAACGAGGGCGGCGGTGTCCGAGCGGATCTGACCGTCACCCGGACCGACGAGAACCGCTATCTGTTGTTGACGACTGGCCGGGAGGTCGGCAACAATCACGTCGCCTGGGTCAACCAGCACGCGCCCGCGGATGTCGTCGTCAACGATGTCACCTCAAATATGGCCGCGATGGTGTGTACGGGGCCGGACGCCCGGAAGGTCCTCTCGGACGTGATCGACACGGATCTCTCGGACGAGGCGTTCCCATTTTACACGACCGAAGAGACGTACGTCAACAACGTCCCGGTCCGGGCGATGCGGCTGTCGTTCGCAGGCGAACTCGGCTGGGAGCTGTACACACCCTCCGAGTACGGAGAAACACTGTGGAACCACGTCCTCGAGGCGGGTGAGGAATACGATATCCGCCCGTACGGGAGTGGAGCGTTGGATGCGTTACGAATCGAGAAGGGCTTCCGACTGTGGGGGGCTGACCTCCACACTGAACACAACCCGTACGAGGCAGGACTGGAGTTCGCGGTCGATCTCGAGACCGATTTCATCGGGAAAAACGCCGTCGCGTCGGCCGCAGCGGGCGATAACATCAACCACGAGGTCGCCGCAGTGACCCTGGATGACGCCGACGAGTCGATCTTGCCGCATCGCCCCGTGTATGCTGAGGGTGACGACGACGCGCTCGGATACGTTCACAGCGCCGAATACGGCTACACCGCCGAGGCCTGCGTCGCGTACACGTATCTGCCTCCCGAGAAGGCAGTGGCTGGCACCAAACTAGAGGTGCTGTTCGAGGGAGACCGTTACTCGGCGACCGTCCGCGAGGAACCACTGGTCTGACACCACCGCCGAGTCCTGTTCGACGGCTCCCGTCTCATAGCCGCACCTACTCAGACCAATCTTCCCACCGCTCATGTGCATGAGACGACCGTCAGAGGCCAGTGACCTCGTCTTCAGAAGTATTGTATTTTCGACATTTTGTGTTTTCATCACACACTCGAGAGGGTTGAGATCGTAACTCGGCCCAGACATGAATCTGAGCCGCTAAAGCGGAGTTTCTCGACGCACAGTAGCGCCGGACCCGTACACTTATATCTCCAATTTGGCTTAGTTTCTGACAGTAATGAGTAGTCAGCCACTCCCGCAGCAGGCGGATACGGTGATCATCGGCGCCGGCGCAGTCGGGTGCAGCGTGGCGTACCATCTCACAGAACTCGGCGCCTCGGATGTCGTCGTCATCGATCAGGGCCCACTCCCAGTAGCGGGTGGGTCTTCGACTCACGCGCCGGGTATCATGTTTCAGACGTCGCCCTCGAAGATCCAGACGAAAGCCGCGTACTACTCGAGTCGGCTATTTTCAGAGGCAGATGTCTACGATGAGGTCGGTGGAATCGAGGTCGGGCGGAGCGAGGAGCGAATGGATTTCCTCCAGCGCCGGGTCGAGTGGGCCACCTCGTACGGACTTCCCGAGCCGGAGTTGTTAGAGCCTGAGGAGGTAACCCAGCATCTGCCGTTGGTCGACGAAGACGAGATTCTTGGCGGGTACTACTCTCCGAGTGACGGCCGTGTCGACGGTATCGGGGCGCTTCAGTGGTACATGTCGGAAAGTTCCGCCGACTTCCAGGGAAACACGACCGTGACGGATATGGACGTCAGCGGCGGCCAAGTGCATGCTGTCGAGACAGATCAGGGTCGAATCGAATGTAACAGGTGTGTGCTGGCGACTAACAACTGGGGGTATCAGACGGGCCAGATGGCCGGCCTTGATCTCCCAATCGCACCCGTCGGGCATCAGTACGTAGTGACGGAGCCGCTCGATGAGCTGGCGGATGCACCCTCGGAACTGGGCAACAACACCACTGGGATGGACGTCCCGGGTGAGCGGGCGATTGCAGAGCAGATGAGTGAGGGGCCTCACCGGCCGGTCGGTCGTGACCAAGATCACTCCCTGTATTTCCGCACCCACGGCACCGCACTCGGCATGGGCTCGTATAATCATGAGACGCTGTCGGTTGACCCGGACGCGATGGGGCAAAACACCGAGCAGCGTCAGGCGTCAGTTCGAGATTTCACCGCTGAGCACTGGGAAACACCGACTCACCGGAATCGCGACAAATCTGCCAATCAAGCGTTCAACGAGTTGCTCCCGGTATCACAAGATGCTGAGCATGCTGCCGAAGAAAACGGGATTTTCGTGTTCACGCCGGACGGAATGCCGGCCGTCGGTGAGACGGCGGCGGTAGACGGGCTGTGGAGTGCGCTGGCTATCTGGTGGACTCACTCGGCTGGCTACGGCCGAATCCTCGCCGAATGGATGGAAAACGGGACGCCCCGACTTCCATCGGGACCGGTCGACACGGGCGGTATCCACGTTAATCGGTTCGGGCCACACGCGGGCGAGAAGGACTACTTCGTGGACCGCGGCGCCAAGCGCTACCAGCAGGTGTACAGTATCGTTGAGCCGCGCTGGCAGCCGGACGATCATCGGTCGCTCCGGGTCAGTCCGTTTTATGACCGTCAGAAGGCCTTGGGCGCGGAGTTCTACCAGAGCGGAGGCTGGGAAGTGCCACAGTGGTATGAGTCTAATGCCGACCTGCTGGACCGGTATGCAGACGAAATCCCCGACCAGGAGGGGTGGCAGGGAATCAATCGGTCACCGATCGAGGGGGCCGAACACCTCCACACCCGCGACAAGGTGTCGATGTTCGACATGACGACGTTCTCGTCGATCATGGTCAACGGGGACGGTGCGGCTGACTTCCTCCAGCGGATGTGCACGAACGATATCGATATGGACCCCGGACAGATCCGCTACTCGCTACTGCTGAACGAGGGGGCTGGCATTCTCGCGGATATTACGGTGGTGAAACTCGACGACGCGGAGTTCATGGTCACGACGGGAGGCGGGAACTCACCAGGGATCCACGGGTCGTGGCTGGAAAACCACGCTCCCGAGACAGTGTCGGTCACGGTCGAAGAAGGTGCGAAGTCTACGATCGGGCTGTGGGGGCCCGACTCGCGGATGCTTCTCCAGCGAGTGACCGACGCGGATGTCACCAATGAGGGCTTCCCCTATTTCACGGCCAAACAGATCTACGTCGGCGATGTGCCAGTGATCGCGCTGCGTGTCTCGTACGTCGGCGA
>KI543226.1:61410-62848 GCA_000496235.1 uncultured archaeon A07HR60
AGATCACCCGAAGGGTGCATCGAACAGCCCGGACGCACAGACAGAAGACTCCGACACATTACGACACCCCGCGAACCTATTCGTGTGGGCGATCCCGATCAGCATCGATTCCCGCCGATGAAATAGCGTATTGCCCAAGATTCTAGCCCTGTAGTATCCGCTTTGGGCTCCTATGAAGACGGCTGCAGAAGAACCTCGACCAGTGCGGATTCGGCATCTGAGTCGACCACGGGCATGCATCTAACGGTGGCGACACGAGAATTTGTGCACTGAATCAGTCCAATTCTGGACTGACGCCACTGTAGCCAGGATCGGATCCTCCCCCACCGTCCTCACCGTCACTAGAGTCGTCTTGGCTGCTGTCGTCAGAGCCTCCCGAGTCGTCGGGACTGTCCGTGCACCCCGCGAGAGCGATTGCTCCCGTCCCCGCGACGAGCCCGATTACGCGCCGACGCGTCGTGTCATTTGTTGTCACGTTGCACTACAAAGCGGGACCGTACTCAACACTTCCGCCGCTGGGCACCGCCCGGACATCATAGGCGGTCGTCACGACTGACGGTTCACGGGAGCGTTGCGGCACAGTTTCGATGATGACACGAGTCTCACGGGCGTTCCACAACGTCTCTCAAACGTTACATGACGCGAAGTGTCCCTGCCGAAACCGGCATTACAGACGGTGTGAAACACGACAGGCGGGGATGCCACGACGCTTATATCGTAACCAGGGGTTACGGGGTACAATGGGTTTTCAGGACGCGGACAGGGCTGGGACACCCACGCTGAACCGGCTCGATGCCGGGGATATCGCGACCATCCACGAGGCATCTCTGCGCCTCCTCGAGGAGAGCGGGATCCAGTTCGACCATCCCCGGGCGAGACGGCTGTTCGAGACTCACGGCGCGAGCGTGAGCGACGGGAATATCGTGCGAATCCCGCCAGGAATCGTGGAGGAAGCAGTCGAGGACGCCCCGCGCAGCTTCCGGCTCCACGGTCGCCACGCTGACAACACGGTCGGAATCGGCCAATCAGACCAGCCGATCCGCGCCCCCGGGTACGGCTCACCGTACGTGCAAATCGGGGCGGGGTCGCGTCGACGAGCACGGCTGTCTGATTACGAGGATCTCGTGGTGTTAGCACACGAATTAGACGCGATTACCTGCATGGGATACAGTATTTGTGAGCCGACCGACGTCGACGAGTCGACGCGTCACTACGAGATGCTCGAGCGGCTACTGAAAGGCACCGACAAGCCGATCTTGGGGCCCGTGTCGGGGAGTCACCGCGCTCGGGCGTGTATGGATATGGTGGGGATCGCGGTGGGAGATCCAGACTTGACCAGGCCGTACGTCGCCGGACTGTTCAATACCGCGCCCCCGCGGAGTATGGGCCGGGAAATGCTCGAAGGACTGTTCACGTATGCAGAACACGGCCAGCCACT
>KI543226.1:62868-87837 GCA_000496235.1 uncultured archaeon A07HR60
ATCGACACCGACGCCAATCCGTACGAGGCTGGCCTTTCGTTCGCGGTGGATACCGACACCGACTTCATCGGCAAAGAGGCACTCGCCGAGGCCAGTGCTGCCGGGATTGACAACCGAGCAACGCCGATCACGCTCGACGACTCGGCAGACATCATGCTGGGCGGGCGGCCGGTGATGGCCAACGGAAAAGCAATTGGCTACGTCCAAGACGGCGACTTCGGCTACTCGTCGGGTGAATCGATCGTCTACACGTATCTCCCCGACCAGTATGCCGAAGCCGGAACGGCAGTCCAAATCCAATGTGAAGGCCACACCTACGACGCGACGGTCCGCGACGAACCGCTGTTTGACCGCGCCCGCAAGAAGATCATCAGATAGCTGACCTGGGAACCGGACCTTGACAGCGTACTGAGAGATACCCACGGGGTGTACTGAACAACCCCGCTACACAGACAATAGTCTCCGACACATCACTCCTCGCGAACCTATTCGTGTAGAGTGATCCCGACCAGCATTGATTCCCGCCGATAGACTCCTGAATCGCCCAGGATCCCAACACTGTAGTTTCCGAACCGGCCTGCTACGAAGACGAGTGAAGAAGAACCTCGAACAGTGCGGACTCGGCACCTGAGTCAGCCACGACCAGACGTGTGACGGTGGCGACAGGAGAATGCACGTACTGAATCAAGCCGATTCTGGATTGACGCCACTGTAGCCAGGTTCGTCTCCTCCCCCACCATCCTCACCGTCACTAGAGTCGTCTTGACCGCTGTCGCCGGAGCCGTCAGAGCCCCCCGAGTCGTCGGGATTGTCTGTGCACCCCGCGAGAGCGATGGCTCCCGTTCCCACAACGAGCCCGATTACGCGCCGACGCGTCGTGTTATCTGTTGTCACGTTGTGAAATATATCAGGCCCGCACTCAATACTTCCGGGGCTGGGCATCGCCCGGACATCAAAGACAGTCGGCACGTCTGACTGGCCACGGGAGCGTTGCGGCATGGCTTCGGTGGTGATACAAGTCTCACCGCTGTTCCACAACGTCTCTCGAACATTACATGACGCAGAGTGTGCCCGCCGAATACCAGCATTGCAGACGGGGTGAGACACGATAGGCGGGGATGTCACGACGCTTATATTGCGGCCAGGAATTACGGGAGATAATGGGTTTTCAGGACGCGAACAGAGCTGGGACACCCACGCTGAACCGGCTCGATGCCGAGGATGTCGCGACTATCCACGAGGCATCTCTGCGTCTCCTCGAGGAGAGCGGGATCCAGTTCGACCATCCCCGGGCGAGACGGCTGTTCGAGAATCATGGCGCGAGCGTGAGCGGGGAAAATATCGTGCGAATCCCGCCAGGAATCGTGGAGGAGGCAATCGAGGACGCCCCAGACAGCTTCCAGCTCCACGGTCGCAACGCCGACAACACGGTCGGAATCGGCGAGTCGAACCGTCCGATCCGCGCCCCCGGGTACGGCTCACCATACGTGCAGTTCGGGGCGGGGTCGCGCCGACGAGCTCGGCTGTCTGATTACGAGGATCTCGTGGTGTTAGCACACGAATCAGACGCGATTACCTGCATGGGATACAGTATTTGTGAGCCGACCGACGTCGACGAGTCGACGCGTCACTACGAGATGCTCGAGCGGCTACTGAAAGGCACCGACAAGCCGATCTTGGGGCCTGTGTCGGGGAGTCACCGCGCTCGGACGTGCATGGATATGGTGGGGATCGCGGTGGAAGATCCAGGCTTGACCAAGCCGTACGTGGCCGGACTGTTCAATACCGCGCCCCCGCGGAGTATGGGCCGGGAAATGCTCGAAGGACTGTTCACGTATGCAGAACACGGCCAGCCACTGATCGTCTCCTCGTTCGTCACGGCGGGGACCTCGGGACCACCCGCAGTCACCCCGCTCGTGGTGCAGGCGAACGCGGAGAACCTCGCGGCCATCGCGCTGACCCAGCTGGTAAACCGGGGGACACCAGTCGTGTACGGGCTTCCAGGGTCCACCGTCGACACGACTCACGGGTCTCTTGCGATCGGGAATCCGGAGGCATCGGTGTTTGCGTCTGTGGCCGCACAGATGGGGCGATACTACGAACTCCCGTCTCGCGGCGGCGGCGGTCTTACCGACGCCAAACAGCTCGATTATCAGAGTGGATTCGAATCAGCATTCACACAGCTAGTGACCGGTCTCAGTGGCGTGGATTTCGTGTTACACGGGGCGGGTATTCTGGCGTCGTACTCGACGATCTCCCCTGAAAAGTTCCTCCTTGATTGTGAGTCGATTCGGTATCTCGACAGATTCGACCAATCGATCGTCGTCGAAGACGCTCACCTCACCCCGGAGCAACTCACCGCCGCCGACTCTGCCGGCCACTTCCTGGCCGAGGAAACGCCCGCCGGCGCACGCCCGCTTTTCGAACCGGAACTGGTCGACAAGCGATCCTACCGCGAGTGGGACCAAAGCGGGCGCGAGTCCATCGGGGAGTCTGTCAGCGGCCGTGTTACTGAGATCCTCGCGGAGTCCGAACCGCCCCGGATGGCAGCCGACACGCGGCGTGATCTCGATAGGTACGTTGACAGACATAAATAGGAATCTCACCATCGCACCCCCGCTGAGAGGCGGTCCAACTCCACATCGGAGTACACGAAGGAACATTCATAATGGGATCACCGGAACACTGCGATGACATGGCACCAGCTGAGGAAGACACGACTTCATTCCCGACGGACTACGAGATCGCACAGTCGGTCACGAAACAACCTATCGAAGACGTGGTCGAGCCGTTCGGAATCGACGAAAGTGACCTCGATCTCCAGGGAGATCACATCGCCAAGATCAAACTCGACGCAGTGAACGAACTGCGCGAGCGCGGGACCGACGCTGACGACGGAAATCTCGTTCTCGTGACGGGGATGACTCCAACGCCGCTGGGTGAGGGCAAGACTGTGACGACGGTCGGGCTCGGACAGGCATTCAATCAGGCCGGCCACGACGCCTTCGTGGCTGTCAGGGAGCCGTCACTGGGGCCAGTGTTCGGTGTCAAAGGTGGCGCCGCCGGCGGTGGCTACTCGCAGGTACTCCCAATGGAGGACATCAATCTCCACTTCACGGGCGATTTGCACGCGCTCACCTCGGCACACAACCTTATCTCCACGATGGTGGATAATCACATCAAACAGGGTAACGAACTCAATATTACGGTGAATTCGGTCAACTGGCCCCGAGCGATCGATATGAACGACCGGGTGCTGCGGGAGACGGTGATCGGGCTGGGCGGTGAGGTGACCGGAATCCCGCGTGAGGATGGATTCATCCTCACCGCCGCGTCGGAGCTGATGGCTGTGTTGTGTCTGTCTGATTCGCTGTCGGATCTCAAAGACCGCGTCGCTCGGATCATCGTCGCGTACGACGAGGACGGCAACCCCGTCACCGCTGACGACGTGGACGCGACGGGCGCAGTGTCGCTCCTGCTGAAAGACGCGCTCAAGCCGAATCTCGTGCAGACGATTGAGGGTACGCCGGCATTCGTTCACGGGGGCCCGTTCGCCAATATCGCCCACGGCACCAACTCCCTGATCGCCGACGACGTCGCCGGGAACCTGTCAGAGTACCTGATCACAGAAGCCGGGTTTGGCTCGGATCTGGGCGCCGAGAAATTCATGAATATCGTCTGCCGGCTCGGCGACATGGAGCCCGACGCGGTGACACTCGTCGCGTCGGTTCGGGCGCTGAAGTACCACGGGCTGGACATGTGGCCGGCTGACGTCGAAGCACTCGAAGAGACCGACGTTCAGGCCGTGCAGGACGGCTTCCCGAATCTCGACAAACACGTCACCAATCTGCAGAAGTTCGGCATTCCTGTCGTGGTGTCTGTCAATCGCTTCCCCAGCGACACGGACGCCGAGATTGCAGCGGTACTCGACCACTGTCAGGAGGAACTGGGCGTCCAAGCGGCCGAATCCAACGTCTTCAGCGACGGTGGTGAAGGTGGACTCGAGTTAGTTGACCATCTCGTGGACGCCGTGGAGTCGGAATCGGACTTCTCCCCGCTTTACGACCTCGATGCCTCGATCAAGGAGAAAATCGAGACGGTCGCGACGGAAGTGTACGGGGCCGACGACGTGCAGTATCAGAGCGGCGCCGAAGACGATATCGAGCGAATGAGCGATCTCGGGTTCGACGACATCCCGGTCTGCATGTCGAAGACGTTCCACTCACTCAGCGACGATGCGAGTCTCAAGGGAGTGCCGGAAGACTGGACACTGGAGATCGGAGAGGTGTACCCGTCTGCTGGGGCCGGATTCCTGGTCGTACTGACCGGCGACGTGTTGACACTCCCCGGGCTCCCGGAACGGCCGGCCGCTGCCGACATGGACGTCGACGGCGACGGAAACGTCTCGGGACTGTTCTGATCGCAACCGCCGAACGAGATTGCGGTCACGTGAGGGTGTGCCCGGCTGTCGCCACCATCGCTCGGTGACCGGGCCGCCAACTACGTCCCGGCGATGCAAGTCACAGTAGGACCCGTTAGTACCCTTCAGGCGACAATAGACGGGATTGACCTCCTCCCACCGCTTCAGGGGTGGGATTCCTCCGTCAGCTATCCGGCACTCCTGATGACTGCGGCTGTGAACTTGCGGGTTCGCTGAGGCAACTTCGGCCCTCAAACGAGGGTGTGGTATTCTTGGGTATCCGCTCGCTGTTGCCCGCTCTCGCAGAGAGCGTGTGCGTGGCACTCACGGGCGTCCAGCCGCGTGAGCAGCAGGCTGGGCCATCAGCCCAACTCTCCGTTGCACCCACTCGTGGAGAGTTCTGAGGAGTGACATGCCAACTGCTGCTGGTTGGGCTGCGGTGGTGTGTGAGTAGCTGAGACCCACTCGTGGCCGTCTTGAGCGTGAGCGGGTTCCCCGCAGCAGCATGTCGCATGTCTATCCCGAAACAGGGACTCTTTGTATCTGAATGTATCGGGTAACAGCGGACAGTGAGAGCGTGTGTGATTCTTCGGTGTCGGCTTCATCCCACGACTGAAGCCGTGGGCTTTCGCCTCGAACCACTGTAACCCAGGAGTATGACTCAGTCGTTACTTGCGATAGCTTCGATTTCGAGGGCGGCCCCTTTCGGCACGTTGCCCACCTCGATGGCGCTGCGAGCTGGGGGGTCTCTGGCGAAGAACGTTGCGTACGTCTCGTTCATCGCGTCGAAGTCGTCGATATCAGCGAGATAGATCGTCATTTTGAGTAGATCTGAAGCGTCCAGTCCCTCTTCGCCAATCACGGCAAGAACGTTCTCGAGACACTGGCGCGTCTGTTCTGCGACGGGCGCCTCGTCAAGTAACTCGCCCGTCGTGGTCAGGGGAAGTTGCCCCGCCGTGAACAGAAGGTCGCCGTTCGTGGTCGCCTGACTGTATGCGCCGACGGCTGCTGGAGCGTCGTCCGTTTCGATGATCTGCTTCATCCATCTTGATATGTCCCCACCCGAGCAAATATGTGCCGCAAGAGCAGCCAGCGGGCCTAATCCCCGCTCATCCGGAGAGAGTCGTCACCTGCGAGCTATCAAATTACCGATACGATGCGATTGAGGCGGTCCAGAGATCCGTCACCGTGAGGGATCAGCGCCCAGCCCCGGAGGTTCAGCCGTCTGAACACGACGTGGACGGGCACCCACACCCAAACACAGCGATTATCTGGAACCGAGGACGGTCACCATACTATAATATAGGTATCTGAGTAGTGAGTCACGCTACGCACATGTACGACGAAATTCTGGTGCCATACGATGGGAGCGACGAGGCAATGAAAGGAGCCGACGACGCGATTCAACTTGCGGCCGCTGTCGGTGCGTCAATCCGTGCGTTATACGTGATCAACATCTCGGGTACTCCTCGGTCGGTGTACATCTCACAAGACGATGATGAACTCAAAGAGGACTTTCGCAGTTACGGCCGCGAAGTCGCGACAGACCTCTGTGACCGGGCGAGCGAGGAGGGGGTCGACTGTTCCACAGTCATTAGGAGCGGGGATGTGGCAACGGAAATCGTCGACTATGCAGATGCGGAGGAGATGGACTTGATAATGATGGGCTCCGGATACAAGGGCGCTATCGGGAGTTTACTGGGCGGGAAAGCCAGCAAAGTCGTGCGAAACGCAACGGTCCCAGTGACCACCTGCCGAGTAACCCAGAGTGAAACTCCCGGGAAGAACTGAGCCACGACCCGGCATAGCGGGCATAGACCCCGAGCTGGCGAGGGTGTCTTGACCACCCGTCATCTTACAGACGTTCAGAGCCGACGGCACCGTTCAGTCATCGGCCGCTCTCGTTTCGCGCAGGTAGATCACGATACTCGCTGAGAGAAAGGAAAATCCTGCTAGTTGCAGGTCACTCAGGGCCATCCCGATCAGTCCAAGACCGAGCAGCGCAACCGCCACAAGTGCTAGTCCGGTCGCGACATCAAGGAACATGAATATTACAGATTGTATCGTACCCGCGTACGAATAGTTTTCCCAACTGATGATGACACAGTAGGCCGACGACCGTCAGAGAGTGTTCTGTGACCGTCGGCCGTGACGAAACCGTCTGGTAAGCCCCGTTTCTTCCGGGTGCCGAGAGGGTAATCTTAGTCCAGTCGGTCCGAACAGTAACTCAGCCGGGTACCCAGCGACACAAAAGCAGTGACACTGTGAGGATCATCGAAAATACGGAATCATCACTCAGAGCAACCGTGTGAAAGTGACAGTCGTGTGTTCGGGATCAACTGGCGAAATCGTCTCACCAACACCTAGCGATCAGCGAAACGAGTGACTAAATTCCCAGTGGTACCCGCACCCGTTACACTCGGCCCACTCAGGGACAGATATTTGCTCGGGATGACGACGGCCGTGCTCCATCTGGTCACGACACTTGGAACAGCGCAATTCCAACAAGTCGAGATCAGGAAATGCGTCGTACTCGAACCTGGCGGTGCAGCGTGGACAGTCGATTTTGTCGCGAGAGCGGCGCTGATGGATTTCTGACTCGCACTGTGGGCATTCCAGAAGTGCTGGCGGGCGACTACTCCAGCCGGTATCCCCCTCGATCGTCGTCGTGTGAGTCTCGGGAATGCCGAGCGTGAAGTTGTCTGGCGTATCTCCCTTCCGCAGTGGGGCAGCAATCTGCGCCCCAACCCACCGCAGCATCGCCAGGGCATTCTTCAAGCGATTCTATCATGTCTAATGATTGTATCTATGTGGATATATATGATTCGGCAGGATACACAAATTAGTCGACGCGGCCGGGCCGCGGGCCGAATGAGATTCGCCCACTCGATGCATCACACCTTCGACGTGGAGTGAGCGAGACAGGTTCATGAGCACGGCTTTTC
Organism: uncultured archaeon A07HR60; assembly: GCA_000496235.1. Taxonomy (GTDB): domain Archaea; phylum Halobacteriota; class Halobacteria; order Halobacteriales; family Haloferacaceae; genus J07HR59. The sequence goes on from KI543226.1 coordinate 70,234, forward strand.
TCAGGTGTCGGAACCTGCGGGTCCGGTCACCACAACATCACGGGGCTGCTGCAGCATACCTGATTAGTCGCGCTGAAACCACTGGGCCCGAGCATCCAGGCGATACTGTCTGTCTCGCGGTGAGGCCTTCGACGGCAGCGTGACCAGTTCTGGATGCGTCTCGTCGACGGCCCGCTCGACTCCTGATTCGAGCAGCTTGAAATCACCATCGACTACGGGCTGATGGCATCCAGTGTCACATTGGTGATCTTCTTGTACGGGTCAAGTCAGGTGGCACAGACTGAAACACCCGGCCAAATCGTCTGACCTCCAGTCGGCAGGACTGTGCTGTTGACACTGAACGGTTCGGGATCGTCAATGTTCAACGCGACAGAAGACCAGACCCTCCAGCTTACTGTTGGGCGAATTGCCGCCGAGGCGAGAAGGCCCAACTATCTTAATCCGATGTTGCTGTCTCTCCACAGTCCAGTTCTACGTTGAGTTCGTATATGTCCGTGTTCTCAATCTCGGGACCTTCGCTGGTGGCCACAATCACTCGCGCTTCCTCCGGTGCGAGCGTGCCAGCGAACTGTGCACGGCCGGTCCGGGCATACTTACCCAATGAGGTTCCCTGTTTGAATATCACCCCTACATCATATCCAATGGGTATGGTACCGACATTCGCGAACTGTAACTCAATTTCCGGTATTACTCCACCTCCCAACTGGATTGATTCCTCAGTGATCTCAAACGCGTCAGCACATGGCGGCTCACTCGACGACGTGTCGGCTGACTGTGTGCATCCTGCAGTCAACATAGTCACTGCTCCGCTCACCGCCGCAAGGTAGCGCCGACGGTTCGTACCCTCCTGTTCGGTTACTCGTTGCATAATGTCACATTAATCATAGCTGAAAGCAGCGTTTTGCCGGCAGTAATCGTGACTACTCTGAGGGCAACTCGACAGCCAACCCGACCGGCAGCTGGCTGTCTCGATTGTGTGATACGTGAGCATCGGATAGTGAGCGAACCAACACCCCTTGGGAGAGGGGTGATACTGTCAGTGGCCTTTGTATCGGTACTGAGGCCCACGTCGTCACCGAACTTGTATCCGATATCCGTGTTGATGTCACTTCTATCGGGTTTCAGGTTACTGGTTGTCGTGACCTTTCTTATCATGTTGTTCCAATTATTTGTCCCAAATCTGCTGCGAGTATAAAGATATCGGCGTTACTGAAGCTGACCCGTAGTGTCGTATCAAGTTGCCGAGACAGAAGTTCGCTGCCAGTCGCTGGCAGCACTAACTACATATCAGGATGTGAGCGGTCGATAGCTTTTCAATCCGATGTGCCGAGATTAAATCGTGAAGACCAGTTTGGCAGTGTGGCCAGTCACGCAACTTGGCGATATCAACGCGCTTGTGACGCTGTCCGGTCCTGCCCGTGCTGTGATTTCATTTGGAATTGTCCTGCTTATCGGGGGGCTGATCGCAAACTGGCGGCCTGCGGCCGTGAATCGCGCTGTTGCGCGAACAGTCGATGATTCGCCGGTCGCGATTGTCTACGGATTGGCAGCATTCGGTCTGGCCGTGTTTTTTGGTGGCTACCTTCTTACGCAGGTCACACAGCTCGGCAGCGACGTAGTCACTCTCGCTGGACTGGTCGTGGTTGTGACTGTTGTCGTCGTGCTCGCGAGTTATGGCTATCTGGTCGTTGGGTCGTATCTCACCGAAATCGAGGGAAGACGTCGGATTTGGCACGGTGTGGTCATTGGTGCGACACTCAGCGCGATTCCATGGGTGATACTGTCCGCGACGTTTGGACTCGCTGTTTGGGTTCTTCTAGCGGCCGTCGGGCTTGGCAGTCCAACACGATACTGGTTTCACGGCGCCCGAACGGTCGAGTCAGAAGCACAGCGGTGAGTATGGCGACGCCCAGTGTCAACAACCCCACCCTACTGCGCTCGGGCAGACGAACTGTCACTCGCTTGTTGAGGGTAGGGCTTGTCGGTGGACACCCAGTCATGCTCGGCACAATCGCCGGTTGGTGAAAGTGTCCCCGACATCAAGGCCAGTTGACTCGTGGCCTGCCCGGACGAACACGTGTGGCCCGCCGGGCTGGAGAGTTCCGTGTTGAGATACCGGAATCCGACATTCTTGGCTGCATTATAATCGGACTGAATCGTGTATCCACATTCGAGACATGCGAACTGTTTGCCGTCACGATTGTCTTCGTCCACGCAGTCACAATCTGTGCGGCTACAGGCTTGACTCGTGTAATCCGGGTTGGTCGTATCCACTGTCACTCCGTATCGTTCCAGCTTGTACTCCGTGTACTTGCGAACGTTCTTGAACAGCCATTGTTGGAACGTGGGCAGATTCGAGATGCGCTTGCGAATCCGCGTCAGGTTCTCGAAAGCGACGTGGGTGGCACGAACGCGGAGTACTTCCTGCTTAATCGAATTGGCGACGTGGTGGGCGTACTGGTCGTAGTATCGCCACTCTGTGCCACGCCGCTGTTGAAACCGGAGATGGGCACTGCGCGTCCCGGGTTGCTGGAGTTCGCCGCGCAACTGCTCTTGCTCAGAGCGATAGCTATTGAGTGCGTCGGCGTTGCCGTAAAACTGGCCAGTTGAACTCACCGCAGTTGCCCCATCAACGTTCAAGTCCACGCCAAGAACACGATGAGTGTCCTCGTGGGTGTCTGAAGTTGAATCGTCTGTCTGGGGTGCATACACTGGGTCATCTCCGAACTGACGGTGCATCACTGCGTGGAGCCAGAATCGCTCTCCATCGAAGATGAGCTTGCTCGTCGAAAACGACCACCGTCTGTCCAGTATGTATTCACCATACGGCGTGCCCTCAACTTCTGCTGGGAGTTCGTATCGGCACGTCACAGTGCCGTTGACCGTCGAGACCGTCGCTTCGTACCGATCATAGGTGGCGGCACGCTTGTCGTAGGTCATCGTGTAGCCATCCCGCTCACGGTCGTGAAAGTCGGGTTTGCTGATACGGTCGCCGTTCTCCCAACTGCTCTTGTACGAGGAGATCGCGGCAGTGGCGTCTGTGACGGCTTTTTGGACAAGATTCGAGTGGAGCTGTTCGTTGGTGTCCGCTCGAAGCCGGTCGTAGAGTGCCTCTTCGGCATCTTGCTTGCTGGGTTGCAGGTCAGCGGGTTGTGTTGGGTTGTCGGGCCAGCAGTGGTCAACGGTTTCCTGCTGACAGTAAGCATACGGCAAGATTGTCTGGTGGAAGTCGGCTGTCGATCCCTCTGGAATACGGAGAGGAATCATCACAGTTCGGTTTGCTTCCACCATACACAATACGTCTGGGTTGCTAGATTCTAAAGGCTGCGTTGAGGTGTCAGGGCTGGCTCTGTGCGTGGATTTCCGTGAGATGCCGTCGGCTTCCTCCCCACCCTACTCGCTCGTGCTTCCGATTGCGAATCGAAAGCCGTAGCCTCCTTGAGGGTGGGGCCTCCGCCTCGTAGTGGGTGAAGATGGTTGACATCCTCCCCGCCCGTCGGCGGGGATTCCCACGGCACCACTACCGCTGATGTGGGATACTGTGGGTTGTCGCCGTCCGACATGGAACGCGACTGGCTGTGCCACGCAGCCGGTACTCTTCTCCTCGGCACGAGGACTCGGAGTTACTTCTTGCAGACTGCGCCCTGAGTTCCAGCATAGAACGGGTGTTTCTGCCTGCAATCGGGGTGCCCCGATACTGTCCGATTACACGGGCGGGCAGACCGCCTCGGCTAGTATTACGCGATTTTTTGAGTTACTCAACTCTGTCGTATTCGAGTAAATGCTCACGATAGTCGGATTCATTCCCGCGCAGCCACGGGTCTTTCTCCTCGGTTCTCAGTAATATTCTTTTCACGTGGGTTCATGGACCGTGTATGACACCATTCCACATGATCAGTGGTGGACTAGCTGGATCCGTCGTTCAAGTGGCTATTACACTCGCAACACTCCTATTCATACTAATGTTAGTCGCGCTAGCTGCCTTCGCATATCAGAGTCTCACGGGCGACGGTATCGAGTGGCCAGATGATCGCGAAGACGCTGATACCCATGCGCGGGGAGGCGACGAAGACGATGACGAGTGGGAGTATTACTGAGGATAGTTGCGCCGCTGTTCAGGAATAGAATAGTAAAATAAAAGATGACGACGGCGGCTGTTAGTCGCTGCTGGTCACGTCGTCTCCGACGTCACTCGCCGGATCGTCGTCTGGTGTAATCATGTCGATGTCGTCTTCGACCGTCATATCTTGGACACGGTCGGCAAACTTCTCGGATTCGAGAATTTCGTACTCGGTTTGTAGTCCTTGATACGTGGTATAGCACATCAACACGAGGATTACCGCGAATGGGAATCCAGTCGCAATCGCTGCAGTCTGGAGCGCGCCGAGACCGCCTGCGTAAAGCAGTACTGCCGCGACTGCGCCTTCAGTGACTGCCCAGAAGATCCGCTGAGTCTTCGGAACATCGTGCTTGCCACCGGAAGTGAGGTGATCGATGACGAGCGACCCAGAGTCTGAGGATGTAACGAAGAATGTGATCACGAGCAGTGTTGCGAGACCCCCCGCGACTGCCCCGAGCGGGAACTGTTCGAGAAGGGCGAACATCGCAACGGTCTGCCCGAGTTCGTTGTACGTCGCAAGCGCGGCTCCGTTCCCTTGGAGGGAATTGAACATCGCAGCCCCGCCGAACGTGGACAGCCAGAGCGTCGAGAATAGCGATGGAAGAAACAGCACGCCGATGACGAACTCTCGGACAGTGCGTCCCTTCGAGATACGTGCGATGAACATTCCGACGAACGGCGACCACGAGATCCACCACGCCCAGTAGAACACCGTCCACGCGTTGACGGTTCCAGCACCCTCACCGAGCGTTCCAGTGAAGAACGACAGCGAGAGCAAACTCCCGAAGTAAGCACCGAGGCCTTCGACCCACGTACCAAAGATGTACACGGTCGGGCCAACGATGATCAGGAATCCGAGCAGACCGATCATCAGATAGAGGTTTAGCGTGCTGAGCCGTTTGACTCCCCCGTCAAGACCGGCGGCGACCGACGCTGCCGCGATTGCGGTGATTCCGGCGATGAGGAGGACCTGTGGGCCGATCCCGACTGGAATGCTCGCGAGACCGAGCATATCGCCACCGACGTACGAAAGGCCGGTGTTGATTTGTGCGACGCCGAATCCGAGCGATGCCGACAGCCCGAATATCGTCGCAAACACTGTAACAAGGTCAATGATGTGTCCTGGCCATCCGTATATCCGCTCACCCAGCAGCGGCCAGAAGACCGAACGGAACGTCAGTGGGAGGCCGCGGTTGAACGAAAAGAACGCCAAGCCAAGTCCGACCAGTCCGTAAATCGCCCATGGGTGGAAGCCCCAATGGAAGAACGTCTGTGCCATCGAGGCCGAGGCAGCCGCACCAGTGCCTGCTTCGGCACCGAAGAACCCGGGCACGGTTTGGAAGTAGTAGAGGGGCTCAGAGACGCTGAAGAACATCAACCCGATGCCCATACCAGCACTGAACAGCATCGCCATCCAGGATAGATCGCTGAACTCCTTTTCAGCATTGACACCGCCGATACGAATCTGTCCGTACTTCCCGAGCGCGAAGTACGTAATCGTGATAATGAACAGATTGACCCCGAGGAGGAAGAACCAGCCAAAGTTCCCCTCGAAGAAGCTGCGAACACTCGAGAACACCGCGCCGGCCTGATCTCCTAAGAGGATTGTGGCCGTCATAAACGCCCCAATCAGTAGTAACCCGACCGGGAAGACGACTGGATGGATATCAAATCCTAATCCCTGTATGTTGGTATCACCAGGTTCGCGATCGGAGTCCGGGTGGAACAGCTCCACCTGGAGTCCGTCGGAAGAATCTCCGACCGAATCATCGTTTCGTTCAGCCATACATTACCCCGTTACAATTGTTGCGTGTATCATCTGTTTCGTACATCATTCGTTGAGTGTCTGATTTGCGTGTTAAACTAGTTGAAGCGGGATGCCTCAGCCCGCGACCGCACAACCTACACGTATCCGCCGTCATCGGGTCTGACATTGGCTTGTATGTCATTCGTCCGCATAGAGGGTAACATAAACCTCGATAATAAGGGTTGGGTATGTAATTATCCGGGTTTTTATACGAGCCGTGGATTCGCGTGAGTTGCTCCTTGCAGAGGCCACACATCACCCACGCTGAGCAGCCGCAGCTGGTCCCGATCCGTCAGATCGACTCTGGGTACGTGCGGTGACGGACGGCCGACCAGAATAGAATCGCAAGTGGCCGGCCCAGGATGCTCACGTTAGCCGTCTACAGGCGCTAAACCCCCGTCCTCACGGAGCGAGGCGAAGCGGAGCGAGTAGGGCGGGCGATACAGCGCCGTCATCATCTGTTTTGCACGGTCTGTTCCCGACTCACGGGCACACGCAACCGATTTATCCCACTAAACATCGAATGACCGATCAAGACGGGCGTTCCGACCTGTCGGCTTCGACTCGCTCGTCGTTCCGAATGGAACGACTCGTTCCTTGTGAAGTCGACGGACACGGGTAGCGTTCGAACGCGACAAGAAGCGTGCGCTGCCTGACGGACCGTTCCGTCGAGCAACGAGGAATAGGAGTGGGACACTCCGAAGCAACGCCTGTGGAGACTCCTGTCTCTCCAAAGCGCGTCGTGGAAGCAGGAAGCCCCGCCCTCAGCGAGTGCGTCAGCGCGAGCAGGGCGGGGTAGTTCACACTCGTCGTGACACGCACCTTTGCCGGGTGAGGACTGGCCGCTTTCGCAAATTGATCACCCAGTCGTGGTAGTGACCTCGACATCGTAGCCACACTGCTCGATGGAGTCGACAATACCCGCGGCGTGGTCTGCGCCGCTGGTTTCCAGTTGGAACACCAGATACGCCTCCCCGACATCCAACCCGTCGACGGCTCGATCGTGACGCACAGTCTGAATGTTGGCGTCGTGGTGCCCGATGATTTCTGAGAGCTCAGCCATCGTCCCTGGTCGATCATCGATGTGGATCCTGAGACGGAGCAACTGTCGTCGACGGCTCATCGCGTGAATCAGGACGGTCCGCAGCATCGTCATATCCAGATTGCCGCCGCACAACAGCGGCATCACGACCTCTCCCGACACGTCGAGCTTGTCAGAGCGGAGTGCAGCCACAGAGGCTGCACCCGCACCTTCGACGATCTGTTTTGCCCGCTCCATCAGGAACAATACCGCATCCGAGATTTGATCATCCGAGACAGTGACCACTCGATCGACGTGATCCTGGATGATAGACAGAGTCAACTCGGAGATTCCGCCGGTGGCGATCCCATCGGCGATCGTGTCAACGGAGTCAGCGGTCGTCGGAACCCCTTTTTGAAGACTCTCCGGAACCGTGGCCGCGACTCAGCCTGTACCCCTACGACTCGGGTTTCCGGCGAGAGTGCGCCAAATGCCGTCGAAATCCCGCTGATCAGCCCGCCTCCTCCGATTGGGACGATGATAGTGTCTGCGTCTGGCAGATTTTGATGCATTTCTAGGCCGAGCGTTCCCTGCCCGGCGACGATCTCGGGGTCGTCGTATGCGTGGATGAGATACACGCCCGAGCCTGACACGAGCTCCTGTGCGGACTGCTGGGCAGCGCGGAAATCATTGCCAACCAGTTCAACTTCGGCCCCATAGCTGCGCGTTGCCTCAACTTTCGCCTGCGGAGCGGTCTTTGGCATCACGATCGTCGAATCGACGCCCAGTGTGGTCGCCGCCAGTGCGACTCCCTGAGCGTGATTGCCAGCACTCGCGGCGACGACCCGCGACACGTTTTCCTGATCAGTCAGGGTGAGTATCTTATTGTACGCGCCGCGCGTCTTGAACGAGCCCGTCCACTGGAGATGCTCGAGTTTCAGCATCACTGAAGTTGCACCTGTTGTCGCTTCCAAAGACGTGCTTCGGTCGATTGGAGTCTCCTTGACGACTCGCGGGTCATCTAGCCGTCGGGCCGCAGCACGGATGTCTTCAAACGTCACCACAGTCTCGGACTCGTCGGCCATCACTGTCTCCCACCAGGACTTACGCGGGTCACTCCAGGTCCCTCTCACGTGAAGTGACCGACTCCGTTTGTTCGACAGCATCGCTCATACGCACGAATCTCCAGTGTGCGGTATAAGTGACGCGGCCAGCCATGGCGACTGCCACCGTACTGATACCGGAGATCCAGCAGCTGACCGCCCCGAAAACACTGATAACCACCGAGAGGGCAAACGGTCGTGACCACGATCGGCGTATCCGAACGAGAGCAGATTGGGAGCCAAAGTGGAACAGTAACTATCGATATTTTGATAGGTAGTGGATCGCTCCGATCGACTCATGAGTCGAGGTCACGGGGATCCGAGTGTCGACACGGTGGAGATATCAAGACCAACATTCATCCGGTCGACTGTTCCGGGACTGATGTCCAGAAGCGCCCGCCCTGCTCGGCCTGTAGATTTACTTCCCATCGATCCGCGACTGCACAGCCAGCGTTCGTGGAGGGCTTTCTGGGAAAATTGTTAAATCGGCGGGGGGAAACGACAACCCACGACACAATGTCGGACAAACATAACAGAACGTCGGAGTCGGCCGCGTCACATGGCACCGGCGACAATGAGACAGGGGCGACAGCATGATCGATTTTGCCCAGCGGGTCGACACGGTCGAACCGGCCGCACCACTCGTGATGTCGAATCTCGTTTCAGAGCTTACAGAGCAGGGCCAGGATATCGTGGATTTGAGCGTCGGCCAGCCCGATTACGAAACCCCCGAAGAGATCAAGCAAGCGACCAAAGACGCCATCGACGCCGGACACACCACCTACACCCCCTCGAACGGGATTCCCAAACTCAGACGAGCCGTGGCGACACATCTCAACGAGCGTCACGGACTGGATTATGCAGCCGAAAACGTCATCGCGACACCCGGAGGGAAACAGGCTCTGTTCGAGACGGTCCAGGCGATTGTGGATCCTGGAGACGAAGTGATTGTCTTCGAGCCGGTGTGGTCGTCTTACGAGCCGATGGTGACGCTTGCAGGCGGTGAAACGGTGCGTGTGGATCTGACGCCTCACGAGTTCCATCTTGAGCCGGCACTGGATGATCTCGAAGCAGCAACCACCGACGACACCGCGCTTATTATCCTGAACTCACCGGTCAATCCCAGCGGTATGGTGTTTTCAGAGGGAGCGTTCGAGGGCGTCCGTGACCTGGCTGTAGAGCAGGATATCCCCGTTATCTCAGACGAGATTTACAAGGAACTCATCTACGACAAAGATCAACCCAGTCTGGCGGCTCTTGATGGGATGAAAGAACGAACGATCACTATCAGCGGCGTCTCCAAGTGCTACTCCATGACGGGCTATCGGCTGGGCTACATGGCAGCCCCGACGGACCACACTGCACAGGCAGGCAAAGTGCACAGTCACTCAGTGTCGTGTGCGCCGAATTTCGTGCAGCATGCCGCTGCTATGGCGCTGACCGAAGCAGACACTGACGCGATTGCAGGAGAGATGACGGAAATGTTCCGGCGCCGGCGAGACACGCTCGTAGACTTATTCGCCGACCGCGGGGTCCACATCCCAGTCCCAGAGTCGGGATTTTACGCGATGATCCCGGTCGACGCCGACGATGATATGCAGTGGTGTAAAGACGCTGCCAGAGAAGCCGGAGTCGGGCTTGTTCCCGGCAAAGCGTTCGGCACCCCCGGCTACGTGCGGGCATCACTCGTGGACACGGAAGACAGGATTCGGCAGGCTGTCGACAGACTTGCTACGGAAGGGTTCATCTAACTGCAAGGGTAGCTCACGCAGCCGTGGGTGTGAGTTTCTCGTCCCTGACGCCGAGTCCGGCCTCAGTTCGAATGTGACAAACACTCTTGTTACCGCGCACTACGGTCTTCTTGAACGAGGAAAGCGGACCTCAACAATCACAAAAAGCGGCAGCGACCGTATCCAGGCCGACCTACGGTAAGTCGACGGGAACGTCTGTCTGCAGACTCGCTGCTTTCACTGTATTGTACAGCAACATGGTGATCGTCATCGGCCCAACCCCGCCCGGAACTGGGGTGATCACGTCTGCTTTCTGTTTTGCCGACGCGAAATCCACATCGCCAACGAGTTTGTAGCCTTTGTCGTTGTCAGCATCGACGTGATTGATACCCACGTCAATGACGGTCGTTCCCTCCGAGAGCATGGAGCCGTCAATAAACTCGGGCAACCCGGCTGCCGCGACGACGATATCCGCCTGGCGGGTTTTTGCCGCCAGGTCGGTCGTCCGAGAGTGGCACAGTGTCGTCGTCGCATTCCCGCCGGGTGCCTTCTGAATGAAGAGATTCGCCATGGGCTTGCCGACGATATCTGATCGACCAACCACGACTGCCTCTTTCCCCTCGGTCTTGACGCCGGCCGATTCGAGGAGTTTCTGCACACCGTGTGGTGTACACGGTTTGTAGCGCGCGTTACCCGCCACCAATCGCCCGACATTCTCCGGGTGGAACCCATCGACATCTTTCATCGAATCGACACTGCGAAACACGCGACGCTTGTCGACGTGGTCCGGAACAGGCATTTGAACGAGAATCCCGTGCACGTCCGACCGGGCGTTGAGATCGTCGATCAGGTCGAAGAGGTCTTCTGCAGGCTGGTCTGCGTCCAGTTCCTGCGTCTGTCCGTCGATCCCAATATTCTCGCAGGCCCGTTGTTTCATCGAGACGTACGTCTGACTCGCATTATCTTCGCTCATCAGAACTGTCGTCAAACCTGGGGTAACCCCGCTCTCGCCGAGTTGGTCGATTGAGGCCTCTAATTCGGACCTGATCTGCGCACTTACCGCGTTCCCGTCGATTTCGTCTGTCATGGCTGATCAGGCGTCCGTCTGGGCAGGCGCGACTGTGAGTGTAACTGTAACTGTGGCTGTGGCTGTGAGTGTGACTCTCGCCGACACCTGCAGTGATGTACTGTCGTCTCTCTTCGGGCCATATCGTCTCTGGATTCACGCGGGACGGTATGAAACGCTGTGGTTCAGCCGACGGTGTCTGGGAATCTCGAAGTCAATCCACGACTATCTTCTTTGTTGACACGTCGTGGTGAGACGGAGGTCAGCCGGTAGACCCGGTCACTGGATGCCAAAATTTGGACGTATTGGGGGAGTATACCGGCCGTTCGCTGGACGCCTGGGAAAGATGTTTATCCCGGTTTCTGTTAGTTAGTGTATAATGTCTACAATGACCGATTGTGAGGCCACCTCAGTGATCGACATGAGATTAGCGTGGGTAGACGAATGAGTTCCACAAGCTCTGTTCCCCAGACGGGACCTGCGGCGGGTGGACTGCTCGCGGAACCGCGATTCGAACTGATGCCGTTCGATAGTATGGAAGGTCAACTCGATCATCTCCCAGATGGGGCGACAGTCGCGATCACCGCCTCACCCTCTCTCGGACTGGATGCCACCGTCGACTGGTCCGTGCAGGCAGCCGAACAGGGATACGAGGTGGTGCCTCATGTCGCCGCCCGGTACGTGGAAGACGACGAGCATCTTGACGAAGTCCTGAGCCGACTCGCCGAGGCGGGCGTGACAGACGTGTTTATTCCAGGCGGGGACCGAGAGGAGGCAATCGGCGAGTTCGAGTCGTCACACGACCTCCTGACTGCGATGGATCGGCTGGGCCACGAGTTCGACGATGTCGGTATCACCGGATACCCCGAGGGACACGACTTCATCAGCGACGAAACCCTGGCGGATGTAATGGACAAGAAGGCTCCCTACGCCACATACGTGACGACACAGTTGTGTTACGACCCGGAGACTATTCTCCGTTGGATCGAGACGATCCGCGATCGGGGAATCGACCTTCCTGTTGAGATCGGTATCCCGGGAGTGATGAAGTACCAGAAACTCCTGAAGATCTCGCGGAAGGTTGGCGTCGGCGATTCGATCCGGTTCCTACAGAAGACGAGCGGGATCACGGGATTCATCAAGCAGTTCATCCGCTCGCGGGGGAAGTTCAGCCCCGACGAACTCGTCGACGAGCTCGATCCCTACTACCAGGATGCAGAGTACAATCTCCGTGGCCTTCACGTGTACAGCTTCAATCAGGTCCCCGATACAGAGACCTGGCGAGAAGACCGATTGAATAACTGAACGGCTCCGACTACCCGATTCAGTTGGGGTATTCACCGTGTGTAGCGACTCTTCTCAGTCGATCCGGTAAGCGTCACCAGGGGCACTGTATGCGTGAACTACCTCGGGGTCAAGCCCCGAGGCTTCCCACTTCATCGACACACTTTGCATCAACAGCCTCCCGGTGAGGTGCTGACGTAGCGAGTGCAGTCTGCATGGGCGGTGATTCGGAGCGTCCCGCTCCTATCTGTTTGAGTCCCCGGTTGAGAATATTCGTTGCTGCGTTCAGATCACGGTCTTGAGTGTGGCCACATGCCGGGCACGAGTGTTCTCGCACCCACAGCGGTTTATTTGTCGCGACGCCGCAACTGGCGCAGTCTTTGGTTGTGCCTGCTGGATTGACCGTCATAACATGAGTCCCGTGGAGATCGGCCTTGTATTCCAAGAGATTCACAAACCGCGACCATGCGGCGTCTTGCTTGTTTTTCGCGTTCTGACTGTCTTCCAGCATCGGCTTCACGTCTAAATCTTCAACGGCCACGAGGTCGTACTCTGTGACGAGCCACGTCGTGAGTTTGTGCTGGTAATCAAGCACTTTCCGCTTGATTTCCCGCTTGGCTTTGGCGACTTGCTGCCGTTGATCTTCCCAGTTGTGTGAACCGCGTTCTTTGCGGCTAAGTTGTCGCTGTTCACGGCGTAATCGCTCGTATTCATCGGAGAGATCCAGCGTTCCAACGGTAAGATTGTCAGAGGTATGGATGTAGTTGGTAATTCCGAGATCAACGCCAACACAATCTTGTGGGCCGATCTCATCAAGCCCCGGCTTTGCGGGTGTGTTCTCAACCTCAACCACCAGCGAGAGGTACCACTCACCGGTGTTCTGTTTCTTGAGGATGGCTTCGCTAATCTCATCGGCGTCGGGAACAGGCCGATTTGCTCGGATTCTGAACCAGCCGATTTTTTCGAGTCGGAACCGCACAAATCGCTCGCCGCCCGTGTTGTGATCCACGTTCCAGCGGCAGGGTTGATTGTACGACACTGACCGACATTCACCACGACCTTGCCAGCGGAGCCGACCCACATCATGGCCGTTGTTTCGTCGCTCTTCTAAGCCGTCCAAGTCAGTATGGATTTGGCTAATTGCCTGTTGAGCAGCGTGTTGCGACGGGACTGCAAAGGTTGGCCAGCGGTTTCCCCACTGCTTGAGTCTCTTCTGTTGGTCGTAATCAGATGGCTGGTCGTTGTAATCCGCATTGTAGTAGTCCCGAACCGCGTGATTACGGATCTGGCGGAGAATATCGATCTGCCGCCATGCTTCGCTCGCGACCGCATCGGAGAGAGACACTCGAAAGCGAAGCGTTGTCTGCATTGGTTAGTCTAACTTTTCGACGGTGAGTTTCAGTTGATCGCCTGCTTTGAGGTCTAACCCCTTTCGCACTTCTTCAGGAATGGTGACTTGCCCGCTCTGTCTGAGGTCTGGATAACATTCCATGCCACTCATTGCTATCGATTGGTACTGATTGATTATAAATCTGTTTATTGTCGGCTTCACCCTCGGGGTCAAGCCCCGAGGCAGTCGCCTTGTGCCGCCTGTACATGGTTCTCGTAGGCACCAACTGTCCGCGAAAATCAGTTTTGGCTGAGAACGTGGAACTCCACGAACTCAGTCGTGGAACAATCTTACCGACTGAAACGCACTCTCAGTCCGCCGCGCCGGCGGAAGAGAGATTTGATGGCGCTCTCGACACGGCCGACCTGCGCTGATAAACTCGGCATTCCGGGAAGGTAAAGCTCTACGTCCGCTCGGGCGTTTGCATCGTCTTTCATGCATGTTAAGATATGTGAGAGGTCATAAAAAGGATTTCGAAATAGCCACCCTAAGCCCCCGAAACATCTGTTGACGGCCATATTGCCCCGTGTAATCAATTACCAGTGTAGTGAGTAGTTGTTCAGTAAAATAGGTCTCGTGAGCAGTGGTATCGCCCCAGTCAGTAGCCACATCACGGAGTCTAAACCCGGATTCAGCTTTTGATCGATCGGCCGGGTCTGAGACAGACACGTCATCCTGTAGTTCCCAGCTCTGGATCCAAGCGGTCCCACCGTGACCAGTCTCGACAGCGGTGACGGCCACTGAGTCTGGATTTCGAACGGCAGATTCTATCAAACACAACCAATCGGAAAGCCGATATGTGTTGTCAGACCCGAGGGATGGGCCACACCCTCCCAGCTTCGGTTTCGAGATTTCGATGATTCTAAAATACCAATTTGTGAGCTTTCTAACCCCGATAATCGGGCTTGAGAGCGGTATGGACACCCGTGAGGTTAACCGCTAATTTAATATGGTGGAGTTTGACTCTCGAATCGATGTCAGATAGTGAGCCTCCACAGGCTGTCGATGAAGATCACCCCAACCACCCGAATGTGGACCAGTCAGATCGTGTCCTGCCGCGGAATCTGCGGCAGTCCGGCGATCCTGGTATCGAGATGCTCGTGTCCACACGGGTCCGGAAGTCGCCGTTTTTCGATAAGTCGTTTAATGAAGAAGGCGCCTATCGGGCGACAGTGTACAATCGTGTGTACCACCCGCGGGGGTTAGTCCCCGAAGAGGACGGCGGCACAATGAAAGAATACGAGGCGCTCACGAACAGTGTCACGCTCTGGGACGTGGCGGTAGAACGTCAGATCCGGGTCAAAGGCCCCGACGCGGAGGCGCTGACCAACCACCTGATCACTCGTGATGCCACGGAGATCGGCACGATGAAGGGTAAATACGTGATCCTGTGCAACGAGAACGGCGGGATCTTGAACGACCCAGTCCTGCTGCGACCAGAAGAAGACGAGTTCTGGTTTTCACTCTCGGACTCCACGCTCATGCAGTGGATCGAGGGTGTCAACGTGGGGATGGACTTCGATGTCGAAGTCGACGAAATTGATGTCGCACCGATGCAGATCCAGGGTCCACTCTCTGAGGATGTCATGGTGGATGTCCTCGGTGAAGGGGTCAGTGACATTCCCTACTACGGGCTGTACGAAGCCGAGATCGATGGGTGTCCGGTACTCGTGAGCCAGACTGGCTTTTCCGGCGAGAAAGGCTTCGAGATTTACGTCCGTGACGCCTCGAAGAATGCCGAACAAGTGTGGGACCCCGTGATGGCGGCAGTGAAAGACCACGGCGGCCGACAGATCGCTCCCGGTCACCACCGTCGGATCGCGGCAGGAATCCTCTCGTGGGGCCAAGACATGGACCACGAGACCTCACCGTTCCAGGTGAACCTCGGGTATCAGGTGCCTGATGACAAGGAAGCAGACTACGTTGGCAAGGAGGCGCTGGAGCGCCAGCAAGCCCAAATCGAAGACGGCGATTACCCGTTCAACCTGAAACTGGTCGGACTGAAAATGGCCGGCGAGCCGATTCGTGAGTACGCGCCCGACTTCTGGCTGGTCTCCGACCCCGAGACGGGCAACGAGTGTGGGTACGTCACCTCGCCGTGGTGGAACCCGGAACTGGACACGAATATCGCGCTGGGATTCGTTCCCGCCGAGAAACTCGACCCGCTGCAGACGGACCTCGACGACAGCGTCTACGATGCCGATGTAGATGCTGATGTCGAATTCCAGGTCCACCTGCCGGACCAGTACGCCGACGAGATGGGCGAACCAGTGTACGCCAAGGTGGCGAATGTGCCGTTCAAAGAGTCCGCCAATCCGAGCGCCCGCGAACAGGCCAAATTGAACGCTCGCAAAGAAGCACAGGACTGACAAGCCGATAATCCGGATCGCGACCAGGCCACGATCCGACTCTCCTGCCGAGGAGGGTGTTTCACGATGTGTCGGATTGAGCTGTTCGACGCGACCATAACAGGCAATTTGAAGCCGCGGACACATTCATATTACACCGGGCACTAATACACGTACGATGTCCTTGGACAAGGGAAGCCCAGGCCCGGTCGCCCGCAGCGCGTTCCGTACTGGGATGGCACTCGTTGGATTTGTAGGCGTCGCTGCTATCGTAGGCTTATATTTCGCGGGAACTGATCCACTCGTCACTGCGTACAGTGCCGTGCTTTTGTTTCCGGTCTATCTGGTGTTGGCTGCGGCGTTTCTCAACGCCTGGCTGGGATACGGCGGCGATACGTCTCGACTGCGACCCGTGACCAAGCCCGTGAACCCAGAGACCACAACCCGGAATACTCCACAGGACAACAAGAATACTCACGACACAGTGTCGGGCGGAAATCCTATCGAACGGCTCCCGGCAGTCGTCACCAGTCTCAGGGCCCACGTCGTTCTGACGATGGTGACTTTTGTCATCGCCGGCGGTCTCATAGCGACTGGCCTGCCTGACCGCGGGATTTTGCTGGCACTGTTGGCGGGCGTGTTTAGTATCATTGTGATAGTCGGGCATCTCCAACCGCATCTTGAACAGCGTTACCGGGCAGATGAACCCTCACGAGGTGATAGAGACGCTAGTTCAGATCGAAGCGTATTCACGGTGACCCCCAAGACAAAAGCCGATCTGTCGGTTGCAATCCTTCTGACACTCATCGTGGCCGCCATCACAATGACAGCTGAGAACTTCGCTTAAGATCTACCCGTGGTCGGAGTGTTGACATCCTCCCCGCCCGCCGGCGGGGATTCCCACGGCACCGCGCCGCTGATGTGGGATATTGTGGTCTATGACCGTACCTCCTCTCGAGGCTCGAACGAGCCAGTCTCCGTGTCAAACAGGACCGTCGATGGCTGTGCCAACCAGCCGTTACTCCTCTCACCGCCATCACAGGCGAGACTCGGAGTTACTTTCTGTCGGATATTCTCCGCACCATTCACATCAGCGTTTGCGACCATCCCACATCCGTCACAGACGTACAGACCACGCTCTACGCGGTTTGCACCGCGCTTCTGCCCACAGCTGGAACAGGACTTGGATGTATCGCGTTCAGAGACGTTCTGGAGATTAATACCTTCCATTTCTGAGTTGTATTCGAGCAAGTCACTGAAACGGTCGAATGCCCACGAGTGGAGGTCGAGATTTCCGTGCTTTCCCCAGTTTGTCACCTCGCTGTCGTCATCCTCACGGATGCCAGACGGGTCTCCAACCACAACGGTTCCAACACCATTCTCCACGCATTGCTCTACGATGTGACTGGATAGCGCGTGGAAGTAGTGAGTACGTCGAGTCGATTTCTTGTGGTTCAGCCGAGTAGACTGCTCTGAAGTCGGATCGTCGCACTCGGCGATATGCTTGCTGAAGTAGTAATCGTCCTGCTTCAGACAATTCAGTGGGTATAGCTCGGAGTGGCCGTCTTCGTAAGCAAGAGCAGCGAAGTTGGTAATACCACGGTCAACACCGACTGTTTTGTCGCCAGTCGATTCGGGAGTGTCGATTTCGACCCGACAAACGATGTGAAGTTCCCACTCGTTGCCTGCCCAGACGGCTCGGACCTGCTGAACACTCTCCACGGGAGAGAGGTCG
>KI543226.1:87943-106156 GCA_000496235.1 uncultured archaeon A07HR60
TTGCTCTCGTGTCCCGTTTTGCCGTTTTCTGGACCAGGATTTGAACGCCTCAGCGAGTTCTTGAAGAACGCGCTGACTTGACTGCGAGTGGAGGTCATCAGAGCGTTCGTGAGTCTTGAGATACGTGGTGAGCTCGTTGTGGTTCGGGATATGACCGATTGCGCCCCAGATACGGCTACAAGTCTACCGTCCGACAGTCCAAAGTTTCGAGGCTGCAAACCCCAGCGAATCGAGGTCGTCCTGCACCTGTGACTGATTCCGTATCGAAGCCGTGTAGGTGCGAGTGACGACCTGTTTCGCCATACATAAGCTATGTCGATGAAATTAGTTGACTGTTGTTTTCTCGTTTCGTGGAATATCCAGCACTCCGTCTCACGGGTGATTTTCACAGGAGTGTCGGATTCATCCCCGCCGACGGGCGGGGCTTTCTCCTCGGTTCTCCGTAACACCGCGTGGCTCTGCTAGTCTGTCTCACCCAAAAATCGGTCACTACCGAATCGTGAAGCCGCTTCTGGGCAGTCGACTTGTCCCGTCTGCACAGTGAGTCACTCAGCCCTCTGGGAGGGCCCCCCTACCGAGTGCACACACTCTAGCGGACCATCGGTGTGGCCGGGGTCGGGCCGGGCGAGGTGTCACCCTGCTACAAACAGCCTGACCGAGGGTCTATCGAGATGGCGTACATAAACGCCCGTATAATTAAATCTCTCATTTGAATGGGGTCAATATACAAATTTTATCTAAGTCATGAATATCCATCAGACACTCTGTGAACTCGGCGCCTTCCTCGAGGGATTCGAGCCTGATGAGGAGTCAGTGGCAGAGGTCAGTCTTTGCGAGTGTCACGGACTCGCCGACGACGGCCCTACCACCGCTGTAGTCGAGCTCTCGGTCGAGACCAGCCGATCCGAGGGGTTCGATATCGAATTCGCAGACACCCAGGTTACGCAAGATGGGCAGCTCGAGGGTGTGATCGCGCTGCCGGAGTGGCTCGTTGACATAGATGAGTGGAAGGGGACATTCGAGGCTCGGAGTATCAGTCTCCAGGGTGACGGCACCCTGAGTTACCGGCTAGAGCTGACAGTCCCGGCCGACACGAGCGGCCACGAGTCACCAGTTTTGTGTGATGATACGATTGAGGAGCAGACACGCACAGACGAGAGCCGCGAATCTCCATCAGACGCTGACGAGGGAGCCAGTACGGAGGCTCCCGCGTTTCGGAACCCGAAATTACTTCGCGAGGTGTACGCGTCGAGTGACACGTTCGCGGAAATGGCTGGCAAAATCGAGATGGACGTAACAGCCGAGACCGTCAGACGGTATATGATCGACCACGATATCCACCAGCCTAACTCGTACAGTACGAACCCTGTGCAAACCAGACCAGTCGGACGACGACGAGGGGCAGCCGGCCCACGACACCGACTCCGACACGACACCCCAGGCCACGAGCGACCGAGACGGACTAGATAACAGGGAACAGCCAGGACCCGCCAGTCCAGAGCAGTCGGTCATACTCGCCGACGGCATCGGGCTGCCAGATTCAGTGACGATCGACGCGCTCATTGAGACAGTTCGCACCTCGAATACGATTTATGAGGTCAAACAGGAAATCGACGTGGGCCGGGATGATGCGCTGGAGCTGCTCCGGGAGCTCAATCTGCTGGATCTCGTAGTCGGACGACTCGCCACGGAAGGTGAGCGGGATTTGTCCCGCGATCAGATTGTCGACCGCCTCCGCGAGGCCTCTGCAGTGAAACAGTCCGTCTGAGTTTTGCGCCCGCTCTGTGAGCCGTCTTATTCAGATACCGGCCGGTACTTACTCAAACACGTCTAGCTCTTGACGCGAGTAGTTCGACAGTGACTGAGCATTGAATTGGGAGACGGGGTCAAGATTGATTTTCTCCCCGCCCATCGGCGAGGCTTCCACTAGCTATCCGTTAGGATCGTCTATCACGAGTGTCCTGCCGATGAGCGTCTTCATGCCCCGTCGAACCCGACCCCCGACCGCGGAGGGCGAGTGATCAAGTGAGGCTGCGAGATCTGCGAGCGATGCTTCTCGCGGCTCAGAAAAGTACCCCTCTCTGTACGCCAGTTCAAGCGCTTCACGCTGTGGCTCTGTGATCATTTGCCGCTCAGGTTGTGTCGCGTCGATACGAGACCTGTCGAGAAGTTCGCAGATCTCAAAGTCGAATCCCATCTCTCTAGCGTGCTGCCAGATAGTGTTGACCGCATCAGAATCCGGGAGTAACCACCGCTCGTGCCAGCCGACGATAGGTGGCTCACTCGTGGCACGAGCGTCCATCACCAGTCCGCCCTCATCCGTGACGACTGGTGAGAGCAACACCGTCTCGGGCGTGAACGCAATACTCCACAGATTCTGCTCGTCGATCCGTGTCATCCGAGATGCCTCCCGGACAGTCTTGTCATCAGTCAGTGTCTGCTCCAGAGTGGTGGCGTCGTCTGTCGTCTATGTCGTCTGAGTCGTCTATGTCGTCTGTGGAGTCGAACTGGATGAGGTAGGTGTTGTGATCCGGGTCTGTCCTGCGGACGCCGATGATGGTGGCGCCGATTCCAGGGTGGTCACTGAGTGTATCGGCGAGCGCCCCGCGATCGTGTGAAAACTGGATTTCTGTAATTACGGGCATCGGCACGACTCCGGGATACTCCAGAATTGACCCCCGATGGTTTCAATATATCGGCCATTGAGATTAACCAGCGTTCTGCACACAACTTGTGCGACGGTGGAGTTGCGGCGCATCTGACCGCTGTCAAGATGCAGATTGCGACACCAACTCAGCTACTGAACCGAATCCTGGCCTGGCCTGGCCTGGCCTGGTGGTGGAGTGGTATCACTGCCAGGAGTCCGGGGCGTATCCCGCCCGGCGCACGGTGAACGGATATGCAAACGCAATCAAAAACATGCCCACAAATTCGACCACGATCGCTGACCGGCCGAGTACGAACCTGACACTACTGACCAGAATGACTGCACACACCACCATCGCGACGTAGTGTGGTGCAATCTCGAGAATCTTAGACGTGTCCACCATGTCGCTGTGGTTGGACGGGGAGAATATAAATCACCCATCTCGCGAGCGCCGACGCCAGTCTAGCGTTATAGAATAACAAGGGAGAAACCCACCCCGTGAACGGGGTGGATGAATCCCGCCCACCGTTCTGAATCCAATACAGTCGAACGTGTGAGTATCTGGTATGGAATGAATATGATTAGTGCCTGATTTCAGCCAGAAGTGTTGGCAGGCACGAGCCTCAGTCAGCAGGCTCTCTAGTCAGGAAGCCGGTTCACTGACAAGCGACGTACAGTCCAACCCTGCATACGATACAGCCGAGAGTGAATAATTCTCGGGGTCATGTCTCGCAGGACGGGTGTCACCCACGGTACCACTTGCTCGCCGGGCTCACACAATCTCATCTCGTCTCGTCTCGTCTCGTCTCGTCTCGTCTCGTCTCGTCTCGTGAACGAGTGCGGGGAAGCCCACGAGTCTACTCGTGGGTCAGCTGACCGAGCAGAGGTCGGTGTGAATTCAAGCCGACTTGGAAAGCTTCCCAGCGACATTCCACTATTGCTTGCCGGCGGTGGCATCAAGAATGGTCAATCTGACCGTCACCGTGATATCGAGCAGATGATCGGGGTCAGACTGGTATGCAGAATTGACGCGGGTTCCATCTTCTGGGCAAGGATGGTCGGGCAATGAGAAACTCCACCGCGGCGGGCGATACGTCTGGACTCGCGAGTTACTCTTCGGCGTGTAGATCGAATTCGGCGAGCAGATCAGCGAGTTCGTCGTCACTACGCTCGCGGTACTCGCCGTCGTCGTCGGACGTGACTGTGGCGACTGCCACACCCTCGGGGGTAAGCTCGGTGTCATCATTCAGATCCAGTGCTTCGAGCGCGAGACTCATACCGCCTTTCAGAGAGAGCTCCTCTTCGAATTCTTCTTCGAGATACTCTCGCGTCTCATCGCGGTTAGCTCCGATAGACAACGCCTTCCACTCGTAGGGAGTCCCAGATGGGTCAGTCTCGAAGAGACGCGGTTCACCGTTTTTGATGCCGGCGACAATGAGCGACACGCCGAACGGTCGAGCACCGCCAACCTGCGTGTACTGCTGGATATTGTCGGTGATATTTTTCGTGAGTGTTTCGACTCCGACAGGTTCTCCGAATCGGAGTCGATTCACCTGTGCCTGCTGGCGGGCGAAGTCGATCAACTGTCGAGCATCGGCCACGTGGCCTGCAGAAGCGATTCCGATGTGGTCGTCGGCCTTGTGAAGTTTCTCCACACTATCTGGCTCCATCAGCGGTGAACGCGACCGTTTGTCAGCCGCGATTACGACTCCAGAGTCTGTCCGGACACCGACGCTTGCAGTGCCGCGTTTGACGGCCTCTCTGGCGTACTCAACCTGGTAGAGTCGGCCATCGGGAGAGAAGATGGTAATCCCGCGATCATACGCTTGTTGTTGGGCTTGTCCCTGCATGGTATCACTCGATATCGAGCTTCGTGGCGCCGACAGGATCGCCGGCTGAATCGATGTCACACACGTCACCGCAGAGGATTGCTTGTCGATCAGCCCCGTCAAACGTCACGTCTCTATGTGTCACAATTCCGCCGGCGCGGCCTAAATATCTTTGTTGTCGTGCCTCTGCGGGAGCCTCGCCGAGTCGTGGACAGTGTTTGTCCTTGCAGGCCTGGACAGTTCCTGAGACGCCACGAACTCGCACTCCGACCGGATCGTCACCGGCGCGAGCGAGACATGCAATCGCCGCACGTGCCGGGTCGACGTGGCCTCGACGGACTCTGACGATTGCAGCTCCGGACCCGCTCGAAGCGTCGTGGTCGAATCCGTACACCGACAGGTCAGCGTCGGCGCTCCCCGTATCGCCGAGCAGGTTGCCAGCAGCATACCACAGTGCCCGTTGAAACTCCGATCGATTGATACTCGCCCCCATCCACGACTCGATACCCACGCCAAGGTACCGCCACCGTGGACGCAAGTGCTTCGGAAGGTGCTTCATCTGTCGGTCGGGACATGGTCGCGGGCCCGGTTCGCGGTCAACTCAGCCACTGGCGCGGCGACGAGAACGCCGGCCTGGTCGGTAACGGCTTCAGTCGCGATTACGGCGTATCCTTCGGTGGTGAATGCGTCCACGAGGGTGCCGACGGTAGCTGGGTCATCGACCTCAGGGCTGTAAAACGGGGCCTCGGGGGCGGGATCACCGAAGAACATGATATCACCCAGAACGATCCGCCGGGGGCCATACTCGGCCATCGTGGCGATTGCAGCCCGCTTTTCCGTATCTGGAAGATGATGGAGCGCGAAATTCGAGACGACGACATCGGCGGGACCCTCGTAGTCTGGCTGGCGGAACGATCCGGTTCCGATTTCGACGTGATCGAGTTCGCGGTCACGGACTTTCACCCGTGCCTCTTCGAGCATTCCATCGCTGATATCTCTGAGTACGACGCTGTCGGCGTCGGTATCGGCAGCTAGAGCCAGTCCGATTGCCCCGGTGCCAGCCCCGATATCCAAGATCACCTCCCCGGCGGCTGGGCTGGCGTGGCGAATCGTGTGAGACGCGCAGGCCTCGTAGACAGGGGACTTCGACCCGTCGTAATCGGGGGCTTTCTGGGAAAACCGGCGAGCGTGCTGTTCAGGCGTCTTCTTCATATCTGCCTCGTTCGACACCAGGCGCAATGAACTCCCCGGAGAGTCGCTGCCGGTTCTGCGCCGCAATCACTCCCCACTCGGCGAGGCCCTCGCGGAGCCACTCGGGTTCGAACCCGGTCTCTCGGCCGACGGCCACTAGTTCTCGTGGCGCTCGCATTTGGAGATGCGACCGCGGACTCGCCGTGACGACATATGGTGTCTCGTAGTGGTCAACGATCTCGCGGAGCTTCCGAAGGCCACGCAACGCCCGAACCCGGGGCCCACCAGCAGCTCGGAGGGCGGGCCCGAAGTCAAACTCCACGCGTGTCTGGTTAGCTTTCGCCGCCTTGGCAAGCACGTGATTGAATTCACCCCCGTCCATCGGCCGAGCGAGGACATCTACGCGGTCCCGTTCGACTGCGAACCGATTCACACCGTCGTCACCACCCCGGACGCTCACAATTTCAAACTCGGGACGGACGCTGGCAACAATCCCACCCGCCGTGTCGGGCGAATCGATCTCGATCTCGACACCACGTACAATGTCGATATCGGATTGCTCGCGGAGTGTAGCGACTGGAGTCTCGATTTCCGTCCGGACTACGAGCCCCTCATATCCGTGACGAGCGGCGACCCGAGCGTGCCGTGCCGCCGTCGAATCGCCGTCAGGATACGGATACACCGCCTCGTACATGGCCTCACTACCGTGGCACCGCGTTTGGAGGTTGTGTTTCCGCCCTCGTCACTCGAGTCCGGCCTCAACTCGGCAACGTCATCCCTCGATTTCGACTGTCACTCCGGACATCAGCGTTCGCGTGAGAGTGGGATCCACGGGAGAAATACCCGAAGGCTGGTGGGTCTCAATCTATCGATTCCCGAGATCGGGTGGGAGGCGAAATCAATCTTCGAATTCGCTCGAAGCTGCCGAGACTACATCGATTGCCGCGACGTTTTCGTCTACATCGTGGACTCGAACGATATTTGCGCCGCGATCGGCAGCCAGGGCCGTTGCAGCCACCGTGGACGACAGACGGTCGCCGTCCTCGCGGCCGAGTGCTCCAAACAGGGATTTGTGAGAGTGACCCAGCATAATCGGGCAGCCCAGGGCGTCGAACTCGTCGAGCCGGCCGAGTAACTCGAAACTCTCGGTTGCGTCTTTTCCAAATCCAATACCGGGGTCCACGATGACGTTTTCTCGCGAAATCCCCGCTTTCTCCGCCGACAGCACCTGCTCGGAGAGTTCACGAATAATGTCCTCGACGACATCGTCGTATTCGACATCACGGTCCGGAACCACCGGTGCGTCGATGCTGTGCATGATCACCGTCGGAACATCTCTGTCGGCGATCAACTGACGCATTCGTGGGTCGGTCAGTCCCGTCACGTCGTTGATGATGTCCGCGCCGGCGTCCAGTGCAGCCTCAGCCACCTCGGGTTTTCGCGTGTCGACAGAGATCATCACTGGCCCGTCACCGACTCCCGAGACATCCGAGACAGCCTCGACGACAGGAACGACCCGGTCGATCTCTTCGCTCACCGGGACCGGGTCGGCCCCCGGCCGGGTACTTTCACCACCGACATCGATGATATCGACGCCCGCCGCCACCATCCGCTGGACTCCCGCAACAGCGTCGTCCAATGCCTCGTGAACACCTCCGTCGTGGAACGAGTCAGGTGTCACGTTGAGCACTCCCATCACGGCTGTCCCGTCTTCCCAGGGATATCCGCGGGCGGCAGCCGAGGGATCCTCGAGACTGGTGGTGATCTCCTCGCTGAGACCAGCTAACCCCTCGCTTTCCCCCTGGAGCCGGCTCTGGAGCGTCTGGAACTGCCGAAGGGTCCCGGCGAGTACCACATCGACCAATTCAGCCTCCCGGTCAATCGCCGAAATGGCGCATTCTCCCCCGATACGGCCGAATTCATTCTGCAGGACCGTCGCCTGACGGCGCTCGGTCTGCACTTTCAGCACCCGGTGGACGAGCCGGTCTCGAGCAGTCGTCGCCTCCGTGCCAGTAGCGTGTGCCTCCACGAGTGCGTCTTCTGCGTCGGCTGCCGTCTCGAACCGCTTCGGGATGGCAGTCCGGGTGAATGTGCTTCGCGCTTCTGCAACCGCGTACAGTGAGCCCGTCAGGAGAATGCAGTCGTCAGGCCGAGCCGTCGCTCTGGCTTGCCGGAGTGCCTTTTCGACTGACGCGCTAGTCTGCACCTGTTGAATTCCAGCGTTCTGAAGGGCTCTGGCCAACACTGCCGGATCCGCCGCTCTGTCAAGTGCCGGCGCACAGGTGATAGCAGTATCTGGCGTCGGGACCCGTTCGACCATCTGGTCGATATCCTTGTCATGCATGGCGCCCAGGACAAGATGGAGTTGGTCGGACTCATAATCCACCAGCGTCTTCGCCAGAGTATCGCAGGCAGCTGGGTTGTGCGCCCCGTCAAAAATCATGAGCGGGTCGTCACGCATCACTTCGAAGCGGCCGGGCCAGTCGGCGCGAGCCAGCCCCTGCTTGACCGTCGTTGGCGAAAGCCTGTCGAGAGCCTCGCCGTCAGGTCTCTCGGCAACTGCGTGTTCTGCGACGGCAAACGCAACTCCAGCATTGGCGGCTTGATGCGACCCAACGAGGGGGACTCGCACGTCGAATTCCCGTTCGGATGTCGCCAGGCGGACTTGAGAATCCGCGTGGGTGATACGGCCCCGATACGTCGCGGTCACGTCTCCACCCTCGCCCACCAAGGTCACAGTTGATGCTACATCGCGGACGGTCTCGAGTGCTTTCCCCTCAGCTGCGGTCACGAGCGGACCCCCATCGGTCGCAATCTGAGAGATAGTCCGGGCCACCTCCTCGATTGTGTCGCCCAGCACCGCAGTGTGTTCCAGTGCCACGTTCGTCACTGCAGTGGCGATTGGATCTACGGCGCTGGTCGCGTCGTACTCTCCGCCGAGACCGACCTCTAACACCGCAATATCGACGTTCCGGCGGGCAAACTCGTGGATCGCCATGGCCGTCACCACTTCGAAAAACGTCAGCGGATTCCCCGCGGCCGCTCTCTCGACCAGCCACGGGCGCACTTCAGAGACGAATTCGACGACCGCTCGGTCGGTGATCTGGCGACCGTCAACCCGAATTCGCTCCGAAAGGCTGTCGAGATGCGGCGAGGTGTAAAGCCCAGTTTCCAGTCCTGCCTCTCGACAGATGGACTCGACCATCTTGGCGGTGCTGCCCTTCCCGTTCGATCCCGCAATCTGAACGAATGGGATCTCCTCGTGAGGGTCATCGAGGTGTTCCAGGAGGGCCTCGACCGACTCTGTACCGGGGCTCACAGCGAACCGACGAAGCCCGAAAAGAAAGTCGGCCGCCTCGTGGTAGTGCATACGTCCCGGTGGCCGGCGCATCCCTTATTTGTGACGGACAGCCCACTCGCGGCGACCATCGTCGTAAGGAATCTGGAGCGCCGCCAGGTGGAATCTATTGTGTGTGAACGGTCTCCAATGGTTGCTATGAATAACCCCGCCTGAGCGACGATACAGGCTCACTTCACAGGGCTATCCGAAATTGGTCTGGAAGAAGACGACTCACAGTCGGTCGAAATCAAATACACCGAACAGCGGGCCTGGAGGGCAACCACAAACCCGCCGCTGGAGTCACGGAGATGATAAGAGCGATTCCAGCCCCGTCACGCCATCAAGAGTGATGGGTACCCTTTTTTACCGTGTCGGGCGAGGCGCCCGTGACCTGTCAGTCGTGTCGGAACGCCCGTCCGCCGGTGAACGTCATACTCATGTCGTGAGCGTCGGCGGCGGCGACGACGTCTTCGTCGTTAACCGAGCCACCGGGCTGGATGATTCCCTCAATTCCGGCGTCGGCCGCCTCTTCGATGCCATCGGGGAACGGGAAAAACGCGTCAGACGCCATGATCGCTCCCTGAGCGGACTTCCCCTCGGCGTCTTTGTCGGCTTTCAGAGCCGCCAGCGTGACTGCATCCACCCGGCTGACTTGGCCCATCCCGATCCCGACCGTCTCGGAGTCAGTCGCGAAGAGGATCCCGTTTGACTTCACGTGCTTGAGCACGCGCCAGGCAAACAGCATAGTGTCCACCTCTGTGTCGGTGGGGGCACGCTGAGTTGCGACTTCTAGATCGTCTGGTGATGGTGCCTGCAGATCACGTTCTTGCACTAATCGTCCGCCAACCAGCGAGTTATCCGTGAGTGTCTCTCGGCGTCGACTGTCGCCGGCGTCAAGAGGGCCGACTTCAAGCACCCGCAGGTTGTTCTGGGCAGTCACCACATCTTGCGCGGCCTCGGTGTAGCGTGGCGCCAGCACGATCTCTTTGTACGAGTCCACGACGGCCTCAGCAGTCGCCGCGTCACACTCGCGATTGAGCGCGACAATTCCCCCAAACGCGCTTTTGGGATCCGTCGAAAGCGCGTCGTCGTAGGCTTGTGCGAGCGTATCCGCGGTTGCACACCCCGTCGGGTTGGCGTGTTTGATGACTGCGGCCGCTGGCTCGTCGAATTCCTTGATCAAGTTCAGCGCGGCATCAGCGTCGTTGTAATTGTTGTACGACAGGTCCTTCGCGCCCGGGTTCAGTTGATTTGCCCCGACGACGTTTGCTTCCACACACCCGTTGTCTGCGTACAGGGCTGCTTCCTGGTGGGGGTTTTCTCCGTAACGTAGAGTCCGCACCCGTTCGGTCGCGTTGAGTCGCCGCTCGGGGAATCTCCCCCCAGTATCACCCTCGATTCTGACCGTTTGTTCGTCGCCACGGTGGTCGATCTCGACGCGTCCGTTCGCGAACCACCGCACAGCCCGCGGATACGCGAGGTACTCGGCTTCCTCACGAACACGGCGTTTCAATTGATCGTGGTCGTCGTCCTCGTACACGGGAACCGGTTCCTGGGTGACAATTGGGCCAGCATCGACCTCCTCCGTGACGACGTGCACGGTGCAGCCAGTGGTCCGAACCCGGCTGTCAAGCACCTGCTCGTGAGCGTCTTTACCAGGAAACGAGGGGAGAAGCGACGGGTGGACGTTCAGCGTGGTGGGGGCTGCGTCGAGAAACTCGTCAGTGAGTACCCGCATGTAGCCGTCCAGACAGACGATGTCGAAATCATAGCCGTCGAGTCGCTCGAGGATTCGGCGCTCGTGGGCCACCCGGGACTCCTCGGGGCCGCGAGTCACCACCTCAGTCGGGATGCCCATCTCGGCGGCTTCCTCCAGGGCCGGTGCATCCTCCTGATTGGTGAGCAACACGCCTAGACTGACTCCCCCTGGCGTTTGGTCGGCGATATGTAACAGATTCCGTCCGCGATTGCTCGCCATACCGGCAATGTTCATGCGCCATTCTCTGGGGCAGCAAATATAGTGGTTGCGATGGCAAGGGTCAAAATATGCACAGTCTCGAATAGCCAGACTGCTCGGGATTCGAATCGATGCGTGAACCTGCATATTTCGACGCTCTCACCGATATGTTGGTCCGACACGCTTTTGCGCCACCCCCAGACACGTTCGCACATGAGCGACTCGGGGCCTGACGCGAGTGAGGATACGACCGACGGCGACGGGAATACAGCCTCCGATACCGTGTTCCCAGAGGGAGGCGAGATTCCGGGGCTGGCACGAGCAGACCAGCTTGCAGCCGTTTCTCCGCTTGACGGTCGATACGGGGGTCGGACCGCGCCACTATCACCGTACACGAGTGAGGCAGCGCTGATGCGGGCTCGCGTCCGGGTGGAAGCAGAGTATCTCGTCGAATTAGCGGCCGTCGGGGCGACCGGTCTGTCGGTGAGTCACGTTGAAACTGAGGTTTTGCGATCGTTATATCGCGATTTCGACGCGGACGACGCGGCGATGATCAAACAGCTCGAGACCGAAGGGGGTGCAGGCTACGACGCCACCAATCACGATGTCAAAGCAATCGAGTACTTCCTTCGGGTCCGACTGCGTGACGCCCAGGAAGCGGAACGTATCGACGATGCCGAACGGTTGTTCCCCTGGATTCACTTTGGGCTCACCAGCGAGGACATCAACAACCTGGCACACAGAGTGTTACTGAAAAGGGCCGTGCAGACCGTGCTGGTGCCAGCAATCCGCGAGGTCCGCGACGAGTTGACCGATCTATCTCGTGAGTACCGCGACGTCCCAATGCTGGCTCGAACCCACGGACAACCAGCCACACCGACGACGTTCGGCAAAGAGATGGCCGTGTACGCGGCACGTATCGGCCGGACGCTGGGCCAGGTGGACCGCGCGACAGACGCGCTGGCGGGGAAACTGGCCGGAGCGTCTGGGACATACGCTGCCCACACGGCCGCCTATCCAACCGTCGACTGGCAGGGATTCGCTGCCGGATTTATTACCCGACTCGGGCTTGAACACGTGCCCTTGGCGACACAGGTGAACCCCTGTGACGATCTGGCGTCATTGTTCGACGGGCTCCGGGCGGTCAACAGCGTGTTACTTGACCTGGACCGTGACGCGTGGCTGTACGTGTCCGACCGGTACCTCGGTCAGGAGTCCACGGCCGGCGAGACTGGGTCGTCCACCATGCCTCACAAAGTGAACCCGATCAACTTCGAGAATGCCGAAGGGAATCTGTCGAAGGCCAACAGTGATCTCACGTTTCTCGGAGAGTACATCACTCACTCCCGGCTCCAGCGGGACCTATCGGATTCGACCGTCAAGCGAAATATCGGTGCCAGTTTCGCTCACTGTCTCATCGGCTACAGCAAGACGAGCGATGGGCTCGGGTCGATTGTCCCTAACGAGCAGGTGATGCGTGAAGACCTCGAAGCGACCCCCGAGGTGATCGGAGAGGCCGTGCAAACCATTCTCCGCCGGGAAGGCGACACGGACGCTTACGAACGAGTCAAAGAACTCACTCGCGGCGAGCAGGTCTCACTGGAAGCGTTCCAGCAGCTGTTCGACGAGCTAGATATCGATGAGTCCGTCCGTGAGGAACTCCGAGCGCTGACGCCGGCCGGGTACACCGGGCTCGGTGACGACCTCGTCGATACTCTCGAGTGATTGCTGGGGGTTTCCTGCAATTACCTTGGGTCACGAAAGGCCAGGACGAGTTGGCAGAAATCAGGCCAATGGTGATTCGGGAACGCTCGTGTGGGGAGGATAGGGTCGTGTCGCGGCGACAAATCGAAGAGAATGAGGCGGATTTTGCGGTGTCTCCCCGAGTTAGGGAGTCTCAACTCATCTTTGCTCACCGGACGCGGCGACCAGGTGTCGACCGTGACGAGGCCAGCCGGCGGATCGTCCGCCAGTTGCGGACGCTCCAGTGACCGATTCCGGCTGCGACCAGTGCGGCTGCGGCCAGATACAGCAGCATTTGTGATCCGACGACAATCTCTGGGTGTCTGACGACGTAGACGAGACCCTCGGCGCTGAGCCCGACGATACAGAACCCGGCGATACCGGCCATTACCGCACCAGCCAATGCGGTCTGGCCGCCGTGGCGGGACTGCTCGAGGACGAGCAGCGAACCGACGAACCCCACGGCTCCGGCGAAGAAATACACCGGGAGTCGGGAGGCCACGCCGCCTGCACTCCCGGACACCACCGCGAGGACACCCACGAACGACGCGGTGAGAACAGCGGTCCCTGCGACGATCACGCCGGCCGTCCGCGCCATCGCTTGACCGTCCAACCGCCGATACATCGATTCCGGCATACTGAGTTATACTCGTTAAGCCGACAAAAACCCACGTCAGCCATCCGTCAGACGTTTTCACCTGTCGCTGTGACGGTCGCCGACGGCACGGGACACGTCTTTGCTACACTTGCTGACGGATGGTCAGCTATCTCCGTCCGGTCCCGAACAACGCATCCAGTCGTTTCTCCGATGACCGTCGACAACAGTCGACAGTCGTCGGGGAGCTATGTTGGGAGCATCGTAGCCTCTGCTGACGGTCAGTCACGACCAGAAAGAAGTGCATCGAGCGCGCGGGTCGTTGCCGTGCCGGCGAGCCGGAGCTGGTTGACCCGGACGTACTCTCGGTCCGAGTGTGCAACCGCAGCCTCGGCGTCGGCCAACTGGCCAGGTCCGAAGACAACCGTTGGAGTGGGCGCGAAATACGAAGCCTCCGTGGCGGCCCCGAACGAGCGACGGTCCCCACCGTCGCCGTCGGTGGCGTCGCTCACTTCGGCGGCTACTCGCTCGACGAGAGCTGTTTCCGGATCAGTCGCGAATGGCTCAAGAAACGGGGTCTCTCGCGGCGTCAACGACACCTCAACCTCTGCATCACTGGCTAGATTTTCCCTCACGGCAGTTTCGAGAGCGCTCCGGAATCCATCTGCCGTTTCGGGCGGGACACTCCGGCGGTCGATGGTAATCACGCACGTATCCGGAACCTGATTGGTCGCCTGGCCTCCCTCGATGACAGTGGGCGTGAGCCTCGGACGGCCTAACAGTGAGTGTGTCTCTCCATCGGCATCGAACGTCCGGATCGCAGCCAGGGCGTCCTCTGCGGCGGCGATAGCGTTGATACCTGCAGACTCGGCTGCGTGGGCAGTTTCGCCCGAGAGAGTCACCTGCCCCTGAAATCGGCCTCTGGCGGCGGTACAGATGTCCAGATCCGTTGGCTCACCGACGACGTATAGATCTGCATCGAGTGGGCCAGCCGAACTCTGCCCAGAGACGAGAGCGTGAGCGCCCGTCGAGTAGCGCTCTTCGTCTGGAGTGATTGCCAGTGTGACCCGTCCAACGACCGGGTCGGTTGCCAGAAACCCAGCCAATAGGGCCGCCAGCGGGCCTTTAGCGTCGCAGGCCCCGCGCCCACGGATGATATCAACCCCAGAGTCGCCAGCGACAGTCGCACTGCGGTCCCGCTGAAGGGTGACGTGCGGCGACACAGTATCGATGTGCGTGTTCAATACCACATGAGGCCCGTCGTCGGGAGCCGGCGACTGCCGGGTCGCGAGCACATTGCCCGCGTCGTCGACCGTGGATTCGATGCCCGCCGCCGATAGCGTCGCGGTCAGATGCTCACGCATATCGGTCACGTCCGCGTGAGACGCGTGAGAGACGGCGGTTTCGAGAAATCTGACCGGATCGAACGCTCCCGACTCGGCCGGTCCAGCGCCCGTCACGACTGCCCCTCCGGAAGTGTCCCGACGAACTGGTGAGTTACCGGCCCAGTCAATGTCGCTGAACCGCGGTCGGGAACTCGGACGGTCAGTTCGCCACCGGGTGGCCGGGTGCGGATGCAGTCGCCCTGTGTGTAGCCGAGACGCTTGGCAACCGCCGCTATCGCGACCGCACCCGTCCCGCACGAGCGGGTCTCGGCTTCGACACCCCGCTCGAAGGTACGCTGTTGGAACACCGGAACCCGATAACCGTCGCCGGATTCGAGGGTTGAATCAGACTCCGATAGCTCCGCCGGTGGTATCTCGGTCGCCAAGTTGACGTTGGCACCCTCAGGAAACACGTCTCCGTGTCGAATCGGCTCGGCGCTCGCAGCCAGGTCTCGCGAGTCGACTTCCTCGACGAAAGCGACGGCGTGTGGGACACCGGTGTTGACGGCGGTGATCGTGAGGGTAGATTCGGCCGTGTCGACGACCGCGTGAGCAGCCTCGTCGACCAGTTCAGCCGAGCGAGCGAGCGGAACTGACTCTGCATCGAACCGGGGCGTCCCCATTCCAATCGTCACCGTCTCGCCGTCGGGCTGGATCTGCGCAGTTCGGTCACCGGCCGGAGTCTCGATTACACACTCGCGCGCGTCGGTCCGCTGATACACCCAGTGTGCGACACAGCGCGCGCCGTTGCCACACATAGCCGCAGCCGACCCATCCGGCTGGATGAGCGTCATATTCACACGGTGCGGCTGCGCGTCTTTGTCGAGAGCCAGAAACAATACTCCGTCGGCCCCGGGGCGATCGGAGCTGGGGACCGTTACGCCAGACTCTCGATCACAGTGATCCCGGGCGAACTGCTGTCGATCGCCGCTAAAAGTTTCTGTATCTACAATGATGAAATCATTTCCCGTACCGTGGTATTTCTCGAATGGGACAGTCGTGAGTGTCACGTTGAGGCCTCCTTGCTGAGAGATGATGCACTGGAAATCCCGGTAGCACAGCACCGCCACTGTCTGGACCGCTGGCGGCTGAGTCGGGGAGTTTCGGCGGAGACACCCATCTGTGTCTCGCTCCCACTAATTTCGGCGGACACGATTCTGTCCGTGTGTTTCGCGGTCAGGTGCATATGCGTTCCGGGGCCGTCATCAGTGTCCCTCTGCGGTGATCTCTCGAGCACCACGGTGAGGTCATGAATGTCTTGACTCATGCTACTTGGACACTCTTGCCGCACTAGCACACAGGGCTTTCTCCGTTGTTTTCCCGTAATCGTAGGGTCTGGTGAGAAACCACGTCACACTCGACTGCTGGGCTCTCTTCTGAACTCGTCTTGATAGACTCGCTCCCAGGTGGAGTCACGGGTTTCGGGACTCCGAGATAGGTACAAATAGCGGGCTACATGTCATACAAATATGACTTCACAGACAGATCCGCTCGGGTGGGCGCGCGAACACTGCCCGATTCTCACGTCGTTTCAGACGGAGTACAGCGAGACGGAGCCGTTCGACGGCTATACGGTAGCGGTGGCGACTCACCTGGAAGCAAAGAGCGGCGTGTTCATCGAAACGCTCCACGAGGCCGGCGCAGAGGTGCTGTTCGCCCCGAGCGAGCCCCAATCGACGAAGGCGGCGGTCCTCGACGCCTTTCGGGACATCGATGGCATAACCGCCTTCGCTCGTCACGGCATGTCGGACAGAGAGTTCGACCGACAGCGGCACGCTCTGTTAGAGCGAGAGCCAGACCTGATATTGGGCGACGGCTGTGGCCTGATCGCGATGGCTCACGCCGACCACCCCGCTGTGGCCAAGGGTGTCATCGGTGGCGCCGAACAGACCACTGTCGGGGTAACCCGGGTGGAGTCGATGGCCCAGGAGGGCGCTCTCGAGTTTCCCGTCTACACTGTCAATCACACCCCGATGAAACATCGATTCGACAATGTTCACGGGACTGGCGAGTCTGTGCTGACGAATATCGCCGCCACGACGAACACCATGCTCGCGGGGACGAGAGTCGTGATCGCTGGCTACGGGTACTGTGGCAGAGGCATCGCCCGGAAGGCACGGGACCTTGGAGCGAAGACAATCGTCACCGAGGTGGACCCGCGCAAAGCCCTCGAGGCACACACCGAAGGCCACGATATCATGCCAATGACAGAGGCTGCCCAGAAAGGAGAACTGTTCATCACCGCGACGGGAACGCGAGGTGTCATCCGACGAGAACACGTCGAACTGATGCCCGACGGGGCAGTGCTCGCCAATGCCGGACACTCCGACGTCGAGATCCGGCTAGACGATCTCGAGACGCTGGCGACTCGAATGTCCACACCGACCGACGGAGTCACTCGCTATCACATGAAAGATGGCCGGTCGATCAACGTACTCGCGGACGGTCGACTCGTGAATCTCACTGGACCACACAGTAGTGGCCACCCTGCAGAGGTCATCGACACGACCCACGCGATGATGTTCGTTGCTGGACACGAGTTAGTGACGGGCGATCGCGAACTCCCGCCGGGAGCTCACTCCATCCCAGACCGGCTCGACCGCGCCGTTGCCGAGCGGAAACTGGAAACGATGGATGCCACGATCGACGAGTCAACCGACCGGCAACAAGCCTACGACGCCGACTGGCGGGTCGAGGACCGAGGAGACTGAGTTCCATGCGTCTTGGGCACTCGGTTTCTCGAATCCGTCAGTGACGGCTAACGAGCGGGATCGCCACGATTCAGGGCAGAGAGGATATCAGGCCTTCTGGCACCCATCACACGAGTCTGTGCAAATTCTGTCACGTCGACACACCCAGCAGTCGTCCAGTCGATGCAATGGGCCACCCGCGATATTTCTGTGATGTTAGCTCGGCGACGAGGAGGGGACAGTCGATCAGGGTCTGAGTCCGAGTGCGGTATTCGAGTCTGAACTACACGCTAGCCGGTTCCGCGTACCGCCACGGGGGTCCTGATACGCTCGTGAGCGGCGTTTTCGTCGCTAGAGAGAGTTATCTCGAGTGCTCGGTCTGCGTCAGATCCGCCAGCGACTCTCGTCGCCGTGTTATCCGGCTAGTATCGTCTTGTAGGGCCACCTCGGCTGGCCGGGGACGGGAGTTGTACTGGCTAGCCATCTCGAAGCCGTACGCTCCGGCGATGCCGACCGTGAGTACGTCTCCTCTCGTTGGGGTGGGAAGCTGGCGGTTCTCACAGAACACGTCGGCGCTCTCACAGATCGGCCCGGCGACGGTCACCGACGTCTCCGCCCGGCTGTCAGTGAGTGGCGACGGATCAGCATCGTGACCGAGATTCCGGATTGGATGGTGAGCGTCGTACATCGCAGGCCGGAGGAGGTCAGTCATGCCCGCGTCGACTCCCGCAACAGTACCGTCAGCCGTCTCTTTGACCGTGTTGACGCGGGTCAGGAGTACGCCCGCATCGGCAACGACGAACCGGCCGGGTTCGATCGCGAGCGTCGCAGAGCCG
>KI543226.1:106822-113591 GCA_000496235.1 uncultured archaeon A07HR60
GGCGAGTTGGCGGGCGAGGTCACCCATACGAGAGACGAACTCGCGGTGCCGGTCGAGTTGCTCGGCGTCGATTCCAGAGCCAGCGTGCGCGTGGATTCCGACGACATCAAACCGTTTGGCGGCGGTGCGAATCACCTCGGCGGCCCTGTCGTACGGGACGCCGAACTTGGGGTGGCCGCCCGTGCGCACTTTCTCGTGATGGCCGGCACCGATGCCCGGGTTGACCCGGACACAGACCCGCCCGTCGAAGCCGAGATCGGCCAGCCGGTCCAGCGTATCGACGGCCCCGACGGTGACGGTCAGTTCCGGCTGGTCACGCCAGGCATCGACGACGTAGCGGAGATCCCGGGCCGGCGGGTTGACAGCCGTGTAGTGGAGTCTCTCGCCCGGAAATCCGGCCGCCAGCGCCCGGTCGAGTTCGCCAGCCGAGGCACACTCCGCGTCGAAGCCTGCCTCATAGACCGTTTCGAGGACTGCCTGCCCGGTGTGAGCTTTCACTGCGTAGCGCAGGTCCGCCGCCGGAAATGCTGTTGCGATCCGCCGGCAGTTGTCCGCCACGCGGTCGAGATCGATCACGTACAACGGCGTTTGGTGGTCGGCAGCCAGTCGGCGGAGTTTCGCACCATCCCAGTCGGTGGTGCGTCGGATCGGCGCAATTCCGGAGTCGGTGGTACCGGAGGAGGCAGACAGAAACGCGCTCTCGGAGTTGGAGTCAGACTCGGGACTGGTGTCTTGAGAGTCGCCCCCTCGAGACTCTCCTGTGTTGCTCATGATCGGAGTGTCTCCTCCCGCTGGGTCGCCTCCAGCGTCGCTTCTTCGACGTCGGTCGCCACCACGGCGGGCTTGTAGGCACCACCCTCGAAGAGATCGTGGTCGCCGACTGACGACTCCACGTACCGGATGAACGCGCGCCGGTTCGCGGGGAGATGTCCAGACACCACTTCGTCTTCGACCAGGTCGTACACCGGGATCCGCGGGGTGAGAAGTGTGTTCTCACCCACGACCGAGCCCTCACCGACACGAAACCCAGACGTAACCCGACAGCCGGCGCCGAGCGAGACATCGTCTTCTATCACGACGGGTGCGTCTTCGACCGGTTCCAGAACGCCACCGATGAGTGTGTTCGCGCCCAATTTGACGTCGGTCCCGATCTGGGCACAGGAGCCGACGGTGTCACACGAGTCCACGAGTGAGCCGTCTCCGACGTGCGCGCCCACGTTGATGAACGACGGGCTCATCATGATACAGTCGGCCCCGAGATGCGCCCCGCGTCGAATCACCGTCCCATCGGGGGTGTTACGGGTCCCGCGGGCCGCCAGATCAGCTGTCTCACGTAATGGAAGGACGTCGTGATACGCGACACCGCCGTGCTCGCGGGGTTGTGTCTCGGACAGCCCGAAAACGAGAAGAATCCCGCGTTTTACCCACTCGTTGGCCTCCCAACTCGTCACGTGACTGCCGGTCTTCTCCGCAGCCCGGACGTCGCCTGCCTCTAGACTCTCGAGGAACGCCTCCAGAACGGCGAGATTTGACTCGGTTGCTTCCGCGGCGGTCAACCCATCCTGAGACCTCTCCCAGAGCGTCTCTACGTCAGATTGCAGTGTCATTGATCTGAATAGGTATTACTGTCAGTGGCGCGGTAATTACTCGTCGATTCCACTATACTGCGCCTCCAACGAGTCTCGCCAGGGGTGACGCCACGACCGGCTAGCCTGGTCTGCCCACAGAGCGACACCGACACTGCCACCGGCGTGAGTGACAGTGGCGGTGTGAGCGTCGATGTTGGTGCTGGTGGCGATGCTGGTGCCAGTGGCGCTGGGGCCTGCGAGACGGCTGTCCTTGTAGGGGGTATTGTCCACTCTGTCGGCCACACGGTCATGCGTCAATCACGTCGTCAAACTCGTAAAACCCAGGAGATTGGTCTATCAGCCAGCTGGCTGCATCGAGCGCCCCCTCCGCAAACACGCCTCGGGACCCGGCGCGGTGAGTCAACTCGAGAACCTCGCGGTTGCCTGCCAGCAACACTTCGTGTTCGCCGGTGATCTGCCCGGCTCGCCGGGCGTGGACGCCCACCTCAGAGTCTTCTCGAGGTTGGATTCCCTCGCGACCGTGGGTGCGACTCTCCAAGCTCTCCCGTTCGGTTTCGACCGTGGACAGCAGCGTCGTGGCCGTCCCCGAGGGGGCGTCACGCTTGCCATTGTGGTGGGTTTCCGTCACCTCGATGTCGTAGTCGGGCAGGGCTGCTACCGCTTCTTGGACCGCCCGTCTGAGTGCTGCGACCCCGCGGGCGAAGTTGGTGGCTCGCAGGAGCGGAACCTGGTCGGCCGCCTCGCGGAGATCGTTCAACTGCGCCTCACTGAAGCCGGTCGTCCCGATCACTGCCGGAACGCCAGCCTCCTCGCAGGCTGCGACGTACTCCAGACTCGAGTCTGGACCAGTGAAGTCCACGAGTACGTCCGGGTCGTCGGCCGCGAGTCGCGACGGGAGTTGAGCGGCATCCGCAACGGACACGCCCCCGACCGAGTCAGTCTCGGATCGGTTTACTGCGGTGACGACATCGACTCCATCACGGTCGGCAGCCGCGTGGATGAGCTCCGTGCCCATCCGACCGCCAACTCCAGTCAGGGCAAGACGGGTCACTGTTCGGCCACCTCCGCAGGATCTGGTGTTGGCAGCCTATCTAGTTCCGCGAGGATGCGTGCCAACTCGTCTCGCTGATCCGGCGACAGTCGGGTGAGCGGCGAGCGGAGTTCTGGGGACCCTCGCCCTCGGATGTGCATTGCTTCTTTGACTGGGATGGGATTCGTCTCCGCGAACAACTGCCGCATGAGCGGGCCAAGTTCGTGATGGAGTCGGCGGGCGAGTCCGAAGTCGTCTGCCAGTGCCGCCGCCACCATCGCCGATGTCCGGGCAGGTTCGACGTTCGCGACGACGCTGATCATTCCGGTGGCGCCAACCGAGAGCACGGGCACGGTCATGCCATCATCACCCGAGAGAACCGCAAACTCCTCGTCCCGAGTTCGCTCGACCACCTCGCTGATCAGGTTGATATCGCCAGAGGCAGCCTTGTAGCCCCGGATATTGGGGTGAGTTGCCAGGCGAGTCGTCGTCTCGACCGGGATCGACCGGCCTGTCCGCGATGGGACGTTGTAGACGATCTGAGGCAGATCGACTGCGTCCGCCACCGTGGTGTAATGCTCGTAATATCCCTTGCCCTCTGGCTTGTTGTAATACGGCGAGATGAGTAACAACCCGTCCGCACCGGCGTCCGCCGCCTGCTGGGACAGCGACAGGGCCTCTCGGGTGTTGTTCGAGCCAGCCCCCGCAATCACGGGCACATCCGTGACTGCGGCCGCGACGGTTTCGATTACGTCGACGTGTTCTTGATGTGAGAGGGTAGCTGATTCGCCAGTGGACCCGACGGGGACGATCCCGTCAACGCCAGCAGCTTCCATAAAGCGGGCATTGGCCGCGAGTTGGTCGTGGTTGATCTGTTCGTCGTCGTCAAAAGGCGTTGTAATTGCTGGGTAAACGCCTTCTAGAGTTATGTCGGTCATCGGTATCGTGGTTGTATCGGGGGAACGGATGATATGGGACGTGACGTAGCGTGATGTGACGTGATGTCCCAGGCTGTGCGCGCGGGGCTGGCCTCAATCCGCCCGAGACAGGGTCGCTACGCCTGCCGCGAGCGTTACAGGCCGCGTTTTTTCGAAAAGGGCCGCGCCGTTGCGAGCATCGGGCGTCGGTCTGTGGACGCGGGGTGATTCACACGCATATCCCTGTCCGATGGCGATATAGGCGTTTTGGAATTGTCAGCCAGCACGTGCCGTGTCAGAGGTTGGTTTGTTGTACCGAATGATGAGACTGTTCTCATATCAGAGACAGCATACCGACAGGACCGACCGCGGGAGTTCCCGGTCGATCCCAGACCCGGGAGTGGCCACTCTCACGACCGAACTCCCGAGCACAGAGCCTGGTTTCGCCACTCCGAGCCGAAGAAACGGCACCAGACGTGATCTAGCCGGGCTATGGACGGTCATACGCGAGAGAGTCAGCGCAGACGCTGGAGTGGGGAAAATCATATTATGTACGTATTGTGAATACTTGTTCATGTCAGAAAGCACCATCCGGCCGTTCTTCTGGCGCGCGACACGGTTGTTCGGTGAGAAAACCGTCGTCTCACGCACCACAGACGGTGAACACCGATACAGCTACGAGTCGTTCGGCCACCGGGTTCAGAAACTGGCCGGTGCTCTGTCGGCGCTTGGTATCAGCGACGGCGACCGAGTTGGCACGTTCGGCTGGAATCATCACCGCCATTTCGAGGCGTACTACGGTATCCCATTGATGGGCGCGCAAATCCACACGATCAACGTCCAACTGTCAGACGACCGGGTTGCCCACATCGTTGAGGATGCCAGCGACGACCTGCTGTTGGTCGACCCTGGTGAGCCGCTAGCGACAATCGAGCGGCTCTGGGAAGATCTTGACAGCCCCGATCAGGTGGTGGTCATGGCTGAGGAGGTGCCGGAGACGGAACTTCCGGCGGTAGGGTACGAGACGCTAGTGGCCGAGGCCGAGCCAGTCTCGGAGTGGCCCGAGCTCAACGAAGATCAACCGGCAGGAATGTGTTACACGTCGGGAACCACCGGTCTCCCGAAAGGCGTCGAATACACCCACCGAATGGTGTACGACCACTCGATGATGGTGACCACGCCCGCGGCACTCGGGATCGACGAGTCTGACGTGGTGTTGTCGGTCGTTCCGATGTTCCACGTCAACTCCTGGGAGTTTCCGTACGCGGCGACGATGGCTGGCGCTCGGCAGGTCCACCCAGGAGCGTCACCGTCGGCCGCAGAACTGGTGGACTTGATCGGCTCTGAAGGCGTGACTCTGACCGCAGGCGTACCGACGGTATGGATTGACGTGTTAGACGAGCTGGACGAGCACGGTGGGGATCTCTCGTCACTGGAACGGATCGTCGTCGGCGGAAGTGCAGCTCCTGAAGAAGTCACTCGGCGGTATAAAGACGAGTACGATGTCACGGTCGAACATGCCTGGGGGATGACCGAGACGATGAGTATTGGGGCGGTTTCCCGCCCCAAAGCCTCGATGGCGGCGGCGTCCCGGGAGGAGAGACTCGCCAAGCGTGCCAAACAGGGGCTATTATCTCCTGGACTAGAGATGAAGGTGGTTGACGAAGACGGGGACCCGCTCCCGTGGGATGGAGAGTCGGCCGGAGAGTTGCTCGTCAGAGGGCCGACCGTGATCGAGGAATACCACAACCGACCCGAGGCCAACGAGACCGACTTCGAGTCGGCCGCCGATGGCGGCTGGCTTCACACCGGCGATATCGCCAATATCGACGATGACGGGTACATCGAGATCGTCGACCGGGTGAAAGACGTCATCAAATCGGGGGGTGAGTGGATTTCCAGTATTGAGCTGGAAAACCAGCTGATGGCCCATCAAGATGTTACGGAGGCAGCCGTGGTCGCAGCCCCGCACGAGCGGTGGGGAGAACGACCGTTAGGGTTTGTAGTCCCGCAGGCAGGTGCAGACCCCGACGCAACCCGGTTGCGGGAATCACTCGTCGGAACAGTCCCGAAGTGGTGGTTGCCAGACGAGATCCGCATTAGTGAGACGATCCCAAAGACGGCTACTGGAAAGTTCGATAAACAATCGATCCGAGAGAGACTGGACCAGCCCGACCTCCCTCACGCACCGGGGAGACAGCGATGACCGATCATCAGTCGGACACTCCAGTGACCGATGAGGACCTGGTCCCCGGGTCGATCGGGCCGAATCTCGATGGGCAAGTAGCGGTTATCACCGGTGGCGGGCGGGGGATCGGCCGGGCGATCGCGCTCGGATTAGCGGCGGCTGGCGCCAACGTGGTCCCCTCGGCCCGCACGGCGGACGAAGTCGAGACTGTCGCGGCCCAGGCCCGGGATATCGGCGTCTCCGCCGCAGGGATCACCGCCGACGTAACCGACGACAACGATGTCGAGACGCTCGTTGACGAGACGGTGTCGGAGTTCGGTGGGATCGATATCCTCGTCAATAACGCGGGGTTCAATCCAGCAGACGCACTCGGTGGGCCCGATGATATCGAGTCGGCGGCCGTCGACCAGGTGCTGGATGTCAACCTCCGCGGGGCCTTTCGGACGGTTCGTGCGGCCGGACCGCAGTTAGTCGCGGCAGACAACGGTGCTGTGATCAATATCGCGAGTGTTGCAGGCGTTGTCGGATTACCACGACAACACCCGTACGTCGCCTCGAAACATGGCCTGGTCGGGGCGACGAAGAGTATGGCTCTGGACTGGGCGCCTGATGTACGGGTCAATGCTGTCGCACCAGGTTACGTCGCTACCGACCTGACCGAACCGGTTCGTGAAAACGAGTCGGTTCACCAATCGATTATCGACCGAACACCGCTGGATCGGTTCGCCAGCCCTGCAGAGATGGCCGGACCAGTGGCATTTCTCGCGTCTGATATGGCCACATTCGTCACCGGTGAAACTGTCGCTGCCGACGGGGGCTGGACGGCACGGTGAGTCGGGACGCGCCCGACAGAGTACAATTGAAGATGCAGACCGAAGAATAGAGTTGGGCCACTCGCCGTTGGAGCTCAAGGTATTGCTAGAGTCGAACTACTGCGGGAATGACTTCTTGCATCTGTATTAATATTCTGTGAAGTGCCTCGGGGTCAAGCCCCGTGGCATTCGCCTCGTACCACTTGTAAAAGCGTGAGATCTGTGATGTATCT
>KI543226.1:115913-120753 GCA_000496235.1 uncultured archaeon A07HR60
CACTCGTTCAGCAGCGACTCGGCCCCGCCCGACTCACCCACTGTATGAGATTCGCGGGGATGGCAGATCGGGCACTCGACATCGCGACGGCGTATCTAGCTGAGCGGGAAGGGTTCGGCGAGTCCATGTCCAACAAGCAGGGCCCCCGTTTCGATATCGCGGACCACCGCACCAGTCTTCACGCTGTCCGGACCATGGTCCGACACGCCGCCGCCCAGATCGACGCGGGCAGTGAAGCCCGGATCGAGGTGGCTATGACCAAGACGTACACCGCAAACGTCGTTCAAGACGCGATCGACTCCGCGCTTCAGTACTGCGGTGGCAACGGGATCGGACGGGATCTCCCACTCGCCAACTTTTATGAAAACGTCCGCCAATTCCGGATTATCGATGGCGCAGACGAGGTTCACAAACGGTCGATCGCCCGGGAGGCATTCTCCGAGCCGAAAACCGAGGAACTCGACGCTATTACCCGATTTGGAGAGTTCTGACGCCACAGCAGCGAGCCTCGACGGACGACGTTCCGGATACGTGGTAGGAAGGAAAGAGGGGGGAACTACTCTGGCTCTCGAATTGCGGAAGGACCGTTGATAGGTATCTGCCGGATCTGGCCAATCGAACTCTCCTCTCCTCTTCACCCCGTCAACTGGATGAATCCGGAGACGAGTGGCCCCGAGGAGGGACACCGTAATCACATAATCGGAGTTGGTCGTCGAGTCTGACGACGTTTTTCGGCGAGAGGTCCGTTTCGAAAAGATTCGAGGCCAACTCCTCGGGTATCCCCTCGATCCACTGTGTAATCTCACGCGCTTCTCGGCGGACAGACTCTCCCCGTGGCATGACGATCCAGTAGCCGCGCGGGTCAGCCGAGACAACTGGTATCAGTGAGGTGTGGTCATTGTTTCGCCAGAGCGTCGTTTCGCGTTGGTTCTGGTCGCGGCCGTCCCAGTCGTACCGGTCGTTCGGTCTGGCGAATTTCACCACGTAGCGCTCGTAAGCCCCTCCATCGTAGGTGTTTACTGGCAGCGGATAGACGATTCTCCCCGCCCCGGCCCCGATCGCTCTGACGTCCGACAAGAGCGATTTCCTGATTTTCCTGGCCCGTGCGAGATCACTTGCCTGGTTCGCGAGGTACTGCTCACGCGCCACGTCATCAAGCCGATCTCGAAACACACTGTCAAGAGAGAGTGCCGACGCATCAACCGCTTTCACAGCCATACTAGAGACTCTGTGCTTTCAAGTGTTCCCACTAGTGACGAACTCTACTACCCAACCAGGAGTTGAAATACCCAACTCGAACAGGACAAGTGCGGGTTACCTAGAGATCCCGCGGCAACACGAGAATCGCGAGTAGGCTGTGGCCATTAACGGGAGGCCAGTGGGATCGTCTGGGTCGCGGATTCAACTGTGGGGTGCTGTCAACGAACAGAATCGTGAATCGCTCCCGACTAGTTTGGTCGGTCTCATTGAGTCCCACACTGCACCACGGAACGCGTGAAGTCAGGATATCTCGATACCTCGAAACGGCTAAAACGCGCCCCCGTGACGTTCAAATATGGTTGATATTCACGAGCATCAGCGCGTCGCGGTACTGGTCGACGCGCAGAATCTATATCATTCCGCTCAAAGTCTGTATTCACAAAATATCGATTACTCGTCGTTACTTGAGGAGGCGGTCCGAATGCGGGAACTCACACGCGCTATCTCGTACGTGATTCGGGCAGACTCACCGGAAGAAGAGACGTTTTTCGAGGCGCTGGAAGATATTGGCT
Organism: uncultured archaeon A07HR60; assembly: GCA_000496235.1. Lineage (GTDB taxonomy): Archaea > Halobacteriota > Halobacteria > Halobacteriales > Haloferacaceae > J07HR59. The sequence continues at coordinate 117,686 of KI543226.1, forward strand.
TCGAGACGAAAATCAAGGAGATCAAAACATTCGGCGACGGATCGAAGAAGGCAGACTGGGATATTGGGATGAGTCTTGACGCAATCACGCTCGCCAATCACGTCGACACAATCGTCCTCTGCACCGGCGATGGAGACTTTTCGCGCCTTTGCAGACATCTCCGACATGAAGGCGTCCGAGTCGAGACGATGGGATTTGCCTCCTCGACGAGTGAAGAACTCATCGCCGCCACGGATAGATTCATTGACCTCGAAGAGCGCACAGAGACATTCCTATTGTAGCTCGGAGGCTCAACCGGTCGACCGTGACTGCCTTTCCCTACAGATCGGTATGAATCACGCGAATCAGTCCACCACACTGACGACACACCGTTTTAGATCGCACTCCGGCCCGTCCTGAGCCGACGGGACCGCGAGTTACCACAATCCACGGCTGTGCTACATATGGTAGCGATATGGACGCCTCGTTCGACTCGGAAGGACAGTCATTTGTTCTCAGGACGACGCTCGGAGGTATGAACGCCGATCAGTTCGATGCGCTGGTGGGCCGCTACGCGCTGTCAGCGGTGATCGGTATGTCAGTCGGGCTCTCAGTGGGCCGCCTGCTCGTGAACACGCCTGTAGGAGTCGTTTTCGGAGTCGTGACGGCGGCGGGATTCGCCTGGATTCGAGGCTGGATCGCGAGACTCGACGAATGACTCAGCGAGACGTTGATAATCGACGGGTAAGACTCGCTCTTGAGCGTTGGTCGGGTCGAGATCGACGCTGTCAGGATGACCGACGTCGACTGGGGGATGGCTGTGCAGATTCGAGCCGGCGTTGACGAGTGATCTGTGAGCCTGCGGTCAAGCTATCATAATCACAGACCGATAGGGTGGCTCTTCGCGAGTCAGTCGCAAGCGAAGTGACGAACCCGTGTCGCCGAGCCAATCTACTAATAAGAATCACTGACGACAACTCAGGCTTGGCCGATCTGGCAGCCGATCACAACAGGCCTGCCACGCCAATGGCTTCAGCGAGCGGAATACCTGCGATTACCGACCCAATCAGGTATCCCCCGATCGCACCGCCGTTCAACAGCGGCAGCCCAGCGTGCGCCTCGCCACGGAGCACCCACCGGAGCAACACCAGTAGCCCGAGGATTGTGCCGACCATCGCGCCGAGCGCGGGCCCGTTGACTGCGATTCCGGGCAACCCAAGTAGCGGCGCAGATGAGAAAAACGCCGCGCTGGCGACTAACACCGCCGGGATGACAGCATCTCCCAGCCCAATGAAAAACGCATCTCGTTCCGTCTGAGACTCGGCTGGAGCGTCAGTCTCTTCGTCGACATCAGGGTTAGTGTCGGCGTCAGAGGCGACGCCAGCGGCGTTGGTATCATCCGTGTCCACCCCCGCGGTATCAGTCTCGTCTTCGTGGACGCCAGCAGCTCCAGAGAAGTCGTCACTCAGGAGCGAGTAGCCGAGCGACAGCGGGATTACCAGGATGACGGGGATTTTGAGATCCATCACACCCTCGGCAAGCGACAGCATATGTTCGGTCCCGTAAACGGAGATAGCGTCGTACACCGCCAGAGCGGTCAATAAGATCAGTGCCGGCAAGAGACCGAACGTGATACCGAACAGCCCCGCGGCAGCAGCACCCATCAACACGCCTGCCGCGTCGATAATGTACCATTCAGGATACAGCAGCAGCGCGACAGAGACGCCCGCTGCCAGCGGCACCGCGACCAGTGTCGGCAACAGCGCCCCGAACACGTACCACGACAGCATCCCAGACGTGCCGACGATGACGTACCGAACCGCCTGATCGAACTTGTATTTGAACGCAGCGAGCATGAGGACAGTCGCGACCAAGATCGCCCCGATGTATGCGATGCTCAACGTGGGATCCTGAGGATTGTTCACGGGTTGATAGCCCTGTTCGAAGAACGTAGGAACCAGCGCCAGCGCCCCCAGTTGCACGACTACGAACAGACTGACTGCGAAAGCGACGCCCCAGGCGGCGCGAGAATTCATGAGAGTGATACAGCGAAGCGTGCATTTAGTGTCTTGTTTTCTCGCTAGAGGGCGAGCGGGCTCCGCGAGTCAGTGACTCGATGTGTGAATCGTCTCACGATCAAACCCAGTGGCATCAGCTGCGACACACGCTGACCGTCACGTCTCAATTCAACTTCGTAGTGGCTGGTCTATCTAGTGGCACCATGACGGTGGGCGCTCACTCGGTGTACAGTGTCTGGCCGACGACCTGCGAGACAGAGGTAGTCCCCGCCGGAGTGACGGCCGCGTATGGCGACTCCACCGGCCCGAATACGTCGACGACGCGCCCGACCGTGTCGAGTGACTCGTCGATCGCCTCGGCCCCAATCCGCGGGGTCCCTTCCGTCTGGACGATGACGAGTCCACTAGCGGTCCGGACAGCCTCTCCGAGACGTTTCACGACGAGTTCCGAAGGAGATTGACGTACGCAGCAGCGGCCTGTACGAGATCGGGTTTCGTGGCGTCGTCCACGCCGTGAGCCAACACCCGACCCCGGGGGTCGTACTCACGCGGATAGATCGCGTCACGTTCAATCGTCGCATCGTAGCCGACCTGCCCGATTGCCTCGGCGATCTCGTCAACGGTGGGGTCCTCGATCGATTGGTCTAACGCCACGCGACGTCCCTCGGAGCGACTGCGATCTGCGTCGAGATATGCGGGCCAGATGATACGCTCAACCATACCTGAAGCGGGGCCCCATGGCGTAAGCCCGTTTCGACTGCCACGCCAGTTGGCCCTCGTCTTAGCGGGTGACGAGCACAGACTCCCAGCGTCGCGAAAAAGAGTCGGCCGGATTGTCAGCCGGCCAGTGAAAGCCGAGTCTCACTGCTCACCGTCGTATCAGCAGCCTCATCGTCGGCGTGTCGCGACGAGTGCGGCGGCCAGCATAGCCACCAACGCGGCGATAGCGCCAAAGCCAGGCACCGAGTCGGCTGTTTCGGTCGGAGTCGCGGTCGACATCTCCTGTTGGGTTTCGGCTTCAGATTCCGGTATCACCGTGATGTCCGAACGGGGGACGTAGGTGTCTGAGGA
>KI543227.1:0-2058 GCA_000496235.1 uncultured archaeon A07HR60
AGTATTCACAGAAGGTCGAATACACAGTGATAACAGCGCTGTCTCCCTCCCGACTCGCTCACGCCACTGCGTTCCGTTCGCTCCGTGAGGAAGGCGTCTGAGCACCTATCGTTCTATAAGAGTCCCGCGACGGGAGGTTGCTCACCCTGTAACGACCCATTCAGCCGGCAGACGTGGCGTGGGTCGACCGCCACTGGACGACGGCATGATAGGGATTAGCTCACGCGGTAGAATCCGTCGAGTCAGGGTCCGCCATAGACTCCTCTTCACTGTCAGCCGATGGGAGATTCTCCGCTTTTCTGTCAGCCTTGCTGTTCGGTGAATGGACATCCTCCCCCAACCCCTCGAACGCGATGTAAGACAATGCTGTTACCATCAACACGGTCACCGTGATTCCACCGATAGCAATCGTGGAGATATTGGGGTCTTCGAACATGTCACGGTACTCAAATTCTGGCCCGTATCAACGTGTCGGGTCCAGACGAATCGATAATACATACTAACAGTGGTGGTGAGAAGGACAGCCGCACAGACCGGAGTACTGTGTGGAGAGAGTGCCCGTGCCTGTCAGTACAGCTGGCCTGCAGACAGGAAGAGTATGACACCGAGGGAGAACGACGCTGGATGACCCAGAATTTCGACGTTGGTTTTCAGTGCCATATCGTTTACAGCAGGCTGAGAAGACATAAAACGCCCGTGGGCCTACTGGTTTGTATGTCACAGACTGGCCCGGATGGAACTGAGGAGACAGAGGGCCTCAGCGAGGGAATCGAATCATCGGACGAAGATCCGCGATTCCTCCTGTTGTTGAGCGTTGTGTTATCGCTCGTCTCGGGCTGGGCAGTGATTGCTGGGCTTAATCTGGTAGATATCGCGTCGTTCACGCCGATCAACGTAGGCGGAGTCACAATTGCGACGTTTGCGCTGATCTATACGGTCATATTGAACTGAGCAGGTGTGGACCCGGTTCGGTCACGAGTCATATCACAGACCACGACTGATTTTCTCAACTGACGGTGACCTGCACGATTGGAAACCTGCGGGTATTCAACAGACGGTCCGAAATTGCCGTTCACGACGACGGTGAGGCTGACAGTCAGCTGCCACCGCTCATCGGGCTTCTGATAGTGACTGTCGCCAGCGCCGGTGTTTATCAACGCCTAGGCCCGGGTTGGTGAGTATGACCATCGAAGACCGCGAGGATGCGTCGCTCATTACACACGGACTCGCCCGAGATACGCTGTCACAGCTTCGGGATACCAGCACTGAACAGGTCGCCTTCCGAAAGGGGCTGGTGAAACTGGGGCGAATCTGCGGATACGAGATTATCGACGGGGCGATGAAAACCGAATACGTCCCCGTGGAGACACCACTAGAGCAGACTACTGGTGAGCGAGTGAAGGGTCTTGATGATGTGGTCATCGTCAACGTGCTCAGAGCGGCGACACCGTTCGTTGAGGGGCTGCTGAAGGCGTTTCCCGGGGCCAAACAGGGCGTGATCTCGGCCGGACGCGACGAACAAGCGGGCATGGACGAGACTGGAGAGTTTCCGATCACAATTGACTATGTGAAGCTCCCAGACATCAGCACTGATGACACGGTGATCGTCGCAGATCCCATGCTCGCGACTGGCTCAACCATGTGTGCCGTTCTCGATCACGTCACCGCCGAAGCAGACGAATACGGGGATCTAGTGGTGTTGTCAGCAGTGTCGGCCCCCGACGGACTCCTGCGGGTCGGCGCGGCGTTTCCCGACGCGGAAACATTGACTGTCGCTATCGACGACCATCTTGACCAGGATGGCTTTATTATCCCTGGTCTGGGCGACGCTGGTGACCGTGCGTTCGGAACGACCTGACCGATTCGCGTGCAAACTAATCACTGGCCGGCGATCTGCCGATGGTGGCGGCGTCAGCAGGACAGTCAGACACCAACGGGTTCTCACGACGTTTCCCTCTGATTAGCTCCATCTCGCGTCGTTACGGAACTAGAAGGCGAAAGCCTCGCCGTTTCGGGCGGGATGAAGCCGACAACAGGACCGCTATTCAGACAGAGTAA
>KI543227.1:4151-5681 GCA_000496235.1 uncultured archaeon A07HR60
GCGCCGTCACTCAGTGCCACGGTCTGTCAAACTCAGTAAGACCGGATATTCTGCGGTCCTCATCCCAACTTTCATGAAAAATATAATGTATTATACAGGCGTTCGACCGTGTTAGAGGTCCACCGCACCCATCAAGCGAAAATCCGCAACCACTCACAAGTGGGCGAATTGCTTGACCGGCACGGGTGGAGCGCCAGCAAGCTCTGGAACGTCGCTAACCACCACTCTCGCGAAGTCTGGGATGACACAGGTGAAATCCCCGATCACGGAGAGCTCAAAAAAGAGTTGAAGACTCATCTGAAATACAAGGGACTGCACAGTCAGTCCAGTCAGCGGGTTCTTGAGGAACTCGCTGAAGCCTTCAACTCCTGGGACGGCTCCGCCGATGAACGGGAGAATCCACCTGGCTACCGCAAGAAAAATCACTACGACCAACAGGGTCGTCGTGTTCATGAAGAACACCCACGTAGCACGGTAACGTGGAAACAGAACGGCATCCGTCACGACGCGACAAACAAGCGGGTTCGCCTCTCAAAAGGTCGCACCCACAAGGAGTACCCCCGAGCCAGAGAGTACATTCTCGTCGAGTGCGAAACCCGGCCCGACGTTTCCGTCGAGAATCTCCAACAGGCACGCGCCGTCTACGACCAATCAACAGAGCGGTGGGAACTACACCTCGTCTGCAAAGACGAAATCGAGACGCCTGACCCGCCCGGCACTGAGACCGCAGGCATCGACCTCGGGATCTGTAACTTCGCCGCCGTTGCGTACAGCACTGAAGATGCCGATCTGTACCCCGGCAATCGTCTGAAACAGGACAGCTACTACTTTCCCAAAGAGATTGCTCACTGTGACAACCCAGGTGGCAACGAGGCCACTCGTCTACACGCAAAGTGGTCGGAGCGCCGCACCCACATCTTCCACTCGTTGACGAAACACATCGTCGAACAGTGTGTTGAGAAAGGGGTTGGACAGATCAACGTCGGGGACTTGGAGGGCGTCCGTGATGACCAGAGCGGAGAGTCAAAAAAACTGGGGCACGCATGGGAATCTCGACTTGCGCTCGTGGGCGTTTGACCGTTTCACAGATATCCTCGAATACAAGCCAGAGCTGAAGGGTATCGACGTTGTAAAATTCTCTGAGCGCGACACAAGCAAGACGTGTTGTATGTGTGGGAAAGAAGACGATACTCAGCGTGTTGAACGGGGTCTGTACGTCTGTGAGGCGTGTGATGCGGCGTTCAACGCTGACGTGAACGGGGCGGAAAACATCCGTCTCGAGATGAATCAAAGTAACTCTGAGTCTCCGCCCAGTTTGGGTGAGGATAGGAGTACCGGCTGGTTGGCACAGCCCGGAGTCTACCTTCACGACCTGTCCAGCGGATTTCAACCGCAGGATCAAGTGGTCGAGTCCAAACCCTAAGATCCCAATCCAGCGGTGCGGTACCGTGGGATTCCCGCTCGCCAGACTGCGTCTGGCGGGCAGTCACGCGCAGCGTGACGACGTCTTCAGCCGCGGGAGGATGTCAA
>KI543227.1:6932-37841 GCA_000496235.1 uncultured archaeon A07HR60
CGCGATTCGCCGTGAACACGGTATCACCGTGTCGGTGATCGAGTCTGGGCCAGTCGCTACACCCCTGTTTGAGCGGGCTGCCGAGCGGCTGCCGGCGAATGAGACTCACCAGACCGCCTATCGACGTCTCCGAGACAGCCCCGGAGGTGGTGTCTCTCCGGAGCGGATTGCTGGCCAGATTCAGACCGCTGTCACCACCGACTCCCCGAAACGGCGCTATCTCGTCGGCTGGGAAGCGTACGTTCTCGCAGCGGTTGCCGTACTACCGGCGGGGATCCGCGACCGAATCGTCGGTCTCTTTGGCCCGCATGGAACCTTCTCGTGACGCGTGAAACGCGGCAGTCTCACCTTCCGGCCAATTGCGTGGCTCCCGGTCACGGGAGCACATAATAACCGTCGCGTGGCGGCTCGCGTGGGCGAGATGACCCTGGATTGTAGATTCCTGTGGATAGTATGGTACTCACCAGTGATGCCGGTGGGCGCGATGTGGAACGGCACGGATCGGCAGGCACACAGCAGCGCGACTCCGCTCACACCGCGAGCGAATCGACTGGGTGAACAGAGCGAATGGCTTGAGACTTGGCCCCAAGAGGTGATCTACAGGTCACCCTTGGTGCTGGGGGTGTCACTCCGGCGCTCGTCAAGTCGCGTCGCGTCGTCCAAGCTCCGGGCGAGCGCCTTGAATAGCGCTTCAACTTCGTGGTGTGCGTTGGCCCCCTCAACGGACGCGTGAAGAGTCACGCCAGCGTTCATCGCGAGCGATTCGGCGAAGTGGCGCCCCATATCGCTCGTCATCTCGCCGATGGACGGCTGAGAAAACGAGCCGTCGAAATAACACCTTGGTCGCCCCGAGATGTCGACGACCACGCTTGCGATGGCTTCGTCGAGCGGGACCCGTCGGTCAGCGTAGCGGCTGATCCCGCGGCGGTCACCGAGTGCCTCGTCGAACGCCTCGCCGAGCGTAATTGCGACATCTTCGACTGTGTGGTGATCGTCGATATCGAGGTCTCCGTCGCAGTTGACGGTTAGATCGAACAGCCCGTGTTTCGCGAACGAGCCGAGCATGTGATCGAAGTAGCCGACACCGGTCTCGACTTCGCTGTCACCGTCGCCGTCGATGACGAGCGTCAGATCGATCGTCGTCTCAGCCGTTTGCCGTGACACGGCCGCCTCCCGGATTCCCATACGGGTACATCACTAGCCCCTGTTAAGTTGATTGTGGGTGGTAGTCACCACCGCTCTCGAGAGTCACTGGCGAATACAGTCGCGATGAATCACCGTCATCCTCACTCACAACTCGAGTGCGTCCGTTGCTTCGGCGAGAGAAAACGCTCCCTCGTACAACGCCGTTCCGACGACGACCGCTGCAGCACCAGCCTCACGGAGCACACGGATATCGTCGATCGAGGCAACCCCGCCGCTGGCGATCACCGGAATAGAGACGGCATCCGTCACCCGGCGCACCGTCTTGGCATTGACCCCCTCAAGTCGACCCTCGACCTCGACGTCTGTGAACAAGATCCCGCCAGCACCGCGGTCCTCAAATCGGGCGGCAGCAGCGGCCGGGTCTAGACCAGTTGATTCCGTCCAGCCAGAGACGACAACTTCACCCCCTGCCGCATCCAGGCTCACGACGACTGCTCCTGGGTGATCCTGTGAGATCGTCTCGACAATCTCGGGGGATTCGACGGCCGCCGTTCCGAGAATGACACGATCGACGCCGCTCTCGAGAAGAGTCTCGGCGTCATCGGGCGTCCGTATCCCACCGCCCAATTGGATGTCGACCTCCTGGTCCACGCTGTCACCGATCGCTTCGATTGCATCTGCGTTCCGTCGATCACCCTCGAATGCTCCGTCGAGGTCGACCAGGTGGAGTGTCTCGGCCCCTTCGGTCACCCACCGTCGCGCAGATTCGACCGGGTCCCCGTATCGTGTTCCCGTCCCACGCTGACCGCCGACAAGCTGGACCACCTGTCCACCTTCGACATCCACGGCCGGAATCACCTCGAACTCGGGAAATACCGACGGACCCGGCGATTCTTCCATACGTTTTCCTGAGGGCCAGCCTGTACAAGCCTGACGATTCTCGCGCAATCCCACCTGAATCAACTCGAATCTCCGGGATCGTCTCGCGCGCTTCTCGGAAGACAAGAATCCGCTGTGTCTCACTCGGAATGAAGTAGTCTTCGAGCCGAACGAAGCTGTTGGACAGCCAATGTCGAACCCGCAACCTCTCGAAAATATAAAAATACTGGTACTTATTTTGTCGGCAGTCGATCGGGGGACCAGTAATCGTAATAGAGATGAGAATCTTGTGTCTGCGAGCCTCGAACCCGGTTCTGAAGAACACCATGGTCGGTGGTCCGTTGTGCTTTTTACTCGTGAGTAACAATAGTGTGACAGATGGTGGACACCGACCTGATTGAGGTGCTTGGCACCGAGTACAATGTGGCTATTCTGGTAGCGACCGAGGAGCCGAAGTCTGCAAAGCAGTTGTCCACAGAACTCGACGTTCCAATCGCGACCTGTTATCGCCGGATTGACCAACTTGAGGAGGCGGGATTGTTAGAACTTCACGATCGACCGCTCTCCGATGAACGACGACGAGTGAAAGTGTATCGACGCGCCGTCGAAAACGTTGAAATCGACTTCAACGGGGCGTTGAACATCAGTGTAGACGAACGGACGGCGGCACAGACAGAACTCGACACCGCGCGGCAGCGGTTCGTGGACAACTAATCACCGCGGATCTGTTATTCTGGGGCTCGACACTCCGGTGAATCGACGATATTCTTGAGAGGCCACACCTGTCGAGACAGAGTCTCATCTGTTACCGAACTCGCCGAACGATTGTGATGTGACTGCGGCACGTCTCAGAGCCGACCACCGCTCGATACGACGACTCTCAGCCACTCCGTCTCGATTGGTTCGGCTTCGTCCAGCCCCGTATTGTCGCGGGTCATCCGAGACACTCAAACCATACCATACTATGCCGATCGCGAACGGCCACTCCCACGAGTAGTAGTATGACGTCGGTTACTCCGAGTTGAGTTGGGATGTGACCAGGCCGTCGGCCGCCTCAAGAAACGCCTGCCGATTGCCGGCCGGGATCGTCGCTCCGGCAGCGACATCGTGACCGCCGCCGTCGCCGCCGACAGTCTGTGCGGCCTCGCGCATCACGATCGACAAATCTAGTCCTCCCCCGACGAGCGTACTGGTTGCCCGCGCAGAGACTTTGACTTCGGTGTTGGATTTCTCGGCGAACGCGACGATTGGGGTCTCACGATCCACTCCGGGCGCACCGACGGCCATCCCCGCGATGATCCCCACGATTGTCTCGCGAATTCGGTCTTCGGCGTCGAACCACTGAAGATTGTTTTCTCGCGTGACTCCCGTAGATGTGACCCAGTCGAGCCCTTCCGAGAGATTCCGGCGGTGGTTGCGCAGCAATGTCCGGGCCTGCTCTAAGGCAGGGCCCCGGTTGCCGAGACAGACAGCCAGTCCGACATCGGCGCGTTCGTACCTGGCAGTCGCGTTCAGTACCGTGGAGAACTCGCTAACGTCTCGCAGTTCTGTTCCCTGATCCTCGTCGAGAAGCGTGTACGTCGTCCCGACCAGTTTGTCGATATGGCCGGATGGGACTCCCGAGGAGACGGCCCGGCTGACCAGTGCGCTCACGAGCGTTTGTTGCTCTGCATCTCCCAGGTCCACCCACCGACGCCAGTCGCCGTTTTGTTTGAGATCGAGATTGAGATCCGTCAGAAACGCGATCGCTCCGGACTCGTCGTTCGTGATCCCCGGAATCCGAACCTCGGAGGCGTACTCTAGTAGTTTCGGGAGCGGTCGAGTCTGTCGGCCATAGAAGGCGAGATCTCGGTCACTCTTAATGACACCCGCCGCGACGCCCTCCTCAACGATTGCCTCATTGGCCCCGCGTAGTCCATCAGCGCCATCCTGCATGTCGCCGACGGCCCCCACGACTGCGAGCCCGGCCAGATCGCGGTTGTCGGTCGGCCTGTTGACAGTTCCAATGTGAGGGCTATTACCACCGACAACGCCACCATCTGGCGTCGTCTCTCCGCTCACCTCGTCGAGAGCCCGCGCCAGAAGGTACGCGGCGCCTGCGCCGGACAGCTCCGAGGCCCCGTCGATCCCCTCGAGAAGGGGGTTGAGGTGGTACTGAGTCTCCGCATCGGCAGGTTGGTGATGATCAGCGATAACTGGGGTGAACGCACCCGCAGCCTCGTGGTCGGCAATCACGTCGAGTTGCCCGGAGCCAAAGTCGGTGAACAACACTATATCGTGGTCGCGAGCCGCGATACTCGTGATTGAATCGGTATCCAGTTGCTTCTCGAAGACCGTCTCGACGGGGATTCCAGCCCGCTGGAGAGCGATCGTCGCGATTGCGGCGCTGGTCAGCCCGTCAGCGTCGATATGCGACACCAGCAGCACCTGCTTTGCAGCCCGGAGTCGCCGTGCGCAGTCGCTGGCCCGTTCTGCCAATCCAGGGACAGGCGGTGATCCGGACGACATGATTCATCATAGGTGCTGCATGCCAAATAATAGTTGTTAGTCTCAGAGACGGCTATCCCTTCGCCGGCATAGCTGGACACGGAGTAAACAGATTCTAAGATCAAACTCAGTGATATTTTCCAACCGAGATATCGCCCAGGGTGACGGCACTACGGCAGGCGTTGCCGTAACTCTCGGTTATACACTCCCAGAGTGATGTGCATGTAGTACATGACACGCGGGTTCAGGACACGGAGCCTTCACGCAGGAACGGACCCGGACCCGACGACGGGCGCACGAGCGACGCCAGTCCACAAGACGACCTCGTTCGTGTTCGACAGCGCCGAGACGGCAGCAGAATTGTACGCGCTGGAACGGGAAGGTGACATCTACTCTCGGGTGTCCAACCCCACTGTCCGGGCGCTTGAGCGGCGCTTGACGGCGTTAGAAGGCGGAGTGGGCAGCGTCGCGACGGGGTCGGGGATGGCGGCGTTAGACACGTTGACGACCGTCCTTGCATCGGCGGGCGACAATATCGTTGCGAGCGCACAGATGTACGGCGGCACCAGCACGTATCTGGACACGATCGCCACCAGACGAGGTATCGAGCCCCGAACGGTCGGCACCCTCGAGTACGAGGCGTACGCAGATGCTATCGATGAAAACACCGCCTACGTCCACGTGGAGACGGTAGCGAACCCGTCACTGATTACCCCTGATTTCGAGCGGATCGCAGAAATCGCACACGACCGGGCGGTGCCGGTAGTGGTCGACAACACGTTCGCGACACCAGCGCTGTGCCAGCCGCTCAAACACGGCGCCGACATAATCTGGGAGTCGACCACGAAGTGGATCCACGGCGCCGGGACTACTGTCGGCGGGGCCGTGATCAACGGTGGAACCTTTCCGTGGGATCACCCCGACGCCGACTACCCGGAACTGTCGGGGCCAAACCCAGCGTTTGGCGTCGACTTCACGGAGGAATTCGGCGAATTAGCGTTATTACGCGCGCTCCGTCACCGAGGGGTTCGGGCAATCGGGAACGGCCAGTCACCTTCTGACGCCTGGCAGACCCTCCAGGGAATCGAGACACTCCCGTTACGAATGGACCGCCACTGTGAGAACGCCCGCACTGTCGCAGAGTTTCTCGCCGACCATCCTGCAGTCGCGTGGGTCAGATATCCTGGGTTCGAAGACCACCGCACTCACGACAACGCCTCAGAGTACCTCTCGGGATACGGTGGGATGATTACGTTCGGACTTGACGGCGGCTACCAGGCAGCCGCCGAGTTGTGTGAGCGCGTCGAATTGACGAGTTTCCTCGCGAACGTCGGCGACGCGAAGTCGCTGATCATTCATCCAGCTTCGACCACACACGCGACGCTCAGTGAGACAGCTCTGAAAGAAGCCGGTGTGAAGCCGGATATGCTCCGGCTGTCGGTCGGTATCGAGAGCCCTGCTGATATTGTGGCGGATCTCGGACAGGCACTGCCGGCAAACACGGGGGCACAAACAGAGTCCAGCGGTGAGGGCGTCCCAAATCACTCTCGTGATGCTGCCGACGAGACTGGTGACTGACGATGGCTGAGCGCCCACCTGCGGAGTCTGGACAGGAGTCTCTCGGCGAATTCACCGTCGAGAGCGGAGCGACTATCCCCGATCTGCAGATGGCTTACGAGACGTACGGTGAATTCGACGGCGATAATGCGGTGCTGGTATGTCACGCTCTCACGGGAAGCCAGAACGTCGCTCGGACGCCCGACATTGACACCGAACGAGCGGGTCAAGCCAGAGCATGGTGGGCCGATATCGTGGGTCCCGGAAAGGCAATCGACACCAGCGAGTACTACGTGATCTGCGCGAACGTCCCAGGCTCGTGTTATGGGAGTTCCGGGCCGGCCGCCGAGGGCCCTGATGGCGATCCCTGGGGGACGGAGTTTCCACCAGTGACGATCACCGACTGGACACGGGCACAGCGTCGCCTCCTGGACGCTCTGGGAGTGGGCCGGCTCCGGGCGGTCATCGGCGGGAGCGCCGGGGGGATGAACGTCTTAGAGTGGGCCAAACTGTATCCTGACGATGTCAGATACGCGGTTGCGATCGCAGCGGCCGCACGAATCGACGCTCAAACGCTTGGGCTAGAGGCGATCGCTCGGCGGGCGATCCGGTCTGATCCGGCCTGGAACGGGGGCGACTACTACGGCGAGGACCGACCCAGCCCCGACCGGGGCCTGGCTATCGCCCGGCAGATTGGGCACGTCATGTACCTCTCGAAGGCCTCGATGGCGCAGAAATTCGGGCGGCGAGCGGCCGGCCGGGAGGCAGCCCACGACCAACTTCCCATAGATCGCGCCGGGGAATTTTCCACATACCGGGAAGTAGAGTCGTATCTGGATTACCAGGCCTCGAAGTTCGTCGAGCGGTTCGACGCCAACTCGTATTTGTACCTAACACGGGCGATGGACGAATACGACCTCTCGTCGGGATACGGGTCGGACGCAGACGCAATCGCCGCCTTCGAGGGGGAACTGCTCATCATGTCGTTTTCTGCCGACTGGCACTTCACCCCCGAACAGGCACACGCGCTCAGTGACGCTGCCCGCGAGGTCGATATCCCCGTCGCGCACCAACTCGTCGACTCTGCTCACGGTCACGATGCGTTTCTCGTCGAGCCAGAGAAGGTCGGCCCACCGCTGCGGGACTTTTTCGCCGACGGACTCGGAGGCAAGGCTGTCTCAGACACGACTCGAAATGCCGTTGAAGAGGCGACTGAAGCGGCACAGGCGCCCGTCCATTCGAGTCTCTTTCACGGCTGATCGTGAATCCACCCGGAGCCAACGACAGACCGTGGCTGATCAGATGGGCTCTCTGCATCCTGCGGGTCTCGTGACGAGCCAGTCCGTCGAATTCGGGGCGGGGGTCTTTCACCGGTGATTACTAATGTCGGGTATGGTGACGAACGAACACAGATTCGAGACACGCAGTCTGCACGCAGGCCAGGAGCCAGACCCGGAGACGGGCGCGCGTGCGCCACCGCTGTATCAGACCACGTCGTTCGTCTTCGACGACGCCGATCACGCCGCTCGGTTGTTCGCCCTGGAGGAGGGAGGCAACATCTACTCGCGGATCATGAACCCGACGAACGCTGTTCTCGAAGAGCGGCTGGCGTCACTGGAGGGGGGTGTCGGTGCCGTCGCGACAGCGTCTGGGATGGCGTCGCTGAATCTCGCGACGTTCCTCCTGGCAGAGGCGGGTGACAACATCGTCACCAGTTCGTCACTGTACGGCGGCACCTACACCTACTTCACCCACACTGTCGAACGCCGAGGTGTCACCACTCGGTTCGTTGAGACACTAGATTACGAAGCATACACCGAGGCGATCGACGAGGACACTGCTTACGTGCATCTTGAGACGATCGGCAATCCGGCCCTCGACACACCGGATATCCAGCGGGTGGCCGACATTGCGCACGAACGGGGGGTCCCGTTGTTTATCGATAACACGTTCGCGACACCGGCGCTGTGTCGGCCGCTCAACCACGGCGCCGACCTCATCTGGGAGTCGACCACAAAGTGGATCCATGGCGCCGGGACCACAATCGGCGGTGCCCTCGTCGATGGTGGAAGTTTCCCGTGGGCCGACTACCCTGACCGATTCCCTGAGATTGCGACGGAAAATCCCGCCTATCATGGGGTCAATTTCGCCGACCGGTTCGGCGATGCCGCCTTCAGTTACGCTGCAGTCGCACGCGGCCTTCGCGATCTGGGGAATGCTCAGTCGCCGTTCGACTCTTGGCAGACCGTCCAGAAGTTAGAGACCCTGCCGCTCCGAATGGACCGCCACTGCGAGAATGCCCAGATCGTGGCGGAGTTTCTCCAGGATAATCCCGCCGTCGCGTGGGTCGATTACCCCGGCCTCGAGAGTCACCACACCCACGACAACGCTTCGCGGTATCTGGACGGTGGCTACGGCGGGATGATCAGCTTCGGACTCGAAGGAGGATACGAGGCGGCCAAGTCGACGGTCGAAGAGACCAAACTGGCGTCGCTACTGGCCAACGTCGGCGACGCGAAGACGCTTGTCATCCACCCTGCGTCTACTACCCACCAACAGTTGACCGATGAAGAGAAATCAACCGCTGGGGTCACAGACGATATGGTGCGACTGTCAGTCGGAATCGAGAATCCAGAGGACATTCTCGCCGACCTGGATCAGGCGATCAGCAAAGCCAGCTGATTGTCATAGTCTCGCCACACTGCGTTGAGCCGGGCTTCGCTCAGCCGAGCGTGAGGAAATTGTCTGATCTGATCTGATCTGATCTGATCTGATCTGATCTGATCTGATCTGATCTGATCTGATCTGACCAATTTATGAACACACGACACCGTTCACAGCACCTGTCGACGGTAACTCGGGAGTTGAGACACTGACCGTCAGAAGCCGTCACATCGGCGTCCGTCTGTGCAACCGGTCTTACCGGTAGCTGGGATCTCGGTTGGCACCCGCAGAGAATCCGTGGAAGCATCTGAACTGCCCTCCCGGCGTCCTGACCTGATTGACTCTCGCTCACACGATTTGGTCACCGTCATCGTCGTAGACGGCGATTGCATCGACCGGACAGACACGGGCCGCGAATTTGGCGTCGAATTCCTCGTCTTCCGGGACTTCTCGAACGAAGACATCCTCGTCTTCCTCTTCACTGTCGAGGAGGTCTGCCTTGCCGTCGGTCTTGTTGGCCTCGAAAGCATCCCACTCGTCTACACACTGAAACATACCGATACACGTGTCGCGATCGTACTCAATTCGCATGTTAGCGAATTGACGGGGCAAACACATAGCCGTGGCGACTACAGCCGTGACGAGTTCAGGTGAACGAATTCACGGTATGACGGCACTCGGCTCATCCCAGGGACGGTCCAGACAGATGCTCAACCAGTAGGGACGCATTCGCCATGCTGACCGGTGAATCTATCGCGCCGGCGAAGCCGGCGGCCGGCGACAGAATGGTTAATGACCTTCCAGGCCTGTCAGAAAAGCATGAGTACTCAGCCGCCGGGTCCGTTGGGCGAGCCGTTCTTTGGAAGCGGGCGACGGTTTGCGGACGACCCATTCGAATTCTTGCGCGAGTGTGCGGATGCCTACGGTGATATCGTCCGGTTTCAGCTGGGCCCCCAGGAGACGTATATGCTCACCAACCCCGCAGATATCCAGCAGGTGCTGGTGAGTGACGCCCAGAAATATCGGAAGGCTACATTCAGTGACGGGGCGATCGACTCGTTACTCGGGGACGGACTGTTGATGAGTGACGGAGAGACCTGGCGGAAACAGCGAGACCTGGCGACACCGGCGTTCCACCCCAAACGGCTGTCGGGGCTGACCGAGATGATGGCCGACCACGCCAAACAGACCGTGGATTCGTGGGAGGCTGGCGACCAAATCGATGTTCAGTTAGAGATGGCCCGACTGACGGTTCGAATCATCGTCAACGCCATGTTCGGGACCGATGTCGATGAAAAGCGAGTCCAGAGTGTCCAGGAGAATCTCGAGCCGCTCGGGGCCCGATTCGAGCCCAACCCGAAGCGATTCATCGTTCCAGACTGGGCTCCCACCGAAGCGAATCGCGAATTCGACACCGCACTCGCCGAGCTAGAAGCTGTTATCGACGACTTGCTCGCCGAGCGACGGGGGACCCAGCAGGACCCAACGGTTGACCCAGCGGGTGAGGCAATTGAGGGCGGGATTCCTGGCGCCACCGACGCTGATGAAGACATGCCCATGGATCTGGCGTCAATCTTGTTGCGGGCATACGACCGGGGCGAACAGACTGATAAAAACCTCCGTGATGAGTTGGTGACGATCCTGTTGGCCGGCCACGACACCACAGCACTGACACTGACGTACACGTGGTATCTGCTCTCAGAACACCCAGAGGCAGCTCGCCGAATCCACCGTGAGGTCGACGAGGTGGTTGGAGACGGCCGACCGGGACTGCACGACATCCAACAACTGGAGTTCACCGAGCAGGTTCTCAACGAGGCAATGCGCATGTACCCGCCGGTATATACCCTGTTCCGAGAATCACAGGTGGGCGTGAAACACGGCGGGTATCGGCTCCCGGCAAACGCGATGCTCATGATACCTCAGTGGGTGGTCCACCGATCGTCGCGCTGGTGGGACCAGCCCGACCGATTCAAACCGGACCGCTGGGCGAATCAGCGTCGGAGCGACCGTCCTCGGTTCGCGTTTTTCCCCTTTGGCGGCGGGCCCCGCATGTGTATCGGAAAGCGGTTCTCGCTGATGGAGGCAAAACTGATCGTTGCGACAGTCGCACAGCAGTACGACCTGGAGTATACCGGCCCACAGATGGAGCTTCGAGGGTCACTGACAATGCACCCTCAACACCCGGTTCCGGCTCAGCTCACCGAGCGATAAAATCGTGATCCATCTCGGGACCAGCCCCGAGCTATTCGCCCTACCCGCGTATAGAAACGGCTTGACATCCTCCCCCGCGTGAAGGCGGAGGAATCCCGAGCGTTGGGAATTTCAGGTTTGCAACCAACGGTGCCAGGTTCTTCTTCAGGAATCCGTTTAACCCATCACGAAACAGTGGCTGGCTGGCGGTGCCAACCCGCCGTTACTCCTCTCCTCTCCTCTCCTCAGCGTCGGTGGCTCCCATCTGTTGTGTGAGCCAGCAGGGAGCCACTGACACGTCAGCGGACTCGGAGTTACCTTTGAGGGCTTGTATAACCCAACAGGCACAGACGAACGCTTCTAATATTCGTGTTCACCGAGTTGGCGTTCCGGATACTGTCTCGGTAGTGGCGGCGTGGCCGCCTCCGAAGTCCATTCGGAATCGCTCCGTTCCGACCTAACCTTACTGCAGGACGGCGGTTGTTGGCAGTTCAAAGTACGGATTGGAAACTCGGATAGGCCGTTGTCGGTGGACTGTGTCACTGAGTGACGGCGCGTATCCACGGCCTGAAGGCCGTGGTGTTGCTCCTGCTCCACATATAAAGACGAAGTCAGAGTCACAGCTAGAAACAGAGACGATAGCAGTGACAGTCGCAATCGCGGGCTGCAGGTAGTATCGGTCTGTCGGGGTCGCCGGCAGTGCGATGATGCTAGCCAGACCGGGATGTCAAAACGTGAGCGTGGCAGCGGGTTCGCGATACTCCGGGTCGAACAGTTCGACTTCGGTGACTGTCCAATCGATATGGTCGATCTCTTTCTCACACAACCGGAGAGCCGCCTGTGAACTACCCCCACGTGCCAGGGTGACGTGAGGAACGTAATCGCCGGCTTCGAGACCGTCCACAGGATCAAAGATACTACACAGACGCCGGTGGAGCTGTAGTAATCCGGGACTCTCGATCTTGAGGTATACGACGGGCCCGGGACCGCGTGCAGGGTCGTCGAACTGAGCTATCGTCGGCGCCCGGATCTGGAATGGATCGACCGGCGCAAGTAGCGGGCGGAGTCGCTCGCGAAGTTCTGCCACGGCACGATCCTTGTTAGGGGTAGTGCCAGCTTCAAACGCCGCAGTTCCGATCCGTTTCCCGACGAGTGAAAACCGATCACGGCGGGAATCGAAGGCAGATAATTCCGGTGACAGCTCGGCGGCTAGACGGTCGACGGCTCGCGGGACTGGTATATTGACGCTGAACATCCAGGTCGTCTCAAAGCACGATTAGCCGCCAGATGGCAAGTAGCTGCGGTTTCGGTCGGCGAGGTGGTATCAACTCCTAACGGTGGGCCTCTGTGTCCTTCCCACAGTGATGTTCACCCGAGTGCAGTTTGGGAGACAGCACTACCATTCATTGATAGGGGCTGAGTGCGGCAGGGACGTCCTGTACAGGCGGTCGAGGCGACTGCCCCGGGGTGGGTTCACGAGAATGTCGCATGGGTTGTGTGGAGGGCAGACAGCACTCATTCCGAAACGTTTACTCGCTATCCGACCGCCGTCTGACGTGAAATGAGTAAAGTCAGTGTGGTCGGGGCAGCCGGGACAGTCGGCGCGGCAGTGGGATACAGTCTGGCACTTCGAGACGTAGTAGACGAGTTAGTCTTCGTCGATATTCCTGATAAAGAAGACGAAACCGTGGGCCAAGCCGCGGATACGAATCACGGGATCGCCTACGATTCTAATACCACAGTCAGACAGGGCAGGTATCCGGCAACGGCTGGGTCTGACGTTGTCGTGATCACTGCCGGGATCCCACGGTCTCCCGGACAAACGCGGATCGATCTGGCTGCGGATAACGCCCCCATTATGGAAGATATCGGGGCGTCGCTGGCCGACCACTCCGACGACTTCGTCACGGTAACCACCTCGAATCCGGTCGACCTCCTGAACCGCCACCTCTACGAGACCGGCGACCGTGACCGCCACAGCGTTGTCGGCTTCGGTGGGCGGCTCGACTCAGCACGATTTCGGTACGTCCTCGCCGATCGGTTCGATGTCCCCGTTCAGAACGTTGAGGCGACGATTCTCGGTGAACACGGCGAGGCACAGGCGCCAGCCTTCTCGAAAGTCCGGGTAGACGGTCGCGACCCCGGCTTCGAGTCAGCCGACCGAGAAGCGATTTTGAGCGCACTTCAGGAGTCGGCGATGGACGTTATTGAGCGGAAAGGCGCCACCCAGTGGGGCCCCGCTCAAGGCGTGGCTCACACTGTCGAAGCCATTCTCCGGGATACCGGCGAGGTCCTCCCGTGTTCGGTCGTCTTAGACGGCGAATACGGGCACGAAGAGACCGCAATGGGTGTGCCGGCCAAACTCGGGACGAACGGAATCGAAGAAGTCGTCGAGTGGAATCTCGATGAGTACGAACGAGACCTCATGGACGAGGCAGCCCAGAAACTGTCCGACCAGTACAACGAAGTCTGACGGCGGAGCCGCTCGGCCACTGGTATACTCCGACCTTGTCTCCAGGTGGGAGTGCTCGAGGAATTCGAGGATTGCGGCGAGACAGATTAGAATGGGCGGTGTGTCTTGCAGTCTCCTTCAGTATGGGATCCGCAACTACGACACACTGTCTGAGCGAGTCGAAGCCAGCGGAGTCCAATTAGACAGACGCTCACGCACAAACCAGCACGCAGACTCTGTCGGCCACCACATTTGGCTTCTCAGTGAGGGCGGGGCCATTGCAGCCGAAACCCACATTCGGCTTTAGATATAATTGTTAGTGTGGACGATAGTAATCGTGGAGAGATCCTCGTCGCATACGATGGGAGCGACTCGTCCCGTCGGGCAGTCGAATTTGCCGCAGAGCGGGCCGGGAAGACGGGCGAGGCTGTCGATATCGTCTATGTCGGGGGAGACCGGACAGCAACTCAACTTCGCGAAGCCATCGGTGACGAGTTCCTCAGAGAGCGGATTGTCGCCAACTTCGAAACCATCCAGATGAACGCGACAGGAAACGAGGCGATCGCCAGGCGACTCGCCGAGTATATTCGGGATCACGAGTATACACTCCTCGTCATGGGTAATTCCGAACGAGGCCGGCTGTACAACGCGGTTCGGGGAAGCGTCACGGGTGAACTGATCGAGCAACGTCCGCTGCCGATCCTGCTCGTGCCGGCAGCGACGGAAGGATAACATCCTCCCGGCCACGAGATGATAGACATTCCCCTCGAACGCTCAGCAAATCCGTCTCACCCGCTTTCTCGTACCCGTTCAGAGCCGTTCGGTGATGGTTTCTGCCGTTTTCGAGCCGACTCCGGGGACATCAGTGAGATCACCTTGTGAAGCTTCGCGAACGTTATCGACGCTTCCGAACCGGCGAAGCAGGCTTTTGCGTGTTTCCGGGCCGACACCGGGAATTTCCTCGATGGTTGTCGAGACATCATCACGGAGGCTGCCGTGATATTGGACCGCGAACCGATGGGCTTCGTCTCGGACCCGTTGGAGAACGTGCAAGGCCGGGTCGTCGTCGTCAAGATCGATTGGGCCGTCGGGTGTGATTACGAGCTCTTCTTGCTTGGCGAGAGAGATGACCGGAATCTCCCAGCCGGCCGCCGACATAGCGTCTCGCGCAGCGGCCAATTGACCGTCACCGCCGTCGATGAGGAGTAAATCCGGATCTGGGCGGTCATCACGGCCTTCCACAGCCCGACTCGCCCGCCAGTTGAGGAGCTCACGCATATTCGCGTAATCGTCGTTTCGCTCTGTGAGTTTTCGGCGACGATAATCCGACTTTTCCGCGCTCCCGCCGACGAAGCAGACGTCTGAACCGACGACTGCCTTCCCGCTCGCGTGGCTGACATCGAATCCCTCGATTCGCTCGGGCCGATCGATACTCAGCCGAGCAGCCAGCGTCCCCAGTTCGTCTCCCGTGTCGGGACCTTGACGGGCGTTTTTCAGCGCCAAATCGACCAACTTCGCCTCTCGTCCTGCACCGGGCACCCGGACAGCCGTCCCACTCGCTTCCAACCAGTCCATCACAGTCTCGTCGGCGGGTCGTTCGGGTAACAGAACTGCCTCCGGGAGGTCCCGATCGGCATAATACTGCGTGAGAAACGCGCTCAACACGGCTGCCGTCCCACCGGTGCTGATCTGCCCCCTGCCGTCGGTGGCCCGTGAGGGCTCTTCAGTGGAGTCGTGATCGGGCACAGTGTCAGCCTCAGGGTTAGGGTCAGATGGATTAGGACTAAGACCAGCCCCGGTCCCGGTCGCTTCCGGAGTCGAGGGCGCGGAATCGCCAGTATTAGGCGCATCAAGCCGGTGGCGAGACCGGTCGACGAGTTGGCCGGACTCACTGTGGAGCCGGGCGACAGTCGCTTTGTCGCCCTCTAGAGCCGCAGCAATCACGTCGACTGACCGCTGGTCGTCACGTGCCGCGACAGCACTCTCTCCCTCACCATGGAACGTCTCGACGGTTTCGAGTTTGTCCCTGAGGTTCGCGGCCCGTTCGAACTCTTGGGCGGCGGCTGCTGTCTCCATTTCGTCGCGAAGCGGCTCCGCGAGCATCCCTGTCTCACCCGCGAAAAACCGACGCACACTCTCAGCATCACCCTGGTACTGCTCTGGCTCGATCTCGTCGGTACACGGCGCCGAGCACAGGCCCATCTCGTAGTCGAGACACGGGCGGTCACGGCCCTGATACTTGTAATCAGAGCAGCCGCGGAGTTCGTACGTCTCTCGGAGTGCCTTGACAACGGTTTCTAACAGTGCCTTACTGGTGAAGGGGCCAAACGCCGTTGCGGCCGGGTCGGGGTCACGGGTGATCTCGATTCGAGTAATGGGGTGATCAGTCAGTTGCACCAACGGGTAGGATTTGTCGTCTTTCAGTCGGACGTTGTATCGCGGTTGGTGGCGCTTGATGAGGTTCGCCTCCAACAGAAGAGCCTGGGTCTCCGTGTCAGTCACTGCAAAGTCGATTTCGTCGGCCGTCCGCACCATCTCGGAGATCCGTCGAGAGCGCGGGTCTGCGTACGACGGGACCCGGTTACGGAGGTCAACGGCCTTGCCCACGTAGACGGTGGTGTCACCGGAGAGGAACTGATACACGCCAGGCTCTCGCGGGAGTTCTCCCGCCCGGTCCCGGAGTGTGGCCGTGTCCATTTGTACTAATTCACGGTACGCGTGGGTTTCAACGCTACGGGAGCCAGAGAGCTGACGGGTCAAAGCAGCGGCGTCGATGGTTTTTGATCGAAATCAGAAGGTCCCCTCACTCGGGAGCAACTCACCCATCACACCGAGTCGATTGGTGGTTCAAACTGGGAGACAAAGCCAGCAACACAATCGATGCCGGTGTCTTCTCGGTTGCTACACCGCGCGTCTGTGTGTCCGCGGTCGGGATGCGATACGAGGAGGTGTCACCGTGCCTGGAATGCGGGACAAGAACTCAAAACGCAATTCTCGCGCGTGAGCGAGGCGATGAACCGAGGCGCCGCGACCACAGCCGGCACCGGCGTGTCGGAAGCAGCCGACAGTTTGAACCCGATGACGGGCGAATTTAGCATAATGGAACCGACGGCACTGACGGGGCTCCCGGAAGGAGTTCCTGACCGTCTCAGCGAGGAGGGGATCACCGAGTTGTATCCTCCGCAGGCGGCCGCGGTGGATGCCGGACTGCTCGATGGAGAAAACGTCGTGGCGGCAGTCCCGACCGCCTCGGGCAAGACACTGATCGCAGAGTTAGCCATGTTATCGGCGGTCGAACAGGGAGGGATGGCACTGTATATCGTCCCGCTGCGAGCGCTGGCTTCAGAAAAGCGTGATGAGTTCGAGCGGTGGGAAGAGTTTGGCGTGGACATCGGTGTGACAACCGGAAACTACGACTCTGACGGCGAGTGGCTCGCCTCTCGAGATATTATCGTGGCGACGTCGGAGAAGGTTGACTCACTGATCCGGAACAATGCAGCCTGGATCGACAATCTCAGTTGCGTGGTCTCTGACGAGGTGCATCTGGTAGACGACCCGAACCGAGGGCCGACTCTGGAGGTGACGCTGGCGAAACTCCGGCGGGTGAATCCGGGGTTGCAGACAATCGCGTTATCTGCCACCGTCGGCAATGCGAACGAGGTAGCCGGGTGGCTCGACGCAGAGTTGGTCGAATCCGACTGGCGGCCGATCGACCTGAAGATGGGAGTCCACTACGGGAGTGCGGTCAACTTCACCGACGGCGACCAACGAGAGGTACCCGTCGACGCCGGTGAAAAGCAGACCGCAGCACTCGTTGGAGATGCTCTCGACACTGTCGAAGACGGTGTCGGAGGGTCATCGCTGGTGTTCGTCAACTCCCGGCGCAACGCAGAAACAGCCGCCAACCGGCTCGCAGATATCACGCGGTCCCGGCTCACCGACGGTGAACGGAACGACCTCCGGGAGTTGGCGGCAGAGATCCGGGAAGCCTCAGACACACAGACGAGTTCCGATCTAGCAGACGTGGTCGCGAACGGCGCCGCTTTCCACCACGCAGGATTATCCTCGAAGAGTCGGTCACTCGTCGAAGACGCGTTTCGCGATCGACTGGTGAAGTGTATCTCCGCAACTCCGACCCTCGCGGCGGGTGTCAACACGCCCGCAAGGCGAGTGATCGTGCGCGACTGGCGGCGGTATGACGGCGAATTCGGGGGGATGAAGCCGCTTGACACGCTGGAAATTTTGCAAATGTGTGGCCGCGCCGGGCGGCCGGGGCTTGACCCGTACGGTGAGGCAGTGTTGCTCGCCAATAATGCCGACACGATGGACGAACTCTTCGAACGGTACCTGTGGGCGGATCCCGAGCCTGTCGAGTCGAAGCTGGCAGCAGAACCAGCGCTGCGAACCCACACGCTCGCGACGGTGGCGTCCGGATTCGCCAACTCCCGGGGCGGGCTGGTCGAGTTTCTGGAACGGACCTTGTATGCCACCCAGACACCCGCGCCCGCCGAGTTAGAGCGGGTACTCGATTCGGTGATCGACTATCTAGTGGTCAACGACTTTCTCCAGCGCGACGGCGACGAGTTGGTCGCGACCGGGATCGGTCACACCGTCTCCCGGCTGTATCTAGACCCGATGACTGCTGCAGAGATTATCGACGGATTGGAGACATACACCGAGACCAGCGAAGACGACCCCACTCCACTCGGACTGTATCACCTCGTGTGTCGGACTCCCGATATGTACGAACTGTATCTCAAATCCGGGGATCGTCAGGCGTTCACCGAGATGTGTTACGAGCGAGAAGGCGAATTCCTCGGGGTCGTCCCCTCTGAGTTCGAAGATGTCCGATTCGAAGATTGGCTGGCAGCTCTGAAGACGGCCCGCTTGCTCGAAGACTGGGCAGAAGAACTCGACGAAGACCGCATCACGGAGCGGTACGGCGTCGGTCCCGGAGATATCCGTGGGAAAGTCGACACCACCGAGTGGCTTCTGGGCGCTGCCGAACAACTGGCAGCCGAACTGGATATCGACGGTGCCGTGGCGATTCGGAAGGCTCGCAAGCGGGTGGCCGACGGGATCAAAGAGGAATTACTGGAGTTGGCGGGGGTTCGGGGGGTCGGCCGTGTCCGAGCACGACGATTGTTCGAGGCTGGAGTCGAAACGCGAGCCGACCTCCGGGACGCAGACAAAGACATCATTCTGGGGGCACTCCGCGGGAAGAAGACAGCTGAGCGAATCCTGGAAAACGCCGGCCGACGGGACCCCTCACTCGACGATGTCGAAGCGGACTCAGGAGCGGCTGCGGCCGCAGCAGCCGCCACAGGGGGCGGCGACGGGAAGGGTGATGGCCAGGCAAATCTCGGTGATTTCGAGTGAGGACCGTCGACGGGTACGCTAGCGCTGCCGATCTGGACACGTTTCTCGGACGACTCACCGAGATCGCCGAGGAGACAGACACAGTGGTGCAGGCGTTCGACCCGAGTCTCGTTGTCTCGGCGGGCCACCTCACCACTGCGGCTGATAACGCGGCCAGGGCGTTCGAGCGCGGCGAAAACGTCGCTCAGGACCGCGGCGTCGAGTGGCTGTTGTACGCAGCGGGTCGGCGACAAATCGACAGTGCCCTTCAGATGGGAGTCGACGAAGGCACCCCTGCTGTCGTGATCGGGATCGACGGACGCCGGGCGGACGATCCCACCAGTGCTGAACTCGACGCCGAAGCGGCCGTGGCTGAGGTGGTCGAGACCGAAGAGTCGCCCGGCGACTACGATCCCGCCCGTGTTCGGGAGTTTTTCGATATCACCGATACGGAACGACAAGCAACCGAGGGCACTGTCTCTGATATCGTTCTTGAACGCGTTGCGCTGCTCAATGTGAACAAGTGAGTCGGCGACGCTCGCTCGATGGCGGTCGTGGGTGTTGCCACAGAACGGACAAACCAGATAGTGGGTGCCGCGGGACCGGTTGATTGGGCGTCATTCAATCCCTGACTGTCTTGACAGACCTCGACTGATCTTGATTATCCTGGGTGTCGATATCAGCAGATCTGCGTACTCTGAACCGTGGTGAGAAATTGTTCGTACCGACAGTAAGTGGATGAGTAGTCCTGGGTGGATTCGAACCACCGTCAAAGCCCCCAGAAGGCTTTATGATTGGCCACTACACCACAGGACTGCTACAATCCAACAGACGGCGGGAAGCTACTTAGATTTACCGTGTTCGTTTTCCGCATGTCCAGGCAGGGCAACGTATTGCTTTCAGCAACGGGGCAACATTGCACAACGGACTCTCGGATCTCCGCTCTGCAAAATGAACTGTGTGATGAGAGCCCGGCAGTTGACCGAAGAGATTTATTCTAAGACCACTCGCAAAGTGGTGTGTACGTCGGACGATTCATCATCGTCGGCCCGGGGATTGGTGCGTATCGAGTATCATCGCGGTCGTTTCCGGATCGTAAAATTGTCGAACAGCAGACCACACTCACGGTGGTCCCGACGGCGGATGCTCCGGAGACAGACAACCCATACGTCTCGTACAATTGTCTCCAGACGGTCGAAGGGGTGCAAATGGGGAGTCGGACTGAGTCAGAGTCGGGTGGTGGAGTCGTCCTCGGAAATGGGAGTCATGTCGATCCTATCACGGAAAAACTCACACTCGGGTATCCGGCGCGAGACGCCCTGGTAACAGCATTACACTCGATGGACTACGAGAAAGACGACTACAATACCCCGCGGATCGCGGGAATCGTCAGTGCAGAGACAGCCCTCGTGGGAATCGTCCGTCACGACGCGTTGCTGGTCAAGTCTGTCGGAGAGCCGACGCTGATAGCAACCTACGAGAAAGACAGTCCCGAGTCGTTCCAGTTGGCCGCTAACAGTGCTCGTGAGATAGCCACTGAGGCGTACAATCACCCGTTCGAGCACGCGGTCTGTGCCGCTGGAGTAACAGTGCAGGCGGGCGACACAGGTCACGAGATCACCACCGTGGTTCACAACGGCAACTGAGCGAGCGCCCTCACGTCACTGCCACGGACGGCGGCTCTTCACCTGCAGACTCTGCGTGTGCCGCGATGTCAGCGCGGCTTAGTCACGAGTCGAAGCGACTCTGGACGATTTCTCTCGTCTCTTCGCGATCGTCCCAGTTGACAAACAGTGCAACGGATGTCGCGCTGGTAATCACGTCGAGAATATTGATCCCCTCGTTAGCCACCGGGACTACTACGTCTCTGATGACACCGGGCCGGTTCGGGAATTCTCCGCCAGTCACTCTGACAACTGCGACCGGATGGTTGACAGTGACTGACGAGAGATGCGTGTCCGACACCACCGTCTCGTGGAGAATCGCTTCTGCCTGTTCGGCCACCTCGGCATCGATGTAGAACGTGATCGAGTCCATACCAGACGCGACAGCATCAATATTGATTCCCTCGCCGCTAAGGACTGAGGTGAGATCGCTGAGGATACCCGGTTGGTTGCGGACGGCACGGCCGGCAGTCGTGAGACAAGCAAGAGACGTCTCCCGCATATCGACCAGACTCTGGAACTCACCCTCTATCTTGGTGCCGCCCGACAGGAGATCTCCGTGTTGATAGTGAACGACTCTGACGGTGAGGTCGGTGCCCTTGTATGAGAGCGCGCTCGGGGCGATCACCTCAGCACCCCGGAACGAGAGATTGCGGAGCTCGTCGACGGTTATCTCGCCGACGTTGCGAGCCCCTTCGACCACACGCGGGTCCCCGGTCATCACACCCTCAACATCGGTGACGATCACCGTCTCGTCTGCACCCATATACTTGCCAAGCATCACTGCGGTCGTGTCTGACCCGCCGCGTCCGAGTGTCGTGGTATTCCCGTGGGCATCTTCTGCGAGAAATCCAGTGATGACCGGCACGACCTCGTCTAGCCGGGAGGCCAGTTCGCTGGCTCGGCGGCGGGTTTCTTCCACAACCAGCTCCCCTCTATCGTTGGTAATGACAGGCCAGTCGGACTGGCCGGGCTCGAAAAACTCCGCGTCTACATCTCTGGCAATCAGAGCCGCCTTGAGCATGCGGACACTGGTTCGCTCGCCCATGGAGATGATTTCTGCTTGGTCTTGTTCTTCGACTTCAAACGTGATTTGCTCGAGGAGGTCGTCAGTTGAGGACCCCATCGCACTGGCGACAACCGCGACTTCATGACCCTCAGCTACCGCTTTGGCGATCGAATCGGCAGCCCGGTTCACTCGGTCACCCGAGCCCAGACTGGTCCCGCCAAACTTGGTTACTACCCGCATTAGCCGCCTCCGGGCCTGTACACCGTGAACGCGGCAATTCCACCTGCGAAGTGCTTGACTGTAATGAGTCTATTACCCGAAATCATACAGGTCGTTACAGATGCCATGGGAAAATACTAACCAATTTGTGAATTGTTGCCACACTTTTTCAAGACTCCACCCACGTCCACGCATTCGGGGTAGCTGCCACTGTGGTCATCCGCAGCCGATGTCGGCGGCTGTCGGCGAGTCAGCTACTGTGAGTCACCGATAGAACTGCCTGGATCACGGGTCGGCCAACCAGATCGGGCGTGACCTCAGGATGCGGTCACCCATTTGATTACAGCGGAAGCGAGGCGAAAGCCCACCCCCTTCAGGGGTGTGGATGAAGCCGACAACTGGGAACCAATCCACATAGCGGCACTGTCCCGAAGTTTTATAACCCCACTGAGATGTAGGCATGACCACGCCGAGGCGGTTCTGCCGCCGTCGTAAACGGATAATATCGGGATTCGGGTCACGCTACGCCTGAAGGAATCCCCTTCGGGCCGCTGGCTGTGGATTCCGACACTACGGTAACTCTGAATCCCCATGCCGGGGAGAGGAGTAACGGCGGCTTGGCCCCGCCAGCAGTCCGGTCATGCCGATTGGACTGCAAACCTGACACTCCCAACCAAGCGGGACGGTGCCGTGGGAATCCAACGAGTTCAGTCGTTGGAGGAGGTCAAGCGGAGACGCTTCGAGGGAATCACTCTGCTGCTCGCGTGTCACACGGCCGTCTGACGGTTCGACTACTTCCCGTGGACACTCACGGGCCATTATTCAGGGAAGAATCATCACAGCTGTTGAGATTTTTTTGACTCTGATGAGCGAGGCATCCGCCACCGGACCGTCACGGTAGTGGCATACTTCGATTTTTTGTACAATCGATTCTGCGACTCTTGAGTCAGTGGGATGGATATACTAGGATCTCAAAAACACGTTCTCAGACGGCGTCAGAGCGAGCTCACGAGCAGTGCTCCCACGGAGATCATTCTAAGTAGTGGGCTCACTCGTCATCGTCGACACCCCACCCGCCCGGCATCTCGATGACGTAGCGACCGTTCTCCTGCAGTGAGATGATGTACTCTTGACGGTCGTACAGCTCCATCAGGTTCAGCTCGTACTCGCCGGGATTGACGATCTTGATAGACTCAAACTGGGTGTTCAGCTCGGTCCGGAGGTCTGCAAGATCTGGCTCGTCTTCGGGAGCCGAAGTATCCTGTTCGGCGAAGTCGGCAAGGTCGCGTCCTGTTCCTGCCGACCGTGACGGGAGTTCATTTGAATCGATAACCTCTGAGCGTGCACTCGCTTGCGCGCTGTCTTCTTGGGATTGACGTGAAATCGTGTCAGCCGACTCGTCTGGATTCGATGCTGACTTTCGAGCCGAGTTCGTGCGCCCTTTGTCACTGGCGGATTGCGTCTCGGCAGCGGAGCGACTGTTCGGTGGTGTCTCTGTGCTTTCTTCAGAGCGATCCGGTGAGTCCGCGTTTGACGAACCGGGAGCCGCCGTATCCCCACTCGCGACCGTCTCGGTATCAGCAGCCGAACTGCGTTCGCCTGTCGTGTGTGCAGTGTCGGCTCCGGTCGTCGTAACCTGGCTGTGAGGGATGAATTGAAACTTGTTGCCCCCGCATTCAGGACAGCCGGAAAGCATCTCTTTAGACCCATCCGCGAACGCCTGACCACAGGCGGCACACTGGTGAGGCATTACTCTCTGGAGACGAGCGCGCTGATGAGATTCTCGTCTTTGTGTAGCGTCTCAATCTGGTTTGCCGGCCCGATCACGGTCAGTTTGTTTGGGTCCTCGTTGCCCATGAGGCGCCCGAACAGCCCCGAGTTATTGCCCTGTGGGTTCGGATATGTTTCGATTTCGATCCCAGAGAAGTCGTCGGGAGTGATCTCTGTCATGGTTACTTCGATCAGTTTGGACTCTTCATCCGGCGAGAGTCCCTCTTCGAGAATGACGATATTTCCGTCACGGACAGAATCCAGAATGAGACGGATCTTTTCCATCCCAGCCAAACTATCCATTCGGGCTCCGCTAATCAGGTCGATCTGGACGCCAGTCCCGGGCTCGTCTCCGCCGACTTCTGTTGCTCCCGGCATGGTCACCCAAAGTACTCCGCGATTTTGTCGTATACTTCATCCATATTTTCGCCTTCCAGTGCCGATAATGGGATAGTCTCGTGCTGAGGGAACGCGTTCGCTACCTGCTGAGTGTTAGACTCCTGAAGGTCTGTCTTATTCGCGAAGATTAACACCGGAAGGTCTTGTGACTCGATGATCCCAATCAGCATGGTGTTGACTTGAGTGAACGGGTCCTTCGATGAGTCGAGCACGTAAATCACGCCATCTACGTCCTCACGAAGCCAGTGCATCGCCTCTGCGACGCCCTCTGTCGCCTCTCGAGACCGCCGTTTGGCGTCATCCTCCTCCATCTCGTGGTCGAGGAACTCCTTGTAATCGACTTTTGTGGTCACACCCGGAGTGTCCACGATATCGATCGAGACGGTCTTGCCGTTCCGCTCAATTTCGACGTCTTCCTTTCGGCGAGCACGCCGAGTTTCGTGAGGGATGTGACTTTCCGGACCGACCGCGTCGCCAGTCCAGTCTCGCGCAACCCGGTTGGCGAGCGTGGTCTTTCCGGCGTTCGGCGGGCCGTAAATTCCGATCCGTTTCGGCTCGTCTCCCTGAAACAATCGGTCGGTGGCTTTTGTAATGCTTTCTTTGAGATTCGTGAGCAGTCCCATCCTGCCTCCTTCCCCCACGATGTGACGGGGTCTGACCCACAAATTTGGGGCCGCTCACTTAATACTGCGTCAGACACATCTCGGTTTGCTGATACAGACTGAAACACACCACGTGTCTCAACGCGTACAGTGGATTCACGCCGGTGTCAGGTAAGGAGGTCAGCGTGTATTGTCTGTGTCCGGACAAATCAGCTCATAGCCAGTGAAGTCGCCTGTTACCGGGCAACTAGTGAAGATCCACCTCTTCAGTAACTCCCTTCCTGGTAACGCCGTCGCGTATCTGTCGCCTCGGTTACTGATCTGGAGTAACTCGGTATGTCAGTAGGCACCACTGTCGGATGACCGGTCAGCTGAGTCACGTCCCACTGTCTACGACACTGCAGCATGAGTTTGAGACGAGTGTCGTAATCCCGTCTACACGGAAGCTCGTCCAACCCCCACCCCTCCATTTCGACTGGAGACGGTGAGATGGCCTGCACCGAAGAACCCGGAAAACCAGTGGATATCCGTTATTTCATCTCGTAATTCGTACAATAAACGCAACCTCTTGCAGTACGGATTAACAAAGATAGACTTGATTATAAAGCTACCGGGGTGGTTGACCTCCGATTGGGGTGGGCCCGTTGTGTGCGTTCCAGTTGAAACAAAGGGGATGGGGGGTAGGTCCGTGCCGCGTGTACACTGTCGGATTACACCAGCCGACACAGCGTCCGGATACCGGAAGTGATCTTCAGATACCGACTCAGTAGTCGCACCCTACGGCGTGAAAGCCACACTAAGTGATGACCCTGCGAGTCCGACTCCTGTTGTGACGTCATAGACGCGTCGCCATCCGATCACACTGGATTAGAAGAATTTGGATACGAACACCAGAGCAGCATGTCAGCCAGTCTTGTCAATACCGAATCCATGGTGAACTCTTGATCGTCCCCTCATGATCGCCACCGAACAATGGGGCTCATCACCGAGGTTGCACTCACACTGAGAGTCGCAGTGGGCGACGGGCTACATGAAGGAAGACTACGGTGAAATCGGGGGAACCGTGTTCACCACTGTCTCCCAATGCGTCCGCGCGCTTGACTGAGCGACGGCGATTCCTCTCAAATAGTATCATAACCCACAGATTTGCAACCTTGTGCCGGCCTAATCTCGCTGTGCACCTGCCCTCGATCCATGTTGGGCTAGCCTGTATCGGACTTGAGGCGACAATCTCGGGACTGAATCCAGAATTCAGGGGTTTAGCTTCACCGCGCTATCATGTGACTTGTCGTTGTCTAAATTGTGGTGGATTTCGTAACCCGTTGTAGACACCCTCATTTCTATTGGAGAGGAAAATCCTTTTGTAGTACCTCTTCATCTACTTCGTCTGCACTGACTGGACGGGAGAAAGAGAGAGTAGTCCGATAAAAACTCGACTATGGGGACTCTTCTCTTCGGTTCAGGTTGCGGACCAACGGCAATTTCCAGTCGAAACAGGGGGGATAATTGACGCGGACACGAAGCGGGGAGAGGATTCGAGATGGACGAATATGAAACGCACAGTCCGGGAGGGAACGACCAGACCGGTAAAGCACGAGAGAACAGCACAGTCACCGAAGGCACCGGAGAAGCCGAATCTGACAGTGATAGTGACGACTCCGAGACAGACAACGATATTGAGTCCAAATACGACCTGTCACAATCACTCACAGCGTCCTCCGAGACCGACTCTGATGGCCGTGACAGGTCGAGTCCAGACGTGAGTCTCGAAGACGTCCTCGAAGACGACGAGGGAGAAGACAGTACAGGGCTATTTGATGATCTTCTTTCTGGCGAGCCAATCTTCGAGAGCAAGGAGATACTCAGACCATCGTATACGCCACGGACCCTCCCTCACAGAAATCGGCAAATAGACAAGATGGCGACGATTCTCGTCTCGGCACTGCGAGGGGATACACCATCGAATATACTGATCTACGGGAAAACCGGGACCGGGAAAACTGCCAGCGCCAAGTACGTCTCACAGGAACTCGAAACGACGTCAAAAAAGTACGACGTCCCCTGCGAAGTCGAGTATATCAACTGTGAAGTGACAGATACACAGTACCGTGTACTCGCCCGCCTGGCAAACACCTTTATCGAGAAGAATCGAGAAATTATCGAGACCAGACTCGCAGAACTCGAAACCCGCCGTGCAGATCTCGAAGACGGCCGCGCGTCATCTGCAGAGTCGCCGGATTCGGTTGCGACAATCGACGAGCGAATCGCCGAACTCGAAGCTGACCGCGATCAGATGGAAGAGGTTCCGATGACGGGCTGGCCCACTGATCGTGTGTACACGTCGTTTTTCGAGGCCGTCGACTATCACGAGCGAGTCGCAGTGATCATGCTCGACGAAATCGACAAACTCGTGGAAAAATCCGGAGACGACACATTGTACAATCTCTCCCGGATGAACAGCGAACTCGAAAACTCTCGGATCTCCATCATCGGGATCTCCAACGACCTGAAATTCACCGATTTTCTCGATCCTCGGGTCAAGTCTTCATTGGGCGAAGAAGAGATCGTTTTCCCTCCATACGATGCCAATCAACTTCGTGATATCCTTCAGCACCGATCACAAGAGGCATTCAAACCAGACGTCCTCACTGACGACGTCATCCCGTTGTGTGCGGCCTTTGCCGCCCAGGAGCACGGCGACGCCCGCCGCGCGCTGGATCTGTTGCGGACAGCTGGTGAACTCGCAGAGCGTGGTCAATCTGAGCAGGCCGACGAGGCTCATGTGCGAAAGGCACAGGACAAGATCGAACTTGACCGAGTAGTCGAAGTCGTCAGAACACTGCCCACACAGAGCAAGATCGTCTTATTCTCGACTGTGCTTCTCGAGAAAAACGGTGTACACAGCATTAACACCGGTGAGACGTTCAATATCTACAAGCAACTGTGTGAAGAAATCGACGCTGATGTTCTCACGCAGCGCCGAGTCACGGACCTGATCTCGGAATTAGATATGCTGGGCATCGTCAACGCTGTCGTCGTCTCGAAGGGAAGATACGGGAGGACGAAAGAAATCAGTCTCTCGGTCCCTCTCGAAGAAACTGAGGCTGTGCTGCTGTCAGACTCCCGACTTGGCGATATTGAAAACATCGAGCCGTTCGTTCAGGCGCGGTTCGGTGACTCTTCTCAGCCCTGACGTGTCTGGCCGTCTGTCTCACTGATGAATTGTGCCAAGTGTCGGAAGGTCGTCGCGTCACACAGTGAGTGTTTCAAACTGAAGCTGCCGGGGCAATCACGCTATTGACCGGCTGTCGACTCGGCTTCTGACGACGACCGTTCCAGCAGTTGCCGTTCCCGCTACGAGAGTGAGCGTCAGTGATGCCGGGAGAAACGCGGCAGCTCCGCTGACGAACAGTCGGATCCATCCCAGATACGGGATTCGGAACCGCGCGACACCAGTTACCCACGACTCTCGGACCATAGGAGCGATTCCAGACACCTGGTCGTAGCGAGCATTATTATCACCTTTCGTTAGGTAGCCGTCATGTGGTGCCGGACAGTTCCTCACGGAGTCACACGTTCCTCCACCGATGAACTCAGGATTTGCCGTGGCTACCCAGTTTTCGCCATCTTCCACGGCAAGGTGTACCCGGTGTATTGTTGGAGGCCCACCTCCAGGAGCGTCATACACGACCACAGATCCAGGGTTGCCGAAACTACGATATCCCGCGGCGGCACCTACCTCTCGAGTGACGATTCCAGCGTCGTCTGCGGATCCGGGTGCTAACCGCCCAGGCTCGGTCAGCACTACCAAATCGCCTTTCTCCATGTTCGGTTCCATACTCCCGGACTGGACGGCCACCATTGGTGGCCACACGCCACTGATCCCGAACAGCAACAACCCGATTCCGAAGACGATGGCAGCACTGTAACTCACCTCTCGGATCCACATGAGTGGTCCTCGTTGCGCAGTCCGGAATCGCTGAACAGGTCCGTCGGTTGTATCCGATCTGCTCTCCGGTGTCTCTTCATCGTGTTCAGTGTGATCTCCCTCCTGAACAGCCCCCCAAACCCAGTCGGTGTCACCGGCCTCCAGTTGTGTGTCCGTATCGTCTCCCGTCTCTCCGGCTGAGTGACGACTCTCCGCCTGCTGAGAGGAGCTATCTTCTTGATGTCTCATGTGTGGTCGCTCTCTCGCCTCCTCGTCGGCTGTGTCATCCTCGTTTGGCGAGCCATCACCGGGACGATCTGCGGGAATTTTCGGGGTGCTGTCCGAATCTTCAGGTTCATCTAAGTCTGGCTGCGAGGTATCCCCATCTGGCCCACCTGCGGATGGCTCAACCTCGGTATCATCTGCCGGTGGCTCAGACTCGTCGCCCCCCGAACCCGGGTTCGTCTCGTCGTCCCCGGGGGATTCGTTCATAAGGATTTATTCTGAGGTGTTCTCGTTTCAACCTTCTGAATCGGACGAATAGCCAGACCTTGGGGCCTTCTCCGGCATCCTTTTGAGGTGTCGGGACTTGGCGAAATTCGTGCCATTGGAGACTCCCTCGCGCTTGGTTCGTGAACTCGCTGGCCGAGGGTACAATGCAGAAAAAGAGGCTGTGACTCTCCTCGCTGGAGCCTCTGACCCGGCGCGAGCGCTGGAGGCCGCCATCGAACAGACGCCCGAAACTGCGCTCCGGCTCACAGCAGAAGACGCCCGCGCAGCTCTGGAGACCGCAGCCGACCCCCCTGTTTCGACTGGAACCACCACCGCTTCACCTTCCGACGCCGACGACACGTCTCCAGTCGAAACGGGGGGTCCGAGGTGGTGGACGGTGCGAGGACGTCTGTTGATACCGCCGATGTCACCGACCGGGAGTCTGTGCCAGATGTGCCATCTCGTGACGGGACCGTGAACTCAGACGGTGAGCGCGCCGGTGCCGACGGCGTTGAGCCTGCCCAGGGAGGTGACGATAGCACAGACGACCAGTTGGTCGCGGTGTCTGGGGATATCACCGGATATAGTACCGGAACTGGACAGTACTCAGATTTCGTCAAAACGTTCCGTGACCGATACGAGCGGCTCTCTCCGATGCTCAAAGGCCGGGTCAATCACCGCCCGACAGAAGCAATCCAGGCGATGCCAGGCGGGAGTGATGCGGCCATGATCGGGCTGGTGAACGACCTTCGATCGACAGCAGGTGGTCATTGGCTGATCGAACTTGAGGACACGACGGGAACATTCCCGTGTCTCGTAATGAGCGATCGCGAGTTCGCAAGCGAGGTCGATGAGATCCTTATGGACGAGTGTCTCGCCGTCGAGGGAACGCTCGCAGACGACGGTGGAATCCTCTTCGTGGATTCACTGTACTTTCCCGACGTTCCGCGTACGCACGAACCGTCGACAGCCGATCGCCCGGTCCAGGCGGCGCTCATTTCGGATATCCACGTCGGGAGTGACGAGTTCATGGGCGGAGCCTGGGAGCGATTTGCAGAGTGGCTTCACACACCGGAAGCCGACCGTGTCGAGTACCTCCTTATCGCGGGCGATATGGTCGAGGGTGTCGGGGTCTACCCGGATCAAGACGATGAGCTGGATATCGTCGATATTTACGACCAGTACGAGGCGTTCGCCGAGCGACTCAAATCTGTTCCTGGTGATCTCGAGATTGTGTTGACCCCCGGCAATCACGACGCCGTGCGACTCGCGGAGCCGCAGCCTGGGTTTGACGAGCAGCTCCGCTCGATTATGGACGTTCACGACGCCCGGATTCACGGGAACCCCGCGACGGTCGATATCGAGGGAGTGTCGATACTCATGTATCACGGTGTCTCGTTAGACGAAGTGATCGCGGAATTACCCGATGAGAAAGCCAGTTACGACAATCCCGACCGCGCGATGAATCAGTTGCTGAAGAAACGCCACGTGGCCCCACAGTATGGCAACCATATGCGACTGGCACCCGAAAACCAGGATTATCTCGTCATCGAAGATGTTCCAGACGTGTTCCACACTGGGCACGTCCACAAGCTGGGCTGGAGCAAGTACCACGGCGTCCTCTCGATCAATTCTGGCTGCTGGCAAGCACAAACGGACTTTCAGCGGTCCGTCAATATCGATCCGGATTCGGGCTACGCCCCGATCCTGAATCTCGACACACTCGAGATGACGGTCCGAAAGTTCAACTGAATCTCCCGCGCCTACACAGGGTATACTGAGACCGGTAGTTCGTCAGTAGCGGTGAGCAGTCACTCGCAGTTAGAGTCACAGAA
The DNA here is from genome assembly GCA_000496235.1 of uncultured archaeon A07HR60. Taxonomy (GTDB): domain Archaea; phylum Halobacteriota; class Halobacteria; order Halobacteriales; family Haloferacaceae; genus J07HR59. The sequence continues at coordinate 37,587 of KI543227.1, forward strand.
CTCTCGAGGTTGACGGACTCTGATACCCTCATCTACTCGGTGCGTCTGACGGATTGAGAGAGTATTCGGTAGAGATGGGCCAAGACTGGTCTTTTTCATGTGGTGAGCTTTTACAGAAATACCACGGCGAATGCCACGGGGTCGTTCGGAAGACGCACTCTTCCGTGATGACGAGAGACGCAGGTCTCTCGAACCACGTGACCCCGTGGATGAAGCCGACACTCGTTCTCCAAACTCCACTCTGTAATTTCAAGT
>KI543227.1:37861-38620 GCA_000496235.1 uncultured archaeon A07HR60
GAGTGGTGTCTGCGAGTAATGACTACAGCAACGAAAATTGTCCTCGTGACGGTGGGTGTCTCAGCGTTTCTTTCTTTCCTCATGATCACCACGATTGCACTCGGGTGAACTGAAGCCTCATAGACAATTTTGACCGATAAGCGGATCCAAGATCACGCACACACTACTGAGCACTCAACCGAGTTAGGAGGGCCCTCATCGCCGTGAGTCTCCACATACCGACGCGTGTTCATACTCAAGACTCTGTCAGACCCAGCCGGTGTTACTCGTGATATGAATCCGCTCAAAGCCGCTGGCTCCGGGGGCGACATTTGTGCGCCGTGCTTACTCGAAGCTGAATATGAAAAGGGTCACTCAGCTGCTTATTAATCGCAATATTTGCTGCTACATCGGACACTCATCTCCGGTGAGTCCATACTCATGTGAGCGTAATCCGTATTCATCTGCAGTACCGTGGCGAATCCACAATCTGAACCGTGTCCCATTTGCTCTCAATGATTACCGGATGCGACCGCGATTAACCTCGCGAGGTGGTTAGGGTAATATGGGGCAGATATTCTCGGGAGCCGACAATCGTTCCCGAAGACGCTTTCTTCAGGCGACAGGCACGGCAGCGACGATTACGGCAGCAGGCTGTCTCGGTGGTGGCGGTGGGACTGGGAGTGAGTCGCTGAGCGTCGCTTGGATGCCGATATATCCCGATATGCAGTACTTCGTCATGCAAGAAGAGGGATACTTTGACGAGGTTGATGCCGATAT
>KI543227.1:41476-45063 GCA_000496235.1 uncultured archaeon A07HR60
GGCGGTGTTGGATGCTCATCATCGCCGCGGAGATTTTCGGCGTCCCCGGGATCGGTCAGAAGATTCTCACCGCCTCTAACAACCTTGCCGTGGACGTGGTGATTGCGTACATCCTCCTGATGAGCCTGATGTATCTGCTCTTAGACGCCGGTGTGGAAGCGGTTCAAACTCGGGTGCTCGCGTATCGATGACGGCCCGCAAATCCTCCCGAGTGACAGTCGCAGACGTATCAAAGACGTTCGACGGGGACGATGGCCCGGTTCGGGCGCTGTCGGACGTAGACTTCTCCGTTCAAGACGGCGAGTTCGTCTGTATCGTGGGCCCGTCGGGCTGTGGGAAGACGACACTGTTTCGCATCATTGGTGGGCTTGATCCCGCCAGTCGCGGTGAGGTGCTTTTGTCTGGTGACCCGGTGACCGGCCCGGACCCAGACCTGGGAATTGTATTCCAAGAGTATCATCTGTTCCCGTGGCGGACTGTGCGGGGAAACGTCGCATTCGGATTAGAACAGGCCAGTGTGGCGGCCGATGAGCGGGACCAGCGAGTCTCACGAATGCTCGAACTGGTCGGGCTCGAACAAGCGGCCGACAGCTATCCGTCGCGACTCTCCGGCGGAATGAAACAGCGCGTCGCAATCGCACGGGCGCTTGCAGTCGACCCCGAGATTCTCCTCATGGACGAGCCGTTCGGCAGTGTCGACGCACAAACCCGGACGATGCTTCACGGGGAGACGCTGGATATCTGGGCCGAAACCGGGAAAACGGTCTTGTTCGTCACTCACGATGTCTCGGAAGCGGTCACTCTCGCCGACCGAGTCGTCGTCATGGCGCCGAGTCCGGGGCGTGTTCGTGAAATCGTCCCGATCGATCTTGACCGACCACGAGACCGCACCGCCGAAGGATTCGCCAGACACGTCGACCGTATTCGCGGGCTCATCGGAGAAGCTGCCACACACAGACAGTCGTGAGTCTCTCACCCGGACTCCTCTCTGTGGGTGCAAGTCAGTACTGACTCCGGACAAATTTTGCAACCGGCTTGATCATGACTCTTCAGTATCTCCCGACCCCTCTGGTATCTGTCTCTTGAACCTGTCAGACGGTACGAGCCGACGGCTCAAGGGCTTGACCGCAGGGTTAGTTCGGTGTGCTGTGGCTCCTGCTCGGCTAGAAGTCGACAGTGACAACACCGTTATCGTCGAGATCGACTGTTCCGTCGAACTGTTCACGAAACTCCGCGATTGTCTCGTCGTCGTGAACCTCCCTCGAGAGGTGGAACAGACCGACGGAATCGTGTTCATCGAGCAGTTCCATCATCTCCACTGCTGCGTCAAACGTTTCCTGCTCGTCGGCGTAATAGGCCATTTCTGTCAGTGAGTCCACCGACACACGGCGCTTGCCATCGTTGGTCTCGAGGAACTCTTCGACTCGACTGACGATTCCCTCAAGATCGTCGGGCGCGGCGACGTAGTATACGTGGTCGGCCGATCGGCGAGAGTAGCCCCGTTCGACCGAGATCGTGTCCAGAATCATCGCCCGGCTCTCATCCACATCGTAATACTCCAGCTTTTGTTCGACCTCGCGAGCGGTGGTGCGCGTCGACACGACCAGAAACGCGTCAGTGTCCGTTTTCAGAAAGTCGGTGTCCACACGGTCCGTTTCACCGATACTCGGATGCAAAAGAAAAACGCCGGTCCCGCCGGGAATGGTCGTCGGGGCTCCGTCTAATGCGAGGTCGTATTCCATATTCACGAATCAGTACGGATTAACTTAAACTGTGGAGACCGGCCGGGACAACCTCGGAAAACGTGCCGATTCCGTGGCCTCGCTCCGGCAGGTTCTCTCTGGAAATGCGGGAAGACTCAGGACTGGACGAACAGGACAGAGATACAGAGACGCGAGCTGCCCCGTGCGGAGACACCCGCCGACAGTGGATGTGGGATGCACAGGTTCAGACTGAGCCGTCGGTTCTGCCCAATCCATCTTGACCGGGCACCCATCCATATGGAGCAAAATAGTGGTTCAAATCAGCTAAGAACCTGCTGTGCATTAATCGACAGTGATGATACCAACCCGTACTTTTGTGGATCGGTGACGTGACGCTCCGGTGTGAGTACTAAGAGCCCACTGGTACCGTGCTCATACTGCTGTCTCCGGTTTGACCCCTGCCGAATCACGTGACCCGCCGGTAGCAACGCGTCATACTCTGCCGTCATCGGACACGTCAGGTGTGTTGGTTTGAATATTTCACCAGTGTCGATGATTGATTCCGGGACCTGATGAGATGTCCGCTGGAGGATCGAATACCCACCAGCCTCACACCGGAATGTCGAGCACGATTCGTGAAACACCGAGAAAAATTATCATCCCAAACACGTCGACCACATTCGTGACGATGGGGACGGTCGTATCGTCTGGGTCGACTCCAAGCCGATAGGAACCAAATGTCGTGACGATACTGAATACGACCGCGAGGACCGCTACAGACATGCCACTGGTGACAGAGATGACGAGCAACTCTCGAAATCCGATTGCGGCCCCGATTATCTGGCCGACGACCCAGGCACCGACGGCCAGTCCGACGAACAGTGTCGCCGCCAGTGCGAGGATGGCGGCGACGTTGGCCAGTAACACTCGGTCGCGGGGGTCAAACTCAGTCGTTCCCAGATGAAGTCTCGTGGTCAGCCGCGAAGAGAGAATCGCGCCGAGATTACCGCCCATATCCACCATCGTCGGGACCATCACCGCTAATAGTCCGTATTCTTCGAGGAGCTGCTGGGCCTGTTCGAGGGTGAGGCCTGCCCAGAGGACGATCACTGACAGAACGACGAGTAACGGAAACATGTGTGAGACGATACTCCGGGTTTGCCAGCTTCCAACCCCCGACTGTCCGGTCTCCATCAGACGAACACCGCCTCAATAATACTCACCGCCAGCAAGAGAAACACCATTCCGAACACGTCACCCAGTGTGGTGACGATTGGCCCCACGAGGTTGTCGGGGTCGTAGCCCATCCGATAGCCAGCAAAAATCAGCCCGAGAAGCCCCCCAATCAATACAACCGAGGTGAGCACTCCTGCGATCAGCATAATCCCGACCAACTGGTGTAGCGGCGCCGGGTTCGAGTCTAGTATGCGGAGGACTGCCCAGGAGATCACCCCGATCACGACGGATATCCCAACCCCGTTGATGAAAGAGGCAATAATGGCGTTGAGAAGCCGCTCGTTGCGCTCGAATTTCGGGCGGATCACTCCTTGGTGCAGTCCCGAAGAGATCCGTCCGCCCAGTGCGCCGTACACGTTCCCTCGAGTGGCGAGAAACACTGGCACCATCACTAATAACCCGGGAAACTGCTCGACACTCTCGACGAGTCCCGCTAATACAATTCCTGCGAACAATCCACCGACGAGGGCGACGAGCAAGATGGGGAGTGCTTCGCGGTAAATTGACCAGAATCCCGCCCGGAATCCCATGTCGGATTCAGTCGTATTCGGTGGTTAAGTCCTGCGTTCTCACTTACAGTGGTTCGAGGCGAAAGCCTACGGCTTCAGCCGTGGGATGAAGCCGACGACTGAGAACCACACACGCTAT
>KI543227.1:45083-111326 GCA_000496235.1 uncultured archaeon A07HR60
TCAGTGCTGCAGTCGCAGGCTGCACCGATAGTGGCAGTGGGGGGAGCGACTCAGACTCATCTACAGAATCCGATACCGAAACTCCGACAGAGACCACATCTGAGACACCTACCGAAACACCGACCGAGACGCCAACCGAAACACCGACCCAGACGCCGACCGAAACACCCACCGAAACAGACGACGGATACTACTGAAGCGAACATATTCTCACTATCACGCAGTCTTTGTATGCCTGATACTTGGGCTGCAACGTCAAATTCGAACTTGCTGGTGCGCCTGTGGTTCAGACCGGGAAGTGACAATTAACTGTGAGTCCTCCGTAGTTTTGTCAGCGGCACTCAGTCCACAGCCGTGCACATGTCTTCTCTTGACTGACACTCGCCCGACAAACTTGTTCGTGTGCGTGTTCGCTTCACTGGTGATGCCACGGGCCGATCGGGGCGGTGTCACACAGTCTCGCTGTGGCCGTTGTTCCGTCCATCTCGGGCTCTTTTTCAGTCGGCCACTCTAGCGTCACTCCATGAGCGTTCGTGAGGAGTTCGACGCCTGGGCGTCCTCGGGAAAAGATCAGGGTATGGAGGACCGACACTGGCACACGGCGAAACACGCACTCAAGCGTATGCCCGTTGAGCAGGGCGACACGGTAGTTGATTTGGGGACTGGATCGGGGTACGCGCTCCGAGCGCTTCGAGACACGCGCGATATCGGCCCGAGTATCGGTCTTGACGGCTCTCCTGCAATGGTCGCTAACGCGCGCGAATACACTGATGATAGTACTATCAGCTACGTAAGCGGCGATTTTCAGCATCTCCCGTTTCAGCCAGCCAGCGTCGATCATGCATGGTCGATGGAGGCGTTTTATTATGCTCGTGAGCCCGTGGCCCTGCTCAGGGAGATTCGACGGATCCTCCGTCCTGGGGGCACGTTTTCGTGTGCAGTGAATTTCTTCGAAGAAAGCACTCACACGCATGAGTGGCAGGATGGAATCAGTATCGACATGACACTCTGGACCCGCCAGCAGTATCGCGAAGCCTTTCGCAGTGCAGGTCTGTACGTCGCTGAACAGGACCGGATCCCCGACCGAGAAATTGATATCCCCGATGCTGCTGCGTTCCCGACCGACAGGTGGCCCTCCAGAGATGCCATGATTGATCGATATCGAGTCAACGGCACACTCCTGACGGTCGGCGTCGCTCCCTGACCGAGCGTCATCGAGATAACTGGCACTGCCGTGTGGTCTGGTTGTTCGACCTACTCTTCTGATGTCTCGCCACGTCCCGTTATGTGTCGTCATATCCTGCCTGGTCGACAAAATCACCCCACTGAGCGCAAAACGATGCAGACAGATGTGTCTCATTGGCTGGCCCCCGGTGTAACCGGTGTCTTGTCAGCTGACCCACGAGTAAACTCGTGGGCTTCTTCGCACTCGTTCACGAGACGACGAGATGAGATTGTGTGAGCCCGACGAGCAAGTGGTATCGCGGGTGACACCCGTCCTGCTGGCCACGACCCCGAGAAGTATTCACTCTCGGCTGTCTGGTATGCAGGGTTGGACTGGACGTCGCTTGTCAGTGAATACAGAGATTCCTGAGTTGAGAGCCTGCTAACTGGGGCTCGTGCTTACCAACACTTCTGGCTGGAATCAAGCACTAACAGTAATCGTGGCATACCAGAGCCTAACACGTTCGACTGTGTTGGGTTTCCAATGGGAGGCGGGATTCATCCACCCCGTTCACGGGGTGGGTTTCTCCCTTGTTATTTTATAAATCCGATATCGATTCTACCACGGCCCCGACTGAGTAACGGAACAATGTGATGCCATCTCCACACTCCGCGTCTCACCGCCCGTCGGTTTCTCTCAGTGCGCTGTTTGTTCCAACTGCGATGTCTCTCGGCAGTCTGCCAGAGTTGGTGCGGTCGGTTCTCGACTCGCGAGCAGGGGGGCTGTGTCCTGAGATACAGTTCTGCCGCCTGGCCCCGGCAGTTCAGTGCCGTCTTGACAGCCCTCAGTCCGGGTTGACCGCCGGAGCCGCGCCTCTCAAGTGACTGCATGAGTTAATTCTGTGTATGAGCGATACGGGGAGTCCGTTATCGGAAGACCGGCCGACAGTCGATCAACCTTTGACTGTCGATGCGCCGTTCGATCCGGCGGGCGACCAGCCAGATGCAATCGAGCAGCTGGTATCCGGCTACGAGCGCGGCTACGACGAACAGACTCTCCTCGGAGTGACCGGCTCCGGGAAGACCAACACCGTCTCGTGGGTGCTCGAACAGCTAGACAAGCCAACGCTGATCATCGCCCACAACAAGACGCTGGCGGCCCAACTGTACGAAGAGTTCCGCGAACTCTGCCCAGACAACGCCGTCGAGTACTTCGTCAGTTACTACAATTACTATCAGCCAGAAGCATACGTTGAGCAGACGGACACGTTTATCGATAAAGAACTCTCGATCAACGATGAAATCGACCGGCTTCGACACTCGGCGACGCGGTCGCTGTTGACGCGCGATGACGTGATCGTGGTGGCGTCAGTATCGGCCATCTACGGACTGGGTGACCCCACCAACTACGGCGGGATGGCGCTTGAGTTGTCGGTCGGTGATCAAGTCGGGCGTGATGAGTTGCTCGCAGAGCTGGTCGACCGAAACTACGAGCGCAACGATGTCGACTTCATGCAGGGCACCTTTCGGGTCCGAGGCGACACCGTCGAGGTGTTCCCCATGTACGGTCGCTACGCTGTGCGATTCGAATTTTGGGGCGACGAGATCGACCGGATCCTGAAGATCGACCCGCTAGAAGGAGAGGTGAAATCCGACGACCCGGCCGCGATGATCCACCCGGCTGAGCACTACTCATACGCGGATGATCAACTCGACAACGCCATCGACGAAATCGAGCAACTCAAAGACGAACGGGTGAGCTATTTCGAACGGCAGGGCGATCTGGTCGCGGCACAGCGAATCGAAGAACGGACTACATTCGATCTGGAGATGCTTCGCGAGACGGGCTATTGTTCTGGAATCGAAAATTACTCCGTTCACTTCTCGGACCGTCAGTCGGGCAACGCCCCGTACACCCTGCTGGATTACTTCCCCGACGATTTCCTGACAGTGATCGATGAATCCCACCAGACGATCCCCCAGACAAAAGGCCAGTACGCAGGGGACAAATCGCGGAAGGACTCACTCGTGGGTAATGGATTCCGACTCCCGACCGCCTACGACAATCGGCCGCTCACCTTCGAGGAGTTCCGAGAGAAAACAGACAAAACGCTGTACGTATCGGCGACACCGGGAGACTTCGAACGCGAACACTCCAGTCAGATCGTCGAGCAGATCGTCAGACCGACACACCTGGTCGACCCCGAGATTGAGGTGACCTCTGCGTCCGGTCAGGTAGAAGACCTCATGGACCGGATCGACAGTCGGATCGATCAAGACGAACGGACTCTGGTGACGACCCTGACAAAGCGGATGGCCGAAGACCTCACAGAGTATCTTGAGGAGGCGGGCGTGGAAGTGGCGTACATGCACGACGAGACGGACACGTTGGAACGCCACGAGATCATCCGTGATCTGCGGCTGGGGAACATCGACGTGCTCGTGGGGATCAATTTGCTCCGAGAGGGCCTCGACATTCCGGAAGTGTCGTTGGTGGCCATTCTGGACGCAGATCAGGAGGGGTTCCTCCGCTCGGAGACGACCCTGGTCCAGACGATGGGCCGAGCCGCCCGGAATATCAACGGGGAGGTCGTCTTGTATGCCGACGAGATGACTGACTCGATGCAGTCTGCTATCGACGAAACGAGCCGTCGCCGGCAAATCCAGCGGGAGTACAACGAAGAACACGGCTTCGAACCCAAGACGATCGACAAACCGGTCAGCGATATGAATCTGCCCGGCTCACAGACCGATGCCACTTCGGTCGGTGGTGAAGACGTCACCACCGAACAAGAGGCACTGGAGCTGATCGAGCGACTCGAAGACCAGATGGACCAGGCGGCGGCGAACCTAGAGTTCGAGTTAGCTGCAGACATCCGCGATCGGGTCTCTGAACTCCGGCGCGAGTACGATGCCGACGGCGGCGACACGGGAATCGTCCCGGAGACCGAAGAGTTCTGATCACGAGTCCGAACTGTGATTTTGCCGCCCGCCGCTAGTGTGGGCTCAAAATTGGCTGCTGATTTGAACGTTCTCGCAGTTGGGTCTCGTGGCTCAGACTCAGTCGGTTCTCACACACCCGTATACCGGAGGTTGGTGGCCTAGTTCCGCGCTGTTTATGACTGGCCTGCGCAGAATCAAACATATGTCGGAACCCGGCACACGGCTCGGCGGACTCACGCTGTGTGCAATTGGGGTCGTTATGACCGGGATCCCGCTCGTAATAGGCTTTGGCGGGCCCGTTACGGCTATTTCTTCCTTAACGAGTCAGACGATAGGCGCGCCCGGAGGCCCAGGTTTTGCCGCCGGTGTTGGTGAGTTAGTGACGCAGCTGTATGCAGTGGTTGGTCGCCCGGCGCTGGTGGTGTTTGGAGTGGCCTTCGCGCTGACAGGCGGGGCCAAACTCCGCGGAAACACACTCTCAGCTCGTTTCTCGGCGCTGGTGCCCGTCCTAGCGGCTGGTATCGTCGCGCTATCGTTCGGACCGGCGGGACTATTGTCGCTGACGACACGAGCGATTCCACCTACAGTTCAATCAGCCGTCGCCACCGTGGTCGTGGGTAGTGTCGTGATCCCGCTGGTCCTCGCCTCGCTCCAAGAGGACACCCTCGTGTTGATCGTTGCGTCGACGCTACTGCTCGCGGCCGGTGCGGTTGCACCTTCATCACCCGTCTCGTTGATTGTCGGCACAGCTTGCGGGGCGGGGGTCGTTGTGACCTTGTGGAATCTCGATACGAATACCTGGCAGCCATAACGGACTGTCCAGCACAGCCAGCCTCGACGGTACTCAGCCATCCAAGTTCAGACTGAATCATAGCTGGCATCGACACGAACCCGTGAGTGTGGCGTGACCGCTCAGTTTCGTGTTGGACCTGGTGGTCAGTCGTTGTGGTCTTCCAACATTTCGACGTCCGGGCTCGCTTCACCACTCAGTTCGCTCATTCCGTCGAGCGCCTCGTCAATATCGTCGAGTCCGAGGAGTTGACTCGTTTCCTCGTCGAATTCTTTGGGCTCTAAGCCTTCGGCCTGCTGGACGTTGGAGCCACTGAGTTGGTTACCGTACCGGCCCACCAGCGAGGTGAGTTCCTGTGGGAGAACGAACGTCGTGGACTCACCTTGGCCAATCTCTTCGAGCGTCTCCATCCCGCGCTCGATGATGGCTCGCTCGCCCATCGATTCGGCGGATTTTGCCCGCAGGACCGTCGAGATGGCGTCACCCTGAGCTTCTAAGATCTGTGATTGTTTTTCTCCCTGCGCGCGGATGATGTTGGACTGCTTGTCTCCCTCTGCTTTCTCTACCGCCGAGCGACGTTCTCCCTCGGCCTCTAGAATCATCGCCCGCCGTCGCCGCTCGGCGGAGGTCTGTTCTTCCATTGCCTTTTGCACGTCTCGAGACGGCTGCACGGCGCGGACCTCGACGGCCTCGACACGGATTCCCCACTCGTCGGTAGGCGCGTCCAGTTCCTCACGGATCCGCGTATTGATTTTTTCACGATTCGACAGCGTCTCGTCCAACTCCATATCACCAAGGACGGCCCGGAGGGTCGTCTGAGCGAGGTTGGAGACGGCTTTCTCGTAGTTGTCAACCTCGAGAAACGCTTTCTTAGCGTTCATTACTCGCACGTACACGACGGCGTCTGCAGTGACCGGAGAGTTATCACGGGTGATTGCCTCCTGACTGGGGATATCGAGCGTTTGTGTTCGCATATCGAACGGGTGGGTGCGCGACACAAACGGGGGCACGATGTTCAGCCCGGGAGTCAGTGCCTTCCGGAACTCCCCGAAGATGGTCAGCGGGCGCTTCTCGTAGGCTTCGACCATCTCGACGGCACTGGAGACGGCGGCCACTCCCAACAGGACGGTGAGAAGCACCAACCCGACCGTGAAGTTTCCACTGAACAGCATCGTTCCCACGAGGATCGCGAGAATCACACCGACAAACCGAATCCCAGAGTCGAACACCCGTTTGGTACCGCCGCTTCCAGGACGGACGAGTCGACCTACCAGCCGGCCGGTGCGGCGAAAGAGGCTCATACTGTGTACTACGGCTCCAGCGGCAAAACACCCTTTGGTGACGGATATGGGGGCGGAACTCACTCTCACCGGGTTAAATCACGCTTTCCAACAGGCCGAGAGAGAAATAGCCCCCATGGCCACTGCTCAGAGCCGGTTGGCGATGTCTTCGGCAAAGTACGTGAGAATCAGGTCTGCCCCGGCACGCTTGATACTCATCAGCGACTCCAGCGCCGTCGCTTCAAGATCGAGCCAGCCGTTGTCGGCTGCGGCGTGGACCATTGCGTATTCTCCGGAGACGTTGTACGCTGCAACAGGACGGTCGGTTTCGTCTCGGACCGCGGCGACGATATCCAGATACGCCAGCGCGGGCTTGACCATGAGCACGTCTGCGCCCTGTTCGACGTCGAGACGGACTTCTCGAAGGGCTTCGCGACTGTTGGCAGTGTCCATCTGGTAGTGGCGACGGTCACCGAACGCAGGGTCGCCGTCTGCGGCCTCGCGAAACGGCCCGTAGAAGGCCGACTCGTACTTGGCGGCGTAACTCATGACCGACACGTCTGGGAAGCCAGCGCCGTCCAGTGCCGTTCGAATCGCGCCGACCATCCCATCTGTCATCGATGACGGCGCGACCATGTCGGCGCCGGCCTCGGCTTGTGCGACAGCTGTCTGTCCCAACAACTCCAGCGTCTCGTCGTTATCGACCGTCTGTGTGGGTTGGGTCCGGGCACCCTCCTCGAGGACACCACAGTGGCCGTGATTGGTGTACTCGCACAGACACACGTCGCCGATCACGTACGCATCGGTTTCGGCGGCCGCATTGCGGATCGCCCGCTGGACGACCCCGTCTGTGGCATACGCCTGTGAGCCGACAGCATCTTTCTGCTCGGGAATTCCGAACAGCATCACTGCCTCCACGCCCGTCTCGAGAACCTCCTCAATTCGAGCGACGGTCTGTGAGACAGGGACTCGCTCATGGCCCGGCATCGAGGGAATCGCGACACGTTCGTCCGTCGTCGCGTCGACGAACACGGGTGCGATGAGGTCGGATGCTGAGAGAGTTGTCTCTCGCACCAGCGACCTGATACCATCACTCCGAAGCCGCCGTGGCCTGTCTGCGAGGTTGTCTGTCATACGGTTAGAAAGTGACCGCGAAATTAAACCGATTCGCTCTTGGCCGCCTCCTCTTCCGTCTGAGCGCACTGAGATGGCGCTCACGAGCAATGTGGTGAGAGTCCGGCGAGTGCCCGGTGTTAGTGTAGAATCGTTCAATCAAAAAACAAATACTCACGCACCTGCGAGGATGACAAGTGACTAGCCCGCTTCAGTTAGAGACAGTGCCTGGCTGGCTGCAGTCCTGGCTTGACTCGGAGTGGACACTTCTCGTGTTGCTGTTCGTATTCGTCCTCGAAGGGGCGATGGTGATGTATTTCATGCCCAGCGAATTGGTAGTTCCCAGTGCACTGCTACTGATTGGCACCTCTCCCGCGGATATCGTGACCGTCATCGGGATTGCCGTCGTCGGCGCCACTACCGGCCAGTACGTGCTGTTCCTCGTCGCCCGTCGTGGTGGTCGCGAGTGGCTCCTCCAGCGACGCTGGTTTCGCGTCTCCCGGGACACTCTTTCGCGGTTCGACGGCTGGTTCGACCGGTGGGGGGCGTACGTGGTGCCGGTGAGCAACTCGTTGCTATTCACGAGAGGGATGCTTACGGTCCCCGCTGGCCTTTCCGAGATGGATATTCGAACGTTCGCGCTGTTGTCGGCGCTCGGGACGCTTTCGTTTCAGTCAATTCTCGCGGGGCTGTTCGTAGTGTTTGACTATCTGGTGCTGGCGTGAGAGGGGGAAGTGAGAGACTCTCCCGGTGGCTTGGAGTCCGCGGCTGATGATCAGCCGGCTCACAGATAGATTCTCCTGCGTTTTGTCATGTGTGAGCGTGAAGCTGAATCCGACAGCGGCAGCCCCCGAGTTACTGAACTTCGTGGTTCGACCAGTGTTGAGCCATTCAGGCGGTAGCTCTGGTTGCAGCAGCCTAACATTCATACCACCCGTCATCTGACTTCATTCAATGAGCCAACAGATTCACTCGTCGGTTTTGGAGGTGTTGAACCGTGAGCGATACGAGTGATACTCAAGACAGTGGTGGCAGTGGCCAACTGTCTGGGAGCCCGCGGGAACTCGGTCGAGTCGTGCTGACAGTCGGCTGTGTCGCCGGCATCGTCCTCACAGCGATCTTACTACCATTGGTGAGCGTGGGCGGAGTCGGCGGGTCGGCGGCGGCAGGGCTGGTTCCTGCGTCCATGGCTCCAGGTGATGCTGACTTGGGGTCGGGAGCAGGAGAGCTCCCCCGGGGGTGATTCTGTTGCGCAGGCGTATCAAACCGCGAAAGCAACGAGCGGTGGCGGAAGCCTTGGTGCATTGAATCCGGGGGCGAAAACAGGCGTCGGTGGGTCACTTGCCGGGGAAAACGAGTCAAACCCATTCTCTCAGCTTGGCACAGATGTCCACTTTGTCGTTGAGTCCTCGCGACCGACGTACTGGCGGACTGGTGTGTACGACAGGTACACTGGCTCAGGCTGGGAACAGACGGGCGAGTTCGAAGCGTACGAGGAACCCGTTGCAGAGCCAGCACTGCCTGGTCAAGAGATCGCGTACGAGACAACACTCCGCAAAGAGGCGCGAGCGGTGCCCACGGGCTGGCAGCCGCTCGGTGTCGACTTTTCACTCCAAGATCCATCACTGCAAACGCTATCAGGCGCCGTGATGACCGATCAACCGCTTCAGGCGGGCACTCAGTTCAGCGCTGTTTCGGTTGTGCCAGCGCGAGACCCGGCGCTGCTCCAGTCTACTACCCGCGATTACCAGCCCGAAATCGAGCGCCGTTATACACAACTGCCTGATTCCACCGCCAGCGCCATCGGGCCAACAGTCGAGAACGTGACAGCTGACGCTGACACCCCGTATGCCACAGCTGTCGCCATCGAGAACTGGCTCGAATCGACGAAAGAGTACTCGCTCAGTGTCGAACAATCACCCGATGACGATGTCGCTACTCAGTTCGTCACAGAACTCGACCGTGGATACTGTGAGTACTTTGCTACTTCGATGGTGGCGATGCTCCGTGAAGATGGGATTCCCGCGAGATATGCCGTGGGCTACTCCAGCGGGGAGAAGACAGGTGAAAACGAATACACGGTCCGTGGAATGAACGCTCATGCGTGGGTAGAAGTCTACTTTGAAGACGTTGGCTGGGTGCAATTTGACCCGACACCAGGATCCGCCCGCACCCAAGCAGAATCGAACGCTATTGACGAACAATACACCGTGAGCGAGTCTGGGAGCCCCGGCGAGACGACGACGTCTGGCGGGGCAACTCCTCCCGAAACGGCAGGCGATACATCGCCATCGTCACCCACTCCCGAGTCGTCCGAATCCACCCCTTCGGACGCGGGTGAGACGAGCACAGACGGCTCCGACAGTTCGTCATCGGAGAGATCGGAGTCAGAGCAACCAACTACAGAGAGGGATGGAACACAGGGCTCAAGCTCAGAGCAATCAGACACAGAAAACGCTGATTCGTCGGGATCAAACACGGAGCGTACTGACTCAACACAATCAAGCAAAGAGGGAAATGAGTCCCAAGAGTCACAGCAAGACCAGTCTGACTCAGAGAACGCTGATCCAACAGAATCAGACCCAGCAGAAAATGACACACCGCCGTTGAACGTCACACTGAATCAGTCAGCTGTTCCCGGCACCACTGTGACGGTGATAATCCTCCGTGGTGAGGAGCCGGTCACTGACGCGACAGTGCTGTTTAATGGCCAATTGCAGGGGCAAACGGACAACCAGGGCGAAGTGGTAGGGACCGTGCCGTACACGAAAGTGCTGAATATCACCGTCCAGGAGACGGGGGTTCAGTCAATGGCCGCCCAGTCGGGAGTTGTACCACTACGCGACAGCCACCGCCAATACTCCATCTCGGCGCCAGTGTTCGACGCTGAGAACAGATCTATCGAAACTGAGGGAGAATTGAGTATCTCGCTGACAGGGGAGCAACGCACGGCGGGTCAAACTGTGCTCACGGCGACCGTCGGCAGTGTCCCAGTCCGTGATGCCCGAGTGACCCGCAGAAACCAAACCATCGGGCGCACGGGTGACACTGGACAACTCGAACTGGTACACCCTGATGACCCAGGGGCTGTTACGTACACGGTTCGCCGCGGAGAGTTTGTCGCGAATACCACTATCCAACTCGACACGCTCACTCTGAATACCTCCAGTCAGTGGCCAGTGCCAGTTCCCCTTGCACCGACACAAGCAACCCTGACACTCGGCGATGAGCCCGTCACGAACGCTACTGTGGCCGGCGGGCGAGAGCGTGTCCAGACCGGGCCTGACGGAACTGCGCAGTTCAGACTCCCACTTGCCGAGACTGCCACCCTCACTGCGACTGAGCAAAGCCAACGGGCAACAGCCACGATAGCTAACCTCTACCGAAACGCAGCAATCGTCGGAGGCGCACTGTTGGTTGCACTCTCCGGTTTGGTCATGATGCTCCGCCGAGCCGGGATCGGGCCACAAACCGTGGTGACCGCGCTGACTGCTACGGTTAGATACGTCGTCGGAATCATCACCGGAATCGTTCTCGGGGCCACCACACTCGTGACAACTGCCTGGTCACGGCTCCTCGCAACACTACACGCACTCCGAGAGCGCCGGCTAAGCGTCCCCGAATTGCTGGCCATGATCGGTGACTGGCTGAGCAATCTTCAGACCACAGTCTGGGAGTGGCTTGAGTCTCTGGCTGAACGGGGTCGCAGTGTTCTCCAAGGGATATTCGACACCCCGGCTGACACCGATACCGATGAGCCGCAATCAGAAACAGAGGCGGCCAGATTGACCGTTCGAAAGGCGTGGCAAGTCCTGCTCGATAACACGAGTATCCGACGGCCGGCCGTCCGAACGCCGGGGGAAGTGGCACGTCACGCTATAAGCACTGACCGACTCCCAGATGATGCGGTCACGACACTCCGAGATATCTACCGCGCAGTGGAGTACGGTCGACTCGACCCGGAGACCCGACTTGATCGCGTCGAGTCCTCTGCATCGCAATTGCAATCAGCTGCGGAGGCAGATACACCTACAGATTCCGACGACGAGGAGACCGAATGACCCTCTCAACAATCGAGCGTATGGGCGGCGGAATCGCCTTGCTAGCCGTCATAGTAGCCGGAGTCACGACGCTCCGGCCGCTGTTAGTCCCAGACACGGCACCTGTTCAGACTGTGTTCCGGACTCTGTCGAGCCTTGAGCCACGTATTGTCGGGCTTGCAGTAGCAGCTGTCACAGGAATATTGTTACTGACACTTCTACTCTTCAGCCGCCCTACGAAAGCGACCGACGAAACATTCCGGCGACTGCGTGACGCGCCACCCGAAACTGTCACCGTAACTGGCGTCGACCAGGCGGGCACCGAATTTGATGCGGACATCAGCGCCGGTCGGTCGAACAAACGCGACCAGCTTCGAAAGATAGCGGTGGCCGAAGTCGCATTCGACAACGGAGAGACGGCTGCCGAAGATGTCGTCGCGACCGGGAAGTGGACGGAGAACCGGCCAGCAGCGCTGTTTGTCGGAGATGAAGTTGAGCCGACTCTGTTCGAGCGCCTCCGCACGTGGCTCGACCCCGAGTCTGAACACCAACGGCGGATGCTAGCCACGATCGAGGCTATCGAAACCAAGGCTGAGGAGGGGCAGCGATGACCCAACGTATCGCGGTCGGGGGAGTTCTGTTTCTTGTCGCTATCGGAGCGTTGTTCAGTTCGCCGACAGCCGTGTGGCTCGCTCTCGCTCCTGGCGTCTACCTCCTGGCCGCCGGACTCAGCCGTGTGCCATCGGGTGCAGAACTGGCACTCGAGAGGACCGTTGACCCCGCCACGGCTCGGCCAGGAGAGCCTGTCGACGTCACGCTCACCGTCGATAATCGGAGTGAATCCAACATTGCTGACCTACGCGTCGTCGACCCCGTGCCAGACGAACTGAGTGTGACCGACGGGTCACCGAGGCTGGCTACCCCACTCACTGCCGGTGACACAGCCACACTGAATTACTCGGTCGTCGCAACCAGAGGCGAGTACGACTATGAGGAGGTGACCCTCCGCGCTCGGTCTGCGTTCGGCACTGACTCCGAAGACCTCCTGATTTCGGCCAGTGGTGATACAGCCATTGAGTGCAGTGGCGCAGCAGAGGCTCCAGTTGGGGACACGCCACAGTTGAAAGCAGGCACACAAGTGACAGACAAACCAGGAGAAGGGGTGGAATTCCGGTCAGTTCGTGAGTACCGCTACGGCGATGATGTCAGTCGTATCGACTGGCGCAAGTACGCCAAGACCGGCGACCTTGCCACCGTCCAGTACCGTGTAGAACGGGCCCTGCGGTACCTCATCCTCGTGGACGCCCGTGAAGCAACTCACCTCGTCCCCGAGCCCGGCTATCCGTCGGGCACGGAAGCGTCTGGATACGCTGGTCAACTGCTGTACGACGCACTCGATGACGCTGGCCACAGTGTCTCCGTCGCCGCCGCCGGTGTCTCGTGGACTGACGGCGCAAGTCAGGCTGGTCTCGCCTGGGTCGACGAGTCGGGGCCAGCGAACCCAACGGACCTGTTTGAGACGATCAGCGAAACGGATCACTGGACGAGTCAAACTAAGATGTCACCCCAGTCGACGTCGAAGCGACTTCGTGCTCTGATGCGCCCTGATACACACGTCTTACTGGTCTCACCCTTGCCTGATGACTGGGCAGTGTCAGTGGCTCAAGCATTGCGAGCGAACGGCTTCCGGACCACAGCAATCTCGCCCGAACTCGCGAGTGATCAGACTCCCGGTGCCCGAGTGAGCAAATTGGAGCGGAATCAACGATTCCAGACACTCTCACGCCTCGATATCGAAACTGTCCGCTGGCCGCGTGACCAACCCCTACGGGCAAGTCTCGCTCGCTCACTATCGGAGGTGCTTGGGCAATGAGCAGTAGTGATACTGGCGCGTGGCAACCGCCCCGAATCGCTCACGTCCTCATTGTTGTGACCACTCTGGCCGCGGTCGCGAGCCTCGCTGTGGCTGCCGATGTCGTTTTCACCACGGCTATCGGTGGAGCCGGTGCCGCTGCTGCAGCGGCGGCGTTCTGGCTGCTTCATCGTGACCGTTATCGGCCAGCTGCGCTTGCTGGCGCGAGTGTCCTGTTGTTGCCTGTCTGTGCCGCCGTCGTGACTGCGACAGTCGCGACAGTCCTGCTCCGCTATACCATCATCTTCCCCGTCGAGTCGCTCAGTGACATCCCCGCTCCAGCACTCAAAATCGTTGCGACGATGCTACTCGTGGATTGTCTTGCAATCGCCACATTCGGCGCTCTGTCTCGAGGCCGGATTCTGGATGAAGCGAGCGTTCTGGCCGCCGTGAAACTCCTTGCGAAACTGACCGTGGCACCCCTCATTACTGGAGTCACTCTCGGCGTGCTCACTGTACTCAATTCTCCTCAGGTCCCACCGACAGTTGACCTACTCCGAGCCTTCACACGTGGGCTCGACGCTATCTGGAGTGTTCTTGTGACCCCACCCGCTCCGACAGGCAGACTGTCAGCCGTGACCACGTGGGGCCCGATTGAACAAACCGCTCTGCCGAGCTTCTTGTTCCT
Source organism: uncultured archaeon A07HR60 (assembly GCA_000496235.1). Lineage (GTDB taxonomy): Archaea > Halobacteriota > Halobacteria > Halobacteriales > Haloferacaceae > J07HR59. The sequence goes on from KI543227.1 coordinate 58,954, forward strand.
CCTCGCACTCGGGATGTTTGGGGTGAGACTCGTGTTGTCGTCACTACCCATTCTTGCCCTTCTCGAGGCAGGTCTTGATACTGACCACTCACGGTTCGCCGAGAGGCTCAATACGGTCGAGTCGAAGTTGGCGTCAACTGCCCCACTGATCGGGATTCTTGGGCTCCCTATCGGTGCCGGGATTCCGGTTGGCCTCACAGCGGCCCCTGTTGACCCGACGATTGCCGCACCGGTGTACGCCCTCGCCACGACTGAGTGGCTCCGAGTCAGCTTCCTGGCCATGTTTGGCGTCGGAGTGACCTGCACAGTCACCGTCTCCCTACTACGCCGGCTCGTGAGACGATCCAATGCCAAGATGGTCGGGGACTACGCCCCAATTGCAGCCGGCGCTGGAGTCGTTCTCATCGCGTATACAGTCGCCCCAACACTCCTCCCGGCGATTGTCTCCCAAGTCGCGTCACTGCTGTCGGACCTTGGCCCACTGTTCTCAGAGCTTGCGAATGGGGTGATCGACTTCTATGGACCAGGATTGATTCTGACGACTCTCACAGTCGGTCTCCTCATTGCGACAGCCTCACTTCTGTTTGGCCTGGCGACTGCATTCGCGGTTGGCCTGTTAGACGCCGACACAGCAGGAACGACTCTCACTGGTGTTGGCCTAGTCGGGAGCGCTGGATTCGGCACTGTTCTGGACGTGTCACTCCCGGTGCTTGCTCTCATCATTGTAGCCGGACTCGCAGTCGGCGATCTCGGTCGGTACAGCAATGGCTTGGGACTCGAAATGGGGCGGTCCGCATCAAGCGGGAAGGCATTACTCGGCCGAGTCGGCTTTCTGACCGCAGTCAGTGTCCTCGCCGTGGGAGTCACCGTCGGCACCCATGCGCAGTTCGCTGGTGAATTCGCGACCCCGGTACCGGCGACAGTGCCGCTAGTAGGTGCTGTCTCCGGGACACTCCTGCTCGCACTCCTCTTGTGGCTGCGTTAGTTTACTGGTGGAACTGTCACGTCCTCGAGAATATCTGTGATAATACTGCTGGGGTCGACGTTTTCCACACGCGCTTCAGTTGTGAGGACCAGCCGGTGATTGAACACAGGCTCTGCGATCCGCTTGATATCGTCCGGAACCACATACGTACGTCCATTCAACAGCGCAATTGCCCGCGTCGCCTCGAACGCCCGCTGAATCCCACGCGGGGACACACCGACATCCACCGCCCGTTTGTCCCGGGTTTTCCTGGCTAATGAGACGATATAATCACGGAGTCGCGGTTCCACCTCTATTTCCTCGATTGTCTCACGTAACTGGTTGAGTTTATCATGATTCAATACTGCACTGGCAGCCGGTGTCGAGCTGTTCCGATCGGCCCGCATATCGAGAATCTCGCGCTCGCCGGCGCGGTCGGGATAGCCCATCGACGTTTTAAACATGAATCTGTCTCGTTGAGCTTCCGGGAGCCGGAACGTTCCCTCCTGTTCGACGGGGTTTTGCGTCGCGATGACAAAAAACGGATCTGGGAGATCGTACGTGTCGCTCCCGACGGTGACCTGCTTTTCGCCCATCGCCTCGAGTAGAGCTGCCTGTGTTTTCGGCGGGGCACGGTTGATCTCGTCTGCAAGCACGACATTCGCGAAGATAGGCCCCTTCTGAAAGGAGAACTCCCCTGTCGATTCATTATAGATAGTCGATCCAGTGATATCCGACGGCAGCAGGTCCGGCGTAAACTGGACCCGGCGGAACGAGACTCCCAGCGCGTCGGCGAAGCTGTTTGCTGTGAGCGTCTTTCCCGTTCCCGGGACATCCTCCATGAGAACGTGGCCGCCGGCGATAGCACCCGCCATCACCGTCTCAAGAAACTGCTCCGAGGTGATGACCGCTGACCCAACCTCCGTTAGCACTGCTCGGCCACTCTCCGCTGCCGTATCGGCTTCCATCATGTCACTAACAACTCGGTAGCTGATTAAATGCACTGGCTACACATCTCGATTCCAGACATCACATACTCCACGCCACACAGACTGATCGAATCTCCTGCGGGGGACTCACTCGTGACGTGTGTCACAGTTTCTCTGCTGGGGCCGCCATTACACGGCCGCCGGTACCGCTGGGGCGAACGGCAATCATGAGAAACGCCTTTCCCCAAGCGGGTCCCCCAGTCATCTAATGGCAAGCATCCGCGGGTCCGACCCTCCCTGGAAGGTAACAGAGGTGATCCCAGAGTTCGCAGATGCTTTCGGGTTCGAGCAGTTCAATCGAATGCAATGTGAGGCGCTACCGGGGATCCTGGATACCGACGCGAATGTGGTCGCGTCGGCGCCGACAGCGTCCGGCAAGACGGCACTGGCAGAGTTGGCGATCTGCCGAACGCTACAGGCCGGTGGGACTGCTCTGTTTATCGCCCCGATGCGGGCGCTCACCAACGAGAAAGAAAGCGAGTGGGACCGCTTTGAGCAGCTGGGCTACTCGGTGTACGTGGTGACCGGTGAGCGCGATCTCAATCCACGGCGAGCCGGGCGGGCAGATATCCTCGTCATGACACCCGAGAAAGCCGACTCGGCGACCCGAAAACACGAGTCTGCCCGTTACAGCTTCGTCACGGACGTGGATTCGGTCCTGATCGACGAGGTTCATCTTCTCGACTCGGACCGCCGAGGTGGCGTGCTGGAGGTGGTAGTGTCACGACTGCGGCGGCTGTGTGGCCCCCGGATCGTGGCCCTGTCGGCAACCATGAAAAACGTCGACGACGTAGCCGAGTGGCTCGACGCACCCCCTGAGACCACGTTTGACTTTGGTGACAACCACCGGCCCGTGAAACTGGAAACGGGCGTGAAAACCTACTCTCACGGCGAAAATTCCTTTGCAGATAAGTATCGCCGCCTCTATCGTGCCCTCGATCTCGCAGAACCTCACATCCGAGATGACGGCCAGGCACTGGTGTTCGTCTCTTCCCGACAGGACACCGTCCACGCGGCCAAAAAGACGCGAGACGAGTTGGCTGAACGCGACGTTCCTATGGGCGCCCGTGGCGATTACGAGCTCCATACGGCCGCAGAGTCGCTCACAAACGACGAACTCCGCCGGTCGGTGCCCGACGGTGTCGGCTTCCACCACGCCGGTCTTGCGAAAGATGACCGTGACCAGGTCGAAGAGTGGTTTCGTCAGGGGAAAATCGAGTTGCTGTTTTCGACGTCGACGCTGGCATGGGGGGTGAACCTGCCAGCCCGGTGTGTGGTCATTCGGGACACCAAGTATCACGACCCGCTGGAAGGTGAAACCGATATTTCGCCACTCGACGTGCTACAGATGCTCGGCCGCGCCGGCCGCCCAGAGTACGACGATATCGGCTACGGTAGGGTGGTCTGTGACCGCTCAGACGCCGACCGGTACCGGCGCCTCCTTCGGGAAGGGAAAGCAATCGAGTCACGCCTCCCGGAGAACCTCCCGGCTCACCTCAACGCCGAGATTGCCATGGGGACGCTGCAAGACATTGACGACGTGATGGAGTGGCTTGAGACAACCTTCTACAACGTCCGCGCCCGGTCAGAGCCCGACCAGTACCGCTTCGAGAGCACCGACGGCGTCCAGCAGGGGCTCCGCAGTCAGGTCCAGCGCGTTCTTGAATCACTCATTGAGGACGGGTTCGTCGCCACCGACGACCTCGGCGTCGAACCGACGCAACTCGGCCGGCTAGCGTCGAAATACTACCTCCGCTTGGAAACGGCGGGTCGGTTCAGTGCGCTCGCTAGCACCGACACACTCGACGTGGACACACTGTTAGAGGCCGTCGCCGGCGCTGCCGAGTTCGACTCTGTGTCGGCTCGGTCGGCTGAAGCAGACGCTGTCGACCGGGTGCTGAGAGGCCACGAGACAACGCTTGATGGCGGTCACCGGAAAGTGCTAGCTATCCTTCTGGCCGCCACCGACGGAACGACTCCGCCGGACCTCCGCTCGGACGCCTGGGTGATCAAGCAGAACGCGCTGCGACTGCTGGCCGCACTGGGTGAGTTTCTCGAGCAGTTCGCAGGATTCCGAGCAGCTAACCTGGCGTCTCGAGTGGAGTCTCGTGTGGAACACGGCGTCGCTCGGGCAGCAGTCCCGCTGACAGCTATCGATGGCGTTGGTGACGCTCGGGCCGAACGACTCGCAGGGGCCGGATTCAAGTCTCCAGCTGCCGTCGCGTCGGCGACCCCGTCGCAACTGACAGCCGCAGGAATCGGCGACGGAGTCGCCGACCGGATCACTTCCGCAGCCGCGGAACTGCCCCGAATCGGGGTCGAGTGGGGCCCGTTCCCAGAGACGATTGGCCGTAGAGACAATACCGTTCGAAAAGTGACAGTCGTGAATCGTGGTGGCGGTGCCCGCGCCGGCATTCGCGTGACAGTCAACGGGGTGGAAATGAATCAAAAAACCCTCTATCTCGACGGGGAAACGACCGTTCCGGTGGGTGTGTTCGGGTCTCCGGAGGCACAGTCGCTGGAGTACGTCATCGAAGTAGTGTTTCCAAACCTCCAGATCATGCCTTCCCGAGATAGCCGTACTGTTACCGTCGACGGCTCCTGAGAAGCCGCATCCTCGTCGCCGTCATTGTCACCGCCACCGCTATCGCCGGCACTCGCCCGGCAAGTGTCTTACAGATACCTGGCCAAGCCCCGGTCACCGGTCACTAATCTGTGATTGCCGCTTTTCGGTCACAGATTCTCGTCTGCACATCTCTCGCGTTCATTTGTCTCGAATCTGTGCTCCAGTCGACAGTTCGACGGGACCGAACGCACAGGTTTTACCCCAGAGAGTTCCCGATTCGATACGTGCCACTCGACGGCGAGTTACGAGGCGAGACGGTTCGAGTCGCGGGAGACGCCCGTCAGCGGTTTCATGATTCGCGCGGTTACGGTCGGTCGCTAGGCGGCAACGAGATCGCACTCTCGCGAGTTGAGGCTGCCCATTTGTTGTTCCGTGGTGATCTCGGCTCGATCACGGCGGCCGGTGACAAACTGGATTTCCCGGCATTTTTCGGTCGGTCGGCAGCCGTTGGCGGTCGGTTTGCCGCACGATTTCTCGTGTACACGGACCTCAGAGACCGCGGATTCTATCTGTCGCCTGCTAAGGAGGGGTGGTCGGGGACTGCGCCAGAGGATCATACGAGTCACGACATCGACTTCACAGTGTATGAACGCGGTGCCGACCCCGGCGGTGCTGTGGCGTATCGAGTCTGTGTGCTCGGGGAACGCGAATCAATCGCCGCGTCGGGGCTGGCCGGTCTCACGCTTGCCATCGTCGACGAGGAAAGCGACATTTCCTATTTCTCAGCGACACGTCCTGAGCTGACCGGCGAGACACCATTCGAGCCACCAGCTGATCTGTCCGGGCTCCTTCTCGAGGATCGGGTTGTCGTCTGGGATACCCCGCCAGCGTTGTACGAACACGGCTTTTACGGCCGCCCAATCTCTTCACGAGGCGATTCTTTCGGCGGTGCTGTTCAACTGTCGCTCGTGGAGGCTGCCTCGCTTATCGGTGCCGGCCAACTCTCCCTTTCCGGCACCGTGAATGGGGCTGAGACGGATGCTCTCGGTGAGAATGGTGCCTCCGACATCGATACGGAGCCTCCAACGGGTGATGCCGGCCACGCTGTCACTGACCCTCGGGCAGCGGTAGTTGCCCGCGGCCGAGCAGTCGAAGGCGAACGGTTTGACCGCCGACTCCGCGTGTACGAGCGGCTGCGAGGCGCCGATTTGGTGCCGAAAACGGGCTACAAGTTCGGCGCTGACTTCCGAACCTACCGTGATATCGACCACGTCGATAACCTGCCTCACTCTGAACACCTGATTCGCGTTGTCGAGTCTGACCACGTCTTCGACCCTCGCGATCTGGCGTTAGATGTCCGGCTCGCCGGCGGGGTCCGCAAGCGGATGCTGTTCGGGCTCGCTGGCGAGTCGGTTTCGTTTGTGGAAGTCGGACGGCTGACACCGTGAGCCCCGCCGTTGTGGCCCGGTGAGGACCGGCGAAGAGACGAACGGTTTTTACAATCGACCGACGGACCGTACGATATGTCAGAAGACGCCCACACCGGGGGAGACACCGATCCGGCTGTCGCCGATGGCGGCGCGAAGAGAGCTGACGATGTCGCTCTCGACCCGTGGGGGTCCTCGTCTGTGGCCGATTATCGGAAGCTGTTCGAGGACTTCGGCATCGAAGAGTTCGACGAGGTATTGCCGGGAGTCTCGTCGCCTCACTACCTGATGCGGCGGGGTGTGATATTCGGTCACCGCGATTACGGACGGGTGGCCGAGGCGATGCGGACGGGTGACCCGTTCGCCGCGCTTTCTGGGTTCATGCCGACGGGAGACCCGCATATCGGGCACAAACTCGTCTTTGACGAGCTGATTTGGCATCAACAGCAAGGTGGTGACGTCTACCCGCTGATCGCTGATCTTGAGGCCCACTCCGCCCGAGGGATGACCTGGCAAGAAATCGATACGCACGCCCGCGATTACCTGCTCTCGCTCCTCGCGCTCGGATTCGACCCTGACGAGGGGGACGCCACGATCTACCGGCAATCTGAACGCCGCGAAGTCCAGGATCTCGGCTTCGAACTCGGCTCGGAGGCCAACTTCTCTGAGATGGAAGCGCTGTACGGCTTCAGCGGTGAGACAAATATCTCTCACCTGCAGAGTGTCATTACCCAGATGGCCGATATCCTCTATCCGCAGGTGGACGGCGAGCCGAAGCCGACGGTCATCCCGGTGGGGCCCGACCAAGACCCCCACGTCCGGCTCGCTCGGGATCTCGCAGCTCGCACCCGGTATTTCGGCGTCACTGAGGCGTTCGCTTCGTTCGAGGTGACCGACAGCGAGCGGGAAGTCCTCCGGTGGGCACACGACAGTCTCCGGGCGGCACTCGACAGTCAGGGAATCGACGGCTCCGCGCTGCGCTGTGATCTGACTGCCCGGTTCCTCCGGGCGTTTCCGGATCCGGACTCAGAACAGGCCGCTGCTGATCGTGAGCCGCACGGCTCCGCCGGAGCACCCGACACTGGGGGGATACTCGATCCTGAACTGTTTCGCGATGCCGCTGGCGAGTTCACACTCCCTGACGAATACGGGTCCGAACCGTTCGATGATCTGCTGGCCGTCGACAGCTTCCCGCCGGCGGCCGCGTGGGAGTCTTCGGCGGAGTCACTCGTTGGAAAACTCGAGAACGCGGGCAAAGAGCCGCTTCGGCGCCGTATTCGGGTCCTCGACCGCAACGCCACCGACGAGGCATTCACCGCTCTAATCGAGGCTGTCGATGGAGAGAAACGTGTCTTCGAAGCCCACATCGACTCGTTTGACCTGGACCGACAGGAGACGGCAGAACTTGCCCGGCAGGTCGAACTCGATCACGGCGGCTTTGGCTTCCAGCCACCGTCGTCGATCTATCACCGGTTCATGACTGGCCTGACGGGCGGCAAAATGTCGTCTTCGGTGCCAGCAAGCCACATCTCGCTCCTAGACGACCCCGAAGAGGGGTACGACAAAGTGATGGACGCGACTACTGGGGGTCGCGAGACGGCCGCAAAACAGCGCGAACTCGGTGGTCGCGCGGATGAGTGTCCCGTCTACGAGTTGTACGCGTACCTGCTCTCGGCTGACGACGACGAATTCGCCAAGCGCGTCTACGACGAGTGTACGAGTGGTGAACTCCTGTGCGGAGACTGCAAGCAACAGGCAGCCGAACTGATGAAGTCGTTCCTGGCAGACCACCAGGAGAAACGGGCCGAAGCTGAGGAACTGCTCGCTGACCTGGAGATCGATCTCAATCTCAATCTCGATCTCGACAGTACCAGCCGCTGATACGAGGACAGTTCCAGACTACCGAGCGACGATAGACGGTAGTCACCGTCAGTCGAATCCCGCCGGTCTCGAATTGTGCTGGTGTGGCTGGGCTGGTGTCGTTCCTGCCGATGGATGCTTTTCCGGCTCGACCTGTCTGGTGTCGTGCTGTGCCGGAATCCCTAACTACCGACCGGACGCTCATTATAATAATAGAATCTATGCGCCTTCCGCAACGACAACTCGCGGTGCTGGAAGCCGCGAGCCCGATGGACGAATCGACGATCGAGGAGTTAGCAGACGCGACCGGGCTGAAACCTGAGACAGTCACTGGCGCTGTGTTCGACCTCAGCGAGCGCGGATTCGTGACGGTGAGTGAGACTGTCACGGCCGAGATGAGCCTCTCTGAGGAGGGCGAACACTACCTCTCGGAAGGGCTGCCGGAGGTGCGATTGTATCGGGCAGCTCGCGAACACGACGGTACCATCGCGATTGGTGAGGCGGTCGGCGCGGCGCTCGAGGGTGACGAGGTCGATATAGCCCTCGCCAACTTCGCCCGGAAAGAGTACGGAGACGTAGAGAGCGGCGAGGTAACGGCAGATACGGAAGTAGACCCAGCAGCCGACTCAGAGGCGGAGACGCTCGCCCAGGTCGCCGGCGGTGAGCAGGTGGACGAGACGTCACCGCGGGAGCAACTCGTGTCGCGCGGGTTGGTTGACCGGGAAGAGCAGACCATCCGGGCGATTACGCTGACAGAGGAGGCAGTGACGGCACTTGTAGAGGGAATCGAGGCTGCAGACACTGTCGACCGACTCACGCCGGAGTTGCTCACCAGTGGCGACTGGAAAGACGCAGAGTTTGCCGAGTACAACGTCACAGCCGATACCCAAACGTCTGAGGGAGGTCGCAAGCACATTTTACGGCGACGACAGACCGGGTGAAAGACGTGCTCGTGGGGATGGGCTTCAGCGAGATGGACGGCCCTCACGCAGACGCCGACTTCTGGATTCACGACTGTTTGTTCATGCCGCAAGACCACCCTGCTCGGACCCACTGGGACCGGTTCGAGTTGGACGTGGACCCGATCCAGGACCTGCCAGCCGATCTTGCCGATCGGGTTGAATCAGCCCACCGAGAGGGATGGGGAGACGATGGGGACGGCTACGATAGCCCATGGGACCGGGATTTCGCAGAAGCAATCGCGCTCCGTGGCCACACCACCTCGCTGTCGATGCGGCACCTATCGGGGCAGGCTCGCGGCGAACTGGAGCCGCCCCAGCGCTGGTTCAGCGTCGAGAAAGTGTACCGGAACGACACGCTGGACCCGACACATCTGCTGGAATTTTTCCAGATCGAAGGGTGGGTCATGGCTGAGAACCTCTCAGTCCGCGACCTGATGGGCACGTTCGAGGAGTTTTACCGACAGTTCGGCATTACTGATATCGAATTCAAACCTCACTACAATCCATACACCGAGCCGAGTTTCGAGCTATTCGGCGAACACCCCGAAACGGGGGAGTTGATCGAGATCGGCAACTCGGGTCTGTTCCGCGACGAAGTACTCCGGCCGTTGGGTGTGGACTGTGACGTGATGGCATGGGGGCTGGCGCTGGAGCGACTGCTCATGTTAATGTATGGATTCGACGATATCCGGGATGTCCACGGGACTTTGTGTGATCTGGAGCTGCTCCGAGAGACGGAGGTGGTCCGATAATGCCGGTCGTCGACGTGAATATGGACGAACTCCGAACGCTCACGGGCCACGACAAATCCGCCGCCGAATTCAAACACGACCTCTTCCAGCTCGGCTTGGAATTCGAGGGGGAGACGGCCGACGGTGAACTGCAGTTTGAGTTTGGTCCCGACCGGCTCGACAGACTGTCGGTGGAGGGAATCGCTCGCTCGCTGCGGTACCAGTACGGCGATTCCAGAGGGGTAGCAATCCCCTCGCGGAACGACCCCGAATGGACGATTGAGGTCGACGAATCAGTCCCTGACCAGCGCCCGTACGTCACTGGCGTTGTCGCTAGAGGGGTTGACCTGGACACAGCGGCGTTAGAGTCGCTCATTCAGCTCCAGGAGAAGCTCCACGCCACGATGGGCCGTGATCGGGCAAAAGGCGCGATCGGAATCCACGATTTGGCGATGCTGAAAGGGGCCGCTTACAGTGACGGTGGCGGTAAATCCGTCACCTACCAGGGGGTCAACCCCGAGGGCGACACGTTTGTTCCACTGGAGGCTGACGCCGAGCTCACCCCCGCAGCCGTGCTCGAAACCCACGAGACCGGCCGGAAATACGCTGAATTAGTCTCGCAGTACGACCGATACCCCGCCATCTACGACGATATTGGCCTCTTTTCATTCCCGCCTGTCATCAACGGGGCGCGGACGGAGGTGACGACTGGCTCCCGAGAGCTGTTCATCGAGATGACCGGCACCAGACAGTCTACGATCGACGGGATGCTGAACGTGGTCTGTTATGCGCTTGCGGCCCGTGGTGCGACCCTGGAGGAGGTTACGGTGGTGTATGACGACGACACCACCACTGCGACCCGAAATGACGAACTGGTCCGTCCAGACTTCACCACTGACGCCAAACACGTCACCCACGGCCGGATCGAGTCGGTTCTTGGCGTCTCGCTAGAGACAGACGAGGTGGTAGATCTGTTCGAACGCTCCGGACTGGACGCTACCTACGGGCTCGGCGAAGAGGTAACCTACGAGGTGGAAATCCCGCCGTATCGAGTCGACGTGCTCCACCCGCTGGATTTGATCGACGATGTCGGTCGAGCCTACGGGTTCAACGAGCTCGAGGCAACGTATCCGGATGTCGGTACGGTGGGCGGTCGTCACGAACGCTCACGAGTTGAAGATGCCGCCCGGTCACAGCTGATCGGGCTCGGATTCGAGGACCTGCTCAACTTCCACATGATAAGCGCCGAACACAACTATGAGCGGATGCGGCTCGATCCTGACGACGGTGCAGACGTGGTTGGCGGCGGTGAAGCCGTCGACATCACGGAGCCGTACAGTGACGCGTATACGCAACTACGTAGCTGGGCGCTCCCCTCCTTGATGGCGGTGCTGGAGCGCAATACTCATCGTGCGTACCCACAGGATCTCGCGGAAATCGGGCTGGCCGCACAAACGGCCGACTCTCCGACAACCAATGTGGCCGAACACCAGACGGTTGCAGCCGTTATGGCCCGCTACGACGCCACCTACGAAGACGCCAAAGCACGACTCCAGGCTCTCTGCCGGGACTTCGACGTGACACTCGAAACCCCACCCACCGAGCACCCGTCTTTCATCCCCGGACGCGTTGCATCAGTCGCCATCGACGGAGTCGACGTCGGCGTAATTGGGGAGATCCACCCAGCAGTTCTCGTTGAACACGATCTCGAACTGCCGGTTGCAGCGTTCGAATTTCGTCTGTCGGCACTGGAGTGAGCGGCCTGTCGGCTTTTTGAATCTTAGACGATTGACCCTGGGATTCGTTCGTCACTCTCGCTCTCTGGATACACACCCAGCGAGAGGTGGAGACCACCCCGGCGGCCAGAAATTTCACACTCAGGCTTCTATAACGGGGACCGGCTCCGTTGGTACACTCGGGTGACATCATCAACTCGACAACAGATTGTTACCCGCCTTCCAGCGCTGAGATGTGAGACTTTCAGGCCGAATCTCGGTGCGGCATATCTGCCGACCCAGTCGATGTCGGTGGTGAGGTTCGACAGCCACTGGCGTTGTCAGTCACGTGCTGACCGAGCCGTTTAACATTAGAGCCACAATATTTCAGACCATAGTAATGCCTCGTGGAGAATACGACCCAGAAACTGCCGAGCCGAAGTGGCAGCGACGGTGGGTCGAAAACGAGACCTACGCGTACGACGACGTCGAGAACCCTGACACAGCCTTCTCGATTGACACCCCACCACCGACGGTATCCGGTGACCTCCACATGGGTCACCTGTACCAGTTCACACTCCAGGACTTCGTCGCCCGATTTCACCGGATGTACGACGACGACGTCTTCTTTCCGTTCGGCTACGATGATAACGGGATCGCGTCTGAGCGACTCGCCGAGCGCGAGTTAGACATTCGCCACGGAGACTTCGATCGCGATGTCTTCCAGGAGAAATGCCGGGGTGTCTGTGACGACTACGAGGAGTCGTTCACAGACGATGTCCAGAGTCTCGCGATCTCGGTCGACTGGGATCACACGTATCAGACGATTGAACCGCGTGTCCAGCGAATCTCGCAGCTGTCGTTTTTAGACCTGTATGAACAGGGGCGAGAGTATCGTGAGCGAGCGCCGGCAATCTGGTGTCCTGACTGTGAGACGGCTATCTCGCAGGTGGAGACAGAAGACGCCGAGCAGGCGGCTCACTTCAACGATATTGCCTTCCAGGTGGCTGACGCAGCGACGGATGAGTCGGTGCCTGATGAGTTCGTCATTTCGACGACGCGGCCGGAGTTGCTTCCCGCCTGTGTGGCTGTGTTCGTCCACCCCGACGACGACGAGAACGCACCGCTCGTGGGCCAGCAGGCCCGTGTGCCACTGTTCGACCACGAGGTGCCGATCCTGGCGGATGAGCGGGTCGACCGTGAGACCGGCTCTGGGATCGTTATGTCGTGTACGTTCGGCGATCAGACCGATATCGAGTGGTATCAGGCCCACGATCTCAATCTCCGTGTCGCGATCGACGAAGCCGGCCAGATGACCGAACAGGCGGGGCCCTACGAGGGGCTGTCCGCCGAGGAAGCTGGTCAGGCGATCGTCGACGATCTCGAAGCCGCTGGCCCGCTGCGTGATCGACGCGACATCAGCCACTCGGTCAACGTTCACGAACGTTGTGGGACTGGCATCGAGTTCCTCGTCACCGAGCAGTGGTACGTGGAGATGCTGGACAAGCGCGAGGAGTATCTTGAGGCGGGCCGCCAGATGGACTGGTATCCCGAGAAAATGTTCACCCGATACGAACACTGGATTGATGGGCTCCAGTGGGACTGGTGTATCTCCCGACAACGCTCCTCGGGGATCCCGTTTCCCGTGTGGTACTGTGAAGAGTGTGATGCAGAACTGTTCGCAGCCCGTGACCAGTTGCCGGTTGACCCGCTGTCCGCGAGCCCGCCCGTCGACGCGTGTCCAGAGTGTGGCCACGAGGAGTTCGTCGCCGAGGATGACGTGTTCGACACGTGGGCGACGTCGTCGCTGACACCGCTCATCAACGCAGGCTGGGACTGGGATCCGGAAGCTGACGCCGACCCCAGTACTGCTGGCCCGACCGCCACAGATGGTGGGACCGCCACATCATCTGGCCCTGATTCAGACTCGGGTTCGGGCGATCGTCCGGCAGGACCGACGCGGGGTGCATTTACTATGGACTACCCCGAACTGTACCCCGCGAGCATGCGGCCCCAGGGACACGATATTATCTCGTTCTGGCTGTTCCACACTATCGTCAAATGCTACGAGCATACCGGCGAGGTGCCATTCGACTCGGTCATGATCAATGGAATGGTCCTCGACGAGAGCCGTGAAGCGATGTCGAAGTCGAAAGGGAACATCGTCGCTCCAGAAGAAGTTCTTCAGGAGTATCCCGTCGACGCCGCCCGGTTTTGGGCTGCCGGGTCGGCAGTTGGGGATGACCTGCCTTACCAGGAAAAGGGGCTGCGTGCCGGTGAAAAACTCCTCCGGAAACTGTGGAACGCCTCGAAACTGGTTGAGAACCTGTCGGAGGCGGGCGATGGTGAGCATGGCGGTGGCGAGCCACCCGCAGCGCTGGCAGATCTTGACCGCTGGCTGCTGGCAGAGTTAGATGCCGAAGTCGAGCGGCAGACATCGCTCCTCCAGGAGCGATCCTTCTCGAAGGCCCGCGATAGCCTCCGGTCGTTCTTTTGGGGGACGTTCTGTGACGATTACTTGGAAATTGCAAAACAGCGAGACGACGCTTCCGCGGCTTACACTCTCCGGACGGCTCACGAACGGTTTCTTCGGTTGTTTGCCCCACTGTTGGCACACATCTCTGAGGAACTCTGGACGGAGATGTACGCCGACGACGATACCGAGACCGAGAGTGTTCACCGCCAGGACTGGCCAGTCCCCCTGGGGATCGAAGCCAACAGAGAAGCCGGGTCGACTGCGATGTCGGTCGTCGGTGCCCTCCGCAAATTCAAGAGCGACAATCAACTGCCCCTGAACGCCGCTCTGACACAGGTGGCCGTCTACGACGATGTCGGCGGATTCGAAGACGATATCACGAGTGCAATGCACGTCGGACAACTTGACGTGCTACCGGAGACCGAACCACCCGTCGAGTCAGTGATTACCGGAATCAATCTGGATTACGCAACCATCGGCCCGAAATACGGCGGCCAAGTGTCCGATATCGACACGGCCATTGAAACCGGATCGTACGATCTCGACGGCGATCAACTCCACGCTGGGCCGGCTACCCTCGAAGCCGAAGAGTTCACTATCCAACGTGAACGGCAGTACACTGGCGACGGAACACTGGTCGATGCGGACGACGCGATTGTTATCGTAGAGGAGTGACCGTCGTCGGGGGTGATATCTAATAGATGGCCCCCACTGGCCATATGATCGCCTCGACTACGTGAAGCGGATATCCGCAAGCTCAAGACTCCTGACTACCCGTCGTTGCCGGCCGGAACGCCCACAGAACAAACGCTCGCGGAATGAACACTCCGATACTTGCCCGCGGGTGGCCTGGCGATCATCGCGATTCACATCTGTATCTGTGTTCGTGTTCGTATTCGTATCTGTATCTGCAGGAGGTGGAACGACTCGCTCGGATAGTGGCAGCACCAGACTCACCAGTATTACTACTGTTTGAACACAGTATCATATCGACTAGACACGGATAGTCAGTCTCAGCTTGCAATTCGGATACCGATTCTGGGTGGTGGACACTCAACACGCCATCGGCGGTGATCCACTTTCCTCGACGGGCACAACCGCTCCGTCTCCGAGCGACTCGAGCGTCGGACCGTGTTACGGGTTCGTTCAGTCTAGGTCTGCTCCCACGGCGTCGGTGATGGAATCGAATCCATCGCGGTCGAGTAGATCGATCAGTCCCCGGTTGATCTGTCTGGCTACACCGGGTCCCTCGTAGATGAACGCTGTGTACAGCTGGACGAGATCTGCCCCCGCTCTGATTTTGGCGTAGGCTCCCTCTGCGTCGGCCACTCCTCCAACACCGATTATCGGGACATCCACTCGCCGGGCGACGAACTCGGTCAGGCCCGTGGCTGTTCCCTCGATTGGGGCTCCCGAGAGACCACCTCGTTCAGCTTGTTGTGGATTCTCGAGATCACCTGGGCGAGCGGTCGTGGTATTTGAGGCGACGACTCCGTCGAGACCAAGTTCCGTGACTACCTGTAGCGCATCTTCGATGGCCGGCCGTTGGAGATCCGGGGATAACTTCACCAACAGTGGGCCCGCACCCGCTGACTGGAGTTGGCCGAGAATTTCTTCAAGTGCCTCGCGGTTCTGCAGTGAACGGAGCCCTGGTGTATTGGGACTAGACACGTTGACGACGAAATAATCACCCGCGTCGGCGACCTGTTCGTAGGTGTACTGGTAGTCTGCCGCTGCCTCTTCTAACGGCGTCGATTTTGACTTTCCAATGTTGACACCCACGGGAATGTCCGGATCGGGCTCGTTGTCGAGCCGCGCTCCGACTGTATCGGCTCCCTCGTTATTGAACCCCAGCCGATTGATCAGCGCATTGTCTTCCGGGAGTCGGAACAATCGCGGCTGCGGATTTCCAGGCTGTGCCTCGGCAGTAACCCCGCCAACTTCGACATGACCGAACCCAAGTGAACCCAGCACACGCGGAATTTTTGCGTTCTTGTCGAATCCTGCTGCCACTCCAACGGGATTAGGGAACTGGTGTCCGAACGTCTCCGTGGTGAGACGATCGTTATCGACCCGGTATCGGCGGTTGAGCACGCCCGTGAGCGGTGTGTCTTGAACTGTCCGCAGTGCGCGCGTGCCCGCGTGATGGGCCGTCTCTGGTGGGAGCGCGAATAACGCCGGCTTGCAGAGATCGTATACGTTCATACTCACTCATAAGGGGGACAGACTCAAGAATCCGCCGAACTAGCCCAATAGTCAGCACGGCTCATTCCGATAGCCTCAGCGAGCACCTCCTGATAGCCTGAACAAACTTGGGAAGCGCACGTGTCTCACGAATAACCTCGATCGGATCACAGTTGATTCTTGTTCGGGTTCATCTCATATTATGTCGCATTCATCCCAGCGCTGATGCGTGAGGCTTTCTACGCGCCCACCCGCAACCAGTGACGAATGATAAAAACAGACCGTTCGATTCAGGCCGATGAAATTACATCTAGGTGGTCTCTCTGCTTCCCGCTCAATCAATTCACGATGACGAAGACCTGGCCGTTTAGCATGCTGAAACATCGTGTTTGCATCGCTCAATCTTATCACCACTCGCCGTTCGGGTCTCTCACTATCGAGAGAAGTGAACACAGAGCATATCTTCTGGTCAGTTGGTTCAGATCCAACAGCCTGTGGCCAACCGGCTTCCGGCCAGTGTGACATGTACGTGTCAGTCAGTTGCGCGCGCTACCTGAAACGCACTCAAAGTATGTGCATTTGCGTGTTAAAGCCCGCCTACTGGGGGTCTTGTCTCAATTTCTCAACTATCCGAGATATTCTAGTATATAAATGTCCGGGTCAGATTGCTGATTTTCCCGATATATTTATAGTAGATTGTGTGTTGGCCACTCACGGAGGGACAATCATGGTACGAGAAGACGGTAAACGGAACTTTGCACTTCGAGAGGGCCAGGGCGATGAAAACAGCGTATTTTCGGGCAATACGCCGCGTCAAGCGGCACTCAAGGCGGCACGCCGACTCAGCCCCGCCTCGTCGGAACGATCTGCTAACAAAACGGAACTCCGACTCCGTGAGAAGGGCACCGATAAAGTCCATATCTACGAGGGATGGGCGTGGGAAGAAGATGCACCCGACAATAGCCCGGACTGGATGCCTGAGGAGATTACCGAAGCGAACGTCTCCAAACAGGGCATTAATCACCTCGAGGAGTGACGCACGCGCGTTTCAGCCGCTCAATCTGTCCTTTTCGACGCATATAATCCCCGGCTAGTCACAACTGTAATTGCGCGGCTACCACGCGACGGGACCGACCGTGATAGCGGGGAATGACCGTCTGCCCTCCTACCGCGCAACACTGCATCTTCTCTGTCCCTGACTCACGAGGCTACGATTCTACGCCCGCCCAGTCAGCGTTGCCACCACGAGTCACTGCCACGGTCGTATCGACTGCTGTCGGACAAACCGGTATACTCGAACAAAAGCGGAGCTCGCCTAATTTATCTCGTGAATTATGGTGATGGTTTTCTACTGGCCACTAACCGATTTGACTCAGAACTGACTCTGCGCGACGACTGTTCGACAGTTTCCGGACACCTCTCGCCGACTTCTCGCTACCCGAACTGGTGACGTGTCTGACGCCAAGTCCCGTAGCATTTGCATCGGCCATCTCGCAAATAACTGTGAGTGTAGGGTGTTCACGACGTGCCGGCTCGTAATATCGTCTGGTCCCCGTGGCGGTTGTGTGTCAAAACCGACACACATGCCAAAATGTAGATCCGGTAACCTGGGGAACGCTCACGAACGTAACTCAGCGACTCGAGTGTTGTTGCATGAAACCGCCACCCACGACGGGGATAGACCGATGGGATTATCCGTGTGACAGTATTTTGTTGTGTTGTGAAAGCCCCAGACGGGGGCGCTCCGGGTGAGCAAACTGCTCACTCGGGCACGAACCAACGTCTGTATCATGCAGTCGGTTGGTGGTGACACATCAGTGCAAACATGACCCAATCCACTGGGACAATGATTGCACGAGGTGAGTGAGGTCCGATGGGTTTATGTCCCATCGAGCGCCTACACTTATATCCGCGAAGATGAGGATTCCACCCCTCCGGTACGCCGGCAAGATGGAATCTGATGTGAGCCTCGATGATTCGGTGTCACTCGGCACGTCCGAATGACGCCGAACTCGGACCACGCAATGGTGATCTGTGTCTGTTCAAGACAC
Source organism: uncultured archaeon A07HR60 (assembly GCA_000496235.1). Lineage (GTDB taxonomy): Archaea > Halobacteriota > Halobacteria > Halobacteriales > Haloferacaceae > J07HR59. Next base: position 76,879 of record KI543227.1, read on the forward strand.
TTGATCTCGCCAAACCCCCTCCAACCGGGAATCAGGTTGGGAGGTTATCATTCCGGTTGATCCTGCCGGAGGCCATTGCTCTTGGGGTCCGATTTAGCCATGCTAGTCGCACGGGTTCAGACCCGTGGCAAATAGCTCAGTAGCACGTGGCCAATCTACCCTCCGGATCAGCACACCCTCGGGAAACTGAGGACAATTCTGTATACGGCTCCCGACCTGGAATGGTGGGAGCCCGAAACGCTCCGGCGCCGGAGGATGAGGCTGCGGCCGATTAGGTTGACGGTGGGGTAATGGCCCACCGTGCCGATAATCGGTCTGGGTCATGAGAGTGAGAACCCAGAGACGGACTCTGAGACAAGATTCCGGGCCCTACGGGGCGCAGCAGGCGCGAAACCTTTACACTGCACGCCAGTGCGATAAGGGGACCCCAAGTGCGCAGGCATAGTGCCTGCGCTTTTCTGGACTGTAGGGCGGTCCAGGAACAAGGGCTGGGCAAGACCGGTGCCAGCCGCCGCGGTAATACCGGCAGCCCAAGTGATGGCCGCTGTTATTGGGCCTAAAGCGTCCGTAGCTGGCCGCACAAGTCCGTCGGGAAATCCGCCCGCTCAACGGGCGGCCGTCCGGCGGAACCTGTGTGGCTTGGGACCGGGAGGCCTGAGGGGTACGATCGGGGTAGGAGTGAAATCCTGTAATCCCGCTCGGACCGCCGATGGGGAAACCACCTCAGGAGAACGGATCCGACAGTGAGGGACGAAAGCCAGGGTCTCGAACCGGATTAGATACCCGGGTAGTCCTGGCCGTAAACGATGCTTGTTAGGTGTGACTCCCACTACGAGTGGGTGTTGTGCCGTAGGGAAGCCGCTAAACAAGCCGCCTGGGAAGTACGTCTGCAAGGATGAAACTTAAAGGAATTGGCGGGGGAGCACTACAACCGGAGGAGCCTGCGGTTTAATTGGACTCAACGCCGGACATCTCACCAGCCCCGACTGTGATCATGACGGTCAGGTTGACTGCCTCATCACGAGTCACAGAGAGGAGGTGCATGGCCGCCGTCAGCTCGTACCGTGAGGCGTCCTGTTAAGTCAGGCAACGAGCGAGACCCGGGTCCTTACTTGCCAGCAACGTCGCGAGACGGTTGGGGACAGTAGGGAGACTGCCGTCGCGAAGACGGAGGAAGGAACGGGCAACGGTAGGTCAGTATGCCCCGAATGGGTTGGGCAACACGCGGGCTACAATGGTCGGGACAACGGGTTCCTACACCGAAAGGTGACGGTAATCTCGCAAACCCGATCGTAGTTCGGATTGTGGACTGCAACTCGTCCACATGAAGCTGGATTCGGTAGTAATCGCGTGTCAGAAGCGCGCGGTGAATACGTCCCTGCTCCTTGCACACACCGCCCGTCAAAGCACCCGAGTGAGGTCCGGATGAGGCTCCCGACTGGGAGTCGAATCCGGGTTTCGCAAGGGGGCTTAAGTCGTAACAAGGTAGCCGTAGGGGAATCTGCGGCTGGATCACCTCCACAGACCGAGACTCACTCACACCCACGACCGCCGTGAGCGTGAGTGAGCTCACATCTGCAGACTGACGTGACACTCCGTCGCGTCAGCCTGCAGTGCGATGCAGTGCGGTGCAATACGATGCGATTTGGCGTGTGTCCGTGTTCGCCGATTGGTCGTGCCGGGCACTTTCGAACCATCGAGGCTTACACTGCGGCTCCACTTACGTGGAATTTGGTCCGATACTCGACGGGAGTCCCATCATTGGGTCCGGTTCGACTCCGGATGGACCGATCTACGGCCACCGTTAGGTGGCTTGACGAATCTATGCACCATCCCGGGTAACCGTGGTTGGGAAGGGACGAACGCGCACTGCCTGCACTACAGGCGCGTGATGAGACCGTGTATACGTGCGATCCAGGCGTCCACTGGACCCGTTTTCCGGGTCCGATCATATTCTGGCTACTGTGCCAGCTGGTGGATAGTTCGGCTCGAGAGCCGACGACGGACGTGCCAAGCTGCGATAAGCCCGAGGGAGCCGCACGGAGGCGAAGAACTCGGGATCTCCGAATGGGAATCCCCTCCGCAATTGCTTTGCGCAATGGGGAACACCCCGAATTGAAACATCTTAGTAGGGGTAGGAAGAGAACGCAACCGCGATGTCGTTAGTAACCGCGAGTGAACACGATCTAGTTCAAACCGAAGCCTTCACGGGCAATGTGGTGTGTGGGCTGACTCTCAACGTCCGATCGCTTCTGTGAAGTCTCCTGGAACGGAGCGTGAAACAGGGTGACAACCCCGTAACAGAAGACAGTACGACGTGCGTCAGTACCCGACTAGCAGGGACCGGATATTCTCTGTGAACGACTCAGGCATCCCCTGAGAAAACTAAATACTCCTCGAGACCGATAGTGAACAAGTAGCGTGAGCGAACGCTGAAAAGCACCCCGAGAAGGGCGGTGCAATAGGGCTTGAAATCAGTTGGCGATAGAGCGACGGAGCACACAAGGCGTTGTGGGCAACGACAACGGGGCAACCCGTCAGTAGGAACCACACCGAGCCGGTGTTGCGTCGTACGTTTTGAAAAACGAACCAGGGAGTGTGCCTGTTTGGCGAGTCTAACCGGTCGACCCGGGGAGGCGTAGGGAAACCGATACGGCCGCAGCATTGCCAGGGCCACCGTGTTCAAGCGCGGGGAGTCAAACACGCACTACCCGAAACCGAGCGATCTACGCGCAGGCAGGGCGAAGCGTGCCGAAAGGCACGTGGAGGCCCGTTAGGGGTGGTGTCCTACAATACCCTCCCGTGATCTGCGTGTAGGGGTGAAAGGCCCATCGAGCTCGGCAACAGCTGGTTCCGACCGATACATGTCGAAGCATGACCTCTCCTGAGGTAGTCTGCGAGGTAGAGCTACCGATTGGACGACCCGCCGTCGAGAGACGTCGGCCGTCCTGTCGAACTCCGAACTTGCAGACGCCGTGGACGGAGGGAGTCGGTGCGCGGGGTAAGCCTGCGTACCACGAGGGAGACAACCCAGTGCAGGGTTAAGGTCCCAAAGTGCAGACTAAGTGCGATCGAAGGTGGTCTCGAGCCCTAGACAGCCGGGAGGTGAGCTTAGAAGCAGCTACCCTCCAAGAAAAGCGTAACAGCTTACCGGCCGAGGTTCGAGGCGCCCAAAATGATCGGGGCTCAAGTCTGCCACCGATACCCTGCTGTGCCGGTGACACGGCAACCATGCAGGTCGGCGCTCTGATTGGGTGGAAGTGCGGACGAGAGTTCGTGTGGACCGATCAGTGACGAAAATCCTGGTCACAGTAGCAGCGATTGTCGGGTGCGAACCCCGACGGCCTTACGAGCAAGGGTTCCTCGGCACTGCTTATCAGCCGAGGGTTAGCCGGTCCTCAGCTCCCCCGTAAGTCGACGGGAGCAAGGGGAAACAGGTTAATATTCCTGTGCCGCCGCGCATTGAAAACTGACGCTTTGGGGTCGATCGAGCCGGGCCTTCGCCCGGTCGAATCAGGGACCACCGTGGAAGCCGTCACGGCACGAAGCGGTCTGATCCTGAGATAGCGCAAGTCGATCCAACCCAGAGCCCGTGAAAAAGCGAGCGCGGTGTCCGTACCGAGATCCGACTCAGGTGCTCTGCCGGCGAAAGGCAAGGCCTGTCGGGACAACCGGCGTTAGGGAATTCGGCACGTTAGTCCCGTACCTTCGGAAGAAGGGATGCCTGCTCTGCAGAGAGCAGGCCGCAGTGACTCGGGCGCTCCGACTGTCTAATAACAACACAGGTGACCGCAAATCCGCAAGGACTCGTACGGTCACTGAATCCTGCCCAGTGCGGGTATCTGAACACCTCCTACAAGAGGACGAAGGACCCGTTAACGGCGGGGGTAACTATGACCCTCTTAAGGTAGCGTAGTACCTTGCCGCTTCAGTAGCGGCTTGCATGAATGGACCAACGAGAGCGCCACTGTCCCAACGCTGGACCCGGTGAACTGTACGTTCCAGTGCGGAGTCTGGAGACCCCCAAGGGGAAGCGAAGACCCTATAGAGCTTTACTGCAGGCTGTCACTGAGACGTGGTCGCGGATGTGCAGCATAGGTAGGAGTCGTTACCGAGGCCCATGCGCCAGCATGGCGCCCAGACAACCGTGAAATACTACCCGTCTGTGACTGCGACTCTCACTCCGGGAGGAGAACACTGGTAGCCGGGCAGTTTGACTGGGGCGGTACGCGCTCGAGAAGCGATCGAGCGCGCCCGAAGATCACCTCAGCCGGGTCGGAAATCCGGCGTCGAGCGCAAGAGCACACGGTGGTCTGACAGTGATTTTCCCAACGAGAATCGCTGACGCGAAAGCGTGGTCTAGCGAACAGATGCAGCTCCGGCATGGGGCTCATCTATGACAGAAAAGCTACCTTAGGGATAACAGAGTCGTCACTCGCAAGAGCACATATCGACCGAGTGGCTTGCTACCTCGATGTCGGTTCCCTCCATCCTGCCCGTGCAGACGCGGGCAAGGGTGAGGTTGTTCGCCTATTAAAGGAGGTCGTGAGCTGGGTTTAGACCGTCGTGAGACAGGTCGGCTGCTATCTATTGGGGGTGTGAGGTGCCTGCCGGGAACGAGCGTATAGTACGAGAGGAACTCCGCTCGGGCGCCACTGGTGTACCGGTTGTTCGAGAGAGCACTGCCGGGCAGCCACGCGCCACGGGGTAAGAGCTGAACGCATCTAAGCTCGAAACCCACCCGAAAACGAGGCACCGTTGAGGTCTCGCCTACAACAGGCGTTCGATAGACTCGGGGTGTACGCGTCGAGGCAACGAGACGTTCAGCCCGCGAGCACTAACAGACCAAGCCGCATTCATGGATCGACCCGGAAACGGGTCCAGGCGTTATCTGGATCGCACGTATTGACTTCACGGTCAGTTGCGCGAGTGCAGGCGCGCTCGTCACCGATACCGGCGTCCGACGGTTCGACTCCGTCGATCGGCATAAAGGCGGCCAGAGCGGCGGGGACACACCCGTACCCATCCCGAACACGGAAGTTAAGCCCGCCAGCGTTCCGGCCAGTACTGGAGTGCGCGAGCCTCTGGGATCACCGGATCGCCGCCTCTCATTCATACTTCATTTCATTTTTTCGCCGAGCGACAGCAGCATCGCTCGGCGTTCTGTATCCAGACGTGAGTACTGACCGTCACGGTACACGACCTAACACTGATATCAGCTTGTATGCCGACTGTCGACTGACTAGTCTACCCAACTCAGCGTTTCTGTGTTCAGGGGGATCACACACGTTAGCTGAATGGACATTCTGTGTCGGTAAGTCGTAGGGTGACCCTCCGCGCCTGAGTGTTACTGATCACTAACGGACGTACGTACTGACGATTATGGGGTTCTGGCGGGGACCGCTACACTTATTCGCATTACTAGACTAATCGCGATTGCGCCAAGGTGGCAGAGCCCGGTCATATGCGGTGGCCTGCAGAGCCGCTCTACGCCGGTTCGAATCCGGCCCTTGGCTTTCGACGTCCGTGGCGACTCCGTTTTGCTCAGCGGCTGACGCCGCGTCTGTGAGGCCAAGAGCGTCCTGCGTACGTCGGCACTTGCAGACACAGACCACATATAAGTCAGATCCGCAGTGTCCACGGGAATGCAGCTGTGGATACTGAACTGAATACCGTAGACGATTCCATGAGGACGGCACTTTCTTAAATCGGATTCATCCTGCGGCGACGGACGCCGGGATTATCGAATCTCGATACTGCGAGTGGCTCGGCCTGAGTGGTTCTCAGTGGCTTTCACTCAGGCAGGGGATTCGGTCTCGGTGACCTCGCGAGCGATCTCCATCATCTGGTCTGCTGCCTTGTCCCAGGTGTACTGTTGTGCTTGAACTCGCCCACGGTTGGTCAGTGTGTCAGATAACTCGTCATCTGTCAGCACCGTCTCGATCCCCTCGCGAATCGCCGAAATGTCGTGGGGATCGACCAACATCGCGGCGTCTCCACACACTTCCGGTAACGCGGTGGTGTTACTCGTCACTACCGGTGTCCCCATCGCCATCGCCTCCAGCGGCGGGATCCCGAATCCCTCGTACAATGACGGAAACGCGAAACAGGCTGCGTTCTCGTACAGTGTTCGGAGTTCGGCATCGGAGACGAAGCCGACCGAGGTGAGTGCCGCATCACGCTCATCTGCCGCGTCTACATCGATCTGCTGAAAAATCCGCTTTGGGGACGGGCCGGCCATCACCAACTCGTGAGGGAGTGTCGTGTCCCGTTTGAGCTGTGCGAATGCTTCGATCAGCCCTCCAATGTTTTTGCGCGGATTGATCGATCCCACGAAGAGCACGTACTGTTCTGGGAGGTCTGTCTCACGGATATTCGACCCTGCGTGGCGCGTTTCCGCTGTGACTGGCGAATTGGCCCCCATCGACTGTTGGTCGCCTTGGACTGACTGGGGGGTTTCGACCGTGGCCCCCGTCTGTGCGGCGTCGAGATACGGCTTGCTCAACCCGTTGTGCATGACGCGGACATCGCCCGATTCGACGGGCAAGGACTCCACGATCTCGGTTTTTGAAAACTCAGCGTTAGTCGTGACAATATCCGCAACTGACACCACTCTTGGGACGGTCGTTTGTCGATACAGACGGTGTAAGCCAGCTGACCGGCCCTGGATCGCGCCTGTTTCGTGGAGCCAGACGACGGTCGGATACGGTGTCTCGTGGAGTGGGCCATTCCCATTCGGTGCGAGGAGCACGTCAACACCGCTCAGTGATGCCCGCCGAGGGAGAATGGCTCGCTCCCACGCCACTCCGTACAGTTGCGAATCGACGACATATCCCGTCGAATCAAGCGGGAGATTGGGAAACTGCTGTTTCACGCTCGGATGGCCGAAGAGGACGATTTCGGTATCCGCGCGCGCAGAGAGTGCATGAACCAGTTGGGTTGGCGCTTGAACCGCTCCACCCGGCTCGTCGACGGTGAATGTTCTTGTATTGATACCAATTCGAATAGTCTCTCCCATACATTCTCTTCACCGTCTGGTAACCACACCTCGTCTCAACATTGAGGTACCCCGCTTCATCTACCCCGACGTTACCACGTTCGCGGACAACCTTTGCCAGCGTGTCCTGCATGTCACGGTGTGACTAGCCAGCCCCGCTCTTCGCGCAGGCCCGGTCAATGACCGGCAAACTCACTTAGGAGCCGCTGGGCTCGTTGTCTGTCGCACAGCCTCGGCGAGAGGATCGAGCATCAGCTCGGGAACGGCGGCTGGACGGTGCCATTCGACACCGACGATCCCTTCTCTCTCGTCTGGGGCCGGCTCTCCGTGGAGTCTGACGGCGAACAGCTCGTACTCCGTCGTCGCGTCGATACTCTGGTGCGTGTACGAACAAGAGCCGAGACAGTTTCCGACTGTCCCGGCACAACCGAGTTCTTCGCTTAGCTCGCGTTTCACCGCGTCGTGAGTTGACTCGCCGGGTTCGATACCGCCCCCCGGGAGCGAATAGTAAATCGACCCGTCACTCCGCCGCTCACGGGTGACCAGCACCTCACTACCGCGCTGGATGAACGCCTTCGCACCGTCTCGGTGTGAACTCCTCGTGATGGACATATTCGTTGTACGTCCACTAATGACAAGGCAAACACACAACCCAGATCACACACGATGGGATATGCTCAGGGTGACTGGTTGGCCGGGCCCAAACCGTTCCCGGCGAGCATTCACCTGTCCGGCAATTCGACCGTGGCAGCGACCACAGTCTCAGTGTCGCCGGCAGCGGTCGGTGGTGTCACTCGGTCTGACGCGGGTACGACGGCAACGAGATAGCCGTCATCTGGTGGTTTCTTGAGGAGCGTCGCCAGCGGCGCATAGACAAAATTCTGTAGTAGAACGTGGCAGGTCGGTCGATGCTCTCGACAGCGTCGCGTCTTTCCCCTGACGCACGACCGTGGGAGTCACTGTCGCGCCAGTCTGTTCAATTCGAGCGATCTACGAGCCAGCCTCCCGGACTCCACCGAGCTGGATGTGGATGTGGATTCGCGCGGGAGCGAACGAGTCAGGAATCAACTACGTTGACATATTCGAAGAATCGGTCGATTGGCGGCCGCCATGTTGGCACGACGAGAGTGAGGTCGGTGTCTTCTGGCACGGTGAAGACGCGTGGAGTGCACTGAGAGAAGCCGTCAGCGGGGTGAGTGGCGGGTAATAGGTTGTGGCTGCAGCAGCGAGACGATCAGGCGAAGAGGCCGGCTATCATCCGGACAGCGGCGGCATTTCGCCCCCACTCGCCGAACATGAACCGGACATGGCGCCAGCCATCGCGGAAACTCTCCAGTTCTGCTTCCCCGACACGGGGGTGATACGTGATCGGAACCTCCTCAACCTGGAGATCCTCGCGAGCGGCGTTGATCAGCATCTCTGACGCGAATTCCATCCCCGTCGTCTCCGGGTCAATATCAGCGAGTGCGTCGCTCGTGAACACGCGGAAGCCGGAGTGAGCATCCGAGAATTCAGCGTCGAACAGCGTGTTCAGCAGTCGCGTGAGCATCGGATTGCCGACGTACTGGTGGAGCGGTGGCATCGCCTCGGGTCGGATCTCTCCGTCCAATCGGGAGCCGATCACCATGTCGGCATTCGTCTCCAGCATCGTCCGAATGAGTTTCGGCAGTTCCGAGAAGTCGTACGTGGTGTCGGCGTCACCCATGACGATGATATCGCCGCGTGCCTGCGTGAAGCCGTCTAGATAGGCGGCCCCGTAGCCACTGCGGTCGGGTTCGGTGACGATAGCGCCGTGATTCCGGGCAATATCAGGTGTCCTGTCGGTCGAGGAGTCGGCCACGATTATCTCACCAGAGACGTCCAGCTCTTGCAGTGCTCCGATGACCGCTTTTAGTACCTCTGCGATACCGTCCTCCTCGTTGAGCGTCGGGATGACGATCGAAAGGGTTGGGTCGAACGATGATGCTGGGCCACAGAGTGTGAACTGATTAGTTTCAGATTCGAGGGCGTCCGTACCAGACTCGTGGGCGGCCTCGAGAGTTGGAGCTTCAGTGCTGATATCTTGGGTTGATTCTGTCTGCTGACGCGGTGTCTGCTGCCGTGACATACACGAATATACACGGGTGATACATGTGTTTTGACAGTAGCCTCGACATCACCCGGACCGGTGGGGTAAAGACCACCGACGCACTCACGCGGCGGGAAAACAGAGATGAACAGTAGTGCCGTCGCCCGGGGCAGACTCGATCCACATCGCTCCATCGTGGTGATCGACAATCCGCCGACACAGTGTCAGCCCCATGCCGGTGCCGTCCTCTTCGGTCTGGCCGAGACGCTCGAACACCTCGAACGCTCGCGAAGCGGCATCTGTATCGATTCCGATACCGTTGTCTGCGACACACACGTGATGCCACGGACCGTCACTATCGAGTGACACTCGCTCTGGCGTGTCGAGGGTCGCCACCGGGTCTCCCGGCGTCACAGAAATGTGGGGGTGAGACGAGTGGTTGTACTTCAGTCCGTTATCGATGAGATTTTGGAACAACTCGATAAGCAGCTGCTCGTCACCCTCGACCGTCGGGAGAGGATCAGTGGTGATGGTGGCACCACTATCGTCGATACGGACCGTGAGGTTGAGTTCAGCTTTCTCTACGACCTCGTCGAGTGCCGCGGGTTCGAATTCACCGCCGGAAGAATCGATCCGGGAATACTGCAGTAACGCGTTGATCATCGACTGCATCCGCTCTGCGGCACCGACGGCGTCTTCGATGAGTGTCACCGCCTGCGCGTCGAGTGTCTCACCGTCTTCGTAGAGGTCGTCCAGAAGCGTGAGGTAGTTGCTGACCGATCGGAGTGGCTCTTTGAGGTCGTGTGAGGCCGCGTGGGCGAACTGCTCCAGGTCCCGGTTCGACTGTTGGAGCTGTCTGCGCGTCTGACGGAGGTCGGCTTCCCGATTACGACACTCAAGTTCGAAGCCGAGCCACTGTGTCAGCAGACTCAGGAACCGCGACTCCTCCTGCGTGAACGGTTTTTCACGCGGCTTATTATCTGTGAAACAGAGTGTCCCGTACACTTCTCCATCGACGATGACGCGCCCGCCCAGATAACACGACAGCCCGAATCTATCGTCTGCAGGATCTCCGTCCCACGTTTCTCGAGCATTCGTCATTCCGACAGGTTCTGGCTGTTCGATCGTTTCCCGACAGTACGTCTCCGCGAGTGGCACCTCTGTCTGTGTGTCGAACTGAACATCACTGCCCGACGAGACTTCGAATTCGAAGCCGCCAACAGCAGGGTCGGTGTCGGTATCGATCGCCGAAAAGAATCCGGCCTCCATCCCGATCCGCCGCCGTCCAATCTCGATCACTTTCTGCACTTGCTGTTTGAATCCGCCCTTCGTCTGAGGGGAGATACCGAGCAAATCTCCGATCGCCGTCTCTCGGCGGACCCGCTCTGTCACGTCACGATACACCCACGAGTGTGCGCCGCCGCCCGGAAGCTCGTACGGGACGTAATCACGTGCAACCGTCCGTGAGCCGGTGAGCGCGAGTTCTTGACCCTTTTCGACGTGCCGATCTCGAGCGAGTTGGTTCGTTCTGGCGACGAACTGTTCTGGCTCCGCGAAGCTGTCTTTCAGCCGGTCGATCATGTCATCGGACTCCGCCCCCACGAGCGTCTCGGGTGGCGCATCTATCTCGAATAACTCGAGCAGGCGCTGATTCACCGCGAGAACATTACGGTTCGAGTCCTCGACGAGCACTCCCGTTGGGAGGCTGTCGAGGACCGTCTGCAGGACGGGATTCGTCTGTTCGTGCTGGACCCGGGTCTCCCGGAGCTTCTGTTCGGCCGTCCGCTGGGCATCTCGCTTCTCGCCGGGTGAAGGGTAGTTTCCATCTGTCGCCTCCTCTAGTTTGTCGACACTGATGCCGTGAGCGGCTGCGGCGGCTTCCTTCGCCAGTGTGTAAGTGCCCTCGCTGTCTGTGACACTCAACTCGCGTGGGATAGTATCGAAGACGGTTCGGAGCGTCTCGTGGGGCCGTCCGGCACTGGTATCAGTCCATCTCGCGCAGCACACGTCTGCGAGCGTCTCGTTCAGCGGTTCGAGTGCAGCGATCATCTCGGCGTGAAGCGGTCCGTCGTCACTGACGATGACGAGGACACCGAAATCTGGCAAGTCGAACACGTGGTAGTGGGCTGGCCCGTGGGTGGCCGTGATCGGCAGTCGCTCACGGAACGCAGTCTCGTCTGCGGCGCCGTCGTGAGTGAGGTCACCTGTCGCTGCCTCAACCACATCGGTAGCTGTTGGGTCCGTCGAGACACTCTCTACAAGTTGATACACCGGCACTGTCGGCTCACTGTCCCGTCTGAAGATGCCACCTGCCGCACACTCGAGCTGGCGTAGATACGCGGACAGCGCCGCTTGTGTGGCCTCGGAGAGTGTCTCCCCCCGGCCGATCGAAACTGCAATGTGGTAAAGACGCTGAGCGCGCTCTGGGGATGGGCGTGATGACTCGCTCATACCGGAGCGCGTCCTTCGTCGGCAATTGGGTTGGCGTCACTCGCCGCTGGTCGCGTGGGTCTGTCCCGTGACGAGAGCGTCGCTGGGTGGTGTTCCCGTTGCATAGTAGTCGCGTGAGTATCATTTTGGGCGGGAGACATTTGAGGCCAGCGGGAACTCACCGACGCGCCCTCGCTGCATCTCGTCTGATCTGGTCTGATCTGGTCTGGTCTGGTCTAGTCTCATCTCGTCGCCGCGTTCTCGGCGCTCGAGCGATTCGGCTCCGACCGGTGTCGTGCCGGGGAATCCTGTAAGACCGTCTGGTACATCTCGAGTGTTCGGTCGGCGATGCGATCCCAGTCGAACTGTGCGGCACGTTGCTCTGGGATCGTGTCCATCTCGGTTCCCGACAGCGCCGTTTTGAGAGCGCCCGTCACCGCTCCCACCGCCGGCGCGACGACCAGTCCCGCGTCTCCAATGACTTCCGAGGCTGCACTCCGGGGGTGATCGGCCCCGATCACCGTACAGCCCGCTGCTAGCGCCTCGATATACGTGATCCCGAAGCCTTCCCGCTCGGACGGCGAACAGAACACGTCAGCAGCGTGCATATGTCCTAGCACGTCTTCGTCGGCGGGGAGGAAGCCGAGAAAGTCGATCCGGTCACGACAGCCCGTCTGCTCTGCGAGCCGTTCGAGTGTGTCTCGGTCAGGGCCATCTCCGATGATTCCCATGCTGATATCGGGGTTCGTCCGTGCGACACGAGCGAATGCTCGGATCGCTACGTCGAGGTTCTTTTCGGGAATGAGTCGCCCGGCGTACAGCACGTCGTATCCGTCGGCCGCAGCCTCAACCGTCTGTATGTCGTCCACGTCGATTCCGTTCGGGATAACGTGGGTGTGTTCCCGGTCCTGCCCGATCTGTGTGAGCCGCCGGGCGGTCAGCTCCGAAACGGCGACCGGATGCTGGTCGACTCGCGCCGTGAATCGCTCGACTAATTTACCGACCGGCGAGAGGGTCTCGAGGTACTCTTGCCAGTACTCCATCCAGACCTCGTGCCAGGTCGTCACCAGCGGTGCCGTATCGGCAGGGACTGTCGCTTTGGCGACCGCCGCCCCGAGCACGGGAAAGTACGGGAATACCGACGCGTGCACGATATCGTGGTCAGTGAACGCCTGGCGTAGCGCCGGGACGGATCGCAGGCCAAAGTCGACTGCCTCTGCGATCGAACGGCGGTCACCGGCGTACAACTCGCTCTCTGGGGCGATGGCGTGATAGCTGACGTTCTCACGCTGGATCTGGCTGGGCCCGTCCCAGTAGTGGCGACCGTACTGGGTGACAGAGTGACCATCCGCGGCGAGTCGGCGGGCGATCTCGTAAATCCGCTTTTCTGCGCCACCCGTCACCTCTGGGTAGACCACGTTGGAGACGAATGCGATGTCCATCTGTCTCACTCCGTGTAGCCGAGTGCCTGCAGTCGGTGACTCACGCGTTCTTCTACACCATCTGCCGTCGTCTGCTCGCCGCCGGCCGGGTCCGGTTCACCCCCCTCAACCGGGTATCCGTCGGCCTCGATGTGGTCGGTGAGCAACGAGGTCCCCGCGGGGTCTTCCTCGGCGTCGACTTCCAGGTCGCCGGTGGCCGTATTCACCTGCGCGTGGGCAGTCCCACCGGCCCGGTAGCTGGCATACCGGCGTATCGCATCGTCTTCACCCTCGCCACGGGCCTGCGCGAACACGACACGGTCAGGATCGGGTTGGTGGGCCGTGTCCGCGAGCGACGTGCCGGGACCACGGTAGTCGACATCGAACGCCTCCGCGATGGTCGGGGCGATGTCGAGCGTGCTGACGGGTGAGTCGACCGTCGGGCGGCTACTCACTCCCGCGCCAGTGGCGATGAGCGGGACGTGTGTGAGCACGTCTGGCAGAAAACGTGGGTGCTCGTAGTAGCCCGGTTCGCCGAACGCCTCGCCGTGGTCGGCAGTGAGCAGAAGGAGCGTCTCGTCTCTGATCCCGAGTTGGGTGAGTTCCTCGAGCAATCTGGCGATGCTCGTGTCGAGGGACGCTATCTCGGCGGCGTAGAGGTCATCCAGGAGTTGTCGGTCTCGCTGTGAGATCGAGCCTGGCTCTCGTCTCGCCCGTTCGTACAACTGTGTCGGATCCAGGTCGCCGTCCGCGTTCTCGAGATAACGGCTCTGGAACAACGCCGATGGCTCGTACGGCCCGTGAACGTCCATGTAATGAAGCCAGGTGAACGTCGGTCTTCCTCCCGCAACGGCCTGTGAGCGGAGGAATTCGACACCCCGTTTAGTGATCGTCTCGGCCGGTGCGTAGTGTCGATCGCGAAGTTTGTCGATTGCTCGCTGCGCGAGCGCCGTCAGCGGGTGTCCGCCCGCGATCATGTCGTCGTCGAAGTGGTCGAACCCATCGCCGTAGCCGAACCCTTCCGAGACGAACGGGTTAGAGTGGATACCGGCCGAGCGAACCGGCGTCCCCTGCAGCGATGTGGCGATGGTCGGGCTGTCCAGCCGGTAATTATCGGTGGTGGCGGCACTCGGGTACTGTCCAGAAAGGAGTGCTGGGACGGCTTCGCGAGTGTGAGAACTCGGGCTATGCGCCCGGCCAAACCGGATACCAGCTGTTGCGAGTCGGTCGATAGTCGGTGACAGGTCGCGGCTCGAGCCGTGACAGCCGAGATAGTCGGCGCGAAGCGCGTCGATCGATAGTAGGATAACGTGCGTCGCCGCGGCGGGATCAAAAGTCGGCCCACGGCAATGGTCGTCGGGAGAACGTTCGGTCTCGGGTGCGCGGGTTGACTGTGCGTCCTCAGCCGGCCGGACTCTCCCGGCATCTGTACCTATGTCTGAGTGACTGGTCACGTCAATAGGGACAGCTGCGACATGTACGGGTGACCGTGAAGCTGTGAGTAACCCAGGAGTGTAACTCAGGAGTTACGACTTCGAATCCCGAGCCGAGAGGAGTGTTTCTGCGGTTTCGACACACTTCATCGCGGTCGCTTCCGCCACGGGGTCCGGGCTAAACGCGGCCTGTTCGTAACAGACGCGAAGCTGGTTGAGCGGCAGGGCCGTTGCAGCTGCGTCGGCGGTCGACTCCCAGGATCTCAGGAGACCGTCGTATCTGCGGACCCGCTCGTCGTGATCAGTCGCGTTCGCGAGTGCCTGGACGGCGAGGATGACAGCCTGGTCAGGTGACCCGTCGCTAAGCGCGGCTCGTGCGTCTGTGAGCTGTCTCGGCTCGGCTGTGGTCGCGTCGGCCGACGCGGCCGCGGCCATCGTCTCACCGCCGTCACTGGCTCGTGGCTGGGCGCGAGAGCGAACGATCCTGGGCTGAAGTGTGGCTGGGTACGCGCCCGTCTCCGGCCGCGGCTCCGAGCTGGGAAAGCGGCGGTACAGAGCCGCCGCGATAAGCCCGACCGTTGTTAAAGCGAACAGTGCAACGACGAGTGGCCACCACCACTGGCCCGTCGACGCCTGTTCATCGATGGTGACGTTGACCACTGGTCGCTGTGTATCGGATGGCTCGCTGCTAGCGTCAGTTGCCTCACCTGCGCTAGCTGTCGTCTCATTCCCTTCTGGAACACTAGCTGTCGTCTCATTCCCTTCTGGAACACTAGCTGTCGTCTCATTCCCTTCTGGAACACTAGCTGTCGTCTCATCGCGGCTGCCACTCACACCCGCCGCGACGGTCGTGTTAGACTCTGCTGTGTCGGTCGTGTTCGGAACGGTGGGCTCTGAGGAGTCGTTCTGCTGGGTAGCCGGCGTCTCCTCGATCACAACTGTCTCCGACTGTGTAACCTCCACGGGCTTGGGACAACCGAAGATCGAACACCACAGCTGGTCTAAGACTGGCCTGTCACCGCCGATATTTATAATACCGTCGTCGGTCGCACTGGCATTTTCGGTCTCACCGTCGATTTGCGCGGTCGGGAGAGCCGTCACAGTGCCGCTGGCTGCAGCGACTACCAGGACCGCGAGACACAGCGTCACGAGTGACATTCGCAATCGCCGGCGAGACAGCCCGGGCCAAGCGGCGCTCGTTAGATCCTCGTTGTCTAGCGTGTCAGTGTTCATGAGGTCGGTGAGTCCGCGGTCTGGTTCCGGACGAGCCACAGCAGCTTGATCCCTGTTCGTTGTTCGAGCTGGCGGAATGCCCGTCGCTCCACCGGAGACAGATCTCCCGCGAGTAACAACGAGACCACCGCGCTCAGCCCGACCACACACCCCGCGAAGGCCACTGTGACGACCCCATCGGCACTGCCGGTCAGAGTTCGCACGCCGAGCGCCGTCACTCCGGTGAACAGGACGATCCACGTCGTCGCTCTCGAGAACGGGTGGATACCGACCGCCCGGTAGATGGCGGCCACCTCGAGTCCGTTGTACACGGCGTATCCGACCGCGGTGCCGATAGCTGCCCCGACGATCCCGAACCGTGGGATCGCCCAGAGATTCACGAGCACGTCGACAAGAACACCAACGGCCGCCGCCCACAGTTCCACCCGCGGCCGGTCGATAGCCTTCACTGTGTCACCGTCCAATCCGGTCAGTGCCCGCACGAATAAGCCACCCGTGAGCACGGCCAGTGCGGGGGCTGCCGGGCTGTACGCTGGGCCGAGCAACAGCCGTACGATCGAGTCCGCATAGCAGACGAAAATTAGCGCCAGTGGGAGTGTCGCCGTGACGATCCACTTCGTCGAGCTCGTGAACAGCTCTCCCAGATTGTCGATCCGGCTCTCGCTGAACTGCCGAGTCGCGAGGGGGAGGAACGCAAAACTGAACGCCGAAAGGACGAATGTCGTGGACTGTCGAAGAGGCTGAATCGCCCGATAGTACCCCACCTCAGTGGACGTGGCGAAGACCCCGATCATCAGCACATCCAGTGTCGAGAGGAACAGAAACAACGACGCCGAGGCAGCGAGCGGCCAGGCTTGGCCCCACACTGTCCGGAGCGACTCACCGGCGGGAACACTGACGATCGGGCCAGAGCGGTCACGCTGGCGGAATCCCAGATAGCCAGCCCCGAAAATGAGGATCCCAGCAGGGTAGCTCAACCAGTACGCGGCGGCCCCGAGCAGCTCTGCGCCGACTGCGACTGTGGCGCCGAGGACACCGATACCGAGGACTCGTGGCGCGAAGTGCCGCACGAGTACTGCGGCTCTCGAGTCGGTGTCGGCACGGATCGCCCCGTATGCCACCTCTCCGAGCGGGTACAGGAGGCCAAACGGGAGCAGCCACGGCACGAAGTTGGCGAGCGCGGGGTCACCCAGGATAGCGGCGACCTGATGACGGCCGAGATAGCCGCCTGCGACGACCAGCCCACCGACGCCGCTGGCGATTACCAGCCCACTGCCGACGACCTCTCCGTCAGCACCCGCAGCGCGGTCGTTGAGCGTGCGTGTCACGGCGTCGCCGATGCCGTTCCCCAACAACATCCCAACCGCGTACACGACCGTGTACGCGAGAGCGACCGTCCCGTACAGATCGGGCGCGAGTGAGCGAGCCAGATACGTCTCGGCGACGAGCGCGAGCGCACTGCCGACGACAATGCCGACGAGAATTGTCGATGCGCTGCCGCCCAGCGAGGCAGACTGTTCTTCGGTGCCGCCTTCCATTCATATCAGTATACCCTGGGCACAAACACACATATGCCACTACTTCGAGGTAACCGGACCATCCGAGGACAACCTCACCTGTACAGATTATGTCGGGGGGCCATCTATTGGAATACAGCAAGACGGTTATCTTCACACACATATGTCTACATCACCAACACGCGTCAAATGCGATTGATCGCCGACACACTCGAATCATGAGCGAACACTCGAATCACAATCTAGCTGACTCCGTCGCGCTCGAGCTGCTCGGTACGAAGTGGAAACCGCGGATCATCGTCACGGTGTCCGAGACTGGGGCCATAGGGTTCGGCAGCCTGCAGAGCCGACTCGATAACATCTCGAACAAGGTACTCTCGAACAACCTGGATGATCTCGTCGAGCGTGACGTGCTCAACAAGGAAGTGCTGCAAGAGTCGCCACGCCGCGTCGAATTCACTCTCACTCCTGCCGGTGAGGACCTGTACACGATTATCGAGGCGACTGCTGACTGGGACGACCAGTACGTCGAGGGCTACGGGCTCCCGCGTGTGCTAATCGTCGACAACGACCCTCGGCAGGTCGAACTGCTCAACGCCTGGCTCAGCACCGAGTACGATGTCGTCACTGCGACCGACGGTGAATCAGCCCGTACGGCGCTCGATGACACCATTCAGGCCGCCATTCTGAACCGACATCTCCCCGATACGACCGGCGAGGCGATTATCGAGGAGGCTCGTGCCGTCGGAATCTCTCCTCCGACCGCGTTTCTGAGTGCGGTAGATGTCTCGGTGTCTGCGGCTGAACTCCCCGCGGATCTGCTCCTCACGAAGCCAACGACACAGGAGGAACTTCTCGGAGCAGTGAAACTTCTCGACCGGATGAACGACTTCTCCGACCTTCGCCGGAAGATACGCGCGCGAGAACACCGACTCAAGTACGTTCGAGAGACTCAGGGGCCGGCTGTCAAGACGACCGCAGAGTACGAACAGGCTGAAGTGACCCTCGAAGAGATGCGAGACGAGTGGCAAGATCAACTTGAGCAGGATGAGGCCTGGCGAAAGTTTTCGAACGCTGACTCGATAGAGGAACTACTCGGTCAAGTACCATCCGCCCCGGATGACTGACCGACCGTGACCCCGACCCCTTGCGAGAGTTCGATCGCCCAGCCCTGTGAGATCTCGTATATCGAGGACAACGACGCCGACGCAGTGATGATCGAGACGGCGATACGGCAGAGTGGGTGTTCTCGGAATCCGACGCGATTCGCCGGGTCCGAAGAATTTCTCAGCCACCTCGACGGAATACGGCGGCCTGCCCCGTGGCATCATGGTGCCCTCTTGATCGACATTAATCTCCCGTCTGGGTCGGGGTTCGACATCCTCGAGCGAGTTCGGCAACAGTATGGCCCCGGCGAGTTGCCTGTCGCTATATTCAGTGGTGGGGCCCGCGAAGCAGAAGTCACCCATGCCTACGAACTCGGGGCGAATGTGTACATCCACAAACCGATGGCGTATCCCGAGTACCGGCGCCGCATCACCGGACTGTGCGGCTTCTTCTCTCGGCTGTAGACTACCCCCGAGAGTGGCTGAGTGAGCGTCCCGGCCACCCACCGCGGCCCCGATGACGGGCCTCAGCCTATCTGCTCGGGGCCACACTCTGCCGTCGGGAGCCGGTCTCAGGTGCGGAAATCAGCCTGCGTCCCGCTGGCACGAGATGCCTCCGTGACTCGACTCCAGAGAGTATTTGTGGGTCATCCGGTTGCAGCGGTCCGTCGCCGTCGGCCCCCCTGTGAATCGTGGAGGGGCCAGGGGCGAGACGGGTCCTCTCGCCTGATCGCGAGACGCCCAGCGAAAATCACCGTGCCAGAGGCTCGCACTGTCCCGACCGGGGAGATACAACCCCCCGCGTATTAGTAAATGTTCACCTTCTGACCGGGCAGGGTAGGGGTATTGGTGCCCCTGAAGTAGCCGCCTGCTGTGGGTTTTAATCGAAGGTGAATACTGAAGCAATTCAGCGCCCAAGTAACCATATCGACAGCGGTGGTACATAGATCCAACTCGTGGCCCCATCACCGACCGAGAGGCGAGTCCTACTAGTAGAGGACAGTGATAGCGATGCGCAACTGTACGCGACGATGATGCAGGAACTCCAGGCAGACACCGTCAATAATCCGACTGTGACCCCGACAGACGTCGACCGAGTCTCATCGCTGGAATCTGGCCTTTCCCACCTTACTGGCACGAAGACGACGTATGACGTGGTTTTGTTGGATCTAAATCTCCCCGATTCTGCCGGGCTCGAGACACTTGACAGTGTCACTGAGATTAACTCTTCCGTGGCGATTGTAGTTTTGACTGGTGTTGGTGACCAGCAACTCGGCCGAGACGCGGTTGACAAGGGAGCCCAGGATTTCCTGATCAAAGCACAGGTCACCCCGCGGGTGCTGGATAAGGCGATTTCGTATGCTCAGACGCGGAAAGCCCAGACAGATGCGATTCAACAGCAGCGAAACGAGTTGCAGGTGCTCAACTGGGTAATCCGGCACGAGATCCGCAATGATGCCGCGATTATCTTGGGGTGGGCAAACGAACTGATGCCCGACTCCGCGAGTGAGCGGCGCTCGCTAAACCGGATCGAGGACGCAAGCGACCACATCGTGAAATTGACCAAATCTGTTGGAGGGCTTGTCAACACGCTTGAAGATGACAAAGCAGAGCTGAACGCCATTGAAATGACCTCGGTGTTAGAGGCCGAAGCGACACGATTGCAGGAAACCCACGATTCGGTGACCATCACGGTCGCCGACGGATCCCCCGAGAGCGTCTCGGTGAGAGCAAACGAGTTCCTCGGGACTGTGTTCCGGAACGTGTTATCGAGCGCAATCGAGCGGAACGCCGCTGACGGCCAGCACATAGAAATTAGCGTCCAGCCCCCGACGAGGACCGAGAGTGAATCCACGATCGACCCCGTCTCCACTGATGGCGGTGATTCCGACACGTACGTGTGGGTCAGCGTCAAAGACGACGGGGAGGTGATTGACCATCTTACGAGCGAGAGTCTCACGACCACATTAGACACCAGAGAGGCAGACGAGACACATATTGGCCTGTATTTCGTCAACCGGTTCATGACCCAATACGGGGGTGAAGTCCGGCTCGAAGACGACGCGCCCGATGGAAAGATCATAAGACTCGGCTTCGTCCCGGCATGACCCCTCAGTTCCGGTGTCTCTCTGATCTGTTCCCCGACCCGTCTGCGTTTCCGTTCGCGTCTCCGTCTACCCCTGCATCTGCACAGTGACACGACTCGCTTCCCCTCTCCTGTCCGGGACGTTCTCATCGCTCACGCGACAGAATCTGGAGAACGACGACCCGCCCTGGACCGTCGCTGTCGGCCAATCTCGCCTGGACCGGACGCTCAACCATCGCGGCCACGGCCGCACCCAGTAGCGACACTACAATTGCGCCATCTGCAGACGTTTGCTTTGCTCGGGGTTCTTTCAAGCGAATATCGATAGTCGTCGAAGCCGCCTCCGCGCGGCGCTCTTCGATGTCCCACTCAGAGACCAGTTCTCTTTGTCTGCAGAGCTCAAGCGCTTCCTCGATAGCCTGGGGTGTCTGTGTTTGCGGGAGTGACCCGGTTGTCTGCTCGATTATCTTCCACCCGACTGTTGGGACAGCGACGCCAGCGCTCTCGTGGTCCTGAAACGTCTCGGCGGCCAGCGGATTCGGCGGCGCGGTATCGTCTTGCGCTGCAGACGGGTACCAACAGCGAACATTCCCTGTCTCCGTCAGCGTGTACCACCCGTTGTCGTCGAGACGGAGTTCCCGTTTGATGCTATCCACGAGGTCTCTCCGCGCAGCTACCACTACGTCTCGGTTGGACGGGGGCTGATTCCTCATCGCGTAGTCGAACGAGATCAGCAGGAGACAGACTGAAACTACGGCAATCAGGAGCTCGCGTTGGTCGGTGAGAACAACAGCAAGGACCGCCGACACAATCGAGATCAGGCCGAGTGCGGCTTGTAGCGGTGAGATCGACCACCTCGATCGTGATTGAACAGATCCGTCAGACTGACCCTCGGTCTCCTCGCTCATACTGGCACCGTGTACCAGTACACGGCGACGGTAGCGCCGAGTAGCGTCATCGCGACACCAATCATGGCGGGCCAGACGGTTCCCGTGGTCCCGACGATAACCGCGATGGGAACTGCGATCACTATCGATCCAATCCACAGATACTGTTTCGTTCGAGAGAAGCCGACCTTCGAAGCGACGGGCGGTGCCAAAACGACAACAATCCCTCCGGCCACGGACAGTGGCGACGAGCTGGTATTCACGAGCACGATAATCCCGGTCAGAAGCCCCACAGTCAGTGGGGTCGGCAGGCGTCGGGTTCCGGCAGCCAACACGGCTCCGATGGCAAGCCCGCCGACCCCGAACCCGACGACTGCGATAGTAGTCACCAGAACCACGACGCCGGTGACCGGAGATCGCTGGTGGATCTGGGCGAGTAACCGCCGATACTGTGCGCGGTTCATGAGGACCTGTCCTGATGGCTCAGCTTGTACTCTGGAGATTGCCGCCCGTCGCCGCGCCCGAAATCACGAGGATGCAGCGGTCGCTCAGTCACCGACACCTCGGCGCCGGGTTCGACTGCCGTCTGCAGAGCCGCTGTAGGGTCGCTTGCGTCAGGTGTGGTCAACACCGAAATCTGGAGTCCGTCAGGATGTGATTCCGCCTCGATTCCGCTGGCGGTCCGCCTCGTCGTTCGAGTCCCGGTCACGAGCGAGACAGACGGTGTCCCCCCACGCCAAGCGACGAGCCCGTCGGAGAGCTACCCTCAACGAATTCTTCTCGCCATTCGCCTGCTTGTGAAATGTCGTCACCATCTCGCCGATCTCTGTTCGTTGCCGTATGGGCTGTGTTGCGCCAGCCCCGTTCGGTGGCCCCGACGGCTCGCCCTGGCTGTCGGAGCCGGCTCGTGCGACGCGCAGTATCTGATCGAGCGTCATCTCCGGGTCCCGACCAGAGGAGTTGGTGTCGAACCAGGGCTCTCCCGATGGACGGACGACCCCAATGACGGTGTGAGTGGAGCTGCTGGCGTGGCCAAGATGCTCGCGACAGACGGTCACCCCAGCCTGCCATGCCGACCGTGAGAGGCTCGGCAAATCAAGAACCACCACCTTGGTGGGTGTGCGTTCGCGCGCGAACTCCCGGACATAGAGTGTATTCCGCCGTGCGGACGCCTTCCAGTCCACGTGCGAGAACGGGTCGCCGGTGACGTACTCTCTGAGCCCGTCGTATTCGGTGCTCGATGCGTCCGATTCGGATTCACCATCACCGTTAGCCCCGGAATCGGAATCAGAGTCGGGTTCGCGTCCGGGTTGCTCGAAGCTTGTGACGTCTGCTCCGTGTCTACTCTGTTCTGCCCGGTCGAATTCATCGAGCGGAATCTCCGTATCGACCGTCGTGAGATCTGCCGAACAGACAGACTCTGGACTATCTACACGCCCGCTGAGCCCGACCACAAGCTGACTGTCCCCAGATGCGGGTGTAAATTGGAGCTCTGTCGGGGGCGTCGCCGTCACGGTCTCACTATTGGTCTCTGTCTGGACAGACAGGACCGCATCGATTGGATCCAGTGACTCTGAATCCCCGGACAGGCTGATACGAAGGGGGGACTCGGCAGTGGCTCCCCCTGATACGGGCGTGATATCAATCTCGGTATCTGTCGTGAACTCCCGGAGGCGGAGGGTAACCGTGTACAGTTCGCCGAGCAGGAACAGACCGAGTGACCCGGCACCTGCGAGCACGATAGCGTTATTCGAGAGCCCGCTCAACAGGAGCGCTGCCGCCGCCGCTCCAGCGACCAGATATCCCTGCCGGTGAATATCGAGCCTGAGCTGCGACGGGCGGGCAGCGAGTGTCACACGCGGATTCACTGGCGTTCACCGTCACTGTCGGGCTGGACTGTGACAATGAGTCGCACCTCCCGGTACGGCTCCGGGAGGCTCGCCGGAGACTCTGGCACATCCGCGGTTGAGGACCGATAGAGTCGCATCGTGAACCGTACCTCGCCGGGTGCCTGTGGAGCCGAGAGAGTCGGTCGGAGCTGCGCGGATTCGCCGTCGGGGAGTCTGACAGTCTCGGTGTTCAATACCACCGGCTCGCTGTTCTCCCCCTCACGCGTCACGACTAGCGTGTAATCCGTAGCGGTCTGTTCTTCATTGCGGATCCCCACGACCACTGATGTCGTCTCTCTGGGCTCGAGTATCTCTGGGTACCTATCGGCACTGAGTTGATCACGCTCAGTCTCGGTGAGTAGACTGAGTTCCGTGTAACTCTGCTGTGGGGGCGATATCGTCATCAGGCCGATAAACAACACTGCCGCGATGGCGACCAGCAGCCACTGCTGTCGCGCGTCAGTGTCCACGGCATCCGATAGTGCCGGCCGCGGCAGCCGGGCAGTCACCCGCTGCGTCGATCCTGATGCATTGTTTGCCCTCAAACGAGTCGACTCCCGAGAGGTGTTGAGTGCCAGAAGTAACGACCCGCCGAGGACCGCCCCTGTCGACACCACAAGAACGGTGAGAACCTGGTCGAAGGTGATTCTGCCCGTGAGTTCGTTTAGCGCGAGCCCCACCAGCCCGACAATCGCCGGCGACGCGCCGATAGACAACGCCAACCGGGTTCGTCGTGGGACTGTCTGCTCTGTGTGGCCGCGCATACTCGAGAAAATGAGCGTCTGGAGGGCGTACCCCGGAATGAAAAACACGAATAACGCGCCTGCGGCAAGACGCAACACTGACGCCTGAAGAACCGGCTGGACTGTGATGAGAGCTGCGAGCCCCGTCACCACGAGGGCGGCGGCTCGCCAGTACATCTGCTCACGCGGTCCGTGCATTCTCACCTCCCACCGTCGGTCGCCGGTCGTGAATCAGCCGGTGATGTCGACGGGGCTGCGGGGGCTCCCGTCACCTCCAGCGTTTCGTCGAGTACACTCCGTGCCGCCGCGATGTCACCCGGCTGGGCCTGATCGATCGCGATCCGGTGACAAAGCCCGTCGACGGCCACCTCACTCACGTCTTCGGGAAGGACGTACGTCCGCTGCTCGAGTGCGGCGTTGACTTTCGCGGCTCGTTGCAGCTCGATAAGGGCACGCGGCGAAGGGGTGTTCGAGACACGCCCGTCTGTCTCGAGCGCTCGATGAATCTCGACGACGTACTGTCTGATGGGGGGAGAAACGTGGACCGCATCGATGAGTCGCCGGGCGCTGCGCACCGCTTGAGGCGACAGTCCTGGATTGGAGCTCCCTTCACGTCGGCTCTCGTCTGCCGAGTTACGCTGGCCGGCTGTAGTGAGGATTTCTTGAAGCGCGTCCGTCCCGGTCGGTGTCGACACCGTGATATGGAACATGAAGCGGTCGAGTTGAGAGTCGGGTAGCTGGTAGGTACCGGCCATCTCCAGCGGATTCCGCGTTGCAATCATGAAAAACGGGCTCGGCAGGGTGTACGTCTCACCGTCGGTCGAGACACGACCCTCCTCCATCGCCTCGAGAAGTGCGGCCTGGGCTTTGGGCATCGCGCGGTTGATCTCGTCTGCAATGATGACGTGACTGAAGATAGGCCCCCGGCGAAATTCGAAGTTCCCAGCTTGCTGATCGTAGATCTGTGTGCCAGTGATGTCGGCGGGGAGAACGTCGGGTGTGAGTTGGACTCGGTTCGTCGGCAGTCCTGCCGCGGTAGCGACTCGGCCGGCAATTGTCGTTTTGGCAACACCCGCCGGCCCCTCGAGCAGCACGTGTCCGCCGGCGAGGAGTGCTATCGTCAGCTGCCTGACGACAGCCGTCTGGCCGACGATCGTCTCACCGACGGCTGCCTGAACTTGTTCGTGGAGCGTGGCTGGGGAGACAACAGGCGAATTTCGAGGGTGCTCGTCGGACATTGAATTGTGACAACTATAGTTATAGCCCGTGTGGGAACGTATAACCGGTCACTCGGCGGTAGTCATCTGCGGTTACTTCCAGGTGATGCGTAGTGTCTGATCGGTCGACTGTGAGCTTCTCGCGCGTCGGTACAGCATAACACAGAGCCAGACACCGATTGCTCCAGCAGCACAAAATAACGGAACTCCGAGAACTGTCCCCAGAGGTGTCTTGAGCGCGAGACGGAGCCGTGAAACGGGGGCAAATCTCGCCGTCTGCGGATACACGATCAAGGCGCCGTCGGACGTCAGCGCGCCTGCGAGCCGCCGGGTTTGTCTAACCTGCCACTGGCCGTTCGTGAGCACACTCGCGTCACCCACGAGGATGACTCGGCCAGCGCCGACCGATTCGCTTACGACGACCGGATAGTTACCCCGAGGTTCGGCCGCGTCGATCCGGCCATCGGCGTTGAGATCCCGCGCTGCTCGTGGTGTCTGCGCCAAAACGGTTCGAGACGTGTCGTCCCGGTCAGCCGCGACACCGAGGGGCTTCGCGACATTGACCTGAACACCGGTGAATTTGAGACCTGCCGTTTCGCTGCCAATCACGCTGAACTGGGCTGGTGGCCTCGACTGAGACTGAGTTGCAGTCGCACGCAGAAAGCCGGCTCCGACCCGACTCGTGAGGCCGAGCGCTTCGAGAAGCCGATTCGACTGCTCGTCTTCGGTGAGAAAAACGACAGTCCCGCCGTCGTCGAGATAGCCCTGGAGTGCGTCGACATCGGCCGTGTCTACGGCACTCCCACCGCCGAAAATAATCACTGTTTCGGGTGTTGTTTCTCTGTCGAGAGCAGCGTAGGAGACGGCGACAGCCCCGTCAGTCGCCTCGACAAGCCGGCTCGTGCCCTGTTCGCCGTGATTGTACGGGTCGAGTGGGGCGTCAGTCGTGGTCACTGCCCCGACGAGGATGACGACGAGCACACAACACACTCCAACGGCGAGAAGAGCAACTTGCAGCTCAGTGCGATAGTGGTTCACGCTATCACCCCGGACTCACGGACGACTCGAGCGACCTCGACGAACAACACGAGAGCGACGATAACTCCGGCTGCCTGGATCACCCGCCAGACCCGCCGCTGCCATCCAGCCACGGCCGCAGACGGGAGCAGTGCCTCTGTCACTATCGCGCTCACCACGTACACCACCAATATGTACACTGAGTACGATTCAACTCCCCCCGCAGTTAGCGTGACTATCGCGAGACTCGTCGCAAGCAACTGAGCGAGCAAGAATGACTCTCTTGACGCGGTGTATCGCTCGTGCTGTAATATTGAGGCCACGTCTACACGGGTAGACGGCACCGCCGGTCCCAACCGGTGGGTTTCTTTGATGTAACCCGAACCGATGAACTTCAACCGACGGCCATGGTATGACCCCGGCTATCCAACAGTTGGTATGCGCGGTCAAACGTCTCGACCCTCCGATATCAGTGGATTCTTCGGTGATACGGCGAGCGCGATCAGCCAACATGGACCGACTGGGCTCGCGGAGCCAGCCCGTGGTGTCTATCATAACCTGTCCCAACGGGGCTCTCGGATTGGTTTCGCCGGCAAGTCAACGTACGATATTGGCCGGGAAGCGCTGGTTGGTCTCGATAGTCGTCGATACGACCGATTTATGCCGTCGATGACCGACCGTGACACCGAGTTCGACCTGATCACTCATGACTCACTCATGACAACTCAGCCCCGGCGACTGAATCCGCGTTCAAGACCCGACTGGAGCCATTCGGGTATCGGTGACTGCCGATGAGCGAACGACACCCGGACGCCAGCGCGGCAGCGTTCGACGGTCACCACGTCTGTATGATCACGAATCTCTATCCGCCCGAGACGATCGGCGGGGCCGAAATTCACGTCAGGACAATCGCCGAGGGGCTCGTCGACCGCAACTACGAGGTATCGGTCATCACGACGGCCAGCAGAACAGATGCCCGAACCGGCGATGGCCGCTTCCGCGAGGAGCAAAACGGCGTTACGGTCCATCGGTTCGCGCCGTGGAATCTCTACACGCCCTACGAGTATCGCGACCAACCCCGATGGAAGAAGCCGGTGATGCATCTCATCGATCTCTGGAACCCGCAGGTTGGGCGAACGGTTGATGAGCTGCTCACCGAGCTTGACCCTGACCTGGTCCACACACACGACTTTGGCGGTCTCTCGCCTGCAATCTTCCGGGCAGCGGCCACACACGCCCCGATCGTCCACACACTCCACGATTATCGGCTACTTCACGTCGACCCTGGCATGTTCGTCGGGGGCAAACAACGGGAACTCAGCGGCCTAATGTGGCCGTTTCGAGCATACAATCGGCGGACCGTCGAACCGTACCTCGACCGGGTGTTGGCTCCCTCGGAGTTTATGATCGACGAGCACGAGTCCGCCGGGTTCTTCACGGACGTGCCGACGGCCGTCCTCAGACTCGGTGTGGAAATCGACGACCGCGCGACACCAGGGGCGGTGGCTGAACCGCCGCGGCTTCTCTATGTCGGGCAGGTGGCTCACCACAAGGGTGTGGACCTTCTGCTGGAGGCAGTGAAATCCCTCGAAATGGACGTTCGGGTGGATATCGTCGGGCGAGGGGAGGCCCGAGAAGAGCTGGAAGCCCAGGCGGCGGGAGACGAACAGGTGCGATTTCACGGCTTCGTGAGCGAGGCCACACTCGACGAGTTCTACCGGGAGGCAACGGCCACCATCGTCCCGTCCCGGTGGAAGGAAAACTCCCCGATGGTAATTTACGAGTCTCTGTCCCGCGCGACGCCGGTCGTCGGGAGCGACATGGGTGGGATTCCAGAACTCATCGAGACACCAGAGGCAGACGCGCCGACCACCGGACGTGTCGTCCCGAATGAGGATCCGACGGCACTGGCTGCCGCACTTGAGTCCGTTTGTTCGACTGCCCCGAGTGCCGAGAGCCGGGCCGCCTACCAGCGAGCGACCGATTACACCCTCGAAACCCACCTCGACGGACTACTTGCACACTACGCTGCTGCGGCTGGTGAGACTGCAGGAGGAGCCGAGTCGAGCAGCGGTAGTGAGAACAGAACAGAACAGAACGGCTGCAGACCAACTCGACACCGGTTACCGAGTGATGCATGCTGAGCGACCGCTTGAGTCGCAGCCTGAGGCCCCGTCACGCGGCGCTGTCGCTGTGTATCTCGGGCTGTATCTTCTGACCACCGTTGTCGCCTTTCGTGCCGGCTCGCTTGTGCCGGCCCCGACCGGGTACCTCCTGTTGATGGCTCTATTTATTATGCCGGTTATCTTAGCCGAGCGAGACGGTCTCCCTGCGCTGTGGGAGGCATTTTTCCTGTTCGCCACACCGCTGTTACCGATGCTCATCGTCATCGACCCGTTCGAAGCCGGGCTGTTCGGCTACGATGCATACTCGTTTACCATCCCGGCACTCGATTACTTCCGGAACGGGGTTTCTATCGGCGAGTTCGTCAGTGACGACGGCGACTGGCCGGCATTTTACGCGGTCGCGCTGGTGTTGCAGCAGCTCACCGGTGTCGATACCGTGGTGCTCTCGAAGTATTTGCCCCTGTTCGTCGTCGCCGTCCCGTATGTCGCGTACGCCGGTATCGAACAGTTCGCGACCAGACGAATCGCTTTCCACACCGGTATGGTGGTCGCATCCACGCGGACGCTCCTACTGTTCGAGGTGAAATTCGTGGACGAAACGATCGCTGTTCTGTTGTTTTTCACCGCGATCGTGTATCTCGCGCTCACCGCGGGCACCCGACGAGCGGTCGTTGGGTTTGCCGTGGTGGTGACTGCACTCGTATTAACACATCATGCGACATCTTCGTTCTTCGGGATACTGATGGCCGGTCTGATTGGCGGGCTCCTTCTCGCGCGCGCCCCACTCCCAGACCTGCTCGCTCGTCGGGTGGTCCCTCAGCGAGGAACGCCGATCGGTGTTCGCATCACTGGGGCCGTTCTGGTGGCCGCTGGTGTGGCGGCCGTGTTTCTGTTCCTCGCCCCACAACTCACGACGGGGTTGATAGAGACTGCCTTTGAAGCACTGTTCGGGAGCCGAGAGACCACCTCAGCGGTCCAATCTGGGAGTGGCGGGGGACTCTTCTCGATTAGCGGAGTCCCGCCGCGACAACTCGTTTCTCGGGCGGCGCTCCCTCTCTTCGCACTGATGGCCGGAGTGGCGGCACTGGGAATTCTGACCCGGTATAAGACGGCCTACTGGGAATTCGGGTGGACTGCCGCGGCCGGGGTTTTCGCCGTGCTGTATCTCCTCTCGGTCGTCGGCGGGCGGGTCGTCCCGCTTGGCCCGATCCGGATTCTTCTTTTCCTGGTAGCGACCCTCACACCAGTGACGCTGAGCGTCGTGTCACGAGTTCGGAGTCCTGCCCGACTGCGTAATCAACTCGCTCAGATCAGTCCGGACGGGCGAGACGTGCGCGTCATGCGAGGCGTTGTTGCGGTTCTCATCGTGAGTCTGCTGATTATGACGCAGGTGGCTGCGTTCGACCCACATATTCTCTACACGAATCCAGACAAGACAGTAATCGGGGAGGGACACCACACAAGCGCCCAGTTCGGGGCAAGCCAGTGGACAGAGCAGCACTACTCGGGTGGGGCCGTCGGTGCTGAACGGAGTCTGTGGGTTGCACATGACAATAGTTACCGAAATCCGCTCCACGGAGAGGGTGCGTGTGAGACGCTTCTAACCGCGTGGCGGCCAGGAACCGGTGACGCTCGGCCAGAAAACGTGTCGATTGTGTTCGACAGCACGGATATCTCGCTGACCCGCTCGGCCGGAGATGCCTACATCCCAGGGGCCTCCTCGAATACGCAACTTACCCCCAACGACAACGCCGGATCACCAAAATGTGGAACGTTCGTCCGGTCGAAGTTCATGAATAGCGATTAAAAGGGACTGCCCACAGCGGACGCCGAGACGGACCGCCGATCAGGTTGGGTCAGGGCGGAGCGGTCACGTACCACTCCAGCAGGAGGGGGCTACTCGAACCGGTCGCCTGGCCAGCGCCCGGTCAGCAATCCGAACCCGGGTCGACCGTCGGCATACCAGAGCAAGACCACACCGAGACCGACTCCGAGACTGACGGCCGTCTCGGGCCCGACTCCTGTGAGTGCCGCCGCGGGACCCGGTTGAGTGAGTGACTCGACGAGCATCACCCAGTGGTCGGCGAAACTATCGGCCGGATAGTCGGGCGGATTGACGACTGGCCAGAAGAGAAACCGGAGTTCCGTCACCGCGCCGCGGACCATCGGACCATACGCGTCACCGAGTGGGTGTGTCAGATAGCCGACGACGACGGCCGCGCCGAATCTGTGGTGATCCGTCTGAGAAGCGACCACGGACGCGGTCACACAGACTGGAATCGCCACGAACAGCGAATGCGCGAGTGAGCGGCCCTCCGGCAGGACGGCTGCCTGGTACGCGAGCGGTTTGTCGATGAGATCGGGCGCCTGTGTAACGACGATCAACAGAAGAACGGCCGTCTTCTCCGGCGGCCGTCCCCATACGACACGAGTGAATACCGAGTAACAGAGATATCCGAGCGCAAGATGTCCCCACGGCCACATCAGTACTGGCTCATCTGATCCTTGCCGGCTTGCAGACAACTCATACAGTCTGTTAGATTGAATGATATGTGAACTGCCGGTTCTG
Source organism: uncultured archaeon A07HR60 (assembly GCA_000496235.1). Lineage (GTDB taxonomy): Archaea > Halobacteriota > Halobacteria > Halobacteriales > Haloferacaceae > J07HR59. The sequence continues at coordinate 107,618 of KI543227.1, forward strand.
ACCGAACCGATGCCGGGGTGACCGTGCCACCCACCCGATGCCAGACTGACCACCAGGGACGACCGCTTGGCAGTCGGTGATCCGAGAGTATTCCGCGGATGGCACGCCGAACCCGGTCGCAACTCCGGGACCGAACTGCGTCCCATTAATTTGGGCCCGCATAGTTGGCACACCTGACTATCGCCGGGTCTGTCGGCTCACACATGGAATTGGGATCAGCCCCACACTGGCCCAGTTGATGACACCGGTGTCTGTCTCGGCGAGACACAGTGTCGTCATCGGAGTGCCCACGCTGGCGAGGTCGTCGACCACCGCCCCCGAGACGGAGCCGATAAAGAAGGCGTGAGACCTGTCGGCGGATTGTGCTCGTTTCTCACGGCTGATGCCGGAGCTTTCGCCTCGACTCTCTGTGATCGACAAGTGATCCCGGTGACAGGTCACGAGGTCAGGCCCCGAGACGTCCTGTCTTCCCGTCACACCGTGCAGAGTCCACGAGTCGGTCGACGACCCGTGTAGGATTGGCATTTGTCACCCGGTCTCGAGCTGGTCCACAGTCGGACCGTAGGTGTCCGAGCGGTCGGGTTCCCGAGCGAACATCTTGAGTTGATCCGCCTGGCGTCTGTTTTTGGGTTTGTCTTCTTTTTCGTCTTCAGTTCCGGTTCTGTCTTCGAATTTGTGGCGTCTGCCCCCCGAATCCCCGAGGAGTTCACAAGACCGTCACCCGAGCAGCGAGAACAGGAGATACGCCCCGACGACTGCCATCACCGGAGTCGCCACCCACAGGGTGACGATCCGGGCGGTGGCTGCGGGATCGAACAGCCGTTCGGCAGACAACGCCTCTTGTTTCGCTGGCTGCTCGCCAACGCTGGGGACCTCATCCGAGGAAGCTTGTTGTGCATCGGTGTCCGGGGCCTCCCCTTCGGCGAGGTCCCCGACCGTCGGACTCGCGGCATCTGTGGAGCCATCACCGAGAGAGTCTGCGATGGACTCTGTCATGCCGTCTGGATTCGCCTCACCCACTGGCGGGGGTGTAGCGATTTCGGCGAGTGTCTGTGCGCGACTCGCTCGCCCCCACCCAAGCCCGATGATACAACTGGTCGTACTCACCGCGAGACTGGCCGGGATGCCCAGCCACGACAGGATTGTAATAATAGTCGCTCCGACCGTCGAGACGATCAGTGCTGCGAGAATCGGGAGGTCGGTGATATCGTTTCCGACAGTCGCCAGCGTCCGACGGGCGATGGTGAACCCGCCGAGACTGATCGCTCCAACCGCGAGCAGGACCGCCGGATCGGGTTCAACCGCCCCGTTACCAACCAGCGGGGCGACGGCGTTGGCGGCGTTTGAGGCGCCGGCGCTGAACCCCATATAACAGCCGATCGTGACGACGGCCGCCGATCCGGCGAGATCCCGTGACGAGATCTCCCCGCTGATCGATAATTGGGGTAGTCGTCCCCGTGTATCGACTCTGATCAGTGGGTCGGTCAACTGGCCGAACGCAATCTGTGCGTCTAGATACGGGTACAGATAGCGCCCAATAACCGCGCCCGTGACGACCGAGATCAGGGGGGCGACGATCCAGGCCGAAAGGATCGTGAACATAAGAGCCGAATTAAGAGAGTCAGTCGCTAATCCGAGCCCGACGATTGCGCCAACGGCCGTCATAGATGTTGAAGCGGGGACACCGTAGAGGTTCGACACTAACAGCGCGAGCCCGGTGAAAAACAACACCCCAACGCTCGCTGTGGGTGTGAACATCGACGCATCGACGATTTGGCTACTCATCGTAGTGATGACTTTGCGGCCAACAGTCCAGGCGCCCGCCAGCGCAAAAATGGTGAACAGTGCGCCGGCAGTGACCTTCCGGATGACTCGGCTCCCGACTGCTGGGCCGAACGCGACGCCAGTCGATGATCCACCGATGTTGTAGCCAACGAACACCGCCACCAGCACCCCAACGAGAATTAATGGATCTGTCACATTGGCACATACACGACCGACCAACATGTGAGTAATCATTCCAGCCCGCCCGCTGGGCCACAATCTCCGCTCGCGTGTGCCTTCTCCGGCTACCCGATTACGTCGCCATTTTGACACGTCACACTACGACCGATGAGTGAGCGACCTGCGAATAAGAGAGCTCCGCTCAGGTGAACAGCTGCTCGAACGAGCGGATGCCGCTGTCTGCCCCGACCACCTGAATTATGTCGTCGACATTGATCTCGGTATCGGGACCAATGTCGGTGATTACGTCCTCTTCTCGCTCGATGGCGATCACAGTGCACCCCGTCTGGCGGCGAATATCAACGTCCTTGATCGTCTGGCCCCCGAGATCGTGATCGGCGATCCGGGCGGCACCCACCTGCTGGTCCAGCGAGAGCAGATCACGGTCGTCTAAGATCCGGGAGGCAGACAGTCGGCCGGTCGTCCGTGACAGCGACAGCACGTAATCCGCGCCGGCGCGGTACATTTTGGAGACACTCTCGTTTGCTTGCACCCGCGCGACGATCTCTGTTTCCGGCGCCATGTTTCGAGCGACGAGTGTGACGAACTCTGCGATTGTGTCGTCCGGGAGCGCAATGACAATCGTCTGTGCGGTCTCAATCCCGGCAGCTGAGAGTGTCTCTTCTTCGGTCGCGTCCCCAATCACGTCGACCTCCGGTCGCTCGGTTTTATCGACGATGGTGTAGGAGATATCGTCTTCCGCGAGCGCATTGGTAACAGCCTGACCGACCTGGCCGTGGCCGATCACGAGTGTTTCACCCGTCTTGAACTGGCGGACCGAGGACTGCGTCATCTCGACGAACTGGGATAATTGGCTTTCCCGGCCCGACACGAGCAAGACCGTGCCGGGCGATAGCGTCGCCGACGGCGACGGAGAGGCCTCGAAACTCCCGCGGAACCAGGCCCCAAGCACGTTGACACCAGTTCGCTCACGAATCTGACTCTCGGCGAGGGTGTCACCGGCGAGCCCACTTCCGTGGTGGATCGACACCTCGGCTAGTTGCAAGTCGACATCGATATCGACCGCTTTCGTCAGTTCTCGCTGGACAGTGGTAGTCACTTTGGCAGCGAGGGTTTCTCCGAGTAGCGATCGCGGCGAAAGGACGCTATCGGCCCCCGCCAAGCGGTGGTATTTCGCCTGTTCGGGGTCGTCGACGACACTCACGATTTCGATATCTTCGACAAGCTCTCTCGCCGTGAGCATGATTCCAGTGTCGACCTGGTCATTGATGTTAACAAACAGTGCCCGAGCAGTCGTGAGCTGGGCTGCATCCAACCCATCGATCGATACAGGGTCGGCCTGAATCACGTTGTAATTGTCCTGGTAGAGATCTGTCGCCTCGTCGCGGTCGGGCTCTAATAGCACGTAGCTAATATCCTGCCCTTCGAGTTCCTCAATCAGTGTGTCTGCGAGTGAGTTGTACGAACAGATAACCACGTGATCAGAAAGCGCTGGTGGGGCCTCTTTTGGGACCGACGTTGAGAAAGCATTTTGTAAAAGCGGTGTCGCGACGACTGGCAGCGCACCGACTAACAAGGCCATGCCGACGAGATCCATTATCGCGACAAACAACTGCATTTCTGGAGTCGTCCACGGTGCGTCGCCGCCGAAGCCAGTCGTAGTGAACATTTCGACAGCAAACTGAAACGAGTCGAGAAACGTCCGCGGACGACCTTCGAACACACGCATCCCCTGCTGGTAGAC
>KI543227.1:111346-123058 GCA_000496235.1 uncultured archaeon A07HR60
GTGACGAACTCTGCAATCGTGTCGTCCGGGAGCGCGATGACGATCGTCTGTGCTGTCTCGATCCCGGCTGCCGTGAGTGTCTCTTCGTCGGTCGCGTCCCCGACCACGTCGACTTCCGGTCGCTCGGTTTTATCGACAATCGTGTACGAGATGTCGTCTTCCGCGAGCGCACCGGTGACGGCCTGGCCGACCTGGCCGTGACCGATCACGAGCGTTTCACCCGTCTTGAACTGTCGCACCGAAGACTGCGTCATCTCGACGAACTGGGACAACTGGCTCTCCTGGCCCGACACGAGCAAGACCGTGCCGGGTGACAGCGTGGCCGATGGCGGCGGAGAGGCCTCGAAACTCCCGCGGAACCACGCCCCGAGCACACTGACACCAGTTCGCTCACGAATCTGACTCTCGGCGAGAGTGTCGCCGGCGAGACCACTCCCATGGTGGATCGACACCTCGGCTAGTTGCAGGTCGACATCGATATCGACCGCTTTCGTCAGTTCTCTCCGCATGGTTGTGGTGACTTTGGCAGCTAAGGTTTCCCCGAGTAACGATCGCGGTGAAAGGACACTGTCGGCGCCCGCCAAGCGATGGTATTTGGCCTGTTCGGGGTCATCGACGACGCTCACGATCTCGATATCCTCGACGAGCTCTTTGGCCGTGAGCATGATTCCGGTGTCGACCTGGTCATCGATATCGATGAACAGTGCCCGAGCGCTCGTGAGTTGGGCCGCCTGCAACCCGTCGGTCGACACTGGATCGGCCTGAATCACGTCGTAGCCGCCTTCGATGAGATCTGTCGCCCCATCGCGGTCGGGCTCTAATAGCACGTAGCTAATATCCTGGCCTTCGAGTTCCTCGATCAGTGTGTCAGCGAGCGACGTGTACGAACAGATTACCACGTGATTCGAGAGCGATGAGGGGGCCTCCTGAGGGACTGACGTCGAGAAAGCGTTCTGTAAAAGCGGTGTCGCGACGACCGGCAGCGCACCGACTAGCAGAGCCATCCCGACGAGATCCATCACCGCGACGAACAGTTGCATCTCTGGTTCCGTCCACGGTGCATCGCCGCCGAACCCCGTCGTGGTGAACATCTCGACGGCAAACTGAAACGAGTCGAGAAACGTCCGCGGACGTTCTTCGAACACACGCATCCCCTGCTGGTAGACCGCGGCTGTTGACATGAGAACCACAACAAGAAACCCAAAATATCCGATTATTCGTCGTCGCAGACCGTTCATGTATACGATACGGCCGTGGTTTATTCAAGACTACCGAAGTAGCCTGGCGGCGGTCCTCTGGTCTGATTTGGCTGGGTTTGGCTGTCGGTGACCCGGCTCACTACTGCAACCAGCAGTGGGGTCGCGCTCGGCAGGTCTGGACCTCCGAGGTATCGCCAGCCGTCTGCCCCGTCGTCTCCCGGCGACCAGGTCACGACCACGAGTGTGACTCTCGTGGCTGCCGCACGGGGTGACTCATATCGACATCATCGACCCGACAGCTGAAAGAGAGGGTGTCAATCCGGGCACTCACAGTCGACGAACGGTTTGGGTCGGTGGCTCAAATCCCGGGCAAATATAATCGTTCACCTGGTACAATTGTTAATGAGTGACACTGGAACGGCATCGTCGCCTCACGACGCGAACCGAGGTGACGTGGCCGTCGCGGATCTGACCCGGTCGGCTGGCACGCCGACCGGAGAGACACTTCACGGACTCGCAGTCCTTGACGACTCTGACCACCCGCTGGTACCCGATGTCGATCACAAATATGTCGAACGAGACATCCGTGACGGGCAGACGGATGTCGAACTCGCGGGCCGGTTTCTCGCTGACGACGAGTACGCGCTCTTGCTGACCGGCGAGACAGGTGTCGGCAAAGATCGGTTGGTGACACAGCTGTGTGCACAGACGAACCGGCCGCTAGTGCGGGTTAATTTCGGCTCTGGGACGACGTACACCGATCTCGTCGGGGAGTACGCCCCGAATCAGACGGCCGAAGAGAGTCGAATCGCGCGGGTCCGCCGGCTGGCGACCGACCACGACATCGGACTCGGGGATGCAGCGCAGTTGGTCGGCGCAGAACATGCCTTCGAGTTCAGACCGGGAATCCTGTACCGCGCCGTCGAGCAGGGGTGGACGTTCGTGGCTGACGAACTGAACGCCGCAGGCCCGGCAGCGACGATGCCACTCCACGGGCTGACCGAGCGGAACGGCCAGTTAGTTGTGGAAGCTACGGCCGAGGTACTCAACCCACACCCAGAGTTCCGATTCGTGGCGACGATGAATCCACCGCGGTACGCCGGGACCAGCCCGCTGAACGACGCCTTCAGATCCCGATTTTGGGAGCTTGCGATCGAGTATCTGCCGCCAGCTGCCGAGCAACGCCTCCTGTATGCACGGACCGAACTTCGGCGCGGCGTCGACAGTGACGAGCGAATCGCCGACCGTCTAACGGAGTTGGCGACGAATCTGCGGCGCAGCTACCGGGACCGTGATATCGCCACGCCGACGTCTCACCGAGAGACGATCAAGGTAGCCCGTCTTGTCACGGAGTTCGATCTGTCTCCCATCCAGGCGGCCAAGCAGGTGCTGGAGACACGAGCCGCCGCTGAAGACCGGAACGCCGTGGGCAAGGCTATCGAATCGGTCCGGTGGGAGTGACGTGCGACTGAGTGCCTCGACATCGCCGCGGGAACTGCGGGAGCGACTCGGCAGTGGCGACGCCGAAACCCTCCGCACATCTGAAAAACGGCGGCGATATCTGCAAAAGTACGTCCGGTTGTTGACGCCGGCCCGGCCGACGGTGGAGTTGGCCGCCGAGATGCGAACGGCGGCGACACTGTTCAGCGGGCCCCAACCCGACATTGCAGTCACGACGCGAGCGTTCGACCAGCCCATCACCGATTTCCGTCGCCGTATCTTCGACTTGGCAGTGCAGGAGGCACTCGTCGTTCACGAGGTTGGTCACATCAGATATACCGATATTGACGGGTTTCACGAGCTACTCGCTGAGACCGACCCCGACCGACGGCGACTGTTCGCCCGGATCTGGAACACTCTCGAGGACGGTGCCATCGAACGAAACCTGCGACACCGCTACGCGGTCGCAACGGAACTGGATGTACTGAACGCGAACTTGTTCGGCACGGACAGCTTAGGTCGGGACGCCCCCGCCGACGGTAGTCGGCGATTCAGTTTCTTTCACGCAGTACTAGCGGGACTGGCCGATATGGCCGTGTACGATAGCGGTCGGTTCCGCCAACTCCGCTCACCAGAGGCGACAGATATCCGAATGGCGACGCTCCGCGACCGGCGGGCTCTCGATGAGTTTCTCCCGACCATGCGGGAGACAGTGCAGACCGTGCTGGCTGAACCGGACCCGGCCGCTCGGAACGACCGCATCTGGACGTTCTGGACAGCACTCTGTGACGCACTCGATGAGACGGCTGTTTCCGGTGCCGGCGCGAGTGAACTACGACGACTCATCGACGCTGATGGAACCGTCCGTACGGGGAATCGGCAGTCACCTGGGGCCAGGTCACGGCTGACCGACGCGTCGGTCCTTCCAGCCGACGGCGCTGGAGCGCCGGTAGCCGGCAAACCCGACGATACGGCGGGTGAGTTTGGAGAGACCTCCCGTTCGGCAACCGAGCTGTCCCGCGACTCCGTGACTGGGGAAGTCGCTCGGCAAGTGACGAGTGTTGCCGGGTCAAGCGACTCTAGAAGAGATCAGGACTCTGAACAAGGTGCGTGTGAAAACAGTGATGAAGATGAGACCGGGAACCCGGATCCTAAGCAAGGCGAACCCGGGCAACCCCGCCGAAATCGAGACGCAGGCGAACACGCAGACAGAGCTGGAGACCGCGTCACGACTGAGAACGGAGAGACGACCGACACGGACTTGTCCGAGAGTGAGCTCTCAGAATCTCTGAACACGGACACACCAGACCGTGATTCACGAGACCAGCTCGGCGAACGCTTGCAGGCGGGTCACGAGGAAGGCGAGCGACTCTCCGAGTCGGCTGGAGGGCAGGGCTCATCTTCACACCCTGGTGCGGGCCGCCTGCCTGGTGACGGAGGCACAGATAGTGGAGATGGCGCCGATAGCGGTGTGTCGAGGCGAGCGGCGACTGCTGGAGACGAGGACGCTCACTCAGATCCTGCGACCGAACCAGACGCGTCTGCAGAGTCGATCCGTGAACAGTACGCCGACGAACTCGCGGCGGAGTCAGAAGCACTCGACGAGGGAGCCACGCGACTGGATGCACTCGAGGGGTATATCGACGCACTCGGTGTGGCCGATACTGATGCTGGACTCCGAGTCGTCACGGACGCTCCTGATATTCCGGGACCGGAATCGGGCCGCTGGGCGCGTGCGAGCCGAGACGCCACCCGGCTCGCACGACGATTCCAAAGCCGACTTCAGGAACAACAACGCGATAGCCAGCGGTCGCGCTGCCGACGTGGGACATTTGACCGATCGCGGCTGCTCTCTGCAGCACGTGGACAGTTGACCGTGTTCCAGCAACACGAGGAAGGCGACGACAAGCAGTACAGCTGTATCGTCGTTCTCGACCGCTCCGGGTCGATGAATAATGGCGCCGTCAGGGCGGCCGAACGAGGAGCACTCACCGCCGCCGTCGCTCTCGACACCGTCGGCGTGTCCGTGACGATGCTGGATTTGCACGATTCGGAGGTGCGACTCATCAAAACACGGGGTGAAAATCCACGGGAAGCGCGAGATCGCGTGCTGACAGAACAGGCGAGTGGGGGGACCCCGCTTGCAGACGCATTGTCGCTCGTCCGAGCGCGGTTTCGCGACACTGAAAATCCGTTCGTGATCGTGGTTACCGACGGTCAGCCAGACGACGGAGAGACGTATCTGGCCCAACTCGACGCTGCGACGTTCCCAGTGTTGGGTGTGTATCTCACCGTCCCCGAACGATCGGACAGACGCCCCGTGGAATCTGACCGGTCGTATTTTCACCGGCTCGCGGTCGTCGAGGACTGGTCTTCACTGGACCAGCGTCTCCAGCAACTTGCTGGCGATGTTATGTTTTGAGGTGCGTACTGGCGATCCTGTCGTGGCCTCCCTGGCACTCGTCGACGGAAACTCTGCTGCAGCTTTCGTGCCTGTCTGGTCGATTCAATACTGGCACACCACTCCGAAACAGACGGAGATGCGGGCTATCTACGAATGAGCAAGACCAGTCCCTTGAGGCTCGACTCCATAGTGTCTCACGTGGATTGGCTCTTGACACTGATTCTGGGGCCGAGTTAGGTCCCTTGAACAGAGGGGCGAAAGCGAAACCAGAATGTACGTCGCAACTTCAACAAAAGGTGTGAGTGATGATCGTGGGCCCGCACACTGTCCACAATGTGCGGTCGTTGAGCCAGCCGGCGGATTCGAGCGGGACGATCCGATTGGAACAGAAAGGATCACGCGATTCCGCTGTCTGGACTGTCGGGCGACGTTCGCTTGGCGATGTTTTCCGGACGAGCCAGAATGCACGCACGGTCCGTTTCGGTGGGCTGGTGAGCGATTTGTCTTCTACTTCGGTCAGGGAACACGCCCAGAAACAACCCGTGCACCAACGCCAGATCGCTCACCAGACGAGCCCGCCCCGGACGCGCCACGTGTCAGATACCGTGCAGACCTCGATATTGCCTCTTATGACGCCCTCGACGAGTTCATGAACGCGACGAGTGACGCTCTCGTTGATGACTCCGAGGCTGCGTCGATCAAATCGCGACTGGAATCTGCCGGCGGCGACGTGGAGTGGCCGTGTGAGATAGTCTTCGAATTCCACCGTGATGACTGGGCCGAGTACAGCAGTGCCCATCCCGACGAAGCGACGGTGCTTGAGTCACATCTCGTCTCGCTGGCCGACTGACGAAATCTCCTGGCTTCGGGACTGACCCCGATTCAGTTTGCGGTGGGGGTCAGGTTGCACCGAGTCGGCTGTCGCCGGATGCTAGTGAGCTACGTCGGACCGGGTTGACACACCGCTGAACTCTCTTGGCTGGTTGTCCGGCTAGCTCACCGCCTGCCGGCCGGATGGCCCGGAGTCTCACTTCTACAGAGAGTACATTCACCGGCCGGCGACAGAGCCTCACGATCGGTCTCGTGAGTAGCTGACTTCCCTCTGGCCCACATGTATATCCATATGAGCCTCACCGACTCCGAACAGCGTGTTCTCCGCATCCTCGCGCGGGGCCGGTCGAACACCCACCACGTGTATCAGCAGGGCCAGCTGAGTGAACGGGCCGCAAAGCGCGTGCTGACGGAATTGTGTACTCGACAACTCGCGCACGAAGTAGACCGTGATCTGTATCAGATCACTTCCAACGGCCGGGACGCGCTCGAGCGCGATTATCCCGATGAGGCAGGCTTCCTCCAGGATACCGAAGTGATCCACGACGCTCCGACGATCAAAACGATACGGTTGCACGGGGACCGATCTATCACCGAGGTCCAGGTCGACGCGGAGTCTGCGCCCCTATTAGCCGACGCCCTCGCAGAGGCGCTTCCAGACCACGTTGATGCGGCGACCCGACTTACGCCCACTGAATCCCGGTCAGACGGTGATATCTGACATTGCCGAGTGGTCTCCCAGTCAGTTATTGTGACCGGCAGTCCCGAATCGAACACTACCTAAGAGATTCTGACCCGCTAGCGTCGACTCCTATCCCCGATGGGCAGGGAGCCTTTGCCTCTCGGAGGGCTAATACAGCGTATGCGCGACGATACTCCCCGCCGGAATGTTCCAGTGGAGCCACCAGTCCACATTGAAGTGTTCGCGACACACTACAGTCTCACCTGGCAAGCTAACGGAGTATCGGCATTTATCGACGCCATTGCGGACATTGAGTCTGTCCCTCCAGAGCCGACCCCAGTGGTCGATGCCACCGACACTGCGGGCCGAGAGCGTCGGCATCTCGCCGAAATTGAGGGGGATGTAATCAGATACGTTCGTTTGGATGCCCCGGAGTCGTGGTCGGTTTCTTGGGAGCGCAGAACCACACCGACCATTTCGCTGAGTGGAAGCCCGTCGCCGTCTCTGTGTCCCCGCGTCCATCAGGAGACGACAGACTGTGGGTCCTGGACCGCTGAGGACCGTCATATACTCCGTGATCTAATCGACAACGGCCCCGGCGAGCCAACTCCAGAGTGACCGCTCACCGCACTGACGCGTGTGGCATTTGCCGCGAACCACTCTGACTCTCGTGTCTGAGTCAGACGTCGTCCACACCGTTGAAGTCACTTGAGTGCAGACAGATATCCATGGACAACGCGGCGCTCCGAGATGATATGGTCGACGGGCTGGAGTATAGCCTGGGCCGGCCACTCGGAGAGCGCACGCTCGACGCGATGCGGTCTGTCCCGCGACACGAATTCGTCTCAGCGGGACCTTATCAGAACCGAACGGGCGAAGAGGCGGGAAGCCGTGTTCTTGCTCCAGTCGTGGTGGCCCGGCTACTCTCGGCCCTGCAGCCCGAACCTGGCGACGACGTATTGGTGGTTGGTGCGGGTGTGGGATATACCGTGGGAGCGCTCGCCGAGATTGTCGGTGCCAGACACGTCCACGCCGTCGATATCGACCGAGAACTGGTCTACATGGCCCGGTCGAATCTCGACGATGCTGGTTACGGGGCAGCATTTGTCGATTGTCGCGACGGCGCTCGTGGCTTTCCTGAGTACGCCCCGTACGACCGGATCTTGATGGAAGCCGCCGCAGTTGAGGCCCCTCAGGCACTGCTTGACCAGCTTACACCTGACGGGCGACTCGTCATGCCACGGGGAACCGGCTCACAGAGTCTTGTCTCGATTGGTTCCCCGGAAGACACTGACGTGGCTGCTGAGAGTGACGGCGGGATGAGCGGTCTGACTGGCGATTCCCACTCCGGATCCGAATCTGAACCTACTCAACCGACCGACCAATCGACGACCAGGAACTCTTACCAACAGCTCGATACCCACGGGCCCGTACAGTTTCGCCCACTCCTTGTCGAGGGCGAGCGCAACAAAGGCCCCGCGAGAAATCGAACAGTACGAGAAGACGCCGAAATCGAGGAACAAGGCCATTTCGCAGATGCGGGATGGGAACAGGAATGGATCGACTGGGACGATCAACTGTGACTCCCCCCAGCCGCACACTGCTTGTCCCGGCCCCGAGAGTGACCACCAACGAATGTGTACGGTATCTGATCGGCCAGCTGGGCTAACACCTCTCCCAGGAGATCTCTCAGCTCTGCGTACACGAATGGTCGCAATAACACCGGATCTAGGCACGATTAATCAGTTCAGGCCGTGACGTAGGGATAACCGCACACCCTCTCTTCGGCCCAGAGGTGGCCGGATGTCAGCGGCATACAGCTGCGTACTGCGCGTTCTGTTCTGTTCTGTCGAACAGATTCTACGCATTGCCATCGAATCTCGTAGAGTCTCAGCATACCGTCACGAGCGATTACTCTCGGGCGATTGAAACTTTTCACCACGTCCTGTATGAGTTTCACTTTCACTCCGGCTCCATGGGGTTTTTACGTGTGGGTGAACATATGTTTAATGCACGTTACATGCGTGCATTCCCCATTTCCTCTCCCCTCCGTTTTTTGCAGTCTGTGTGACACGATCTGAAGTAACAATACAGGGATAAACGCATACCTCCGTCGGTAGGTGGAGGATGTCAGTCTTCACGATTCAGCGAGTGCAGGTATCGGTAGTGTGTAGTATCCAGACATCGACCAGGAGATAGGTGGAACAACTGCCGTCTGCCCGACCGAAAGCGATTAATCGCGGCCTGCGGGATGAGGAATAATGCTTTCACTTGCGGACGTCGAGGATGCCCAACAGCGTGTCAACGAGATCGCTCGGCATACCCCATTAGAGCGGTCGACGCCATTCTCGGATCTCACCGACGCAGAAGTGTATATGAAACTGGAGACGTTCCAGCGTACGGGGGCGTTCAAGATCCGGGGGGCGGCAAACAAGATCGGGACTCTCTCTGAGAGTGACAAACAGCGCGGCGTCGTGACCGCCAGTGCGGGCAACCACGCACAGGGGGTGGCGATGGCAGCCACCCGGGCGGGTGTGGACTCGAAGATCGTGATGCCAGAGTACGCACCGGTATCGAAAATCAAGGCGACTCGCTCGTACGGCGGGGAGGTTATTCTCGACGGTGTCGATTACGACGACGCACAGGCCCGGGCCCACGAGATCGAACGACAAGAAGAGCGAAAGTACGTGCACGCGTTCAACGACGAACGCGTGATGGCCGGCCAGGGAACACTCGGGCTAGAGGTGCTTGAGGATCTTCCGGCGTTCGACACGATCGTCGTCCCAATCGGGGGTGGCGGTCTCATCTCTGGAATCGCGACGGCCGTCAAAGGGCATCTGGACGACGTTCGCGTGATTGGGGTTCAGGCGAGTGGGGCCTCTTCGGCGGCAGCCTCCGTCGAAGACGGCGAAATTCGCGAACTCGACAGCGTCGATACCATCGCGGACGGAATCGCTACGCGGGCGATCGGCGAGAAGTCCTTCGAAGTGATCCAGCAACACGTCGACGAGATCGTGACGGTCTCGGATGAAACGATCGCGCTCGCGGTCACACAGCTGCTGGAACGGTCGAAAACGCTTGTAGAGGGTGCTGGAGCCGTCCCGCTGGCGGCGCTGCTTGAGGGTGCGTTCGAGTACGACAGTGGTGAGCGGATCGTCATGACACTGTGTGGGGGAAACATTGACCTCAATACCCTGACGACGATCATTATCCGCGGGCTGGTCCAGATGGGACGGTATCTGAAAATCCGGACGGAATTGAAAGACCGGCCAGGCGCGTTACAGGGACTCGTCAACGTGATCACAGGCTTCGACGCGAACATCTACTCGGTCAGCCACGACCGCACCTCCCGGGATATCGCCGTCAACGCGGCAGATATCGAACTGGAACTGGAGACTCATGACCGGGACCATGCCGCCGAAATCGTCGCTAAACTTGAGCAAAACGGCTACGAGATCGATATCCTCTCTTGAGTCACCTCTGGGTGCTGGCTCTGGGCGACTGGATTGAGTCCCTATGCCACCGCGTACAGATTCTGGGAGTCGTGTCCACGGGCCACCCCTCACGTGCAACCAGGAGCAGTTCAACCGTGTGGTGACCTGTCCGCCGGAATGGGATGCTGGACGCGGCCGAGTGAACTACCCCACCCTACTCACTCACCGCTTTCGCGGTTCGTTCCGTGAGGGTGGGGCTTAGTGCCTATATACGGCTAACCCACAAATTACGTTCGTCTCCGACCTATCATGTCAATAACGCAGATGAGACAGACCCCGATACCCAAAACGGATACTGACGCTGCACTGATACCTGCACACACGGGCAAGCCAGACTGCTCGGCGGTGCAGACCACTCCCGGACATGACACTGTCGTTTCATCAGAGTGATGTCTTCTTCTGGACCAGATGAGTCTCGCTCAGTAAGCTCACAGACAGGAAACGGCGGAGACCGCTCCACGGATTCGAGTGACTCCGGTGGACCGAACCGCGACTCTCAGAGGCCGGCCAGTCAGCCCGGTCGCGATAGTGAAAGTAGCCCAAACAATCGATCCACCCCCGACAGCACCCTCCTTCGTGACCGATATCTTCACCTCCGACAGCGAGTCACGTCGGCAGTCTTGTGGGGTGCTGTTGGGATCTTGGGATTTTCGGTGTCGGTTCAGGCGTTCCTCCTCCTCGGAGGAACAGTTCCAGCTAGCTACGCTCGGTTGATTCTCCTTGGTGTTGTGATCGGCGGAATCGTCAGTGTCGTCGCCTACGCGACCGAATACCGCATGATGCAGAAGGGAACGAAAGGACTTAATCAGAATAGTAAGTAAATTTCGCCTGAGCCGAGATGGCCGAGTGGACTAAGGCGCACGCCTGGAAAGCGTGTTCCTTCGCGGGATCGGGGGTTCGAATCCCCCTCTCGGCGTGTGCAACCTTTCGTCGTCGTTTGATTTTTGAACATTCGAGAGCGCCACAAGATCGAGACTGGGTTACCGGCAGTCATGGCGAATGCCACGGGGCTTGACTCCGAGGCAGTTCACACATCTCCGTGAGACTGTCTCTGTCGTTCGTCACGATGGTCTCAGCAGTCTACAGACCGCCTGCAACAATTAAGCCGCTCGTGAGGAAACTGAGCGTACGATCATACTAATGAGAGATCTCACAGACCAGACAGCCATCGTCACAGGCGCTTCGAGAGGGATCGGCAACGCCATCGCCGAACGGTTCGCACAGGAGGGAGCGAATGTCGTGGTGAATTCTCGATCAACCGAACGGGCCGAGGCTGCCGCGGCGGACATCTCCGGTCATGGAGATACCGTCGGTATCGCCGCCGACGTGTCCAACTACGAGGAAGTCGAGTCGCTCGTCGACGGAGCAGTCCGACAGTTCGGGAGTGTCGATATCATGGTCAATAACGCAGGTATCACGAATATCGGGCCAGCTGAGGAGTTCGACCCTCAAGAGTGGCGCGAGGTGATTGATGTGGATCTGAACGGCGTCTTCTTTGGATCGCAGGCTGCCAGCCGGCAGATGATTGATCAGGACAGCGGCGGTGCAATCCTCAATATCTCGTCGATTATGGGTGAGATGGGATACCACATGCGTGCGCCATACTGTGCGGCGAAGGGGGCCGTGAACAACCTCACTCGGACGCTCGCCGTCGAGTGGGCT
>KI543227.1:123078-144494 GCA_000496235.1 uncultured archaeon A07HR60
GTCAGTGTCACTGCCATACTTAAACTGTCGCCATTTTACCGACATGTATGCTAACTCTCGACAGGGTGTGTTGGGCGGAGTACCTCCGTAGCCGTCGTATTGCGGGCGTTCACCATATCACGGACAGATCGAGTGGTGTCGCATCAAAAGAAAAGATTATATAGAATCCCATTCAATCTTTGCTCGTACTATGAGTCAACGCACACAAGGACAGCCGATGGTCATCATGGGAGACGACTCTCAGCGTGTCAAGGACAAAGACGCGCAAGAGTACAATATCTCGGCAGCCAAAGCGGTCGGTGAGGCTGTAAAGTCGACTCTCGGTCCGAAAGGGATGGACAAGATGCTCGTGACGTCGATGGGTGACGTAACGATCACGAATGACGGTGTCACCATCCTCACCGAGATGGATATTGACAATCCGACCGCTGAGATGATCGTCGAGGTCGCTGAAACCCAGGAAGACGAGGCCGGTGACGGCACCACGACTGCCGTCGCGACCGCCGGGGAACTCCTGAAGAACGCCGAGGATCTCATTGAGCAGGAAATCCACCCGATGGCTGTGATCAAGGGATTCACCCTTGCGAGCGACCATGCTCGCGAAGAGGTCGATGATATCTCTGAGGGTGTCGACCCCGAAGACAGCGAACTCTTGCAGTCGGTCGCGGAGACATCGATGACTGGCAAGGGCGCTGAACTCGACAAAGACGTTCTCGCAGACCTCGTAGTGCGAGCAATCCAAGGTGTCACCGTCGACGCCGACGACGGCTCTCACGTCGTTGACCTGGCGAATCTGAATATCGAGACGCAGACCGGCCGCTCGGCCGGTGAGTCGGAGCTGCTCTCCGGAGCAGCCATCGACAAAGACCCCGTCAACGACGAGATGCCTGAGACGGTCGAAGACGCCGACGTGCTGCTTCTCAACGAAGCAATCGAAGTCGAGGAGACGGACGTCGATACCCAGGTGAGCATCGACTCGCCAGACCAGTTGCAGCAGTTCCTTGACCAGGAGGAAGACCAGCTTCGCGAGAAAGTCGACAGTATCGCTGCCACGGGCGCAAACGCGGTCTTCTGTCAGAAGGGGATCGATGACCTCGCTCAGCACTACCTCGCGAAAGAGGGCATCCTCGCGGTCCGACGGACGAAAAGCTCAGATGTCGGCTTCCTACAGAACGTGCTGGAAGCGTCAGTCGTCGACGATATCGACTCTGTCACGGAGGCAGACCTCGGCACCGGCACTATCAGCCGGGACGACGAAGGTGAACTGTTCTACGTCGAGGGCGAGGACGCTCACGGCGCCACGCTGCTGATCCGCGGATCCACAGACCACGTTGTTGACGAACTCGAACGTGGCATCCAGGACGCTATCGATGTCGTCGCCACGACCGTCTCAGACGGGCGCGTGCTCGCCGGTGGCGGTGCAATCGAAGTCGAAGTTGCCCGCCGACTGCGGGACTTTGCAGACTCGGTGTCCGGTCGCGAACAACTGGCCGTCGAGGCGTTTGCCGACTCGCTGGAGCTGGTCCCGCGAGTTCTCGCGGAAAACGCTGGGCTCGACTCGATCGACACTCTCGTCGATCTCCGAGCTGCTCACGAAGCCGGTGACACGCGCGCCGGTCTCGATGTCGAGAGCGGCGATGTCCAGGATACCTTCGACGCGGGCGTGATCGAGACTGCTCAGGCCAAAGAGCAGGCGATCGCCTCCGCTGCAGAAGCCGCCAATCTCGTGTTGAAGATTGACGATATCATCTCGGCCGGTGACCTCTCAACCGAGGGTGACGGAGACGACGGTGCCGGCGGCATGGGTGGCATGGGCGGTATGGGTGGCATGGGCGGCGCGATGTAAGCGCCGGCCAGGATTCACCACCACCGTTTCACCGCTTCACTGGACCGTTGGATCGTCTCGGCTGAGCGTCTATCCGAGCATTCTCACACTTTTTGTCTCGCTTCTCCTAGCTACATCCCACCTGGCTGCATCTCCCACCCCACCCCATAGTGACGTCAATAGCTGAACTGAACGTGCCCGGACTTTCAGAAGGATCGGCCAGAGAGTCACACCCAGTCGTGACCGTTGTGACCCCGCTCGAGTGGGTTCCTGATGTGTGGAGAGGTGAACGGCTTAAATATCCGCCAGCGGTAGATTACAGCATGAAAACGCTACTTCTCAACAGCGCCGAGGTCGACAAGAACGCGCAGATTGAGAAGATTATCGACGCGTTGGAGGCGGCTTTCAGAGCGTACGAGCGAGGAGATGTTGAGATGCCACCGAAGTCCTATATTGATCTTCCTCAGTACAACGGTGACTTCCGGTCGATGCCAGCGTATCTGGATGCTGGCGAGTGGGACGCAGCTGGGCTGAAGTGGGTGAACGTTCACCCTGATAACGAAGACCAGTTTGGCATGCCGACAGTGATGGGGACGGTCGTGTACTCGGACCCAGAAACTGCCTTTCCACTAGCAGTGATGGACGGAACAGAGTTGACGAAGAAACGAACGGGCGCGGCCGCGGCCGTCGCCACCGACCATCTCGCGATTCCGGATGCACGGTCGCTCGGACTCGTGGGTGCCGGGGTGCAGGCCGTCACCCAACTAGAGGCCATTTCGACGGTACGCCCCATCAAAGAGGTTGTTGTCACCGACGTGGACGAGGTGGCTGCTGCGCAGTTCGTCGACCAGTTCGCCGGCGAGTTCGACGTCCGAGCTGGCTCCGTCGCCGAGGTCGCGGGCTGTGACGTCGTATCGACTCTGACACCGGTGACAGACCCAATCGTCCCGCGTGATGCGGTGGGCGAACACACTCATATCAACTCGATGGGTGCTGACGCTGCCGGAAAACACGAGTTGGAAGACGAGATCCTCATGGACGCCAAACTGACAATCGACGATTACGAGCAGTGCACTCACTCCGGTGAGATCAACGTCCCGTGGAGTGCGGGACTCTTGAGCGACGACGATCTCCACGGTGAGATTGGCGCGATCGTCGGAGGGAGCCGCGAGGGCCGTAATCCGGACGACGGGATCACGGTGTTCGACTCTACTGGGCTCGCAATCCAGGATATCGCTGCCGCTCGCGTCGTGTTCGAATACGCCGATAAGAACGGTAACGGATACCCCTTTGACTTGTTGGGCGTCGCCTAAGCCGCGTTATGTCCAGCGGGTATACGTAATGTTGATGTCCTGCAATCGCAGGCGAGAACAGATAGCTCAGTTCCGGGACCGTTCTAGCTCCCGATCGATTTCGTCTTGCTCACCGTCCGAGACGTACCGGCCGAGCCGTCTATCGAGTTCAGCTTCGTCGATTTCCCCGCGGACGTACAATTCACGAGCCCGCTCGGCAGGGTCCATCGTCTCTGTCGCGTCCGCAGACGAACTATCGGACCGACGAACAGTGTCTGTCACCGAGCCCAGATCTGAGGCCCCCGTGAGCCACAGAATGAGCCTGGCGCCTCCGTACAACAGGAGCACGAAGATGGCGAGAGAAATCACGGCGCTGATGATGCCGACGATAGTCGAGATGATTGCAGAAATAATCGACAGGAACAGACTCACCGCGACCAGACCGCCGACGGCAATAGCGCCGTACACGAGGATTTTCCGCGGGAGAGACATATCTCCAGTTGGGTTTCGGTCCGCAAGTATTTTTCCGAGTGAGTCACTGGTATGGCTGGCTTTCTCCCCGACCGGCTCTGGATCTCACTCTGCTCGCATCCACCCTGAGGCGTAATCGTTGGACTGACACCGAGGATGCGGAGAGTGTGCCCTCTGCGACGGGGGAGATATCACGCTTGTCGTGGCAGTTCGGAGAATAGCAGTACCACTGAGACAGTGGTCTGTCAGCCGACTCAGCGCCACTCTCTGGTGACCACGGCTGGTTCGTGACCGACACAGCGGACACCAGACGGAGCGGCGACCCCAGTGCTGTCCCACTCGCAGGCCGATTGGATGGAAAGGTTAACACACTCGTCAGGTCTATGTTACCTCAAGAATGAGCGACGAGGGATACGATCACGCGACCGTCGAGGCGCGCTGGCAGGAGGCCTGGAGAGACGCCGGCACCTACCAGACCCCCGACGACGTGACAGATCCGACGTACGTCCTCGGGATGTACCCGTATCCGTCGGGGAAACTCCACATGGGTCACGTCCGTAACTACACCATTACGGACGCGTACGCCCGGTTCCGTCGCCTCCAGGGAGACGACGTGATTCACCCGATGGGGTGGGACGCATTCGGGTTGCCCGCCGAAAACGCTGCCAAAGAGCGAGACACTAACCCCCGGGACTGGACGGTCGACTGTATCGAGACGATGAAAGGCCAGATGGAGTCGATTGGGTTCGGATACGACTGGAGTCGCGAGATCACCACCTGTACTCCTGAGTACTATCAGTGGAATCAGTGGCTGTTCAGCCGCTTTTATGAGGAAGACCTCGTCGAACGGCGTGACGCCGATGTCAACTGGTGTCCCTCGTGTGAGACAGTGCTGGCAGACGAGCAAGTCGAAGGTGAAGACGAACACTGCTGGCGCTGTGACACGGCTGTCGAGGAACGCGAACTCGCGCAGTGGTTTCTCCGGATAACCGACTACGCCGACGAACTGCTCGACGATATTGACAATCTTGAAGGCTGGCCAGAGTCGGTGCGCGAGATGCAGCGCAACTGGATCGGCCGTCAACGCGGCACCCGACTCCCGTTCGACGTGACCGGTCAGGACGTCGACCACGGGACCGTCGAAGCGTTCACCACGCGCGCAGACACCGCCCACGGGGCGACGTTTTTCGCATTGGCACCGGACCACCCTATCACCGACCACCTCGTCGACACCGATCCGGATGTCCGCGAGTTTGTCCGCCACGAGGCCGACCCCGACGGTGATGAGCCCAAGGGCGTCCAGACGGATCTGACGGCCCAGAACCCGGTCACGGGGGACGACCTCCCCGTGTTCGTCGCCGACTTTGTGCTGTCAGACGTCGGAACTGGCGCGCTGATGGGCGTGCCCGGACACGACGAACGAGACCACGCGTTCGCCACCGAGATGGGTCTCCCCATCAAACCGGTCGTAGCTCCCGAACCCGACGACTGGGACGGTGAGACGACGCCCGCAGCCCCAGACGTTGATGAGTCCGTCTTCACCGACGACGGTGTCTCGGTCAACTCCGGGCCGTACACGGGTCTCGACAGCCCCACCGCCCGCGAGCGAATCACCGCCGAGACGGCCGGCGCAGAGGAAGCCAAACAGTATCGGCTGCGTGACTGGGGGATCTCCCGGCAGCGCTACTGGGGGACCCCGATCCCAATCGTCCATTGTGATGAGTGTGGCCCAGTGCTGGTTCCCGAGACAGAGTTGCCCGTCGAGCTGCCCGAGTTCATCAACACCACCGGTAATCCCCTTGACGCGGCCGACGAGTGGAAACAGACGTCGTGCCCGGAGTGTGGCTCGGTCGCTCGCCGAGAGACCGACACGATGGACACGTTCGTAGACTCATCGTGGTACTTTCTGCGGTACGTATCACCCGGTATAGACGAAGCCCCGTTCGATCTGGAGCGGGCCAACGACTGGATGCCGGTCGACCAGT
The DNA here is from genome assembly GCA_000496235.1 of uncultured archaeon A07HR60. Lineage (GTDB taxonomy): Archaea > Halobacteriota > Halobacteria > Halobacteriales > Haloferacaceae > J07HR59. The sequence goes on from KI543227.1 coordinate 128,652, forward strand.
ACGTCGGTGGTATCGAACACGCCGTGATGCACCTGTTGTACTCGCGATTTTTCACTAAAGTACTCGCTGACACCGAGGGTCTCGACCACCGAGAGCCGTTCGAGAATCTACTCGCGCAGGGGATGGTGCAGTTAGAGGGTGAGAAAATGTCGAAATCGAAGGGAAACGTGGTCTCACCTCAAGAGATTGTCGAGAGGTACGGCGCCGACACAGCGCGGTTGTTCATGATGCGAGCAGCCCAGCCGGAACGTGACTTCGACTGGTCTGAGGAGGGTGTTCGCTCCACCTATCAGTTTCTCACCCAGTTCCGTGACCTGGTGGCCGAGTCTGTCGCCGACCCACCGACCGGTGACCGTGACGCAATCGCGCGATACGTCGCCGACGAGACGGATGCAGCCGTCGCGATTGCGACCGAAGAGTACGACTCCCTGACGTTCAACACTGCACTTCGAGAAGCCCAGGGTCTCGTCCGGACCCTCCGTCAGTATCGCGCGTTTACAGATCCGCATGGGCCGACGTTCCGACAGGGGCTGGATATCGCGGTTCGGCTGCTGGCGCCGGTCGTCCCCCACCTCGCGGAGGAACTGTGGGAGATGCTGGACCGTGACGGGCTCGTGGCCGACACCAGTTGGCCCACCGCTGAGGTCGCCCGCGAGACGGCCGAAGAGCAGCGTCGACTGATCGATACGACCCGTGAGGACATTCGTGATATCATCGGGATTGCGGATATCGACGATCCTGAGCGGATCAATATTGCCGTGACTCCTCACTGGAAATTCGAGGCGCTGGAGATTGCTACCGCGACTGATGCCGATAACCTCATTGGCCGGCTGATGAACGAGCCACAGATCCGCGAGCGAGGCGACCAGGCGGCTGATTACGGTGCCGAACTCCAGCAGCGCCGAGAAGCCCTGACGCCGTCGTTGCCACCGGAGACTGAAGAGGCGGCTCTTGAGGCGGCAAGCTGGCTCGTCGAACGTGAGTTCGGAGCAGAAGTGAGCGTTCTTTCAGGCGCCGATGCCGGCGATCTCGCGTCCGACGCTGAACCAGGTCGGCCCGCAATCAACATTGTCGAGTGACGAATAGCGAGCGGAAGCCCTGCTCCAAGAGAGTGAAAAGGTGTTCGATTCGTGCGGCCCCGACTGGACAGTGTATTCACATGGCGTTACACACGCCTATGGGACGGTGACCGGGCCCGGCCGTGACTAACGGGTCACAAGCTGGCACAGACAGTCACTGCACTTCGATCGTGTGGCCTTCGTCCATATCTGGAGATTCTTTCGGGAGCGTCACCGATAGGACCCCGGCATTGTAGGTCGCTTCCGCGGCAGTGCCATCCACATCTGCCGGCAAGTGGAGCCGGCGCGACACAGAACCGCGCGGGCGCTCCCGGCGATGATAGCGGATATCATCAAGTTCGGCCTCGACAGACCGGTCACCGGTGATTCGTAACCGGTCATCTTTGACCGTCACCGTGAGCTCCCCTTGAGAGAATCCCGGGAGATCAGCGAGAATCTCGACTGTGTCGGTCGTCTCTCGGACGTCAACTCTGAAATCGCCGCCACCCAGTCTGGACTCGACTGGCGCACTGATATCCTCGAATTCGCGGTTCATCCGATTGAACAACTTTTCGAGTTCGTCGAACGGATTGTACCGTTCCGTCATACTGCAAAATTTGGGGTGAGAAGTCTTGAATTTTATGATTCCGTAGCGGCTACACTGGCGGGCTCATCACAGTCAGACCGGTGTTGGCCCGCGCTGTTTGGCTGGCCACGAGGTCGTCCTCACGCGTGTGGCCCGCCGCGAAGGCGGTGTGAAACGCTTGAGATAGCACTCAGTAAAGAACGTGTTCTGTGTTGTACGACCCCAGCACACGAACCCATCCCTCTGCGGCAATGTCGCGGATTGCTTCGATAGCGTTCTGAGTGCGGTCTTCGTACAGGCCGGCTTCGAAGTCAAAGTGAAATTGGTAATCACCAAGCCGCTCACCGCTCGGTCGAGATTCGACCCGAGAGAGATTGATATCGCGGTTGGCGAACGTCTCTAACATCTCCAGGAGTAGCCCCGGATAATTATTGCTGGGATACACCACAATGGTCGTCTTGCCGCCAGCCTGGGACCGGTGGTCCGTGGGACCGATCACCAGAAACCGAGTCGCGTTGGAGTCGCGATCCTGGATATCTTCCGCGAGCACCTCGAGGCCAGCCTCTGGGGACGCGTTGTCGGGGTGACCGATTGCAGCCACGCTGGGCTCTCGGCGGGCCTGCTCGACGCCACGGGCGGTAGACGCGACCGCTTCCCGCGTGACGTCCGAGTGGTCTCGTTCGAGAAACGTTCGACATTGTGCCAGTGCCTGTGAGTGCGACGCGACGGTGGCAAAGTCGGCCTCTTGTGCCAACAGCGCGTGACGAATCGGCGTGACGATTTCTTCTACCACGGATACCTCGCGGTCGGCCAACGCATCCAGACTCTCTGTTACTGACCCTTCGATGGAGTTTTCGATTGGCACGACACCGCGGTCGAAATCCCCGTCGGCGACGGTCGCTACAATCTCCGTGACCGACTCGCGGAACGACACTTCGTCTGCGACGGCCCGAGCAGCCCGATGAGAATACGTGCCCGCTGGACCGAGGGTGACGGCAGTCATCGGTCTTCCTACCACACCGGAGAAAAAAAGCCCGTCGGGCCCGCAGAGGAATAGTCATCTCTGAAAAGTATCACTCAACCCGTCGCGACAGAGCCGCCGACCGGCGGGAGTATCACTCGTGGTTGTTACAAAATTCGACGAAGTTGCGCAAGATCTGCAAGCCCGTCTCACCGCTTTTCTCCGGGTGAAACTGCGTGCCGACGACGTTCCCCGCCTCGTTCGCGACGACAGCCGGGAACGTTCCGTCGTAATCACTGGTGGCGACGACGGCTGCTGTATCGGTAGGCGCCGCGTGATACGAGTGGACAAAATACGCGTACTCGCCGTCGACACCTTCTAGGAGCGGATGGTCGCGTGTGGTGTTGAGGTCGTTCCAGCCCATGTGTGGGACCTTCCGATCCACGTCGAACCGGACGTTTGTACCGGGGATTAAATCCAGTCCTTTCACTTCGCCTTCACCATCGTGGTCTGCTTCTTCGCTCGAGGTGAGCAGCATCTGCATCCCGAGACAAATCCCGAATAACGGTCTGCCAGCCGCGGCGTGATTCGTCAGTGCCTCTCGGAGTGGACCAGCGTTTTCCATCCCCTCACGGAACGCGCCAACACCCGGCAGGACGACGCCGTCTGCCGTGGCGAACGCGTCAGGGTCGTCGGTGATCTCGACACCTGCCCCGGCTCGCTCTAATCCGCGAGTTGCAGACCGAAGATTCCCAAGTCCATAATCAACAAGAACGATATCGGCTACTGTTTCTTCCGGCGGTTCTGAGATATTCATACGAATTGTTAGAATGGGTGCGTAATAGCGGCTTTCCTCTCGACGCTCTAACGACGATATCGCTTTCACAGTCCTGTCTCATCAGCGTATGAGATATGCTACTCACAGCCGTCCAACAGGTATTGGGGCTTTGTGGCGGATTCAAGCGGTCACAGCCCGGGCGGTTGACTCAACTCACACTGTGAGAATCAGAGTGTCTCGCCCGATCAGAAACACAACACTGGACAGCCCACAAGCGATGATCATAGGTCGGTGAATACAACATGAGCCTGTGACGGCTCACTTGACCAGAGACTCCGCCATTCGCTGTGGGAACCCCAGCAGCAACGAGACGAGTCCTTTGGTTTCCTGACCTTCTCGCAGGGTTGATCGGACCCGCTGTGAGATAATCTCGACACTGATGATTAACACAAGAATCACCAGGATTGTCGCCATCATATTGGTGAACGCGAACAGTCCTTGCTGAACGCTCAACACCTGGCCAAGTCCGCCGCCGCCGATGATCCCCAGGGTAACAGCGATTCGAACATTAATTTCGAAAATATACAATGTCCAGGCAATGAACGGGGTGGTCACCTGCGAGAGCATTCCGAAAGTGATTGTCTGCGGATCGCTCGCGCCGGTCGTTTCCATCGCCTCAATGGGCCCATCCTCAATTTCTTCGAGTTCGTCGGTAAATAACCGACCGAGATTGCCGACAGTATCTGTGGCGATAGCCAGCATTGCTGTCACAGGACCGATCCCCCCGAGTGGGACGTAGATAAGCGCCCAGACGAGCGCTGGAATCGCTCGAATTGACGACATAATGCCGCGGAACAGAAAGTTGAATGGAAACGGCGTCACGCGTCCAGACCCAAGAATACCGAACAGCAGCGCCAGCGGAAATCCAATCACTGTGCCAGCAAATCCCATTGCAAGAGTGATTCCAGCCTCGCCCAAAAGTGGCGTTTCCCCGCCGAATCCGCCCCAAATCAGGTTTCGGTCCTGAATAAACGTCCAGTACTCGACAAATCCTGCCGGGTCGAAAAACGGAAACGAAAGCGTAAGAAATGGGAAGAAGTCGCGAAGTGCATTAAGGAAGTTATCGACGTAATCCAACAGATTCGCTTCAAAATACCCCACCGACGTGAGTGAGTAGTAGAATACTCCGAGAGCCGCAAGACCGGTCATCAGAAACGCAACGAGCCTGACTCGCCGGGCAAGAGCTATCTCATCGTACCGGTCACCGACGCGGTCTTCGCGGCTCACTTGTCGGCTCCTCCATCAGCAGCGGTCTCAGTCTGCGGCTCTGAATCTGTCACCATGTCGCCCGCATCCGCTCCAGATGCAGTTGGGTCGGTGTCAGCGGGGGTCTCAGACGCAAACATGCCGTCCGTATCGATTTCTCCATAGATTTCGTCAACAACATCAAGATCAAACTCATCACGATAGCCGTCAAACACCTTCTGTCCGTCGCGGAGGCCAATAAATCGCTCACCAAATTTGCGTGCGAGGTTTACTTGATGGAGACTGATAATCGCAGACAAACCGCGGTCAGTCGCGACAGAGCGCAAGTATCCCATCACCTGCTGTGAGGATCCGGGATCAAGACTGGCGACAGGTTCGTCAGCAAGCAGTAACGCCGGATTCTGCACCAGTGCACGGGCAATCCCCACGCGCTGTTGTTGACCCCCAGACATCTGACCGGCTCGTTGCTGTGCTTCATCTAGTAACCCAACTGTTTCCAGTGCCTCAAGTGCCTGGTGCTTGTCAGTAGAATCCTGCAACTGGAGAAGCGAGGCGATGAACGAATTGCGATTTAGCGATCCGGTAAGTGCGTTCGAATACGCTGTCATCTGTCCGATGATATTGTGTTGTTGAAAGATCATCGCAATATCATCCCGTGGGCTCGTCACTGGTGCGTCGTCGACCCGAACCTCGCCAGCGGTTGTGCTCTCGAGCCCATTCATGCACCGCAGCAACGTCGACTTGCCGGAGCCAGAAACGCCCATCACAATGACGAATTCGCCTTCCGGAACGTCGAACGAGACATTATCGAGAGCGACGGTGTCCCCGAATCGTTTCGTAACTCCGTCAACTGTTATTCGACTCATTGAATCATATAGCGTCTCTGCGTATCCGAACTATGACAACTCTTCGAACTCAAGCCCGAGCTCGTCCAGCACAGTCCCAATCGGCTCGTAATCATCAACACTCCCCTCTTGAACGCCCGTGAACCAGAGTGGCTCGCCCTCGTAACTGTCGTCGTGGCTGAGATCTTCTTCTGTGACACTAAGCATCGCCTCTTCAAGCTCCGCTTTCACCGGGTTGCTCCAGTTGCTCCGTGTCACGAGTGGGGCGCGCGGGATTGGATCTGAAACAGCGAGTAACTGTAACTCAGTGTCGTCGGCCTCAATATCTGAACCTGCACCGTCGTATTCAGCGGAGATATCGACGAAGTCCTGCGACATCTGTTCAAACTGCTCTTGCGGGACGTACGGAGCAGACGAAAACGCACCTGTTGAGGCCGCAACTACATCTTCTCGAGCGACCATCTGCTTGCGAGCAGTCGTATGGTCTGAGTACTCGATATTGAAATCGACTGCATCACCGTCTGGCGCGTCTCCGACGTCAAGCCCCGCGTCCTGTAGGATAGTGAGCGGAACGAGCGTTCCAGAAACCGAGAGAATATCGGCCATATTCATCTGCTGGTCCTCGATATCACCCAGCGATTCGATCCCTGAGCCTGGGGTCGTCGTAATCGTGGAAAAGTACTGAGCTGCCCCGTACGCGACCCGGACACCAACCACATCGAGAATATCTTGCCCGGCAATAACGGCTGACGGTGAGATATCTGCGATTTCGCCCCGATCATTGCGCATGGCTTGCAGTGTCGCGGTGTAACTAGCCGCCCGATCAGGCTCAATACTCACATCGACTTCGGATTCGAGATACTCGAATATCGGCTGATACTGCTTTTCAATCTCGACATCTGCCTCTGCTGGATTCAGTATGAACTGTGCACTCGGCGTATCATCGGCTTCGCCCGCTGTTCCTCCGTCTGCGGAGCTATCCTCTCCATCTGAGCTATCACCTGAGCCGCCACTCCCGCCAGTACAGCCCGCAAGCCCGACAATTCCGGACACGCCAACTGTCTTCACAAACGTCCGCCGATTCGCTGACTGCTTTCTATCAGGCATGTACGTGTGTACACCGTTTCTCGTAGAAAATGCTTTCTATGATATCTATATAGACGAGTCATTACAGGATGTAACAATCGTTCATTGGAATTCGCGGTAAGTAACCCGGATCGACACTGCCGCGTCTGGAGACACGAGTGGCTGGGTCGTATTTCGCTCCTGTCTCAATAGAGCGGGTGACTCTGTTCTGCCACGGTATGAGGCATCATTTCAGGAGTGAACTACCTCACCCTATTCGCTCACGGCTGGTGTCGTTCGCTCCGGGCGTGAGACGTCCCGTTTCAACGACAGGCTTTGCATCCACTGCATCAACTCTTCGCGATGAAGTGAACAGAGTGAACGTCGTCTCTCCAGGCGTCGTGACCGGTTGTGAATCAGTACTCTCCAAGCCGCGACTGTCCGCCTGATTCGTCATCGTCGTCAAGAAACGCGGCTGCGTTGCCAATAGTGTCAGTAAATCCATCCTGCTGGCTCCGATCGTACAAGGTCGCGGCGGGATGGACCGACAGCATCACTCGCCGGGAGACACCACCGATTCGAGCTTCGACAATATCACCTGATTCAGCTGTAATCTTCACTGATCGGCCGAGAAGATGTTCACTTGGGACCTTTCCGAGTGTGACGATCAATGACGGATCAAGATGGGTGATTTCTGTTTCGAGATACCCTCGACAGTTTGTCAGTTCACCCTCTGATGGGTCTCGATTATCTGGTGGTCGACATCTGACACAGTTAGTAATTCGGACGTTTTCACGGTCCACACCGGCTTCCTGTAGCGCGTCATCGAGTACATCTCCTGATCGCCCCACGAACGGCTCACCTTGTTGATCTTCTGATTCTCCAGGACCTTCTCCAAGAAAGACAAGCTCTGCATCTGTTGGCCCAACTCCATCTACAATCTGGCTGCGCGACTCGACGAGAGCTGGACATTGTTCACAGGCAGTAACCTGCAAGCTGTCGTCCATACCGATGACAACGGCGGGGGAGTGAAAAGTATCTGCGGTCAGCAAAAGTATCAGCTATCAGGACTGGTCTTTATTCTCCGTGCAGTCGACGTGTGGCGTCTCTGCGCTGCATTGGCCGTAGAGAGGCCAGCCAGTCTCAGTGGAATCCAGGGAAGCGAAACTGCACAGCCACGGTCCAGAGATTGTGTGGTTGCTGTGGGCGAACGAGCCGCTTCTATCGGATGAGACGGAAATCAGCGGAGTAGAATCACGCGACCTCCCGGTATGCACGGGCCGCGAGCCGGGCCACCCGAAGTGGCTCGGGACGACCATCCGCCACATGTGACTTCACCACGCGGGACGCATCTTCTCGATCCAGCCCCACAGCGCGAATGAAAAACTCATGACCAGCGACTCGAACACGATCTCGATCTGGAAGTCGATCGTATATCGCCATCCGGCTGGTCAACTCGTCCTCGTCAAACTCACGCTGAAGCACTGTCTCAAGACCCGCAGAGTCTTCGAATGAGACTGCAATTACTGGTCGGTTGACTGCCTGTCCCAATTGAACTAGATCGATGAGATTGAACCATGCAGGTGCGATTCCAGCCGTCATCACCCGTTGGACATCTTCACGGTCTAACCGGTCATATAGACTGATAAGACTCTGTGTGGCATCAAGTTCGCCAACGGAACACTCCCCAAACACAAATCCATCGGCGGTTCGGTCGGCACGAACAACTGCCCCCGCGATCCGGGACCGGTCGGCACTGTCTGAGAATGCAATACCGAGCGTCCGGCTACCAGGTTTCACTCCTCTTCGTCTTTGATATCTTGAAGTCGGTCCAGCAGCTCGTCGTTCGATTCACCCATTTCGAACTCGACGCTCCCCTCGTGGCTGGATTCACCTGCTTGCACTCCGTCGCTATTCTCGAAGTCAGCGTCGAAGTCTTGATTCTCCTGTTCAGACTCATCGTAGCTCCCAAAGCCCATTCAATCAAACAACACTCATTAAACAGTATAAATCCCTTGGTGAGATATACCACACCACGCCCATCGTGACCGCAGTCGGCTATTCGGGAGGACCCAATTGAGGGGTGTGATCGCCGACAGATAGCGTGGCGTTCATCGTGTGGACACGCTTTTGCGTCACTGTACCGACTACGTGGTATGGATCCGATCAATATCACGAGGGACGCAGAAACGTTCACGAGTAACGTATTCTTGGTCCCCGAAGACCCAGTCACGCTAGTGGATGCAGGTGCCGTCTCCGGTGTTGGAGACGACATTCGAACTCATGTCGACGGGCTAGACCGCGTCATCGTCACTCACAGCCACGGCGACCACGTGGCCGAACTCGACACCGTCGTTGACGAGTTCGACGCTGACGTGTACGCGTTCGCTGATCTACCACAGCGGGATGTCGCGGTGAACGATGGTGACGAACTCCAAGTCGGTAGTGAACGCTGTGAGGTGGTTCACACCCCCGGTCACGCAGACGACCACGTCTCGATTGTCGGGGAGCAACGCCTCTTCAGCGGAGACGTCTTTGTCTACAATGATGGTGCCTTCGACGACGGTTCGTTCGGTCGGACGGATCTGGCAGGCCAGTCACGAGAGCGACTTATCGGCAGCCTCGAGACGCTTCTCGACCGAATGCCAGATTCGACGGCAGAGATGTACGCCGGCCACGGAGATATCTACCGGGCTTCGAGTGGAGCAGACGAGTTGCAGACCGTGCTGGAGCGGGCTCTTGAGCGGGCACGACAGCGACAGCCGAAATACCCAGACGAGTAACCTGTCTGGGGGCCACACCGTCGCCATGGCTGGACCGCTCGGGGTGAAACTGACCTGCCCTGCCCTGCCGGGTCATGTCCACCAGGAGCCAGTTTCCACGAGACAGATCCGTCGTCTACAAAAGTTAACACGATTGGCGCGTATGTATTCATATGGCATACGAACGGGGGAGCGGGGGCCAGCTTCGGACACCACATCGTATCGGCATTCTCGCGGCCGGATGGACCGGAGTCATTCACGTCGCACTCTGGTTAGGGGTTGTCGAGCCGTCTCCAGGCCCGATGTCTCCTCTCGGAATCTCGTTTCTGATGGCCGGAATCACGTTTTTCACCGGCGCGTATCTGGTGCGGGCAAATATTAGACGTCGAATAGTGTACCTGCTCGGGATCCCATTCACTGCCGGGCAGATCCTCCTCTGGTACGTTCTCAATTTCGATGGTATCGCTGACATGCTCTCCAGTGCTGGCGCCGTCGGAGCCTCTGACAAAATCGCACAGGTCATTCTCATCGCCACGTTGACATACCTTCTCAGTCGTGACTGAGCTTCGACCCCGACTCTGAAGCCCAGGACGGATACTCCACCGGATTCCACGCAGTTCGCGAGACTCCAAACGTATCGCTCCGACGGCCAGAGTCCACGCAGTTTCGACGCTGTCCGGAGACCGTGATCGTATCCGGAGTGACTCGCGCGGAAGCCAGGATTTCAAAAGGCGATTGAGACAGATTCGATTTCCGCGAGCGTGTCACAGACTCACTCGTCACATCACAAACTCAGCGTAGGTTGTTCGCGTCCGGAATCAGGCTGCGCGCGGTTCCTTGGCCTTCGGACGGAGATTCCCGTACCCACACTTTCGACAGTTATTGGCGCGACTCGAGTTCCGCGCATTACACCGCATGCAGATGAGTTTCTCGAGATTGCGACGTTCTGCCGCTTCAAATTTCGCCATATTATTTGTTTACAGAGTTCGAGTTTAAGAGTTGTGGGTCGGGGATAGCAACTCTTCAGTCGCTGAGTGCTATCTATATTGTCGGACCGCCCGCTCGATTCACCCTGTTCGGAACGAATAATCAAGTGTGTCAGCCGAGTGCGTGAGCGACCCCATAGAGATGATGTCGACGCCGGTCTCGGCGTAAGCAGGGATATCTGTAAGAGTGATATCGCCGCTGGCCTCCGCGAGTGTATTCTCTGGGAGCGACCTGAGACCCTGTTCAATCTCTTTGGGCGTGAGGTTGTCGAACAAGACAATATCGGCACCAGCCTCTGCCGCACGGGATCCTGCCTCTGGCGTCTCTACCTCGACTTCGATTTTCGTCGCGAACGAGGCTTTCTCACGGAACCGCTCGATAGCTGTCTCCATGCCCATCTCTGCGATGTGATTGTCCTTGATCAAGACCATGTGAGAGAGGTCGAGACGGTGGGTGTCGCCACCGCCAGCGACGATTGCTCGCTTCTCAAGCCCGCGAAGGCCGGGTGTGGTTTTCCTGGTGCCCGCCACACGAACCGTCTCTGAGACCGTCCGAGCCCGGTCGACAGCCATCCGTGTGCGGGTAGCAACGCCGGAGGCGTGACCGGCGATGTTCACGCCCGTTCGCTCGGCGCGAAGAACAGATTTTGCCTTGCCGTCCGTCTCCAGGACGATGTCGCCAGCGTCGACCGAGTCACCGGAGCCGACCTGGACAGCCGTCTCACAATCGAGATACTCGAACACCTGGGCTGCAGCGTCGACGCCCGCGGCAACCCCGGACTCTTTTGCGACGAGTCGCCCGGTTGTCTCGCCTGGAACATCGTTGTTCACGTCGTGGTGGCCGATATCCTCCTGGAGCAACCGCTCAATCTGCCCCTGTGTGATGATCATGTTACAGATTATTCGGCCCAGCCGGGGTTAGTCTCACCGCTTGAAGGCCCGTGAACGGTCCGTGAATCCATTCTCGTAAGGATCTCTACAGGCGGCCGAGGCGAGTGACTCGGGGCGTGCCCCCGAGATACGTCACTGATCATTCCCGACGTGACTACGGGTGTATTCTTTTGTTGCTATAGTCCAATCTACAGTATGAGCGATGTCCCGCGCTTGATGAGTACACAACATCCCGACAACGCGACACTTCCGTTTTTTATCGGGGGAGACGTGATTGAGGGTGAAGACGAGATTCAGGAAGCCTACTACGTCTCGTCGCATCTGGGCTGTGACGAGCAGATGTGGGATTTCGAGGGGAAAGAGGGAGACCAGTACGCGGTCAAGAAACTCCTGTCACGATACGACGAGCACTTTTCTGATAATCGGATTGGTGAAGACTTTCGACTGACCGTCCGGGGCCCAAACCCGGACGTGGAAGGGTCGGAGGCGAAGATCCTACTCGAGATTCTTGAGAGTATCCCGCGGTCGTTCGACGCCGCCCAGCTGTTCGCCAAGGACCAGGATTTGCCCCTGGTCGCCCCAATCCACGAGGTGATCATCCCGATGGTGACCGACGCGGAGCAGGTTAACGCCGTTCACGAGTATTACGAGTCATTCGTCGCCGGGAAAGACAGTGACGAGATCTGGGACGGACGCACGATTGAGGAGTGGGTCGGCTCGTTTGACCCGTCTGCAATCGGGGTGATCCCGCTGATTGAGGAACGGGACGCGATGTTGCGAGCTCACGAGATCGTCCGTGACTACGCACAGGCGCACGATCAAGACTCAGTCCGCGTGTTCCTGGCCCGGTCAGATCCGGCACTCAATTACGGGTCAGTAGCGGCGGATCTGATCAACAAACTCGCACTTCAGCGACTCTATCGCATGGCCGAGCAGACAGACATCGAGATCCACCCAATCCTGGGGGCCGGGTCGGCGCCATTCCGAGGCAACCTCACCCCAAATCGGGCCAAGGCCGTCACCGAAGCGTATCCCGAGGTCGAGACGTTCACTGTCCAGTCCGCGTTCAAATACGATTATCCCGTTGAGACGGTTCGCGACGGGATTGAAACGCTGCGAAATGCCGCTCTCGGATCGGCGCCGCCACCAATCGACGAGCGCCAGGCGCTGGACATCATCGACCGAACTGCCGACGCGTACGGCGCCCAAGTCGACCAGATTGCTACGACGGTCAACCGGCTTTCGGCACATGTTCCCGGGCGACGCGCTCGGAAACTTCACGTGGGGTTATTCGGCTACTCAAGGGAAGTCGGCGAAAACGCGCTGCCACGCGCGATTGGCTACACCGCCTCTCTGTACAGTGTCGGCTGCCCGCCCACGCTACTGGGCGCTCACGCGCTGACCGATCAGGATATCGCATTTCTTGAGGACGCTTTCCCGTCGTATTTCGAATTACTACGGGATGCCGCGCGGTACTACAATCCCCGCTGCACTGAACTCCTCCCGCTCGACACCGAGCCGCTTCGGACAGCGTCTGAACTGGTTGAGGCAGAGACGAACGAGAAACACCGTCTGGCGACCAATCAAGCTATCGACGCGTTCCAGCGTGGCGACGAAGATGCTCTCAGTTCCGCGATCCGCCGGGCAGCGCGTGAACGGCGCTTTCTCGGTTGATATTCTCGGCGGCCTGAACGGCCAGATATGCTCTGTGCGTCTCGGGGACTGATCTTTCAGTCAGTGATTTCGCGGCCTGCAGGTGCCTCGCCCGGCTGGAGTGTGTCGGTGTCGACACCTAACTCATCTTTGGCTGCTTCGATGTGGCTGTCCTGCACGTATTCGGCGTCTTCGTCTTCGCGATACTGCTGGGCTCGAGCGTAGACGGCGCCTCTGATCTCGTCAGGGATCTGGTGTGTGTCCACCACCAGCTCGATGGTCAGATCGTTCGGATCAGACGTGTAAATCGCGTGGAAGGCCCCACGATTGTACTCGGAGTAGTCGTAGCCGTGATCATCGAGTTGCTGTTTCATATCGTCCAGTCGGCCGGTCTCAATGCGGAAGGCGAGGTGGTGGACGTCGCCAGTGTCGGGCGTCAACTCTTCTGGTGGGGTGCGGTCTTCGCCAACGAAGAACGTCACCATCCGACCGTCACCGGTGTCGAAAAACAGGTGCGTCAGATCCGGACGGTCCAGATTCGGCTGGCGTAGCACTAGCGGCATCCCCAGCACGTCACGGTAGAATTCGATTGTCGCCTCGGGGTCGCTCCCTTCGACGGTCATGTGATCCGTTCCAGCGATGAGACTCGATTCAGTCTCTCCGGCGGTTTCGACGGGCTTGCTCATGTATAATCTACGGTGGCTATCCCGTTAAATGCCGCGTCATCCACCGCATTCGAGTTCGGCGGTCAGGAACGCGGTCGTTCAGTCGCTGCAGGTATTCCCGGGGTCTGCCCAGGTCACTGATGGATGCGAGACCCACGTGTGACGGCCACCGCTGGCGTCAGCACTCTACTGGCGGGGACGTCCTCTATCGGTGAACAGACGTCAGACCGGTTCAGTACACACCGGCCGAAAGACTCTGACTTCGGAGTAAGCGGATAGGCCTGATCACAGACATACGAGCAACCCACAACCGCGAGGAAGTTGTGCGGAGATCTTGACGGCGCAAATGTGGTTGCGTCTGATTCCTCGCGATCTGAGACGCCGAACCCCGCTCATCGGCAGCGGTAACGCCGTTCTCTACCGAACGCATAAAGAAGCCTGCCCTCCTGAATATGTGTAATGATCAGTCTCGGAACCGCGAGCGCGTCCCCGGGAGAAATGGCCACGGGGCGTCTCGAGGTGGGCGAAACTCGCGACGGGAGTCCAGCGCGGCTCCCTGTTGCTGTGCTGAACGGTGCGGAAGACGGACAGATACTCTACATGCAAGCGGTGAGTGATGGAGACGAATTGAACGGCTTAGGTGTCATCCAACAGAGTGTCCCCCAGATCGACCCGCAGGAATTATCGGGGGCGATTCTGGTCGTCGGGATCGTCAATTATTATGGATTCCAGGTCGCCCAACACCGCAACCCGATCGACGACACGAAGCTGAACCGTGCGTACCCAGGAAATCGCAACGGAACGACCAGTGAGCGGATCGCTCATGCCACCTTTGAGGCTGCCAGTAGCGCAGATTTAGTTCTCGATCTTCACCAAGGCGCCACCAGCCGGATGATCAACGAAGTGCGAGTGCGATGTGGCCCTCGTCACCGGATGCACGCCGATTGTCTCAAACTCGCCAAAGTATTTGGGACGGGGTACGTCCTCGACCAGAAAGGCCCAGACGGCCAACTGGCCCGAGTGGCACCTGACGAGGGTGTTCCGACGATCGATCCTGAACTGGGCGGGTCGGTCGGCTGGGACGCCGATTCTATCGCTCATGGGGTCGAAGGTGTGTTTAACGTGCTTCGGTATCACGACTTTCTGGAGGGATCACCGCCAGTCGGCGACCAGATCCGAGCCCGGGGATTCGACCAGTTTGGCGCTCCCGCCGGCGGCTTGATCAACTTCCATCCGGACCTCGGCGACGAAGTGGACCGTGGTGAGACCCTGTTCGAGGTAACAAGCACGTTCGGCGAGCAGAAGTCTCGGGTCACTGCCGATCACGATGGGATCTTCTGGCGGACTCGCCGGCTCCCGCAGGTTGCGACCGGTGAATACGTCTGCTCGGTCGGGACGAATATCGACAGCTACTGACATGACTGTCGCCCGGTTAGAGTGCTCGGCGTGTGGCTCGCAGTTCAGTGATCGGTGGCGTTGTACCTGCGGTGCCCCTCTGGATTTTGCCGAACAGCGTCTACCGGCGAGTCCACCGAGTAGTGTCTCAAACCCCCCAAATAATGGCCTGTGGGCCTTCGACGCATTTCTACCGGTCGGTGACGACCCCGCTGACCGAGTGACACTCGGTGAGGGAATGACGCCACTCGTTGACCCAGATCCGAATCCAGATTCAGATTTAGATTCAGACCCAGACCCAGACACAAGCCCGGGCACAGACGCGAATCCGAGGTCTCGTCGTCTTGACCGCACGGATCGGTGGCACGCTTCATTCAAACTTGAGTACGTCTCGCCGACAGGGTCGTTCAAAGACAGAGGAGCGACGACGGTCCTGACCCGGGCCCGCGAACTCGGGGTGACCCAGCTCGTGGAGGATTCGTCTGGAAACGCCGGTGCGGCCGTCGCCACATACGCCGCCCGGGCGGGAATCGACGCGCGAGTGTTCGTCCCAGCGGCCGTCAAAGCGGGCAAACTCAGCGGGATTCGAGCCGCCGGGGCAGAACCCGTCCGAGTGTCAGGCGACCGCGCCGCGGTGACACAGGCGTGTGTGGACGCCGTCAGAGACGGCGACTCCTGGTACGCGAGTCACGCCTGGAATCCCGCGTTTTTCGCTGGGACAGCGACATTCGCGTACGAAATCGCGTTTCAGCGGGGCTGGACCGCCCCCGATGCGGTTGTCCTCCCCGTGGGCCACGGGACACTGTTTCTCGGCGCCTTTCGAGGGTTCCGCGCACTGAAGACAGCCGGCTGGGTCGACGCTGTTCCGCGGTTGCTCGGCGCACAAGCCGCCGGTATCGCCCCAATCGTCGAGGAGCTTCACGGCTCCCAGG
>KI543227.1:144514-146164 GCA_000496235.1 uncultured archaeon A07HR60
CGCGTCGGGTCTCTGGCGGTGACCCGACAGTTCCATCGATGCAATAGCCGGCGTTCTCGTCCAGATTTCCCAGACGGCCGCCTTTCAGATGTGCGTCTGTCCCCTGGTTCGTGCGGAACGTTATCGCTCGCTCGATCGGCTCTGACACAATCTGCCGGGCCACGGCGCGACAGGCCTCTGGGTCGTCGCCCCGAATCCCGTGCAGAATCGGGCCAGGTGCAGCGGGCACACAGACGGTTTCACTCTCGCCGTAGTCGACGGTGTCCCAGACCGTTGGATATCCCCGCTCTGCGGCTGTATACACCGAGTCGTGGTCGACCTGTCGGGCCGTTCCGCGGCGTTGTGGGTGTCGGTAGGAGATGTGCTCGTACGTCCAGTCATCGAACGCTGCTATCGCCCCAATCGCCGCGAGCCCGCCGATCCGACCCCGGCCTCCTCGACTCTCACCCGGTCGACTCGTCGGATACCCAGCGTGATACCAGTCATGGCGCTCGATGGTCGCCAGCGTCTCCTCGAGTGTGAGCTGCTCTCGAAGCGCCCGGTGCGCGAACTGAACGACATCGGCCGGGATTTCGTCCGACTCGGTCGTCTCGCTGGCGTTCCGGTCTAGGGTCTCTGGCGACGAAGCCGTCTCTGCCCCTCTCGCGTCTACATTCGCGACGACGACTCCAGGTGATGTGCGTGGCTCCTCGGCCAACGCCAGCGTTTCGAGCGTGTCACGGGCAATCTCGAAGGCCTCGACTGGCGGGGCGGTTGTCGGGACCGCGAGCGCGGCGTTTCCTCGAGTTTTGTACTCGACCGCGGGGTTCAGCCGCACGAGCCGTGGCTGTCCGACCAGTTTCCCGGCATTCCGGAGCCGCTGGGCGACCCGCGTCGCGACGTAGGTCGTACACATCCCACGTGATCGCGAGTCAGTGTCGTCTAAGCCGACAATTGACACGACGAATATCGTCGGCCAGGCGATATCGGCCTTTCGGGCCATGGTGAGTACAAAAGAGACAGTCCGGACTCGCTGAGAAACCCGTGGACAGCGCCTCGTCACCGGACAGGTGAGCACAATGTATATATAGGGTAATGGATTACTTCACGACATGACGAGGGCTGCGCTAGTCGACAATATCACCGCGATGCTTGAGGACGCAGAGTTTCTCGTGAGCGACCGGTGTGATGTGCGGCCACGGAGTTTTGACCTTGCGGC
Organism: uncultured archaeon A07HR60; assembly: GCA_000496235.1. Lineage (GTDB taxonomy): Archaea > Halobacteriota > Halobacteria > Halobacteriales > Haloferacaceae > J07HR59. Next base: position 145,713 of record KI543227.1, read on the forward strand.
CCGCCGTGGCGAGGATCTCGTCTTGTTGAAGATCCTCGGGAATATTGACGCGTTCGACGGCGAAACCGGCGCTGAAATGCGCCGGCTCGGCAAGTACCTGAACGGCACACCGCTGGTGATCGGGCTCCGGACTCGCGACGAGAAGCTGAAACCAGAGGTGGTGTACTTCAGACACGGGGTCCCTGTGTTCAACCCGGACACTGCCTACGACCTGTTCATCGAAGATGTCCCGCCGTTGATCTACGCGGCACCGGGTGGGCTGTACGTGTCTATCGACGGAGAACTGCTCGCCGACAAGCGCGAGACCAAAGGCTGGTCGCTGGGCCAACTCGCGAACGAACTCGGGGTGTCACGCCGGACCGTCTCGAAGTATGAAGACGGAATGAACGCCTCAATCGAGGTGGCGATCGAACTCGAACAGCTGTTCGGGCGGCCCTTTCGGCGCCCGTCGA
>KI543227.1:146184-169772 GCA_000496235.1 uncultured archaeon A07HR60
CCGTCTCGTCTCGTCTCGTCTCGTCTCGTCTCGTCTCGTCTCGTCTCGTCTCGTCTCGTCTCGTCTCGTCTCGTCTCGTCTCGTCTCGTCTCGTCTCGTCTCGTCTCGTCTCGTCTCGTCTCGTCTCGTCTCGTCTCGTCTCGTCTCATCCCATTGCATTCCATCTGCACAGCTGAACACGCCAAAGAAATGACAGCTACACTCTTGTGTCGCCAGTCGGGTGATTTCGAGCAGGGACCGGTCCGGAATTCGATTCGTCTGCTGGCCACCTGTGAGGCCCACAGCAGCGGCGTTGTCGGCCAGCGTTATTGTTCTGTGTGAGTAGCGGCGTCGAACCCGCCGCGAACCAGCGGCTTCGCGATGTGGCGGCGAGCACACGGAGGAACCTCGTACCATCCTCTCTCTAGGGCTCGTTGGAGCCGCCGGGATGTCTTAGTCGCTGACGCTGTCCCACAGTCTCGACAGCGGTATCCCTGGTCACGACCGGCCGACGACATCGACCGGCCACAGTCCGGACAGGTCGGATTGACGCGTTCGGTCCGAACGAGCTGACGGAGTGCAAACTTCTCCAGTTTCACCGTGCCGTCTTCGTGTTCTCCACACACTGTCAACTCGTCACCGGGGCGCAGTGCTCGAACGTGAGTTCTGAATCGCTTGGTCGGTTCGAATGCCACACACTCGATCTCAGAGCCGCCGGTCGGTCCGGCGAGGTCGAAAAACACGTGCCCACCGCGTCGGGTCTCTGGGGGCGACTCGACAGTTCCCTCGATACAATAGCCGGCATTCTTGTCCAGACTCCCCAGACGGCCGTCTTTCAGATGTGCGTCTGTCCCCTGGTTCGTGCGGAACGTCGTCGCCCGCTCGATCGGTTCTGATACAATCTGCCGGGCTACAGCACGACAGGCCTCCGGGTCATCACCTCGAATCCCGTGCAGGATCGGGCCAGGTGCAGCGGGTACACAAACGGGTTCGCCTTCGCCGTGATCGACGGTGTCCCAGACCGTTGGGTACCCCCGCTCTGCGGCCGTATACACCGAGTCGTGGTCGACCTGCCGGGCTGTTCCGCGGCGCTGCGGGTGCCGGTAAGAGATGTGTTCGTACGTCCAGTCATCGAACGCTGCTATCGCCCCGATCGCCGCGAGTCCGCCGATCCGACCTCGGCCTTCTCGATTCTCTTCCGGTCGATTTGTCGGATACCCAGCGTGATGCCAGTCGTGACGCTCGAGAATCGCCAGCGTCTCCTCGAGTGTCAGCTGCTCTCGAAGCGCCCGATGCGCGAACTGGACGACATCGGCCGGGATTCCGTCTGACTCGGTCGTCCGGCTGGCTCCCCGGTCCGGGGGTTCTGGCGTCGAAGCCGTCTCTGTCCCTCTCGCGTCGACATCTGCGACAACGACCCCAGGTGATGTGCGCGGTTCCTCGGCCAACGCTAGCGTTTCGAGCGTGTCACGAGCAATCTCGAAGGCCTCGACTGACGGGGCGGTTGTCGGGACTGCAAGTGCGGCATTTCCCCGAGTTTTGTGCTCGACCGCGGGGTTCAGTCGCACGAGTCGTATCTGCCCGACCAGTCTCCCGGCATTCCGGAGCCGCTGGGCGACCCGCGCTGCAACATAGGTCGTACACATCCCACGTGACCGCGAGTCAGTGTCGTCTAAGCCGACAATTGACACGACGACTGTCGTCGGCCAGGCGATATTGGCCTTTCGGGCCATGGTGAGTGTCAAATACTCTGACATACTCACTCACGGTTGGCACCGTTTGCTCCGTGAGGATGGGGCTTGTCAGTGAACAGAGAGAGACGCTCTGAACGGCGTCATCTGAGAAATCGAGTGTTCCTGACTTGAGGGCAGCAGTGACTGGCACCCATCCACTCGAACACATCTGGCCCGAGTGGAGTCTTCCATACTTCACCGCAATTGATGCGTACTGCGGACTCGTTCGGCTGAGCGAACGCTCTTGCTCTGGCGTCGCATCGAGTTTGAGCTGAGGAGTCTGCTGTACTTTCATCCCTACATACTCTCACCAGAGGTATTCATATGTAACCGTCGTGCTTCCTTCGTCTTGCGGTTTTGTTGGATTGGAGAGTTGCTTACTGGGGGTGAATGTGAGTTGATGACGGCGCTGTATCTCCTCCCTACTCGCTCTCTTCGGTCGCTCCTTGAGGAAGGGGTCTGAGCGCCTGTTTCCAGATGAGGAAGCACCGCAGACTCGGTGAAAAACCCGTGGACAGCGCTTCACCACCGGCCAGGCGTGCACAACGCATATATAGGGAACTGAACTACCTCATCGTATGACGAGGGCTGCGCTGGTCGACAATATCACCGCGATGCTCGAGGACGCAGAGTTTCTCGTGAGCGACCGGTGTGATGTGCGTCCGCGGAGTTTTGATCTTGCGGCCCGCCGTGGCGAGGATCTCGTCTTGTTGAAGATTCTCGGGAATATCGACGCGTTCGACGGTGAAACCGGTGCTGAAATGCGCCGGCTCGGCAAATACTTGGACGGCACGCCGTTGGTGATCGGGCTCCGGACTCGCGATGAGAAGCTGAAACCGGAGGTGGTGTATTTCAGACACGGGGTCCCCGTGTTCAATCCGGACACTGCCTACGACCTGTTTATCGAAGATGTCCCGCCGTTGATCTACGCGGCTCCAGGTGGACTGTACGTGTCTATCGACGGAGAGCTGCTCGCCGACAAGCGTGAGACCAAAGGCTGGTCGCTGGGCCAACTCGCGAGCGAACTCGGAGTGTCACGCCGGACCGTCTCGAAGTATGAAGACGGAATGAACGCCTCAATCGAGGTGGCGATCGAACTGGAAGACCTGTTCGGGCGGCCCTTTTCGGCGCCCGTCGAGGTGATGGAAGGCGCTGAAGAGGTTCGCGATACGGACCCCACACCGGATGCACCAGACGCGGAGCCAAACGATCAACACGTGGTGACGACCCTCACTAACGCTGGATTCCGCGTGCATCCTACACAGCGGTCGCCATTCAACGCAGTCTCGGAAGACACCGACCAGGACCGCCGGCAGCTGCTGACCGGTCACTCAGAGTTCACGAGGGCGGCCGAAAAGCGCGCTCGGATTATGTCATCGATTGACCGAGTCGCTAACACCCGGTCGGTGTATTTCACGGAAGAGAAAGCACACCGCGAGTCTGTCGACGGAACCGCGCTCGTCTCCTGTGACGAGTTGGCGGCCATCGACGATCCTGACGAAATTAGAAGTCTAATTCGCGAGCGCGGCAGCGAGCCAGCCGAAAGCTAACGTGGGATCTTGGTATCCTCCCTGCCCTGAAGCACAGGCCTTCCGCTTGCTATGTGTTATTTCTGTCTTGCTCAGTTCATCGGTGAGTCTTGAGTAATCGCGTACTGCGTCCACCGGCCGGAAACTGACATGGGTCTATCCTGGGGTCACGCCCCGCGGGAGTCGTCTCGTACCGTTTGTATCCGCCTGAAGACAGAAGAATACGCTCGCGCGCTCTATCACCGCGTCCCTGTCTGAAACTACCTGACTGCCGGTCATGACGCGTCACCAGATTATCCGCCTCTTGGTGACCGAGATGAGCGGATGTCGCGTGACCAGAACCGGCCGTGTCGGGAGCGTTAAGTGGGAGTCGGGGTAAATTTCGATTGTGAAGTTGAGGCTCCGACGTGCGGGTGGGTTCGCCATCGTGTCGACCCTCGCGCTGGCGGCGCCAGCACTCGGACGGGCGGCTGCAATCCCTTTCGCGGCAGTCGCAGCGGCAGCGGTGTTCGGGATTCGCGAGGGACGACTATTTGAGTTATTCGCCCGCCCGGGAGACCACGAGGAGGGCCAACTAGGCGGTCTCGCGGGATTCGCGCTGGCGGCCGCCGGTCTCGCACTGTTCGCAACGATCCCCAGCGTCCCAATGCCACCAGAAGTATTCGCGGCTGCGGTACTCGTCGTTGCCTTCGGTAATCTCGGCCAGCAGTTCGTTCGCGAATCCACGTCCGACGAGATTCTCCGGGTGGCCGGGTTCTTGGGCGCTGGCTTCCTGGCCGCCACTGCCGCACAGGTGGCCGTCACCGTCCAGGCCGGGAAGCCGGTCGATCTCCCGCTGGCGGCGTTTCTCGCGGCCGTGGCGGCGCTGATAGCAGGACTACTACGGTCGGTCCTGTACGAGCGTGACGATCCGCTGGTGATTCTATCGGTGGGATTCGTCCTCTGGCTGTTCGCGTCGCTCGCAACAGACATTGCTGCCCCGACGATGGCGTTCGCACTGGGAGTCACTGCAGGGCTGGGGTACATTTCCTACGCTCTGGAGACGGCCTCGGTGCCAGGAATGCTCACTGGCGTCTTGTTGGGATTGCTAACGGTGGTTCTCGGCGGGTTCGGGTGGTTCGCGGCGCTGATCGCGTTCTTCTCGATCGGCGGCTTGGCCTCGAAATATCGCTATGAAGAAAAAGCCGCCCGTGGCGTCGCCCAAGAGGACGGCGGTGCCCGGGGCACCGGGAACGTGTTGGCTAACTCTGCGGTGGCACTGGTGGCTGTGGTCGGCGCAGCGGCCGTCGAGCAGTTGCCTGTCTCGACCGAGATATTCGCGCTGGTGTTTGCTGGAGCCGTCGCGACCGCGATGTCAGATACGCTCTCATCTGAGGTAGGCGGGCTCTTCGACTCGCCTCGACTCGTGACCACCCTCCGACCCGTCGCCCCCGGGACTGACGGCGCAGTCAGCCCTCAAGGCACGCTCGCGGGAACCGCCGGCGCACTGCTCGTCGCTGGGATTGCTGCTGTGGGCATGCCTCTCGGCGACCCGACTGTGGGAGGACTAGCGGTCGCTGCCGGGGGCGTCCTCGGCACAGTCGTCGACAGTCTGCTGGGAGCGACAATGGAAGGCGGCCGTGTCGGAAATCAGACGGTTAACCTATTAGCAACACTGTCTGGAGCGCTTGTTGCCGTTACAATCGGCACGGTGGTGTGAAACAACAGCGCCACCGATACGGACACAAGACAAGAGTTACTGGGCAAATGGCGGACACCAACGGGGAGATCAGTACGATGGACACGACAGACTCCACGGATACGCCGAGTGCGACGGTTCACCCGAAATATAGGGCGGCACCGATGAGCAAGGATGTCAAGACTACACCAGCAGTGAGCCACCCTGCCACCACGGGGTAGACGAACGCCAGAGCGACCAGAAACGACACCGCAAACAACAGCATGAATACGAGGAAGGCTCCCTTAATCGTGTTTTGCATCCAGGCAATGACGATGCGTTGGCCGAGACTCATCTCCTCAAACGTCACCGAGTCATTGGTTCTGTCAGCAGCACCAGCACGACCACCAGCATCGGAATCGCTCACGTCAGGCAGGTGGTGAGCGGCGGTAATAATCTCGGGGGTTTCGGGATTCACCTAGGCGGCCTGAAACGACGGTGTATCCCAGAGTGGGTCCGCGGGGCGGCGGGCGGGTTGTGGGGGCGCCTGAGATGGTTCTGTCTGGAAGGGCTGTCGAAGCCGTCTCCGGCAGTGTGAAACCGTGTGATATCGTTAATCAGTCATGGACCGCACCCGGGTGCGTCGTGTCTGGAAGCGAGTGGTCCGACTCGCGTGGCCGGTCATGGCTGAGCAGACCTTTCGGACCGCGATGCGGACGACCGATATCGTGATCACGGCGTTATTTTCGCCGGCGGCAGTCGTCGCGATCGGGCTGGCAGATCTGTACGCCCGGTTTCCGCTGCGGGTCGGGCTGGGACTGGGAGGCGGCGCCATTGCACTCTCGTCGCAAGACACCGGTGCAGAGGCGGTCGGCTCCCGTGATGAGGCAGTGACACAGGCGCTTTTGCTGGGGGTTTTGGCGGGACTCCCGTTCGTGATAGCCGGGGTGTTTTTCGGTGATGTGGCTATCGCGGTGTTTGGTGCCGGCGACGAGGTAATTCGGCTGGGTTCGGTGTATCTGGCGATTATCCTTGCCACGGCCCCCGCCCGTCACGTGGCACTAATCGGCGCGCGAGCGCTCCAAGGGACTGGTGACACGAGGACCCCAATGTACGTCAATATCGCCGCGAATAGCCTCAATATTGCCGGGTCGGCGATCCTGGGATTGGGACTGCTCGGGGCACCGCGACTCGAGATTGTCGGCGTCGGGATTGCGACGGCTGCTGCCAACGTCTTCACTGCCGGACTCCTCTTGTTTGCCGTGTACGGCACGTGGACGGACGCAAATTTTGCTCGGCCACAGGACTTCACCATCGCGACACAGCTCCTCCGGGTGTCGACCCCGCGGATGGCGGAGGGATTCGGGGCCGAACTGGCACAATTCCCGTTCAACGCCCTCCTGCTGGGGTTTGGCGAAGCCGTCAACGCTGGCTTTCAGATTGGGCGCCGTGTCTACCAGCAGGTGACGGGCCCATTCTCCCGTGGGTACAACGTGGCAGCGTCGGTTCTCGTTGGGCAGTCACTGGGCGACGGTGACCCCGAGACGGCCCGCTTTGACGGCTGGGCAGTCACCGGGCTTGGAATCGTGACGGTCGGGACAGTCGGGATCACGCTCGTTGGGCTCGCAGAGCCGATTGTCAGTCTGTTCACTGACGATCCCGAAACCGCGCGCTTTGCCGTCGACTTCACGCGTGTGTACGGGCTCGCTGCAATGGGACTGGTGTCGTTTTCAGCACTGTCCGGGTCACTCCAGGGTGCCAGTGAAACGCGCATCCCGTTTTTCGCTCGGGTGTCGGGGATGTTCGTGTTCTTCCTCGGGGCGTCGTGGGTACTTGGCCGGACCCTCGAGTTTGGCCCGATCGGCGCCTACATCGGTGTGTTTCTCGCGTATCTGTGGATGGCGGCGGTTACTGCCTGGGGCTTCGAGTTCACGGGCTGGGCCGACCGCGCTGCGTCTCTGATGACAGAGCGTGGAACAGCCCCGGCTGACCAGTGACCCGAGTCGGGACGCTGGTAGCTGGCGCGACGAGAGCCAGCCCATCTCGGACGCGACGGCGAGCTTCAGGCTGTTTGGTGAGGCTATCTTTCTGCGAGGAGAGAATCCCGCCGTTTACGGCGGGAGTGAATCCGACAACTCCCCCACACCCACTGACGATTGCAGCCGGATATTCAACCCGATTCCGTACCATTAAATAACTCTACCTACATAGGCTATGTATGGCGATTCAGGCCACTCGCACCTACGTCGGTTCCATCCAGAACCACCGGCAGGTACGTGAGGGCCTCGATTCGCTCGGTGATTCCGCCTCGAAAATCTGGAACGTCGCACGATGGACAGCCGACCGAATCTGGGACGCAATCGGTGAAATCCCGGATGAAGGCCCGCTCAAATCGTATATGAAGAACCAAGCGTGCTGGAAAGACTTGAACGCACAATCCAGTCAGAAAGTCATCGAAGAACTTTCCGACGCTTTCCAGTCATGGTTTGACCTGCGACACAAGTTCGACGAGGCAAATCCGCCCGGCTACCGCAAACACGGTGACACCCGACCCAAAAGCACGGTCACGTTCAAAGAAGACGGATTCAAACACGACCCCAAGAACAACCGTGTCCGACTCAGCAAAGGCTCAAACCTCAAAGAACACTTCTCGGACTTCATCCTCTGCGAGTACCAAACCCGTCCCGACGTTGACCTCTCCGAAGTCAACTCGGTACAGAACGTTCGTGCTGTCTGGAACGGCGACCACTGGGAAATTCACTTCGTCTGTAAGGTCAGTCTCGAAACGAACGACTCCGCAGGCGACGGTGTTGCTGGCATCGACCTCGGTATCAAGAACATCGCCACGGTCGCATTCCCCGACGAATACGTCCTGTACCCCGGAAACTCACTCAAAGAAGACAAGCACCACTTCAACCGTGCCGAGTACGATACTGAGGGTGAGAACGGCCCGTCGGAGAAGTCGATGTGGGCGCGACGGAAACTTACAAAACGCGAGACGCACTTCTACCACACACTTACGGACGCCATCATTACGGACTGTGTTGAGCGCGGTGTGGGCACGCTCGCGGTGAGTTGGCCTGAAGACGTGCGAGAGTCCGACTGGGGAAAGACCGGTAACAAGAAGTTGCACTCGTGGGCGTTCGACCGCATCTACCAGTACCTCGACTACAAAGGCGAGATACGTGGCGTTGAGGTGCTGAAAAAGAACGAGTGGGACACCAGTAAGACTTGCTCGAAGTGTGGCGACGATACGAAGTCAAACCGTGTTGAACGTGGCCTGTATGTTTGCTCGTCGTGTGGGTTGGTCGGGAATGCTGATTGCAACGGGGCGGAGAATATGCGTCAGAAGATAACTCCGAGTCCTCAGAGTGAGGATAGGAGTAACGGCTGTGTGGCACAGCCTTCGACATACTTGTTCGACCGCGAGAGCGGGACGTTTCACACGAGAGAACAGGTCGTGTCGTAGACCGGCAAATATCCCAACTGCGGTACGGGAAGCCCCGGCGTTTACGCCGGGGAGGATGTCACATGTGTGGCGGCTATGGAGGGGGCCGCGACCGGGACACGCGTGACCCAGTAGGTCCCGCTCAACGGTCGCGTCGACCGGCTGTCGCCCCATTCAAGTGTCACCCTCGGTTACAATATATATGAATTTATCTGGGATAATCGGTGCCGCTTTGACGATTTTCCGGCGGAATCCGAGCGACCTGTTCCCACTGTATCTCCTCGGCCCAGCAGTTCCTGCAATCGCACGGCTAGGGGGCTTCGCCGGGGCTGCGGGAATCTGGCTGTATCTGGAAACAACAGGGCGATTAGACGCCGCTCGTCAGACACTGGACGGTCTCGATCTTAATCCACCGCCAGCCGATGCGGACCCAGAGGCGCTTCGAATGTACGGCGAGAGTCTTCTCCCACTCGTTGAGACGGTGTTTACCCCCGTGGTAATAACCCTCCTCGTGGTATCGGTGGTCGCGTCGATCACCCTCGCGCTGGTCGCGAACGCGGTCGTTGCTGCTGGGCAATTCAGTGCTTGTCTCGCCCGGCTACGTGGGCAGCCAGGGATCAGGGCGGGAATCGTGGGTGCCCGGCGCTCATGGACGACACTTCTGTTACTGCGGCTGTTTGAGGCGCTCCTGTACATCGGGGTCACGCTGCTGGCGGGAGCAGTCGTCGGGGTGGCGGCACTCGTGAGCAATATCGCAGGGCTCGTTCTCGCGTTTCCACTGGTAATTCTGTGGCTGTTGGCTCTGATCCTGATTCGGGCGGTGTTCACCTTCGCCCCAGTGGCGGCAGTAGTAGAGGAAGTTGGTGTCGGGCGGTCACTCCGCCAGACCGGAGAGTTCATTCGCTCGAATCCGGCGGAAGCGCTGGGCTACTACGTTGTGGCCGCTGCAGTCGGGTTCGGGTTGGCCTCGCTAGCCGGGTCGCTAGTGGTCATCGAGGCTCCAACACTGACTGCTCTCGCCGGGTTTCTCGTGGCAGCTCCGTTCCTCGATTTGGTGAAAACCGGGCTTTACGGCGATCACACGGTCGGGATCGACCCACCCGCCAGACCCACAGACTCGATTCTCACCGCCACCACACGGGGCATCCGCCGCGGCTGGCGGGAACTGCGGGGATTCGTCGGCTCTCAGTTCGGCCTGGTGGCGCTCATGCTTGGACTGGGAGCTGTGGGATTCTGGGCCGGCTGGCGCGTCGCAACACCGTACGTCGGTGTCTTTGAAACGTCAATTACCTCGCGGCTCGCGGGGACGATTCCGCCGGCACAGGCACTGGAGTACGCCACTAACAATTGGAACGTCGCCGCATCGATGGCAATGGCGGGGCTAGCACTGGGGATTCCCTCGGTCGTGGCTGTCCTCTTCAACGGGCTGGCGTTGGGAGCCACTGCCCGCCTCGAAGTCCAACTCGAAGAATTGATTGCGTTCGTGATCCCTCACGGCGTGTTCGAAATTCCCGCACTGGTGTTTGCTGGCGCCCTCGGAATCCACATGGGAGTAGTGTACTCGCGACTCCTCCGCGGCCACCGGAGTCGAGCAGCCTTCGCGAACGACCTCAGGATGGCGTTTTGGGTACTGGTGGGTGTGGCGATTCTGTTGGTCGTCGCCGCGGTCATCGAGGGGTTCATCAGCCCGTTCTACTGGCGTGTCTTCCTGTGAAACGCGGCTCGCGTCCGCCCCCGAGTGACCCCGCGCTGTGAAGATAACTGTCACCTCGTCGGTGTCTGGCATCCCCGACTCATAACTCTCGACACTCGGCGCTCGGCATATGATTCAGATGGGTGCGGAGCTCAATACTCGATTGCAGTACGCCGGCCCCGAGTCAGGGAGTCCGACGGGACGACGGGGTGAGAGCGGCGCTGGTGGGTTTGAGCTGTCTCCCGGCGGCTGTCACCGCTCTTCGAGAGGCGTAAACGGGACGGGCGAATCACCAGTGTATTTGGCTCGCGGGCGGATCAGCCGGTTATCAGCCTGATATTCGAGTGTGTGGGCGATCCAACCGCCGGCCCGCGCCATCGCAAATATCGGTGTGTAGAGATCGTCCGGAATCCCGAGATGATCGTACACCGCCCCCGAATAAAAGTCGACATTCGGAGCAATCCCCTCCTCAGAGAGCCCCTCTTGCTCGAGTGAGCCTCTAATCGCGGAGGTGTATTCGAGCCAGGTGTCGTCGCCGCCGTTCTCGACGATTGCCTCAAGTCGCTCTTGGAGAATTCCCGCGCGTGGGTCGGTGACGTTGTACACCCGGTGTCCGAAGCCAGGGACACGATTCCCGGCGTCACGATACTCGGTGACCCACTCGACGGGGTCACGGCCACTGTCGCGGATGCGCCGGAGAAACTCCATCACGTCCTGATTCGCCCCGCCGTGTAACGACCCTGACAGCGCCCCAATCGCACCGGTCACTGCCGAGTAAACGTCAGCCATCGTCGACCCGATCACCATCGCCGTGAACGTGGATGCGTTGAGGCCGTGATCGGTGTGGAGGGTGAGCGCCTCGTCGAAACTCTCGATAGAGACGGAATCGGGCCGGGTGCCCGTCAGCATATACAGAAAGTTGGCCGCGTATCCCAACTCCGGGTCCGGTTCCACGGGGCGTTTGTTTTCGCGAAGTCGCTGGAACGCCGCGAGCACCGTCGGGATCTTGGCGACGATCTCACCACCCTGGTGGCGGGCCGCCTCTAGACGTGCCGAGTCGGCGTCCAACCCGGTGTCAGAGACCGACAACATCGATATTCCGGTTCTCAGCGCCGCCATCGGCTCCTCGTCTCCATCCGCGAGCGCCTCCATCGCGGTGAGGACACACTCGTGGACGTCTCGGTGACCTGCAAGTGTCTCGGAAAATGTCTCAAGTTCGTCTGCTGTCGGCAGCGTACCGTTCCATAGGAGAAACAACACTTCTTCGTAGCTGGCACCACGGGCAAGATCCTCGATGTCATACCCACGGTAGACCAACCGCCCCTCATCACCGTCGATATGGCTGAGTTCGGATTCCGCCACGAGGACGCCCTCAAGTCCGCGGTGCAACTCAGTTGGCATGAGTGCCATTTCCGCCAACAATGAAAAAGCGTTATCTTTTGCCCGGTCAGATTTCGACGTTTGTCGAGCCCGGCTATCAACCCTGTACAACAGGGTACTCGCCGGCAATTAAGAGTGATCCCGACGGGACCGGCGGACGGTCACTCGCGCCGTGGTTCGTCCGGGTCCACCTGGATCGTTACGTGAGCGCCGGATCTGGCCACGCAGATCATCCGCAGTTTCACTCCTCAGGTCGGCAGGACAGTGATACGTCGGTCGCGGTCGATCGCCTCTTCTAGTTCCTCGGCGATTGCGGACCCGCGTGAGACCTGAATATCGCCACCGTTGCCGACCGTCGCGGTGAACAGGTACTCACTGTCGGCTCGAACCTCGACAGTCTCACCCACGTGTTCGTCCATCCGGACGACAACGTGTCGTGACGTGACTTCGGGGCTGACCTGGACGCCCTGTCCAGTGCTCACCTGGCCGCCTCCGTTAGAGGCTGGAGTCGGAGCGGGTGAGGACCCCCCGTCAGCCCCAGATCGATCCTCGTGGGTTCTGACGTCGATACCGATCCCCAACCGATCCTCGATGTCCGAGATCCGTCCGCCTCCCTTGCCGATCACGTAGGAGATATCGTCTTCTTCGACGTATACAATCGCCTCCTGATCGCTCTTCAGCTCTACGTCGACATGACCACGGGCGACCGACCGAATTTCGCGTTCGATTTCTTGCCGGGCAATTTGTGACACCCCGGTTTCGCTTTCGCCCTCGTCTCCCAGAGGGACAGTGACCACCTGACGATTGAACGTGTAGATTTCGAACTCTGGCCGTCCCGTCTCGAAGTTCGTCACCTGGATGACCGGACGGGCCAGATCTTCGGCAGCCAACCCCTCTGGCACTTTCACCTCGGTGGAGACATCGTACAGTGTCTCGACTTCACCAGCCTCGATGTACACGACCGTATCAACAACCTGCGGAATCATCCCCAGTTCTACCCGGCCAACGAGACGCTGGAGCGCGTCGATCCCCCGCGTCGCGTGGACGACCCCGACCATACCGACACCGGCCAGTCGCATGTCTGCGAACACCTCGAAGTCGTTCGTCTTCCGCACCTCGTCGTAGATGGTGTAATCTGGCCGGACCAGGAGGAGTGAGTCTGCCGTTTTCTCCATTTGTCCGCCGAGGGCGCCGTACTGGGTGATTTCGGGGCCCACTTGAAGATCACGCGGTTTCTCCATCGTCTTCACCGAGTAGTCGCTGTCGGCGAGATACTCTGCGACCGACTGAGCGAACGTAGACTTACCAGCCCCGGGCGACCCGGAAATGAGGATGCCTCGCTGGCCACCAGAAAGCCGACTCCGAAGTTCGTCGGCCTGTTCGTAGTCGTCCAATTCGGTCCGGGCGATCGGCCGAACGGCCGTGATCTCGATCCCGTCGGCAAACGGTGGGCGGCCCACGGCGATCCGGTAGTTACGGTACTGAATGATATTCATTCCTGGTTCGGACAACTCAACGAATCCGTCTGAACTCTGCCGGGCCAGGTTGATGATCGACGTGGCCCACTCGTCCATCTGACGTTCGTCGCTCACGCGCTCGTCGATAGATTCGTAGCTGAGTTCGCCGATCGTCCCCCGCTTGGCTTTCGGGGTCGTGTCTGTCTTGAGATGGACTGACAGCGTCTGGTCGTCAAAGAACTGCTCGATGGGGAGTCCCTCCTCAACCTCGCGGATCTGCGGCTCGACGTACTCAACACTGATGCCTTTGGCTTTCGCCACTTCTGCTTGCACCACGTCGCTGGTCAGAAGGGTCGCCCCATGATTTTCCGCAACTCCTCGAATGATCGCGTCGATTTCGCCTTCCTCGGCGTTCAGTTCGGCAGAGCCTTCTCGAGGGCCCATGTACTCCAGTTCGACCGTCCCGGTATCGTGCAGATCGGCCAACTGCTGGAGTTCTGAGAGCCCGTCCCACCCCGAGTCGTGCCCGTTGTTCGCCTGTGCTTCCAACTCTTCGACTACGACTTCCGGCACCATCACCGTCGCGTCGTCGTAGGTGCCATCGGAGACTCGCTCGGATACACGGCCATCGATGACCGCGCTCGTATCCGGCACAATATTCATGTCGTATTTCGGGGCGGGAGCGGTATAAGCGTGTTTCACCAGTCCCAGCAGTGCCTGCTCGCGCCACTCAGCCGAGCCAGGTGGTGACTTACCCCGGCCGGACTTTTCAGCCTCCAGGGCACGATTCTGCTATGAGCGAACTCACTGATCTCGTTCGTCAGCTGGTCTCGACGCCGAGTCACCGCGACGAGGCCGCCGTCGCCCGCCAGATTGAATCGTGGCTGCGAGCCGAAACCTCCGCCACCGTCACACGCGACGACGCTGGGAACGTGATCGCACGAGATGGCACCACCGCCGGATCAGATGCCCCAACACTCGCGCTGGTGGGCCACCACGATGTCGTTCCACCGGCTAGTTCTCAGGTGAGAGGTGATCCTGACGATCCGGACGCGTACACCATCGAGACTCGTGACGGTCGGCTGTACGGGCGGGGCACAGCCGATATGAAAGGGGCGGTGGCCGCCTGTCTCGTCGCGTTCAGGGACGCCAGCCCAGACTGTGAACTCGTGTTCGCCTCCTTCAGCGGTGAGGAGACCGGTGGCGACGGGGCTCGGGCAGCAATCGAGCAGGGGTTTGCCCCAGATTACGCGGTGATTGCGGAGGGATCGACCAACTACTCGGAGATCGGTGTGACTGACGTGGTGGTCGCACACAAAGGTCGCCGCGCCAGCAAACTTCTCGCCAGTGGGCGTTCAGCACACGCCTCCGAGCCGGACACTGGAGTGAACGCGATCTATCGTGCAAGCGATGCAATCGACGTGGTCCGTGACCTAGAGCCACCGACGACGGTAGTGCGGGGAGCGGCCTTGTCCGGGAGTGTCGCCGTCACCGAAGTGGAGGGCGGCCAGGCGTGGAACATGATCCCCGAAGAGTGTGTCATTACAATCGACGAGCGGACGGTCCCGGATGAGCGAACGGGAGTCAGCGAGGCTACAAACGTTGACGGGGTCGAACACGTGGTCGAACAGGATTTGCCACCGATGGCCTGCAGCGACGATGCCTTCGCCGACACTGCTCTCAAAGCCGCCACCGCAGTCCAGCCCGGCAGTCCGAGTCACGTCACGAAACCGCACGCGACTGACGCCGGCTGGCTGGCAGCTGCCGGAACAGCGACGATAGTGTGTGGCCCAGCCGAACCCGATGAGGCACACACCGATACTGAAAGCGTGTCCGTCGAGGTGTTACAGCGGTGTGAGAGAATCTACCGAGAACTCGCCGAGCAGCTCTGATATCTATCCTGACCTCGGGGCTGAAAGGAGATGAGGGGCGCACAGAGTCGCCGATTCGGGAATGGAGTGCTGTCGCCCCCGGCCCGGAATCGCGGAGACTCGAATTCTAATCATACAGAGCCGGTGCGACCCCACTTGTCCGGAGTGAGAGGAGCTCAAGCTATCGGCCGGAGCGAACGAATGACTCATGAGTGCGGCATAATAGCTGAAGGAGCCGTCCGTCTTCTTTATATTTCATCTGGCAGTAGATAGTGTATATGTCAACGGAGACAGCGCCCGTTTCTGACGCATACGACGAGCTCCTCGAACGGTACGAACGGTACTCCACGGTCCAGTCGGCAGGCGGTGTGTTATCCTGGGACCAGCAGGTGACGATGCCGGAGGGCGGAACACCTGCTCGAACGAAACAGCAGTCAGTCTTGTCGTCGATGGGCCACGAGTTGATCACCGACGAGAAGGTCGCCGAGTTGCTGGCGGAGATTGAGGAAGCCGAGCTGAGCGGGGAACAGTCGGCGGTCGTTCGCGAAATCCAGCGGACCCACGAGCGGGCTGCGAAAGTCCCCCAGGAGCTAGTCGAAGAGATTTCCGAGACGGCAAGTGAAGCACTTACCGCCTGGGAGAGCGCTAAAGAGGTCGATGACTTCAGCGAATTCGCGCCGTATCTGCAGACCCACGTCGAGCTCAAACGAGAGTACGCCGCCGAGATCGACCCGGATCGAGATCCGTACGCAGTCCTGATGGAAGACTACGAGCCGTGTCTCTCGCTGGACCGTGTCGAATCCCTTCTGGAGGCGGTTCGCGAACGGCTCGTCCCACTGATCGCCGAGATTCGAGACAGCGACGCCAGCTTAGCTGTCGACACCTTTGATGGAGAGTTCCCGGTCGCCGATCAAGAGGTGTTGGCCCGTGAGACGCTGGACACCCTCGGATACGACTGGGACCGAGGCCGATTGGACACCTCCACACACCCGTTTACCGCGGGCAACCAGTTTGACACTCGAATCACCACCCGGTTCGACTCGAGTGACCCGCTGGGCGCGCTCGGATCGACGATCCACGAATTCGGTCACGCACAGTACAATCTCGGACTCCCGCGGGAAGAGTGGGGAACCCCGCTGGGCGAGTCGCGCGATCTGTCGGTTCACGAGTCTCAGTCACGGCTCTGGGAGAATCACGTCGGCCGGTCACAGGCGTTCTGGGAGCTGTTCCTTCCGCAGATGAAAGCCGACCTGCCTGGCATCGAAGACGCGTCGGTCGCGGACGCGTATCAGGCAGCGAACCAGGTGTATGAGGATAATCTCATCCGCGTGGAAGCAGACGAACTTACGTACCACCTACACGTGCTCGTGCGCTTCGAGATCGAGCGTGACCTCATCGAAGGCGATCTGTCAGTCGAAGATGTCCCACAAGAGTGGAACGATAAGTATGAACAGTACCTGGGGATCCGCCCCGAATCCAACGCCGAGGGCTGTCTGCAGGATATTCACTGGAGTCACGGGAACTTCGGCTATTTTCCGACCTACACGCTCGGATCGGTGATGGCCGCACAACTGCACGCTGCCGCCGAGCGTGACATCGACGGGTTGTCCGAGACGGTGGCAGACGGCGACTTCCAGCCACTTCACGAGTGGCTCTCCGCAAATGTCCACCAGTACGGCGCACGTTTCGAGACAAACGAACTCGTGAAACAGGCCACTGGCGAGGAATTCGTCGCCGACCACTTCCTCAATTACGTCGAAACCAAATATAGCGATCTTTACGACCTCTGAGCGCGAGCCGGCGAGTCAGCCGAGCCCGAAGCGGTCTCTCGTTGGAGGCTCGCATCCAGCGCCGTACTCTCTGCCGTCTGGTTTCTCTCCTCGGCGTCTGCTCCCGCTGCTCCACACTATCGGCTTTGGTATACATTGTGTCCGTCCCTTCCTACGTACCCTGTGGACGGGCCTGCCGGCAATTGTGGGGCTGGATGTCTGCTCCCGTGGCCCGCATGACGGATAGCGAGCCGGAATTTAGCCCGTCAGGACGAGGGGGATGCAGAGAAGCGCACAAGCACGCCTTTTTGCCTCCCGGTGGAATAACCTGAGTACGATGAGTGTCGAATCGGGGTCACGGGTGCCACTCACCTGTCCGTCCTGTTCAGCTGAAGAGACCGTCCACGAGGTATTGAGCCCCGGTGGGCAGGCGACCGTTCGGTGTACAGAGTGTGACCATGTTCACAAACACCGCATCCCAGAAGCCACCGAGGCTGAGCGCAAAGTGATTGTCTCACAGGGTAGCGAGTCGTTCACCACTCAGGTGGGATTCGACCCTGACGAGCGGCTGGCAGTCGGCGAGGAGTTCATCGTCGACTCACCGGAGGCGCTGCTTCAGGCACGTGTTACCGGGTTAGAGTTGGGTGACGAGAACCGTGCCGACGAGGCAGCCATTGAGTCAGTCGACACAGTCTGGTCGCGGGCAATCGACAACGTGGAACTGTCCGTAACGCTGCATCCAAACGACGGGGATCGTGACGCCAGCCGGTCGCTGAGTATCACCGTTCCCGGTGACTTCGAATTCGTGGTCGGCGAGACAGAGTCGTTCGGTGACGAGACGTTCGTCACAGAAGGACTGCAAATCAGAGAGAACGCCCCGGAGTATCGTTTCGATAAGCTAGACCACGACGGTGACGCCGCCTTCGCGAAAGATCTCAAACGACTGTACGCTCGCGACGACAGCTCGACTGCCTGGTCGGCCTGGTAACTGCCATCGAGTCCGACACCAACCTGATAGCGCCTGTGCCGTGTTCGGGCGCGAGGGCTGCAAAGAGTCTGCCAGACCACGTTCGGCTATAGAAAGCAAGGAGAATACCCGCGCCTGAAGCCGCGGGATGAATCCGACACTACTCCACACCTGAAACTCGGGGGACTGTCTGGATATTCCACAGTTGATGAAAAGCAGAGTCTCATAACATAGACGGAGCGATGGAGACCACGCACCGCACACACATCTGTCGCCTCTCCAACCACTCACAAGTCAAGGAGGCGTTCGACACTCATGCGTGGTCTGCATCCACACTCTGGAATGTCGCCAACTACCACGCCCAGCAGGTCTGGGACGACACCGGCGAAAATCCCGACGAAGCAGCCCTGAAACACGAACTCAAAGACCACCCCAAATACGACGGACTACACAGCCAGTCCAGTCAGAACGTTCTCGAAGAGCTTTCTGAAGCCGACAGTTCGTGGTATGGGTCTGATGATGATCGGGACAACCCGCCCGGCTACCGTAAGCGGAACTACTACGATGCAGACGGGAACAGAGTCCACGAAGAGCATCCTCGCATCACGGTGACGTGGAAGCAGTCTGCCATTCGGCACGACACCGAGAACGCCCGTCTCCGATTGTCGAAGGGTGCGAACCACAAGTCCTCACCCCGTGCCCGTGAGTACATCCTCGCAGAGTACGACGCTCCGCCTGAGGTCACGCTAGGGAACATCCAGCAAGTCCGGGCTGTCTGGCAGTCACGTGAGGAACGCTGGGAGTTGCACGTCGTCTGTGAACACGACCTCGACACCGAATCACCCGGCGACACCATTGCCGGAGTGGACCTCGGCATCTGCAACCCAGCGACAGTCGCGTTCCCTGAGGATGCTGTAGTGTATCCGGGCAACCGACTCCGCGAAGACAAACACTACTTCACCGACGACGAGTACCAAACCGAGGGAGGGAACGGCCCGTCACAGAGAGCTGAGTGGGCACGGGAGAAGTTGGCTCGACGGAAAACCCACTTCCTGCACGCTCTAGCGAAAGACATCATTGAGCGATGTGTTTCACACAACGTCGGCACGCTTGTCATCGGAGACCCCAGCGGTGTGGACGAGTCAGACTGGGGTCGCCACGGCAACAAACGATTAGACAACTGGGCGTACAAGCGAACGATGAATCTGCTCGACTACAAATCCCGTGAGAGAGGCATAGAAGTTGAGCAAAGAGATGAACGGGGGACGTCTAGTCAGTGTAGTGTGTGCGGCTTCGAAGACGATGACAGCCGTATTGAGCGGGGGTTGTGGAAGTGTGGTCGGTGTGGGGTGGTCGGTCACGGTGACGTGAACGGTGCAGATAACAGTAGGCAAGAAACGCTAACCGTGACTCCTCCGCTTAGAGGATAGCGGTAACGGCTGTTTGGCCCAGCCACGCATCATTCAGTTTGACCGGACTCGGGGATTCCAACCCCGAGAGTCCGTGAGCGATGTGAAACCCTCATATCCCAACCCAGCGGTAGCGGTACCGTGGGATTCCCCCGCGTTCACGCGGGCGAGGAGGTCAATCTGTATTTTCGATAGCCCGCCGTTCAACCGGCGACAACACTGATATCGGCATTATCCCTGGGATCACGAATAGAGAGTCGTCACAGGACTCCTGTCGTGTTCAACTGAATGTGTGTTGGGATTGTCGGGGAATCATGTTGTGAAGTATTTCGGGAGTAGAGGCCGAGACGCTCACCTCAATCACTCCGGAGCGATTATAACCGAGCGGCCGTCTCAACCTGCGCGAGGCCGACCAGGGTCCGCACGGGTTCGTGGGGTCGGTCAGTGGCCAATTAGTCGTCTGCGGTTGAGCCAGTCGGGCTGCCGTCACTCGCCATGTAATGGCAGCCGACGGACTGCTCATTCTGTGCGGCCTGCCGGGTGACGAGCAGGGCGACAATCGTGGCAGACCGGAGTTCGTACAGCGGGCGTGAGGTCCGGGTTCGGGTGTAAGCATCCACTTCGCCTTTTAGCCGTCTGAGGGCAGAGATTGCCCGCTGGAGGTCTTCAGGAGTGCGCTCAAGGCCAACATACTCGTCCATCACGCGGCGGAGTCGGCGGAACTTCTCATGGGCAAAGTTCTCCGGGAGAGCGGGGTCACGCTCGCTCAGTTCGGGTGCCTCAATCACGACTGGGTCTCGTCCCGCGGCGTCGCTTCCGGCCCGCAGTCCCCAGACCAGCCCCTCTAAGAGCGAAGTAGAGGCGAGTCTGTTGGCTCCGTGAACGCCTGTCCGGGCACACTCACCCACGGCGTACAGTCGGTCTAGCGACGTCCGGCCACGGTCATCGACAGACACACCGCCACACAGGAAGTGTTCTGCTGGCCCCACGGGAATCCCGTCCTGCCAGTCGACGCCGTGTTCTTCACACTTTCCGACGAGATCGGGGAACTCGCCGGCGAAATCGAGCGGTGAAACGTCCAACGTCACTTCGCCACTAGCCTCACGCTCCGTCTGAACGGCCCGAGCGACGATGTCACGCGGCGCGAGTTCGGCTGCCTCGTGGTAGTCAGGCATGAACCGGACACCGTCGGCGTTGCGCAACAGCGCCCCCTCACCACGAACTGCTTCGCTGATCAGGAACGGGGCGTCGTCGGCGGTACAGACGGTGGGGTGGAACTGTACGTACTCCATATCGGTAGTTTCGGCGCCCGCGAGCGCAGCCATGGCGATCCCGTCGCCGGTGGAGCTATCTGGGTTCGTCGAGGAAGGATACAGATCACCGATCCCACCGGTCGCGAGGACGACACTCCCGGCATAACACGGCTGGAAGTCACCGTCCTGCTCGAGGATGGCGCCGTGGATTCGCCCTTCGTGACGGATCAACTCTAGCGCCGCAGTGTCGTCACGAATCTTCACTGCATCGTGACCAGCCAGGTAATTCAGATACGGAATGTGAATGTGTTTACCTGTCGAGGCATCGATGTGGAGGATCCGGCTCTCGGAGTGAGCCGCCTCTCGCCCGAAGTCGAACCCGCTCGGGGTGTCGTCGCTCAACGCCTGGGTCGATTTCACCGCCGGGTCGCTTCTGTCGCCATCGAAGTCGACTGCCAGCGTGTCCAGAAGGATATCCTCGACAGCGGCGTTGGCGTCGTCAACTAATACCTGCACGGCAGCGGGGTCAGCGGTGTCGCCCGAGGCCGACTGGATGTCCTGTTTGAACTGGTCGGGACCGTCACACGAGACGGCGATTCCACCCTGGGCCCACCAGGAGGAGGCGCCTTTCGGCTGTGTCGCTTTGGTCGCGAGCGTCACGTCTGCCCCCTCACGAGCCGCGCTGAGGGCGGCCGACAACCCAGCGATACCGGATCCGATAACCAGCACGTCAGTGGTCGAATATTCTGTCATATTAGATCTCCAGCATGCGGTCAATTGCGACTCGGGCGAGTTCCTTCTCTTCTGGCGCAACCTCGATCACGTTGCGCTCACGGCCGTCGACCAACTCTTCGAGGACCCACGTCAGATAGTTAGGGTCGATCTGGCGCATCGCGTCACAGTCCATGCACGCGTCACCACACAGCGGCAGCACCTCGACCTCTGGGTTCCAGCGAGCGAGGTGATTCGCGAGGTGGACTTCTGTGCCGATCGCCCACGTGTCACCGGGGGCAGCAGATTCGACGGTATCGATGATGGTAGACGTAGACCCGACGATATCGGCGGCTTCGACGACTTCGCGGCGACACTCCGGGTGAACGACCACGTTGGCGTCAGGGCGCTGATCTCGGAGGCGCGTGATGTGGTCTTCACGGAACCGCTCGTGAACCTGACAGTACCCATCCCAGAGGATAATATCGTTAGCGGCGGCTTTCGCGGGCTCTTTGCCGGCCGGATCCCACGGGTCCCAGGTGACGACCTCCTCTTCCATGTCGAGCCGGTGAGCGGTGTTTTCTCCAAGGTGTTTGTCCGGGAGGAACAGCACCTTATCTCCCCGCTCGAACGCGTACTCGAAGGCTTTGTGAGCGTTCGAAGACGTACACACGAGACCGCCCTGTTCGGCACAAAACGCCTTCAGGTCGGCGTAACTGTTCATGTATGTCACGGGGATGATATCATCATCAGTGGCGGCCGTGATCTCGGCCCAGGCGGTGTCGACCTGCAGTGCCTCCGCCATTCCCGCCATGGGACACGAAGCTTCCATGCTCGGTAGAATCACTGACTGATCGTCGTCAGTGATTATATCGGCGGATTCGGCCATGAATGTCACTCCACCGAAGATGACGTAATCTGCGTCTGCGGCTGCCGCCTCCTTACTCAGTTGATAGGAGTCACCGGTGAAATCCGCGTGCTCGACAATCTCCTGACACTGGTAGTTGTGCCCGAGTATGACAACATCGTCGCCCAGCTCTGCGAGCGCAGCCTCGATCCGATCTGTCCGTTGACCGGCGTCGAGGTCGCGATAACTCCGGGGGAGTTGCTCCAGATTGTCGTATTTGAACAAACTTAGCTCGGTGTCCAGCTGTGTTGTTTCCATTCCTGCCATATGAACTCTCCAATTGGTGTGTAACTTATCAGTAACGCCATAGTGAAAAAGATTTGTCTTCAAACAGAGAGATTGAATTTTTCGCAGTCGGGTTGAAGCGGTATTGTAGAGATCCAATGCAGTCGGTGAAATCGTATCAACGGATATCTTAATGAAACGTTGCCGCGCGGCAGTCACATACTGTGTCGCCCCATCTGCTAGCGTCCGGGACGCCACTGGCCCGGTCTGACCCCACGACCCATCATCATAGCCTTTCAAAATGCGCTATGCTACAAATTAGGCCCCTTCGCTAATAGATGTCAACCACCTCGTCGGGGGGCTTGATGTATGCGTTCCTACTAGTATTGAGAGTCGGGCTGTGGAGAGTCATGCCATGGTTGAGAACCGGAGCGCGGACAAATACTCACACCACACCTAGCGACGAACCGAGACCGTATCAGCGAACCCGTAGATTCAGGATTGAAGTCGACAATCCGGGATAGGTCGAGGCTGAATGTCCTGACCTGGATGCAGCCTAGAGGGCACATTGCTGGCGAGGGACTCTCGTCTCATAATAAGAGAGACCCAGATCCCGACGGAGGTAGCCCCGGATCAGCAGCCGCTGGGAGTGTCTCGTGGCACCCAGAGTCAAATCGAAATCGAAGTCGGTCTGAGTCCGATAGCATAGGGCGAAACGAGACAGAGCGGTGAGAAGACGGACGAAGCGGAGACACTCGACGGCTCAGAGCCCTTGTGCGAGCCGCGTCGCAGTCGCTTTCCATGCGATAGCCACTCGGTCACCTGTGGACAACTCCATCCGATCCGCGCTCGTTTCCGTGACCAGCGCCTGAAACGCCGTTCCATCGACGTTGATCTGGACCGTCCAGACAGTTTGTCCTCGTGTAATTTCTGTCACAGTGCCGGTGAAGTTGTTGCGCGTGCTTCGCACGTTCGGGTCCAGAGACTCCGACGGCACTAGCACGGTGATTGCGTCGGCGCCGATCCGGACCTGGACGGGTGTTTCCGCGTCGATGCCCCGGTGGAGCCCCCTGACCCGCCCGACACGGGTGTCTACTTCAGCTACTTCTCCAGTGACCTGTGTCACCGCCCCTTCTAGCGTCGTTTCGGGGACCTGCGCAGTAGCAGACAACGCCACCTGGAGCCGCTCATACCGGTTCAATACGCGCGACCCAGTGTCGGTCAGCCGACTCCCCCCACCGTCGCTCCCGCCTCGGTGGCGGTCCACGAGTTCGCCAAACGCCGCCTCTAAGTCGTCGATCCGGCTGGTATCACGGGCCCGTGACCGGCCCAGATTCGCAGAAGCCGCCGCTATCGTCCCTGTCGTGTCAATCTCCCGCAGCAGAGCGACGTCTCGGTCGTCGAGTTCGACTCCGTCTCTCACCAGTGTCGCCCGGCCTCGACCTCTCGGTGTATCTGAATCCACAGGTAATCACTGAATCGAGTTATCCCACTGTCACATAAAAGGATGCGTCCAGACCGGCTTGATATGATGACATTACTGACGCGGTCTCAGCCGTCCGAGCCACTCACCGCTAGAGTGTGCATCTGAGACGGAGCT
>KI543227.1:169792-268296 GCA_000496235.1 uncultured archaeon A07HR60
GGGGAAAGTGAGTGAGATTCCTGTCCCCACTGCCGGTGGCGCACTCGCGAACGCATCGACAGTCACATTATCGAACGCGAGCGTGACGCGGGATGTCGCATCTTCACGCACGACCCGCTCGACGGTCGCAGACAGATCCCCGTCAGAGTCATCAAGAGTGATCGCCTCGGGTCTGATGGCGAGATTGTCTCCTGTGCCAGCATCGATATTCCCGAGGACTCCGGTCTGATTGGCCGACCCTATCTCAGTAGAGCGTGCCCGGGCAGAGCTGTCATCAGCGAGAACCTTGCGGAGCGAGGGCGCTGCCGAGAGATCGATAACATTTGACCCGGTGAAACGCGCGACCATGGGCGATTCCGCCCGCTCGAAGACGGTCGCTGGCGGGCCGCGTTGGACGATCTTCCCGTCCTGCATCACGACGATTCTGTCGGCGATAGCGCGGGCTGTCGTGCGATTGTGCGTCACGTACACGGCGGTCACGTCAGCGAGGATATCGACCAGATCGTCGCGAAGGGTCTGCCGGGTTGGGACATCAAGTGCCGCCAGCGGCTCGTCAAGTAGCATCGTGGACGGGCGAATGGCGAGTGCCCGCGCCAGCGCGACCCGTTGTTTTTCACCCCCAGACAGTGTGGGCGGATTCCGATATGCAAGGTGGGCCACACCGAGTTCCGAGAGCAGTTCTTCGCCGTCGCGTGACGACTCTCGGTACCGGGTTCCGAACTCGACATTCTCTTGGACGGTCATATGCGGGAACAGCGCGTAGTCCTGAAACACAAAGCCGAACCCCCGCTTCTCAGACGGGCGCTCAGTGATATCTGTCCCGTCGGAGGTCACCACTCCGGTGTGATCATGGAAGCCGGCGACCGTCTCCAACAACAGGGTCTTTCCGCTCCCGCTCGGACCGAGCACGACACAGGTGTCGCCGGGGTTCACCTCGATTGCAACATCGACGGCGAACGGGTCTGCACCCTCCGTGGTAAACACCGAACGGATGTCGGCAGTAAGGCGGGTCATGGCATACTTCCCGCTGTCCCGTCGTCGGTCAGGTATCGCACGATGAGGAAGATCACTGCCGAGACAGCCAATAATAAGAACGCGACGGCTCCACTCTCTTCGAGCCCCCCTGCAGGTAGGTGTTGTACACGAACACGGGTGCGTGTTGAGCGGTCACTTGCCTGCCTGCGGGTGGGTAAAAGAAGTCCACAGAGTAGGCAACGACGGCGACGGCGCCGAACTCCGAGACTGCACGAGCCCACGCGAGCACGCCGCCGGTGACGATGCCCCGGATGGCAAGTGGACCGGTCACTCGCCGGAATGTTTCCCACTTATTCGCCCCGTGGACTCGTGAGGCGTACTCGAGTTGGTCGTCGATAGACTCGAACGCCTCGCGGCTGGCATTGACGGCATACGGTGCCGAGACAAACGCCATCGCCAGCACCATACCAGCCATGGACCCGAGGACCGAGAACCGAGGGAACGCACCGCCTTGCCCGAAGCCGAACAAGACGATGATACCCGCGACAGAGTGGGGAACGACCAGCGGGAGGTCGACCAAACTCTCGACGAGAGGCTGACCAGAGAACCCTTTCGCCAGCAGGTGTGCCAGCGGGATTCCCCCCGCGAGACTGACCAGTGCTGCCAACAGCGGCCCGTAGACGCCGAGATAGAGCATCCGGTGGACATCTGGGTCGAGTGCCTTCTCGAAGACGAGCGACGGCGACTGCCGGGCGACGAACATGAACAGTGGCAGTCCCAGCGCGATCATGAGAAGACTGCCGGCGGTCGCCGTCGCGACGGTAAAGGAGGTTCCGTCGAGCGCGTACGCGGTGACGGCTGTGCTGCCCACGACGAAGTACGCGTACCAGGTCGGCTGGCCGACCGAGTAGGTAGCCGCAAACGCCAGTACTTGGACGACGACGAACGCCGCGGTCAGTGACGGCCGCCCGATCGCGGAGGTTCCGGGGCTGGGGTCAGTCTCCGTCGCCACGGTCCGTGGAGGTGAGTGTGGTGTTCATATGCATCAGTGAGCGGTGACGTGGTGATAGTGATGTGGATTACCTATAGTTGCAGTGGGCCGAGCGTATCCTGTGCGCTGGCGACCTCTAACACGTTGTCGGGGACGGCTTCTTCGGAGCTTGCGGGGACCACGATCGGGTCGACCGGGACGAGGCCTTGTTCTTCAAGAATTGCTCGGCCTGGGTCGGTCGCGAAGTACTCGACCCACTGGGCACCCCGACCGGGGCTTCGGCGACACTCGGCACAGTCAGTCCGTACGCGATAGGCGCGCCGGTGAACGTGCCGCTGTTGGTCTCGACTTCCGCCTTGGCGTAGTGTTCAGCGTACTCGCTGGTCGCCTGTGAGAGGTCGACTTCTGGCTGAAGATCGATGAACGGGAGTCCAGAGGTGGCCGAGATCGACTGATAATACAGCACGTAATCGAGTTCGCCCGACTCGAGTTGCCCTTCGAGATTCGTCTCAGTGCCGGTCGGGACGGTGGTGTTGTTCGTCAGTGCATCCAGCGTCGACTCGTCGTACAGCCGCTCGCCGCTGAACTCCTCGGCGCCTAACTGTAACATCATCACCGCACGATACCCGCCAGGGTCGACTGCCGGGTCCGAGTGGCCAACAGTGATACCGTCACGTGAGAGCACCTCCCACCAGTTGTCCTTCGAGATGTCATCTGCGCCGGGGGAGTCTTCTCGATACTGAATCGACATCGAATTTGTCGTGAAGATGGCGTACCAGCCGCCGAACTCGGGGAGCACCCGGTTCCGGATAAGTCGGAAATCAGAAGTGCCGAGGACGTCCGCCGACCGTCCTTGCTGGGTGATTTTCTGTGTCGAGGCGACAGATCCCTGAGCCTCACGGTTCACATCAACGCCGAACTCGTCTTCGAATTCCGGCTCGCCAGCCGAGAACGGCGGGGCCAACGACCCCGCGTGGAAGATGTTCATCGAGTCGGCCAGTTCAGTGTCTGTCGACCCGCTGCTGTCGCCACTTTCGGTGTCGTCCCCACCGTCGCCGGCGCCTCCACTGTCGCTGCCGGTACAGCCCGTGACACCGATGGTTACTGCCGCCGCACTCCCCGCGAGGAACGCACGCCGACTGCGATGTTTTGTCATAGACACATCCATCAAATTATGCCAGCAGTATAACTGTTTTGAGGTCTGCTCGGCCCATCACACAGCCAGAGACACCGGCAGAACAGCCAGAAAAGAGACCGAGCTATTCCCAGTGGGACTGCCCCGTTCGTGTCGGCCAGCAGGCCGGACCACGACTTGTTTCGTCGGAAATCTCTGCATTCCCGGTTACTCACTCTTCGGGGTGACGACCACGGCCGCCGTTTGGATTGTTACAGGCGGAGCAAGCCGAGTGCCTTAGAGCGTGATATCGAAGCGGTTCAGCCCACGATTACGACCGCGGGCGCCACCAGACAGGTTACCGCACCGGTGGACCGTCCCAGTTTGCCCCATCGTCGGCGGGGTTGTATCCGAGTATCGAAGGGGCCCGCGAGTTGTCTACCCACGTGCCGCGGTTGTCGCTGACCCCCCAGAATACGTCGTATTCGACGGTGTCGTCTTGGAGACATCTGTCGACCAACTGCCCCAGATCGCGGTGAGAGAGCCACGTACACTTCAACCGGTCTGCCAGGTATGCGTACTTCTCACTATCTCGGTCCCACCAGTCGTTATCGACACCCATCTCTGCGAGGCCGTATGGGTGATCGTACCCTTCGTCGAGCACCGTCTTGATCCGGAGTGAGTAGAACCGTCGGGGGAACTCACGCGTGTTTGTAACGTAGGTCGGATGGAGTTCTCCGAGAGGGTTCGATTGACTCTCGACAAACAGCCGTCCAGCCGCTTCACCGAAGACTTTCGACAGCCCGTAAAACGAGTCAGGTCGGACCGGGTCTTCGGCAGTCACCGCCAGATCGTTTCCCGGGTCGTAGATATCTGGCGCGAGCTCGATCTCGTACATGCCGACCGTGTGGATCGACGATGCGAACACGAACTTCTCGACGTTCGCCTCGGCAGCCGCCTGAAGCACATTGAACGTGCCTTCGATATTCGTTGCAAGAATCTCGCGCCAGGACCCGCCGAGATCGACTGCCGCTGCCAGGTGGATCACCGCATCTTGGTTCTGGAAGGGGCCCCGGAGAGAATCCGGCTCGGTAATGTCGGCTACGACGGAGTCCCGCTCCGGGTGAGGTTCGACGTCGAGACAGGTGAACTCGTACTCCGGGCGATCCCCGAGCTCGTCGAGAATTGCTCTACCGACGGTCCCGTTTGCTCCCGTGATGAGGACGCGCATATCCTGATTACCCTCTAAGCAGAAGCAAATACGTTTGCATCCCGTCATGAATCGTCTCTCTCTACAGCCATCCGATCGACTCGAATTATACTCTCGTCTTCTGACCGCACCAGTAGGCCGAACGCGTTGTTCGCTAAGCTCGGCCTGACTGTCACTGACGGAATCGCTGGTGGCCTATGATTCCTCCCCGGATGGCCAGACCCACGGAGGCAATCGAGACGTGACGAGAGCGGGTCATGTTACGCTGAAACCGAACCGGAACACGACACGACGCGAGACGACAGAACAGACAGTAGAGATACGAGTCAAAAAGATGGGAAGCGGCGACGGGACGGCGGGACCGAGACACGACACCCCCACGGGAGAGTCAAGACGGGACAGGACAACCTCTTTGAATCACGGGGGTGTCCATCTCACCGTGGCATCCGAAGCCGACGATCGGGTTTGCTACGTCGTGAGTGATCTCCACATCGGCGGCGACGAGCAGTTGAGAGATGTTGAGTTTCTCGACGAGTTGCTAGAGTTCCTCCGGCGGCTCGAGACCACCGAAGAGAACGCAGAACTGATAATTAACGGTGATGCGTTCGGACTTTGGGAATTCACACAGATCGACGGGATCCAGAAGTTCGACGCGCTCGTGGATACGTATCCGGCGTTGTTCGCCCAGCTGCGGGCGACAGGTGTTGAGACACCGATCACGCTGCTGCCGGGGAACCACGATCATGAACTAGCCGCGTACGACGCGTACGTCGACCGATTCGCAGAGTACAATGTTTCACTCGTCCAAGAGCAGTCGCTCACCCGACGGGTTGGTCAGCGAGAGGTCCACTTTGAACACGGCCATCAGCAGGACCCGAACAACCGGATCGAAGACTGGGGGAACCCGTACGCGAGGCCGCTGGGCTATTACTACAACACGCTGGTCACCAGTCGGGCAGGCCAGTTGTCCGACCGTGGACGATTCAACTGGCTCAAAGACGTGCAAGCAGTGACGCCCACCGAGCGAATGCCCGTCTGGCTGGCGTCGAAGTACTTCTATCTCGAAATGAACCCCGCGATCCGATACGCGCTGGTGCCGTTTCTTCTGTTATTCAATATCAGTGCTGTCATTGCCATTCTCGCGGGATTAGATGTACTCGGGATCTGGTCGCTGCCGGTCGACCGGACGACCGCATTTCTCGGCCGATTCGGCCCAGCGGGAACAGCTATCTGGGTTCTGTTGGCCGTCAACGCCGCTGTCACGGGCCTGTTACTGCTTGTTGGAATCCCACTGTATTTTTTGCGCCGCGATCTCCGGAAGACGATTGACCGGTTCGGCATCTTCGAGACAGAACTCACCGTCGATACCGAAGCGCCGTACGAGGAAGCCGCCAGGGAGGTGTTCGACCAGAACCCCGAGACGGCGATCTTCTGTTACGGCCACACGCATCGGCCTCGAGTCAGCGAGATCGATGGTGGAGTGCTCGTCAACACGGGGACCTGGCTGAAGCGGCTTCACCGCCGAGACGGGATCACGGGGCTTCTCCCGCCGGTGTTTTACCCATCCTATCAGTTGTGTTCCGTTCGGATCGCTGCCGAACCTCAAGGGACCACTATTGAGTACGAAGTGATCGAGAAAGCCAGTCCCAGTCACGAGGAACTCACGCTCACGGAGCGGCTCTTCACAGTCGGTCGTGAACCGGACCTAGACCTGCCCGACAAGACGGTCGTCGAGACAGAGATACCCGCATCAGCACCCGAGCCGACCGACTGACGGCCGGGCGACACAGACACCGCGACGGAGGCTCGTCGCTTCGACGGATTCGTATGTGAGGCTCAGCCCTCCACATCGAGAGTCTCTGCAATCTGGGCCACGCGGTGTTTGACCGCCGCGGCGTCGATTCCCAGATGTGTCCCAGCATCATAGCGGACATCGCCATCGACCATCGTGAACTCAACGTCGGTCCCACGAGCGACAAACACCAGATGCGCGTACGGATCCCCACGGGGAGTCGCTCGTGTCGAATCGGTCGAGAGCCCGACGACATCAGCCGTCCAGCCTTCTGCGAGTCGACCGACCGAGTCGAATCCAGCGGCTCGGGCTCCACCACGGGTGCCCATACGGAATACCTCCCGGGCCGAGAGAGCAGTCGGGTCCCGCCGAGAGACGCGCTGTAACAGGGCGGCTTGCCGGAGTTCGGTGAATCCGTCCAGGGTATCGTTACTCGGCGGGCCATCGCTCCCGACGGCGACGTTGATGCCACGGTCGCGGTAGTCGCCAACTGGTGCGGTCCCGGCTCCCAATTTCATGTTCGCCGACGGGCAGTGACACACGTGAGTGCCAGTCTCGGCGAGGAGCTCCCGTTCCGCGTCACTCGTGTGGACACAGTGTGCCAACACCACGTCTTCGCCGGTAAGACCGACATCGTGGAGCCACTGGATCGGCCGGCTGTCGGTCGCTTCACGGACTGTCTCGATAGTGGCCGGCTCTTCGGCAGCATGAGTGTGGATGCGTACCCCCTCGTACCGATCTACAAGATCACGTGTCCTACGGAGACACGCCTCCGAACAGCTGACCGCGAATCGGGGAGTGACGGCGTACTGAATCCGGCCATTCTGTGAGTTGTGATATTGCCGGATGAGCCGCTCCGACTCGGCGAGCGCTTTGTCGGTAGATTCTGTGATACCGTCAAGACCGTCTTTATCGACCAAGACTTTGCCGAGCCGGGCTCTGATTCCCGTGTCGGCAGCAGCTCTGAAGGCCGTCTCGGCGTGTTCGGTGCTGGGATGATCGACGACGGTGGTAGTTCCGGACGCCAGACACTCCAGATAGCCGAGTGTGGCCGCCGCACGTGTCGCCATCGGGTCAAGCGCCGCTTCCATCGGCAGGATGCGGTCACCAAGCCAGTCAGCGAGTTCGAGACCGTCAGCCCGCCCACGACCCGGCGACTGTATGGAGTGGACGTGTGCCTGGACGAGCCCCGGTGCGACCAAATCGTATCGACGGCAGTCATGGTCGGGATAGCGACGTCGAAGCGCTGTCGAGTCGCCAACCGCAGCTATCGAATTTCCCTCAACAACCACCGCGCCGTCGTCGATGACCGTCGTATGGTCGACTATGACCGTTCCTTGAACTAGCATGATCTTCAAGCGAACCACCGCGCCAGAGTCCTGTCTATCCTCTCCGACGAAGTGGCTCGATTATACTGTCGGCTCCCCGAGCGGTTCAATTCGCATCGGCGTTTTCAGACCTCGCAAATCAACGATAGCTCCGTTATCCTGGTCTCATGCCAGCACCCACCCGGACGTCGTCGCAACAGATAGAGTCATCACTCACCCGACACCGAGCGTCGAGACGGACACTCGGGTGTGAGCTCGTGGAAGGCTGCTCACGGGTTAACGGGCACAGCCGATCGCAGATTGACGAATACACTGGACTCCTCGATCTTCAGGCCCGAGATATTGGCCACGCAAGCGTGTGGTGGCTCGAGATACTCACGCTGTTTTTCTCCATGGACGAGCTTTTGAGCGGCGAAGATGTAACTGATACAGGTGGCGATGACGAACAGTTACCCCCGCAGAGCCCCTTGTGACGATAGCTAAGCCCGAGCCACCTCCTTTCGAAACGCCGTGCAAATCTCAGAATAGCGAGCGTCTACAGGTGGTCCAAGACGAGTGTCTCAGAGCCTGTCCCCGAAGTACTTCAGATTCGACTCCTGCGTGAAAATAATCGTATGTCATTGACCTCCTTTCACGGCTAGAAACGCGAGAATCTCGTAACCGTAACGGGACCTCACACCGAACGTGACCGTTTGTTATCGGTAGTCTGGAACAACTGGGGACAAATACCATCTGGAGGGCACCCACAGCCAGATTCGCCGCCAATTCAGTCGACGGCAAAGTATTCGTCTAGTGCCTGCCCCACTATCGTTCCGGGCGAGACATTTCGTCTGGATGCTTCTCGACGGAGAGCGACATACTGTGTAAGCGGGAGGTCCATGTCGAGATGCCCGGGGGTGACACCCTGCTCCCGGAGCGCCGCCTCAGCGGAGGCACCGTTGTTCACGGCTGACGCGACTGACCGAACATCGCGCACCGTGAGCCCGGCATCGAGGACGGCAAAGGCGATTAGAAAGCGTGCATCACCCGCTACACGGGCAATGTGTTTGGCGGCTGTCGGTGGAATCTCTCCGCGGGCGACATGGCGACGGATCGCCTGTGGAAGGTCGTGAACGCGGGCCCATTTTCGGATGAACGACACCGACGCGGCCTCCGAGGTGCGTTCGGCAGCTGTCTTGTACGACCCTGTGCCACGGACGAGCGCAGCACACCCGGCTGCACCACGGAGCATCAAGATATCGTCGTCTTCTCCGAGATTTCCGGTCGCAAACTGTGAGACGGTCTCGACAGCGCGGGAGACACTCTCGGGGTCGTCAGGGTCGAACTCGACGGCATCTTGAGCTCGTCTCCCGGCCACCTCAGGGTCGGCTCGCACCGCCGGTTCTCCGACCGGTGTCTCACGTTCGGATGGCGGCTCGTCTGTCATGTCGGCTTTTGCACACCCGAGAACAAAAGCAGTGTGACGGTGGTTTCGCCTCTCGGCTTAGTTTCCATATCCGTCGTATCACTCGGTCCTCGCTCCAGTCGTTCTTATTGACTGACTCCTGTCGGTAAGATTCGATTTTGTAGTGAACCTACTCTGTGGGTCGAGCTTGAGACTGCCGGTCTTCACCGTTTGTACTGAGAGAGTGCCTCTATGGGTTCTGTCGTCGAAACAGGGAGCCTCAGGGCTTGCCCCCGAGACTGTTCACAGCTCGTCAGCTGAGTCGTCGTCAAGAGCCTCCCGTGATATGAGGTGACTGATCGTTGGCGACGTGGTCCGCTGTTGGGAACTAGCACGTCTGAATCAGATACGCGACAGCCTCAACAAAACGTTCGAGAAGGCTATGTGGGAGGTAGCTGACGGCTCCGGCACAGGATTTCAGACTTCGACCGTCGTCGCGAGTTCGGGAGCAGACGCGTCAAAGCCTGCCTCTCGGAGCTCTGCTGCGAACTCAACACAGGAGTCTCCGTGATTAAGAAGGAGTTCAGCATCTCGATACTCAGCAAGAAAAGCCTTGAGTCCGTCCCGATCAGCGTGAGCCGAGAAGTCGTACAGTTCGGTCTTTGCTGCCACCGGGAGTACACGACCGTCAAGTTCACACCGTCCCGTGTCGAGCAGTTGCCGCCCGGGTGTTCCGTCGACCTGATACCCAGTGAGTGTGATGCGGTTGGTCGGTTGGTCGCGTATCGCGGGGATGTAAGTCATCGCCGGGCCGCCGGCGAGCATCCCGGAGGTAGTGACAATCACCTCGTTGCCGTCGGCGATACGCCGGCGTTGCCCGTCACGACCGTTGACGAATCGTGCGTTCGATGTGGCGTTTTGCAGCGCCTCGGGATTTCGGAGAAATTCCGGATACTGCCGGACCATCCGTGTCA
Organism: uncultured archaeon A07HR60; assembly: GCA_000496235.1. Classification (GTDB taxonomy): domain Archaea; phylum Halobacteriota; class Halobacteria; order Halobacteriales; family Haloferacaceae; genus J07HR59. The sequence goes on from KI543227.1 coordinate 179,561, forward strand.
CTTCGACGCCCATCCCATCCACGTACGGTGAGACATCGTGTGCTGCGGCCACGAGCATCATCTCTTGGGTTCGCCCGATTGCGAACGCCGGGGTGACGACGGTTCCCCCCTCCCAGGTGGCTGTCCGGACGCTCTCGGCCCACCGCTGTTCGACGTCTTCACGCCGGTCGTGACGGACATCGGCGTATGTCGACTCACAGATCACCACATCGGCGTCTGGTCGGGCGGTGGTGCCCGAGACGAGCCGCTGGTCGTCGGTGTGAAAGTCGGCGGTGTAGAGCAGGCGGGTGTCTCCATCGTCGACCAGCACGTGTGCTGACCCCGGAATGTGGCCCGCGTTGTACAGTGTTACCAGATAGCCGCCGGCATCGGGCCCGCCACACACGGTGAACGGGTCGCGATATCCGTGGCGATGTTCGACTTCGCCCAGTCGGTGGACGTGCTCTTCGGAGAAAGGACAGAGTGGACTGGTCCCGTGTAACTTCAGCGTATCCTGTGCGAGTGTCCGAGTAAGGTCACCGGTTGGCGGGGTCCAGTGGATTGGCGGCCGTTGAGAGCCTTTCAACAGCGCCGGAATCGCTCCCACGTGGTCGAGATGGCCATGAGAAACGACCACTGCGTCTGGGTCCGGCTCCGAGACCGGGAACTGCGGGGGCTCTGCGGTAAGTTGGCCGTAATCGAGAAGGAGCCGGTCGTCGATCAATATCGCACTTCGACCTACCTCTCTGGCCGCCCCGAGAAACCTCACATCCATATGAAATGTCTACGGCCGGCTTGAATTAGAGGCCGTCGGTCTGGCGGTTGTAATCAGTCGTCGGGGTCGTTCAGTTGGTTGCTCGCGGTTCCACGGTCGAGCAGCGCTGTCACAGTGGCGACCGCGGTCGACGGCGCCACCAGACACGTCACTACACCAACCCCGAGAAGAATCCAGACCACGACCACACCACCCCCCAGAAGTGGCACCCCCAGAAGCGCAATCGCGGCGAACAGTGGGAGTGCAGCGACCCCGACGATCACCGGGAGCCCTGTCTCGACGGCGCCACCAGCATAATCGGCCAGGATCATTCTCAACGGGTCCACACCCACACGCTAACGTGATTCTCAAAAAACTCTGTGATGGGCGGTTGGTGTGTCCACACCACCGCGAGGTGTACCCAGTCACCGATAGGTCTTGTCGGGACCGATTTCTACGCCTGAACTACCGTTATCAGACGGCCAGTCGCCGTTTCTCGCTACTCGTGAGGGTCTGCAACAAGGAACGTGCGGCCGCCGCGACGCTCCAGATACACGGTCGCCCCATCGACGTTGTTCGCCTGAACTCGCGTGGGGAGCCGCTCGGTCCGGCATTCAGTCACCTCGACGCGAGTCGGACTCGTAAACTGCGGAGCCGAGTCAACCGATGACTGCTGCTGTGATTGCATACAAAAGACACCGAGTAGAGACGGTTTGTACCCGAGCCACGCGGGGTGAAAGTGAAACTGTGCGACAGCAGCGCCACTCGTCTCAGACAGTGGAGCCACGGTAGTGCAGTTGAAAGTCGTCAGATCAGGTCGTCTGGGTCTCGTGTCAGTTCGGTTATAACGACATAACTGAGGAAGCGACGAGTAGCGAGCGGGAGCCTCACCATTCAGGGCGCGGAAGATGAGATATCAGAGAACAATATGGATCGTAGTTCGACCTCTTTGTCCGCCCGAGGACGAGGGTATGCGCACACACCGGTATCAAATCGGATGTTACGGGAGGAAATGATGGGATGGATAATGAACGCCACCGTATGACTGTGCGTAACATGCTCACTTACGGAGAATCGAGGAGAAAGCCCCGTCCTTGAGGACGGGGATGAATCCGACAATCAGACTAACTACGACAGATGACAAGCTGAACGTAATTCAAAACCGTTACGAAACCGCAATACATAGACCATTTTGGTGAGCAGCCTTCCACGACGGACAAACGAATATACTGCCGAACCCGTGAGCGAACGGTATCGGGAGTGTTTGTTCGAGTGGTTGGCTGCCCATGCTCCGCTCTGGAACCAACTCACGTATCGACGACGCCAAGCCTACTTCACCGAGAATGAGGATATATGGGAAGCCGAGTACGCAGACCTGTACGACAACTACGCCCCTATTCTTGGGAAAACGCCGTGCCAGCAGATTGCACGCAAAAACAGCGAGGCGTGGCGTTCATTCTTCGAGCTGTGAGACGCATATCGGTCTGACGACCCGTCCGTGACCAACAAACCCAGTCCACCGGGCTACTGGGGGAATCGCGAAGACGGTCACAAACTACACGGACTCGTCCGAAACGACTTGTACGATTTCGACTGGGATGAAAACAGGAGTACGCTTGCGTTCGGCGTTGGAGATGTGCTCGAAGATAAATACGATTTCGTCCATAACGAACAGGTCACTCTTGAAGTCCGTGGCAACCCACAGTGGGACGGCGACGATAGCAGGCTCGAACTCATCTACGACGACACTGCTGATGTGTTTCGTGTCACACATCCAGTTCGCATTCAACCAGACAAACTCAAACAACAGCGACTGGATGAGTTCACTCATACACTCGATCCCGAGAACACGACGCACTCGGCAGCTATCGACGTGGGTGCGAACAACACGCTTGCTCTCGTCACCAGCACTGGCGAAACCATGGTATATCACGCTCGCCCTGAGTTCGAACGGTTCCAGCAGTACACTGAACGTATTGCCAGCTTGCAATCGGCACTCGCTGAAGGCAGCTATTCGAGTCACCAGATTCGGCGTCTATACGCGGAACGAACGCGGAAACGCGACCATAGTCGCAATGCTGCCGTCAAACACGCTGCTGAGTGGTTGCTCGAACAGAATGTCGATTCCGTCTACGTCGGTGACCTCTCAGATGTGCTAGAGTCACACTGGTCATCAACTGTGAACGAGAAGACGCACTCGTTCTGGAGTCACGGTCAACTCACCGACCGTCTGAAACTCACACTCGGTGATGTCGGCATCTCGGTCACTGAGGTGAGTGAGGCTGGTTCAAGTAGTGAGTGTCCTGAATGCGATTCGAGACACATCTACCGGGACGGCGATGAGTTTCGGTGTACTGAGTGTGGACTGGAAGCACACAGTGAGATCGTTGGAGCGTGGAATCTCCTCCAGGAAGAAGTTGGGCCGATGGCTCGGCCCGCTGCCCAGCGTGCTGAACGCCGCAGGGACGCATCCCAATCCAGTAGTGGTGAGGGGGCGTATTGGGAGTGGAACGAGCATGACTGGATACTCGACGATTGTGAGGAACTGTCAGACTCACGTGACCAAACCAATGTCAGCAAACCCGTCAGTTCACAGCCGAGGTAACCGTCTGGTTGGATTCCCGACGGAGGAATCCTCGCCGATTGGCGGGGAGGAAGTCAAGCGGTGAGGTCTGAGTGAAGCCAATTGGATTGTCGCCAGCTGCTATCGATTCACATCGGCTCCGCCGTCGTCGGAGACGACACGCACGGCAAACCGGCCGTACCCGCCGTAAGCCGTATCGAGCGCTCCCATCCACCAGTTCCATCGCTCGATAACAGACGAATCATCAGGGGCGTCCGAGAGCTGTCTGACGATCTCCGATACAGAGAGACTGTGACCGCGGTCGTCATCAGACTTTCCCGAATCCGCAAGATCACGCGCCTGTCGCGCGATCACCCGGCGCTCACTCGCATCGCCGCCGAATTCATCGGCTAGCGCGACCTCCAGACGCTTCGTGTCCATAATGATTCTAGATGGCCGACCCTAATGAGTGGTCCGTCTCGGCAGACCGTAGGAGGCTTCACAGGAAGCGACTCCTCGTATGTGGCGTCGGGGGTGAATGATCTCGCCGTGGCACGGACTCATCACCTACGCGTTCGGCGTAGGTGTTGACAGTGTCAACTCTGATGCGTTTTTCTGGCGAGTGAGACGCACACACCCTAATAAACGTGGACCGCAAGGCCGGCCCGCTCTCCTATCTCATGAGCACGATCAGCGGCGGAGTTAGTGGAGTCTCGTCTGATGGTTCATTCTTCAGTTGGAGGGTCGGCAGGCGAGAGTCGTGCCAGTCGCATTGCATTGCCAGTGACGCCCAGACTCATTCCCATATCACCGACAATCACGGCCACAGCAATCGTCACATAGCCCAGTGGAGCGCCGAGAGCAAGAACGGCCTTGACGGCCAGTGAACCGACGATATTCGCGCGGATCACTCGCCGGGCGTGAGCAGAGAGGGTGACGAGATACGGGAGTCGGCTGAGATCATCGCCCATGAGCGCGGCGTCGGCTGTCTCCAGCGCCGTATCTGTCCCGGCCGCGCCCATTGCGACACCAACCGTCGCAGCCGCCAGCGCGGGGGCGTCATTGATCCCGTCGCCGAGCATCAACACAGAGTGGTCCTCGCGGAGTTCGCGAACAGCCGTGACCTTCTCTTCTGGAAGGAGCCCTGCTCGCACGTCGTCGATACCGGCTTCCTGACCGATTGCCTCGGCGGTGCGCCTGTTGTCCCCGGTCAGCATGACGACTCGCTCGACACCGGCCGCCCGTAACTGCTCGACGGCCCAACCTGCCTCCGGACGAACCGTGTCTGCCACCGCGAGGATACCCTCGAGTCGGTCGGCTGTGCCGACGAGTACTACTGTCTTGCCTTCCGCCTGAAGCCGTGGAATCGTCTGATTCACCAGATCCAGGAAGGACCCGTGGTCACACCTACGGATTTCGTCGTCGAGTTGATCCAGATCGGTGTCCGTCTCTGCGGGAAACGTCGATGCCGCTGTGTCGGTCAATTGTCCGCCATCAGTCCGGATGTGGGCATGATTCAGATCGAAACCCAACCGGCGGAACAACTCCGGGCTGCCCGCATAGTGGGTTTCATCGTCCACGTCGGCCCGTACTCCACGACCGGTAATCGACTCGAAGTCAGTCGTCTCGCGAGTGTCAACTTCTCGTGTGTCCGCGTGCTCCGTAATCGCCTCGGCAATCGGGTGTTCACTGCGTTGCTCCAGCGCCGCCGCACACGATAACACGTCTCGCTCACCGGCGTCGGCCAGTGGAATCAGGTCTGTCACCGCGAGTTCCCCGGTGGTGAGTGTCCCAGTCTTGTCGACGGCGACGGTGTCGACCTGGCCAGCTGCCTCGAGGTGTTCGCCGGCTTTCACTAACACCCCGTTCCGGGCGGCAGCGGTGACCCCCGACACTACACTCACCGGCGTCGAGATGACGAACGCACACGGGCACGCAATCACTAGCAACGTGAGCCCGCGAATGAACCAGGTGGTGACAGACCCGCCGACAAGGAGCGGCGGGAGTGCCATTGTCAAGACTGCCAGCCCGACGACCACTGGTGTGTACACGTTCGCGAAGCGGTCGACGAACTGTTCAGCGTCAGTGTCACCGCTGCCTGCCTCCTCCACGAGGTCCACGACGGTTGCCAGTGTCGAGTCACCTGCCGTCGCGGTTGCCTCTATTTCCAGGTACCCGCGTTGGTTGATCGACCCCGCATAGATATCATCGTCCGGCCGGACATCTGCTGGGACCGATTCGCCGGTAATCGGGGACTCGTCGACTGCACTCTGCCCGGTCGTGACGATACCGTCGACCGGGACCCGATCGCCAGGTCTGACCACGACCGTCTCGCCGACGGCGACATCCTCAGCAGAGACAGTCTGTTCTTCGTCGTCACGGAGTACCGTGGCCTCGTCTGGTGAAAGCTCCATCAGGTCCCGAACAGAGTTTCGCGCCCGATCCATCGAGTAACTCTCCAGCAGTTCCGCCGTCGAAAACAGAACCGCCAACGTCGCCGCCTCGAATGGGTAGTTGATGACGACCGCGCCGACGACGCCGATACCCATCAGAAAGTCGATATCCAGCGACCGAGCTCGAAGAGAGGCAAAGCCCGCTCGGACGATTGGCACACCCGCGACGCCGGTCGCCATCATGTACGCGATCCACGACCCCGTAATCGTCCACTGTCCAGAGACATCGACGGCTGGATTCAGTCCGGGGAGAGCCCATTCGAGAACTAGCCCACTGATGAGAGCGACTGCTCCGACCGCGATCCCCGCCGCCCGAGGCGTTCTGAAAAGGGTTCGCTGGGCTGCGATCCCACTCGTCTCTGTCACTTCGTAGCCTGCCGATTCGATTGCGTCTCTGACACTGGCTTCGGTCGTCTCTGCAGGGTCGATCTGGACGACGACCGTTCCGGAGGTGGGTCGTGTGTCCAGAGTGTGGATACCGGGTCCGTCCAGTGCAGTCTCGATCTTGCTCGCACAGGAGGCACAATCCATCGACGGCACCGACAGACGCAGTTCCTGACCCTCCGACCAGACTCCATCACCATCGACCCGCCCCTCACTCGGTGCCGTGTCGTCGTCACCACTCGCGGCGCCGGTCGAAGAATCCATTATCACACCCTATGGGCCCGAGATTTATTAGTTACACTGCCACAGACGCCCCGTATTTTAGTTACCATTAATAACAAAACACGATTGAGTTATTAACACAGGGCTGAGTCGTCGACCTGTATTCACGCCACCGGCGGTCATTACGGCTGTCGTCCCAATATGTAGCAGCTCGGCTGGTCTGACGGTGAGCAGGTGAGCGAGGTGCCTGCTTAGAGACCAAGCCCCACCGCGGGGGCGGCTCACAGTTTTGTGCCTATCCCGGGGATACTGCTGTCTCACCGGATTAAGAGCCACGGTCAAGGTACTCTCCCTGGATCTCGACGACCTCTTGGGAGCTAGCGCAATCGGCGTACCGTGCCAGCGGTTCGGCGTTCATCTCAAGAAACGTTTCTCCCCAGGTGAATTTCCCGATGAGTGTTCGGGCCTGCACCTGGTCACCCAGAATCCACAGTGCAGCTGCCAATGCTTCGACAGTGTTGAGTTGGAGTGGATTCCCGAAATTTACCGGATTTGCCGCCACTAAGTACGGAAGCGCCCGGGGCGTTCCTTGCAGGTCGAATTCCTCGGGATCGGCGGACCGCCACGAACAGTCCAGCGCGACCACGCCATGAGCCGTCGCCGTTTCAGCATCAGCCGGCGAGAGCGCCTGCTCGGCGTGCGGATCGAGAATCAGCCCACGCGGCGTCGCTCGGTCTGACTCGTGCAATGTGACGAGGTCAAAGCGAGCGAGTTTGCGGGCCGTACACTTGTCGGGATCGTCGTCCCCGACGTACCGAACGTGAGTTTCCACAGTTGGAGTAAGCGAAGCGCGGGCAAAAACGCCGCGGCATCATCGGGTGGGTGGCTCGCGTGAATTGGCCACGAACTGACCGGCAGCTATCCGACATATGGCTGGAGCTGCAGTCCAGCACTGTTCAGCCGGTGTGATCGAGCGGTGAACACGTGGCGGCGACGAGAGATACCACGCTCGTACACCCGGGCACGGCGCTAGTAACAGAGCGCGTGTCCTCTTGAGTGGCCCGCGTCACTCACCGTCGGCACGCCACTCTCCGCCGAGCTCGGATCGAACGGTCGTGTCGACCCGACCGTCGCGAAACAGACTGACACGGCCAGTTTCCTCGCTGAGCGTCAGCGTCGCCACCACTGGCTCGCGAACGGAGGTGTCGAGCGCACTCATGTGGCGCGACCCCATCCACGGTTCGTACCCGATGCCATCGGGGAGGCCGGCCGTCTCACGGTCGGTCTGCGTGAGACTTCTGAACCGGACGAACTGCCGCTTGATCAGACCGTCGACACTGACGACGGTGGCGCCATCACGGTCGTGTGCCGCGACGCCTGCCGCCTCGTGGAATGTCTCTGGGTCGGTGACTGGGTCTCGTCCCCGGGACGGCCAGTAGTTCGCCCCCATGACATCGGCGAAATCAGACACGCTGATATCGGCGACGATAGCGAAATACAGTCCCGGGCCTTTGACGTTAGGCTCGCCGTAGGAGTCGAACCCGAGGCTAATCCCCTCCATGGTGTATTTCAGTCGATCGATGAGATGTTTCACTCGGGGGTGTGTGTCGTACTCGATCTTGAGCGGGGTGTCGCTCACCGGTCAGCCCTCCCCCAACGCTCCCTCACCGATAGATTCGTGTCCCTCGATTCGGTCCTGCCCGCCCATGTACGGCTGGAGTGGCTCAGGAACGGCCACGCTCCCGTCGGAATTTTGATAATATTCCAGAATCGCAACCATCACCCGCGGGACCGCGAGTCCCGACCCGTTGAGCGTGTGAACGTGTTCCGCGGCTTCGTGATGTTCCGGCCGGTACTGGATATCAGCCCGACGCGCCTGGAAGTCCTCGAAGTTCGAGATACTCGACACCTCCAACCAGCGGCCCCCCTCATCGGGGCCGTCGGTCGTGTCGTCGCCCGGCGCCCACACTTCAATATCGTACTTTTTAGCCTGAGAGAACCCCAGGTCTCCAGTGCACATCTCTAAAATCCGGTAGGGGAGTTCCAGCCGTTGCAACACAGCCTCGGCGTCAGCCACCAGCCCTTCGAATCGGTCGTAACTGTCCGCCGGCGGGACGAAATTCACGAGTTCCACTTTGTCAAACTGGTGGACTCGCACGATTCCCCGAGTCTCAGTCCCGTGTTCGCCCGCCTCACGCCGGAAGTTCGGGGTATGGGCCTGGTACTTCAGTGGGAGATCATCGTCGAGGAGGATCTCATCGCGGTGCATATTCGTCACGGGGACTTCTGCAGTCGGGAGCAGCCACAGGTCGTCGTCATCGTACGATTCCGCGTTGCCACCGCCAACGCGGTACGCGTCCTCGACGAACTTGGGAAACTGCCCGGTGCCCTCCATCGCAGCACTTCGAACTGGGATCGGCGGCACGAGGTCCTGATATCCCTGTTCCCGGTGGACGTCCAGCATGAACTGGATCAGGGCGTGTTGCAACTGTGCGCCGTCCCCCCGCAAGAAGTAGAACCCGGCACCGCTAGTCTTGGTCGCGCGGTCGAAATCCAGGATCTCGAGCTCCTCACCCAGGTCATAGTGAGGGATCACTTCTGTGGGGAGCTCACGGAGGTCGTCGAAACCCTCCCGCCGGCGCGGGATATTATCCTGTTCGTCGACCCCCGCAGGAACGGACTCGTGGGGGATTCCAGGAACTTCTAACAGCCGCTCCTTGAGCCGCGTTTCGAGCTCGTCTGCCCGAGTTGAAACCTCCTCAAGTTCGTCTTTCAGCGTTTGTGACTGCTCGATTGCCTCTTCAGCTTTCGTCTCCTCCCCGGCCTGCTTGAACTGCCCGATTTGGGCAGAAATCTCGTTCCGCTCGTGGCGCAGATCGTCGCCGTGCGACTTGAGTTCGCGCCACTCCTCGTCGATTTCGAGGATCCGGTCGATGTCGACGTCCACCCCCTTTTTTTCACAGGCGTCTCTCACCTCATCAGGATTGGAACGGACGTACTGTCGCGACAGCATTACGTTCAATTCCGTGTGCTGGTTTAAAAACCGTGTCGAACCCGTGATACCAATCCTCACAGCGGCAGCCAGGGGCCGACTACAGCCGGCCTGTGACGACATCGACTGTCGTGGGTCACAGTCACCGACTTTCCTCCCGGCCGCAATGGCGTGATGGGATTATGTCCACATAGTGAGTCGTCAAGAGAGAGTAGCTTGGCCGGTGTCACAGGGAGACGACACTGCGTGCCGGGCCAGACCGAACAGCGTCTGCGACCGGCGATTCAGCCCCTCACACACACGCCGAATACGAGTGCTGAACGAATGTTGCCCACCTCGCCGCCCGTTTGTGATTGACTTATGCCGGGTTTTTCCTGGAAAGGTCGCTGCCGCAAATCGGACAGCGCGGTTTGTTCTCGTCGAACTCACGGCCACAGCCCGCACACTGGAAGCGCCACTCACGTTCCTCGGTGATACCATCGCGGGCGATCACCTGCACACTGACGTCGAGTCGCTCCGCCACATTCTGCATCGCGTAGTCGTCCGACACCAGTGTGCCGTCGAGTTCGAATGCAGCCGCCAGGAGCCGCGTGTCAGTTGGTGACAACTCCGCAGCGTCGCCGGTCTCGGTGGCTGCTCGCTGGATCCGCTCGACAGTCTCTTCGGCCGGCATATGGATGTGCATCCCCGCCCCTTCCATCGCGTCGAACCGATAGGCGTGTTCTCCCTCAAGTTCTTCTTCGACCATCGGAATCGAAGCCGTCGGCTCGTCGGTGTGATACTCGTGGATGAACGCGGAGCTGTCGAGTATATGCATTACCGTTCGACAACAATGTAGTCTTTTACCGCCCGAACCGTCCTGACAGGAACTTGAAAGTGGCCAGCGTCATCGCGGTCGTATCCAACGCGGTCGGCGTCGATCTGCTCGTGTGGGGTCACCAACAGGTGCGAGAGAGACCCCGACTTGAGATCCATCGAAATGTTGTACAAGTCACCCAGCTCTGTCCCGTTCGACCCCATGACGGCCTTCCCCGAGAGGTTTTCAGCGAGTATATCTACCATAACTCCGCTACTTGGGCGAACCATAATAAACGCCACGGGCTGGCAGTGCGAGAGCGTGCCATTGCTCGCAGAATACGTCGCTTCCCATTGAGGCCGCTAGGCTATACTCGGGGGTACCGTCCGGGCTGTGGCACTGACGGACCACCGTGATGCAAAAACTGCGACGCAGTGAGACCCAAATCAGACAAACGACTCTCAAGATCACCGGCCGACAAGTCAGGTCCCGGTATATCTACTCTGGCGTGGTCATAGGGAGATCAGACTAGACTGGCATAGACCGGACCAGACTCTCACGTCGGTGTTCGTGCCGATTTTTCCGGGGTTACTGGGCCGTAGTGTGACTGACAGCGATAATATCTCCACGAGAGCTCATAAAAAATGGCGGCAGTCGTCAGGCCGTCAGAACACGCCGCCGAACAGCACGTAACTGAACAGCAGCGCTAACAGCCCGACGCCGGATGAGTAATACAGTAGTGGGATCAGATTCAGCCGCATGACACGACCCTCCTGTCCAACGAGACCGACCGTCGCCAACGCAGCGACCAGGTTGTGAATCGCGACGAGATTCCCGATAGCACCACCCACGGCTTGCGCGCCGACGATGATCGTGCGGGGCAGACCCAGTTGGGTTGCGGCCTCAAACTGGAATGCACCGAACGTGATGTTCGAAACGGTGTTTGACCCGGCCATAGCGGCGCCGAGGGCACCGATTAGTGCGGCGACGGCCGGATACGCGACACCGAGCGTGTCGGCGGTTGTCTGCGCGAGCAGGACAATCATACTCCCGACATCGGGAGCGCCTGGGTGAGACCCGGACTGAAGCATCACTTGAACCATCGCGATGACAAACACTAGCGCGATGAACGGTGACGCAATTTTTCGGACGGCCTCCTTCCAGGCTGCGCTAATCTCATCGCCCGACATCCCGAAGATTGGAATCGCGATGACTGCGCTCATGATCAGCCAGAATCCAGGGACGTTCATCCACGCAAAACTCGGGCTGATAGGTGTCCCGAAGATTTCTGAGAAGCTGATGATGAATATGTCGCGATTGATGAAATTCGAGACTGGCCCGACGGCTCGGGTGACGACCAGGAGAACCACCAGCGCGACGTACGGCGACCATGCCTTCAGCAGCGACATATCTCGAGTCGTGGTGCCGCCGTCGGTCATGTCGGTATCTGCGCCGGCTTGTCCTGGCTCGATCGACCCGACCCAGTGGTCAGCCCACTGGTCTCGCTCGGGGAAGTCCCACTCGTCTTCAGGTAGGAGATATCCCGCACGGAGAACGCTCACAACGATAGCGCCGCCAACCATCGACCCAATGAGTGACGGGAATTCGGCGGTGAAATACCACGCGGAAATCCAGTACGGCACGGCAAAAGAGATGCCCGCAAACAGACACAACGGTGCGACTTCGAACGCCGGTGCCAGTGACCGTTCATCTTGATCGCCAAAGAAGTACACGACCATTCCGACCGCGAACAGTGGCATCACGAACCCGATCAGCGCGTGATACGTTGCCGCCCAAGCGGCCACCTCTGTCGAGAAATTTTGCACCGTGAATCCGCCACCCTCGATCGCTTCTCGGGTGAAATCTGCATTCCCCAGCGGATTTTGAATCCCAACCACAATCGGTGTTCCGACCGCTCCGTAAGTGACTGCAATGATATGCCCGATAATCGCCGCGACGACCGCCGCCAGTGCCGGGAAACCGAGTCCCAACAGCAACGGCGCTACGACGGCTGCCGGGGTTCCGAACCCAGCTGCGCCCTCGACAAATGTCGCCATGAAAAACGCAATTAGCACGATCTGCACACGGCGGTCATCACTAACCGCCGCGAATCCCTCGTTGATCCGGTCTAACGCACCAGCCTCCATCAGCGTGTACAGGAGCACGAGTGCACCGAAAACGATCCACAGAATCGTTATCGCGGTCATCACACCGTTGCCAGACGCGGCAAGCAGCCAGTTCACCGGCATGTCCCACGCAAAGAACCCAATCGCGACCGCCGCGGCCCAGGCGATTGGCATTGCACGGGTGGCTGGCCACAAGAATCCCACCAGCAAAACACCCGCAATCAGCAGTGGCAGCGCAGCAACCACAATATCAATACCAGACGTCATTCTGTTCCTCCTCGGTTAGTCTCGTCAATGTGAAAATAGCGCCGACTCGCTCGGTAACTTGTCAGTGTCATCCGACGCACGAATGACTCAGTTCTACCTTAATAAACATTAAGATTTAACATTCTGTTGGGTATTAGTAGTTTGATATTTATGAAGTAACAAAGTTAATTAACATCTTCATCGGGACTGTTCATCTTGGACGCTCCATCGGCAGCCGGGGGGTCCCGCGTCAGTCACTGGTGTGGTCCACATAGCCAGTTAGCGGGCTAGACCGGGCACATCGCTAGCTTGAAAGCCGGACACTTACCAACGGAGAGAGACGAATATTACGCGGCTTGGTCTCAAGATAGTCCACACCTGAAGGGGCGCGATTCGATATCGGGTATCTTCACCGAGTGACCGTGACCAAGACCACCGAGACACTCCGCCGTCATGACGCTGTGTTCGGCTTCAGTTGTGGTGGACGCACACTGCGAGGGTTCTCGCGTCAGTATCGGAGATGTACGAGTGAACACGATCGGTATCGTGAAGCCCGGATACTGAGACCGCCTTTCGGATCTTCGTCCGGTGACGGCACGCTTCAACCGAGTTTCAAAGAGGGCTTGATCGAACCGTACGATCACCAATTGCACCCACAATCGAAACACTCCACGTCAACTCTGTGCCGTCCTCGAACAGGTGTCTCGGCACACTGTCGAAGACCCCGTCCAGACCCGCAACCGAGCCGTCCTGAAAGGTTTAACTGCGCCGCTGGCGTCACTTTTGACAGACACCTTCTTTGGGGTGAGACCAATGACGAACGACCAATCGCAATCTGATGATCTAGCGCTGGAAACTGATGCTGGGGTCGACGCTGCCACCTCGTCAGGACTTCGTACACCGATCGTTGCGGTTCTCGGTCACGTCGATCACGGCAAAACCAGTCTGCTGGACGAGATCCGTGGGTCTGCAGTCAGCGACGGCGAATCAGGCGCCATCACTCAACACATCGGCGCGACGGCAGTGCCACTTGAGACGATCTCTTCGATCGCCGGCGAACTGGTCAACCCCGATGACTTCGACTTACCTGGACTGTTATTCATCGACACCCCCGGCCACCACTCGTTTTCGACGCTGCGGTCACGCGGCGGCGCGCTCGCGGATATCGCGATCCTGGTGGTTGACGTCAACGACGGGTTCCAGCCTCAGACCGAGGAGGCGATCGATATTCTTCAGCGAACGGGAACTCCGTTTGTCGTCGCTGCGAACAAAGTCGACACCACGCCTGGCTGGAATCCACAGGAAGGAGACCCGATTCGGCAGAGTTACGAGAGTCAGTCTGACCGGGCTCGCGAGCGATTAGACGAGAATCTCTACCAGATCATCGGTGATTTGTCCGATGCAAACTTTTCTGCAGACCTCTACTGGCGGGTCACTGACTTCCAGAAGAATATCGGTGTCGTCCCCGTCTCCGCCATGACCAGCGAAGGGGTCCCGGACGTGCTCACGGTTCTGATGGGTCTTTCACAGCGGTTCATGAAGTCAGAAATGGAGGTGGACGCCTCCGGGGCCGGCGTGGCCACCGTGCTAGAAGTGGTCGAAGAGCGCGGGTTCGGCGCCACCCTCGATGCCGTCATGTACGACGGTGTCGTCAAAGAAGGAGACACCATCGTCGTGGGCGGGGTGAACGAGCCGGTTGTGACCGAGGTGCGGGCATTGTTGCAGCCACGAGAGTTGGCTGAGATACGGACCGAACAGCAGTTCCAGCGAGTCGATCAGGTCGCAGCTGCGGCCGGTGTGAAAATCGCTGCGCCTGACCTGGACGACGCCATGGCAGGTGCGCCGGTGCGGGTCGTCCGGCACCCAGAGCGGGATTTGGATCGCGTCATCGAAGAAGTCAAAGCCGAACTCGCGCAGCTGGAAGTTGAAACCGAGGATGAAGGTGTCGTCGTGAAGGCAGATACCCTGGGGTCGCTGGAGGCCATGGCGACCGCGCTCAAAGAAGCCGAAGTGCCAATCCTCCGCGCAGAGGTGGGCGATGTTGCTCCCAGAGACGTGGCGATTGCGGAGACGGCTAACGAGGAGGAACATGAGGCCATTCTCGGATTCAACGTTGATGTTCTCTCGGACGCCGAGTCTGATCTGGAAGCGACGACCGTCCAGTTGTTTGACGACGATGTCATATACCAACTCGTCGATGACTACGAGTCGTACGTTCAAGAGCAGAAACGCGCCCAACAGGAGACGGTGCTAGACAAGATCGTCCGACCCGCCCACGTCCGTATCCTCGACGATCACACGTTCAGACAGTCCGATCCCGCTGTGGTGGGTGTCGAAGTGCTCTCAGGGACGCTCCAGAACAATCGTAACGTTGCCGTCTTCGAGAACAGCCAAACCGAGCGCGTGGGCAATCTCTCGGGAATCCAGCAACAGGGCGATGATGTGGACGAAGCGCGCAAGGGAACCCGCGTGAGTATCGCTATCGACGGCCCCACTGTCGGTCGTGATATCGTCGAAGGCGACGAACTCTGGACGGAGATCCCAGAAAAACACGCGAAAATCCTCGAACAAGAACTCTCCACTGAAATCCGCGTTGACGAACTCGAGACACTCAACGCGTATCTGGACGAGCGGCGGAATCGTGATCCCTTCTGGGGGAAGTAGCCATTGACCTCCTCCCGCGCCTGAAGACGCGGGAATCCCGCCACTGGATTTCAGGCCGAGCGTTCGCCCGACCCTCCGGTTTCAAGACGCATCCGTCCCACGCGTCGCCTGCTGGGTGTCAGCATTGGCGTGGCTGTCTTGCGGGGCGGTCAAACGCCCCCCATCCTCAGTCGAGTCATTGCCATTCGTGTGTTCTCTTGAATGGCTCTCTCCGCTGCGGTAGCGGTCTGCGATGGTTATCGCCCCGTTCACGTCCGCTTGGTACTCGCCCACCCAGCAGGCGTCGTTTGTACAGTTGAACGTTGCCTATCGCCGGCGATACCACTGGTCTCGAGCACGTCCCTGCGTAGAAGGTCTCAATTCCAGTTCCGTGTTAGTGACCGGCTGGACGCTGTCACCGAGGTGGGCAAACACAGAGTATCATACCAGATGCTATGCAGGTAAGTTTCGAGATAGTTGACAGCGAATCACGGCCACCGGGGCGGTGCTGACGAAGCGACCGGCACGTTCAGAAATAGACAGTCTGTGTGGCTACTTCGCCGTCGGTGTGAAGTCGTCACCGACTGCGGCCATCGTCTGCAGCGCCGCAGACGCGGCCAGACCCTTGGCGACTTCGTCGTGGTCGGCTTCGTCGACTCCAGTTTCCAGCTCCTCTAGATCTGGCGAGAATCCCGCCGACACTGGACGTCCGGCCGGAGGATTCACCGCAACAGTTGCTTCCGGGCCGTTCATGCCCTGAGATAGTTCCGACCCCACCGCGTAACTGTCTGGGAGATACGATTCCGTGCGTGAGACAATCCCCGCGACGGCACTCCGAAGAGCGCTTTCTTGTTCCGACGAGAGGTCAACCTCCTTGGGAGACTGCCCTGGGGAGGTTACGCCTGGCGCACCTGCGTAAGGATTGTTGCCGTTCATGTAGACTACTATTCGTACGACTGACTTGAATAAAAAGCCGTCGGCAGCACTGATCGTCGGCTCTGTGGGCCTTCGATTATTACCGTCCAGGAGCATTCACAAGACGAGACGAGACGAGACGAGACGCGGAGATGTATACGGGGTCAGTCAGACTCACACCCGAGGCGAGGTCAGCCCCCACTACCGGCGGGGTGTCGAGAGCGGGCCAGTAGAGGGTACCAGCGATACTCAAAAGATCGGAGCACTTTCTCCGTAGATCCCAGCGACGACCGCCACATGGTACTGGTCAGGGTGTGGTGCTGACTCGGCGAACGCCACCCCTCGATCGGGCAATGAAACGTCGCGCCGTTGAACAATGTCGTCTAGTCCATCTTGGAGTTCGTCCTCAATCGCGTCGGCGTTGATGCCGGCAGCTTCGTAGAAGACACCGTATTCGGGGCCTGTCGCCCAGCCTAGCGCTGCTGCGATGGCTCGGTCGGTCCCGGGCTCAGCCGTCGCCCGGGCCTGCACGACTGTAAGTGTCTGGCCGGCTGGCCCGAGTGCCGGCGCTGTCCCAACCTTTTCAACGGTCGCTGAAGCTGGGATCATTGAAGAGACGGTCACGAGATTGTAGTTGTGGATTCCAGCTGCTTCGAGCGCGTCGTCGTACGCGGCAGTAGCTGTCGGTCCTGTGCCGGTACCCGCTACAACCCGGATGGAATCCATCACTCTGACAACGGGTAGCTGTCCGCTAATCAGTTTCGAACTTTACAGTTCGAGACAGCCGTGTCACTGGCTCAGCTTTCTCGCTCGGCTGCGAGTTGATCTCACGGCGGCGAATGACACCCCGGGCCGCGCCCAGGCTCTCCAAACTAGACGATACTCGTGAGAGACCCAAACGATTCACACGCGGCTATGACTCGCTCGGACAGGTTGGCATGAGAACTGACCAGCCAACGGGGTGAGAACGCGGCGGTACAGAGTTGACAGGGCGTCAACCGGACGCCCCGAAAAGGCTGTCTGCGCGACTAGTACTGATAGTCAATGACAGCGTCGAGATCGTCGTCCGTTTTCTCGAGTTTCTCGCTGGCGCTCTCGAAGTCTTCCTCTTCGACGGCAGACCGACCGTCTCGGATCGCGAACATCCCAGCCTCGGTCGCGAGTGACGCGATATCGGCTCCCGAGTAGTCGTCGCCAAGGTCCCGGGCCACTTCTCCAAGGTCGACTGCGTCGGAGATGTTCATATCCTCGGTGTGGATCTCGAGGATTTGCTCACGACCTTCGTCGTTCGGCTTAGGCACCTCGATGAGGCGATCGAATCGACCAGGTCGGAGAATCGCCTCGTCGAGCATATCGTACCGGTTGGTGGCGGCCATAATACGCACTTCACCGCGATCGTCGAAGCCGTCCATCTCCGAGAGCAACTGCATCATCGTCCGCTGAACTTCTGCGTCACCGGATGTTTTCGAATCGGTCCGCGTCGTCGCGACGGCGTCGATCTCGTCAATGAAGATGACGGCAGGTTCGCGTTCGCCAGCGAGTTCGAACAGATCCCGCACAAGTCGAGCACCTTCGCCGATGAACTTCCGCACCAGCTCCGAGCCGGCCATCTTGATGAAGGTAGCGTCGGTTTGGTTGGCGACAGCCCTGGCGAGCATGGTTTTCCCAGTCCCCGGTGGACCGTGGAGCAAGACCCCGCTCGGCGGGTCAACACCGACTTCCTGGAACATTTGGGGGTCTTTCAGCGGATCTTCGACGGCTTCTCGGACCTCCCGGACCTGGTCGCTGATCCCACCAATATCGTCGTAGACGACATCTGGCGATTCCGTGATTTCCATGGCTTGCGCGCGGGCGTCGGTCTCGTCGTCGAGCAGCGCCTGCACGGCAAACGAGTCGTTGATCGCGACACGGTCGCCCGGTTCGAGTTTCTTCTCGACCCGGGTCGACGGCTCTGTCAGTACCTCTTGATTGTTCCCGTGCTGTTTGATGACAACACCGTCGTCAGTCATCTCCTCTACCGAGGCGATATACAGTGACGAGGTCTTGAGCACCTCGTTTTCTCGCTTGAGCTTGTCGACATCATCTCGTAACTCTTCTCGCCTGGATTCCGCCTCGATAATCCTATCGTCAAGTTCGTCGTTAACTTGCAGGATGCGGTCGTAGTGCTGCCGGATGGCCTCGAGTCGCTCTGCCTCACTCATGTCTGGATCGAGATCAAGACGAGGCCGGTCGGGAAGCGAAGGACTCCGTGACATTCCTTATTCATTCTAAATAGGGGAGCCTAAATGGGCCTTTGGGTCCCGGCTCACTCTGTCACGGCCAACAGGGGTTGTGAACTGGTCCGCGCCACCACCGAGGCCCGACATCTGACTCACAGAGTAGCGGGTACTCGCATGCCAGGAGACGACGCGTTCAGACCAGGCGAGACTGACCTGTTCCCTGCATCTGTGCTGTTTCGACGGAATACATGCCAGTCCGTCTGGAATTGGCGTTCAGGAGGACTCGGAGATGGTGGACAATCCAGCGTGTCGCATATGATTCTTGAATGCGTGTGCTTGGAGCATCTGAGCAATACGGAAAGATCAGAGCTGACCCGGCGGTTCGCAAGCCCTGGTCCGAACATTAAACCGCGTAGATCAAGCCAGAGTGACTGCTGACGGTGACGGACTCCCGACGGCTGTTACGGAAATTCGAGACGAAAGCCTCGCCCTTCAGCGCGGGGAGGACCTCAAAGGTCTAGCAGTGATTCAATCCGGTCGAGATACTCCCGGTAGATATCGACAGCAGATTCGACGGGCCCGGACTGACTCATGTCGATTCCAGCCCGCTCCACGACGGGCAGCGGATAGTCGGAGCCGCCAGCTTCCAGCATCTCACGGTAATCGGCCGCAGCAGTCTCACCTTCCTCCTGAATCCGCTCGACGATGGCGGCAGCCGCCGAGATGCCAGTCGCGTACTGGTACACGTAGAAGTCGTAGTAGAAGTGAGGGATCCGCTCCCATTCGCGCCGGATACCACCGCTCATGTCGGCAGGCTCGTAGAAGGCAGCGTTCAAATCGCCGTACATCTCGTCGAGAACATCCGGTGTCAGTGACTCGCCGTCTTCCACTCGCGTGTGAATCCGGTGTTCGAAGTCGGCGAACATGGTCTGACGGAACAGCGTCGATCGGAACCGCTCGAGATACTCATCAAGCAGATGGACCCGCAACTCGTCGTCTTCGAGCGTCTCAAGCAGGTGGTGTGTCAGCAGTGTCTCGTTGACTGTAGAGGCGATTTCGGCGACGAAGATCTCGTAGTTGGCGTCGTGCCACGGCTGAGCGTCGCCCGCCAACTCTGAGTGCATCGAGTGGCCCAACTCGTGTGCGAGGGTGAACATCGATGAGACGTCGTCCTGGTAGTTCATCATCACGAACGGCTGTGTGTCGTACGTGCCCGAGGAAAATGCGCCTGCTCGTTTCCCCTGATTCTCGTACACGTCGACCCACCGCGAGTCGAGTCCCTCGGCAACGCGGTCCTGATACGGTTGACCCAGCGGCTCGACTGCCTCGATTATCCACTCTCGGGCCTGTTCGTACGGGATTTCGGGGCCCTCCTCGCCGGTCAACGACATGTACAGATCCCAGGGCCGGAGTGTGTCGACACCGAGGGCTCGCTGTTTCAACTCTGCATGTCGGTGAAGCGCGTCAATCTCTCCGCGGACAGTCTCCACGAGAGTGTCGTACACGTCCGGCGGGACGTTTGGCCCGTCCAGTGCCGCCGCACGCGCCGTATCGTACCCCCGCATCTCCGCAGAGACCACGTGCTTCCGGACGGCCTTTTCCAGCGAGGTGCCGACCGTGTTGCGGACATCCTCCCACTCGTCGTAGAACGTCTCGTACACGTCCTGCCGGAAGGCTCGGGCAGGCCGTTTTTGCAGCGTCGTGAAATTGGCCTGCGAGATCTCGAGCTCCTCACCGTCGGGGTCTTCGACGGTGCCAAAGCTCATATCCGCGTTCGTCAGCATCGAATAGATCTCATTCGGTGCCCCAGTGACCTCCGACAACTCCGCGATCACCTCCTCGACTTCTGCCGAACGAGTGTGTTCTTTCGCCCGAAGAACGTCGTCGAAGTAGTGTTCGTACTCTTGGAGTGCGGGGACATCTTGCATCCAGGCGTCAATCGTCTCGTGATCAAGTTGCTGGATTGCCGGATCGATGAACGAGCCAGCGCTGGACGCGTCTGCCCCCAGCGAACTAGCCTTTGCCGACATTGCCTGGTATTCGCCACTGCGAGTGTCTTCGGAGCTTCGCAGCTGAGCGTAGACGGCGACTCGCGAGACCTCGCGGGCTATCTCCTCACGGGTTTCCAGTAACTCCAGCAGCGTCTCCGGCCCGTCGGTGACACGACCCTCGTAGTCGCGAATCTCGTCGAGCCGGTCGCCAATGGCGTCGTAGGCGGCCTCCCAGTTGTCATCGTTCTGGAAAATACTCTCCAGAGCCCACTTGTACTCCTCGTCGATTTCTTCTCGCTCGGGAACCGTATTCATGTAATTGAGATAGTCCGTTCAACGCCTAAGTCTTGTCCACGCGCCTCCCCAGTCACAGCGCCAGCGGTCGATGGGTTTCCTCAGGGTCAAGCCTGATGACATCTGCCACACACCATTTGCGAGACTCCGCCTGTTCGCGGGTGAGTGACGATCACGAGCGTCCGGCGTCGCCGTCTGCGGTCTCTTCGGCGGTAGTGTCAGTATCATCAGACTCCCATGTCCCCATGTCCAGGGCCAACACGAAGGCCGTCTCGCCGTCGTCGTAGTATTCGGGGACCTGTCGGAGTGGTCGGAACCCCTCGGCACGGTAGAGCTCTCGAGCAGGGTCGTTCCCGGCACGCACCTCGAGTTTGACGACCGCAGCCCCGGCCACAGTGAGCCGACTGAGCGTGCTCCGCAGCAGTCGCTTGCCGATCCCCTGCCCACGCGATGACGGTTCGACGGCCAGATCTTTCAGATGGCCGATGTCAGCCCCGTGGTTGGGCGTGAGATCAGCGACGCCAAAACCAAGCACGTCGCCACCGCCGACAGCGACTAAGAACGCGGGCTTGCCCAGGAACGCGTCGAAGGCGTTGATCGGCCACGGCTGGTCGAACGAGAGCGCTTCGATCCGGTAGATCGCTGGCAGGTCACTCCGGACGGCTTGTCGCACTTCCACGGCCGACGTGTCAGTCACAGCCGTGATACACAGCCACCGGGCAAAAGCGCGACGCCACGGTATCAGAACCTTCCCTCTTTATCTGAGTGCGATCTAGAGAATTTAGCACTGTGTGACCCTGTCACCCATTCAGCCCAAGGGCGGTATGTCATCTCATGTGATGTGATCTGATTCGATTCGATTCGATTTGATTTGATTCCACCCTGTGTGACCCGAATATCGGACTCCGGGGGGCGGCATCTGCTACACAATCGCGAATAACCGGAGTAGCGTCACGAGGACGACGATTCCCACGGCAGCGACGATCCCGAGCCAGACGCCCACCTCGACGGCCGAAGATTCCGTGGCGAACTGATCGAGCTGGGCGGTGACACCCCCGGGCTCGTCGCTGTACCCGAACAGTTGCTGGGCACAGTAGCCACATAGGGCGTGGTCATGACTCGGTTGTTCGTGTGTAGCCCGGCAAAACGGCATACCATCGCAAGCGTATTTTTCACGTCCCACACCGACGTGAACGGCGTCATCCGGCATCACCTCGCTCCCGCAGTTCGCACACAGGACTACCTCGTACTGGACATCGCCGTGACGGGTCTGGGCCGTCACTGTCCGTGCCTTACTCATTACCACTGATTCAACCTAGCCGCCAGTAAACGTTGTTCCCGGATCCCCGTCACGACAATCGGGGAGAGTAGCCGCACTCGTGACGAGGTCGCGGGCTGGTTCCACGGACCCGAAAGGATCTGGCGGTAGCGGGTCCAAGTGACTGGTACCAACAGATCGAGAAAGGCAATACAGAACAGGCTCAAATCGAGTGGACTTACTCAGACCGGTTCGCTGTTTTTGCTCCAGTGAGCCACCCGATCTGGGTTGATCGATATAGATCGACCGACGCCGATCAGTCAGGGCGTGGACAGACGCAGAGCGGATTAGTCGTCAGCTGGTGTTGCACCGCTGGCGCCGTCTCCGTCGTGCTGCTGTTTGACCCAGGACAGTTTGCCGCCGGCCGCGAGGATCTCACGTTCGCGCTCGGAGGCGTCCATCTGTGCGGTGAACTCTCGGTTACCGTTCACCCGGACGGTGAATTCCTCTTGGCCGTTCTCGACAGCCTTCCCGACGTCGTCGACGATCCTGAGATCGTCACCCTGCTGGATACTGTCGTAGATGTCCGCGTCGATCGTCAACGGGACGATTCCGAAGTTGAACAGATTCGCCTTGTGGATCCGAGCGAAACTCTGGGCGAACACAGCCTGGATGCCGAGATACATCGGACACAGTGCAGCGTGTTCACGAGATGAACCCTGTCCGTAGTTTTCGCCTGCGACCAGCACCCCGCCGCTGGCCTCCTGAGCCCGCTCTGGGAACGTCTCGTCAACCCGAGAGAGGGTGTATTCGGAGAGTTTCGGCACGTTCGAGCGGTACATGAGGATGTCCGACGTGGCGGGAATGATGTGGTCGGTGGTGATGTTGTCACCCATCCGCAGCAGCGCCTCACCACCAGCCTCGGAGCCGATCGCATCACGGATCGGCACATCGGCGATATTCGGGCCCTTGATCAGTCCGTCGTCGATCGACTGGTCGGGATTGATGATATCGGGGTCCTCCTGACCCATTCCGTCGGAGTAACTGTCGCCCAACTCGAAGCCAGGGTCTTCTAGATCGCCCAGTTCTGTCGCGAGATCGCGCGGATCGACAATCTCGCCTGCGATGGCCGCTGCAGCAGCGACTTCTGGCGAACAGAGATACACAGAGTCGTCTTCGATTCCGGATCGACCCTCGAAGTTGCGGTTGAACGTCCGGAGGCTCACAGAGTCGGACGCCGGTACGTGGCCGATCCCGATGCAGGCACCGCAGGTGGCCTCCGAGAAGTTGACGCCGGCGGCCATCAGCTCGGCTGTCCAGCCCTCACGAGCCAGCATTTCCGAGGCCTGTTTCGAGCCGGGTGCGACGATCATCTCTGTTTGCCGCTTCACACGCCGCCCTTCGAGCATCTTCGCGGCCGGGAGGATGTCCTCGTAGGCGCCGTTCGTGCACGACCCAACCATCACCTGGTCGACTTCCGTCCCGGCGACCTCGCCGACGGGGACCACGTTGTCAGGCATCGACGGTTTGGCGATCATCGGTTCGATGTCCGAAAGATCCACCACGATTTCGTCGTGGTAGTCAGCGCCCTCGTCAGGGCTGAGCGCGACGAACTCGTCTTCACGGCCGACCTCGCTGAGCCACTCGCGAGTTCGATCATCGGTCGGGAAGATGGACGATGTCGCCCCTAACTCCGTTCCCATGTTGGTGATCGTCGTTCGTTCGGGAACCGACAGCGTCTCCACACCCGGGCCAGTGTATTCTAGCACTTTCCCCACGCCGCCTTTGACGCTGAGGTCGCCCAGCAGTTGAAGAATAATATCTTTCGCAGTGGCCCAGGAGGGCAATTCACCCTCCAGTCGCACGTTCACGACCTCCGGCATCTCCACGTAGTAGGCGCCGCCACCCATGGCGACGGCAATATCCAGACCGCCGGCTCCAATCGCGAGTTCGCCTAACCCGCCTGGTGTGGGCGTGTGCGAGTCAGACCCCAGGAGTGTCTTGCCTGGCGCAGCGAAATTCTCCTTATGAACCTGGTGACAAATGCCGTTCCCGGGACGAGAGAAGAAAGCCCCGTAGGTGCCGGCTGCCGACCGCAGGAAGCGGTGATCGTCCGTGTTTTTGAAATCAAACTGGTAGGTCTGGTGGTCGCAATACTGCGCGGCTAACTCAGTCTGCACCTCGTCCATGTCCAGCGCCTCAAACTGCAGCCACACCATCGTCCCTGTGGTGTCCTGTGTGAGTACCTGATCGACGTCGATCCCGATTTCTTCTCCCGGTTCGAGTTCGCCGTCGACGAGGTGATCGTCGAGGATTTGTTCCGTTATCGTCTGATTCATATCGGTTATTTATGGGCACTGCCCAAATATAAACCCCGAGATTTCGGCGGGCACAACCATCCGACTGCCGTCTGCGCCTTTATCGCTTCTTGCCCGGGAGTCACTCTCACCATATCCTCAGCGGGCGAAGGGCTCCCGAATGGCACTGGACGGGGGAACGCTCAGAATAGTTGACCTCCTCATCCGCCTGACGGCGAAAATATGCGCTCACACTTTATCAAACGACCTGGTAACAATCGGCACGATCGACCTGTGATCGGTCGGCAGCGTTTTGTTCTCGGCCCCAGACCCGCGGATATGTTCAGATCCGGCAGCTTCGTCGCAGAGACACTCGACGGCGTGGACGGCGGTGCAGTCGCCGCCGAGCAGGTGCAACCGAACGGGGTCGACCTCACTCTTGGAGCCGTATTTCAACCCTCGGAACCGGGCCGGATCGACTCCGATTCTACCTATGTCGCCGACAGGGAAGAGATAAGCCCCGACGGGGGCATCTACCGTCTCGATCCAGGTCGCTACGTAGTCCGGTACGGCGACCCTGTTCGGATCCCGACCGACCATGTTGGTTTCATCTATCCCCGGTCGTCGCTCCTGCGTAACGGCTGCACCCTGGACACCGCTGTCTGGGACGCTGGCTACGAGGGCGTTGGTGAAGGACTCCTCGAGGTGGGTCATCGAATCGAGATCGAATCAGGGGCCCGAATCTGTCAGTTGGTCTTGGCAAACGCCGACCATGACCAGACGTACGATGGCTCGTATCAGGAAGAACATCTGTGATCGTGTCCACTGGGTTTGCTTGACTCGGAGGCTCGACGGAAACCCGACTCTGACCCACCCTATTCACCACTCACTCGGTCATAGCACGAGACACGACTGACACGACATCAGGACAGCGGCCACCCCGCTCTACGAGCTAGAGTAGCTCCCGTGAGCCGGCTAGAGGACATGACTATCGTCTGACCTGCCGGGCCATATTACAGCACAAACCAACGATTTAGTCGTTGGAGCAACAGTTCAGCGTATGGCAAGTGACGATAGAAGTGTCTCTGCTGGCAAAGTCCCCTCATCCGACGATGGGACCAATACTCCGGTTCGGATCGGGATCGCGCTGGTGAGCGCGTTCGTGCTTGGGGCTGGTGGATTGCTTTTCGGGGCAGTCCTGCTGGGTGTGACCGTTCTCCTGCTCAGTGCTGGGTTCGGCTGGTCGGCATCGAGTGCGTCGACGCTCGTTCTCAGTTTGATCTTCGTTCAAGGGGTTGGTTGTGCGGGCGTCGCCCTCGCGTATGTTCGCTCACGGTCACTCATCGCGTCGACAGTCTCCAGCCTCCTGGGGACAGTCCCTCGCCGTGAGTTCAGTATCGGTGCTCGACTGCCATCTCTGTCAGATCTGGGGATTGCAGTGGCGGGATACGTCCTCGCGATTCTCGGCGCAATCATCGGCAACATCATTGTCTCGACGTTCGTCGACGCCGAAACAGGAACTAACCAGGCTGCAGAGGTCGGCATGCAAAATCCAGAGGTCCTGCTGTTACTGATTCCTGCCTCATTTCTCCTAATTGGACCCGGTGAAGAGTTGTTATTCCGGGGAATCGTCCAGGGACGGCTGCGCGAGGTAATGAGTGCCGTGCCCGCGATCCTGATCACAGCCGCGTTTTTCGCTGGGATCCACTTTTTCGCACTCACAGGCGGCAGTTTGACCGGCAATCTCGCTGCCCTCGGCGTTCTCACGCTTCCAGCACTCGTCTTCGGCGTCGCCTACGAGTACACCGACAATATTGCAGTTCCATCGCTGATTCACGGTGCGTATAATGCAACGCTGTTTTCGCTCCTGTACGCTGCCATCAGATTCGGGGGCAACGTCCCGTCAGTCTGGGTGTGACGACTCCTCAGCTCACTTCGGTGGTCACCGACGTTCCTGCACCGTGACGGGAATTCGGTAACCCCCGCGATTATGTGGCTGGTTCACTTCAGTATGAGCAGAACTTGCTCACAAAAATGCCGGCGGGCAATATTGATGCGAGCGACTATCAGCCGCGAAGATACCAGTGTGCAACGCCGACGAGTGTGGCCCCGAGAATTGGCGGTCCGAAGCCAGCAAGCTGCGGCAGGCGATAGAGACTCTCGATTAGTGGGCCGGCAACCCCGCCAACATCCGACTGCAGTGGTGTCGGTGTCGAAATGATGAGCCCAGCATACAGCATGAGGAGAAAGACGACGCCTGTGCCAGCCAGGGCAGCGTCGTACCGGTCGCTGACGGGCTCATCACGTCGATGCCGTCTGGCCACGAGGAGAATCGGCGCGATGAGGGGCGTCACTGCTCCAAACGCCACGAGAACGAACATCGACCGAGAGAAAGCGAACACACCACCGCCAGCTCCGGCTGTGTCTGCCATCAACACGACCAACCCCATCGCCACGGTGACCGCGATAGCCAGTGAGACGAGTGTCGCGACGAGTGCGTACAGCCGGAACGCCCAGGATTCGCTCGCACGGACGGCGTACGGGAACGCACCGAACACACCGTCATACGGTTCCTCAGTTGCACCGCTCATATGAGACAGGACGTATCGGGTGCGATTAAACGCCCCGATCTCTGAGACACGGGGGTCGATCCCAGCACTCAATTGCTCAGACGGGCGTCACTGCCGTGATCGGGTACTGAGCCCTCACTGTGGTTAGTGTCGTGGACTCTTCTCCTCGGCGCAGGATACGTGTACAGCTCTGGACCACGCCACTGACCCGGCTGGCGGGTGCTGCTGTCGGACGACGACATACGTATCACTAAGTCGCGGTCGCACTGCTTGTGAGTATGGACGTCGATATTGGAGGCGCACTCGAGACAACGCCCGGCGTCACGGAGGAAACGCTCGACCGTGTCGACAATCGAGTGAGCGTGGCACACGAGTCCATCTCCACGGGACGTCGAGACCAGGCACACGGCTATGCGGCATTGAATCTCCCCAGCCGAACAGATCCAGAGGCCATCTACCGGGCTGTCGACCAATTTGACGACCCGGAAGCGATCGTCACCGTCGGGATCGGCGGCAGTGCGCTGGGTGCGGCGACAATCACCCGGGCGCTCGGTGGCTCTCCCGACGCGTACTTTCTCGACAACGTCGACCCTGCCCGGACCCGAACGCTGCTCGACTCGCTTCCGCTGGCTCGGACCGTCGTGCATGTCGTATCTAAATCTGGAACGACAGTCGAGACTCTGTCGAACTTTCTGGTGGTCAGGGAGGCGATGGATACCGCCGGTGTCGACTGGCGAGAGCGAATGATCGTCACCACCGGTTCAGAGGGGAATCTCCGCCGACTCGCGGACCGTCACGACCTCCCCGCCCTGGATGTTCCGGACAGTGTGCCAGGACGGTATACGGCGCTCTCAAGCGTCGGTCTGGTACCGGCGGCACTACAGGGGCATGATCTTGAGGCAATTCTCCAGGGCGGGCGTGATGTCGCGGCAGGACTGACGGGGTCGCTGTTCGACTGTCCGGCCTACGCGTACGGAGCAGTCAGTTACGCGCTCGCCCAGCGAGGAGCACGCTCGAACGTCTTGATGCCATATGCTGAGGCGCTGGAAACGTTCGCAGAGTGGTATGGCCAACTGTGGGCCGAGAGTCTGGGGAAAGACGCCCTTGGCCAGACCCCGATTCGGGCGTTAGGAGCCACCGACCAGCACTCACAACTCCAACTGTACCGCGCTGGACCCCGGGACAAGCTCGTCACGTTAGTCCGCCCGCGCGAACGCGAAAACATCCCGATTCCGGAAACAGAGCTCGATGGGCTGTCGTATCTCGGCGGGACGAGTCTCGGGGCGGTGCTTGACGCCGAATTCGAGGCCACCGAAGCGAGCCTCGCGGCGGCCGAGCGACCCTCGGTCCGAATCGAGATCGATCGTGTGGACGACCGGTCCATCGGGCAGTTGGTGTACGGAATGGAGGCGGCGTGTATCCTGTACGGAGAACTCGCGGGAGTCGAGACGTTCACGCAGCCAGCCGTCGAGTGGGGAAAGCGAGCCGCGCGTGGGCTGCTCGGCGGCGGGGACTTCTCCGAGGCCGACCAGGTGGCCAACAGACGCGCGCTCGTCGTCTCCGGGACCGAACCGGCCGACAATGACGACCAGAACCAAGACCCAAACCAGTGAGACTCCCTCCAAAGAAGGTCGCGTCTATCGGAGAAAATTGACAATCTCTGTCCGAGGTGGCTAGCTGACGGACCGATACCCGAGATCTCACCACTCAGGGCACCGAGTCGCCAACTCTGTCCGTGATCTGATACCCGCACAGAGGTCTCACAACTGCTAAACGGTCGCGTGGCGTACCATTTTGTGATGGGAACGAGCTTCGACGCAGGGCGAGGTCTGAGAGCGTCAGTCCGGTTCGGGCAGGCCGTTCTTGTCGTGATCGGCGCGTACGTCGTAGCCTCGGCACTCACGGTCCCGCTCACTAGTCTCGCAGTAGATGGCGGGCTGGTGATGACGGATACACCGGCTCACCAGATCCTCCAGACGGTCGTCCAATTCGTCGGCTTCGGAATTGCCGTTGGTGGGTTCCTCCTGATTACTGACGACTGGGAGCTCGTCGGATATAATCGTCCTCGGGGGCGAGAGGCACTGTTGATTGCTGGGGGGGTGATAGCACTGCTGGCGGTCCAGTTCGGGATGGTATCACTCGCTGGGATGGTCGGCGTCGAGCCGGCAGAAAATCAAGCGCTCGTGCCCGGCCAGGAAAATCCCGAGTACTTCCTGTACATGATTGCCGTCTCGGTGGTGGTGGTCGGTCCCGCTGAGGAGTTATTATTCCGCGGAGTCGTTCAGGGGCTGCTCCGCCGCGTGTTGGGTGCCACCGGGGCAATCGTGTCCGCGGCCGGATTGTTCGGACTGATTCATCTACTTGCGGTCCAAGGAACGTCCGGCCAACTCGTCTTGTACGTCGCCGTGGCCACACTTCTTGGCGGAGTCTTGGGGTACCTGTACGAACGAACGGCCAACATCGCCGTACCAGCCCTTGCACACGGCGGGTACAACGCCTGTCTGTTCGGTATCCAGTACGCCACTGCCGTCGGGATCATCTGAGCGACTGACCGTTCAGCACTCGATATCGGAGCCACCAGTCTCGGAGGGCCCATACACAGACTACACGGTTGAGTGAACTGCCTCGGGGTCAAGCCCCGAGGCACTCGACCTGCTCTGTCTGTAGAGGCTTGGTCCACCACAGGAGCGGTAGGTCTCGGCTCGAAACGCCGAAGTTTGTGGGTCACTGATGGGCAACTCATGTCTGAGGATGCACGGGAAAAGACAGGCTCGTTCCTCGTGACACACGCCGACGAGACATCGGCTGTGCTTCGGAACGTCGCGGACGGCGAGATCCACACACTGGGCTCAAATCCCGGCGTCGACCCCGACGACGTAGTCGAAGGGACAGTCGCTTCACAACCACCGATGGAAGTGACATGGGAACTCGTCGAGTTGGAGTCCCGGCGACGAGTCCCGATCGAGCAGAGTCGTGAACCGCCGACCAGTCACGAACAGGAGATCGCTGCTGACCAACCCGTCGGCGAAATCACTCGCACAGACCGCGCAGGTGATGGACAACTGCACGTTCTGACCGTTCCCGAAGATGGGACCGAACAGGCGGTCGAAGACGTTCTCTCGGACCGCGAGATGACGCTTTCTCGAGCGGCTCGAATTGGTGTTTCACGGGTCGAGATACGGTCGACTCCTGGTATCGTGAGCGTCCGATATATGCCGTAAAACTACACGGCCCTGGGTGTAGCGAACTGAACTCGAACCGACAACCTCACACAGGCTTGTGAGTGGTACTCGGAACGACCTCCTATAGAGTGGCTCATCACAACAGCGAGCGTGACTCTGACTCCGAGTCTCGTCGTGGACCGGGTGGCTCGACTCATATCTCGGAAGCGTGGTGATTCGTCTCGTGATGAAACTCGGCAGGGCCGAGTTTGGGACTCGCTAACTGTGCCAATCTGCGACCGAACTGGCGCTGCTTTGACACCACTGATAGTCGGTCACCTGGAGAGATTTCCGGCGACAGTTGTCGCCTCCCTTTCGCCCGAAACGGCTGTACACGCGACACAATTGGATAAGAAGGCTTATTCAGCGGGCTGCCAGATTTTCGCACATATGGTATCGCTTGCGGTGCCGGATGTCGAGTACGACGAGTACGACAACCGGCAGTTGCTGGTGATCCCGCTCGTCGTTCTCGCGGTCGCGCTGTGTATCATCGGGGGCTGGTACGTGATGACAGGGTCACCGGCAAACCTCGGGCTGGAGTTCACCGGCGGGACAGAAATTCGGATTGGGATGAGCGGGGTAGACAGCACGGCGGAGGCGCGGACGCAGATCCGGCAAGGGTTCGACGCCGATCCCGATTCGATTCGGGAGGTGGCAGGGCAGGTGTACGTAGTCTCGTTCGGAGCAGGCGCCGACACAAGCCAGCTAGAGGCACAGGCCACAGAAATCGGCGAGTTACGCGCGATTGAGCAGGTGTCGGCTAGCTTCGGCGCAGGAATCCAGACGACGGCACTGGGCGGCGTCGCGGTCGCGTTCCTCGCGATGAGTGTGCTGGTATTCGTGTTATTCCGGACGCTGGTCCCCTCGTTAGCCGTGGTGGCGTCGGCGTTTTCTGATATCGTCGTCCCCGTGGCGGTCATGAACCTGATCGGGATCGAGATGACGCTCGGGACGGTGGCCGCGCTGCTCATGTTGATCGGGTATTCTGTCGATTCTGACATTCTGTTGAATAATTCTGTTTTGCGTCGGACCGGCGACTTCTATGAGTCCGTTCACCGGGCGATGCGGACTGGCGTGACCATGACGCTCACCTCCATGGCAGCGATGGTCGTGATGACGATCACGGCTGCGTTCTTCGGCATCGACCTCTTACGAGATATCGGGATCATTCTCGTGGTCGGGCTCTGCACCGATCTCATGAACACCTACCTGTTGAACGTGAGCCTCCTCCGCTGGTACAAGTACGAGGGGGTGGGTCGGTAGATGCTGGAAACGATCAGAGATCACTGGCGAATCACACTCCTGGTGGTGGTCATCCTTGGTGCGACGGTAACACTGTTTGCTCCCCAATTTGCCCCCGACGAGAAGATTAGTGGCCAGCAGGCCGGCGAGGGCCTGACAAACCTCCAGTACGGTCTCGACCTCGCAGGCGGCACTCGGATTCGGGCGCCGCTGTTGGGCCACACCGCGGAGAATGCGGCCATCGGTGACGCCGATGTGGGACAGGTAGCGACGGCCGTCGCTGGGGAGTTGCCCGAAACGAGTGTCACCGACGTGAACGTGGAACTACGCCCCACGCGGGAAGAGGACAGTCGGCCGGCAGATATCGAAGTGACAAACGCGGAGGTGTCGCGTGACCAGTTCGAGACGGCACTCAGTCAGGCCGGGTACGACGAATACGACCAGATCCGGCAGGGAGTGACAGAGGAAACCCGGGAAGCAGCAGTCAACGTCGTCCAAGGGAAAGTCGACGAGGCCGGCCTCTCCGGCGGGAGCGCCCGGCAGGTGCGTGACGAGGTGTCGGGCCAACACTTCATTCTCGTCGAGGTCCCTGGTGAGGGCCGACAGGACGTGATCGACCTGTTGGAACAGCGAGGCACTGTCCGAATCGACATTTACTATCCAGATGGGAGCGCCGAAGACGGCTACTCACGGGACCGTGGAGTGCTCACCAGTGATGACTTCGACAACATCGGCACGGCTGCGCGAGACGATCAAAGTCGCCCGTACGTCCCACTCTCGGTGGTTAACACTGAGACGAATCCGGGGGCCGCGCAGTTCGAAGACGCGGCCGCAAACCGGGGTGTCGCCCAGCCCGGTGGCTCGACGTGTACCTACTCACAGGAGCCTGTCGGGGAGACGCGAGACCCCTGTCTGCTGTTGGTGGTCAACGACGAAGTAATCAACGCATTCGGGATGCAGCCCAGTCTCGCCCAGAGCATGATGAACGGGGAGTGGTCACTGGACCCGCAGTTCCGCCTGACGACGAACTCCTTTGCGGAAGCGCAGACAGTGTCCGTCAGCCTTCGAGCAGGCGCGCTGCCAGCACAGTTGGCCATCGACCAAGGGAGTACGAGTTTCATCTCGCCCGCCCAGGGAGACGACTTCCAGACGCTGTCACTGCTGACGGGTGTGATCGCAGTGTTCGGAGTCGCGGGAATGGTGTTTCTCCGATATCGACAGTTGGAGGTGGCGGTCCCGATGATCGTGACTGGCTTATCTGAGGTGTTCGCCCTGCTCGGATTCGCGTCGCTACTGGGATATCCGATTGATCTCGCGGTGATCGCCGGTTTCATCGCTGTCGTCGGAACCGGGGTGGACGACCTCATCATCATTGCGGATGAGGTGATGAGTCAGGGTGAAGTCTCCTCGCGGAAGGTGTTCGACTCGCGGTTCCGGAAGGCGTTCTGGGTGATCGGTGCCGCGGCCGCCACAACGATCCTCGCTATGTCGCCGCTGATGGTGTTGTCGCTTGGGGATCTGTCCGGGTTCGCTATCTTCACGATTCTCGGGGTGTTGGTGGGTGTGCTGATCACTCGGCCGGCGTACGGCGACATCCTCCGGACACTACTGACGGACCGCTGACGTCCGTCACTGTCCATCGGCGGCTGCTGGCTGACGGGGTGATCATAGCGGATACAGCGCGGAAACCCACCCGTTCACGGGTGGGAGGAAGCGCGTAAGCCCCATGTTTCTAACCACCAGCCACAACAAGGCCGACTCCCCAATGCAGTTCAATCTCAAAGCCTACATATGATGTATGGAGAAGCGGCGAACTGTCCCCGTGAAACTCGACGTGGGCAGTGACGACACTGCACTTCTCCAAGACACCGTAGACGAGTTTCTCTGGGCGGCTAACTCCGTGACACGCCATGCGTTCGAGGGCGAATACGTCACCACGAGTAAGACAACACTTCACGACGACACCTACGAAGACGTGCGAAACGAGACGGGGTTACACAGCAATCACGTCCAAGCTGCCCGCAACAAGGCCGCTGACGCCTGCAAGAGCGTGGTCGAAAAGTGGAACCGAGGCAAGAAGGCGTCTCTGCCGCACTTCACCAGTCCCCACCTTGTATACGACCACCGTACCGCTACCTTCCACGACAAGTACGTGTCGCTGGCAACAGTTGATGGTCGTATTGAAGTTGACTACGTGCTTCCCGACACCGAGCGAGACACGCCCCACGCAGAATACGTCTTCTCGGACGAATACGAGACGACAGGGGCGGAGCTACACTACAGCAACGGCAACTGGATGCTTCACATCCACTGCAAGAAGGATGTGGAGTCTGGCACGCCGGAGCAGGCAACACCCGAGAACAGCACAGTTCTTGGGGTTGACCTCGGCGTGAACAATCTTGCAGTTGCCTCAACTGGCACGTTCTGGACTGGCGACGAGTTCGACCACTGGCGGCAGGAAGACGAGAATCGGCGTGGCAACTTCCAAGAGTGCGGAACACGGTGGGCGCACGAGAATATGCAAGCGGTCGAACGCAAAGAGGATGGTCGGTTCAAGCTGACGCTTCACCGGATAGCGAATGAGTTGGTGGATGAAGCCCGCGACCACGACTGTTCGGTGATAGCCTTCGAGGACTTGACCGATATTCGTGACCGTACTGGCGCATCGTGGGGGCACAAATGGGCATTCAATCGCCTGTACGAATACGTCGAATACAAAGCCGAGGCGTGTGGCATCGATGTAGAACAGGTTGACCCAGAGAACACATCTCGGCGGTGTTCAACGTGTGGGTTCACGCACCCAGACAACCGTGAGAGCGAGTCGTTCGAGTGTCTGAAATGTGGGTACGAGAATCACGCCGACTACAACGCGGCAAAGAACATTGGATTGCGGTATCTCCGTCGCAACCAAACTGGAGGCGACGGAGGCGCACCCGTCGGCGTGCGCTTGAACAGCGGGACAGTGAACGCGAACGGAGAGTATGACCCTCCTGCCGATGATTCGGCCAGAGCGGGAGTCCACGCTGAAAGCCCACGGCTGTAGCCGTGGGTTAGCTTACGCACACGAGCATTCTTGAAGTGGATCTGGGTTGACTCGGCGTCACTCAGTCCCGGCTCCCACTCAGCCGTTTGAGTATTCGATTCCGTTCCCGGCATCGGTCGCAGTCTCGGTTCTGGTTCCGAGTCCGATTGTAAGTCCGGGTTCAGGGTAATCTCGTCTCATGAGCAGCATCTGAGGTGGGCCGGCACATGCACCCGTGGTGTTCACACCCGTAACCCACACAGCCGTTTTGCGTCAAATGGCTCAAAATTCTGCCAGTTCCGACTGCTCGGCGGCTGCTAACACGTCATCACACGTACTCCAACTCCGTCGGGCGAACGGCGGCACATCACCGTGACGGGCCACGTATTGCCGCAGGAATTCCCGGGTCGTCGGGTCACTCGGGTACCCGCTACCGATCTCTCCGTGATCGGTGGCGAGTGACGCAATCTCTCCATCACGCCGCACTTTCGCGAGAATGCTCGCAGCACCAACGATCGGATACTCAGCGTCGGCACCGTGTTCGGCTACGAGGCTGACGGTCTGGCCCCGCTGAGTGAGTCCTTTGTCGACTCTGTCGCAGAATCGGTCTGCGTCAACGTCGCCAGCGTCGGACACGGCGGGGTCGCCCTCAGCCACAACCTGGCTCAGCGCCCGGACGTGGCCGGCGACGGTGAGACCGTTCATGTCTGTATCAGGCGCGTCGATTTCGGTAGGTGTAATCAAGGCCAGTCCTGCTGACACACGATCGTCTGCTCTGAGCCTGTCGGCGAGTTCGGCCCGGCGGCCGGCAGCGAGTGCTTTCGAATCGGCCACCCCTTCGGGAATTGCCTCAACAGGCGCTCTGACGGCCGCAACCACCATCGGTCCGAAGACTGGGCCTTTCCCAGCCTCGTCTACCCCGACACGGATATCCATTAGAGTCACCAGCGGTCGCACCGGGCAAACAGCTTTCGACCGGCAAGACTCAGTCGCAGATCACTGATTATGATGGAAACAGCGGGGTCACGTCATCATACCATACATGCCGGAACCCGATTAACAAGATCCTGCTGACAGCAAGCGAGAGCTCACTCCGTCACTAGCGGGACGACGTCACTCGAGCAGGTACTCGTCACGCTCGAACGGCTCGTCTTCTCCCTCGACAGAGACGACGTCTAACGCGGTCACTGTCGCGTCGGTGCCAACCAGACCACTCAGGTTAGGCTCAGTCCGGCCGTCGTCGCCCGAAATGAGTTCTTTGACGTACAGGCCGCCCTCGCCGTGAATCTCGACCGTTGCCTCCACTGGGCCGGTTGGTTCTGCTGTTACCTCGTAGGCCATCCGTTCCCGGGTGGTGCTGGCTCGGCGGTGGTCGACCCGTTGAGGGGTGTACTGTTGGATCGACGCTCCGGAGAGCTGCTCACCGGCCGCCTGAATCTCTTCGGGGTCCACATCGCTCTCGAACGAGACATCCGCTCGATAGCGCTTCGACGCGTCAAGACCTTTCACCCGCTTGACCATCTCGTAAGACGCGAGTCGGAGCCCTTCGACTTCGACGCGACCGTCCGCGAACGCGTTAATATCTCCCTCAAGCCTGTTGGTGTCGATCCGTCGTCGCTGCGGCTCCTCCACCTCGATGACGAACGGCCGGCCGGTCTCAAGCATCCGTGCGTCCACATCTTCACGACCCGCACCGTGGAACGTCGCCGCGGTGCCGTCCATGACATCTCGCACGACCGGCGCGGTAAGTTGTTCGACGCTGTCCGGATACAGGTATCCTGATCCGTCACAGGTGGAACAGAGTCGCTGTCCCTGTCGCCCCGACCCGTCGCAGTCGCTGCATGGCCACTCTGTCTGCGGAATCCCTCGCTCCAGCTTCCGGTATCGCCCGTACACAAACGCCGAATTCACCGTCGCGTCGATACTATCTTCCGCGAGATCAATTGTGAATTGCACGTCCGGCCGCGTGAATTCGACCTCGGTTTCTGTCTCTTGGCCGATTCGCTTGCCCACCTCACGATTGAATTCGGAGTTGAGTCGTTCACCCGCCTCCGGGCCTAGCTCAGCCTCCGCGCGCAGGAGTTCGTCGTTTTCTTCGAGAAGGGGCGGGACCCGAGTACCCACCTGATACGTCTGGAACTGTCTGTCACCCACGGCAGTAACGGCCCGTTCGGCCCAGTGGTCGAACTCCATACAGCGCCCCTCACAGACCCAGCAATCACCTAGCTCCGGCGGTTCGTACGGCGTGTCGCGTTCGAGCGCCAGTGCAGTGCGCAGCGCCTGCCCCCGTTCGTCGTTGCCGAGCCCGAAACTCCGGTCGGCCACAAGCCGGCCGAGACAGGCGTCACAGAGAGGGCCCGTTGAGACAGCCTTGTCGGCGACCTCAAGTACGTCCATACTCCGGTCAACAGGTCCGCGAGTAAATCCCCTTCCGTTCTGTTCTGCTCTGTTCCGACCTGATCCGACCTGACCTGGTTGGGTTAGGTCGGGCAGAGCAGATAGGATCCGTCCCGGCCTCCGGGTCTCATCTCTTCTGGGCCGACACGAGTAGCGGAAGTAACATCTGGAACGACAGTCTCGAGACACTCGCTGAGTGAAGTAACGCCGAAGAGAACAGTCCGGGGCTGATATCACCGTTTGATTTTCTCTCGTTCAGGCGTTTCGGACATTCTGTCCGATCGAAGGGCCGAATTCGGAGCCCGTGGGTTCGTCTCGGTCGTAGACCGTCTGCCCGCGGACCAGTGTTCGCTCCGGAAACACCCCCGTCTTCCCTTCGAACGGGGTCCACTCGACGTTCGTGTGGAGTTCACTGGCTCGTATCTCGGTCTCGCTACCGAGGTCGACCACGACCAGATCAGCATCTCGGCCGACCTCGATCGCTCCTTTATGTGGAATGTCGAACAGGGAAGCCGGCGTGGCTGCGGTCACGTCTCTCACCCGTTCAAGCGTCAATTCCTCTCGTCGCACTGCCCCGAGAAGCAACGGCAGCATCGTCTCCACACCGGGGACGCCGCTGGGCGCCTCATCAAGACTCGCTGTCTTCTCGGCAGCGGTGTGTGGCGCGTGGTCTGTCGCGACGATATCGACCGTTCCGTCGGCCACTCGCTGGAACACTGCTTCCCGGCGGCTTTCATCTCGGAGTGGCGGGTTCATCCGACTGTACGTTCCTAATGCTGCGTGATCTGCCCGTGAGAGGAACATGTGATGGGGTGACACCTCACAGGTCGCCTCGCTGTCGGCGACGGCATCGATCCCGTCGGGGGTCGACGTGTGTGCGATGTGGATCCCGGCACCGTGGTCACCGACCTGGAGAGCCTGCCGGATCGCCGCGACCTCGGCATCGGCTGTCCGATACGCGCTCCAGCGGTCGCTCGCTGCCGCGCGCCCAGTCCCGCCGAGATCACCGGTCAGGGCACTCTCGTCGAACAGCGACTCGTCTTCGGCATGAACCGTCACGGGAATGGCTCTCTGTGCCGCCTGCTCGACGGCTTCGACAAACATCTCGACGCTGACACCCATCTCCCCGGTGGAGTCTGCCAGAAACACCTCTCCGAGCGCGAACAAATCTCGGTCGAACAGGCTCTCTGGCTCCCAGTCCGGGGTAACACCACCGTTGATTCCCCAGTCGACGACCGAGTCTGCCGTGAGCGTCACTTTCTGGTCGAACGCGTCTCCCGAGACTGTCGGCGGAGCAGTGTTTGGCTGGTCGACTACCGTCGTCACCCCGCCTGCGGCCGCCGACCGTGAGCCGCTGTGCCAGGTCTCTTTGTGCGGGTCCCCCGGCACCCGGAAGTGAACGTGCGCGTCGATAGCTCCCGGCAGCAGGTGATATTCGCTCGCATCGAGGATTGTTTCGTCGTCTTTGGCATCCACGCGGGACTCGACGGCCACGATCACTCCGTCGGCGATCTGGACGTCTCTGTCACGACCGTCCGCCAGCGTGGCTCCCCTGATGAGCATGGGCTGGCATACCGCGGGTGTCGGCTAAATGATTTGCATTCCACACCGTGAGCGTTCAGTTCGGGCCGGGTCGCTCCGTCGGTGGCTGATGGGACCGAGCGACTCAATGACTGGCGCCGAATGCGTTTGGCTCGCGCGCTGAGACGCTTATCGACGGTCTCGCCGGTCGAATCCAGCCGCCAGCGTGGCCTCGTCGAGAGACAGTACGGTGGGCCGTCCGTGAGGGCAGTGAAACGGCTGTTCACACTCGTCGAGCCGATCAAGGAGCAACTGGATCTGCTCGCTATCAAGCGAGTCACCTGCTCTCACCGAGTGGTGACAGGCAATATCGCGGGCCACCTCTCGTCGCAGGGCATCCGGTTCGTCACCGACGGCCAGTGTGTCGACCGCGTCACGGAAGGCATCGACATCGGCCGCGCGACCGAAGGGGGCAGGCACCGAGCGGAGTCGTATCGTGCCCCGGCCGAACGTGTCGGTATCGAATCCGAAATCGGCCAGCACCTGGCGGTTGGTTTCTACCGTTGCGACGGTTTCGGGAGCCAGCGGGATCGTCTCGGCGGGATCCAACCGAGCTGTTGCCACCGTCGCGTCGGAGACAGCGCGCGTGAGTCGTTCGAAGTTGACGCGCTCGTGGGCGGCATGCTGGTCGATCACGAGCAACTCCTCGTCTGCCTCACACAGCAAATACAGCTCGCGGAACGAACCCAGTGGCACGACATCTGCGAACAGCGAGTCCGACTCGACGGGCTCCAGTTGCGTGTCAAGTCTGTGGCCACCTCTGTGATGCGGTCAGTATCGGCACCGGTCAGCGCGTCGCTCACGGCCGTCTCGACGGCGTCTGTCACGCGGTCGGCGTTCCTGATATCGACTGTTGTTTTCGCTGGGTGCACGTTCGGGTCAATTGTCCCCGCCGGGGCTGCAACGTTAACTGCCGCGACCGGGTTACGTTCTGTCGAGAGGAGTGACCCGTAGCCGCGCTGGACCGCCCGCTGAAGCCCGTCATGAGAGACA
The DNA here is from genome assembly GCA_000496235.1 of uncultured archaeon A07HR60. Lineage (GTDB taxonomy): Archaea > Halobacteriota > Halobacteria > Halobacteriales > Haloferacaceae > J07HR59. The sequence continues at coordinate 218,719 of KI543227.1, forward strand.
GGGCGTCCGTTGACGGCGACTCGAACGTGGGTTCGGTTCGCCCTGGTGATCGACGGCAAAACGGCGATTCCTTCGATATCGACGGTGCCGTCTGACTCGCCGGGGCGCGTCTGTGTGACCGCGAGATCCGTCGCTCGTTGGGCCATCGTTCGGTCATACACGGCGAGTATCGCATCAGTGTACCCGGTGCCCGGTGACGAGAGTGTCTCGGAGTCGTCGTGTGTGAGTCGGAATCGAGTGTTTGGCCGAGCCAGTGCGTAGTCGGCGACGGCTCTGGAAATCCGCCCGAATTCGGTGGCTGCACCCGCGAGACTCTCCGCTCTGGCCGGCCGATCGGAAAATAGGCCCTGCACGGTGACGGTCGTCCCTTGTGCCCGTGCGGCGTCGCTGACGGTGTTGTCGGCGTCTTTCAGTATGATCTGTGTACCGGCACTATTCCCGTCGCAGGTCGTCACATCGAGTCGCCCGGCATCTGCAATCGCAGCGAGTGCCTCACCGCGAAAGCCCAACGAGCCGACTTCACGGGGGTCGTCTCCGGGCCCGAGTTTGCTCGTCGTGTGGCGCTGGACGGCCCGTTTCGCATCCTCACGGCTCATTCCGCTGCCGTCATCGGCCACGCGAATCTGTTCGGTGCCGCTCCCCGACACACGAATCTCGATACTGGTGGCGTCTGCGTCCAGCGCATTGTCGACTAACTCCGTCACCACACGGACTGGCCGGGTGATCACCTCTCCTGCCGCGATTCGCTCGACCGTCGTCTCCGGGAGCTGGCGGATCGTCGCGGCTGGGTCTGCCGTATCGGCACTCTCGCCGTCAGTCATCGATCTCCCGCTGAAGATTGTGGAGTGTATTCAGTGCCTCTAGCGGCGTCATCGTCGCGATGTCGAGCGCCGCCAGCGTCTCTGCGACCGCGTCCGGCACCGCTTGAGTGACAGACTCTCCGACTTCTCTCTCGTCGTCATCACCAATCGCCCGTATGTTGTCGGGTTGGGGAGCTAATTCCCCGTGGTCGGTCGTGGGAGTACCGGATGTGCTCTGTCCGGTGCTTGTCGATTCGCGTCCATCTGCTGAGATGGCACCGGAATCGACCAGTTCTCGAGCGCGAGTGACGACGGTCTCGGGAACACCACTCATCTCGGCTACCTCGATTCCGTACGACTCGTCTGCGGGCCCGGACGCGACGCGATGGAGAAACGTGACATCGTGGTCGTGTCTGCGGGCCGTGAAGTGGAGATTCCTGATACCAGCGTGGGAGTCTGCAAGCGTCGTGAGCTCGTGATAGTGGGTAGCAAACAGCGTCGTCGCGGCCAACTCGTCGTGGACGAACTCGGCGGCCGCCCGGGCGAGCGCCTCGCCGTCAGCTGTGGACGTTCCTCGTCCAACTTCGTCGAGTAAGACCAGCGACTCTGGTCCGGCGTCGTGGAGGATCCTCGATAACTCCGACATTTCCCGCATAAACGTCGACTGCCCCCCCGCGATATCGTCGCTCGCGCCGACCCGCGTGAATACTCTGTCGACGATCGGCAGTCGTGCAGTCGTCGCTGGCACAAATCCTCCGGCCTGCGCTAGCACTACTGCCGTCGCCACCGCACGCATATATGTCGACTTCCCGCTCATGTTGGGGCCCGTGATAATCGCCAGAGTGCCCGCCGGGAACTGGGCCTCGTTGGGGACGAACTCGGTGTGCTGCTCGACGACCGGGTGGCGGAGCCCCTCCAGTCTCAATCCGCTGTCGGCACCCACAGTGTCGCCGGCCGGGTCTGGCTCGCGAATCTCTGGGCGGCTGTAGTCGTACTCGGTTGCCACCACTGCGAGCGACCGGAGTGCGTCCAGCTCTGCTAACGCGTTCGCGAGCGCCTGGATTCGGTCGACTTCAGCGGCGGCTGCATCACGGATCTGGGTGAACAGTTCGTACTCGAGCTGGTCGGCCCGGTCGGCAGCGCCAAGAATCTCGTCTTCTCGCCGCTTGAGTGCTGGCGTATAGTACCGTTCCGTGTGTTTCAGCGTCTGTCGCCGCTGGTAGTCGTCGGGCACCCGGTCGAGATTCGCGTTGGTCACCTCGATGTAGTAGCCGTGAACCTCGGTGTGGCCGACTTTCAGCGAGTCGATCCCGGTCCGCTCCCGTTCGTCGGCTTCTAGCGCGGCAATCCATTCGCGGCCGTCTCGCTCGGTCGCCCGAAGCTCGTCGAGATCGGTGTCGAAACCCGCTCGGATCACCCCGCCGTCGGTGATCTCCTGAGGCGGGTCCGTCTGGATCGCTTGCTGGATCAACTCGCGAAGCTCTGTGACAGGGTCAAGCCGCTCGCGGAGCTCGCGTAGGTGATCACAGAGCTGATCGGAGACATCTGGCTGCCCGTCCGGAGTGATCGTCTCGCGCACCTCGGGCACGACCCCGAGTGTGGCGTGCAATGATCGAAGATCTCTGGCGTCGGCCCGTCCACGGGAAATCCGGCCGATTAGCCGCTCAAGATCGTACGCCGTGGACAACAACTCGGCAAGTCGCTCGCGGCCCAGCGACCGGTCAGCCAGTTCTGCAACCGCATCGTGCCGTCCCCTGACCGTGGCCGGGTCAATCGACGGTCGCCGGAGCCACCGCTCCAGACGACGGCGGCCCATCGCACAGGCGGTCTTGTCGATGGTTTCGAACAGGGTGTCACTGGCCCCTAGCCCGCGATTGTCGAACAGTTCCAGGCTTTGAATCGCGGCGGCGTCCAGACGGAGGTGATCGTGAGGGTCGTATCGCCGAATCCGAGAAACGTACTCCAGTGTCCCGTCGTCTCCCTGTGTGTACTCGGCGTACGCGAGAGCAGCCCCACAGGCTCGCAATTCTGCGTCTGTCTCGAAGCGCCGGTCCGGAGCTGCGAGATACGATTCCAACCGGTCACTGGCCGATTCCCGGTCGAATGCATCGAGATCGTGTGCCGACTCCATCACGTCGACTTCCGCACTCTCGATGGACGGTGCAGCTGGCCCCGTGAGCACCTCTGCGGGGTCAAGTCGTTCCAGTTCCTCTCGCAGCGTTGTGGCGTCACCACCCGTGACGAGACACTCTCCCGTGGACACGTCAACCGCCGCCAGACCGCCGGATACGGCAGCATCTCTGCTCTGGGTGTCCCCGCCCCGCTCCGGCGGCGTGTGTCCATCCGTAGACACTCGCCCAGTCAATGCAACCACGTAATTCGCGCCGGTAGTGTCCAGCAATTCGTCTTCGACGACCGTCCCAGGCGTGATGACCTGGGTGACTGCTCTGTCGACTAATCCCGTCGCCTCGTTCGCGCGCTCCACCTGATCGGCGACGGCGACCCGGTACCCAGCCTCCAACAGCGCCTCGAGATACGACGCGGACTCTATCGGGATTCCCGCCATGGGATATTCGCCTGTGGAGTCTTCTCGCTGTGTGAGGGTGACCTCACAGACACGGGCTACCTCTGTGGCGGCCTCACAGAAGGCCTCGTAGAAGTCACCAACCTGAAACACCACGAGCGCGTCATCGTGGCGAGCACAGATATCGGCATACTGTGCGAGCATCGGGGTCAGATCTTCGCGGGCCTCCGCGATTGAGGGGGGCAACCCTGTAACGACGGCAGTCGTCGAAGGGTCATCGGCGGTATCACTGCTGTGGGAGACTTCTGCGTCGTGTGTCTGGCCGTTGGCAGTGTCACTCTGTGCATTGTCTTCCTGTGCCGGAGTCTCCGTCCCGCCGTTCGGCATACACACATGCCGTCGAGGGAACGATATAAACAGTGCGGCCGCCGTCGGGGCGTTTCCATCGAAAGCTATCGGTGCCCAGGATTAGCGAGGTATCTGCTACTTGTCGACGGCCCTACTCGGGTGTTCTCTCATTAGTCTGTGAATCACTCGATGAATCTGGATCTGGATCTGGATCTGATTCCAAATCTGACTTCGGACGCAACTGCTCGATCACGCGCTCGGTCTGACGCTACGGTGACACCACGCCTCTGCCAGCCAGACTCACGCGTTCAAATCGGTGTACACGGGGCGCCCGCACTCACCACGGGATCGCTCTCGAAGAAACTAGATTATGCTCACGCGCCGGGTGGCCCGCCTCGGAGTTACTGAGAACCGAGGAGAAAGCCTCGCGCTTCAGCGCGGGGATGAATCCGACTCTCGTGAGTATTTGTCCGAATCCGACAGATTTAGATCAAATCACAAAGACTATGTGGAAATAACCGAGGCGGTCTGCCCGCCTTTGTAATCGGACAATATCGGGGTGCTCTGATTGCAGGCAGAAACACCCGTTCTGTGCTGGAACTCAGGGCGGAGTCAGCGAAAGTAACTCCGAGTCCTCGTGCCGAGGAGAGGAGTAACGGCTGCGTGGCACAGCCAGTCGCAGTCCATGTCGGAAGGCGGCAACCCACAATATCCCACATCAGCGGCGCAGTGCCGTGGGAATCCTCGCCGACAGGCGGGGAGGATGTCAACCTCCGAGACACCCGTCTCGTTTGTCTGTCAGCCCCTATCGAGACAAGCTAGTCTCAACCTGGCGCGTGTGAAATCACAGCTCTGCAACCAAGCAGCACCGAACATCATCACGGTGAGTCACGCACTCCAGTCTCGCTCGACTGGTGTTTCACTTGCATCGACCCGTTCTAACAGCCACGTACTCGCGTCGGTGAGAGCAGCATCGTCGGTAGCAGAGATTTTGAGCCGGTTGTGGCCTGCGTCTCGGTCGGGATAACAGCCGATTCCAACGTCTAATTCCGCTTCCACCTCTCGGAGGGTGGGTATAAGATTCGCCTCGGGTTCGGTCGTGTACAAGAACTTCGAGACGACATCGCCGGAAAACTCTGCGACAACTCCCTCGAACATACCGCGCAATTCCTCCGGAATTCCCGGGAAGACGTACACACCCTCGATAACACACCCCGGCGCCAGGCCCACCTCGTTGAGTAGCGGGCGGGCGCCCGCAGGAATCGATGCCTCCGTCTCGACATCGAGATCGATCTCCGGCAGTCGATCTTCGATCTCACGGAGTGTCTCTTTCACATGATCGAGCGCACGGTCGTTGACCGCCAGCGAGCGGTCGAACGCGTCCGCGACTGCCTCCAGCGTCACGTCGTCCGGTGTCCCCCCAATCCCGCCGGTGACAATCACGGCGTCGAACGTCTCAGCGTACGTGGTGACGTGGCTCGCGATTGTCTCGCGGTCGTCTGGAACCACGAGGATCCGCTCGACGGACGCGCCCCGGGCTGAGAGACGGTCGGCCAGCCACGTCGCGTTCGTGTTCTCAGTGTCACCGGCCAACAGTTCGTCTCCGACGGTGACGAGTGCAACTTCCATGGCTGATGAGGGCGGCGAATGTGAATATTCTTTTCGCGTTCCGATGTTGTCATCGGGGCGACGTCGTAGGTGGGTCCACCAGACACCTGATGACGACTCGTCGGGGCTCGGTTGTGCTCGGCACACAGTCCGGGGGTGAACCGGGCTCGGGTCAGTCTTGTTAGAGCCATCGGTGGGATCTCGAAGTCAGGATACTGGCTGCACGTCGGTCCCGTCAGACACAGGCCGCGGTCTGAGTTATTCCCGGCCGGCATCGGGCCTCGCTTCTCCTGGTCAGTCCCGCATGTGGCTACTCGCCTGTGGCTCGTGTGAATCGGTCGGGACCTCCACAAGTGCCGGTCCCGGGTGAGTGATGGCCCTCTCGACCGCATCGGTCACAGCTGCTGGCCTCCGAGCCGTCAAAGCCTTGACGCCCATCCCCTCGGCGACGTTGCTCACGGACAGCGGCGCGTCGTCACTCCAGCTGTACTCGCCAGCAGCCATCCGGTAACTCCGGTCGGCTTCCTCGCTGATGATCGCGTAATCGTCGTTATTGAACACGACAACGGCCAGATCCAGTCCCTCAGAGGCAGCACTGTGCAGCTCGTGAATCGACATCATCAATCCACCCTCGCCGGCCAGAGCGACGACATCTCTGTCTGGCTCGGCCGCGGCGGCCCCGATTGCGGCTGGGAGGCTTGTCCCCATGGTCGCCCATGATCCGGGCGTGACGAACCCCCGCGGCTCGTAAACGGGAAACGTCACAAGCGTCCAGATCCGGGACCCGCCTGCATCCGCCGTGACAATTGCCTCACGTGGGACTGCCTGCCGGACGGCCGCTAACGCCGACACCGACGTCAGCGGAGGCTCACTCACCGACCGGAGGGCTGCAGTGCGAGCCTGAATGTCGTCTCGGACGGTCGCTGCTCGCGAGCGACCCTCGCCGCCAGAGAGCGGCCGGTCAGCGAGCGCGGTGTCCAATCGTTCCAGTGTTTGTTTCGCATCCGCAACGAGCGCGAGACTCGGCTGATATCCCCGCCCCGTATCTGCGGGAGACAGTGTCACGTGGATCAGGTCGGTGTCATCGTCCAGGTCGTACGCCCAGTGTTGTGTCCAGACGGCGTCCAGATCCGAGCCCACAGCCACGACGGTATCTGCGTCGTTCACGCAGGCGGTGAGTGCTTCACTGGCCCCGCCACAAAGCACACCCGTGAACAGGGGGTGATCTTCCGGGAACGTCCCTTTGCCTTTGTACGTGGTCGCGACGGGCGCGTCAAGTCGCTCCGCCAGTCCTCGGAGTTGCGGGCTCGCGCCACTCGTTCTCACTCCACCACCCGCGATGAGTAACGGGGACGTTGCAGTCATCAAAAGATCGGCACTCTCATCGATTGCCGCGGGGACTGGGGCTGGTGACTCTGGCACGGCACGTCTCGAGGCGGCCAGATCAGCCCCGGTGGGAAGGAAGTTTTTCGGAACACCGATTCGGACGGGCCCTTTCGGTGGCGTCCGGGCGATGGTGATAGCCCGCTCGAGTTCAGCGATGACGCTCGGGGCCGTGTCTACGGTGAGATTGGCTTTCACGAGCGGATCGTATGTCTGCGGTGGTGTCTCGTGTATCCCATCACCACCACGGATGGCAGGTTCCGTCTCCACCGCAATGTGTACCATCGGCGTGCAGTCGTTAAGTGCGTTTTTCAGCCCGTTGGCGGCATTCAGATCACCCGGTCCGGGAACAACGACCGTCGCTGCCATCTCACCGGTCGCTTCCGCGTGGCCCCACGCCTGGTGGGTGACGGCAGTCTCGTGGCGAGCCATTACAAATCGAATGTCGTCACGCCCGTCGATAGCCTCGTTGAGCGGCAGTGTTTGTTTGCCGGGGATACCAAACACCGTTGTGATGCTGCCGGTCACGAGTCGGTCGACCAGGGCTTTTGCAACCTCCATGCAATACTATAGACGGACGACGTGGAAATTGTTACGAGAACCAGGACACGCTGAACTGGCTTGAGTGTAAGTCTCGAGGGTATCGGTCTATGCTATCTATAGACGGTTGGTTCGGTGCTCGTCTCCGTATTTGTGGTCCTTGTCAGTTCCCAGTGGCCCGCCCGACTCGCTCATCTGGGGGATGCGACTCTCACTGTCGTGGAGGTGATATCTCACCGACGGGTTCCCGTCTAAAGGGACAACGCTCTTTACACCGTCACAAGAGAATGTGCCCCCCTGGACGGAGTTGGCCCACCACTCGTGACGCCGTTTACACAGGAAGGCGACCTTGACGAACCTGCACTGCGAGAACTCGTCGGGTGGGTCGAACAGCGTGGCGTGGACTTTCACGTGCCGTGTGGCTCCAACAGCGAGGCAGAGCTGATGACCAGCACGGAGCGGACCCGAGTTATCGAAATTGTTGTCGAAGAAGCATCTGTACCGGTGTTGGCTGGGACCGGCAGCCCGGGCCTTCGGGAGACACTCGAGGCCACCGAGGCAGCCGCCGCCGTGGGAGCCGACGCTGCGCTGGTGGTTACGCCGTTTTACTTTAATCACGACCAGTCCACGCTCGAAACGTATTATCGAGCGGTGGCCGATGCCGCCCCACTGCCAGTGTATCTGTACTCAGTCCCCGGATACACTGACGTCAGACTGCAGCCAGAAACAGTCGAGACGCTGGCCACACACGACAATATCGTCGGAATGAAAGACTCCTCTGGAGACGTGGCGGAGTTCATTCGCCTGGCGAATCGGACAGAAAACGCCGACTTTCAGCCAGTCGTGGGGAGTGGCTCGGTTCTCGCACAGGCACTCGACGCTGGCGGCTCCGGTGGCGTTCTCGCGCTCGCGAATATTGCCCCCGCGGTCTGCAGCGAGATCTTCCAACTCCATCAGGAAGATCCGGAAGCGGCCCGAGAATTGAACGCTGGGTTCGTGGAATTGAACCGAGCGATCACCGCCACCTACGGGATTGCTGGATTGAAATGGGCGATGCGTGCCCGTGGAGCCCCCGCCGGTCACGTCCGGTCACCACACCAGCCAATCGATGAGCCAGCCAAATCGGCACTGGAGTCGTTGATCGCCGACCTGTAACGTCTCGACGGCCGGACTCTGAGACGCCAGCCGCAGACTCACGATCGACACAGCTGCGGTACCTGGCCCACTGTTTCACCTGGAGAGAGCCACGGTGATTCCCTTATTTGCAGGATGGCGCCGCTACTCTTTGGGGGTGTCAAGTCGTTCGGCGCGCCCGTTCGCCCGGCACCACTGAGCACGGCGAGGTCACTCACACGTACTGCCGGCGGGGTGGCCCGAGAGAGTCTGTAACGACACCCATTTGCGCTGTGGACGAGTAATTTCGCTAGATGAATGCGGATGGTGACGTCATTGCGGCAATTCAGGACATCAGCAGCCTCGCAGCCCTCCAACAGTTGTTCGAGACCTCGTCAGAAGACGATGCGTACCTCCAGGCGAAACAAGCGTGGACGGCCGCCCAACGGGCCAGACAGGCAACTAAGCCACAGTCGCCCGGATTACCCGGTGATCACGTGCAGATCGATGACCAGAGTTTCTACATCCACGGAATCACCCACGTTGGCACAGACGAGGAGCGTTCGTTCCTGCAAGACCAGGTGTCGCAAATCCTCGACGGGGATGCGGCAGTCTACTGTGAGCAGGGGATCCGGCCGCTGTACTTCAAGAGTTTTCCGCAGGTCTCAGAGATGGACGACTACCGCTGGGCCACGGCCAGCCGGACGACTACCGGAGCGTACACGCCCACGGTGCCGGATTTCGGCGGGATTCGTGACGATCTCGACTCACTGAGCGAGCGGGCGCGCAGAGGTGTTTTCGAGGTGATCGCTGCCGGAGAGCGTCTTTACGGTAACAGCGTCGCACAGCAGGTGGGTGAGGCCGTCTCGACACTCCTCGGGAGTCATGTCCACCTCGCGACCGGTGACGATTTTGAGTCGTTCCGTCTCCGTCGCTCCGCTGCCGAGAACCCCGGCCAGTTGGTCCGACTGCAGCGGTACTACGACCGGGCTTTCCTCCCGCAGCCGCTAGAACGGGAATGGCTTCGACGGCACGACCCCCGACTGGAGCGCGTCTCACACGCCCGCAACGAGCGGATGGCTGATTATGCGATCCACCACGAGGACGCTGCCCGTGATGTTCACCTGGTTGTCGGAGCCGCTCACGGTCCTGGAGTCCGGTACTATCTGGAAGCATTTCGCGATGACCGTCGTGAGTCACCCACCAACTTCCAGTTTTACTAACCACACCAGAGCGATACTACTGTCCGCGGAGACGCCTTCAGTCACTGAGACCGACGAGAAACGGTGCTAACTGGGCGTGCCGGAGTTTGAGTGCGGTACTCCCGTCAACAGTTCGAAGTATTGTCTGAGCCTGTTCTGATGCGCCAACGGCGTCGCTCAGTGACTGATGACTGATTCCGCCGGCGACAAACACGGTAACGCCGTTGTCACCATCTCGCGACTCCAGGATGTAGAGCCGATTGCCAGCGACGTCGGCGTAATCGATTTGGGTCCGGTAGCTGGCTTGGGCTAGAATCTGCCCGTCGAGTTCGGTAGCCGCGCTATCGGGGACAGTAAAACTGAACGTGACCGATTGGTCGGCGTCGCCGATGACGGCTCCATGGTCGGCGTACATCTCAAGGGCAGTGTGACCGGCGTCCCGACGGTGACTGGCCCGCTCTGAAACGGTCGCACGAACGCGCTGCCAAGCGTCGGTGAGTGGTGTATCAGATGTCATAGTGTCTCAGTTGGCCTCACGGTTGGGATCAAGTCCGGTTTCGAGTCTGCCTGCTGAATCCGGGAGCCCAGCGTTAACCTCCTGCTCCGCTGGCGGCTGTCGTCGCTTCCCCTTCGTTACCAATGTCGGTTTCGGCGTCGATGGCGTCGCGAACGCCGTCACCAAGAGCATTGAACCCAGTCACGACAATCACGATCAATACACCAGGTATGACCGCAATATGCCAGGAGAGTGTCGTCAAAAGCGGCTGGCCAACGTTGACCAGCCGACCCCACTCTGGGGTTGGTGGGGAAATCCCCAGCCCAAGAAACGAGAGGCCGGCGGTTCCAATAATAATGCCACCAAGATTCATCGAAGCGTACACCAACAGGTATCCGACGATGTACGGGAGGATATGCCGGCGCATCGTCGTACTCGGTGGGAGTCCGTAACTGTCTGCAGCATCCACCCAGGTCCGTTCAGACACCTGGAGTGCTGGCCCTCGAATGGCCCGCCAAAGCGACGGCCACCCCGTGAGCGCGAAAATGAGCGCCAACAGAAGCCCGCCGCTGTATAGTCCCGCGATCCACGTCTGTGAGAGGACAACCGACAACAGAATTACTACCAGCAGTTGTGGAAGCGACTGAGTGGCGTCGCTCAACAGCACGATCCCGAGATCGATCAGCCCGCCATAATACGCGCTGACAAGGGCTAATCCCGCAGCGACGACGCCGCTCACCAGGATCGCCACCAACCCGATAAACAGCGAGATGCGGGCACCCAGTGCGACCTGGGTGAACAGGTCCTGTCCGGACGGCAGTGTTCCAAATGGATGATACCGGTCGTAGCGGTCGTAGTTGCCAGGCCCGAGATTCCGGTCTGGGGTTCCCTGAGAAGTGGCGTCGAGGTTCGCGGCACCGACGGTGATTGAGACAACCTCCCCGCTGGCCTCGTCATAGTAGTCGATTTCGTGGCTGTACGGGTCCACGACGTTCTGATCCAGGGTTGTCGGCCCGAGCGCTGGCGCGAACACTGCCATGATGACGAACGCCAGCACGACGACCAGCCCGAACTGTCCCCACCGGTGGCTCCGGAACCGTCTTACCACGTCGTCGAAGGGGGTCCAGCTGGCGGGACGGTATCGATTCCGGTAGAGCAGGTACCCCCGCCAGAGCCACGCCAGACAGCCGAAGCCGTATGCGTAGACGGCACCGACTCGAAGGGCCCATGCGCGGGCCGGCGACAGCCCGAGGAAGGTTCCCTGCCACCCCTCACCCGGCACGAGCACGCCCTGATTGGGGACTGTCGCCCGGCTCAGGAGGGTGGGAATCTGTCCGACGAGATCTGCGGCGGCCGTCCCGACCGGAAGCACGGAGACGACGGTCTCGAGTAACGCGCCCACCTCCAGGGCGAGCAGGCCCACCGCCACGACTAGCCAGACCTGGGTGGCTGTTCCCCCGAGCCTGTCGAGGCGTGTCGTCGGCTGTCGGTCAGTCTGTGTTGGTCGGTCACTCATTGGCGATCAGCGTACCCGATCCGGGGATCGATGAGGGTGTACAACAGGTCCTGTACGATATTGATCGACACGGTGAGTAAGATGAACACGAACATCAGCGACCCTGCAAGCGGGAGGTCGCCGCTCACCATCGCCTGATAAAACAGCGTCCCGATTCCGTTAATGCCGAACACGACCTCGACTAGCACCGACCCGCCTACCAGGAGATACGCCTCACTGGTGATGATTGGGATGAGCGGGATCATTGCGTTCCGGAGGACGTGCTTGCCGACCAGACGGGTCCGAGACACGCCGACGGCCTGAGCGGTGTCGATGAAGTCTTCTGTGACAATTTCGAGGACGGCCGTTCTCGAAAGCCGGAGTTCGTTCCCCATCGAGGCCGACCCGAGTACGAATGCGGCCGGCAGGATCTGCTTGGTGGCCGTAATGAACCCCTCGAGAGTAGTCAGGCCGGTCAGATCCGGAGCGCCGATCAATTCCGTCTCCACGAGAAACGACTCCCACCCGCTGCCGAAAAACAGCGCGTCAGTCCGGGACAACAACGCGAGCATGATGACTGCCAGCCAGAAATTCGGCATCGCCCGCCAGACGATCCCAACAATCGAGGCGGCATAATCCCGGTTCGTGTTGACGTTGAGCCCGGCGTAGACGCCGAGTGGGATCCCGATGAAAATCGGGATCAACACAGCCCACGCGCCGAGCCAGAGCGTCCGCGGGCCAAACTGGGCCAACAGTGCCACCGTGTCTTGGCTCGGAAACACCACCCACGACTGACCAAGGTCGAACGTGACCAGATCCTGCATATACTCCAGATACTGGACGTGAATCGGCTCGTTCAGCCCGAGTTGTTCTTCGATTCGTTCAAGCCGTTCTTGTGCCTGGGCGCTGTTGACCGGGCCGACAATCGCGGCTGCGGGGTTGAGCGGTCCCACTCGGATGATTAAAAACGTCGCAGTCGTCCCCAGCCAGATAACCGGAATCGACAACAGCAGCCGTTTGATCAAATACGTGAGCCGGTTCATCTCAGCTGGGTCGTAACTGTTGTTGCTGCGGGCGGGCAGGCAATCCCCGACCGCAAGACGGGTTCATTCGAACGAGACGCGATCGAACACCCGGTCGTGGAACCCGCTGGGTTGGATCGGAACGTCGACATCGTCGTACCAGTACTGCTGGCCTCGCGGGTGATAATTTGTCAGGTATATAGCGTCCTCCCAGATGGCTTCCTCCATCTCCAGGAACGCATCACTCCGGGCTTGCTCTTCTGCGTCCGTCGGGCCAAGATTACTCTGGACTGTCTCCCACGCCTCGGCGGCCTGCTGGGACGCGTCTGAGGGGTCTTCGCGCCACCGCACCAGATTCCCATCGTACGGCCGGCCGAACTTGAGCATATCTGCGCCAGACGGGTACTCGAGACCGTTGCCCAGCGTATACATGTCTAAGTTGCCGTTGATTGCGCCGTCGATGATAGTCCCGAACGGCGCCCGGTCGATCTCCAGGTCGACGTACACTGATTGTGCCTTCGACCGAATGAGATCCGCGATCCGAGAGTACGCGTCCGGATTACGGTCGTTGTACAGCGACAGCGTGATCGAGGCGCGATTATTCTCGCTGTATCCAGCCTCCTCCATCACGCGCTGTGCTTCACCGATCTGCGCCTCGCGGTACCCGTACGGGAAGTTCTGGCGAGCGTGTTCGTCGTAGGCTTCCTTCCCACCAGGGTACACCGACGGTGGGGTCTGGTGGTAAGCTGGTTCGCCCACGCCACGGAACCCCTGTTCGACGAAGTTCTCCTGATTAACCGCGTAGTTGAGCGCCTGCCGCACCGGCTTTTCCACGCGCGAGCAGTCGAAAATGAAGTACGCCGTGTACGCATCGTCCCATGTCGAATAATTGACCGTATCGCCGTTGTCCAGCGGTCCATATGTCCCGACTTTCTGGCCCAGATTCTGCGACTCCTCGAACGAGACCTTTGCGGGGTCGAACCGCGAGTTTGGCAACTGGAACACCTGCACGTTCCGGTTCATCGCTCGCTGGTGGATAGCGTCGCTGTTCTGGACGACTTGCATTTCGATCCGGTCTGGCCCTGGCTCCTCTCCGTAATACTCGTCAGCGGTCGTCAGCGCTACCTCGGTTCCCGTGTCGACAGAGTCGACCTGGTACGGACCGGTTCCGACGGGGGTCTGTGAGGAGAACTCCGAGTACTCCACGTCCCCGTCGTAGCCGTCCACGTCACCGACAATCCCCTCCGGGACCGGGCTCAGCGAGCCGTACGCGAACCAGAACAGCGCGTCGAAAAACGGCTCCGCGAGCGTCACTTCGAGTGTCGACTCGTCGAGAGCCTCCACCCCGAGCGTCCCGGAATCGTACACATCTTGTTCTTCTCCATCGACGGTCTGTGTGGTCGTCTCGTGGGCGATCTGAAAGCCACCGTCCAGAATCGTCTCACCCTCTTGACTGTTGCCCGACGCCGCCAGCCGTTCCCAAGAGTACACGAAGTCGGTCGCGGTGAGTTGCTTGCCGTTGTGGAAGGTGACATCCTCCCTGAGGTCGAAAGTGTACGTCTGTCCTCCGTTCGAGACTGAATAGCCGGTCACCAACTGCGCGACCGGCTCGACGCCGTCCTGTGGGAGCGTGAACAGCTCGCTAAACACGTGATCTGAGACCAGTTGTGACCCGTCGCCTTTGATCTGGACCGGATCGAAGTTAGCGGCCTCCGGAATCGAGACCGATAGGGTGCTGCTTCCAACCGAGCTATCAGTATCTTCTGAGTTCGAGTCAGAGCCAGATGCGGAGTCAGTGCTACCCTCGGAGTCCGCCTCCGAGTCGTCCCCGGTGCACCCAGCAAGGCCGACAGTCGCCACCCCTCCGGCAGTTTTCAGAAACGTACGCCGACGCTGTGTCGTATCCGTCTCGTTGGTTTCCACATGTAAGTCTGGGAATCACCGTATATAAATCGCGCTGAGAAGGGAGCATATGCCACATCCACAGCCATCTTATATCTAGCTTCTAACATTACTGAGCAAACAAATCACTATTGAGTAGTATATATCGGTCATTCCTCTACGTATGTTCATCCTGTGCACGTTAGTCACTAAACGGAGCCTTCGTCTGAAGCCTGGCTCAGGGCCAGACTCGAGAGACGACTCGGCGACCACGACACGAGAGTGACGAAACTGACAGCGTGGTGAAGGGAGTGAGGGGGCCCCGGGCGGCGGAGTGCCCGGCACTGGCTCTGGTCCTGGTCTGGTCTCGACGGCGTCACTCCAGCGCGTCTGATGGGCTCTCGTACTGGTCACGATGTCGGACACAACGGCTCTCGTGCCCAGAACCGACAGCATAGATATCGTCTCCCTCCTGATCACACACCGACCCGAACTCTTCAGCTAAATCCGCGGCTGCGTCGGCGGGTGAAGACCGTGCGCGGTCTGTTGCAGCAGTGACGCTGTCGGCGGCATCTGGTGGGAGATCGACATTGCCGAACAACTCGGTGACGACTGTTCCAATCGCCTCGGTGTCGGCTGCCAGTCCCAGTCGCCGTTTCACGGCTGTCGTCAGCGATTCGCCAGCCCGTGCTCGCTCTCGAAGGATCCCGCGGAACCGCTCGATCGCCTCCCACGCGGCCGGCGACAGCTCCTGAGCGTTCGCGGGCCGGACTTTGACCGGGCAGCGTGTCGCGAACGGGCACCCAGCGGGTGGATATCGTGGGTTCGGCGGCGACCCCTGGGGTTTGAGTCGGTCACCTTCGGCGGGCCCTAACCGCGAGCTTCCCGGAATCGCCGACAAAAGCGAGAGCGTGTACGGATTCGCGGGCGATTCGAACACGTCCTGTGTCGCCCCAATTTCCATAATCTCTCCCAGGTACATGACCGCCACCCGGTCGGTGATGTGCCGTACCACAGAGAGGTCGTGAGCAATGAACAGCAGGGTGATGTCGAGACGCTGTCTGAGGTCTTCCAGGAGGTTGATGACGCGGGCCTGAACCGACACGTCGAGTGCACTGACGGGCTCATCCAGGATGAGAAAGTCCGGCTCTAACGCCAGTGCACGGGCGATACCGACCCGTTGTCGTTGGCCGCCTGAAAACTGGTGTGGATAGCGGTAGAAGTGTTCTTCACGGAGTCCAACCTGCCTCGAGGAGGTCGAACACGCGCTCTCGTCGGTCTGCTCGAGTCCCCTGCTGGTGGGCTTCGAGGGGCTCCTGGATGATCTCCCCCACTGTCATGCGGTCGTTCAGACTCTCTTCGGGGTCCTGAAACACAACCCCCACCTCCCGTTGCCACTCGCGGAGAGCACTCCCTGTGAGTTTCGTCACGTCACGACCGCCCGCCAGGGCAGCTCCACCGGTGGCTGCTTCCAGACCTGCAAGTGTCCGCCCAAGCGTGGTCTTCCCACAGCCCGACTCGCCGACCAACCCCAAAATCTCTCCCTCGCGAATCTCGAACGAGACCCCGTCGACAGCCTGCACTGGTGGCGCAGAGTCAAGCCAGGAGTCACTCTCGTAGTATGTTTGCAGATTCTGCACGCTGAGGAACGGGTCAGCCTGCTCTGCTGAGGCATCGACCCGGTCGGGAGCTGCCAGCTCAGCCTGACTCCGTGACTCATCGGTCGACGATGACTCCGCAGTCACCTCTGGGTAGCCTGACTGGTGGATAAGACAGGCAGCGGTGTGGTCGGTGGCGCTACGGTCGGTAGCGGCAACGGCGGCATGTGCCGGGGCCGTCTCTGTACACGCGGCTGCCGCCGCCGGACAGCGGGACGCGAACCGACAACTCTGAGCCGGTCCCGATGGAGTGGGAACCTCTCCCTCGATCGTCGGGAGTGTGTCCCCGTCGGAGGTTCGCCCCGGGATACTCTTTAGCAGTGCTCGTGTGTACGGGTGTGCCGGCTGCTGGAACAGCTCGCCCGTGTCGGCGCGCTCGACGATCTCACCGGCGTAGATCACGTTCACTCGGTCTGCCGTCTCCTCAATAACACCCATATCGTGTGTGATGAACAGGATCGCGAGGTCTTCTGTCTCCTGAAGCTCCTCCAGCAGATCCAAAATCTGCGCCTGGATCGTCACGTCGAGTGCCGTCGTCGGCTCGTCACACACCAGCAGGTCTGGGTCACACGCCAGCGCGAGCGCGATGATCGCCCGCTGTTGCATGCCTCCAGAAAACTGGTGCGGGTACTCGGTGACTCGCCGTGGTGCGTCCGGTATCCCCACTGCCTCCAGAAGTTCGATTGCTCGCGACCGGGCACGACTCCCGGTCAGTCCTTGGTGGATCCGAAGTGCTTCTCGAATCTGGTTACCGATCGTGTAGACGGGGTTGATAGAGTTGAGTGGATCCTGAAAAACGATCGCGATATCGCCGCGGTGCTGATCCCACCCCGTCTCAACGAGATTCTGGCCTCGAAATCGGATCGCCCCGCTCTCAATCTGCCCGGGTGATTCGACCAGCCCGAGAATCGAGCGTGCCGTGACCGACTTGCCTGAACCCGACTCGCCGACGAGCCCGACCGTCTCACCGGGGTGGACGTCGAAGCTCACCCCATCAACCGCGTGAATCGTCTCTTTCCCAGTTTGGAAGACAGTCCGAAGCTCGTCAACCTCAAGCACCGGCTCGGTTCGGCTCGCCCGGGAGGCTAACTGCTGTTCACTCATGTGTGGAATAAAGGGAGAAATCGACCCGGCGAGACGGCCAGCTGTGCCGGGACCGCTGGTGACTGCCGGCACGGCGAGCCCGTCTTCGACACTGTGTGGTTGTCAAGTTATTTGAATATACATCGGTTCAAGTATAAGTCCCGCGACGAATCGTTAGGCTGGCGCTGATTCGATTCCGTATCCTAGCTGGGATTCGTGACCAGGCACTGACGCGTCTCGTGGACTTGTGGAGATAGACCCAGCCGATTCAGGTCAGCGAATCGGTATTCTGAAGCGAATACTACCGTTAGCGTACACATGACCGTGGAGACGTTTGGGCCACAGGCGGTGGTCGCCGGGGCCATTGCCGGGGTAGCGGCGACACTCGTAATGGACCTGATCATGCCACGGCTTCCCGAAGGTGACACGACCCCGTTCGTCGCCGCTGGGGTGCTCACCGACACTCCGCCAGACGAGGCTCCTGCGCGACTGGCATCGACCGTCCACTACGTGGCCGGCACTGGCGCAGGTGTCCTTTTCGTGACGATCGCCGGCATCGTGGCCTGGCTGGTGGGGCTTACCGGTATGGCGAGCCAAAGCCTCGGGGTCGGCCCAGCGCTGTTCGGGGTGCTCGTGACAGGGCTCGTGTATCCCGCGCTGATGATCGGGTTCTTCGTAGTTGTCCCGCTGCCGCGAGCGCAAGGATTCTCCCGCGAGCGAGCCGATAGTCGCCCGCGACTGGCCATCAGTGCGTGCGTACACGTCGCACTCACGGCCCCTCTCGGGAGCGGCCACCGCGATCTGAGTGAGTCCAGCGAGGCCAGTGAGCCCAGCGAACTCAGCGATCCCAGTGAGTGTCTAAAAAGCCGCAGTAGTGGGGCATCAGTTATCGGAACTGGTGAGTGATTCTTTTGCTGTTCAGGACGCCCCGGTCAGGTGTGATCGATGGCGTCGCGAACAACAACGACAGGAGACTCGTGAACAGGACGTACCGCCCCGTAACCGACCGACCTGATATACATACAGATGCCAACGTGTCAAAACTGCGGTTCATTCGTGACCGAACGCTACGTCCGTGTATTCACCCCAGAACAGATTACCGAACCTCGGGTCTGCCCACACTGTCCTGACATGATTCGGGACGGGGCCGACGTCAGGCAGGCGCGCTCAAGCCGGCAAACAGGCGACTAACTGGCGTTGGCCAGTAGCCTGGAGGAGAGCCATCGGCAAGCCGGCAGTCAGCACGGTTCTCAGAGTCTATGCGGCCGATTATGCGCTCTCCCCACCGGAGGCGCACCACCGACAGGAGCAACAGCCTACAGTCTCCGGAGACCCCGATCCAGATCTTCTCCTCGCCGACTCCGCAAGCCACGACCCACGAGTAGACGTTACTCGCCGGGGTCGTGGACGTGACCACACTCCGGGCAGCGCACTTCTTCGCCGCGGAGTTGCTGACTCGACTCGCGAACATCACGCATTACCGCGGAAATCCTGTCTTCAGATTCCAGTTCATCTTCGACATCCAGGTCGACACCCTCCACTTCCAGAAGGAATTTGGCAACCTCAGTCACCTCGTACATCACGTCGTCAAGATCTTCTGCGGTGAAGAACCCGGACATCGCCCCGTACAGAAACGTCGCTCCTGCCTGTGTGATCTTCTCCTCGAAAGAGGTACGTGCTTGGTTGACGGCCTGTGGCGTGTACGTATCCGTCATAAACGGAATCAACTCGGGCAGGTTCTCTCCGATTTTCGTCATTTCCACGCCGGTTTCCGTCCGGAAGTCTGCACAGAGCCGGGCGATTGCCCACTCTCGGGCCGTGATGTACGTACGGTCACGGAGGAACTCATTTACGCGGTCGTACTGGGCACCGTCCATCTTTGTGAAGCGCTCGTACCGCTGCACGTCTGAGGGGATCGAATTCCCGGGAGTGGTCTCTTGAGTGCCGTCTCCCGTCTCGGAATCTGCCTTCGGAGGGTTCGAGCCAGTCACCCCTCCATCACGATTGTCTTGCCTCCCCGGGGCGTCACCTGAGTTTGTGTATGAGTCGTCTGTGTCTGCGTCCGGGTCCGGCTTCTGAACGGGTGCCGGGTCATCCGAGGAGTCCGGCTCCTCGGCAGACTGGCCGGCAGAGCCGGGTGCCCGGTCGGAGTCATCGTCCGCACTCGCCGTCCCCTCCGGGTCGTCGTTCATACTCGAGATTCTGTAGCTGTGGATAAAAAGTGATGGGCCGGGCAGCTTCCCAGTGGTCGTGGATCTCGAGTCCAGCTGACGATGACGCGTCCTCAACCGACACCCGGCAGTCTCGGCTGTGAAGTGCCTCGGGGTCACGCCCCGAGGCTTCCTGGGTCACCGACGGAACTTACAAGACGCATTCTCAGATGAATCGGTCCCACAGCGGTTCTCATCTCCACAGGCGTGACTGTGGAGACTCCCACTCCGAGTGAGATATGACGGTTCGAGGGTCTGACCGCCCGTGTTTGTGGACTCTCAGCCAAACTAAGCAACCGCCATATTATCACGAAGTAGCTGCTTGAAATTACAGAGTTGAGTTTGGAGAACGAGTGTCGGCTTCATCCACGGGGTCACGTGGTTCGAGAGACTGCGTCTCTCGTCATCACGGAAGAGTGCGTCTTCCGAACGACCCCGTGGCATTCGCCGTGGTATTTCTGTAAAGCGGTCCTCGCGGGTGATAGATACGACCCTACGGATCACAAAAGTGGAATCGAACCGCGCGGTGGCACAGAAAAGCCGGAGACAGCGGGGGTCCCGACCGCGAGTGATTGATCACCTACGAGTCTGAAACCACGGTCGGCTGGGAGTTATCGACGTCAAAATCGCCAGTCATATTTGCTCGGCCGTCAGGTTCCACGCATGAAAGTCCTCCTCGGGATCGGTGGCACAGACGATTCGTTGGACGCTCTCGAGCGGATAACCGACCGAATCGCTGTTACCGGAGACGAGTTGACGATCGCCGTAGTGGACAACCCAGATTCGTCGAGTTCACCTGAAGACGTGGAGGAAACGGCAAGAGAGACCGTCAGGGACGCGTCAATTGACGCCGAGGTGCGCCGGGTGACAGGTGATGGAGGCAGTCGGCTCGTCGAAATCGCCGAAACTGAAGGGTTCGATCAGATCGCACTGGGCGGTGGTCAGTTGAGCCCGATGGGCAAAATCAACCTGGGGAGGATCTCAGAGTTCGTTCTATTGAACGCTATGGTGTCGGTGAGACTAGTGCGATGAGCGACCGCCGGTATCCGGACACTACAGTCGGAGGCTTTCAGACGCCACCGGTCTCGTTCGACGACGATGACGGCAGGCCGATACGGGTCGAACGCAACGATGGCAGCGAGACGACTTTCGAATCTCTCGTGAAGATGTACGATCTCTTCGACACCAGCGATCGGGCACAAGGGATTCCACCCGTGACTGAATCTCAGATCTGTGATTGGCTCGATACCATCCTCGGCGACGGCTGTTTCAATGTTATTGCCTGGCACGATGACGAGGTGGTCGGGCACGCGACATTAGTCCCCGACGACGATGACTACGAATTGGCGATATTCGTGCTCCAATCACACCAGGAGGCAGGTATTGGAACCCAACTGATCACGAACGTGCTCGGATATGGCCATCAAAACGGCGCCGAGCGAGTGTGGCTGAGCGTCGAGCGCTGGAACAAACCCGCAATCGGGCTGTACGAACAGGTCGGTTTCGAAACGAGCGATTCGGAGAATTTCGAATTACGGATGGCTATCCGCCTGCAAGAGTCTGAGACGTGATCGTCTCCCCGCCCTTGTGGGCGGGGATTCCTCCGTCAATTCCGCTGTCTACAGGTGGGTCAATCCGAGTGTCTTAGGGCTTGTCCCCGAGGTACTCGATAAGCCAACCAGACCGACTAGTCCAGGTGTGACCGCACAGATTCGCTGATAGAGTCGGCGCTCGGAACGAGGGTATGGGATGATGGTGTGTCCATCTACAGAGACTCGAAGAGAGAGCCCCCAGCTTCAGCCGTATGCGAATCTCAAACACGCAGGTCGGGCTGCTTTTCTGGGTCGGTTCCGGAGTAGTATTCATGGATGAGACACTGATTGACGACGAGACGATCCCCCTGTCACGGCGTTCCCGGCTGCCCGGGGCCGGGTTCTTTTCGCCTGATTCAAGAGACGATGACCGGGCTGACGAGCGGGCGAAAGAGACGCTCGCAGGGGCTGAAGCGGCGGTCGTCACCGATACCGACGCTGACGGCCTTGCCTGCGCGGCGCTCATCCGGGAAATGTACGATGCAGCGCTGGACGCGTCTGCGTTCGAAGCCGCACTTGCTGACCGACTGGCCGACAGTGAGAGCGCGGCCGAGACCGCTGAGCGGGCCGCCGATACCTCTCGGCCCGGAGACACGGAGACTGAGGATAATGAGTCAGACGACGAGTCCGTGCCAGACGAGGACGCCGTCGATCTCAGTGGTGTTTACGCTGAATCGTCAGTGGCGCTTATTGGGGCAGGGCCGTACTCGCTGGTGGAATCACTGGAACGGGTCGCAGAGTATGCCGCGCCCGGGATCGACGTGTTTGTGTGCGATATCGCCCCCGATGAGTACGAACCGGTGGCCGAGCCACTGACGTCGCTGACGGCCAGTTGTGACCGTGTCTCCTGGTATGACCATCATCAATGGGACGACAGCGTTATCGAGGGGATCCGCGAACTCGGTGTGGATCTCGTGGTAGGCGAGTCGGACGAGGAGTGTTCAGCCGATGTTACGCTCCGCTCTCTGGAGTACGACTTCTCACAACGGTTCGCAGAGTTGGCCGCGGTGACCCGAGATCACGATCTCTGGCTCAAAGAAGACCCCCGGAGCGATGATCTTGCAGACTACTCGTACTGGGGATCTACCGAGGAGTACGCAGCCGTCGTCGGCGCCTACGGTGGTGATCTTCCAGAGACGGTTCAGGCGTTCCTCGCGCACCAGCGCGAAGAGAAGCAACGCCGGATTGAGGCAGCGACCGACCGGGCGACGACCCACGAAATCGGGCCCTGGAAGGTTGCCGTGACGTACGGCCGCTGTTCCCAGAATGAAGTTGCAGAGAATCTCCGACAGATGGGCGCTGACGCGGCAGTGATCGTCAAACCAGCCGGCAGTGCCAGTATCCGCGGCTCTGACGGCGACAGTGACGACACGACTGGGACTGAAGCTTCGACTAGCTCCGGCCGCCCAGGATTCGCACTTGCTCACGAGGTGGCAGGGCGCGTCAACGGCGGTGGCCACCCACAGGCAGCCGGCTGCAAGCCCGACATCTACGATGATATGCTAGATTACGCTAACCACTGGTCGTCTGAAGGGCGGGCCGCAAAGCGCGTGATACTGGCTGCGTTCGAAACGGTCGCTGGGAAAGTCGAAGCTGGCGAACTCTCAGCGGATCCGCAGTGAGGCTGTCACGGCGCAAGCCAGCACCGGTCGTTTCGCGCCTCTAGATCTCCCCACTCTGTCGAATCTCCTGCTTGGGCGGACTCAAGTGCCGACGAGGGAGACTCGATAGTATAGACCAGGCGGTCTGTTTCATCTACGATAGGATCTCTATCTGCATTTCAGCGCCCGCGCCGGTCGCGCTGAGACTGACCGAATGGAACTCGCTGACACGCGGTGCAATTGTACCCTGTCATAACATCTCGGGACGGCCGATCGGTTACTTAGTTGAGACCGTCGCTTGCTGTCTCGCTGCGGTCTCCAATCACCCACTTGTGAGAGTAGCTGGCCCCGCAGCTGCAGTGGGCGTACGCGTGTAAGACATCGCCGTCGGCATAGAGGCCACCGACCTCTGGGTTTTCTGGCTCGGTGAACGCGAAAATGAATTCGACGGCGTGGCCGTTCACCGTCTCTGTACCGGCGTCTGGACAGGAGCCGGCGTCGAGCGTCGCGGCGATATCTCCGGTCCGGTCCATAGCCGTCCCGGCGAACTCCATCGCTTCCATCCCAGTTCCTGCTTGGAATGCGCTTCGGCCCTTCTCTCCAGGAACGACCACGAGGACGCCCTCACGCCGACTATCACCTATCTCGTAGAGGCTTGAGCCAGTGTCGAGGACCGAATCGCTGAGGTAGAGTGCCACGTCGTCGTGTCGGTCACCCTTGAGGAACGCGTCGATAGTGTTCATGAGACAATTTCACGCCCGATGCGTACAATTGTTGGCAATCGGATCGACAAGCCTCTAAGCTGTTCTGCAGGCGAAGCAGACCGAGTGTCTTGGGGCATGACCCCGAGGCGGCTCACCCGGTATTGCGTGACTCTGGTCGGCTGTCTGCTATCTCTGACGAACGCGGAGGGGGAGACGACCGGGAGACGAGTTGCGGGTTCCGAGACGAGCCGGGCCGGGCCGGGCCCTACTCAGCAACTTCGTTCATCGCACTACGAAGCCGTGATCACTCGCGTCACCGGCCCGCTTGGCGGTCACTTCCGAAACAGACGATAAGATCCCTGTGCAGCGACGACCTCCACGGGGTCGGACTGTTCGTCGGTGTTGCTGAGAACGCGCATCTCACTCACACCCACAGAGCCACCAGCGCGGACGATTTCGCCAGTCGCACGAAGATCTCCCTCGGCAGGAAGTAGGTAATTCACGTTGAGATTGACCGTGGCGACCCCTCCGTCGAGTGGATTCTGGAAGGAGGTCCGCTGAACGAGGCCCCCTGCTGTATCGACGAGTGTCGCCGCGACTCCGCCGTGAATCGTCTGCCCGTCGGAGTTGGTGAGTTTCTCGTCGAACGGTATCGTAAGGACAATTCGCCCGCTTTCGACGGTTTCGACGCGAGTGTTCAGCCACGAGAGATAGCCGTGTTCCTCCTCGATCCTCTGTTGGACCAGCGCTTTCGCCTCGTCGGGGAGCGGCGGGAGATCCTCCGAATTCATATCGGCCATATTTCACCACTGCCTCCGCAACGTTTGTACCCAGCGGATTTCGCTCAGTGATTCTCCGCTCTCGTCCCTCTGTGGCGCCGTCTCGACGCGGTTGTGGTATCCCACCGGCGCCCGATCAGAGTGCCCTCGCTATATTACTCAAGTTTCCGCCGTGAGGGTCGACAGCATAACCGATTGAGTTCACTAATCATGAACTGTTTTACTCAGGAGAGCAGACTGAAGAGACAATGACGCAGAGCATCCTCGTGTCTGACAATGATTTCCCGGATCTCTCAGTCGAACGCGAGCTGGTTTCTGATGTGGACGTCGAAATCATTGAAGCCCAGGCGCACGATGAGCGAGAGGTGGTCGAGGCAGTTTCGGATGCTGAACCCGACGCGATACTGGGCCAATACGCTCCCATCACGCGTGAGGCAATGGAAGCGGTTCCCGATCTCCGCGCGATTGGACGGTACGGAATCGGGGTTGACACAATAGATATCGAGGCGGCGACCGAACACGGCGTCGTCGCGATTAATGTCCCTGACTACTGTGTCGACGAGGTGCCGACTCACGCGATGGCGCTCATTCTCTCGGTCGAGCGACGAACGGCATTCTACACCGACGAGATTGCGTCCGGAAACTGGGACTTCAAATCGGGGCAGCCAATCTACCGTCTTCGAGGTCGGACACTCGGTCTCGCGGGGTTCGGAAAACTCCCCCGTCACCTGGTTGAGAAAGCGACTGCTTTCGGACTCGACCCGATTGCGTATGATCCATACGTCGATGCCACCGACATGGCTGAATACGGAGTTGAGAAGGTCTCGTTCCAGGAACTTCTCGAGCAGTCGGACGTGATTTCTGTTCACACGCCCTTGACCGACGAGACCAGAAACCTGTTTGGCGCAGACGCGTTTACCACGATGGACAACGACGCAACTATTATCAACACGTCTCGCGGGCCGGTCATCGACGTTACCGCTCTGTATGATGCCATCGTTGACGGTGAACTTCGCGGGGCTGGTCTCGATGTGATGCCAGAAGAGCCCCCAACAGAGGAGCATCCACTGTTCAGTCTGGATGAGACGGTTATGACGCCACACGTCGCCTGGCACTCTGAAGAGTCGTTCGTCCAGCTACGCAGAACTATTTGTGAAGATTTACTGCGTGTGCTCCGCGATGATTCGCCCGAAAACCCAGTCAACGATGTGACAGTTTGATTTTTTCGCCGTCTTGACTGGATATTCGCTCTCAGAGGCGTCACTCAACACCCCTGGCGCGTTCGCTCCCACACTGACAACCGTGGCCTTCGCGCTGTCACCGCTGTGAGAGAG
Organism: uncultured archaeon A07HR60; assembly: GCA_000496235.1. Lineage (GTDB taxonomy): Archaea > Halobacteriota > Halobacteria > Halobacteriales > Haloferacaceae > J07HR59. Next base: position 244,092 of record KI543227.1, read on the forward strand.
CGTCGATAGAGTGAATGCACGGCGTGGATGAGCCAAGTCGGTCGCTGCAGTGGACCGTATGAACGGCGTGAACCCCAGTCCAATGATACTCCGAGTTGAACGGGTCTGTCGATGCGATAGAAAACTGCGAAGTGAGACCACGAGATGACTCATCTGGTATAGTGCGTCTGGTTCGACCCATCTCAGATCGTTCTGGCACCCACCTCGGTACCCTTAGGAGTGAAGGCCATCTACTAGATGATGTGAGCCGCAAAGACGAGTATTACAACCGCGCCAAACAGGAGGGATATCGAGCGCGATCGGCGTACAAACTCCAGCAGATCGACGATATTGCGAATGTCATTTCAGGTGGTGATACGGTGGTCGACTTGGGTGCCGCGCCGGGCGGGTGGCTGCAGGTGGCCGCTGATCGAGTCGGTCCTTCAGGGCGTGTGGTCGGGGTGGATAAACAGCGGATCGATCCGCTCGACCACGAGAACCGCAACACCAGCACGATTCGCGGTGACATCACCGATCAGCGAACAATCGACCGAATCACTGAGGAGGTAGGTGATGTCGATGTAGTGATCTCAGATATGGCCCCGAATATGACCGGTGAGTACGACCTGGATCACGCTCGCTCGGTCCATCTCGCCCGACAGGCGTTAGGTGTGGCAATAGACGTGCTCGCGCCAGGCGGAGAGTTCGTAGCCAAAGTGTTTCAGGGTCGAGATCTCGACGGGTTTCGAGCCGACGTCGAAGACCCGTTCGAGTACGCCCGGACGATTGTCCCGGATGCGTCACGTGACTCCTCTTCAGAAGTGTTCCTGGTCGGACGTCGCCGGATCGACGCCCCGGTGACGGAAGGCGAGAATCTGACGGTCGAAGTTACCGCTATAGGCCAAGAGGGCGACGGGATTGCGACTGTCGAGGAATACACGTTGTTTGTCCCAGATGCAGAGGTGGGCGATTCCGTGACCGTCGTCGTAGACGCTGTCAAACCCGAATACGGGTTCACGTCGCGACTCGAGTGATCGACTCCTTGCTGGACTGACAACCTATCCACTCGAGAGAGTATGGTGAGTGACCGACCGCAACACCAGTAGGAGTCAGGACAGTCCGAAACGAGCAGGGACGAGACGGGGCAAACAATCGACGAACAGTGGTGGACTTGGCTGCTCCAGCGAAAGCAGGTTTCTGCAGCCCATGTCGTCTGAACCATGACGAGACCGGTAAGATACCAGCCCCGAATCATAAACGGCGACGACTCGGCGCTGGGTCGGACGGCGATGATACGGATTCTGACGGGACCTCATCGACCGGGCCACAGCCCGATACGAGAGGGGACCTAATAGTTCCCTCAGCGTGTCGCTGGGTCTCGCTGAGTATGGGTTGAAATTCTCAAAACCACAGGTAGCGGACGTTTTCCGATGGGAGTTCACATCCGCCAGGGCGCAGAGGAGGTCAAACCTGAGCGGCGCGCTTTTCTCCCGGTGGCATCTAGGCTAACTGTGGGCCTGTACGATAGATATCTGGCGCTCCGCCACCAACGCCACGAAGCGGCCGCGCCTGCACACGTCGCAATTGTGCTCACCGAACGGGACCTGCTCGAACAGAGTGCCTACGCCACTCTCGAACGCGTACTGGGGTGGGCCATAGAGTACGGAGCTGAGCGAGTGACAGTGATGGTGAGCGTTCTGGACGAAGCAGTGGTCCCGACCCTGAAACGACAGCTAGAAAATATCGACGGCCCCCAGCCGCTAGCAGTACGTGGGCCGGAGGCAACCGACCAACCAGACGCACCGATCCGGGTCAGCATCGGGCTCGGAGGGAAACGCGAGTTCGCAGACGCCGTGCAGGGTCTGGCAGCATCCGTAGAAGCCGGGCAGTTATTACCTGCCGAGATTGACGAGTCTGAAGTGACTGACAGACTCGTATTCCCAGAGGAACCGGACCTGGTGATCAAGACTGGCGCCGAACGTCTGTCCGATTTCATGATCTGGCAGTCCGTCTACTCGGAGCTGTATTTCACTGATATCAACTGGCGCGACTTCCGGAAACGCGATTATCTCCGGGCCGTCATCGACTTTCAAACCCGTCAGCGACGGTTTGGACAGTGATCGCTTCTCGGGGCTGATAGAGCCTCCGAGCGCATACCTCCGTCTGTGGCCGGAGATCACAAAACCAGCGGCCACAATTCACGGACTCTGGCTGATACGGATGGTCAAAAAGCGTCTCATCATATCCCCGCGCGGCGATGACACGGATTCCGCTGGGGCCTCGGTGGCCGGGCCACGGCCCTCCGAGTGAGACAAACAAGAGTTCCTCCAGTGTGTCGCCGGTTCCCGCCGGGTGCGGGTTGGAATCTCGAAGGTCACATATGGTCGACATCCCGTGAGGGGATTCCACGTCATTCATAATATCGAGGAGATCAAACGTCACCTCTCTGGCTGGCGCGTCTCCTCTGAGTGTGACCCCTCCAATCAGACACCGGTTGTGACGGCCACACGGAACTGTCTGTATTTTGTTTCACTTCCTCTGGTTTCTTTCCGTACTCAGCCGACAGACGACACACGTCTCGCGGCGACGGCTGTGAGTGTCAGTGCAAGTCAGTCGTCGGCGACGGCAGCGTCCGGGCGGTACGCTTGGCTGATACGTTTCCATTTGTCTGTTCGGAACCGATGATAGTTGATTGCGGCCGGTACAAGCGTTTCCGCGAGAAAGGCCAGGTACAGCCCCCAGTGGCCGAGTGGTGTGACCGCCCCGAGATATGTAAGCGGAATCGAGACGAGAAACATCCCCCCAAACTGGCTGGCAAACGTGACGATAGTATCACCACTGGCGTCCAGCGGCCCCGCAGCCGCCCCCGAGACACCTTGGAACACGACTGAGACGCAGGCTGCATACACCAGACTGACTGCGATAGGGACTTCACCACCACTCGGATCGCCGACGAACCCACCTACGATCTGCTCGGCAAACGTCGCGATCACTACCGCCGATACCAGGTACGTGCTCGCTGAGAATCTGATGATATCTCGTCCATACGCCTCTGCGGTCGCCTCGTCGTTCTGGCCCAGCGCCTGCCCGACGAGGCTGGAGGAGGCGAGCCCGAAGCCCCAGCCAGGGGTGTTCATCAGCCCCCAGATACGCCTGGCTATCACGAACGCGGCGACGGTGTTCTCGCCGTACAGATCCAGGATTCCTAGCATGGGGAACTCGGCAGCCACCCAGACAAGATTCCGGGCGCCGACGGGCGCCCCAATCCGTACCAGATCTGCCAGCATCTCTGGATCTGCGTATCTACCCAGCGGTGCGACTGCCACGGGAAACTCGCCCACACCGGGGAGTCGGCCGTGTGTAATCCCGACGGCCAGTGCTCCGGTCACCACTACGTTCGAGATGACCGTTCCCAGAGCCGCACCCGTCACTCCGAGACCGAGTGCGAAAATGAACACGACGTTAAGCCCGATATTGATGACCGCACCGCCGCCGCGCACCTGCATAGCCGTATAAGCGTCATCGGCGCCGACCAGCACTCGGCTCCCGACCAAGTTCAGCGCCGCGAACGGCACTCCAAGACCGACGACTCGCAGATACGTCGCTCCAAGTTCGACCGCTGGTTCGTTACTCGACAGGAGCCCGACCAGTTCCTCGGGAATCGTCCAGAACACCAGCGTCAACGGCACGCTTGCTCCGATCGCCAGGAGAGTCCCCGACCGAACCGCCAGACCCAATTCTTGATCCGCCCCGGCGCCGTGGCGCTGAGACACGAGCGCAATCGTGCCGCCGGCGACCCCGCCTCCGACTGCAAACGCGAGCCCCCAAAACGGTCCCGCGAACCCGACTCCCGCCACTGCCGTCGTCCCGAGCGCCACCCCGACCATCGCGACGTCCACCACGTTTTTCGACATTCTGGCCAGCCCGGTGAGAATCCGGGGCCAGGCCAACTCTGTCGTCCGGACAGCCCGCTCGCGATCGATCAGCCCCGCTTTCGCGAGGCCGAGCCCGATCCAGAGGATAGCCAATCGCACCGGGTTCGGGATCACCCACCGGCCATCAGTTTCGTCTTTGGTTCCGGTCTCGCTGTCAGTCCCGCCGGTGACGGTCGCCTTGTCACTCCCTGCTCGATCCCTCCCACCTGTCCGAGGCCGCTCGGAACTAGGCCTCTCGTCGGAGTGGTCGTCGTCGCGAGACCCGTCACTCATCAGGTGACCTCTGTGCGCATCCAGACCGTAGCAGGGTTCTCTCGGGGCTGGTGGTCATCTGTCTCCTTCCGATACTGGTCACAAGACGACTCCGCTTTGCGTGACTGCTGACGATGACAAATGCCGTCCGGCAGACCGTGTCCTCCTCATACCACGTCGGACGGGTCCCAGATACACTGACTAAACAATCAGTTAGTAGACCGTATATCGGTTTCGAATCTGATTGCTCTGTCCGGGTCTCGTGAAGAGGCCGTCTCTGCGGCTGGATCTGAATACGGATACAAACTCCAGTCGACAGACGAAACTGAGACTGTCCACAAGCCACACTAACAGGCTCGGGTTCTTGACACAGCTGACGCCGCCGGAGTTCTTGATATGATCACGTAATCATCGGGTTAGCGGGCTCTGGCTGGGCGAAGAGACACTGCGATGGCCTGTGTCAGCCAGTGTGACCGGTCTGTGCTGGGAGTTCTCGGCCAGCCCAGTGTCGAGCATTGCGATTTGCACCCGTCCACTCCAATCAGGTGGCACGAACTGACCTCACACCGACGGCCTATACGAGTTGATCGAGACGTGCTGGTCACATTTCACCTCCTGTCACGGCACATGCCAGATTCCCCGGCCGAAGTCGAGCCACTCGCCGACTACCACGTGTGGAAGTGCAATCACACAAATGAAGATCGTGTAGAAGGCGACAAGGCCGGGGAGGAGGCTCATCTGCGCGAGCGGATTCGGGGCCACGACCCACAGCCCCGCCGCTACAGACGCAGTTACGAAGGCTCCGCCAACGAGCGCTCCCCACGCTTTCCAGACTGGGAGACCGTCGGCGGTCTCGTCGCTGCGCCTACTGACAGCGATACTCCGGCCTGACTGGCGCACGGAGTACCACAACGGAAAATACAATCCAATAGACACGACGACGGGGACGACCGCGAAGTACACGATTAACAGGAGCGTCTCAACCGTATCCTGGACCCATGACCGGCAGGCTCCGCCAGCCGCGAATCCGAGTCCCACATGTGCAACAACACCAACCGCGAAGAGTCCGCCCAGTGTGCGAACGATAGGGAGACTACTGCCGGTGATCAGGCCCGCAGCATCGACTCCGAACACACTGATCATGAGCATCGTGAAGCTGTAGAAGGTATCCGTCCAGAACACCAGCGGAACCACCATTACCACTCCACCACGGATTAGCGCGGCAAGCCACCGCTGTGGGCGGCTCTGTAAGTGGTCTGTCCCGACGAGTGCATCCATCACACGGAGGTCTCCATGGCCCCCTTTCGCGACCGCGGTCGCGAATCCGAGTCCGAGCGCGATGGTCGGTGCGACGAGAAATAGCCCGACAAACGCAGTAATAAATCCCGCGTACAGCCCGACGTATCGACCGCCAAATGGAATCCCTCGGTCCCTGAGATTGGTGAAGTGTTCGTACCCGCCATGGGGGAGATTCAACGCGACCATCCCCACCAGGTAAATGATCATCTGTGTCCGGAACTCAGGGGTGGCTCCAAGATCAGCCGCGACACCGAACGCAACTGTCACCCCTCCCAACGCGACACGAGACCCGGTGATAGTGACTCTTCCCGGAGAGACCCGCCCAAGCTGTGCGGCCGTCGGAACACTCACTCCCATGTGCATACCCTAATGATGATACCGGGTAGGTGTGCGTCGTAATGAAGCGGGTATTGACCACCTCGTTTGGCTGAAGACAGGTGGAGACGGTCACATCTGTTCCAATTGCCCTCGGATCCATCACTCGGAGCTCCACTCGTGAACCGGGAGATGGTCTCAGCCGACTCGTCACCCCTGTAATACTGTTGTGTCTCCTGGCGGACAACTGTGTCCTGCGCTTGATGTCGGCGCCACAAGACCCGAACAGAGTACAGCTACGAGTATTATCGAATCAGCCGGGAGCAGAGTCGGGCAGGTGAGAAGATTAGTTTGGTAGTGTCTCCCAAGAGATATACTTTCGTAGACCCGAACGCCGACACTGACCTGCATGAACGACGCCACGGATGTCACAGACAACGATGGCGAAACTGGCGCCCGAGCACCACTCCCGGCTGAAGATGCGGCGGCACTGGCCGGCCGAATCGTCGACAACGTAGAAAACGTGATCATCGGGAAACCTGAGGCTGTCGAACACATTCTCGTCACGGTGCTGGCTCGAGGCCATCTCCTTCTCGAGGACGTACCCGGTGTCGGCAAGACCATGCTCGCCAAGTCGGTAGCTCGGTCGATAGACTGCTCATTCAAACGCGTGCAGTTCACCCCGGATCTTCTCCCCTCCGACGTGACCGGGGTCAATGTCTACAATCAGAAGACCAAGGAATTCGACTTCCAGGCCGGTCCGGTCTTCGGCAACGTGGTGTTGGGCGACGAGATCAACCGAGCTCCGCCGAAAACACAGTCGGCGATGTTGGAGGCGATGGAGGAAGGGCAAGTCACAACCGATGGCCAAACACGAGAGCTGCCGACCCCGTTCGTCGTCATCGCCACGCAGAATGATGTCGAACCGGGGAGAACTTACGAGTTACCGATCGCTGAGGTCGACCGGTTCATGAAGAAACTCGAACTCGGCTATCCCGACACAGATGAGGAAACAGAACTCCTGGGCCGGGTAACTGGGCAACATCCGATCGAAAGCGTCGAACCTGTCGCCAGTGTCGACGATATCCGCAAGGCACGGGCTGCCGTCGCCGCCGTCGAGGTCACGAAACCGGTCCGGCAGTACATCTCGCGGCTCACCGGGACCACACGCGGTGGATCCGCGCTGGGTGTTAGCCCACGCGGCAGTATCGCCTTGTTACGTGCCTCACAGGCCCGAGCGGTGCTGAACGGGCGCGATTACGTGATCCCAGATGACATCCAGACAGAGGCCCTAACCGTGTTGTCACATCGCGTCCAGCCGGAGTCTGGCTCGCAAACCGGCGAGGACGTAATTCGTGACGCGGTCGACCGCGTCCCGGTGGAGTGAGCTCTCGATGGCAGGAATCACACTCACACGACGGGGCCGGGGGGTTCTCGCACTGTGCGCGCTCGCGGTCGTGATGGCCCTTCTGTTCGGCTCCCGCTCGTTAAATGCGGTAGTAGTGTCGGGCGCGATCGCGCTCGTGGCGGGATACTATCAGCTCTCGCGACTCGACACGCCAGGTCTCCGCCGTGTGGCGCCGCCAGATGACTTCGTAGAAACCGAACACGAAGTGAGACTGTCGTTCACCGACCCGGGATCCGGCGGCGAGTCGTTCGGAATTGCTTTTCTGGCGTCCGTTCGTGACCAACTCGGCAGTGGGCTGGCGAGGACCGACGTGCCGGCCCGGACGACAGTGGGTACAAGGGCAACTCCCTACACGGTGCGTTACACAACTCGTGGCGAGCGACAGTTCGGTCCTGTGTCAGTGGATGCAACAGACGTACTCGGACTGTTCGAGCGGCGATTCGCCATCCGCGCGACTGATTCGGTCCTGGTGTACCCCCGCCGTCGGCCTGTTCCGGTGCAGTTCCGCCGTGCGCTGTACAGTGACGACGCACTGGGGCCAAGTCGCCAGCGCGAGGAATTCGACCGGCTTCGGGAGTACGCCCGTGGAGACGCACTCAGAGACATCCACTGGTCGGCAACGGCCAAACAGGAAGATCTCATCGTGAAAGAATTTGCCGCCGAGTCCGAGCAACGCCGCGTCACAATCGCTGGCGGCGCCAGTTCGGATGTTTCCGACAGCCTCGCAGAAGCGATCACCAGCATCTCGCTGGCATTACTCGACGATGGGGTTCCTGTCGAGGTGATCGTTCCCAACGGATCGGTCCAGGCTCGCCCGTCTCGCGGTGATCGGCGCCAGTTGCTGGAACTGCTCGCGCAAACGCCAGCCGGGGCAGTCCCTGACCGGGAAGTCGACGTTATCGTCGACGCCGGACAGAGAAATACCACCATCGAGACGGAGTCGATGTCGTACCGCTTTGCGGATCTCGTCGCCGCCGCCACCGGCGAGCGTGACGCCACACAGACAGCTCCGTCTGCCCGACAGCGGACAGACGATTCTGCTGAGTCGGTGACCGTGACTGACGGCGGGTCTGGGCCTGTGAAACAGGGTCAGCAAAGAGCTCAGAGCCGGCACTTGATGACAGATGCCCGAGGTGGAGACGATGAGTAACTCAACTCTCGGGGTCGTGGATTCAGATAGCCGGCCAGACGGTGTCGGACCGGGGAATTTTGTCCCGGCTGGACTCGCCCGGCCACCGGCCGCGGGAGTCGTAGTGGCCGTTGCTGCGTATCTAACTGTGTTTTTCTCGATAACGAATATTGTCGGCGGAACGGTTCGTGTGGTTGCTGCGGTCGTGATAGCAGCCAGTGTTGGGGTAGTTCTCGCCCGGGTCCTGCGGGTCCGCGCAGCTGCGTTGGTGTCGGCGGGTGGGCTTCTCACTGGTCTGTCCGGGTACTACGTGACCGTCCCGGAGAGCCAGCGGGCGTTGTTGTCGGTTTCTGGCTTTGCCTTCGATGTCTTCTCGATGTTGACCGGTCTGTCGGCGCTTCGACTCGCCCAGGCGGACGTGTGGGTGCTGGCGGTCGCTCCGGTGCCGACGTTTCTCACAGCATATCTGGTCGCACGCGGTCGGTATCCGGCGGCGGCAACAGTCTGTGCGGCGATACTGGGCTTTTTCATACTGACTGGTGACGCCGGAACCGTCGCGACCCTGGCGGGCGTCCTCGGGATTGTGATCGCAGTCGGACTGGACACTATCTCTGTCCCCGCTGGACTCGCCACACAGCTAGACACTCTCACAGTGATCATCGCGCTGATGTTGCTCACGTCGGCGACGCTGACAGTGGTTCCCGGTGGGGCTGCCCAGCCGTGGACGGGCGGCACGAACAATCCGAGCGTGGAAACAAGTGTCGTCGGCGGTGAGGAATCGCTCGAAGTTGTCGGGGCGGTTCGACTCGATCCGGCAGTCCGGTTCACCGTTCAGAGTCAGGTCGAGTCCAACTGGCATGTCTCCTCATACGATCGGTACACCGGTGACGGATGGGTTCGGAGCGGCGAACTCACGACGTTCGACACTGAGTTGCGGGGACCCCCCGGCGCGAGCAGGTCGGTCGAGCAGATTGTCACCGCCAAAACCGATATTCAGTCGTTCCCCGCCGCGTGGGCACCTGTCGCTGTGTCTGGTGCCGGGGCTCCGTCCGCCCAGGTGACGGCACGCGGTGGGATAGAGCCCAGCGCGACCATCCGTAGCGGCGAATCGTTCACTGTCAGAAGTGAGATTCCACAGGCCTCGGCCGCAGAGCTCCGGGCTGCCGGTGACTCCTATCCCGCGGGACTCGTGGAAACGTACACACAGCTTCCCGAAACTACCCCTGACAGTGTCGGCAACGTGAGCGCGCAGGTGATAGAGGAGGCAGACGCAGATACCGCACACGAGGCGGCACTCGCCATTGAGCAGTATCTCCAGCAGTCCAAAGAGTACTCGCTACAGGTTCAGCGTCCCGACGGCGATATCGCTGGGTCGTTCCTGACGAATATGGACGCGGGCTACTGTGTGTACTTCGCGACGACGATGGTCGCGATGCTGCGTAGTCAAGGGATTCCCTCCAAATTTGTCACCGGGTACACCGCCGGAGAGGAGACTGAAAACGGTGAGTACGTCGTCCGTGGTCAGAACGCTCACGCGTGGGTAATGGTGTATTTCCCTGACCACGGCTGGGTCGAATTTGATCCGACTCCCAGCAGTGATCGCGACGACGCACGAGACGTCCGGCTGGCCGATGCCAGACAGACCGACCGGGAAGACGTCGATACCGAGCAATCCAGCTCTGACTCTGGAGACGATACCCAAGCGGAGACTACTCGGGAGAGTCAAGACGCGAGCGACTCTGCGAGCGGTTCGGCCGATATCGAGAACCCCGCCGACACGAGCCCCAGCGGGAGTGGAGCCGTGGTCAGCAGAGGCCTCCGCGGCGAACTCGACCGTGGTGTGCCGGAGGCTGCCATCAGCCAACAAGAAACGAATCGTGTGTTTGGTATCGTGGTGCCAGATCGCCAGACCGTCGGCTACGCACTACTGGTGTTATTCGCGGTTCTAAGTGGGGCCCATCGCGTCGGTGTCACCTCACGCGCCTACCAGGCCGTCTGGCTGTACGCCCCGAGACGCCGTCGCGATCCCGTGGGAGATACCGAGCGGGCGTTCGCCCGCCTGGAGTTCCTTCTTGAGCGGCGCTACCGCCCCCGACGAAGCACGGAAACTACCCGTGAATACATCGCTGCACTCCAACTGTACGGTCTCGACGAGCGGGTATCGACAGTCGCAGCGATTCATGAGCGGGCCCTGTACGGCGGTGGTGTGACTCGGGCAGAAGCCACCGAAGCAGTGGCGATCGTCCGAAGACTGCTGCTTGAATCGATTCCCGGGATCCGTCGGCTGATCTCCTGAATAGGACAGCTACTGATCCGGCTGCCCGCTCCCGACGCTCAAACGGCCGGTTCGAAGCTCAAGCCGGGGGACTCACGCGCTGTCGCGGCCGAGACGGCGACGCCAGGAGGGGCTACCCAGGCGAGCCTCGATAGTGTGATTCCGCTCAGCAGCCATCCTTCGGCCAGTTTTGTCCGAGATAGATGTCTCCAAACGTCGACAGGATTTAATACAGTGGTAGTTTAATTCCTGTGTAATGTCGGAAGTCTGCTCGACGTGCGGATTACCTCAGGAACTCTGCGTCTGCGAAGACGTCGCCAAAGAGTCCCAGCAGGTCACGATTCGCATCGACGAGCGCCGATACGGAAAGGAGGTAACGATCGTCGAAGGCTTCGAACCAGGCGACGTGGATCTCGATAGCCTCTCGTCAGACCTCAAGTCGAAATTCGCCTGCGGTGGCACTGTCGACGACGGAGTCATCGAACTCCAGGGGAACCACTCGGGGCGAGTGGAAGAATTCCTTCGCGGCAAAGGGTACAACGTCGCCTGACCCTCCGCCAATTTTGAAGTAGCTGCCCATACTGGCTGTTCTGTCGGCCATCGCATCGTAGTTAGAGGAGAGTCATTCTCTCGAAGGCTCGCAGCCGGTTCCCGCCTCGTCACCGATCCTGGCTCGGTTCATACCTGCTCTCCACCGGGATTTCGGCGGTGAGGCCGGTTCCCGACGCCTGCGTCGCAAACAGAGCGTCATGAGTTGTCGAATCGATAGACGAAAGTATTCACGAATCAAAAATTAGCTATACTTCTCGATTATGAGCGATGAAGACCGTGAGGACGTCATCGAACCGAGTGCCGTTGGGGGTGAGGGGCCGCCAATCGAAGAGAAACCCTACAAAATCATTTACGAGGCGAACCTCTGTTTCGGCGCCGGACGGTGCGCCGAGGCAGCCGACAACTGGGAATTAGACATCTCGACAGGCCTCGCCAAGCCGCGCTCGTATTATATTTCTGAGAGCCAACTCGACGACAACATCCGGGCAGCTGAATTGTGTCCGGCTAAGAAGGGCGATGGAATCATTCACGTGATCGACCGACGGACCGATGAAGAACTGTCTCCTGACCCCCATGGTGATGGTACCCTCTCGGTTGATTGGTGAAACTGGCCCGTCTCACATCACCAGACTGTCAACGGAGTTCATCACGAGTTGTATCAGGCGGTGCAAGGCGACTACCTCGGGGCTTGACCCCGAGGCAGTTCACCGACTCGTCTCACGACGTTGCTACACCAACCTCCTGAGAACGCACGACGACATCTCACCCGTATCGAAAGGGGTTTGCGGAGAGAGACTAAGTCTCATCATACGCGAGGGTGGCTGAGCCAGGACAAAAGCGGCGGACTTAAGATCCGCTCCCGAAGGGGTTCAGGGGTTCGAATCCCCTCCCTCGCAGTACTGCGCGCCGTCACCGCCCGCCGGACGAGCGACCATGTCGAAAAGCCATCGGTGAGACATCTCACTTTCATCTGGTAGGCTCAATTATGACTTCGACCGTGACCACGCCGACACAGACCGAACTGTGACGAATCGGACTGTTGCCCGCTGAATTCCGGCGAGACGACGAGACGATACCGGCGTGAGCACCGGTTGAATTTTGCACCCCCGGGTCAGTATCCTCCGGTGAGCCGACGGACTGTCTCCACCACCACGTCGACGCCAATCTTGAGGGCATCCTCGTCGATATCGAACCGCGAGGTGTGGTGGCCTGAGGGATTGTCTGCACCGATTCCGATGTACGTCGCCTCGCCGCCCTCCCGCTGAACCCGTTCGATAAGATATGACGCGTCTTCGCTGGCCCCCATCTGCCGGCGGTCAATCGGGGCGTCGACCGCGCCAACTGAATCAGCCGCACCGGTGACGGTTCTCACCAGTGCCGGGTCTGCTTCGAAACTCGTCGTCTTCCCGTAGAGTTCTGTCTCAACATCGACATCGTGCATTCCGCCGGCGTGACGGACGACACGCTCGGCTGCCTCACGCATGTAGTCGTTCAACTCAGCAGTCCCGCCCCGAACCTCGAATCGTAACTCTGCGTGGTCGGCGATGACGTTTTGCGCGTTTGGAGAGTGTAGCTGGCCAACATTGATGCGGGTGGGACCGGTCCCGTGTCGCGGAATCGCGTAGAGGTTCTGGATCGCGGCCGCGGCCGCTTGCACGGCGTTACGGCCAGTGTGTGGCTCTTTACCGGCGTGAGCCGGATCGCCGGTGAACGTCACGTCCATCTTCGCGTTCGAGAGTGGGCGGTCGTAGCCGGCGATGACTTCTCCCGTCTCATTTCCCAACCCCAGGTGAAGTGCGATGAACTGGTCGATATCTGTGAGGTGGTCGGTCCTGCTCATGGGCCAGCCGCCTCGCCCGCCCTCTTCGGCCGGCTGGAAAAACAACCGGACCTCGCCAGCCAGCGCGCCTGTCTCGGCTATTTCGGCCAGTCGTCGGGCAATACCCACCCCAATCGCAGTGTGCCCGTCGTGTCCACAGGCGTGCATTTCGCCAGGATGACAGCTCGCGAAGTCCTCGGCCGCAGGCCGGTGACTCGAATTAGTGTTTTCCGTGATCTCCAACGCATCCATGTCCACCCGGATCCCGACTGTCGGTCCCTCGCCGACTGCCAACTCCGCGACGAGCCCGGTGGTCTTGTCAATCTCTTGTAGATACGGCTCGGGAGCGCCCTCCTCGCGAGCCCGCTCACGAGCGTGGCTGAGCAGATCAGCGTCTGGGACTCCCAATCGACTCGAGATATCGACTGCGTCTGCCCCAAGATGGATATCGTAGCCGAGACGATCAAGTTCCTCGGCGACAAGTGCTGTCGTTCGATACTCGGTCCACCCGGTCTCAGGGTGCCGGTGAAAGTCTCGTCGCAGCTCAGTCAGCGACTGCGAGCCGATAGTGCTCATGCTGTAGTTTCGACCACCTGAAGAAAAATCCGCCGGCCAGCCTCACGGTGACGTGGAGACTGGTGGACGTGACCTCGCCGCACACTGCCCGTTTCATCCCGCCGAAGAATTGTTCCCGATACTGATGACATCAGAGTAGCGAAAGTACTGAACCACGACACCGGCAACGAACGCAATCCCCACCCATGTGGGCGAAACCGTCTCAGCGGTCGTGGCGATGCTGCCAGTCTGGATGAATTCCTGCCACAGCGGAATGACTCCCCCGAGGAGGACGGCCCCTGTACCTGTCGCTGTCAGGGCGATGAGGCTGTAGTAGAATCTCAACGCGAGGAGCGCGCCGACCAACCCGACGCCGAGCGCAATCGCGGTCGTCTCGGGAAGAGGGGTACTCTCGAACACCGGCGCATCGAGAAGGATCTCTCCGAAAGCTGCCGGGTCTCGGAGGATGGCCGGATCGAGCACGCGAACTGCCACCGCAGACAACTGTTCGCCTAACAGGACGACCACTACCGCGGCTGCTGAGGCGACGAACCCGGCGGCACCGGCAGCAAGACGGCCCACGACGGGGAGTAATCTGTACCCGAGTATTGCCCCGACTAACAATCCGCCAGCGCTCACGGCGATCCGAGTCTCAATGGGGACTCCCGCCGAGACGAGTGGGACGACTCCGAAGGCCCCGCCAGCCCCGGCGATCCCGCCAGAAACCGCGCCGGCGATCCCGAGCAAACGGGGTGCTAGACTGTATCCGAAAAACGTTAGCGCGCCCCCGACCGTCGATAATACCACCAACCCAGCGAGAAGCGTCTCATCGACCATATTTTAGAATGTAAATCAGATTAAATGAAGCTTGCGTCGAAGCGTTTGCTGTGAGCCGCCAGAACGGGTCCTGGGAGATCACTCTCAGAACACCTCGCTACTCCTGGGGCTCGCGTGAGTTCGTTGTTACCTGGGCTCGACTCACCTCGACTCGGCGCTGCCAGGTCATCCCGAACTCGTCGCGACACAATTCTCGACTGGGCCTGTCTTCCCCACTCCAGCCGTCGCCCAGCCGAGAATCAGTCGTGGTCAACTCACAGTCGGGACGCTTTCGGCCAGGGGTGGCACGTCGCCAAATCCACGAGAAGCTATCGAGACGGATGGTCAGCTCGGAGACGGGGGTTTCCGTCCCCACTGAGGTGTTCTCGGAGCGTAGACCCGGTTGGCGACTCACGAACGAGTCCTCGCTCGCGGAGCTCCGGGATTACGAGATCGACGAAGTCGGTGAGTGTTCCCGGTCGGACGATCTCTTTCAGATTGAATCCATGAACGCCGACATCACGGTGCCAGCGCTGGAGTTCGTCTGCCACTGTCTCGGGTGTCCCCACGATCACCGGAGAGGTGGAGCCGAGTCCCGAGAATTCTGCCACCTCTCGAACAGTCCAGTCTCGGTCGGGGGCTGACTGTGTGAACGCGTTCATCGTCCCCTGAATGGCGTCGGTCTCGATGTGGTCGATCTGCTGGTCTGGATCCAGTTCTGACAGATCCATATCCAGAAACCCCGATAATAACGCGAGTGTCCCCTCAATATCGACGTTCGATTTGTAGTTGTCGTACTTTTGCTGGGCAGCGTCACTCGTCTCACCGACGATCGGCACGACTCCGAGGAAAAATTGCAGCGACTCGGGGTCGCGACCCAGTCGCCCGGCTCGCTGTTTGAGATCGGTCATATATTCGCGGACACCGCTCTCAGTCGGTTGGCTCACGAACACGGCTTCGGCGTTGGCAGCCGCGAACTCCCGGCCCCGGTCTGATGAGCCCGCCTGATAGATGACTGGCGTCCGCTGTGGACTTGGTTCACAGCCGTGCGGGCCTGGGACCGAGAAAAATTCGCCCTCGAAGTCGATTGGAGCGACTTTGTCGGGATCTGTGTACGTCCCCTCGTCACCGTCGCGTACCACGGCCCCGTCTTCCCAGGAATCTTCCCACAGAGCATAACAGACGTCCATGAACTCGTCAGCCCGGTCGTACCGGGTTTGCTTGTCCATTCGTCCCGAGAGGCCAAGATTCTCGCCGGCCGACTCCAGATACGACGTGACAACGTTCAGCGCGATCCGGCCGTTGGTAATGTGATCGAGAGTCGAGAACTCCCGGGCGAGTTGGTACGGGTGCGTATAGGTCGTCGAGCGGGTAATCGCGAATCCTAGTGTCTCGGTTACCTCTGCCATCGCGCTGACGAGTTGTTGCGGGTCGTTCGCGGGCGTCTGGATCGCCCGTCTCACAGCAGTTTCACGATCGTCGCCGTACACGTCATACATCCCGCGGACGTCAGCGAAAAACACTGCATCGAACCCGCCTCGCTCGGCCGTCCGCGCGATCTCGGTCCAATACTCCCGGTCTGTGTATCGTGACGATTGGTCGCTCTCGGCCCGCCAGGAGCCGGGGGAGACGTGTTCCACTGAGTTCATGGTGAACAGGTTCAGATGTATCGGTCCGTCTGTCATACTCTCTTTCCAATCCCGAGTACCAATATGGCAGCGTTCCTATCCATCTGTTCAGTCGAAGCGAGGTTCCAAGTTCGACGTTCTCTCCCCGCTGAAGCCTGGGGATTTCTCCTCGCTCTCCCAAACTCTCGGTTCTGCTCACTCCCGGTGCTGCTGGCTTCTAATACTCCCGCATTCCGATTCTGTGGGCTGTAAGGGTTTGCTCGGGTTCGTCTGCAATAGTCTTCGATCAGGGGTCGGCTGCCGGGCTCACGGCGAATACGGGCTGGCGGCTGTGACCCGGTCGGATGGGCCTGACGTTACAGTGGAGTCTGTACACTATCGAGGGCGTGTGGCTCGATATATAAACTCGCAGCTGTGGTCTACTACCTGATGAGTTCGACGGCGGCTCCTTGTCCGAAGCCGACACACAGGGTAGCGAGTCCACGGTCGGCGTCCTGCTTACGCATCTCGTGGACGAGCGTCACGGGGAGTCTGGCGCCGGAGGCGCCGAGTGGGTGCCCGAGCGCGATCGCTCCGCCATTGACGTTATATTTCTCGTCTGGAACCCCTAGTTGCTGTTGTGCGTACAAACACTGTGAGGCGAACGCCTCGTTGAGTTCGACGATGTCGTAATCGTCGATACTCGTGCTTGCACGGTCCAGCAACCCTTCTGTCGCGGGGACCGGGCCAATTCCCATGACCGTGGGATCGACACCGGCTACGTTGTTCGTGCCAACTTCCGCGAGTACCTCTAATCCATGATCTTGCGCGAACGCTTGACTCGTGATCAGGGTGATAGAGGCGCCATCCGAGATCTGCGAGGAGTTTCCTGCCGTGACTGATCCGTCACCGGTGAACGCCGGCGAGAGTCCTCCGAGTGTCTCAACATCGGTATCGGGCCGGATGCCCTCATCCTGTCTGACGACTCCGTCCGGCGTATCCACAGGGACGAGTTCGTCCTCGAACCGCCCCGTCTCGGTCGCCTCCGCCGCACGGCGATGACTGCGGACCGCGTACTCGTCTTGTGCCTGCCGCGAGACGTCGTATCTCTCGGCGACCGTCTCGGCTGTCATGCCCATCTGCAAATCGAACACGTTGTACTGGTCTGACAGTCCCGAATGGAGATGTTGATACGATTCCGTGCCCATCGGGACGCGACTCATGTTCTCGAACCCGCCCGCGAGGACACAGTCGCGATTCCCCGCTGCGACGGCGTCCGCCGCCGATATCACCGCCTGCATCGAGGACGCACACCACCGATTGATCGTCGTGGCCGGCACTGACTCGCCGAGTTCCGACAGAATCGCGATCACCCGGGCGACGTTGTTGTCCTGTTCTCCTCGCTGTTGGGCACACCCCCACATCAGGTCATCCACGTGATCACCGGTGAGTCCAGTCTCTGCCAATACGTGGTCAATCAGCGCCATCGAGAGGTCCTCACCGCGCACGTCGCTGTACACTCCGCCTTCTCTTCCCTGCGGCGTCCGATAGGCCGCGGCAATGACCGGGTTGGTAGATGTTGCCATGCTCGCCTGTAGGCCGCATAGATAAAAAGGCTCGAGGCACCGCTCCGGCGGAGGGCCAGCACTGCCGGGACATATGACCGGGCGATAACCACCGCGTCGGCATGGATTGACGGTGGTCGACGGGGATGCTGTCGGGCTCGCTCGGGGACGATACGGCCGATAGCGGCGATATCTGGGTAGTGTGCGGGGGTCTTCGAGCGGGTTCGACGCGCTTATCCGAATAGAACGGCAATTATGGAGGGATGAGTAACCCGGCCCTTGACGTGGTCGAGTTTGTGCTGACAGCGGAACTCTACACGGAGAACCGTGACCTCGACGAGAACGATCTGCCTCCACGCTTCCGACAAGTGTTCTGGACCGACCAGACGGACGACGACGACCCCGGTGGCGTCGAGCGACCGCTGACGGCCACGAGCGCATCGACGCGGACCGCGACCGGCGTCGAGCGACCGTGGGAATCTGTGTCGGAGTTGCTGTTCACGGAAAAAACCGAATTCTCTGGCGAGATCTCCCTCACACAACGGGATATGGCACTGGACTGGTATCTGGAGCGGGCCGACGCTGACCGCCTCCGGACCAATCCGGCTGTCGTCGCCACCGCCGAGACGCACGACGATGTCTCGATCGACGTCACCCACGAAGAAGCACGCAACGATACCCGGCCGATCCAGGCGGACCGCGTGTGGATCGACGCGCTCCTTGACGAGTACTTCGACGCCGACGAAGACGAGGACACCGAAATGCTGGATCTGGTCCAGGTGCGGGCCCCCGAAGAGATCGAGACCACGTTAGAAGACCTGGTGTTGACTCTGGATCAAGAAGGCGAGATCACGAAGATCGTCAAGGCAATCGAACACCGCGAGTATCTGGCAGAAATCGGGCTCAGAGAGATTGGGAAACTTCTGTTCGTGGGTCCACCCGGCACCGGGAAGACGACCGTCACCCGGGCGCTGGCACACGAACTGGGGCTGCCATTCGTCGAGGTGAAACTGTCGATGATAACCTCTCAGTACCTCGGTGAGACGGCGAAAAACGTGGAGAAAACCTTCGAGGTCGCCAAACGACTCTCCCCGTGTATCCTCTTTATCGACGAGTTCGATTCCGTAGCCAAAACTCGTCGCTCCGACGAGCACGCCGCACTCAAACGCGCTGTCAACACGCTGCTGAAATCGATCGACGGGATTTCACTGATCCGCGACGAGGTCTTATTGATCGGCGCGACCAACCACCCCGATCAGTTGGATGCGGCTGCCTGGCGCCGGTTCGACGAGATCGTCAACTTCCCCAAGCCGGACCGCGACATGCGAGCGGACATCCTTGAGGTGGTCACACGCGATATGCAGATTGCCGACTTTGACCCCGAGGAAGTGGCCGACCGCACCCAGGGACTCACCGGCTCAGACCTCCGGATGGTTCTTCGGGAGGCAGTGTTAGAGGCGCTGACCGAAGACCGGATGAAGATCACGCAAGAGGATGTCATGGTCGCAGTCAAAGACTTCGAAGAGCGTGATAATCTGAAGAATATGGACATGATCGACGGCGAAGGCGCCAAGGTCGCCGGCGATGGTGGCCCCGCCCCCGAGCACAATCACGACCACGAGCACACCCACGACTGACCGGCCACTCCACCCCACTCTATCCTACCCACTTCACACGGGACGGCCGGGCGCGTTGGTTAGTTTGATTGCTTCGGTCTTGTTCGTGCCACACCGGTTGTCCGTGCTGATCGTCGCAACTGACTGTTAGCAGGCGCGACCGAGTCAACCGGGTGTCAACGGTGCAGTCTGTGCCAGAATCATATCACGTTCAAGTCGGCGTTGATCGTTTAATTCCCGCTACTCGCGGCTCTGCCCGTGCACACCCAGTAAAACATATCCGACGAGACTCGACACGATCAGCGGCGATACAGCTGGGTTCAGCCGCCCCGCATTGCGCGGTACGGGCGACTATCGTGCGATACTTCTGGCGGATACAGCCGGCAGAGGCTGATCGGCCGACAGTCACGCCTACCCCGCTCAGGAGGACCGCCAGTAGAGGCCAGTAAACACGGCCAGGACAGGGACGATTTCCAGCCGGCCGATCCACATCAGGAACATCATCACTACTTTGGTCTCAGCGGGGAACGCGAGATAACTGCCGAACGGGCCGAGCGTGCCAAATCCTGGTCCGATATTCCCGAGTGTCGCAATCGAGGCGCTCATCGCCTCCAGAAGGGACAGTTCGTAGCCGACTCGAATCCCGTCTAACAGGAAAAATACCGTTGCCAAGCCGTATAACACGAAATACAACATCGTGAAAACGGTGATCGCTCTGACGATTTCCTCGTCGATGACAGTGTTACCGAGTCGGACCGGCTTGACTACGCCCGGTCGAGCGGTCATGGTGAGTTCGCGTCGGGCGGCTTTGATAATCACTAGCCAACGGATGATTTTGATCCCGCCGCCGGTTGAGCCGGCCGACCCTCCGACGAACATCGCGAGGAGGATCAGTGCCTGTGCGTGGGGGTCCCAGCCCGCAAAGTCGCTCGTCGCGTACCCGGTGGAGTTCAGCAATGACCCAATCTGGAAGGCAGCCTCGCGGAGCGCGTCGCCAGCGGCGCCCTCGCTAACGCGTCCAAGAGTCACCGCCGCAGAATCAGCGGCTCCGCGATACAGCACGATCGTCAACGCCGCGATCAGCGTGGCCACGGCCCCGAGATACGCGCGGAACTCGGGATCTTTGGCAACACTTCGGACGTCGCCGCTGAGGAGATACCAGAACAGCGCGAAGTTCGTCCCCGCGACGAGCATGAACGGGAAGATCATCCATTGAGCGGGGGCAGCAAACGCCGCAACACTGTCGGCCTCCGGCGAAAACCCACCGGTTGGAAGTGTGGTGAACCCGTGCGCGAGAGCGTTGTAAAAGTTCATATTCGGAGCCACCCCGAGCCAGTGAAGCCCACTCAGCAACACGACCAACAGCACGGTAAACGCGAAGTAGACCAGCCACAGTGCGCGGGCAGTCTGTGCGATCCGGGGTGTCAGTTTCTGGAGGTCTGGTCCTGGTGCCTCAGTCCGAAGAAGTTGAGCCCCATTGACGCCTAACTCGGGGAGAATCGCCACCATCAGTACAATAATCCCCATCCCACCGAGCCACTGTGTGAGCTGCCGCCACATCAGCAGCGCGTGGGAGTGTTGCTCAAACGAGATTTCTCCCATGACCGTCGCCCCGGTGGTCGTGAACCCGCTAGTCGATTCAAATAGCGCGTTCACTGGCTGGGCGAGTGTCGATGTCGTCCCGTAGCCAGCGAGAAGATACGGCATCGCGCCGATGATCGAGACGGCTACCCACGAGGTCGAGACCAAAAGCAGCGCCTCTGGGGCCCCCAACTGTCGCTCGTCGTCCAGCTGTTCTAGCAGTAGCCCAATCGCGACGGTCAGCCCAATCGAGAGAGCAAATACCCAGATATCCTCTTGATAGACGACCGATACCGTCAGCGGAACCAACATCGCCAACGCGGTGTACTTGATAACGGTTCCGAGAAAACTGCCTGTCACCCGCACGTCGACGCGGAGTGTCACCCGGAACCTCCAACGTGCATATACAATATCTAGCCACTGCTATACGTAAAAGAACCGAAACCCCGACCAGGGGTCGCATTCACTCGCGGAGCCTGCTCCCGGCCGTGTATTTTTGCTGCCAGGTTCGGACCGGGGCATCTGGCTGGAAGCCTTTTCACCGCGTGACTGCTAGTGTGGAATTGATTGGCTGAGTCGTCGCCTCGGCTGCCGAAGGCGACACCAGTGATTGGTAATATGATTGGACGTGAGAAACGACCCGACACGCACTGTCGGCAGGCCGCTGGGGTGACTTCGTGGGCCCGACTCGTAATGCCCGAACAGCGGCGGGGTCTGACGCGGCAGACGGGTGACGACCGTTCATGACTGAGGACCGACCGTCAGCGCCGTCTGAGTGGCTGAGCCCGCTGGCGCAGTCGATCCAAGATATCCTCGACGTATACGGATACCAGATTTCTCCCACGATCGACCGGATTGACGACGCTGTCCCGGGGTTCGGTGGGTTATTCGACCCATCGACATCTTCTGAGACTCTGGCGGACGCCACCACTGATATACTCGAGTCGACCGAGTCAGCGACCCCCGAATTCGCTAGTCCCGACCCAATCGGTGTCGAGTCGGTGGTTCTGTACACTGACGGGAGTTCGCGTGGAAACCCGGGCCCGGCGGGCGCGGGAGCTGTACTGGAGACGCCTGACGGGGAGACACTCTGTCAGCTTGGGCGACCCGTTGGCTCACGGACCGATAACAACACTGCCGAATACGCGGCACTTCAACTCGGGCTCGACGGGCTTCTCGAGCGTGGGACTCCCTCACACGTCGAGATCAGGATCGACTCAATGACCGTACTCAGAGACATCAAAGGACAAGTGGAAAACGAAGGATTCGACGGTTACAGACGCGCTGTGACGGACCGTCTGGACCGCATTGGGCCATACGAGTGGCATCACGTCCCCGATTCCGCCCGGAATCCTGCAGACTCGCTCGCGACCGTCGGCGCCGATATCGCTGGGCTCGGACCGGGCGGGTGAGATGCGGCCCATGGTGACATCGGAGACTCTGGATTCTGCCGTGGTGCTCCCACTGAGCCGTCCCCAGTTGCTCATATAGACCCCCCGGTGAAAATCGGAGCGAGTGTTGGACACCACGTGCGACTCAGACTCTGGATTAAACTCTGATCTGATTCTGATTCTGACTCTGACTCTGACCCTGACCCTGACCGAGACCCGGACCCGAAGCTCACCCCGAATCACGGCTCGGGAGAGAAGCCAGAACTGGTATGACTTTCGAGCATTGACCTGGGCCGAGAGTTGAATCTACACCTGGGACTGAAGCTGGACATGGATCTGGGCGTATGCGAAGTCCCGGCGAATTACTCTTCATGACCGCGAACACGGTTACTCGTCCGGACGTCGACATCGAGCTTGTCAGTTCCCCGAATCCACGAGAGGTAGCCGGCAAGTCGGTCTGCGCTCTGCAAGCGGTCGACATCGTCGTACGATTCGCGCAGTTCTGCGTTGGTGAACAGGGCGTGAATCTGTTTGTGACAGGGGCGACACAGTTGGACAGTTGGACTCTCGTCACGGCGTTCCGGGCGAAGGTGGTGGCGTTGGACTACCTGTGGGTCTGGAATCCGCTCGTCAGGGATGCGCCGTCGACAGAGCGCGCATGTGGTCGGCATGAGTCGTGTTCGAATCGTTGGATAGCGTGACTCAAACACGTGTCCATTGGATCTGTTTGGCCAGCCCAACTGGACCGCTGGGAACGCTAGAAACGTCGGGATCATCACCGATCGTCTGCTCGGCAGCGAAGGCGACATATACACTTGTGGACCGCATAGGTGCGTCTGAATGCTGGGTTATGCCGCGATGAACCGAACACTGCGAGAGCACGACCCGCCACGCCGCTGTAATCGCGACATGCAGAAGGCGACCTGGGAGACGAAGGGTATCGAATATGCCGCCGAATTGACTGCACAAAACATGGAGGATCTGCGGACAATCTTGCGGTGGAACCAAGACCATGGGATCGGGTTTTACCGGTGTAGTTCGGCGCTCGTGCCGTGGAACTCGCAGTTCGAGCTCCCAGAGCTACCCAATTACGAGCACATCAGAGAGGTGGCTCGTGAGTGTGGGGAGATCATTCGAGACTCGGGAATGCGGTTCAGCTTCCACCCGGATTTCTGGTGCAAGTTAGCCAGCGAATCGGCGAGTACCGTCGAACGGTCCGTCGAGTCGGTGCGTCACCATGGCCGCTGGCTCGACCTGCTCGGGCTCGATCGCAGCCCTCGATATCCGATCAACGTCCACATCGGAGCCCACTACGGCGACAAGGCGGCGACTGCTGACCGGTTCTGTGACGTGATTCGTGACCTTCCACCCCGGGCCCGAGACCGGCTCGTGGTCGAGAATGATGATGCCGAGTCGCTGTGGAGCGTGCCTGAGCTGGTCGAGAACGTGTCTGCGCGGGTCGGAACACCGGTCACATTCGACTATCACCATCACTCGTTCGCGGACCGAGGATACACTTATCGTGAGGCGTTCACGATGGCGGCCGACACGTGGGGAGACCAGCGGCCGATTGTCCACTACTCGGAGCCGGCTCGTCTCCACGGTGACCACGATGCTAATCCGCCGGATCACGCAGACACTGTGGCGGCGGTCCCGGCGTGGCTCCGAGCACAGGCGGATGTGATGATCGAATCTCACGGTAAAGAAGCCTCGGTGTTACAGTTCGAACCCCGAAAGCACGAATGACACACGTCCCCGACGAGGCGATAACGGCAATCGACGCGTTGGGCCGGGGTGTCCTCTCGGGCGAGCCGTCTCCGGTATCTGCCCGGCTCCGGTCGGACCTGCGATTACAGATTCCAATCGACGCCGACCGGCTCGCGACCGGTCGCACACAGGTGGCGTATCTGATCGATCACGTACGCGCCGAAGATACTATCCGGGAGTACGGGCCGTACGTGGAGTCGTACGTAACGGGCGTCGACCAGCAGCTCACAGGGTGGGGACTGGAGCCACCATCAGCGTACGATTTTGCTGGTGCCCGTGAAGACTGGCATCTGTTCACTGGAACCTTGCGACTCATTTAATTGGAGCCGCCGCCGCCATCGTGG
>KI543227.1:268397-280577 GCA_000496235.1 uncultured archaeon A07HR60
CTCGTGTTCTGTGGGTTCCGGAGACAACACTGATTCCGTGTTCAGCAGCCTTGTACTCGACGTACTCTTGAACCCGACCGAACATCCACTGCTGATATGTCGGCAGGTTGCTCATCCGCGTGCGAATCCCATCGAGCTTCTCGAAGGCGATGTGTGTTGCACGAGTGTCTCGTGCATCCTCTATGAGAGTATTCGAGACTGAGTGTGCGTACTCATCAAACCACGCTGACTCGGTTCCAGACCGCTCTTGGAGCCGCAGATACGCACTTCTCGTTCCCGTTTGTTGGAGTTCTCCACGTAGTTGCTCGTCCTGTGTGCGTCGGTGATTCAGATAATCGGCGTTGCCGTGGAAGCCGCCAGCACTCGTGACCGCAGTCCACCCCTTAACATTGAGGTCCACGCCGAGGACACGACTCGTATCCTCCGGTGGCGCGTTCGAAACCTCTGTGTCGGCTTGTGTCGTCCAATGCTGGTCGGACACATCTCTTTTGATTCCGAGATGGAGCCAGTACTGCCCGTGGCGATACACGAGCTTGCTTGTCGTCAGCTCCCACTCTGAAGAGAGCACGTAGTTGGTGTACGGATTCTCCTCGAGACTCGCTGGTGTCTGATACTCAAGCGTCACCGTTGAGCCTGTGGTTGCAAAGGTTGCATCGTGCTTGGAGAATGTCCCCGCTCGCGTATCATAAGTCATCACCCACGAGTCACTCGGGTCCCACGTTGGCTTACTGATGCGCTCACCACGCTTCCATGCGTTCGTTACCGAATCCATCGCGCTGGTCACGTCCTTGAGAGCTTTCTGCACAAGGTTCGCGTGGAGACCGTCTGTTTCCTCTCTGAGGTCGTGGTACAGTGCGTCTTCGACAGCCCGTTTTGAGGTGACGATGTCGTCGGGTTGCGTGGGATTGTGCCAGCAGTACTCGCTGGCTCGGTCACGGCAGTACTGGTATTTGTCGACGGTTTGGTGGAAACGCTCGTCTTCGTCGCTCGACGGGGTTTCGAGCGGGAGGATAACTGTTCTATTTGCTCCCACCATTAAATTTCAACAATAATCTCAGCGTATTAAAGGTTTGGATGTCGGTCAGCCAACTCGTGTTTTCTGTGTCAATTCTGTCGGCTTCCTCCCACGGCTCAAGCCGTGGGCTTCCGCCTTGATACCTCGGTGACAGTCACCGCTGAAAATCGGGGTCTTCCAGCGCGTCGATGCGGGCAGACTCTTCAGGTGTCAGCCGAGTGGCGGCGGCCCCAAGATTCCCGACGATGTGTGATTGTGTCGTGCTAGACGGAATCGGGATGACCCCCCGATTAACGTTCCACGCCATCACCACCTCGGCCGGTGAGAGTCCGCGGTCGCGGCCAATCTCGCGGAGGACGGGCTCTTCGAGTAGTCCCGGCGCCGACAGGGGCGAGTGTGCGATTAGTTGAATATCGGCGGCCTGACAGGCAGCCAAGAGTTCATCGCGGGGCTGATAGGGGTGATGCTCGACCTGAACGACTGCCGGGTCCACATCACCCGTGTCCTGGATCGTCTCCAGTTGTGACTGGGAGACGTTACAGACACCGAGCGAGCGCGCCCACCCCCGGTCGAGAACGTCTTCGAGATTCTCCCAGGCTGTCGCAAGGGAGATGTCCGCAGTTTCGATCTCGCCATCTTCTCGTTCAGGAAACGTCAGCTCTTCTTGACGGGCGACGGGCTGGTCGGCAAGCCGGGTGAGCTGGCCACGGTGTGCCCAGGCATCTGGCCAGTGGAGCATGTAACAATCGAAGCTGTCGACCCCCAGTTCTTCGAGACTCCCGGCACATGCGTCGAGGAGGTGCTCTCGCTGGTGGTTGGTCCGCCAGACCTTCCCAATCAGATAGAGCGTCTCTCGGTCCGGACTCCCGGGAGCGCTCAACAGCTCTCCAATCCGGTGTTCGTTGCCGTACAACTCTGCGCCGTCCAGAAGCCGATACCCGGCATCGAGCCCGGTCGCAATAGACTCGACACGGTCAACGTACTCGCCGTTCCGAAAGCGTGAACAGCCGAGTCCAATCGGCGGACAAGATCCACCCGGGGGAGTATTCGTGCTCTTGACAGTGTCTGTCTCTCCGCCACTGCGAGCGTCTATGTCTGCCTCTGTATCCGAATCTGTGTTTATAGCTGTCTTACTCGCTGTATCTGCGCCTGCGGTCGTCGGTTCGGAGACGACTGCGGTCGGCGCCGCAGGAAGCTCGGCGTTCACACCGTATCCGTCCACCTCGACTGGACCGTCGTGTGCCGCCGCGGTCTCGATTGCGTTACAGATCGCGACGACGTGGCAGCCCCGGCGTCCGCCGGCACGAGGCGCCGTCTCACTCTCGATCTGTGCTGCAAACTGCTCGACACCGGTAAGATACTCGCGTTCAGATGTCGGTGTTTGTGAGGGTACTGACGTGTACTCTCGACCGACGCGGCCGAACGACACTGCATCGTCGCTGTCTGCCATCGTGCCTGTATCGCGCACGTACAGCGACCCGTCGTCACCGTGAATTTCGAGTCCGTAGAATTCCCGGCTCCGATGAGGCGCGTAGAGGCTGGCAGTCAGCCTGACAACTGGGCCTGCAGAAAACTCTAGCATGGCCTCGACGTGGCTGGGTACCGTCGGCTGTTGTGCCTCCCGGTCTGGCCACACGTCAAGCGCGTCGGCAGTCCGCACCTGACTGACCGGGCCAAACCAACTGATCAATAGCGCCAGCGGATACACACCGCCGTCGTACAGTGGCCCGGTGTCCAGAAACGAACGCGGCCGGTCGTGCCAGTCAGTTACTCGGCCGACGTGGGCGTGGGCATAGCCCAGTTGGACGGGCCCGAGTCGCCCCTCCGCGATCAGTCGTCCGGCGCGTCGTTGTGCCGGCGCTTGTGGTGTCCCGGGCGCACAGTCCAACCCGAGTTGATTATCGCGGGCGATAGCGAGGAGTTCACCGGCCTTCTCGGCATCCAGCGCGAGTGGCTTTTGCGAGTAGACGTGTCGGTCGGCCGTCAGCGCTGTTCGAGTGATGGCCGCGTGGGCGGCGTGGCTGGTCAGATTCACCACCAGCGGAGCATCGACGGTCGTCAACGCCGTCTCGAGATCGGTGAACCACGGACAGTCGTGTCGCTCGGCCACTGCCATCGCCCGCTCTTCGTCGAGATCACACACCCCGGCTAGCGAGAGGGAGCTAGACAATAGCCCGGCGGCGTACTCGCCCGCGATTGCCCCGGCACCGACGAACAAACAGTTCACAACCCCCAACCTGTGTGTGAGATATATAGGTCCCCCGACAGCGCAGCGTCTCAATTGCATGGCTCCGTTCCGTCGTCATGGCTGTGTGGGACTCAATTACTACCGAACGTGGGGGGTACAGTGGGTCAACTGGTCGCCGACGTGGGTCTGCAAGTGGGGCACCGATGACCAGTCGGGTGTGTTCACCCGCCACGATTGTGTCTGCTTGATTCTACAGTCTGGAGTCTCGATTCTGAACACACGCTGGCAAGCCCCGAGCGACGGTTGTGATATTCTCGGGGTAGATAACTAATTCAGACATCCGTCTCGGGCAACTGTCGCCCGATTCAGGCTTATGCGTCGGGGGGCCGACTTTCACGTGTGACGATCGAACTACACGACTCACTTGACGGACAGGTGGCACTGGTCACCGGGGCGACCCGAGGGATCGGAGCGGAAATCGCCGCGGGACTGGTCGACCTTGGTGCGACCGTGTATGCTGGCGCGCGCGACACAGCAGATATCACGGCACCCGATCAGCGAGCGGTTGCACTTGACGTGACGGACGAGACCGAGATTCGCGAGGCGGTGAGCCGGATTCGAGACGAGACCGGGCGGCTCGATATTGCCGTCAACAACGCCGGAGTCTACCCGGAGTCGGGTCCGATTCACGAGATGGATACCGCTGACCTGGACCGCACGCTCACAGTCAATCTCCGGGGGCCCGCGCTGGTGGCGAAACACGTGATTCCGTTAGTAACGGAACGCGAGGGTGGCCGGATCATCAATCTCTCGTCGGGACTTGGGCGGTTCACCGACGGTCAGATGGGCGGCAGTTCCCCGCCTTATCGGCTCTCCAAAGTCGGCCTTGGTGGCCTCACGGCGTATCTCGACGCTGAATACGCCGCCGACGGACTGCTCGCGAACGCCGTCTCACCGGGTTGGGTCCGGACAGATATGGGAGGCTCGTCAGCGCGTCGGTCCCCAGAGAAAGGCGCCGAAACACCGGTCTGGCTGTCCAGATTCCAGCCCTCCTGTCCGTCCGGGCAGTTGTGGAAAGATCAGGAGCGAATCACCTGGTGAGACATCGCTGGTGCTCGTGTGGGTCCCGTCACCAGTCACGGTGGGCCTGTCTGTCGTCGTAGAAGCTGTCGTCTTTGTCGGTCACGACGAACGTGCTGCCGTCTGTTCCATTCTCGTCACAGTCACAACACCATCCTTGACCGCGGGTGGTCTCCGCGTGGTGTGTGACGGTCTTGCAGAGTCGATGGCGTCCGGCCACGAATGAGTGACAAGATGCACACCAGATACGATAGTTGTAATCCGCCGGCGCACGCTCGTAGTAGTGATTCGTCCGTTGGATCTGCATGAGTGACCCCCACTCATACCAGCTTCCAGTGTGACCCGGACTGATATCCTGGACTGTCGATCCGTTCGGGAGTTCCACCGTCTCGCCGCGATGCTGGTACTGCCAGACGTGGGTCAACTCGTGACGAATGGTCTGGTTCACCGCCTCAAGGGGGGGCGTTCTCGATTGTGTGTGCGCTGATACCGACGGTCACGCTTGCAGCGTCACTCTCGGTGTTACCGGACTCGCCATCGTCACCGTCCCGATCGCCATCATCGGCGCCGTCGTAGACGGCAACCCCGTGGCGTCTCCGAGCGCGGTGTCGGATCTCGAAGCTGATTGCCGACAGATCGACTTCACGGAGTAGCCACTCACTCCCGCGAACTACCTGTGTGGCGTATTCTCGAATGTATGCCAGGGTGTCGGGTTCTCCTCCGCCGAGTGTCCTTGTGGAGTGGTCCCCCTGCCCGCGCTTTGCGGTGGCATTCTGTCTGTCCACGCGATTGCCTCATCGGCGGTATTCTGGAGTCACAGTAATAGTATCATAGGATGTCGGCCGTGTGTGTGCCGGGTCGCAAACTGACAGTTCTCACGCCGGAACGGTCCAAAGACGGCTGGTGTACCTGCTAGTGGGCACTCGTCAGGATACCGACGCACAATCGATTCTCTTGACGAGGCGGCCGACTCAGGCTTGCGATATGCTCGCGACTTCTTTTTCCAAGCGGTCAGCAAACTCGTCAAAGTCGGGACTGTCGCCCTCTTCGAGCCACTTGTAGGCCACAGTCCCCGCCTCGTCGAGGATGAACACGCTCCGTTGTGCAGCCTCAACCATCCCATACATATCCTCGTAGACGACATCGTAGTCTCGGATAATCTCGTGGTCCCAGTCGGACAGCATCGGGAAGTTCAGCCCGTTTTCCTCTATCCAGATGTTCTGTGAGAACGGCAGATCCACGCTGATGCCGTACACCTGCGCGTCGAGTTGCTTCAGCGCGTCCATCGAATCCCGGACCGAACACATCTCATCGGTACAGTGCTGGGTGAACGCGGCCGGATAAAAGGCTAACACGATTGGCCCACTCCCGACTGCGTCCGAGAGTGTGAACGGTTCCATATCGTTGTACGACTCCCCGCTGGCCAGTGGGAGCGTGAAATCTGGGGCGGGATCACCTACGTCGACCATGCGAGAAGTACTCATCCAGTACAAAAAGAAGGTACCGACAACTCGTCGCCTGGCCGTCCGTGGAGACAGTCGTAACGAGCTATTTTCGTCCAGTCAAGACCGGGCCCGAACTCAATTGGCTCTGTCAATCACAGTCCAGCCCGCCTGCTCGAACGCAACTCAACCGACCCAGTCGAGCATGGTCGCACTCAGTCTAAGCTAGCTAGGCTAGGCTAGGCTAGCCTAGCATAGCCCAACCTAACCCAGCCCGGAGGATCACGCTTATACTCAATATGTTTTCCGCTCTAACGCGCGAGGCCTTCGTGGACTATCTGTCAACCGCGTGGAACTGCATTTGATCGCCGTCAAATGTCAGCTGCTCTCTCCCAATCGGCTCGACATCGGCACTGATCTGGTCGAAGAGGGGTTCAGATACGACGATTTCGGACAAGTCGGTCGTGTTCTGTACCCAGGCAATTTTGGCCCTCTCCGGTGAGTACGCGCCCATCGCGGTGGCGGCTGCCGCCAGCGCCTGGCGGTCGTCAGGCAGAGTGACCGGGAGCTGGGCCATACTAAGCGAGCCGCTGGTGAGCACGTTCGCGTACACCTTCTGCAGGTCGATCTCGTCGGTGACGGCGCTCCGCGTGAGATCGGCCAGCCCGATGCCGTACCCGTTTTGTTTGGTCGCCTCGGTGAGATTCCGCACGTAGATCACGGTGATATCTGGGAAGGCTGGATCCTCCATCGTTGGCTTTCGGTACCGACCGACAACGTTGGTATCCATCCCAGTCCCCGAGATCTCTTTACCGATCTCGTCTAGAATGAGCAAATCGATCTCGTCGGCTGGGAGTGACGCCATCCGCCGATACGACTCCTCCAGTAACTCGTGTTCGGCTCCCGGGAGATTACCGGCTGATACAGCCGTAATCGTGGCTGTCGTGTCGCGGAAGTTCTCCACCAGAGCAATCCCGCCGAGTATAGCCACCGTCTCAAGGATCGTCTCCAGCATCGTACCGATGGTCTCCTCGTATCCGGCGGCGTTCGCGACCCGGTGCATCGCGTTCGCCCCGTGTTGTTTGCCGAAGCCGACGACTAACATCTTGCAAAGGCCGCTCTCGAAGCTTCCCTCGAAGCTCGTGTGTGCTTTCACTCGGTTGATTGGCAGGACCGCATCGGCCTCCAACGCAGCTGTCGAGAAAAAGACCTCCGCGGCGATGTCGCCGACCGTCACCTCCCCGAGTGACTCCACGTCCATCCGGGCGTCGATTGGGCAGCCGAGACTCGCCTCAGTTATTCCCAGTGTCCCGAGTATCTCGAGTTGCCCTGCGGGCGAGGCTCCGCCGTGACTTCCCATCGCCGGGACCACCGTGCACTCGAACCCGCGATCTTGGAGTTCTTCCACCACCGCCTCGGCGACCGGAACCATGTCGTGAATGCCGCGGCTCCCCACCCCGACCGCAACCGTCGACCCTGGCTCTAATTCCTCCACCGGAAGGGTGGCAACTTCCGCGCGGGCTGCTGCGCCTGGGTCGTCGATCGCTTCTATTTCGGGTTCGTACCGGGCGCGCACGAACGTCGGCATCTGGGGGTCGGTCTGTATGTCGTCAATCTGTGCCGCGTGGGGGAAATTCATATCAATAATCCCTGGTTGAAGCGTGATATACTCTGGTGTCGGTGTCTCGTGGTGTCGGTTTATTTCTGTTTGACCTGTCAGCGTCTTCACTCGCCCTCTCCAGGTTCGATACTGATTTTATCCGCCCAACGGGTTCCAGTCGTGTGCGGCCTGAGCTGGCGGCACTCGGTCGAGACTGGCAGCACTCGGGTTAGACTGGTAGTACACGGGCTAATCGTGAACCCACCCACGGACACGGCTCAGTGCGGTCATCTGGACCTAGTCTGGGCAGTCGGCGCTGCGTAGCCCAAACGTATATACGACGCTACCGATTGAAAATCTATCTAAGACACTGCAGGTGGATTCGTGTCGGACAGAGACTTCGGTACCCCGGTCTGGTGACCGGCTGACAGACGAGCTAGCGGGGCCCTCTCACCGCGTCGCTGCCCGATTCGGGTACACCTCGACCATCAGATCGACTTCGCTTCACCACAGAGAATGAAAGACTTCGCCAATCACACACAGACGCGCGGTGAGGGACGGAACATCGAAATAACCGATATTGAGGCCGATGTCATCGACGGGAACTTCGAGTGGAACATCGTCAGGGTTCACACCGACGCAGGGATCACGGGAATCGGCGAGTCCTACCGTGGTGGTGGCGTTCCAGAGGTGATGGAGTATATGAACCGGTTTCTCGTGGGCGAGAACCCACTAGACGTGGAGCGACTGTTCCGCAGAATGGTCCAAGAAACATCCGGTCACGGTGGAACGACCGGCAAAGTCGTCACGGCTGCGTCTGGCATCGAAATCGCGCTCTGGGATATCGCCGGTAAGGCACTCGGCGTGCCTGTTTACCAACTTCTCGGCGGAAAATACCGGGATCAGGTGCGGATCTACTGTGACTGTCACGCGGGTGAGGCATTCGCGGTCGAAGACGGGTATCACGAACCCGCTGCCGAAGATGCTTATGCGGTGGAGGCGTACGCAGACGAGGCCGAGCGAGTCGTAGACATGGGGTTCACGGCACTCAAATTCGACCTCGACGCGCCGTACGACAATAGCCCGGATCCGTACAACGGCCGGGTGAGTAACAGTGCAATGGAACGCAAACGGAAGACTGTAGAGGCAATCCGTGACCGAATCGGCTACGACGTGGATCTTGCATTTGATGCCCACTGGGATTACTCAATCGACAGTGCGAAACGGCTTGCCGACACGCTCGAGCCGTACGATCTGATGTGGCTAGAAGACGTAGTGCCGCCCGAGAACACCCGCGCTCAACGCGAGGTCGCTCGGTCGTCGTCGACGCCACTCGCGACCGGAGAGAACCGGTTTCGCGTCCACGAATTCAAAGATCTCCTGTACGACTACGGAATCGACATCATCACCCCCGACCCCACCACCTGTGGCGGACTCGCAGAGTCGAAAGCCATCGCCAGCCGCGCTGAAGAAAATTACATCGTCTTCTCACCACACAACGTCTGTGGCCCAATTGGGACAATGGCGTGTGTCCATCTCGGCGCCTCCATCGCCAATTTCGGCGTATTAGAATATCACGCCCTTGAGGTGCCGTGGTGGGACGACCTCGTGACGACCGACCAGGACCTCATCCAGGACGGCTATATCGAAGTGCCAGAAGACCCCGGCTTAGGTGTCGAACTCGACGAAGACGTGGCTCGCGATCACATGCTTGGCGACGGTCAGCTATTCGCGTGACCCACCCGTAGCCCATCACGACTGGTTCGCTTCGGGCCCGTGAGCTTGGGACCCCACACCGGCGGCTCTGAGTGATCCCGAAGATAATACTCTTATTTCTTCTGCCCAGCTATGCCGCCTCCTGATTCCCAGCGCGCATCAAGTCCCATGAGATCCCAGACCCAGAGCTGAGCGGTCCTTGTGATGTCACCGACCGGTGTGGCTGTGATCACTCGAGATTGAGTCGAGCTCTGACGCCGAGTTCGGCAGCGGTGTCTTGCATTGCCGCGATCCGCTCGACACTGACCGGGATTCCGGTGTCGCGCCGCTCTTGGGCCGTCATGTGCTCGGGTTCTCCGGGAAGCAGGAGTTTGTCACCCTTCATCGAGTCAGGTGTCGGGACGGCTGTAGAGTGGTCGGCTGCGCGAAGATGCTCTGCCAGAGCCGCCACCCGGGATCCTGCAGTTTCTCTATCTGTGAACACCAGCGGGTCGACGACGAAAAACGCGGCTCCATTGTTGACATTCCCGGACTCGCCTTGGCCGAACACGCGGCTCCCCCCGAGAATTCCAGCGATCAGTTCCATTGCGACCGCCAGCCCGAAGCCTTTGTGACCCGTATTAGTCCCTCCGAGAGGCAGGATCGCCCCGACTCCGTCTTCGAACTGACCTGCATCTCGCACAGGCTCACCGTTGTCGTCGATAGTCCACCCGGGCGGAACCTCGTCTTTGTCGACACTCCGAGCGGTGATCTTGCCGTGTGCGACCTGGCTTGTCGCCTGGTCAACGACGACCGGGAACTCTAGCGCGTCGAATCCCGGAATTCCAAATCCGATGGGATTAGTCGAGAGGAGCCGCTCGGCACTTCCCGGGACAGTCACCGTTTTTGTTGCTAAGCCGGTGTTGACCAGCGCGACGAAGATCATACCATGGTCTGCGGCGCGTGCGGCCCACTCGCCGATACGCCCGAGATGGCTGCCGTTCCGAATCCCCACGACAGACACACCATGCTCCGCCGCGGTCTCGATACCCACGTCGACAGCCTCTCGACCGGTGAGTTGCCCAAATCCTCGACGCCCGTCCACTTGGACCGTCGACCCGTCGACTGCGGTGACGGTCGGTGTCTGTGCCGGCTCGATGTGACCGCTCGAGACCATTCCAGCGTACGACGACGACAACCGGATCGTGCCGTGAGAGCCGTGCCCGCTGAGATCTGCATCAACGAGAGAGGCTGCTACCGTCGCTGCCTGGGCTGGTGGCGTTCCCATCCCCTCGAGAATGGCCGTTGCTGCTTCCGTGAGTCGCTCGGGCTCGATAGTTGGCACATCTCGCTATGTGAACCAAGTATTGAAATCTCTCCCGGGCCAGTCAGCCGTGGTGAGTGATTCTGGTGGTGAACGAAACGCTCTGGCCCGGCGGCGACTGTTCCGTGACGGACTCCTGGCAGCAGCGACGGGAATCTGTCTACTAATCGGTGTCTCGGTATCGCGTGTCCAGACCCAGACCCTCGTTGACCCGTGGGTCATGACCGCGGGCTGTGGCGGGATGGTCGGAATCGAACTGGTCTTACTCCGAGTGCCGGATCTGACTCGCCGTCTCTGGGAGCGGCCCTCGATTCGTCTCGCCAGCACTCTCAGCGTGGTGAGTGGTGGGGGAATCGCACTGTCTCTCGGTGCGACGTGGGCCGTCGGCGTGGTGGGGTGGGGCTTGATGGCTTACCTTCTGCTGACGGTCGTGGTCCTGCTCACTAGTGAAAATCCACTCGCTCGTCTTGTCTGACCCGCCACTTGAGCCGCTCAGAGTCTGGCCCCGGCTTGCGTTTGTAAGTCGTGGCATCTGTAGTAATCGATCACAGACGGAAAACCGAACGAGAACAGGCCATGTCACAGTTCCGACAGACCACTCCAAGTCGGCGTCACCACCGGTATTCTGCGACAGTCGGCTCGAGTCTGGGTCTCGCTCGCTCGAGCGAGTAACGACGGATACCGTGTGTTGCGTGTGACTGAAAGTCGGTGCTGCACAGGCTTCGTGGCTCGATCGCCTGCCGAATTCCCTGGTTGTGATCGGCTTACATGACCCCCCGTTCGTCGGGGGCGGGTTCGGAGTTGGCGTACACCTGCTTGAGTCGGAACTGATACAGTGCCAGTGCGAATTCGGGTGCCTGCTCCGGCGGGATTACAGGTGCGGGTTGGTCAGTGTCACCGAACGAGTCGTTGGCCCACTGGTTGTACTCCGTGATGAGTTCGCCGGCATCCTGGAGTGACTCCTGCAGGAGATGCGATGGAATATCGTTCATCGCTGAGCCTTTGTCTGTGAGAGAGTGCAGAGAGACCCGCCGAGACGGCAATCTGCTGTTGTTGACATATGTATCTTCCAATAAGACCGAGCCGAACAAGTCCGTTGTGGTCTTTGTTGACGGAGTGGCTCTGCTGCTCGCAGTGATTCCCCCGACACAGGGGGTTTGCTCCCTCGCAGGCCGTTTGGAGTCCCGAGGCGGGTTCCCACACCGCCGGTCACATCGCCTTCTCAAGAGCCCCGAAATCGCCCATATCATTAATTGAGCGACAGCCGTGGGCTGTGACGTGGGATTCGATCCAGATCAGGTATCGACCGTCACATTCGACTCGTACAGCACGCTCGTCGACGTGGACTCTGCAGAAAAGGCACTCGCCGAGCGCGTCACCGACCCAGAGCCAGTTTCGAGGCGGTGGCGAGCGCGGTCCCTGGAGTACACGTTTGTCGCCAACGCCATCGACGCGTATCAGCCGTTCTACGAGATGAACCGGGACGCACTACAGCACGCACTCGATGTTTCTGGGGCCGATATCTCGACTGCAGAACGGGACGAGATTCTTGCTGTCTACCACGAATTGGACGTGTTCGATGATGTTCGCGATGGGATCACCCGGCTTCGCGAGGGCGGGTACGACTGTTATGTCGCCTCAAACGGGAATCCCGCGATGCTAGACTCGATGATCGACCACGCCGAGATCGGCGATCTCCTGACTGACACTATCAGTGCTGACGAGATTCAGACGTTCAAACCTGCCGCGGAATTCTATCAGCACGCAGCCACTCGAACCGATACTCCGATTGAGGAGATCGTCCACGTCACTGCCGGCTGGTTCGATGTCATGGGT
>KI543227.1:280597-282988 GCA_000496235.1 uncultured archaeon A07HR60
GATCTGATCTGATCTGATCTGATCTGATCTGATCTGACCTGATCTGATCGTAAATATCGAAAGTGCGGGCGCTGCGTGGGTATCGACCGAGACAATAACGTATGATACTACCCGCAATCGGTCCCCCTGGTCAGGGTTATGTCAAGAGATCTGAAAAAGTCACTCGTCGCAGGGCCAGACTTCACGGCACCTGGCTCGATATACCGTGACCGGCGGCTATCAACTAACTGCCAGCAGGGCTCTCTCGTGCGGGGAATTTGTCGGTCGATGATAATCAGAGCGTCTGGTCAGTTTTCTTCGGTATTTTTCTCAACTATCGGGCAGTTGCGAACGCGGAATTTGCCGGGATCCACAACCGAGACAATAGTCGTTCCGCTGTGTTCGCAGACAGTAGCCGGTGGCCCGCTGAAGTGCGGGCACTGTTGACAGTACTGTCGCTTACTGATGACGTGATCGGAGTCTCCGGCAGTGTCGACCGGTTGTGTCTCACCAGTGGGTTCCGGCTCGGTGTCAAGTCCCAGCCCGTCCTGGACTGTCTCTGGGTCGATTACGTCGATGCCGACCTCCTCGAACGGGTCGTCTTCTTCCTCAATTGGTCCGGTCGAATCCAACTGAGAGAGCGAGTCGGCGTCCGCGTCCAACTGTGAGAACACCTCTTCACGGTCCCGAGCGGGGGTTTTCTGATCTTCGTCGAAGGTAGTGCTCGTTTGGAGTCGCGCGAAGGGGTCGTCTATCGGGGACTCGCCAGTCTCGGGAGTCTCAGTTCTGTTATGTGACCCTGCGCCGGGTGGAGACCCCGTGTCTCGGTCGCGTTCAAGATCAACGGTGAATCCGGAGTCATCGTCAGCGTCGAAATTGCCAATAAAGACGAACTCAGATGAGTCAGCCGAGTCGACCAGAGATCCAGACATGCCGTGTTGCGGGTCAGCGGTCTCGCTGTTATCAGTGTTCGGCGACCCTCCGAATTGGGACCGTTCTACGGTGTCTCTGTCTCCGCCAGAGTTATGTGTCACGCTCGTGCCGGATGGGGTGTCTATCCTGGCGGTGCTCGGCGTGCTTGCTTCCGCATCCGGGCTGGGCCGCTCGCCCGACTCTACGGTGGACTCAGAGTCGGAAATGGGATTAAGATCTAGCCCTGCGTTCGCATCATGTACGCGTTTGCTCGAGATATCCTCTGGTGTGTCGGTATCTGTCGGGGAGACTGACTCTGACTGATCTCGAGGGCCAGAGTCAGTTCCGAGATCGCCGTCTGGTTCTTGATGCGTTTCATCGGTGCTGACGTCAGTGGGAGTATCAGCGTCAGTAGGAGTATCGGCATCACCCATTGTTGTTGAGCAGGTCAGCAGAGTCTCTCGCAGCGGTCGTTTGGCCCTCTATCGCGGGCCGGTCTCCAGCTGACAGTGTGGGGTCGTCGAAGAAGCCAGACGAGGGGACGAACCCATCGAAGCTGTGTTCACAGTGAGGACAGCGAGGCTTTTCGAGAAGGCCGACATCAACGGTACGGTCACAGTTACCGCACCCGGCTTTCTCAACCCCGCTCTGGTTCGCCTTCCGCTTGAGATCGCCGAGGAGTTCGATTCCGCTGGTCCGTTGTTCGAGCGCGTCAGTTCGTTGTTGGAGTGTGACCGTCGCAGAGGCTAACTGCTGAAGTTTCTGTTCGATCTCGTCTATCGACTCCGCGAGCGTCGCGATCCTGTCAGCGCGATGTTCCTCGTGGGCTGCAGTCTGGTCGATCCGATCACTCACTTCGCCGAGCCGGTCGGATTGGTGTTCTATTGCTATCTCCAGTTCGTCCAGAGAGTGCGTCAACTCGGGATGACCGTGGTCGGCTGGGGCCCGCGATTCCGCCTCCTGAAGCACCTCGATAACCCGCCCTCTGAGATCGTCCACCTGCTCGTCGAGAGCTGTTTCCACGCGATCAAGCCGGTCAAGCGCGGTCTGGAGTTCGACGGACCGGTTCGTCACCTCGGGGTCATCGTCGATTGTTTCAGCGATCGCAGCGTGGAGGCGCTCGTGGTCTAACTCTTCAAATATCTGATACGCCTCGACTGCACGGCTCAGAATCTCACCACGACTCCGCTCGGTTTCGTCGGCTCGTCGGCTGAGCCAGGCGTCCAATCCCTCCGGAAGCTGTTCGGATTGTTCACTGGCCATCTAAAGAGTATTACGCGCTCCGAAGTGAAGAATTACCGGCCGATATCACCGTATTTTCCGGATATCACTGATGTCGAATCCGGTGTCGAGGACTTCCGTTTCGAACCGGACGATATTCTCGTCTTCGAGCCGCGAGAGCACACCGCCGAATTCGCGCACCACCATTGTCCGAGCACGCTGAGAGCCGCCGGATTCCCAAGAGAACTCGAAGGTGCCGTTGACACCTGCCATCAGCGC
>KI543227.1:283008-286441 GCA_000496235.1 uncultured archaeon A07HR60
CCCTTGAGCTTCGGCGGCTTCAAGAACGTATTCGCCCTGATTCACTTCGAGACTACCGTAATCCTCGTCGGGGAGATCGAGAGCGTCAGCCTTCTCGAACACGTCGTCATCGTACATATCCCAGTCGTTGTCGTCGACGGCCTCATAGTTGAGATATTCAACGGTTGGCATCATGCAAATTAGTGTACGGAAGCGATTAAACCCCGTGGTCAACGCTCTCTCGGTGGTGTCGGTATCACTGTTGTCGGCCCCGTCACTGTCACGATTTGCCCTCTTATCCCCGTCTGAGAGACTCGATCGCCCGGCCGTGTCAGCCAGCAGGCCACTCACAGTGCATTGCGCGGTGGGATATCACTCATATAGTCTGAATCTCCCTGCCCGATGTCTTCCTCGTTCACTTGTTGCGGACGGTAGCTGAGCGCCTGCAGATAGCCAAATTTGCCATCATCGAGTCGTTCAGCAGTATTAACCGACGGCCCACCATATGAATATTCGGTATGTACGAAATCGTCGCTGGGATCGACGAAGACGAGACTCGAGCCACTGCCATCGCAAACGAGATATCCGAAATGCCGCTGGAGCAAAGTGGACTCCGGGTCACGCTGTTACACGATTTCGAAGATAACCCCGAGGGTGCCTCGGTCGATCAGGTAGCCTCGGTACGACGTGCACGCGGAATCTTGGATGACGCGAATATCGACGTGACCCTGGAGGAATCAAGCAGTGGAGCGTCCGACGCGATATTGAAAACTGCCGATGACCGGGACGCAGAACTGATCGTGCTGTCCGGCCGCAAACGATCGCCGACCGGGAAGGTAGTGTTCGGGAGTGTCACTCAGAGCGTGATTCTTGGCACTGATCGCTCTGTATTGGTGTGTCACAGCGAAGACGTGTGAACCACTCCTGCTCATCGTGACCGTCTCTCAGTTCGAGCCCAATGGCAGACGCCCTGGTCCGTCTGCACACGACCGCCATCTATCCAGCACACGGGGTCAGCATGGCCGGTTGTGTTTTGCAGGCCGGGCCAATCCGATCTGATCTTAAATATCGAAAGTGCGGGCACTGCTGGATATCGCCCGAGATAGTAACGTATGATACTGCCTGCAGTCGATCCCCCCGGTCAGGGTTACAGCGAGAGACCACAAAGAATGTTGATCGTCGCAGGGTTAGACTTCATTGCGCCTGGCTTGATATACCGTGACCGGCGGCTGTCAACTAACTGCTAGCAGGGTTCTCTCGTGTAGAGAATTTGTCGGTCGGTCGAGGATAATCAAAGCGTCTGGTCAGTTTCCTCGGTATTTTCCCCAACTATCGGGCAGTTGCGAACGCGGAATTTGCCGGGTTCCACAACCGAGACAATAGTCGTTCCGCTGTGTTCGCAGACAGTAGCTGGCGGCCCGCTGAAGTGCGGGCACTGCTGGCAGTACTGCCGCTTGCTGATGACGTGATCAGAGTCTCCGGCAGTGTCGACCGGTTGTGTCTCACCGCTGGGTTCCGGCTCGCCGTCAAGTCCCAGCCCGTCCCGGACTGTCTCTGGGTCGATGGCGTCGATGCCGACCTCCTCGAACGGGTCTTCCTCAATTGGTCCGGTCGAATCCAACTGAGAGACCGAGTCGGCGTCTGCGTCCAGTTGTGAGAACACCTCCTCACGGTCCCGAGCGGGGACTTCTTGAC
The DNA here is from genome assembly GCA_000496235.1 of uncultured archaeon A07HR60. Taxonomy (GTDB): domain Archaea; phylum Halobacteriota; class Halobacteria; order Halobacteriales; family Haloferacaceae; genus J07HR59. Next base: position 284,683 of record KI543227.1, read on the forward strand.
CTTCGTCGAAGGTATGGCTCGTTTGGAGTCGCGCGAACGAGTCGTCTGTCGGGGACTCGCCAGTCTCGGTAGTCTTGGTGGTCTCGGTCCTGTTATGTGACCCTGCGCCGGGTGGAGACTCCGTGTCCCGGTCCCGTTCAAGATCAACGGTGAATCCGGAGTCATCGTCAGTGTCGAAATTACCAATAAAGATGAAATCAGATGAGTCAGCCGAGTCGACCAGGGATCCAGACGTGCCGTGTTGCGGGTTAGCGGTCTCGCTGGCATCAGTGTTCCGCGACCCTCCGAATTGGGACCGCTCTGCGGTGTCTCTGTCACCGTCAGGGCCAGCTGCCACGCCCGTGTCGGACGCGGAGTCTACCCCACTGACGATTGCCGAGCTCGCTTCCGCGTCCGGGCTGGGCCGCTCACCCGAATCTACGGCGGAGTCAGAGTCGGAAATAGGGTTGAGATCTAGCCCTGCGTTTGCATCACGTACGCGTTTGCTCGAGATATCACTTGATGTGTTGGTATCCGCCGGAGCGACTGACTCTGATTGTTCCCTAGGGCCAGAGTCAGTTCCGAGATTGCCGTCTGGTTCCTGGTGCGTTTCGCTAGTGCTGGCGTCAGTGGCAGTATCCGCGTCAGTGGCAGTATCAGCGTCACTGGCAGTATCAGCATCACCCATTGTTATTGAGCAGGTCAGCAGAGTCTCTCGCAGCGGTCGTTTGCCCTTCTATTGCGGGCTGGTCCCCAGCTGACAGTGTGGGGTCGTCAAAGAAGCCAGATGAGGGGATGAACCCGTTGAAACTGTGTTCACAGTGAGGACAGCGAGGTTCTTCGAGAAGGCCGATATCCACGGTACGGTCACAGTTACCGCACCCGGCTTTTTCGACCCCGCTCTGGTTTGCCTTGCGCTTGAGACCGCCGAGGAGTTCGATCCCGCTGGTTCGCTGTTCGAGTGCGTCAGTTCGTTGTTGGAGTTTGACCGTCGCGGAGGCTAGCTGCTGGAGTTTCTGTTCGATCTCGTCTATCGACTCCGCGAGCGTCGCGATCCTGTCAGCGCGGTGTTCCTCTTGGGCTGCGGTCTGGTCGATTCGATCACTCACTTCACCCAGCCGGTCGGATTGGTGCTGTACTGCCATCTCCAGTTCATCCAGAGAATGAGTTAACTCGGGATGATCATGGTCGGCCGGGGCTCGCGACTCCGCCTTCTGAAGCACCTCGATAACCCGTCCTCTGAGATCTTCCACCTGCTCGTCGAGAGCTGTTTCCACGCGGTCAAGCCGGTCGAGCGTGGTCTGGAGTTCAGCGGACTGGTTTGCCCCTTCGAGGTCGTCGTCGATCGCCTCAGCGATCGCAGCGTGGAGGGGCTCGTGATTTACCTCTTCGAATATCTGATACGCCTCGACTGCTCGGCTCAGAATCTCTCCACGACTCCGCTCGGTTTCGTCGGCTCGTCGGCTGAGCCAGGCGTTCAATCCCTCCGGAAGCTGTTCGGATTGTTCACTGGCCATGTGGAGACAATTATGGGCTCCGAAGTAATGAATCACGGGCCGACATCACCGTATCTTCCGGGTGTCGCTGATGTCGAATCCGCTGTCGAGGACTTCCGTCTCGAACCGGACGATATTCTCGTCTTCGAGCCGCGAGAGCACACCGCCGAATTCGCGCACCACCATCGTCCGAGCACGCTGAGAGCCGCCGGACTCCCAAGAGAACTCGAAGGTGCCGCTGACACCTGCCATCAGCGCGCCCAGTTGCTGGTCGGTCACACACG
>KI543227.1:286461-291564 GCA_000496235.1 uncultured archaeon A07HR60
CGCATCCGGACCCGCGGTAAACGAGATGTAATGGACCTCAGAGGGCGGGGCCGAATCCGCGTGTAGACCGTCGTAGTACTGCTCGAATTTCTCGGGGCCTCCGGTCGCGAGAGCATTGATGACGGCACTAGTGTGGCAAAACGCTCGGCCGCCCGCTCCCGCGTCTGTCGACAGGAGAACAACGCTCCCTGCGGGGGCGCCGCCGCCGAAAAGCGAGTCTAACCGATCCACGCCGAACGGGATCCGTGTCATGCAATTTAGTAGTGAATCTGGAGTGAAACTCATTACGCCCGTGACGCCGATATTTACCCGCTAAAACGGCCGTCATCAGCTCTCGGCCGGCGGCCGCGAACACGATAGCTGCGAAAAGCCTGGTCTGGTCCGCAGGCAGTCCCTGACGCGTCTGTCTTCAGTCATCGTGGCTGGAGCGGAGAAGCCGGCGGTAGTAGTCGTGTCAGGACAGACAGGGCAGAATGGGTCGGGGAAGGGAGGACATGGGAGGCTACGCTAGATGTGGTTGAATGAGAGTAGCCAGGAGCTGCTGATACCGAGTGAAACTCGTGGCCAATCAGTCACGACTCCGGCCGGTGATGTGAGCTCCACGGTTGCGGCCGGCGACGATTTCGACGCTTCCGTCCACACCTGCAGACTCGAGGGCGGCGTGCCCGGCACGCTCAGCTGCTGTCGTCTGTTCGACACTCGTGATACCGTACACCGTCGGGCCCCACGACGACTGCCCAGCACCGTGAACGGCCGCAGATTCGTTCAGCGACGTGATTATTTCTCCCATGGGCGGCCGATAGACACCACCCTGTTCGTCGGCGTACCACGACCCATTGAGCCGGCCGATCTCGGCGACTGCGGAGCCGAAATCTGAGACTCTGCCCTCGACGGCAGCGGGTAACAATCGCCGCGTAATCAGGCCTGCAATCCGGTCTGCAGGCCCGGGCTCAGCGTCCTCGACTGCAGTTCGCATACTGCGCTCTTCTTCGTCGCCGCTGCGACCAGAGTCAACTGCCGGAAACACGAGCAAGAACCGCCAGTCCTCGGGAATCGGGTGCCGCGCTGCCACTGCCGGAACCGTCCAGTCCCCGTCACGGGGGCGGTCTATCGTGAATCTGGCCGTCGGGTGGCCGGCGTCGAGAATGAACCCACCGCGTTCGAACGCGCCGACACCGACACCTGACCGGCCACCTCGGCCTATCACCGGAGCGCGGTCACGAATGGAAGGGTCAAGACCATACGCCTCCGCGACGGCCGCGAGTGTCGATAGCCCTAGCACCGTTCCGCTACCCAATCCAGTGTGGCGGGGGAGACTCTCCGTCACGCGGATTGTCGCGCCAGGGACACCAAGCAGGTCACACACCTGTCGGACGTATTGGCGGGTATCTTGCTCGATTCTGTCGGGAACGTCGCTGCCGGTGTCCACACGGATGACTTCGGTGGCTGTCGCCTCGATAACCGTCCGTGGCCGTTCAATGGCCACACCCAGCGCTCCATAGAGCCGTTCGTGTGAGAGGCTGAGGTTGGCGAATCCAAAGTGGATCCGGCCACCAGTCTTCACTCGAACCATATCGTCTATTGTGCAGCAAGCGGGTTAGCAGTTCGGCTCCGATTGGGGGGGAATCAACCGCCGCAATCACGACCGTATCAGCAAAACCCCACCACTCATCGGCCCCGTGGGATTATCACCCGGGTCCTTAGGTCCGGTGACGAGTCAGTCTCATCCACTAGTACACCCAATTCCGACGGGAGTAGCCGATCCCGCTGTCCAGCTGGCGTCCATAACCCGCGCTGCGGGCCTAGCCGCCTGCAGGCGGTCTACTCTCGACGAGAATGCAGCCACGAAAGCGGAACGGTCGTGGGTGAGAGACGTTGAGAGATCAGCTGACGAGTGGCTGATTGTATGCTGTTTCTTCCTCCATGACAATCTTCCAGGTGGTCTCACACTCACAGGAGACCTGCTGAAAGACGGCCGGCTCCTGGCGGATATTGAAGTCTTTGATCGCTGTCTGGACCCGGCTGTCACAGTCGCCACAGTTGTGAGCCCCACGGTCAGAGCCGTGACCCACTGGGCCGGAGACGACCAGTGCGCCCACCTCAGCCGTCTCTTCAAGCACGTGAGCGACACTCCACAGCCACGGCGGTCGATAGCCGTCCTGGTTGAACAACTCGTCCACCATGGTGTGGCGGTGGACGTTACACGGATTGACAGAGACCGTGTGACAGCCGTCGATGGCTGCACAGCGCCGGACGGAATCGACCATATCGGCGACAGCCTCTGGCTCGGCCAGGAATGGTGGCTTCATCAGGAGAGACGCTTTCACACCCGCGTTGCCGCCCGTCTGAGCGGCCACATTGGTGACTGCTGCGCACGCGTTTTCGAAGTCTGCAAACCCGAAGGACTTGTTGAGACAGTCCCGTCGGATCTGGTCGCTCACCGTTTCTAGCCCGACCGCGATATCTGTCGTCAAGCCGGAGCCGGTGAAGTCACGAACCTTCTCGCGGCTTACGAAGTCCGGAACCGACTCCACGACGATCCGACTGCGGTCGGCGAATGTTTCGGCAATCTCGCGGCGAGTTTCGGGAGAGACTTCACGCTCGTTGAAGAAAGACCCCGACGTGTGGATTTTCACCAACTCTGCCGGGTTCCCGGCGTTGTCTCGCTCGTGGGCCAGAGCCTCCTCAACTTGGTCAACTAGCGCCTCGTGACCCACCGAATCGTCCTCCACGAACTCGGTAGCGTCTCCGGACGTCGTGTATCCGCCGGCTCGGACCCACCGATAACTCCCGGTGTTCAAGACGATCGTTAGCGACTGAACTACCCCGTCAGGGGTGGTGTCTTCGTCGAGCCAGACTCGCGTGGGCTGGTGTGGGTCGTGGGTCTCCGTCCGTTCAACCTGGATCTCCCGCATGACCGAGTTGCGTGCATCCATGCGGTCGTGGGCGTGACCCTCATGACTCGATTCTCTCATTGAGACCGGTAACCCCTGATTGGATAAACCCGCTTCGTCACAACCGTGAATTAGCCGTTCGGACTCATCCCCCCGCAATATCGATAGCTAGCTCACCACCCCACAGTCACTGCTGTCAGCCCACTGCGCTGAGGCTGCCACCGCCAGCTCGTGGCGACGACTCTCAGGTGGCCGCTTACCGAGGTCATGACTCTCGACGGGTTCCACTCATGTAACCAGTCGTGGTTACACCCTCGTGATAACTACTAACATGAAGGGGAACATATGTAATTATAGTTCGTAATATGACTGATATCGGTGGTTTCCACGACAGACTCGCACAGGTAGACCTCTCAGGCGGGGAAGTGTCCTATCAAAGCGTCGACGACGAGTACGCACGCAAATACATCGGAGCCAGAGGGCTTGGGGTCCGGTATCTCTTTGACAAGGGGCCGGAAGTAGACCCGCTCGGCGAGGATAACCGGCTGTGCTTCATGAACGGCCCGCTGACGGGTACTCAGACGATGATGAGTGGCCGGATCGCGATCGTCACGAAGTCCCCACTGACAGGGACGGTAACAGACTCCCATCATGGGGGCTGGTCCGGGGCACGACTGAAGTGGTCCGGCTTCGACGGGCTAATGTTCGACGGCCAAGCGGATGACCCGGTGTATGCGTACGTCGAGGACGGCGAAGTGGAACTCCGCGATGCCTCACACCTGTGGGGTTCCGGTGTCACCGATACGATTGATGAGATCGGCGAGGAACTGGAAGGCGAGATCGGCCGTAATCTCTCGGTCATGGCGATCGGGCCTGGCGGCGAGAATGAAGTCAAATACGCGGCTATCGTCAACGAAGACGATCGCGTCTCGGGTCGTGGCGGTACCGGTGCTGTGATGGGCAACAAAAACCTGAAGGCGGTCGTCGTGCACTCCGGGACTGACATGCAGGCGCCGGCCAAGACGGATATGTTCCAGGAAGGCTACCAGCAGGCACTGGAAGTCATCCGCGAGTCCGACGTGACTGCCCCCAATGAGGGTGGCCTCTCACAGTTCGGCACGAACGTGCTGATGAATGTCGCCGAGGAGATGGACGGGCTCCCGACACGGAACGGGCAGTTCACGTCCACCTCAAGCGAAGCAGACGCCGACCACGCCGGCCCGGAAATCGACGCAGAGCGCGTCTCTGGGGAGAACGTCCGCGAGAATATCCTCGTGGACGAGCCGACTTGTCACTCCTGCCCGGTCGCGTGTAAAAAGCAGGTCTCTGCTGATATCGTCCACAAGGGCGAGGACATGAACATCGAGACGGAATCGTACGAGTACGAGTCCGCCTGGGCGCTGGGTCCAAACGCGATGAACGACGACCGCGACAAGATCGCGCTGATGCTTGAGCGGTGTAACGACATGGGTATCGACACCATCGAAACGGGTAATATGATGGCGATGGCCATGGAGATGACCGACGAGGGCAAACTGGAAGAGTTCGAAGATCTCGAGTGGGGCGACGCTGAGACGATGATCGAAATGATCGACCGGATCGGTCGCCGCGAGGATGACCTCGCGGAACTGCTCGGTGAAGGGCCTGAAAGGGTCGCCGAGCGCCGCGACGCCCACGACAATTCGCTGGCGGTGAAAGGCCAGACGATGGCGGCGTACGACCCGCGCTGTATGAAAGGCATGGCGATCGGGTACGCCACTTCCAACCGCGGTGCCTGTCACCTGCGCGGATACACGCCTGCAGCCGAGATCTTGGGGATTCCCGAGAAAGTGGACCCACGCGACCCCGACGGAAAAGGGGAACTGTGTGCCACCTTCCAGGATCTTCACGCTGTCTCTGACTCGTTCGACATCTGCAAGTTCAGCGCCTTCGCCGAAGGGATTGAAGAATACGTCCTTCAGTACGGCGGGATGACTGGTCTGGACGTGACCGAAGACGATCTGATCGAAGCTGGCGAGCGAGTGTACAACCTCGAACGGTACTACAACAATCTTGTCGGCTTCGACGGGAGCGACGACGACCTCCCCGGCCGGTTCGTCGAGGGTCACGAGGATGCTATGCCCGGACAAGGCGGCTCCGAGGGTGACCTCGCAGAACTCGACCAGATGAAAGACGAATACTACGATGTCCGTGGCTGGGTCGACGGGGT
>KI543227.1:292050-299011 GCA_000496235.1 uncultured archaeon A07HR60
GAATCGGTGATACCAGCGACCACATCGCGATGCACACAACGCTGTCTCGCCTACCATCCAATACACCCATCGGTCTGTAGCGGTTGCTCGCGCGTCGGTCACATGCGGTTCAAAACAGCCCTGCTCGGCTCGCTCCTCTCCCTGAGTTGCTCGACACGAGTTTCCAGACGCTGATTCTCTCTGGTCCGTGGACCATCGTGCAACGGTTCGATCGCTGCCGCAGTCAGTTTGAATCGGCCGCGATAACGACCGACTGACGGATCTCCATGGCAGTCTCGAACTCCTCGCTGCGCCCCGTTTCGTCACCGATCCGTAACAACTGAGCCTCGTGTGCTCGTCGGACAGCATCCGTCTCACGCTCGTTGAATCCCAGCTCTGCACCCAGGTGCGTCCAGTAATTCTGGGTGGCGAGGAACACAACTCGCTCCTCGTCAGTGTGTACCCGTTCGTGCTGGCGGTGGAACGTATCGATCTGCTCGCTTAGCAGTCGCTGTGCCCGCCGGAGGAGTCTTGGTAATACCGACGGGCCGATACTCGCCTTGAGACCTGTCTTCACCAGCGTGGGCCCGTCAAATGGGAGTGGAATCTCCTCGGTAACAGGATCTGTGTCCGGCTCCGAGTCTCTGTCCGGGTTTGCGTTCGGGTCTGACTCTCCAGGCCGGGTCTGAGCCGCGTCCGCGTCCCGGGTTTGGCTCTGCTCTCGTGTCTCAGATGGCCCGACTCCGTCAGACGCGGAACCAGATTCCGAGGGCTCGTCGGTCATCCCCCCGCTCGCATCGCCTTCTGCGCGAAGTCATCGACAAGCCCGTCCAGCCGGTCGGGGTTACCGCTGAATGCGACGGTCACCTCAGTCAGCGTGAGGCTCGGTCCCACCTCTACTGTCTCGGCCGATAGCGAGACGCGCCAGCCATCTCCTTCGACTTCAGTGGCCTCGGCTGGTGCATCGGCATCGAGTAATTCTCCGCCCAAATTCTGCAGATAGTGGGCAGCAAGGCGCCGCGAGATGCCCCGGAACGTTCGTGTCTGCTCTGCGAGCGCGTCAGACATGGCCCCCAGCCACGGGCGGGAAGATTGCCAGTGTGTCGCCTCCTTCTAGCGGTGTCGCAATTCCGTCGAGGTGTAACACTTCGTTGCCGTTCTTGAGAACACTAATCTGGGGTGCGAGGTCGCCGTCTTCCATCAAATTCCCCTTTAGCTCCGCGTAGTCTGACTCAAGTGATTGGAGAACGTCTTCCGACTTCAATACCGTCGTCGAATTCCAGGGAGATTGTCTTTGATCCCACCGCCTCCCGGAATGTTGCGAAGAACTTCAAGTCCAATTCCATATCTTCATCATGAACTGCCGAGACTTAAATTGCTAACGCGAGATCAGGGCAGACTGTGACCGACCTGCGGGACATCAGTCGCAGAACGGGGCTTGAGAGACGAGCCTCGCGCTGGCGTGACTCGGCTGAGAGAGTCCACTTACACCGCTTTCACACCTGCCGCCAGAGTTGCAAGCGGGATTCGCGGACCGTCTCACAAAAGCTGCGTCTTACTATCAGCACAACTCAGATGAACTCTCGTCCAGTAGTGGATTCAGAACTCACTCGACGGTGGCGAGAGTGAATACTGAGCCGTGACGACACGACTGCCACGAGTGACCGCGCCGATCTTCATATCCGATCACAGTCGACACGAGCCAGTGGAAATTATCATCACGCCAAACGGGCCACGGGCGCGACTCTCGGGTTTCGCGATTTAAAGCTGGCCAGCACCACGTGGCCAAGATTTTCGGACTTGTTCGGGCGGCCCCGGCGTTCAGGTGCCGAACCGGATGCCGTCGTCGACGACTCGGTAGTTTCGCTCGCGGTCGAGTTCTTCAACGAGCCACTCGTGTTGGTACAGCTGCTCGATCAGGTCCGCATAGAGATTGCGCCACGCAATCGCGTAAATCGGTGACTGTCCCCAGGCCCGCAGTTCTGGGACGAATTCGTCGTGCCGGTCGAGCCGCTGTTCGATTCGCTCCATGGCGTCGACCACGTAGCCAGCCGCAGCCTCTGTGTCTTCAGCATCCTGGATCGCATCGTTGACGCGTGCCTCAATCCCCTCGACCGCCCGCTGCATATCCGCGTCGGCGGACCCATCCTCAGGCAGCGATTCTAGAATCTGTCGCGGAACACCCAGTGAGACCTCTTCCATGCCGAAATACCTGTATCTGCCCACATAAATGTGGTCCGGGGCCCGGGCAAGTCCGCCTGCGGGTCAGTTTCGCAGAGTTGCCCGGTGATGGCAGACACAGCGGTCGCTGGCCTGTGTCCGCCAGTAGAGAGAATTACTGAGAATCAAGGAGAAAGCCCCGTCGATGGACGGGGATGAATCCGACTCTTCTGGATATTGATTCAAATACGACAGAGTTAAATTAACGAAAAACTATTCTATAGTATCCGAGGCGGCACGTCCGCCCGTGTAATCGGACAGTATCGGACAACTCCGAATTGCAGGCAGAAACACCCGTTCTGTGCTGGAATGTGGGACGGAGTCAGCAAAGGTAACTCCGAGTCCTCATGCCGAGGATAGGAGTAACGGCTGCTTGGCACAGCCAGTCGCCGTCCATGTTGGACAGCGACAAACCACAATATCCCAACCCAGCGGTGCGGTGCCGTGGGAATCCTCGCGCAGCGCGGGGAGGATGTCAATTCGACCGGAGCTCCCACGCGGCTTTTGACGCTGCCTTGGTAATGAGAATGAACTCCCAGCCAGCGGTGACTGCCAGCGAGCGCTCGTCTGGCGTCCCGACGACGACCGTTCGCTCGGCGTGAAACATTGACCCTTCGCCGATACTGGCTAGCCGCTCGGTGGGGCTCGTTCCGGTCCCGTTGATGAAATCAGGATTGAGCGAGAACTCGTCGCAAAACTCCTTGAGTCGCTGGGTACTGACTTCTCCGACCACGCCGATCCAGTCGGCCCACATCCGGGCATTCTCGACCGCAGTGCCAGGACTCTCGAGTCGGCGCCCCGCCTGAAGGGTCAGTGCAATCGTCATGCTGTCGGGAGACCCGAACGAACTCCGCGTCGAGTCTTTCACTCCCGCCGTGGATCGGGCGTGGTGATTTCTCGCCCCACGACTGCCGTCGCTGTCACCGCGACCTGCGGCCCGTGTGTCGGAGTCGGACGGACTGTCTGCCCGTCGTTCTCCAGAGTCTGGTTCGGGTTCCGGATCAGAGTCCGGGTTTGCGGAGTCGGTCTCAGTCATCGGCGGCGTAACCATCGGATCGCCCAAGCGGGGTGGTGTCGTCCCGGACGGACGCGAGTCCAAGCCGGTCAAGTGTCGCTGCCGTTGGGCGGCCCTCGTCGTCCCAGCCACGAGCGGCGTAGTAGGCATCCAGAAGCGAGTCGAAGTCGTCGGGGTCGATAACCTCGCCCGCGGCGGGACCTGTCTCAACAGGGTTTGTGAGTGTGTCGGGTAGGGCGTCACTCTCGCGGTCGAACCCCTCTCTGAGGTTGAATAGTCGCACCAGCGTCCAGATTCGCTCGCCGCGGCGGCGCAACGCCTCGGGTTTGTGACTGGCATCGAGGCCTGCTGCCGCCAGCCACTCGGCCGCAAGATCGTCCCAGAGCGTGTCACCGACGAAGTCGTCAGCGACGAGACTCCACAGTGTCGACCGGGTATCCTGGGCGGCGATGACAGCTGCCACTCGTTTACGAGTCGATCTCTCCGACTCGAATGCTTCTTGTTCGATTGGCCGGGCCCGCCGGTGGCAAGCCCCGCGGTCGCTCGTCGCATACGCCAGTGCCATCCCCGCGGCTGCGCGAGGATCGTACGCCGGGAGTTCCATCGACTTGACTGTCGGGATCATGTCGTCACCGCCGAATACAGTCGCCGCGGCGTCGACACCGTCTCTGAGGGCTTCGATAACGGCGGGCGGACAGGGTGGTGACCCATCGCTGGCTACCGCCCGGATCAGATTGGCGGCGCCAGTCTCGTCGCCGAACGACACGTCACACTCGATGAGGTCGGCCTCACCGGCTCGGACGGCCCACGCAACAGCGTTGCCCGCCGTGATGACGTCGACGCCGAGTCTGTCACACAACTCCCCGAGTGCGGCGACGGCGTCGAACTCCTCAAGTTCTAGACCAGCGCCGAGCGTCATCTGTGTCGCTCCTCGGGGGACAGATTCCCCAGCAGCCGTTTCGACACGGAACCCGCCAGGGACCGCAGCCTCTGGATTCTCGCGGCCAATCGCGGCCTCGCGAGCGGCTTCGATCCCGATCTGGTCGGTATCATCGAACTGGCTGTGCTGCCAGCCCCGACTCGCGAGTGCGCCCACCTCGTTGGCGAAGTCCACGCTCTCGAGCGTCTCGGCTGCCGCCTGCCATCGCCCGGTCTCGTCTGCCGCGTAGGCAGCAGCATACTCCTCGCGGAGCGAGTCCAAGGCTCCTCCTGCCGGTGGCTCGGGCGCTGGGTCGTGAGCGACGACCGCTTTGAGCTGTTTGGCGCCCATCACAGCCCCAGCTCCACCCCGCCCAGCGTGATGACTTCCCGCGTCGGACGCGATCGTCGCGTAACTCACCTTTCGCTCGCCTGCCGGCCCGATACAGGCGACTGCCGCGTCCGGGTGAGCGGCATCCGTCTGTGTGGTATCGTCTCCCCAGGTTGTCGCCGGAGCGATTGTTGCCTCACCCTCACTCACGTCGATCCGGACCGGCTCCGAGGCAGCCCCGGTCACTAGCAGTCCGAGACAGTCATCAAGTGAGCCGGCAAGTCTCGCGGCGAAGGTGCCGCCCGCATACGAGTCGAGGAACGCCCCAGTGAGTGGTGACTTCGTGACGGCGGCGTATCGCGTTTCCCCGGGCAAATACCCCGACAGTGGTCCTGAACAAAACGCCAGCAGATTCGCCGGGCCGAGCGGGTCGACTCCCGGCTCTAAGTCATCATATAGATACCGAGCTCCGAGCCCCTTGCCGCCAAGAAACTGGCGACGCCACTCCTCCGGGACGGGCTCGCGTGTTGTCTCCCCGGCTGAGAGGTCAACCCAAAGCACGTGTGATCGACCGGTCATCTGGCTTAAATACGAGACCGAGACATTAGAGTACGGTGTTTCTGGGTGACTGAGCGGACACCAGCCCCAGGTTTATTTCTTTACTACCACCGAGGCTGCCGCTGCCGGTTGCAGGCGAACTCCGCGGTCCGGCTCGTCACCTATCGCAGACGTCAGCCAACCGAAGAGCCGATACTGCTGCACCGCGGAGCTGTAATATGCTCACGGGAGCGATCATCGCCGGCGGGCGCTCGACGCGGTTCGGTGAGGCGGACAAGACTGTCGCCGACCTGGCGGGAACGCCCATGATCCGTCGCGTCGCCGACAGATTGGCTGGCGATGGAGACCCCGTCGGGCCGGGAGCAAGCCGTGCCAGCGGGACCGACCCAGTCGTGAACGAACTGGTGGTAAACTGTCGGGCCGATCAACAGGAGCCGATCAGCGCAGCTATGGCTGATTATCCCCTCCCCGTGACGTACGTGATGGACGAGCAGCCGGATCTGGGTCCGGCAGCGGGAATCCGGAACGTCTGCCGGGCCACTGACGGGTTCATTGCAGTCGTCGCGTCTGACATGCCGTTCGTCGACCCAGGGTTCATCGAGACCCTTGCTGACCAGGCGGACGGCTACGATGCGGTAGTACCACAGTTAGAGGCGGGATGGTACCAGACGACCCAGGCCGTCTACCGAGCCTCGGCGATGGCGCCGGCAGTGGACCGCGCTCTTGAGGCGGGCGAACACAAAATCATCGCGCCATTAGAGTATCTGGACTGGACCGTTGTCGATCACGAAGTCATCCGATCAGCGACTGACTCGCGAACCTTCGAGAATCTCAATACACTGGCCGAATTCGAGGCGGCTGCCGACCAGATTGTCGAAGACCGTCCCTAAGCAGCTATTCAGGCTGGCTTGAGACCGACGTCTCACCGTTCGCCTTCGAGTGGTAGAATCTCTTTCACTCTCACCCACGGACCCCGCTACTGCGTGTGCCCTATCATATAGAGGCTGACGTAGACGACTCGGGATCGGCGAGTCTCGCAAATCGCTCTACTCTTCGCTATGAGTGCGTCAGACCACGTCTCTCACGGTCCCATCACGCATCGATGCGAGAACGACGTTATCGACCGCGGCACAATCGTGAACCGTATTCGCGATACCGCGGGCGACCGACAGGGCGGCATCGGTATCGACCTTATTCACGAGCGGCACGGGAGTCGCGTCTGCAGGGATGTCTTTCATGCCTCCGGTATCACTCGCCAGCACCGTCCCGACGAGTTCCGGTGTCACTGTGGTGCCCACTGTCACGTCCAGTCCCGCCTCGCGGGCCACTGCGACGACGCGCTCGGGGCGGTGAACCGTTGCTTCGGTGAGCGGCTCGCCCACCACGTCGACACTGGCGATTGGGATGACAACGTCACTCGCAGCGGGAATCTGTGGTTCGCGGTCGTCGGGTGCTTTGAACTCGCGGCTACGCGCTCCGTCGGCTTTGACGAGGACGGGCCCATCGTGAGTCGACCCGAGGTCGGTGACCACCGCAGACTCGTAGCCGAGGTATCGATCCTCGCGCTCCCGCTCGGGCACTAACCCCAGTGGAAACTCCTCGGCACTGGCGGTCTCGAGCCTGGCGACCGGATCCTGTGTCACTGATACCACCGAGACGTGCGGATCGAAAATCGGGATCCGAACGCTTGCGGTGACGACGGCATTGGAAAGCCGACTCGCGAGCGTGTACAACGTTGTTTTCTTTCCCCCGGCCCCGACGACCGCCACCGTCGCCTCCGAGAGTGACATCCCGGCCGGCGCCAACGCTGTCTCGATGTCCATACTCGTCCCTCCGCCGTCAGTGACTAAACGCTGTTGTCATCCCGCGCTTCACCTGGCTCGGTGGCTCTGTCCCCCTGTTTGTCTCCGTCTGCGTTTGCGCTTCCGTTCCCGTTCCCG
>KI543227.1:299653-308742 GCA_000496235.1 uncultured archaeon A07HR60
GTCTCAGTTTCGGTCACGTGACGAACCGAACAAGCGACCCCGCGGGTCGAGTCGACCATCTCTGGGCCGGTCATCTGTGCACGGCCGACAGCAAACGCACGCGGCCCCTGGATAACGACTTCTTCGCCGGTCCGGATATCTGCCGAGGCGTCGACCACACCTGGCGCGAGCACGGAGCCGTGGGGCACGAACTCATCGATTTCGACGTGATGAGTCGGCACGTCGCTCGCGAGCCACCGCTGGCCACCGGCTTCAGTCAGCGCTAAGAGACCGTACTGTGGGACCATGGTTGCCAGTTGCGCGCCGCGGTCGGCACCGTCGCGGTCCCAGGCCTGGAGTCGGGGATACCGGCCCGTCGTCTGAATCTGGTCAAACAGTTCCTCACCCGCCCCCGCACCGAACTGATAGTCGGCTATTGCTTGGATCGTGTTGTGCTGTCGTTCTCGCTTATGATACCTGCTTTCGCCGTTGAGTGTCTCGGCCAGCGCGGCCAGTGACTGCTCGCTGGTCGGGTGGCCTTCGGTGGTGAATTGCATCTCGATGTCCACCCGATTGCAGACGCGCTCGCAGATGTCTCGATACCCTCCCGATGGAACGTGAGCAATGATCCGTGGGTATTCGTTCGCCTGGAGATACTTTTCAAGTGCCTGCGTCACGAACGCCGTTTCCGTCTCAGTCCATCGACTGGTGACTACCGTGTCGTAGTGTTGAGCGGGGTAGGTCGTCTCCAACTCCTGCGGGACGACCCCGATTGGCGAGGTCATGGAGACGACGTGTCCGCGGTAGTCGATAGCGTCGTGGAGTTGCTCGTGACTCTGTGACTGGCTGTAGGGTTTCGTCGCCGAGCAACCCACTAACACGAGTGGGCTATCGAATCGATTCTGGTAGCGAGTGGTAACACGGTCGGCGAATCGTCGGATCGCGACTCGCTGAAGTGTGTCGCCGGTCGTGGCAGTGATCTCAGCCTCACGGAAGATCGGGGTGCGCTGTTCCAGATAGCCCCATTGCTGGTCGAACTCGCGCAGCGCCGCGGTGATCCACTGCTCGTGGCGCGCCTGCCCCTCCAGATAATCGCGGAGCTGGCCCGCTCGGATCCGCTCGCGAACTCGAGCTAACTCTGCTTTCAGCGCGTTGACGTTATGTGTCGCGCAGTCGCCCCGATCGAACGCCGCGATCCCTCTCCGACACGCCTCACAGGCACATGGAAGCTCCTCAAGATCCTCCAGAACGAATCGACCATCTGTCGCCAAGTAGAATCCCTCTGCCCCGGCGACCCGGGCCTGCGCGGTGTCCACGAGATCGACGCCAGCGTACGCCAGGAGTGCGACGTTACCGGGAGTGGCTACCCCAGAGAGAAACAGTGCGGTGTCGGCAGGGATCGCACCGCGTGTGCGGACGATCGCGTCACAGAAGATCTCCCCATGGTCAATAACTCTCTGCGCGTCAGACAGCAGATACGCATCAGCGACTCCGTCAGCAAGAGCCTGAGCCGGCCTGCTCGCGGGTTTCTCATCGGCACTGGGAGCATCCGAGCTGTTCGTAGCGTCTGGTGTCGGGCTGGCACGAGACCCGGGAGCCGATCTAGATCCAGATCCCAATCCCGATCCAGACCCAGAGTCAGTGTCTCCCTCATCAGTGGCAGTCTCAAAGCGTGTACTGGAGACAACCACAGCTGCCGGAAAGTCTGCAGGTTCGTGTTCGGGAGTGAACACCTCGCGAATTTCGTCTGGAGTCCCCGCGGGAAAGGCTCGATGTGGAAGCACGGTCAGCGCCGCAGGGTCGCCGTCTGGTGGCTCTCGTTCGGCCGGCCAGAGGCTGCCACTGTCCGCGACAATCGGGTCGGCCAGCGCTGGCGTCTGCGTCGACTCCCTGAGTCGAAGCTCTCCCAATCGGGCGGCTCCGTCCCGGTCGTGAACCTCGAAGAAGTCGGTCATCATCACTGGTCTACTGGCGATGCTGAATGCTCTTGTGTTTTAAGCTAATTCCCCCGTGATACTGGGCAATTTCGAGTCATCGACTGGAGGCTGGTGACACAAGAACGGTGGAGTCGTTCTGACTGCAGCGGGACTTTCGCTCGACCACCTCTACGCCCGGCTAGTCGTCAGCGATTGCCTCGCCACCACTGCCGATGGCTGGAATCGTTCTGTTCTCGAACCCAGGGACAGTCCCGTTGTCTTTCCATCCACGGGCGGCGTAGTAATCGTCGAGAGCGGTCTCCAACCCGTCGATATCGTACGGAAGATCATCGTCGCTGCGATCGAACCCGCGGGCGTTGTTGAACGCTCGCTCCATCTCGACGATCCGTGCACCGACCTCCTGGAGGTGGTCGTAACTGGTGTCCAACATGGCCTCAAGATCGGACTTGTCGACAAAGTCACGAGAGAACTTGCAGATGATCCCCGAATCGAGGATCGCACTGTGATTTTCTTTCTCGACCAGCACCGGCGGTTTCCCATCTAACCCCTCGGGGTCCAGACTGTCCGCGGCATCAACCAGCGGGTATTCCAGTGCGTACATCCCGCCGTACATGTGGTCGGCCCCGCGGTTGGATGTCGCGAATGAGAGCCCCTGTCCGTGCAGAGCTCGCCCATCGTGGGCGGAAAACTCCATTCCCTTGACCGACCAGTTGGCCACGCCAAGCTCCTCGTGCATCCGGTCGACACCCTCGGCGAGTGTATCACCGACGCCCTCGCGGTACGCGATTTGCTCGATAAGTGACTCGATGAGCGTCTCGTTCCCGAATTCCTCTTCGGCTGCCAGAAACGCTGCGACGGTGTCACCACACGAGATAGTGTCCATTCCCAGCGTGTCACAGAGCTCGTTTGCCTTCATTACCGCGACGACGTTGTCCACGCCGGCGTTGGCCCCGAATGACATGACCGTCTCGTACTCGGGCCCTTCGGTTTCGATTCCGGCCGCCTCGTCTCGGGTGGGGATCTTGCAGGCAAACGCACACTGTGAGCATGTGCCTCTCTTGTACTTTTTCTCCTCGATAATCGCGCCGCCGATATTTTCGGCCCCCTCGAAGGAAGTCTCAGAGAAGTACCGTGTCGGCAGCGCATCCATCTCGTTGGCCAGCGGGGTGACGGCGGTGGTCCCCTGCTGTTTCATCACGTGGTCGCTGGTGGCCGCCTCACGGTGGATATCAGCCACGTTCGCCGGCCAGTCGATACTGACTTGGTCTGCAGCCGTGCCACCGAAGGTCACTGCCTTCACACCCTTCGCTCCGAGCACCGCTCCCAGGCCACCACGGCCGAATGCCCGCTGTTCGGACGTCATAATCGACGCGAACCGAACCAGGTTCTCTCCGGCCGGGCCGATACACGCGATCTGGTCGCGGCCGATATCGTGACTATCGCTCATATACTCGGAGACTTCCGGGACCGTTGCCTCCGCGAGGTCCGGCACCTCCTCGAACTCGACGCCGTCGTCGCGCACGTGAAGTGCGAGCGGTCCGTCAGCATTTCCGACGATCTCGACGGCAGCGTACCCTGCCCCGGTGATATGACGAGAGATGAACCCCCCGGCGTTAGACGATAATAGCCCCTCCGTCAGTGGCGAGAGCGCGGTCGCGGACGTGCGGCCGGTGAAAGAGGTCTGTGAGTGCTGCATCGGTCCTGTCGCGAGAAACAGCCGGTTTTCCGGGCCGAACGGGTTGGCGTCGAACGGGATCCGCTCGTAAGCCAACCGCGTGTTCAGCCCGCGCCCGCCGATATACGTCGAGACGATATCATCGATATTCGTCGTCTCTGCTGTCTGGGCCTCCACGTCGATTGTGAGTAACGGCCCTTGCGCGTGTTTCATATGAACTAACACCGAGGCTACAAAATAAAACGTGGGGCTACGACGGTTCAGGCCGAACAGCCCGTCACAACGGCATATTCTCTCACTCAAGACTCTCGGCTAGCGGCTTTCCACTGTGGTTTTGGCCGGAGGCGCTCGATGTCGTGGTCACTCTTCATCGACGGTATCGAGATACGTCAGTGCCCCCCGGGTATTCAGCCGGCTCTCAGCCGCTTGTCGTTCGGGAGTCCAGACATTGTCCAATTCCACGGCGTTCTCGAAGTGGGTGATAACCGCGGCATCGTCTTCGAGTTCGGCGCGTTTCTCCCGGACGGCCGCGACCCACTCCACCAGTGTCCGTGAGTACTCCTCCATCAGCCCGGATTCGAACGACCGCGGGCCGAAGTGGCCGAAACACAGTATCTCCGGGTCGAGATCAGCGATGCGACGGGCATCGGCCCGTGCCTGTCGCAGGTCGAACTGTGGTGGCGGCGACGACTGGCGGATCACGTCAATAGATTGAATATGAATCCCTGCAGCGTCGGCAGTGTATACCACATCCGCGCCGCTGTCGTAAAAGAACGCGTGGTGAGGAGCGTGGCCGTGAGCCCAATGGGTTGTGAGCGTTCGGTCCCCGAGATCGACTATCTCGCCGTCGGCCAAGCCACGGATACGACCCTCAGGAATCGCCACCGGATCGGCGTAGTAGCGCCACTGATCGCCGACGGCTTCTCTCGTCCCCGCGATCAGCCGGGTCGGGTCGACGAGGTGCCGAACGGCCGGCTCTGGCGTCACCACCTCCGCAGAGGGGTACTGATCGACCAGATATCCCGCCCCGCCCGCGTGGTCGAGATGAGCGTGCGTAGGGACGATATAAGCTAACTCCTCGGCGCCAATACCGAGTTCCGACAGCGTCTCAACGAGCGACTCGCGATTGACCCCCGTTCCGGTGTCGATTAACGCCGGCTGGTCTGCGTCGATGATGTACACGGCCCCGTACCCTTGCGCCCCGTATAACCCAACGTCGTGGATATAAACGTCGTCGGTATCGGGGACTGGCTGGTAATCTCCGACATCCATCAGTGAAGTCACAATTGGGCTCAGTGAATAAGTTTGGGTCCGGGTCATATGGTGGGTGTTACCCGAGTGTCTACAGATGACCAAGGCGGCTGTCAGAGCGGGTTCTTAACGCGAGTGACAGTGTTGAGAGCCGTGATATGGTGTCTGTAGGTCAATACGTCTCCAGCCGGAGCGGCGTCTCTTTTCGAGTCAGAGACTACGTTCGTGATGTCGGCAGACGGGGACGCACCACCCGCTCTCGTGACCGGTAGTAAGAGGGCACAATTAGACTTGAATCGGGCCGGATATACGTAACGCGAATGTACAGTGAATCAATGCGGGTGACACTTCTCGGCACGGGGGATACAACGGGGACACCGACCGTCGGGTGTACCTGTGACACCTGCGAGACGGCTCGCCGACGGGATATCTCGCGAACACGATTCGCAGTCCACGTCGAAAACGAGCGGACGGGTGAGGGGTTACTCGTCGATTTCAGCCCGGATTTTCGCCAGCAATTTCTCGCGACCGACGTGAGTCTTCCCGATGAGGCGCTGGTAACACACATTCACTTCGACCACCTGGATGGACTGGGTAACTCTTATCGACTGTTCGACCAGATTCGCGTTCACGCTGCCGCCGAGACCGACCCTGAGACAGGTGAGAGTGTCGCCGAGACAATCCGCCGAAAGTACGCGTACCTGCGCGATCGAATCGATGTTGTGGGCCACACGCCACACGAGACGTTCACTACCTGTGGACTTGAGGTGACTCTGGCTCCCGTCGAACATCCGCCGCTGGTGAGTTACGGGGTCGCAGTCGAAGACCCCGAAACCGGGGCCAAACTCGCGATATCAGGCGACACGAATTACGCTATCTCGGACCGCTCACGAGAGATCCTCCACGACCCGGATCTGCTGTTGGCAGACGGAATCGTTCCAGCAAACTTTGGCGATAAACACCCGGCTGGCGGCCGTCACTTCGACGATACGGGAACGTCACTGACGTTCGCCGGTAAACACATGACCCGAGAGGGGGCGCTCGCTCTCGGGGACGACCTTGATGCCAGTCAGACTCGCATCGTCCACGTCGCACATTATTATCCTGCCGACGAGGCGTTCGCAGACTCACTCGCCGTCGACGGAGAGCAGTATCTTCTGGAGTGACGCGGTCGACCCCCGTGGGTCGATACAGGGATTTGGGGGGGACATCTGTGGTCGACTCTCCCTGATTCGAGTTCGAAACCAGGCCCGGCTGGACGGGCGTTCTAGGACAATTACTCCAGGCTTGACCCCAGTGGTTCACAGCGTTCGTGCGTGATTTCAGCCGCCGTTACTGTCGGTCCCGCCGTCTGACGAGAACTGGCCGAGACCCGACTGCTGTGTGGCTGTCCCCGTGGGATTTGGGCGCCACGCCGTCCGAGTGGCGCGGAGCTGTCGGTGGTCGTCGTCGGGTGGGTCCGCCGGACGGCGAGCCTCACAGTCCGGACAGTCACTCCCAGGGTCAACCACCCGGTCGAACGCCTCGCAAAACGGCCGTCCATCCTTGGTGAGATGCGCATGAGAGCAGGCTGGCGGCGCTGGTCGCCAACCCTTGCCGTACACCCGTTCGGCGATCCGGCGCCGCCTCCGCCGTTTGGCCTCGCCGCTGACGATGGCGATATCAGTCTGAAGCGGCTGCTCGTCTCTGATCTCTACGCCTCGTGTGTCGGGTTTTCTCGGGACTGCCTGGCGAATCACGTCTCTCTCGCCGGTGTCGGGGTCGAATCGCCACACACCCACCCGGTCGGGGATGCGATTCAGGTGAGCTCGGGTGACGTATGATTCGGTCGCGAGGACGACGGCATCAAACAGCCCTAGTGTATCGTCGAACCGGAGTTGCGATTGAAGATCGCCAGCCCGGTCTAAGTCGGGCTTGTTCTCGATGGCAACCAGCCGGCCGAACCATTCGTCGGGATACCGCGTTGTCGCCCGCACGATAGTGGTTCCACCGCGCCGTTCACGGGTGAGATATCCGACCTCGCAGGCCCGCTCCACGATATCGGCTCGGCGGTCCGGCCGGATGTCGAACGCCTCGCGAGCGGGGATAGCCTCGCCAGGGCCAATGTCGGCTTCGATAGCCAGTGCGGGGATGGTCTGATCGGTGATGGCGGCTCTGTCATTGAACTCCGGCCCAGGTTCCAGCAGGCAGATATCAACGATCCGGCTCCCGGCAGCCACAACGGCGCCACCATGTTGTCGACTGACAACTCTTTCAGACTGCTCAAGAGCTGCACACAGCGCCAGTTCGAAGGCGTACTCCATCGGCATTCAACACTCGCTGGCTCGCGTCAGTGCTGTCTCGCCACGCTCGGCAGCCTGCCTTGCAGCTGTGAGGGTGCGGCGCTTGCCGGCTTTGGCTACAGTCGTCAACTCCTGAGCTGCATCCTCGAAATGACCGCTGCGACACGTGGCCTGGCCGAATACCCCCGCAAATTTGTCCTTGCTGACCGCTGCCGACCCGTCTGGGAAGGCTCTCTGACTGACCCGCCGGCGTCACGGCATCATCCGCAGAAGTCTCGAAACTGGTCTGTGCGCGGTCGGGTTCCTCGGCGCTCAGCGCGTCTGTGGCAGTTCTGGGGGCGGCAACTCTACCGAGCAGTTCGGTGCATCCCGTAGCCAGCGTTTCGAGGCCGCCGGCCAGATTCAACGCGCCAACCGCCTCGTCACCGTGACGAGCGAAATCTTCCGTTTGCTCGTCAACACCGAGTGAGCCTTCCACGCCTGAATCGGAGTCGTCCTGAGGACAGCCCGCCAGCCCGGCCGACACCGCCGTCGACATCGCAACGACGAGATTCAGTCTATTCATGATACATTCAGACTTCCTTCAGATATAACTCTTGCAGAGGTCTACAGACGGTATGAGGCGAGTGCTTCAGGGCTTGACCCGAGGTAGTTCACAGCGACTCCTCGATCGAATACGTCAGAGCGTCTCTCTATCAGCCGTCACAGAATATCGAAACGGATCTAATGGCTGAAGTCCAGCCCGTCGACGCACGATCACGCCGAGAGACGGGCTCTATCGGAGGTCTGTCAGAAGAGATTTACATAACCACATTCGTTTACTTAAATAATATGAACAGACGAACATTACTCGGAACCGTCGCAGCCGGTGGAGTGATGCTCGGCACGGCCGGCTGCTTGGACATCGCGTTCGGTGACGAAGTCGAGTTCACAGCCAATCCAGCGGTGCCCGGTTCGGCGACGGTTTCAGAGACGGGTTTCGAACTTGCTTCGTCTGAGAACTTGCAGGTGAAAGAGACTGTCGAGGCCGCGGGCCAGAGCCGGACGATCATTGCAAACAGTCAGGTGCGAGTGTATCAGCGGTCGGTCACACTCGATGGGTCGGAGCTGAAGGGAGCATTGTTCGCCGTCGCCTCGTTGCCGGCGGTGACCGTTGCCGGCCGGACGTTCAACCCGATTTCACAGCTGTCACACGAGGAGTTACTCACCCGGTTCGGCGCGGAACTGAGTGGCCAGTATGAGTCTCTTCAAAACGCCGAATTCCAGGGAGAATCACAAGAGACGATCTTCGGGCAAGAGACGACCGTCTCAGAGTTCCTCACCACGACGACACTCCAGGAGCTCCAGGGGCGAGAAGTCGATATCACCCTCTACGTGGCGACAATCGAGCACGAAGACGACCTAATCGTGACCGTGGGGGCCCACCCGGCTCGACTCCCGGAAGAACGAGCCAACATTATCGACCTGAAGCGGTCACTGGAGCACCCGATTGAAAGCTAGGCCGTTGATTTCGTCTCTGTCGTGGTTGAACCACGAGTACACTCTCCAGATCACCCACTCATCGACGGTGATCGCAGGTCTATGAGCGGGCCCCGTTGAATCTTCGATTGCTGAAAAACCCTCTATGCAGAAGCCTGACATACACACGTCGGTGCCAATCCCGAGTTCGGCGTTGTGTGGTGTCTCAGATTCTCAAGGCAAATGCCACGGGGCTCGATCCCAGTGTGACTGCACTCGGCACGATTGGCGAATCCAATCACTGATACGGAGAGTTACCAGGAGTCAGGGACAGCACGAGGAGAGCCCGTAGATTGAGTTGAGTGCTAGTCCCGTCCAGTAGAAGGTCGCCATCGTCCGTGACTCGCCAGACTGAGATCCTCCCCGCCAATTGGCGAGGATTCCCACGGCACCACACCGCTGGGTTGGAATAAGATGGGTCGTCATCTTTCGACGTGAAACGCGACT
>KI543228.1:0-4355 GCA_000496235.1 uncultured archaeon A07HR60
ACTCTGTCGACGATTCTGCGCTGCCTTCTGGGATCTCGTCGTCTTGCATGCCTTGCAACTCGTCTTCGACCTCTTCACGGCCTTTTCTAAACTCACCCATTGCTTGGCCAGTCGACCGAGCAAGCTTGGGAATCTTGTTGGCTCCGAAGAGCAATACCAGCACTAGCAGGATGATCAGCAGCTCCGGACCGCCCGGAATCGGGCCGACCAATGGGATCAAACCAGTCATTTGTATCTGAAAATTGCCTTGTCGCAATTATAGGCTTTTTGCCTCTGAGTAGTCCCTCCTCAGAAAGCCGACTGAAATCACCACAGTTCGTGTCGCGACGCCTCTGGCAGCCCAGTCAATCCTAAGAGGTGTCATACTGATTTGGCCAATGTGTACGGTCCTCTTTTCACCCAACGAACCATCTAAACTGGTATGACTGGACCCGACCCCGAGAGCCGGCGTCCGTACGACCCCGACGCTGAACACTCGTTTCCCGATGAGCGGGCCAACTCGGTGTACGACTTCGTCATTTCAGATCCAGAGATTGAGACGTATCTCCGCGCGCAAAACGTCAACGCCGTTTCACGGAAGGGGTACAACGATCACGGAAAAGAACACATTCGAATTGTCAGAGACCACGCCCTCCGGTTGTACGAGCTACTGAAACAGAGTCACGTTCAATTCAACGGTGCCGGTGACCAGGGACTCGAGGAGGCAGACGAGCCGGTTATTGTCGTCCTCGCGGCGACCCTCCACGATGTCGGTCACGTGGTCCATCGCGACGACCACACGTACTACTCGATTCCGCTGGCTGCCGATATCCTCGATCGTGTCCTGGCAGAGTTTTATGACACCGAGGCCGCGGTCAGGGTGAAAGCCGAGGTATTGCACGCGATTCTCTGCCATCACACTGCCGAGGACCCGCTCACCACCGAAGCAGGGGTTATCCGAGTCGCAGACGCGCTAGACATGGAACGCGGCCGGTCACGGATCCCATACAAGGAAGGTGGCCGTGATATCAATACCATCTCATCGCAAGCGATTGAGCAGGTGATGCTACACCCCGGCGAGGACTCTGCAGTAAACGTGGAGATTCAGATGAACAGCGCCGCTGGCGTCTACCAGGTCGACGAGTTGCTCAAAGCGAAACTTGACGGGTCTGGTCTCGAACCGCACGTCAGTATCGTCGCTGTCAATTCGAACACGTCTGAGGGACTCGTCGAGCAGATTGAACTCTGAGAACTGAAGACTGCGATATGTTGCGACCGGTCACTGACGTGATACCACACACCTTTCCGACGATTTCGAGAGTCTCTACAGGTGGAACAAGGCGAGTGCCTCGGGGTCGTTCGGAAGACACAGTCCTCCGTGATGACGAGAGACACAGTCTCTCGAACCACGTGACCCCGAGGGTGAAGCCGACACGAACTGTTAATCACCACCGTCTCGTACGGCGAATCACAGTCAGAGTACAACCCACAAGACGGATTGAAGACCTCAATCCAACGCTGACTGAGGAAGACAGTGTGGAAATGTGGCCCCTCTCAACAGCCGTCACTGACGGTGCGACGGGGGTTTCAACGGGTCGTGGTGAAGCGACCGACTCCCACGGACGGTGCGGTGCGTTCGGGTGTGACTTCCAGCCAACCCCACTCCGGGGAAGGTCGGGGGGACTTAAATTTGCCTGCGGGTGTGGTGCTGGCCCAAAACGGTGAAGCCTCGGGGCTTGTCTCCGAGGTACTTCACACCTGTAGTCAACCCGCATTCTGCTCCTGCATTGGCATCCACGTGCCGGTACAAGCCCAGTACTCAACTAACTGATACTGGTGTGGGTTTCTGTTGTCGCCATATGCAGAAGCGATGAAACTCGCCTTGAGATATGAATACCCCGATGTGGCGGCCCGGACTCACCTGTAATCACCGAAAGGCAACGGATCCGGTACAATCAAACAGGTCGTTGAACAGACCACCTGGAGCATGCTACAGAGCATCCTCACGGTCTGTGTTCATCAATAGCCGCTTGAGTCTCCTTCTATCTGTACGCCACTATTCATAGCGCCGTGAACCGTGCAGTAATATTCATCTACTCGGCTAGCAAGCGAATCCGTGACAGTAAATTCGATAGTCTCGCCGTTATCGATCCAGTTTATATCACTTTCAGCTTCAAGTTCGCCGGCACTGCCCTGACTGAGTAGTACAGCTCCCATTCCTGTGCGGAACGCAAGGGGATGCGTACCCTGTCCCGCGTTTGTGATGACGTATCGAGTTCCACTTTCCAGGGTCAACGTCGGATTGTCCGTGCCCTCCTGACCAACATTTTCGGATGAGTCCGTGATTTCCCACGCAGAGGCTCCAACATTGTCCAGCGTGAACGATACACTGCCAGCTGGCTCTTCGGTGGGCTCTTCCGTGGCCTCTTGTGTCGACTCTTCGGTGGATTCCTCAGAGGGCTCTTCGGTCGGAGTATTATCTCCTGGTGTATCGCTTTGCGTTTCAGAGTCTGAAGCCTCATTTTCAGTCGACTGAGTGTCACTATCGGACTCAGTGGCCGCACATCCAGCGAGCCCTGTTGCGGCGGTGGTGCCTACGATAGTAAGTAGTGATCTTCGTTCCACACCGTATCTTGTAAGGCTAATAGGAATGAACTCACGCTGATTGTGTGTGGTGAATCCCCAATCGATAGCGGTTACTTATACGGCGATACTGGTTCATGTAATCGCTCCAAAGCGTCGGGGGTGATGAATTTGTCCTGATTCCGGTGGCTTCGGGGTGTGGCGTCATAGTACTGCGTCACAGACTACAACCGCAAGACAGCGGACGGGTACACTGCGCGAGCCGGGATTTGAACCCGGGCTAGTGGCTTGGAAGGCCACTGTCCTACCAGCTAGACCACCCGCGCTCGAATCAATCAACGGAGTACCCGGGTAAGAAGTTACTGTTCGCGCCGCGTTTGGTGTCCGATTAGTCGTCGCTGTCTGCGGGTCCTGTCCCTCGATGGCTGCGTCAGTCTCACGGGGCCCGCCCGCGTGGCCTTCGTGGGTCACAGCCGTTTCCAACTGTTCGGGCGCGATCGCGGGCACTTCTGTCTCGCTCACTGAACCGGAGCTTTCGATTTCGTCTAGCGACCGCGGGAACCGTCGCAGGTCCATGTGCAGAGCGATGCCTGCCTTTGCACCCTGGCCCATCGCCACTGGGATCTGGTTGTGGCCGGGGGTCACGTCGCCGACCGAGAACACACCGTCTTCGCTGGTTCGACCGTGGTCGTCGACGACGATCTGTCCGTCGTCATTCAGATCACAGCCCAGTTGCTCGGCCAGGTCTGTATTGTAGTTACTCCCGTACATCGGGAATCCACCGCGGTACTCTCGGGTGGTGCCATCCTCGAATTCGTAGGCTTGCAACCAGCCGTCGTCGCGTTTCTCCATGCCAGCAAGTTCGTCATGGATAATATCGACTGGATGTGCCTCCAGCTGCTGGGCTGTCTCGTCGCTCCATTCGGGTTCGTCACCCCGGGTGAGGAGGTCAACATCTTCGGTGAAGTTCAGCAGGATCATTGCAACGTGGGCTGCCGACTCGTCGGTCCCCATCACGAACACCGACTCGTCGACGAACATGTACGCATCACAGTGGAGACACCAGTGAAGCCCGCGCCCGGTCCGTGGCAGCGGCGGGTCCGGTCGACCGTCCGAGAACCCAGTCGCGAGGAGGAGTCGGTCCGTGCGGTACTCGTCGTCGCCCGTACTCACGACGAATTCGGGGTCACCACCGTCGTCGATCCGAGCCGCATCGGTGATGTAGCTTCGGTGCAGGTCGGCTCCGTATTCCTGAATCTGCTCGTGTGCGGTCCCGAGGAACTCGTTGCCCGAGACATCTTCCGTCACGCCAATGACGTTGTGCGTGTCCATCATCATCGCGGCCCGACCGCCGCCTCTGTCGAACATGGCCACATCCTGACCGAGTCGAGCTGCGTACAGCGCCGCACTGAGCCCCGCTGGGCCGCCGCCGACAACCGTCACGTCGTAGCTGTCTGCCACTGACTCTCCGGTAGACTCGCTAGAAACCGCTGAATCACTCATATACACTATATTGACTCCCTGGTAGTATAAACGCCGAGCATGAATGTCCGGTCCGCGCACTGCCGGCCCACCGTCTGTCATGATGGGGTGACACTCTCATTATTGCGGACCACGACAGCGATTCTCTCATCCTGGCCGACCCGTCGAATGTGGCTGTGAGTCGGCCCCTGATGACCGCAACCGTCGAGTGAACTCGCCGATGCTGTCACGGCCCGTCGCCCCCTGTTTCGTCAGTGATGAACCTGCTCGCCGAGGCTTACTCTGGCACTCCCGTGGCACTCCCACCCAGT
>KI543228.1:4375-17746 GCA_000496235.1 uncultured archaeon A07HR60
TCACTCCCGTTCAGCAATCGCACGTGGACCTCGCGGTCGTGATTGCTGTGGCGAAGATCGTTGAAATCGTCTCCCGCCGGTAACTGCATGAGTCGCTCGTGGCGAGACCGGACGGACGAGAAGAGCAGGCCTGTCACTGCGTTTTCCCCGTCGACTCCGGGGTCGCAGCTGTCTCTGGTGTGACGGTGGCATAACAGTTCCCGCTTGACGTCTCGAATTCCAGCAGTCGGAGATCGCTGGCGGCGATATCAGCCTGGAATTCCGCTGGGTCGTAGATATGATAAAATCGCGGGACCCGCTTGCCGCCGGGGAGTGTCCAATCGACCGTCGTGTCGAATCCATGTTGCCGGTCGAACCGCTCGTGTGTCGTGCTCCAGGCACTCACCAGCGCCACCCCGTCGCCTGATAGTATCCTTGCCACCTCAGACAGACTCTGTCGTCTGGATGCACGCGTCTGCAGATGGTGGAGCGTCGCCACGTACACCGCCAGCCCAACCGAATCGGCCTGTAACGGCAGGCGCTGGGCGTCGCCGTGCACCAATTTCATTCTGTCACCGTACCCCCGCTCGGCGGCCCGGTCTCGTGCTTCCTCGAGGAGGCCTCGACTGGCATCGAGTCCTACAACTGAGTCCACCCGTGTCACGAGCGGCTCTACGTGACGCCCGTTTCCACATCCGATATCGACGGCCGTTCCAGCGGACCGGCCCTCGAGAAACGCCGTCACCTCCGGCCAGGGATAGGCCCGCGTTTTCGAGAAGTGCGCTGCAATCCGGTCGTACGTCTCCCGCGGTGATGCCGAGTCTGACGGTGACTCCTGTGTGTCGGTCACGCTACCGTCTCCTCAAGATCGGAGGGGTCACACGCGGGACACCTGACGACCGCCAGCAGCCGAGCAGACTCTGTCTGTGGTTCACCTGGCATCAGACTAGCCCCACCAGCAAGAAGCCAACGTAACTGACGGCCAACAGGATCACCGCGTGTTTCGTCCCGTGGCGAAGTGACCCTTCGCCGAGTTGCCCTGCGATCAGTCCCGAACTCAGTGCCTGAATCGTCGCTGCGTGGAAAAACAGGGTCTCGTATGCTTCGACAGAGACACTGCCGACACCACTAACCAGCCCCGGGCCTGCGCCACCAGCCGCCCCAGGGCCAGTCGCTCCCGTGCCACCTGCGATTCCCGCGCTCTCGACGACTGGGATGAACGACGTGCTCAGTGCGCCCACGATCCCGACGAAGACGAGAAACGAGATATAAATCACGATGAGGTAAGTGAGCATGATCTGGCGGCGCTCTCGCCGCAGTTGGCGGGTAGCTCGAGCCTCGTCGGCTGCGATACGGAGCACTGGCCCGACGTCACCGCTCACTTTCATCGCATTCGTGACGAGTGTGATGGCTTGCGTCATCAGAGGCGCTTGGGTCCGCGATTCCAGACGGGACAGCGCTATCTCGATATCCGCACCCCAGGAGACGTCCCGTCGGGTGCGGTCTAACTCCGCCGAGAGGCCGTCCAAATCACTCCTGGCCACCTGCTGGAACGCCTCGACAATCGTCATGCCGGCCTCATTTCGGCTTGCCAATCTGTTGAGAAAGTCTGGTACCACCGCCTCGACCGCGGCGGACCGGCGCCTGTCCACCTCGAAAAAGACAGTGTACACTCCGAGAGTAGCAATCACTGCGAGGACGACCGGCCCATCGAGCGCCGCTGGCCACGCACTCAGGTCGCCCGGAAGTGGCCGTGCGGAGAGGACCGCCAGTCCAAGGCCGATGGGGACGGTGCCGAGAAACGTGGCACTTGGCCGGTCATAGAGGGTGGCGACAGGTCGTTTCGTCCAGCTGAACAGTGCCTGAAACCGGTCGTACGCCGCCAGTCGCCCCCGGTTCGCGGCTGTTTTGACGGCGTCGGTGGCTACCTGAGCCGACCGCCCTCCGTCCGTCACCGACGGGCCGGAAGCTCCGTGGCGATCGTCGTCGCGCGCGGGAGTCGCCGTGTCATCGTCGTCTCGGGTCGCGGTGTCGACGTACACAACGAAGACTGCACTCACTAACGGGATCCCAGCATACACAATCACTCGTACTAGCGGCAGCGTATCTTGCAACACGATTCCGACCACCACGAGAATCGTGATGACGAACAGTGGCCCTGCCACCAGGACGGTGACGTACACCTCTGCAAATGTTGACAGTAACTCGAGGTACTGTTGCTGTCTGGATTCGGCTTCCTCTTGGAAGCGGTCGTACTGGTCCTCGAAAAACGCCGCCAGCGATTGGCCCGACCCCAGCACCGACACGAGATTCTGGGTGAATTCGGCCATCTTCTCGCTGGGTGTGTCCGTCGAGACGCGCCGCAGAGCAGTCCCTGAGTCCGTTCCGAACGTGTTCATCTCTTGAACCGCCACGCTCAGTTCTCGGGCCGCCTCGCCGTACACCGCCTGGTTAGCGGCCAGGGTGCGCATCATTGCAGGAAACGACATCCCCGACCGTGACAGCGCGTACAGAAAGGCGACGGTCTTGGGGAGAGAGTCGTCAATCGCACTCGCGCGGCTCACCGCCCGCTGACTGAGTGTTTTCCACCGGATGAGGTATACTGCCGCCCCAGCCGTCGCTCCGGCGGTCGCCGATGAGGCTGCCATCAGCCCGAATAAGCCGGCCGGGCTGCTCGCGACGAGTGATGCCATCTCCCCGAGAGCCGTCACCACTGCGGGAACCCCGTCGGCAGCGGCCGTAGTCCCGGCGCCAGAGACTTGCCACAGCCCGGCCATGGCATACACCCCGAGTATGCTCCCGGCTACAGTCGCGAGACTCGACTGAAACAGCACGCGTGCAGCGTACAATCGGTACACGTCATCGACGTATGCCGCTCGCATCAGACTCCGGTGGTCCTCTTCGGCTGGGCTCTGCTCGGCGACGTACTCGCCGAAGACGACAACCGAGAGCCGAGTCACGACCGCTTTGGCCCGGCCTTCGATCATCGAGGCTGCCACGAGCCCAAACAATCCCACCGCGACCGCCAGCGGGACCGCCCAGATCATGTGTGCTCGTCTTCCAGTTGGTCCATTGCCCGCCCAGGGTCAGCATAATACAGATTGATCAGGCCTGTGACTCGTCGATAATCAGTCACGCCCAGCTCCCGGAGTTGGCGCAAAAACGCCTCGCGCCGGTCAAGCTCTGATAGCAATTCCGACCGTGACCAGCCACGGTCAGCGGCGATC
This sequence comes from uncultured archaeon A07HR60, assembly GCA_000496235.1. Taxonomy (GTDB): domain Archaea; phylum Halobacteriota; class Halobacteria; order Halobacteriales; family Haloferacaceae; genus J07HR59. Next base: position 7,582 of record KI543228.1, read on the forward strand.
TCGCCGAGCAGGTCTGAATCGGCCCGTTGGAACCCATCCGTGTCCGGGTCCCACGAGAAGGCCGCCGAATAATCGAGTTCGCCGGTTCGTTGGTCGATCCCGTGGATCTCGGCGGTCGTCTTGGCGCGCCGGGCTCGTTCGCCGTCGGTTGTGGTGAGCGTCTGAACAGACACCAGATCCAGTGACTGAACCATTGCCCGGGGAACGTTGATCGGTTCGCTCTCGAGCCGATTGATCACCGTCGTGATAGAGTCAGCGTGCATTGTCGAGAAGGTGGTATGGCCAGTGTTCATTGCCTGGAACAGTGTCACCGCTTCGGCGCCGCGAACCTCGCCCACGGCGATGTACTCTGGCCGGTGTCGCAGTGCTGACCGCAGCAAATCATACATATCCACGTCGCTCCCCTCGCCGAGTCGCTCACGAGTCACCGACGACAACCAGTTATCGTGGGACAAGGACAGCTCCTGGGTATCCTCGATAGTCAGGACCTTCGCCCGAGGAGGGATGAACATCGACACCGCGTTCATCGACGTAGTCTTACCCGAGGCAGTCCCGCCGGCGAAAATGAGTGATTTGTTGTGCTCGATGCAGAGCCAAAAGTACGCCATCTGCTCGGCCGAGAAGGTTCCGTATTCGATGAGGTCGATCGGTGTGAACGGCTCATCAGCGTACTGGCGAATCGTGAACGCGGATCCTCGGGGGGTAACCTCTTCGCCGAGCGCTAGTTCCGCCCGCGACCCGTCCGGCAGTGTCGTCTCCACGATGGGGTCTCCCACACTAATATGTCTCCCCGACTGCTGAGCGAGACGCACTACGTAGTTGTCTAGTTCGTCGGAGCCGAACTGCACGTTCGTCTCAATGTCCGTGTAATCGGCGTGATAGACGAAGATGGGGAGTTCGTAGCCGTCACACGAGACGTCTTCGATGCGGTCGTCATTGAGCAGGGGGTCGACTTTACCGAAGCCGCGGAAATCCCGGCGGAGATAGTACAACAGCGAGTGAAACGTCGTCACGTCTATGTGCAACCCGTACGACTGGAGGAGTCGCTCGAGTTCGGTCTGGAGCGTCTGTGCCGAGGCGCGACCCCCTTGGTCGCGGTACAACAGGGGATCCCGGATATCGTCGGTGACACGGGCCAGTAGTTGTGTCTCGAAGTCATCCAAGTCTGGCTCGACCGCGTAGTATCGGCGTTCGTCGTCGTCGGGGTCTCTCGTGATTACCACGAACGCGTACGGCGCGTTGACCCAATAGCGATCCTCCTCGACTTCGGCTACTGGGCTGTCAAACGTCGCCAGCGGGTCGTCGTGGTCGGGATTGAACGGGCGGGATTCGAGATTCGACCCGGTCAGCATCTCCCAGGTCCGCCGAACTCGTTGGCGGAGTGTCTGAAAACGCTGGCTCGAGCTTTCCTGTGTGTCTCCGGACATTGACAGTATTGAACTAAATCGCTCGTCACGATTAAATTCGATGTTGTATCGTGGTTATTGATACTTTCACTGCGTCTTTCGGACCGCCCTCGCAGGATATCCGACCCGACTGCCAAGGTGGACATCCGGGTCCTGCCAGGTCCTGTTGAGTCCAGCCGGCCTCAGCCTCACCCGGCACTCCCTGAGTTGGCTATCGACGGCTGCAATTGCTCGCGCCCGACGATTCTGGAACCCCCGTCATAAAGCGTGGCGGTGTGGCGATTATGCGCTGGGGCGTTACGTTCATACCGACGGACCATCAACGTCAGTTAGGGAATGAGGCGCGATTACTTCGACTTGGCCGTTGAGAACATTGATTGGGTCCAAGAGGATGACGAGCCCGAGAAACCGCTCGTACAGATCGACTTCCACGGCCCCGACGGACTCCTCAAAGATCAGCTGATTGGCACTAACGAGGAGATCCTTGACGCCGAAGAGACAGACGTGGCCTTGCGACTGCAGGATCCGACAGAAAACCAGTCAGGTCACATCGGCGTTGTCGGAGTGACGAATCGAGTTACTGGTGATTTCATTCTTGAACTGAACCAGGAAGCCGAAGACGTATTGACATTCATTACTGCGGCCCGAGAGTACGGACAGTCCGGCGACGACGACGGCCAATACCGGGTCGAGATTTCTGTCGAGGATGACGAACTTGTTGCGTACGACAAGTCGACGTTTCTCGTGTACGATTCTGACGGAAATCTGCTCCGCTCAGACAGTCTGATCCCGTCTGGCGTCGAACTCTAAGGTGAAGACGGAGCCGTCTTTTCGACTGAACGCACGCTCCAACGTTTTGCAGATCGATTCCTGATCCGTCTGGTGTGTTTCTGATCTACTGATACGGACTGAATCTGTGAGCACTCACTTGTTCGCGAATAAGGTCACTGACGCCGTAATCGACTGTTAATCACGATTCTGGCGCTCGACACGCTCGATTCGCTCAATTTGATCGCGGTGTAGAGAGAGTATCATATCCGCCAAAAACCCGAAAATCAGCAATTGAACGCCGAGCAGAATCCCCCCGGCGCTCCCCAGGGCTAACACCTCGTGACTGACGCCGTCAGAATAAAAACCGATAGATGACGAATCCCGCAAGACTCGTGCCAACGATCAGAGCGAGCGTCCCCACACTGCCGAAATAAAACAGCGGGTTACTGGTCTTGGCTTTCCGATACAATTCGAGGAAAATGATCCCACCGTCACGCACCGGTTTCAGATTCGTGTTTGAGCCGCTCGGCCGGGGAAGATATGTAATCGGAACCACTGTCACTGGAATCTCATTTTTCGCACATTCCACGGCCATTTCTGTCTCAATCCCGAATCCGTCGGCTGTCAGCGTGAGCCGTCTGAACGAATCTGCCGTGAACGCGCGATAGCCGGACAAAATATCTTGAAAGTCGCTTCCGTGCACGAGCCGAAACGCGCGGTTGATCAGCCGATTACCGAGACGGTTCAATCGTGTCATCGCCCCCGATTGCATGTCTGCGAATCGGTTCCCAATCGTGTGTTCAGCTTCACCCTCCTGGAGTGGTTCCAGCAGGGCTGGCGCATCTGTCGGCTCATAGGTCGCGTCAGCGTCTGCCATCAGGATATAACGACTGTCAACGTGTTCTGTGACCGCCTCACGCACAGCCTGGCCTTTTCCCTCACCACGTTGTTCCACCACGCGAGCGCCCGCCTCGCGGGCGACTGCCACCGTCTCGTCTTCCGAGTCGCCGTCGACAACGAGGACGTTGTCTAGCCCCTGATTGTGGAAGCCAGTGATCACATCTGCAACGGTCTCCCCTTCGTTGTACGCCGGGAGAAGCACGCAGACGTCGTCACCATGTTCGGCAGCCATCGTGACGGTGAAAGCCAGCAGTTCGGTTAAATACACGGGTTTGAGAGTGCCTGCGGCCACGGAACCTGGCCGTCTCCTTAGCCGTCTGTCGCGTTCAATGGAGGCGAGATGCCCCTGTCACCATCGGGCGGGTTGACGACGTGGTGCTGTCCGGGGGCGGCTACCAGGTGAGTCCCTCGTAGGTAATGTCCTCCTGGGGCTCGATGATTCGACGCCCATCGACGACTACCGGCTTGGCCATCGCGTCGAATTCGCTGTCGAGGTCGGCGAACTCTGGCCAGTCTGTCACGACGACTGCTCCTGCCGCATCTTCCAACGCCACTGCCGCGGAGTCAGTGTACTCAACATCCGAATACCGTTCGGCCATCGTCTCGCTCGCAGGGGTGGGATCGTACGCCGCTACGTGTGCATCTCGCTCGGCGAGTCCCTCGATGACCGGAGCCGCTCTCGACCCACGGATGTCGTCTGTCCCAGGCTTAAACGCCAGCCCAAGCACCGCAACCCGACGGTCGGCGACATCCACGTGCCGGTCAAGCATCGTCAGTAGCCGTTCGGGCTGCTGGTCATTGACATCGACGACCGCGTCCAGCATGCCAGGTTCGTATCCTTTCGCGCGGGCGGCAGCGCGGAGAGCATCGGTGTCTTTTGGGAAGCAGTTGTGTACGACGAGCCCATCTGTCGTCACGAACGAGTGGTTGTCTGCTACCTCGAGTGAGTATACGTCTGTCGTCGCCTCGTTCTGATCGATGTCACGAATTCTGACCGAGGTTAGTTCGGTTCGCAGGCTGCGCCCGGGCGGTTGTGGGTCAGGGGTAGACGCGGCGAGTCCTCCAGCAATCTGTCGTCGATCTGCTTGCACCAGCAGTTGTTTGAGTCGCTCAACGTGGCGATCAGAAGAAATTCGAAGTTGATGCGTTTCAGTTGTGGGGTCCGCCGCCCGTGGCCTGTGGTAATCTGGAACGATGTCGAAGCTGTGAAGCAGGAACTGTATCCCCTGGATGAGTTGCTCGCTGACTGATTTGTAGCTGTACACCACGTCGGTCGACGTGTGGGGGGCTCTGTCCGATCCGTCCCCGCGGAACAGCCCCGCTAGTAGGCCCGCCCGGTTCTTCTTGGACTCTCTGAACGCGCAATCAGGGACTGCTGCGGTATTCGACCCGGTCCCAGATCCGAGCTGCTGCAGGAAGTGGAGCGAATACTCGGCTGGCGAATGTAATTCGTATTTCGGTGTGCTTCTCTTGTGTACGGTATTCGACGGCGTAAGTTCTCAAGAGTGACTTCACGTCGGCCACAGACTCCGATTCATTTTCCCGATGAAAGCTCAGCGTGATCTGGCGGCGTGGGTCCGAATCGTGTCTGGAACCATCTTCCTCGATTTGGCCAGCGCTGATGTAGTAGCCGACCAAGCGCCAGAGATCCTGATCTGCCTGAATGACTGCTGGGACATCCGTCGGCTGGCCGGGCGAGGTGGTGAGGCGGAACTCCGGGCGTCTAAACTCGAGTTTTGATTCTGCGATGAGAAACACGTCAAGCGATATGTGATTGTCTCTGAGGAAGTTCCCGATTTTGTCGTGGCTGACCCGGCTATCGTACGCGTCGAGAGCGCTTCGCAGTTGCTGTTCGTCGTCTTCCAGGTCGAATCGCGGCTTCAAATATACACTGCCGTTGTCGAAAGCGTCTGTATTCGCGATCATCTCAATCAGGTCAAACTCCCCAACAGAGTTTTCGGGGATGTCATCAACTACCGGCAGACGATCGCCCTCTTCGAGTGTCCGGGCCTCACGAACGTCGAGTCCGTCTGCCTTGACGAGCATAGGATGGTCAGATGTCACCGTGACCGTTTTGTTCGTGTCCGTTTCGACGGTGTACAGTAGGCCGTCATACCGGCGTTTGGTAGCCGCTTCGACAGGCTTGAACGAGAATGTCCCGTCGGCTGCCATGCTCAGGACGGACACGTCGTCAACCTGTTCTCCGGAGACGTGTGTCTCGAGGAACTCCGCCAGCGTCAGCAGTTCGGTGCCGGTCTGGGTCTCGACAAGCACTGACTGCTCACCCGTCAAGCAAGAGCCTCCCCACCCGACCCCCGAACGGAGGAACTTCGCGCCGATCCGGTCGTCTAGCCCCATCGCGTCGGCCACCTCGTAGGCGTCGACCCCGTACTCTTTGCAGATGTTGGCGAGTTCGTTGATGAGACTAATCTTCGACGCGAGGAATACGTTACTGGCGTACTTGATCATCGACGCCTCGCGGCGGCCGGTCTCGACGACTGGCACCTCGTCGTCTGTCAGTGGCTCGTACAATGTTCGGAGCCGCGCGAGCGCCCGCTCGTCGGCTTCCGTGCCAAGTACGACTCGACTCGGGTCCATGAAGTCCTCGACAGCAGTGCCTTCGCGCTGAAACTCCGGATTGACGGCGACCCCGAGCTCCTCACCGTCGGTCTTCTCGGCGCCTTCCTCGATAGCAGGCACCAATCGGTCCTCGATGGTATCCGGGATCACCGTGGATTTCACGACCGCGAGGTGGTAGTCGTCCTTGGTAGCGAGGGTCTCGCCGAGCATCCCCGCGGCGGCCTCGATGGCACTGGCGTCGATAGATCCGTCTTCGCGGCTCGGCGTCTGAATGGCCAGTATCGTCAGCTCTGTGTCGAGAACGGCGTCATAGTCTGTCGTCGCTCGGAGCCGAGAGCCAGCGTGGGTCTCGACGAGCTCGCCTAACCCGGGCTCGTGGAGTGGCGGGTCGCCAGCGTTGATTGCGCTGACGATGTCCTCGTCAATGTCGATGGCAACCACGTCGTGGCCCAGCTCCGCGAGACAGCCCGCCACAGTGGTGCCCACGTAACCGCATCCGACGACAGAGACGTTCATGCTGCGTCATCTGTCCCGGGGGGATTTATCAATCCGGTTCTGACGGTCGCCATCTCGACGGTGACCTGTATCCGGGCGACCGAGCGGGCCACAAGCGAACCGGACGGTAGGACAGCCCTTGCTATTCCGTCCCACCGAGTCCCAACAGGGAGGCGATTCCGCGTCGAGACTCGTCATCTTCTGCGCAGGTGTTTTTATACGCCCGTATGACCACGGTCTGTTGTGAAAGATTATTTGCTCCAAGGGCTGGAGCGATTGGTATGAAAGCAGTCGTCATCGCCGCCGGCGAGGGCACTCGCCTCCGACCACTCACAGAGGAGAAGCCAAAAGGCATGGTCGAGGTCGACGGCGACCCGATTCTTACCCACTGTTTCGAGACACTAGCCGACCTGGGCGCCGATGAACTGTTAGTCGTGGTCGGCTATATGAAAGAACGGATCATCAGCCACTACGGTGACAGCTACGAGGGCGTGCCAATCACCTACTGCCACCAGCGCAAGCCGAAGGGGATCGCCCACGCACTGCTCACCGCCGAAGAACACGTCGAGGACGACTTCATGATGCTGCTCGGCGATAATATCTTTCAAGCAAACCTCGCCGATGTCGTCAATCGCCAGCGCGAGGATCGTGCTGACGCCGCGTTCCTCGTTGAAGAGGTGCCCTACGAGAATGCGAGCCGTTACGGCGTCTGTGACACGAACGATTACGGGGAGATCACCGGTGTTATCGAGAAGCCCGACGACCCGCCGACTAACCTTGTCATGACTGGGTTTTACACTTTCACACCCGCTATCTTCCACGCTTGCCATCTGGTCCAGCCGAGCGACCGCGGCGAGTACGAGATCACTGACGCGGTGAACCTACTAATCCAGAGTGAGCGCACTATCGACGCCATTCGGATGAACGGCTGGCGAGTCGATGTCGGCTACCCAGAAGATCGAGACCGTGCTGAGGAACGACTCCAAGACGAGCAAGACGACGAAAGCGACGCCGAACTAATTGACTCTGGAGGCACCGCTGAGTGAGAGACTGTGGGCGACGGAAGCCGCGGGGATTTTGAACCGGGGTTACAAAGTGGAAATAAGAATGAGGCCGCCACAAAACGAATCCTCGGAACCAGATACGATCGAATTCGGGATCGCCGCGCTCAACGCCCGTATCGACGATTCAGGAGTTTCGTTTCCGGCCACTGCGGGCGAGGTCGTCGAGTCCGTACAAACAGCCGATATCCCCTATGACGGCTCTGGCAACACAATCCATCTTGAAAAGGTGCTCAGTCAAGCCGGACAGCAGGAGTTCGACAATCAGACGGAGTTGTTGAATACAGTCCACCCGATCTTCGAAGAAAAACGGGCAAACTCCGCGCCCGGCTTTATTGAGCGAATCAAAAACGTCTTTGGACTCTGAGTGGCCGGGTTCGCGGCCTGTCACCACAACAGAGCCGGTGCCCGACGATTCTTGACGTAGGTCCCACCATCACAGCATCTGGACGCTTGCGTGTGTGCTAATCTGAGTGAGATCTGGGATGTTACAACCGCCTGGATGACCACCGGCGAATGGCTAATCCGTGGATCGCTATCTGACGGGGTCAGTCGCGCAGCGGGACCAATGGTATGGCTGTGACCCTGGGACCCAAAACACATTATCGAAGCGTTTTCGATGACCGGCTGTCTCAGAAGTCACGTGCGAAACGTCACGGATCGTCTCTCGAATCCGTTCGACCTCTCCCCGAATTGTGACCGGCACGTCCCGGGCTTCGGTGACGTGAACGCTGCATTTCACGTTGTTGGCGACCACCCGGGCGTTCACGGCGGCATCGACGAGGAACTGCCGTTCCGGGGTCAGTCCTGGTCGTCCCGGTTTTTCGAGACGCTGTCGGCCGGTGGGTTATTGCAAACGGAGCAGCCGTGGAAGGCAAATGCCGTTTCGGAGGTTGGCCCGACATATTTCTCCTACATCCATCTGTGTGACCGTTCTAATTTTCAGTCGTATTTGGGAGCGGTTACCCAGAATCAGGAGTGCTGGCGAGGACGCACTGTCTGACACTCCCGCTGGACAACTGCCTGTCCGTGTTACTACCCTGATTGTGCTGCAGTCCACCCGTGTCTGACTCACCACGACAGGCCGTGGAGCAGTCCTGAGTCAGGCGGGTCTGACGACCGCTCGCCTCATCCTGTAGTTCGGCCGTGGACTGAACGCCAGTCGAACGGGCATCTATCCCAGATGATGGAAAACTGGCGTGGGTTCCCGTCTCCGTGTAGGCGACGGGTGCCGCCTCTTCCATCGTGCTTTGTGAGAGATGCTTCCGTCCAACAGTCACCGCTCCAACCACATCACGGTCGCACTCGTACTCACAGTTCGGGCAGTAGAAGTGCCCTCCATGTCGACACTTTGTGTGGTCATCTGGTGCTTTGACCGTTTTGCCACGGTCACCACACCGAGGACAGTGTCTGCTTGTTCCCCATGGGTTTACCATATCCGTCTCTATATCCACCAGCTCAGCCTTGTACTCGGTTTTATCGAGAAGGCTTCCTCTGGCCCATGTCGAGATTGACCGAGCTAACGACCCACTTGCATCAGGTGCTTCAATCTGTCCAAGCGACTCGAAGACGATTGTTCCGCAGTCATGCTTGGCAGCCATCCAAACGAGTTGGTTTGCCGCGTCGTGTTGGATTTGCTCGCGGAGCCGCTTTTCCTTCTGTCGGAGATGGTGATATTCGTTGTAAAGGTGTGCAAATCGGTCAGTATGGGATTTTCCATTGCGACGAAGGTTTCCAAGCCTGTCGTTGATTCCGTCCGCTTCAGTAGCCAGCCTGAACAGTTTTTGTTTCGACTTATGATTGATGAACTGTGGTGGTGCTACCTGTCCTTCCGTATCGTCTATGACGACAGCTGTGACCTGTTTTTTGACGCCGAGGTCCACAGAGAGGACACGGTCATCAGCAGTCTCCGTTTCTATTTCTGGGACGGAGACTGGAAGGTCAAGTGTATAGCCATGTTCGGACTTGTGAAGTGTTGGTGCACCAACTTCGCCGCGACGGGACAGTTCTGCAAAACGGGAGTGATGAGAAAACTCAATATCGTGGTTGGTCCAATCGTGATAACTGTCTGTGTCAAGTGAGTCGGGAGCGTTCATGGTGAAAACGATTTTTCCGTCTTTGTCAGACAGCTTGTGAATCTGATAGTCTCCCGCATCTGCCGAGTATGGCAGTGTTCCATTCGGTTCTGGACACGAGACAAGCTCAGTATAGCACTCTGGAAACCGTCCATGCATGTCGAAATAGTTGTTCAGTTGCTCTACCACAGACTCCAGAATACCCCACTCGACGTATGAGCTGTCTTCTCTGAATAGGTGGTTTCGGAGTTCACCCCATCCGACACCCTCGATTTTCTGCTCAGGAACCGTCTCAACGACGAATCGGAATGCTTGGTGCTCGTCGTTGTGCGACAGAAGGGTGCTCGTAATACGCTGGTACACACACCGCTTGAATCGACTATACAGATACTCATCTACATTTTCAAAGCAGTCATACTGGTCATCACGGATGTATGTGTATGCAGTCCCAGAGTGGCGGCCAATCCCCTTGACATGACTGTCTGACCAGTACTCCTCTTCTAATAATCGCTGGCTATGCTTTCTCACGAGTTGCGTGAGACGGTCGCAATCCTCGTGGTATTGGTCTGGAATATGGAACTGTTCGGTCAGTTGCATTAGTTATTCACTTCATTTTCGACAGAATCGACTACTTTCCGTTTTTTGCCAGAACGCATTTCATACAGTTTTCCACTGAAACTGGAGACGAGCTTCAGAAGATCGTCAACTAGCTCTTCGTGTGCGGATTTGTCCGTCTTATCTTCGATGATTGTGATAGTGACACCATAATTATCGAAATACCGCTCAAGATATGACAATCCGAAACGCGTTATTCTGTCTTCATAAGTGACGAGAACGCGTCCATAGTCGGCTTCCTGTACATCGTCAAGAAGGGAAT
>KI543228.1:18452-24985 GCA_000496235.1 uncultured archaeon A07HR60
TCGCGATTTCGTCTCTCCCGAGCCAGCGGTCGTCGTCGTGGAAGCAGACGGTGGGTCATCGACAGACACCACGAGTGCGGCAGTGATCGCGACAGAGCCGCGAGATATCGGTCAGGTGACGGCCGCTGCGGCCGCCGAAGCGGATGGCGTTGGCGGTGGGACCCCGACCCGTGGTCGCGCCCAGGTTCGGGGGGAGCCGAACGAGTTTATTGCGGCAGTGAGGGAGCGACTGTGAGCGACGACAGTTCCCGAGAAAATGACCGGCGCCGTCGGTCAGCTCAGGCGACTCCTGGAGCTGCCGATTCAGCGCCCGCCGCGTCTGACTCCACTACCAGTCCCGAGGCCGTCCGGACAGCACAGATCCGAACGGCCCACGGCGAGACGGCGACTGTGGCGGCCGCGGTTCGACCTGACAACACTGACTCGATGCGAACGACCGTCGCAAACGGCTGTGTGACCACACACATCGAGCGTGACACTACCGGCGGTCTCCAGTCGTCGGTTGACGATTACGTGGTGAATCTGACGGTTGCAGAGACGGTGATCGATGTCGCCGATACGCTCGTGACCGGTCACCAGGACACCACGCCAGTCGGTCGAGAGGACCGAGAACAGAACGACGAACAACGAATCAATGACGAACACGAACACGAAACGACGAACACGAAGACGAACACGAACACAAACACAACTCATGAGTGACAGATCAGTCTCCAAGCAGAAGCAAGGGAAACGATGGTACAGTATTCTCGCGCCCGAGCAGTTCGACAGGACCGAGCTGGGCGAGACGGTAGCAGAAGAGCCAGAGCAGGTTGTCGATCGCACGATCGAGACCACGCTGGGTGATATCACCAACGACGCCGGCGCGAACAACACAAAACTCACCTTCCGAATCACGGACGTTGGATCAGATACCGCCTACACGGAGTTCATCCAACACGAGCTGACCCGGGACTATCTCCGGTCGCTCGTCCGACGAGGCGCGTCGAAAGTCGAGGCGTCGGTGACCGTCCTCACGACGGACGATTACCGGGTGAAGATTCAGCCCGTGGCGTTCACCACGAAAAAAGCCGACCGCTCCCAAGAGCGTGCGATTCGGCGGATCATGATCGACCAGATTGAAGCTGCCGGCCAGGAGCGAGACTTCGAGGGGGTCGTCGACTCAATCATCGAGGGGCGACTCTCGTCAGCCATCTACGGCGACGCCAAGAAAGTCTATCCGTTGCGGCGTGTGGAAGTGCAGAAGCTGACACTCGACGCCAGACCCGCAGAAGTGGCCGCCGAACAAGAAGCAGCCGTGAATGTCGAAGACTCCAGCGAGAGCGAGTGATCCCCGCGGCCGGCCGCGACTAACGGTGACAGTTCGGCGACAATGACACGCCCCTGCTGATCCTGAGTGTCAGATTTCGAGTGTTGACACTTCTGTTGAACAGCGTTAAAACTCTCCTCACGTCAAAATACGCAGATTTCTCCGCTGAACCCCCTCATTTTGAGATGTCGTGTCCGTCAAGACGCAGATATTACGTCGTCGATCCGGGAGATCATCGTGGCCGTCTCGGCGGCTGACGCGATAGCCTCAGACTTCACCGATGCCGGATCGACTATCCCCTGAGCAACGGGATCTCCGACGACGGCGTCGGATCCCAGCAAGCCCGCGATTCCGTCCGTGTTTGCTGCCCGCAGTTCCACGAGTGCGTCGATCGGGTCTGCACCCGCGTTGGTCGCCAGCGTCCGTGGGATTGCCTCTACTGCGTCCGCGAAGGCTTCCACGGCCAGTTGCTCACGCCCTTCGTACCTAGAGGCGGCCTCACGCACTGCCCCGGCAATGGCGATTTCGACGGCGGCGCCGCCGGGGACCACAGCCTCGCTCTCGATGGCGGCGGTGACCGCATCGATCCCACTATTCACGGCTCGTTCGACCTCATTGAGGGCGTGTTCGGTTCCGCCACGAATAAACAGTGTTGCAGCGGGATCGCCGTCTCCGCCCTCGACAAACGTGAGTTCCTCGCCGTCGAACGATTCGGTGGATACTGTGTCGGCCGACCCAAGATCGGCCTCGGTGAGTTCGCTCACCCGCGCAACCTGACTCGCGCCAGTAGCCGTGGCGATTGCAGTTACTGTGGAACTGTCGATGTTCTCGAACGGAGTAATACCGTGTTGTAAGAGCGCACCCGCGGTCGTCTCTGCGATGTTACCCGTGGTAAAGACGGCATCGGCACCCGCGGCGGCGATATCATCGGCGTACGATTGGAGCTGCTGTTCTTCAGCCTGAACAGCTGCAGTGAACTGGTCTGTGGAGTCGAACTGGTATTCAGCGTCGATATCAGCTTCCGGCGACTCGAGGTCTGTGTCGAGTATACTGACAGATACGTCTTCGATCGCTCGTGGCTCGTGAACGCCAGCTGTATCGAAGTCACCGACGATGCCGTCGACGAGTCGCGAGGCAGAAGCGACTCGCCCCGGCTGCGCTTCGACGGTCAGGGACTCTCGGTCGATCCCGTCGTCAGTATGGACGGCATTGACCGCCTCGACGACAAGATTTCCGAGTGTCTCGGGGGTCAATCCACCTACCCCTCCACTGGTCATACTGGTCTGTGCCACCTGCTGGAGAAGGGTATCGTCGAGTTCGGTGTCCAGCGTCAGCTCATCGATTGTTTTCTGTGCGACCTCGAGTGCCTCACGATATCCTCGAGTAATCGTCGTCGGATGGATATCGTCGTCAAACAGGCTCTCCGTCTGATCGAGAAGTTGCCCGGCGAGCGCGACTGCCGTTGTCGTACCGTCTCCCACGTCTTCAGCCTGCCCTTCGGCAACTTCGACGAGCATCTCCGCTGCGGGGTGCTCGATATCCATCTCCTCGAGAATCGTCTTCCCGTCGTTGGTCACGACCACATCCCCGGCGTCTGATACGAGCATCTTGTCCATCCCGTTCGGCCCGAGAGTCGTCCTGACTGATTCGGCCACCGCCCGCCCGGCCTGGATGTTGGCTGACTGCGCGTCTTCACCCGTCGTCCGTTCTGAGTCCTCACTGAGAACGAATAACGGCTGGGAACCTGCACGTTGGCGCTGCTGCTCGCTTTGTGACATTATTGCATTCGATTAGTGTGTAGCGCTTCTATATATAAGTTTGGTATTTCTGTAACTCCGGGCTGCCAGAGCCTCGCTCTCTGGTCGGTGTGATCACGGCTACACTCAGCGTGGCTCCGCAGAGGGAATCCAACCCATTCCCATCACCCCCGTCTGCGCACACCCGGTGGTCAGCAACTATCCATTTGACCAGCCTCCTGCGAGGCACCCAGGGTCTATCACAGCGTCTCTGATCGACAGCGCCGGATTCGAACTCCCACGTGTCTACGCGTGTCCCTCCTCCACGTCGCGTGTAATACGGATCTAGATACTACAATATCAATAGATAGGATCCTGACGGCACCTGTTCTCGTCAGGATGTCGCTTCTTCCTGCATATCTGGTGGTAACAAGTTCGGGATTCCGTCCTCAATTGGATACGTCTCGTCACACTCCGTACAGGTGAGTGTCCCGGTGAGAATTTCACCGTCATCTCGCTCCTCGACATCCAACTCGAAATCACTCTTGTCCACCGGACACACGACGATATCCATCAGTGATTCTTTCATAATGCGACTTCGTCGGGCCCTAATAAAAGATTGTAGGTTTTCTACGGAGGTCAAGACGAAAGCCGGAAGCCTCAAACTCAAGCGGTAAAGCGTCACTCACACAGAGTTTCTACGGTGGTCATCTGCTCCAACTGGCATCCGTGTACTGATTGAACGGCCAGTTCGGCAGTCAGAAGCTATTCCAGAACACGAGACCTTGCCTGAATTCTTCGAGACCGAACCCCTAGTTCACGTTTGGTCAAACGGATTCACACGCTCGATTGTTTCGGCCCGGCCGGGGCCGACGCCGACGGCGTAGACAGACGCATCGAGCTCGGCTTCAAGATATTCGAGATACACACGAGACGGCTCTGGGAGCGCATCGTAGCCGTCTCGCGCAACCTCTGGCCAGTCGACGGCGGGCCAGGGCTCGAATTCTTTCAATACTGGTTCACAGGCTAGCCACTCTTCAGTTGTCACAGGTGGGGTTTCGATTCGCTGGCCGTCGAGGTTGTACGCCTCTGCCACTTTGAGTTGATCGAGTCCAGCTAAGACGTCTATGTGATTGACTGCCAGCCCAGTGAATCCGCTGACAGTGGCGGCGTGTCGCAACATTGGGATGTCGAGCCAGCCAATCCGTCGCGGCCGTCCGGTCACTGTGCCGAACTCGCCACCCTCTTGTCGGATCGACTCCGCCAGCGTCTCTTGCCGGGCGGTTTCGTCGAGTTCTGTCGGCATGGGGCCTTCACCTACCCGCGAGAGGTACGCTTTCACGATACCGACGACCTCTCCACTACCGGATACGGCGGCCCCGAGTCCAGACCCGACTGCCGCGGATCCAGCTGTCGGATTCGACGACGTGACGTACGGATAGTTCCCGTGATCAATGTCGATCATCGACCCCTGGGCACCTTCGAACATGATCGATTCCCCACGGTCCTGCCGCCGGGTCAGAAACTGCGAACACGCGACTGTCATTTCCTCTTCGACGAGTCGGGTTCCGTACTCTGCGTACTCTTCTATGAGGGCCTCGATGTCGAATGCTTCGGGGCTGTCGAGCTCCGATATCTCGATATCGTACAGATCTTCGACAATCGCGCGTTTCTGCGGGATGAGATACTCCAGGCGAGTCCGAAGATGTGACTTGTCGGTCAAATCTGCAATCCGGACGCCCACGCGGGCCGCCTTGTCCTCGTATGTCGGTCCGATCCCCCGGCCCGTTGTCCCTACTTCGCGATCAGACTCCGCCTTGGCTGTCTCTTCGATTCCGTCGAGCACACGGTGATATGGGAGAATCACGTGCGCCCGCTCGGCCACCCGGACGTCGGGTTCCAGGCCCTTCTCACGGAGGCTGTCGATCTCGTCGAACAGTGTCCGCGGATTCACGACACAGCCGTTCCCGAGGACACCGACTTTGCCCCGGACCGCGCCGCTCGGGACCAGTGAGAGCTTGTATTCGCCGTCGCCCTCTACAACGGTGTGACCTGCGTTGTCCCCTCCTTGATATCGGACAACGACGTCTGCATCGCCACCCCAACTATCGACGAGGGCGCCTTTCCCCTCGTCGCCCAGCTGGGACCCGACTATAGTGACAGTCATACGCCGCGTGCTACTGTGGGGGCTGACATACAGGTTACGGTCGGGCTTGGCGAGGCTCCTGTCGTGACTCCCGCTGACGCAAGGAGATTCCACGAAATCTGAGCCACAACAGCCCGGCCTGGCTTGCTGATTCAGACTCACAGATGGACTTGCAAACTCGGAATAACGACCAGCCTCAGGTCTCTGCCTGGCACTGACTCGCGTGTCATGATCACTCCGAACCAATGGCCGCCCCATCTGCTGGGCCCCTCGTCACGGGGCGACGGTATCAGTGAGGACCTACCGTTTCACGAATCTCCGTGCCTGCGGCCGACAACAACAATTAAAAGGGGTCCCGACAAGTTAACATGTGCCATGATAGACCGGCTAGAGAAAGAAGTCGATATGCTGGAGCGACACTTGCAGGTACTTCGGATGGTTATTCAGAGTGAGCCGATCGGAATCGTGAAAATGTCCAACGAGACCGGCTACCCCCATCACAAAGTGCGATACTCTCTGCGTGTTCTCGAAGAGGAGAACTTGATCGAACCGTCCAGCCAGGGCGCCATCACAACCGAGCGGACGGGCGAGTTCGTTGACGAACTAGACGACAAACTCGACGACATTGTCGGCAGTCTGCGGGAAATGCGGATTGACGAGCCAGCCGAAATTGAGGGATGACGGTCACAGTTCTGGCACGTTGAGATGGAATTCGCCGTCGCGATACTCTATCAGACACAGATGGAAGCCCTCTTTTCGAGAGAGTTTCACGTAACTCTTCTGACTGTTCCGTGAGAGCAGTCCGCCACTCGTCGCGTCTTCGGCAGTTTCGAGCGCTCCCGGTTCAAAGAAACTCTCAGTCACCCCGAACGCGGCCGCAATCGACGGGTTCGATTCTCTCAGCACCTTTGCTCCGGTCACCAGATCGTGAAGTGTCACCTCTGGTGTGGGTTCACGGCTGTCGTTCAGTTCGGCAAGGAACAGTGGCGCTCCCATGCGGTCCCGGAACACGATGTCGAATTCTCTGGCTTCCGTCTTTTGATCTCCGTCTTCCTCGATTGTCACTTCGGCTTCTCCGTTAATTTCAGCCCGGTCGATATTAGGGATCGCATCATACAGCTCTAACAACTCGCCAGCATGTCCAGTGTCTCGAATTTCGAACAGTAAGTCTCTCACGAGCCATTCGGCGAAACTGTACTGGATACTCCCGTGTAACCACTCGCTAAACGGCGTCCCGTTGACGCTAAGACCCTCGGTGTCGAATGTCGTGTGATGTTCAATACGCAGATTCGACTCGATGTCGTCTTTATCTGCATCTCCGTCGTGTGCCTCCTCGAGAGTC
>KI543228.1:25250-34199 GCA_000496235.1 uncultured archaeon A07HR60
TCTCGCTGGCCGGCAGGCTCACTTGAGGTGTCTGTGCCTGGGATTTCGCGAATCTCCAAATCGACGTCGTACACTTTGTAGATCCCGACTTCTTCGTTCGCCAAGCTGAACGCCTCATCGCCGGTCTTCAGTTGGCGATTGTTCCCGACGAACGCGGAAGTCAACGAATCGCCGCGGTGATAAACGACATAATAATCGCCCGAATGAACGTGTTCTGAGAGTTCAACGTAGCCTGTAAAGTTCCCGGATTCAAGTGTCTCGTCTACCTCGGCAAGCGGCGTGTCGTTCGTGTAATATCGTGCCCAGACGTCGCCGCCAACCTCCTGCATCGCGAACAGCAACGGCAAGGACGCGTGTGGAGCCGCGTAGGCCGTCCCGTCGGCATCTGCGAAAGAGTCGACTGTCCCTCCAGAAACACCCACGACACGACCGCTCAGGAACAACAACCAGCCGTCACCGTCGGTGACAGCCCCAGTGAATTCCTCTTGGGCGAGATTTCCCAATCCAGCGTGGCCACCATCGAACGAACGTGACTCCCAGCTCGTTACCTCCTCAATACGGTCCGCATTCATTGGTTAAATCTTGGCTTGAGTGGGGGCAAATACCTTCCGGAGCGTTCGACGCCCGTCTGACACTGCTGTGATGCCGGAAGTGGCCTGCTGACCGGCACAGAAGTCAGTCGCTCGTCAGTAGCAGGCCCTCGTCGGAACGCTCACAGTACCGACAAATCGCAGTTCGCTAGCGCTTGTCAGGCAGGATCAGACACGCCTCTTCACGTCCGGTGAAACATAACTCGGTGGTCTGAACTGACTGAATCCAGAGCCACCGAATTCTACTGCAGGAAGAGCCTCAATAGTGCACACCTTGTATTGCCAGTGGTATTAACAGGCCTGAACCCCACTTGGATATGTGAACGCGCGGGGCGTAGCATCCGAGAGTAATCTTGCGATGCTTCGGCGCAGGGTGCTGTGGATTGCCGCAGGAGTGACAGCACTGACGATTGTGGTCGGACTGGTTTTCAGGGCGGTAATTGATCTTTCCTCGGGGTGGCTGTTGGTTTCATTGGCGTCGCTGCTGATCGTGTTCTGGCTCGCGGACGCCAATCTCGAGATGAATCACGCGCCCGACAGGGAAATTCCGGCCCCGTACATTGGGCTCCCGAACACGATCACTATCCTCCGAGGTGTCGTCGTCGCCTGGACAGCCGGGTTCATCGTACTTGACCCTCAGTTACTGGTCACCAGCCCGATGATTGGTGATGGTCGGGCATGGCTGTTGACCTGGCTGCCAGCCGCCTGCTACGGAACCGTAGTGACGATGGACCTGGCTGATGGCTCGTTGGCTCGACGGCGGGGCTCCGTCACAGCTCTGGGAGCCAGACTCGACGCCGAATACGACGGGCTTGGAATCCTCGCTGGGGTGACTGTCGGCATCATCGGCGGAGCCATCCCGCAGATGTATCTCGCGGTCGGACTCGCACGGTACGCGTTCCTCGCCGCGTGTCGGCGTCGCGAGGCGCGCGGATTGCCCACGTTCGAATTACCCGATAGCCGGGCCCGGAGAGTTCTTGCCGGGGCCCAAATGGCGTTTATTCTCGCGGCGTTGTCTCCCGCTGTGGGGCCATCTATCGCGACTGTGGGTGCGGTCGTCGTTGGCGTGCCGTTTCTCACGGGATTCGTCCGTGATTGGTTGTACGTCTCCGGCCGGCTTCGCTGAGACGGCGTCCAGCAAACCATCCCCTCTCGACTTCCTCCCACGACTGAAGTCGTGGGATTCCTCTGTGGGTAATCCAACCAGTCGGTTACCCCAGCTGTGAACTTGCGGGTTCGCTGACTCTGGTTTGGTCCAGTGAGCGTGACTGTTCCTCACAATCGGTGAGTGTCCAGTCATGCTCGTTCCACTCCCAGTACGCTCCCCGTCCATTGCTGGATTGGGATGCGTCCCTGCGGCGTTCAGCACGCAGGGCAGCGGGCCGAGCCATCGGCCCTGTTTCCTCTTGCAGCAAATTCCACGCTCCAACCACATCACTATGTGCCTCTAAACCACACTCATGGCACCGAAACTCGTCACTGTCTCGTTGTACATTCGGTGAATCACAGTCAGGGCACTCACTGCTCGAATCCTCTTCACTTACCTTGTTCACCGAGACACCAACGTCACCAAGTGTGAGTGTGATTCGCTCGACAAGTTGTCCATGGCTCCAGAACGCGTGCGTTTTCTCGTTCACTGTCGATGACCAGTGCGCTTCCAGAACATCCGACAAATCGCCAACGTACACGGCATCCACGTTCTGTTCGAGCAGCCAGTCAGCAGCGTGCTTAACCGCCGCGTTACGGCTATGGTCACGCTTCCGCGTGCGTTTCGTGTACAAGCGGCGAATCCGCTCGCTCGAATACCTGTCTTCAGGGAGTGCTGATTGCAAGCTGGCAATCCGTTCTGAGTACTTCTGGAACCGCTCGAACTCAGGACGAGCATGATATACTGCTGATTCACCAGTGCTGGTGACGAGAGCGAGCGTGTTGTTCGCACCGACGTCGATAGCTGCTGTGTGGCTTGTGTTCTCGGAGTCGAGTGTCTGAGTGAAGTCATCCAACCGCTGTTGTTCAAGATTGTCTGGGTGAATGCGGACTGGATGCGTGACACGAAACACGCCAGCAGTATCGTCGTGGATGAGTTCAAGTCTGCTGTCGTCACCGTTCCACTGCGGGTTGCCACGCACTTCGAGTGTTACGCGTTCTTGATATTCGAAGTCGGACTTCTCTTCGAGCACTTCTCCGACGCCGAACTCAAGCGTACTCTTGTCTTCATCCCAATCGAACGTATACAGGTCGGTTCGGACAAGCCCATGGAGTGTGTATCCGTCGTCGCGGTTGCCCCAGTAACGTGGAGGACTGGGCTCCTCGGTGACAGAAGGGTCTTCGGAACGGTATGTGTCTAAGAGTTCGAAGAAGGAGCGCCATGCCTCGCTGTTTTTCCGCGTGATCTGCTGGCAGGCGGCCTTCCCGAGAATTGGCACGTAGTCTTCGTACAGGTCTGTGTACTCAGCGTCCCACACGTCTGTGTCCTCAGTGAAGTAGGCTTGGCGGCGTCGGTAGGTGATTTGATTCCACAAGGGAGCGTGGGCAGTCAGCCACTCGAACAAGCACTGCTCGTACCGTTCACTAACAGGGTTGGCAGTATACTCGTTTGTTCGCTGTGGCAGGCTACTCACTAGTTAAGAGTAAGTACTGGATTTTGCTACATGGTGGGATTACAGATAGATAGAACTCGCGTTGTACGCCTCCTATTTGTCGGATTCATCCCACGGCTCAAGCCATGATGTGGGCTTTCTCCTCGAACTTCTGTAATCGGGGTTCACCGAGACAGTCACAGCTCATCTCAGAAGCGACTCCACCTTTAGAAAGTGGCCGGCTGGCGGTGTCGTTTCGACTGCTGAAAACCAACATTCCGGACAGGGCCACGGACGCCTGTGTCGACTCTGGCCGGTGACACCGGGCTCAAGCCTTCGCGAGCACGTCGAACTGGTGGGTCGAGTACACTAACTCGGCATTCGTCACATCAGTGTGACGCTGCTGGCCCCACTGGCGGATCTGTGCAGGATCGAGATCAGCGGGCTGATACTCTTCGACTGCCCCCGTCACGATATCGATGATATGGTGGAGAAAGTATGCCTCGTCGGCAGGATACTCTTGTTCCTCTGGTGAAATGACCCAATCGGATCCGCCAGCCGACAGCAGACGCCCCCCGTAGGAAGGAATGGCGTCGAACAACCGACGGCCGGTACGACTCCCTCCGGGGCGGTCTGGCTCGTTCATCGTTGCGTGAAACGCGTCCATCATCCGCGATTCAATCGCCCGGTCATGAACGGGCCGAAAGATGGTTTCTCCGTCAAAGGTGATCGGGAAGTAGACCAGAGGATCTGCTCCGACCCCGAACAACCGCGGTAAGGCTTCTCCTAACTCCACCACATCGAGAAAGGCACAGCCCACGATGAGGTCCGGCTCCCACTCGCCTGTCGCGATCACCTCGAACACGTCCCCCTGCTGCAGTGTCGCGCGCACGGCGTGGCCGTCACGGTCGATCTCGAATGGGTCTGCTCGTGTCCCCTCGTTGGCGAGTCCCCAGTTGTGCTGGGCCGCCCATTCTTCGATTCGGTGGCGACCAGTCGTGACTGCCTGCTCTCTCGCGTCGACTCCTGTGTAGTCGACGGCTCCCTGGAGAACGTCCCAGTCGAGTAACCGCCGCAGCATCGCGCCGGTGCCGGCCCCGACATCCAGCACACGAACCGGTCGCCCGTCACCGCGGCTCGCAAGTTCCGCCTGAAGTCGGTCGATTGTGGGCCGGTGAAGTGCCCTGTCGTCGACCGTTCGCTTCGCCTCTAAGTACCGCTGAAACGTGTACTCGTCTGGCTCGGCCATAGTCACCGTCTCACACCTCGCGAACGGTGATGTAGTAGCGACTGAGCTATCTGGTGACTGTTCATGACTCAGTATTCGCCTCAGAATCGTCCGTCTCGACCGGAGGGAGCGGATCCTCATCGAGATGTTGCCCGAAGACACCTGGATACTTGTCGACGGTGACGTCACCCTGGACGCGTGTCTGACAGGATAGCCGCAGATCGTGACTTGGGTGATGTGGCGGGAGGCCCAGACGGACCGACTCCCGGCTACTCTGGTCGCTTACCTCTCCATCGACTTGCACCGCACACGTACCGCAGGTGCCGTTGCCATGGCAGTTTGCGTATTTCGCTGTTCCATTGTACGGGGAAAACCCCGCTTCATTGAGCACGTCACGTAACACTGCACCCTCCTCACACTGGATTTCCTCACCGCGATATTGGACTGTCGGCATACAGGTAATATTGCCGACAGGGGTAAATGTGTATTCCATCTCTCCCGAGACTCGACTGGGGGCGTATCAGCCACGACACACGGAACACTCGAAGACAGCCTCTCGACCATCACCGGCCGTGGAAGGCCGTCGCGCGGCCCTGGTGCGAGCCGATTGTCTGACGCTCAGACTGTATCTCTGAAAGACGCCGGCGGGTCCGCTGACATGCTCCGGCCTCATCTAATCGCTTCACAGAGCGGCGTCTCTGTGAATTCTCCCACCCAACCCAGCCGTTCGCGCGGGTCTTAGAGGTACTGGATCGATATTCTGGCAGCCGAACCTCTGTCCCTCTGATACTGTTTGGAACAACTGTGTCACGAAGACACCGCCCTCTAGCAATACCGGTTCCCACAGTCACTGACCCGGGCTGTCCCGACTCTGTTGGTGCGTGTTCGCGAGCGACTCCCTACTTCTCTCAGTGGCGATAGTGTATCTCCGGTAACATGGTGTCGCTTTCGTCTCCGTCGAACCTACAAGATGAACAGTAGTATTCATGAACTGACGGTGGTTTGCCTGACTCGGAGGCCACGGAGTCGAGTCAAGTCGACTCGACTCGACTCGACTCGACTCGACTCGTTTGAAGCGAAACCCAGAGTCTGTGAGAGTTAAATACTGTCAGTGGCGACGGTTGGTATGAATGTCTCTCGCAGAGAGTTATTAGCGACGTCCGGAACGGCCCTGGCAGCCGGACTTGCGGGTTGTTCGAACGCTCGCAGTCACGACTGTGATAATGAAGATCCCGGAGAGAACTCTGAGGCTCCCCGGGCGTTCATCGGCGACGCGGAGTCAGATATCAGGGTCAAGGTGTACGAGGATTTCGGCTGTCCGGCCTGTCGAGAGTTTTATCTCGAGAATTTCCCGCCGATTCGGCAAAACTACATTGATGAAGGACTCATCCGATGGGAACACTGGGACTATCCGATTCCCGCCAGCAACTGGTCTGAAGAGATGGCCAGCGCAGGCCGTGGCATCGTCGACCGGCAAGGGTCGAGCGCGTTTTTCGAGTTTGCGAAGGGTGCCTACGAAACTCAAAACGACCACTCGTTCGAGGTCATCGGCGACCTGGCCGAACAGGTCGGTGCTGACCGATGCCGGGCCATCACCGATGCACAGTTCCAGACCTACGAACCCGTCATCAACGCAGACCGCGCGGCCGGGACTGACCGTGGAATCGAAGGAACACCAACAGTCCTCGTCGAGGGAGAACCGATCCAGCCGGACCAGATCCCCTCGACTGGGGCCATCTCGACGGCGATCGAGTCCCGACGCGAGTGACTCACTGGCGGTCTTACGATCGGATAGATCGGTCCATTCACCCGACGATTTCGCGATGGCACCAGCTGTCAGGCACATGGTCGATGGTAGTCATCTACAGATGAACAAGGCGAGTGTCTTGGGCCGTGACCCCAAGTTGGTTCATCCTAAACCGGGAGCCTCCACCATGCTCCTGCGGTGAGTCTCACACGACGACCCGGTTCATGCCGTTCGAGTTCCCTGTGTTCGAGGCCTGGTGACCCGGTACTGCAGTGTGTGAAGCTTTATTCCCAGTGCCACCGAGATACCGAGCGTGGCGACCCTCACAGTGGATATCGGCGAAGACAGCGTCCACGAGATCGGAGTCCCACGCTCGTTCGAGGCGACGGCGGCGTTCGATATCGAGTTCCGCAATCACGGTCGAGCCACGCACGTCCATCTTAACGTAGACGACTCACTGTCCCGGCTCGTCTCCGTGAAAACGGGCAATTTCTATATTCCCGAAAATGGTGTTGAGCGGCTCTTCGTCGACGTGATTCCACTGGAGAATTCTACCAGTGGCCACCTGAAAATCGCCGTGGGCCACGGTTCCAAGGTGGCACACGTCGTCGTGACAGTCGACCAGAAGGTAGAAGATAACTCCGTGACAGTCGATGAGACGCTCGCGGAACCCCCGACGACAGAATCCCGTGCTGACAGACGCCGCCGCCTGTATGAACGTGTCGAGGCCAGACTGACCAGCCTCGTCACGGGTGGTATCATCATCCTCGCCGTCGCAGTCGCGGTCGGTATCGGAGTGACGATCGGTGATCCAGTGGTGTCTAGCGGAGTCGTAGTGGTAGCCGGAGCTGCCATCCTCGCTGTGCTGTTGCTGTTCGGCTGGACTCCGGGCGAGTAACCAGACGTTCTATCGCGAAATCTGCGATAGCTTCGCTCATAGCCCGTCCCGTTGGACCCGTAACGTCTCACTGTCCCGACGCCTCAGGTTCAGAGTGACTTGTTTCGGGTCGGTCTAGACTCCCTCTGGCGCGTCGTATCCTTCTGATGGAACAATCACGTTTCGCTGTGAACCCCCGGCAGCTGCTCGTTCACTCCTCTCCGGATGCGGTCTCACCACCCAAGGTGCCGTCCTCGTCGAACCGTTTCGCTCTGAGGAACCGCGTCCGAAGCTGATTTGCGTCGTCGTAGATGTCGGCTTCACGGATCTCGTCGGTGCGCCCGTCCGCGACCGCGTCGATGATCGCTTCAACTTGGGTTTTCTCGCTCGGTGTCAGTTCGAACTCGTACGTCTGAGATTGTTCGGCTTCGAGTTTCGTCCACTGACGAGCGGCCGAAATCACCACTGAACACGGCTCTCGGCAGGGGAATGTACCGTCGCCCCCGTCAACGTCAAGTTCGGTGTCATCGTCGTATTCCCATTCCCGTCGCTTCAGACACTGAGAATCGTCACAGCAGGCCTCGGCTACCCAGTTGACGTGGTCGTACCCCTCGCCCCGGTCCCACGTCTTCACGACACCGTAGATCCCACTTTGACGATTCACCGTCTCTCGCCAGTGCGTGACATCCAGTTCGCCGTTCCGTTCCCGGTACCAGTTGGCGGTGGTGGCCGGGTAGATTGTTTCGACGGTTTCGTAGGCCTGGTCGGGCGTCAGATCGTGGAATCGCCAGCCGTGTGGGAGTGTTGGAGCCGCTTTCAACGGTCGATACCGCCCGTTATCGTCAGCTTTCACTAACTCTCGCGCATCCAGTGGGTCATCGTACCCTTCGAGTGCTTCTCCATTTGCCCCGACCTCGTCGGCATGGCGGATCTCGTAGGCGCGGCCGCCAGACTCGGTTAGTGAGACGCTGATCGCGAGTTGGCCCCACTCTCTGGTCAGACCAGTCTCGAGCGCGGCGTATCGCTCGTCCAGGGAGCGGTCCTCGGCGGACTCAAGCCACCGGAGGAACGCACGTCGGTGTGAACTGGCCTGCACGACGCGGTCCCAGAAGTACCAATCAACCACCGATAGCGACCGGGCAGACAGACGGTCACGAAGCGTCGTCTCAGAGAGTGGGTCTCCTCGCTGGCCGTCTTCGTCAAATCGGAATCCCTCGTCGGTCTCAATCACGCGAAAGTCGCCCAAATCGAGGTCACCAGTTGCCCGGAGGTTTTGCACGGCCGCGTCGAGTTGGTCGGCAGTCACCGCCACCGCTGCCGAGCTAGCGTCTGTCTCTCGGGTGTTGTTAGCCATTCAGTCCCCCGCGACGCGGGTCATCTCGCGAACCTCTTCGAGGGCGGTTCCGATGTCAGCCCCCGCTTCGGCTGCCCGCTCAACGATTACGTCAGCCGTCAACGGTTCTGTTCCGACCGCACCGGCATACCAGATGCGGTGGCCATCTACTTTGGCTGGGATGTCGTATCCCGTCTGATAATCGTCTGTGAGACCCATGTCCTCCGGGATGTCTTCCTGAGTGTGGAAGCCATCAGCAATAAACAACGGCACCACAACGACGTCTTCAGCATCGAAGTGGTCGGCAACGTCGTCCACCTCGGGATCTTCGTCCATGTAGAGCGCTTCCACCTCTGCGAATCGCCCAGTGTCCCGTATTCGGTCGGCATGATACTGGATCGCCTTGGCGGAGTTTTCGTTGCGCTCTGTGCCGTGCCCGACAACCGCGAATCCGAAGTCTTCGCCAACGTCGGGATCGCTCGTGACCGACTCGGCTCGCCGGATCAGCACGTCCGTCATCGCTTCATGTGTCCCGACCGGGCCACAGTAGTGGACTTCCGTGTCGATATCATCTGCCACGAGAGTGGCCTGATCT
>KI543228.1:34339-37266 GCA_000496235.1 uncultured archaeon A07HR60
ATACGTGCGCACTGCGGGGTAGAAGATATGTCACTGGCAGCGGAAACCAGAGCCGAAGTCCGAGCGCGACCGTTCCTCCGGCTGGCGCTGCGAGCGGGTGTGTGTAATTTCGCGAAAGCCGCCCTTATGCTCGATATCGACGGGGATCAAGACGCTATCGCGACAGCGTTGCGACGGTATGCGAAAGACCTCCCTGAGTACGCGCCGACGGCCCGTCGGACGAGCGTCGCGATGCAACGCGGGGTGGAGTTGGCTGAAGAGTATTCTCAAGGAGAGCAACTGGTCGCCATCGGCGAACACGGGGTCGTGCCAGGTGGCAATGGAACAGCAATCATCGCCCGAGGTGACGTAGATTCGACGGCGTTGGTCACCGTTCTCGGCACACTCGGGGCCGCCGACATTGGTGTCGCTGGGGCTGCTGTCGCCGACGGCCTTCTGGTCGCGGTTATCGACTCCCGCGACGGGCCCTCGGCAATCCGTGTCGTAGAGCGAGCACTCGAAGAGGTCCCAACCCGGCCAGAAGAGCGCTCTTAAAAAGAGCAACAAGAACCCACCCCGCCCAATCTGACAGATGAATATTTCCTCACGATTCCTCGCCTCGCCCGGCAGCCGGTCATGATGGACCGGACTCGTTCTGTGGAACAATCGCGTGTCTCGCGATGACCGCGGCTGTCCTGGGTCATTCACCCACGGTGAATTCTGAGACGAGACGAACGGCAACGAGACGAGACAACACGAGCCCAGAGGGCACCTGGTCGTTAGAGTTGCGCTCGCAAAGGCTACCGGCTGGCGTTGAGAACGTCGCCAAACACAGCCTTCTGTGACCCTTGACACCGACGGTTTGAAACGAACGCCGTGGGTACAAGTAGGGTGATGACGCTGTCCGTGAGTAACACGCTGACAGGCGAGCAGGAGACGTTTGACTCCGCGGGTGATGAGATTCTGCTGTACGTCTGTGGACTCACGGTGTCGGACGTTCCCCATCTGGGGCACGCTCGCGTGTGGGTACATGCTGATATCATTCACCGCTGGCTGGAGTACACTGGCTATGAAGTCCGACACGTCGAGAACGTGACAGATGTCAACGAGAAGATCACCGCCAGAGTGGGCGAGCGGTCCGAGTGGGCGTCTGAGGCTGACGTAGCAGAGACGTTCACCGCATCGGTATTCGAAGCGATGCGGGGGCTGAATCTCCGTCGGGCGGATGTCTACCCACACGTCTCTGAACACATTCCGGAGATTGTGGATCTGATCGAGGCGCTCGTGGACAGTGGTCACGCCTACGAGTCGAATGGGTCAGTGTATTTTGACGTGACCAGCTTCGACAAATACGGTCAGCTGTCGAATCAGCGTCTTGAAGATCTAGAGTCACAGGGACAGGACCGAGAGCGGGCAGAAAAACAGAATCCGGCGGATTTTGCGCTGTGGAAAGCCGATGGAGTGGACGCTCACGCGGTCCGCGAACACGCCACTCACGAACACACAGACCCGCTCCCGGACGGGACCACCTGGCAGTCGCCGTGGGGCGAGGGTCGGCCAGGGTGGCACGTCGAGTGTTCAGCAATGTCTCAGGCGCACCTGGGGGACACGCTGGACATTCACATGGGTGGTCGTGATCTGATATTTCCGCATCATGAAAACGAGATTGCTCAAAGTGAGGCCGCAACCGGCGAAACGTTCGCCCGATACTGGCTCCATAACGGCCTGCTCGAAATGGACGGTGAAAAGATGTCCTCCTCACTTGGCAACTACTGGCAAGTGGCAGACGCACTGGACACCTGGGGGGTCAACACGCTCCGTGCGTTTTACGCTAATGCCACCTATCGGACTGATCAGGCACTCAACGACGCAGCACTCCAAGAGGCTCAGCAGCGATGGGACCAACTCTCTCGGAGCTATCACGAAGCCGTCGAGGCGCTGAACTCGGTCTCGGCGAGTGCGAAACGGGAAGACACGGCTCTGCGAGCAGTAATCGACCAGGCTCAGGATTCGTTCGCGACCGCGATGAACGACGACTTCGACGTGCGTAAAGCGATGATGGCACTCGTCAGGCTAACAGACGGTGTCACTGACCATCTCAATGCCGACCAGTACGATTATGTCGGTCTCAAGCGGGCAGTCGAAACCCTCGAGCGGCTGGGTGAAGGCGTACTTGGCTTCCAGTTCAACTCCCCGTCCGAGGGGACAGCACAATTAGCCGACGAACTGATCGAACTCATACTGGAGATCCGCGAATCCGAGCGCGAGGCGGGAAACTACGACCGCGCGGATCGGCTCCGCGAGAAGCTTCGCGATGTCGGCGTCGAGGTTCAGGACAGCGACGAGGGGCCCTCCTACCGCGTCGGAGACTCCTGAGGGGCCGTGGGGTCCACCTGGCAGCCTGCACAGCCCACATATTACTGTGACTCGTCTACGCCCGTCTGGAGTGAACAGGTGCAATCAGGTTACGGAGAGTCGAGGAGAAAGCCCCGCCCTTTAGGGCGGGGATGAATCCGACTCTCGCGATTATTGATTCGAATATGACAGATTTAGATTAGCAAAGAAACTATATTATATTATCCGAGGCGGCATATCCGTCCTTGTAACCGGACAGTATCGGACCACCCTGAATTTCAGGCAGAAACACCCGTTCTGTGCTGGAATTCAGGGCGCAGTCAGCACAAGTAACTCTGAGTCCTCATGCCGAGGAGAGGAGTAACGGCTGCGTGGCACAGCCAGTCGTGTTCCATGTCGGACGACGACAAACCACAATATCCCACATCAGCGGTGCAGTGCCGTGGGAATCCTCGCCGTTTAGGGCGGGGAGGATGTCAAACCCAGCGACTACTCACTCTTGTTTGGGCTGGCCTGTGACCGTGGTCTCACCGGCGACGGCGCTCACAATTCAAGTCACATCCTGCTGTGAATTTCATCCCGCAGCGTCAGAA
>KI543228.1:37286-39025 GCA_000496235.1 uncultured archaeon A07HR60
GATCTGCGGCCGGGGCGACATCCAGCGTAATCCCTATTGCCCGTGCTGGTGAAGTTGTCTGTATGTCACAGAACCGTGTCGACCATCGTCGCTTGATTGTCGCGGGCAGCGGTGTCGCGGGGTTGTCGGCGGCCATTTATGCAGCCCGTTCAAACAACGACCCGCTCGTGCTCGAGGGAGACGAGCCTGGCGGCCAGTTGACTCTCACGACGGACGTAGAGAACTTCCCGGGTTTTCCCGAAGGGATCTCCGGACCGGAACTGATCAACAACATGAAAGAACAGGCGCGGAAGTTCGGGGCAGACGTGGAAAATGGGGTTGTCGAAACGGTCGACGACTCTGACCGTCCGTTCCATGTGACGCTCTCCAGCGGGGAGATGTACACTGCGGACGCGGTGATCGTCGCTTCGGGTGCATCCGCGCGGACGCTCGGTATCCCAGGGGAAGACGAGATGATCGGCTACGGGCTGTCGACGTGTGCTACCTGTGATGGAGCTTTCTTCCGCGGTGAAGACATGCTGGTGGTCGGTGGTGGTGACGCCGCGATGGAAGAGGCTAATTTCCTGACGAAATTTGCCGACACGGTCTATATCGCCCACCGACGCGAAAACTTCCGCGCCGAAGACGTCTGGGTCGACCGCACTATGGATAAAGTCGACAAGGGAGATATTGAGTTGCTCCTGAATACGGAAGCCGTCGAACTGCACGGCACTCCAGAAGACGGCATGGACAAAGTCACGCTCGTGGAGCACCCGGACGGTCATCCGACCGAGAAATTGGCGGACCCGGACCGGGCCGACGAGGTGAACGAGTACGACTTCGACGTCGGAGCCGTGTTTTACGCTATCGGCCACACGCCGAACACCGAGTATCTCGAACAGACTGAGGTGGAACTGGACGACGCAGGCTACCTCCAGGTGAAAGAAACCGTCGGCGGCGGCCAGTCTCACACCGGGGTTGAGGGTATCTTTGGCGCCGGTGATGTCGTCGACTTCCACTACCAGCAGGCGGTCACTGCCGGTGGGTCTGGCTGCAAGGCAGCACTGGATGCTGACGAGTATCTCTCAGAAATCGATCACGAGGCCACTCCTGAGGCTGTCGCGCCCAAAACTGACGACTGAACGCGAGAATATCCTCACCCGCGAGACGGGACGGATCTGGACTTCTGTTCTGTCGTTTTAGCATCATATACCTGTTCTGTCGACGCGTGCCTCTTCATGTTCTGAGTTCTCTCTGCATCGATCCAGATTCTCTGCCACACCACACGGCGTCGCGTATGCTGCCCTCTGGGAACTGAAGCAGCTACAGACTACATTGAACAGGCAGTCGCTGAACCTATCTCCGCAGACACTTTAGGCGCTCCCTGCATTGTGCAAACATGGCAGACACAGAGACTTACACTGTTGTTGCCCCGAACGACGACGAAGACGACGTTGAACTCCCAGCGGGACTCGTCGATATGCTCACCGAAGCGGGTGAAACCCGCTCGCGAGTGCTGACTGATGTCGTGGCTCAGGCTATGGCTCAGCAAGCACATATGCTGGCCAATCACACCGAGACGGAGACCCCTGACGACATTGACGAAATCAACGACACTGCTGAGCAACTCTTCGAAGACCGGTTCGGGACGTCTCTGGCCGACGCACTCGGTCACGACCACTGACTGTCGGCAGTTCGGACGAGGTTTTCACAACCACGACAGATTACAGAAGTTCGAGGAGAAAGCCCACCCCTTTAGC
>KI543228.1:39045-45629 GCA_000496235.1 uncultured archaeon A07HR60
TCGGTCAGGACCGCGCCACGCTGACGATGCTCAGTGACGAGGAGGTTCGCGGAGAGACAACTGTCGCGACAGTCCCCGAGAATGACAGCGATTACGGAAGCGTCCATCTGCGGAACTTCGCCGGTCGAGTAGCCGACGAAGTCAGACGGAAACGCCCGGAAACGGTGTACGCGGCTGGCGTCAGAGACCCACTGCGTGAAACTCGGGCGCAACTCCACCACGAATTCTACAGAGTTCCCGACGAGGACGCCGTTGAGTGGGTGCTCGACAGACGTGGCGACCGTACGCTAGAGGTGGTGGAGACACCCCCGCGGGAGAAGTTAGGTGGGACACACTCAACGCTGATTGGAGATCGAGAAGGCCGACGCGCGATCAGTACCGTCGCCGACCACCCACACGTGAAAAAGATCATTCCGGGGCCGATCGACGCCGGGGGAATTGGGTCTCAGAGCGGACTCCGCGCTAAAGTGACCCGGGCGGACGAAACGGGAAACGTCAGGCTCCTGTTACGCGACGGCTCCAGTGTCCAAGAGAATCGGCTCGTGACCACGGCGATGGACCGTGAAACGGGCGAACGCGTCCGTGACGATCTTAACGACGCACTCGAGGCCGCAGAACTGCAGGAGTCGCGCTAACACAGAACCTCAGCGGCGTGGACCCTGGTCTGGTCTGGTCTGGTCTGGTCTGGCTAGGCCATCCCATCCCAATTTGAGTCGGGCGGCGAGACCACCCTGTGAGACTGCTGTGATTACAGAAGTTCGAGGAGAAAGCCCACCCGTTTAGGGGTGGGATGAATCCGACAACTCGGACTCAATCAACACGTGTAGTCACGGCTGGACTGGATATTCCACGCACAGCAGTCACCCGAACAATTATCTAATTCAAAATACTATGCTTACATGTGTCGAATCAGGTCGTCACCCGGACGCTCACAGCGAGTCTCACCAATCACTCGCAAGTCTCTGACGACCTCGATTCGCATGGCTTTGCCGCCAGCAAACTCTGGAACAGTGGCCGGTGGACGATCTCGCGTATCTGGGATGAAATTGACTATATTCCAGGTGCTGATGAACTCTGTTCGTATCTGAAAAGCCACAACCGCTATGCGGACTTGCACTCTCAGTCCAGTCACCGAGTTCTCCAAGAACTCGGTGAAGCATTCGTTTCGTGGTACGAACAGGACGACCCCGACGCGAACCCACCCGGCTACCGCAAACACGGCGACAAACACCCACGCTCGACCGTGACCTGGAAGAATCAGGGCTTCAAGTTGGATACTAAGTACAACCGCGTCCGCCTCTCGAAAGGGACGAACATGAAAGAGTCGCGGTACGCTGCTGACTACATCCTCTGCGAGTACACAATTCAACCAGATAATCAAACGCTCGAGGATATTGACAGTGTCCAGACCGTCCGATCTGTCTGGACAGGTGACAACTGGGAGCTACACTTTGTCTGTGAACTGCAGATTGACCAGCCTGACTCACCTGGTGAGAAGACAGCAGGTGTCGACCTTGGTATCTGCAACACGGCAGCTGTCAGTGTTGGTGATGAAACACTCTTGTATCCGGGCAATGCCCTGAAAGAAGACGCCCACTACTTCCGTCACGAAGAATACGCCACGGAAGGCGAAGATGGCCCAAGCGCCCACGCAGACTGGGCAAGAGCGAAGAAGTCTCGGCGACAGGACCACTTCCTGCATGCGTTATCCAACGATATTGTCGCTCAGTGTGCACAACGCGATGTTGGCACGATAGCGGTTGGCCATCCAAAGAACATCCGCGAGACTGAAGACTGGGGCAGACACGGCAACAAGCGCCTGCATGACTGGGCGTTTGAAACACTGCTGAGTCAGATCGAGTACAAAGCCGAAGAACGTGGGATCGACGGAGAACGGACTCCTGAAGGCACATTGAAGACATCGAAGACCTGCTGCGAGTGTGGTGAAGAAGCCGACTCAACCCGTGTTGAGCGTGGGTTGTACGTCTGTGAAAACTGCGAGTTAGTGGCCAACAGCGATCTGAACGCGGCAGAGAATATGCGAGCGACGGTAACTCCGAGTCCGTCAACGGATAGGAGTAACGGCTGTTTGGCACAGCCATCGGTACGCCTGTTCGATAAGTCGACGGGGAGAGTAGCCCCACAAGAACAGGTTGTCCCGTAGACCACAATATCCCAACGTGGGAATCCCACGGCTGAAGCCGTGGGAGGATGTCAAGACGGGTTGTCCGGCTGTGTCCGTCGTGAGTGATTCAGTCGCGATATGGCTCGCGAGCGACAGCTGATCGACTACTCTGAGAGCATTTTCCACCCACGGTCAGTGTGATTCAACCGCTCGCAGCCGTCTGCCGTCACCACGACCAGATCCTCAATCCGCACACCGAAGGCGTCGGGTAGGTATACTGCCGGTTCGACGGAAAATACCATGCCGGGTTTGAGCTGAGTCTCATTTCCCTCAGTAATGAATGGCTCTTCGTGAACGTCGAGCCCGACACCGTGACCAGTCCGGTGGACAAACGCCTCCCCGTAGCCGGCCGACTCGATGACGTCTCGCGCGGCCCGATCGACTGTTTGTGCAGAGACGCCGGGTTCGACGGCAGCGACACCGGCTTCGAGTGCCGCTTGAACGAGCCGGTGAACCTCTTGGAACTGTTCCGGGGGGTCCCCGCCAAACACGAGCGTCCGGGTCTGGTCGGACGGGTAGCCATCGACACGGGTTCCAAAGTCAAGCACGACTGGGTCGCCCGGCTCGATCTTCCGCTGCTCGTGGCGGTGGTGTGGTTTGGCTCCGTTCGGGCCGCTCCCGACGATCGGCTCGAAAGCCACTCCGGTCCCGCCGTGCTCGGCCAATAAGCGCTCGATTACTGCAGCGAGTTCTGCCTCGGTCATCCCGAGGACCGACGAGCCCATCTCGCGCACGTGCTTGATCGTCTCGTCGGCTGCTGTTGCGGCACGGCGCATCGCGGCGAGTTCGTCGCCGTCTTTCTGTCTCCGAACGGGAGCGAGGACCTCGCTCGCCAGACCGAGGGTGACACCGGGAGCTGCTGTCCTGATATCCTGAGTGAAAGTCGCCCACATCCGGTCGTCGACAAGCACCTGGCTGTCCGCCAGCCCGAACTCGGTCGCCACATCCGCGAGACGGTCGACTGGGTTCGTATCGTCACTCCAACAGTTGATGTCATCGACGAAGGTCGCCTCTCGCACCTGGGTCTCGTACAGATCCGGAATGAAGAAAACGGGGTCCGCGTCTGCCGACAGAATCAAGAAAAGATGCCGCTCACCCGGCTCTTCGAAAAACCCGGTGAGATACCCCATGTTCGTCCCTGGAGACAACACAAGCGCGTCTGCTGTGCTAGTCTGTAGTTGCTCTTGGACCCGTTTCACGCGGTCACGTCGCTTCTGTCTCACACCACCAGTCCACGTCCGACTCACAAGTACTCGGGGGCCGCCCCCTGCAATGTGGCTACCGCCATGGGTTGATACTCACACTGCCGCGTCGGCTCGATTCTTGGCATCTCACTGGGACGGTGCTTCCCCCTTGAACGAGGAGATTGCCTCCGGTGGGCGGCCGTCTGGCAGTCACCTCTCAAGGAGTGACCCAACCTGCTCGAGTGTGTCGACAACGTGGTCAGGACGAGGATCAGCAGTCGCGATATCGTCGGCATCAGACACTCCACTCCGGACTAGAACCGTCTCCATGCCTGCACGCGCTCCAAGAGCGATATCTGTGTCAACGCGATCGCCAATCACCAGACATGACTCCAGGGGCACATCGAGCCGTGTTTCGATTACAGATAGCGTCTCTGCGGACGGCTTACCCAGCATGACGTCCGGCTGCCGTTCGGCGACGGCCGCGATCGAGCGAATGATTGCTCCAGAGCCAGGCATATCCCGTTTTGCGGCCGGAATCACGATATCTGGGTCGGTGCCGATGAACGTCACTTCCGGCTTATCCAGTGTCCACAGCGCCCGACAGAGGTCGTCGTAATCGAACTCTCGGTCGATTGACGCGACCAGAACGTCGGTCGCGTCCTCGTCGGCGGTGAGCCGGAGGTCAGTGCGCTCCAACTGGTCACGGACACCCGAGTCGGCCACCAACTGGATAGCCGCGTCGGCGTGATGCTGTTGGAGGTACTGTGTCGTGACAGTGCCGGCGGTGACCACCCGGTCGGCGGCCACGTCAATCCCGGCGGCTGACAGCCGGTCGACGTATGCTGCCGCCGGCTTGGTGGGATTGTTTGTGACGAACAGCGGGTCGATTCCAGCGGCTCTGAGCCGCTCAATCCCGGCGACGGCTCCGGAAATAGGGGTCTTACCACGCACGACTGTGCCATCCACGTCGATAATTGCACCGCGGTAGTCCATGCTACTCACTCGTCCCCGGGGGCATTGAATCCCCGATACACGGTAGAATGAGCGGGGTTCTCGCACCGGGATCACAGTAGTCACGATTGCCTTCAGGCTCCGCCTGAAGACGGGTATACGCTCATACTGTATCAGAGAGTGGACTCCCCGAGGTTCGCGCTTCGACCGGTGTGATACATCCACTTCATGAAACGCGTGAAAGAACAGAAAAGCCCTTCATACGTTAGGTCATATCACCGGATACTCGTGACAACCACGCAGTTGACGCTGATACAGATCGATAATTACGGCCCGTGGACGGTCACTCCGGAACCACGCCGTGAGATGGATCTGCAGACGCTCCAATCGCGCTTGTTCGCTGACCTCGCGCAGTTCGTGGGGAGCCGAGACGGCTACGTCTTCTTCACTCGGTTTGATAATATGATCGCGGTCACCAACGGGATGGGACGGGACGATCACGCTCTCTTACAGGAGTCGATTGACAATCGCTATCCTGTTACGATCAGTCTGGGTGTCGATATCAACGAGCGGCCAATCGAGGCGCTTGAGGACGCCACCCAGCAGATCCAGAAGGCCGGCAGTGCCCAGGACAAAGGCCGGACCGAGGTTCTCGGGGGCGACTCCTGGCCAGAGACAGACTCCGGCCCGGAACTGGATGAGCTCGAAGTCGCACACTTCGACGTGAACGACGCGACCGGAAAGTACACTGATCAGTTGAACGAATTCGACTCGTACATCCAAATCGAACGGGGGTACGCTTCGGTCATGCAGTATATGCGTGAAGAACACGGCGCACTGTCGTTTTTCGTTGGCGGGGATAACGTCATCTCGGTGTGTCCGGACCTGTCGGAAAGCGACTACCGCGGCGCAATCGACTACGTCCGGGATGATGCTGAAGTGGACCTCAAGGTCGGCGTCGGCCGGGGGAAATCGGCCCACGAGGCCGGCTACGCGGCGAAACACGCGCTCGAAGACTGCCGGCACGACGGAACGCGGGTGGAATTCGCCGGGGCAAAGCTCCCGGTCAACTAATGGGCCGGTCGCTGGTGTTCACCGAGCCCGAAACGGTCGAACTCCACGAAGAGCCGGACCCCGACCCAGATGACGATGAGTTGATCGTCCGCACAGAGGCGTCCGCGGTCAGCCCGGGAACCGAACTGCTCGTCTACCAAGGAAACGCTCCCGACGAGGTGGTCGTCGATGACGAGTTAGACGCCATCGGACAGGATCTGTCGTATCCAATCAGTTACGGGTACGCGGCCGCGGGAACCGTCGAACAGACGGGCGCCGCAGTCGACGACGACTGGCTGGGAGAATCCGTATTCGCGTTCAACCCGCATGAATCTCTGTTTTCTGCAGATCCAGAGTCTGTCCTCCGAGTTCCAGACGGGATTTCTCCTGAGGAGGCCGTCCTATTACCGATTGTCGAGACGGCTGTCAATTTTTTGATGGATGGGACCCCGCGCGTCGGCGAGCGAGCAGCGGTGTTCGGCCAGGGGCTGGTCGGGCTCGTTACGACGGCGTTGTTGACAGAGTTCCCGCTCGACCAGCTGGTCGCCGTCGAACCTGTAGAGGGGCGTCGCCGTCGGGCTCGTCAGCTGGGCGCTGACCACGTTAGTTCCCCAGGAGCGGTGGACGAATTGTTCGACGAGAGCGGACCCGGCGGTGCCGACTTGACTTACGAGCTGTCTGGCAACCCCGACGCATTGGACGACGCGATTCGACTGACCGGATTCGACGGTCGTGTCTTCGTGGGGTCGTGGTACGGGACGAAAGAGGCGGGCCTCGACTTGGGAGGCCGGTTTCACCGAAGCCGAATCTCGATCGAGTCCAGCCAGGTGAGCACGATTACTCCTGAACTTCGCGGTCGGTGGGACAGCCAGCGCCGGTATCAGGTCGCGTGGGACCGCCTTCGGAGTCTGCCGACGGAGACACTCATCACGGACGAGGTACCGGTCGAGCAGGCCCACAAGGCCTACGACCGACTATCTCGGAATCCAGGCGACTGCGTTGGTACGGTGTTCCGCTACTGAACTGTATCCACGATACCACTGCACTGGCCCGCTGGTCTTCCTCATCTGTGAGCGTGTTACAGGAGGACTGTCTGCCCGCGCGCGCCGGTCTGTAGTGATTCAGTACCACCAAGTGTCTGCTTGAGAATCGCTAAGAACAATCACTCTCGCCACGGTGAGGGGTACTGCGGTCGACCCGCACAGCAA
>KI543228.1:45649-52401 GCA_000496235.1 uncultured archaeon A07HR60
GATTGTCACTGTCACGAGATTGCCGTCGTTCCCGTGACAGAACGTTAATACTCTCGGAGAATCGTCGGATACGTATGTACACCGTGACCGTGCGGCGAGGGATAATCGCCCAGCATTATCTTACCGTTCCAAATCCCGGTCCAGAGGGGCAACTCCACTCGCACAGCTTCGGGCTCGAGGTGACGTTCGAGGGGCCGGAACTCAACCAGTACGGCTACCTGGTGGATATTGACGCGGTCAAAACAGCACTTGACGCGGTAGAAGACCGGTACGCTGATGCGACCCTGAATGATCTGCCAGAATTCGAGGACCGCAACCCAAGTGTCGAGCACTTCTCACGCATCATCACCAATACGATCCTGGACACGGCAGCACCGGCGAATCCCGAGCACTTGCAGGTGCGCATCTGGGAAGACGACGAGGCGGCCGCGAGCTACGAAACGGCGATCTGATGCGGATCGCCGTCGTCGTATACGGACCACTTGATCAGCGGTCTGGCGGGTTTCTGTACGACCGGAAAGTCGTCGACCGACTGCGGGAACGCGGCGCCACCGTGGACGTGGTATCGCTGCCCGAGCGGGCGTATCTTCAGTCGACGCTGACAAACCTTGCCACCCAGCTTCCTCGCCGATTGGACGGTTACGACATCGTCTTGGAAGACGAACTGTGCCACCCGTCACTCCTCGCGGTCAATCGCCGGATTACTGACACCCCCGTGATCGCGCTCGTTCATCATCTTCGCGTGAACGAACAGCACTCCTGGCTCCGCACCCAGGTCGTGGAAGCAATCGAGGCTGCGTTTCTCCGGAGTGTCGACGGCTTCGTCTGCAACAGCACAGTCACCCGTGATGCCGTCAGAGAATACACCGTGCCCGAACCGGCCGTCGTGGCCCCGCCCGCCGGTGATCGATTCAACCCGCTTGAGGCTGCGACAATTCGTGACCGAGCCAGTCAGTCACCGTTGAATGTGGTTGCGGTTGGCACTGTCACTCCCCGAAAGGGACTGATATCGCTGCTAGAGGGGCTCGCGATGGTTGATCATCCCTGGCAGTTGACCGTTGCCGGCGACACCCAGACTGATCCTGAATACGTCTCTCGTCTCGCCCGCCGGGCCGAGGAGTTGGCCCTCGGCGAGCGCCTCTCTCTAACAGGCCGAATCCCGGACGCACAGTTGGCCGAACTCATGAGCGACAGCCAGCTCATGGTGCTTCCCTCGGTCCGCGAGGGGTTCGGGATTGCCTATCTCGAGGGTATGGCGTTTGGCCTGCCAGCCATCGCGACCGACAACGGCGGAGCCACCGACTTCGTCACGCACGGCGAAAACGGCTATCTGGTGGCCCCGAGCGATTCTGCCGCGATTGCTGACCATGTGAGTCGCGTCGCTGCTGACCGGGAGTTGCTGACGACACTCTCGATGGGCGCACTCGATACGTTTCAAACCCACCCTGGGTGGGCAGACACAGGAGATGCGGTCTATTCGTTCCTCTCGAATCTGGCCACCGGGCAGAGTGAGCCTACTCCGCCTGGCCCCGCCGGAGAAGCGCATACACGTGTCTCTGAGTGAGACGATCATTCCCTCGCAGACGGGGTTCTCGCCTGGTGACCCCGCGTTCGATAAGATCAGTGACGGTGCGACGCGCGGCGGCTGCGAGTCAGTGTTTGCGGCGCTTGACACCTTCGACGGACTGTGTGACCTCTTCCACACGGGCACGGCCGTCTGTCTCGGTGACGAGCGGGACTTCACGGACCGGTGGGTCGAACTTGGTTTTGGCTTCCTCGATTATGTCGAGCTGGTTCTGATACCGAGGCCAACAGGTGGGACAGTCCTCCGAGGCGTCCTGAAGGACTTTGTTGATAAGCACGGATTCGACAGAGATACCGGTCTCGTCGAGCCGAGTCAGCAACCGCTCTGTCTCGGCAATCGCCATTCGTTCTGGAATCGTCACCGCGCGAAACTCGGTTCGACGGCCATCTCGCAGCCGCGCCGAGACGTCTTCCATCACTGATTGCATCTGGTCCATCTTGGAACTGTACGATGATCCGCTCCGGGAGTCGTCTCCGGAACTGCCGATCAACCCGCGAACGGTGTTCGTGACGGAGCTCAGCCCACCCTTCAGCGAAATGAGCTTCCCCACAGTCGTGTTCATGACATCTGGAAGTGACAATAGCCGTAGGGTATGGCCGGTCGGTGCCGTATCGAACACGACGACTTCCCAGTCTGGGTGGTCATCGTACTCGGCGAACAGATCTACGACCGCGAGTTCGTCGGCCCCAGGCACGAGTCCTCGTTCACTGACGTCGCTTACGTCGTCTTCGGAGATATCTACTCCGAGCGACTGGGCGTCTCCAATGAGTTCTTCGAAGGTATCGCCGTACCGCTCGCGGAACCGATCGCGAGGGTTGATCTCTAGTCCGTACAGTTGAGAGTCGTCACTGATCCGTGTGGGCGTCTCGCCGACGCGGCATTCGTACGCGTCGGCTAAACTGTGGGCTGGATCGGTGCTGACGACAAGTGTCCGTGCCCCACTTCGGGCCGACCGCATCCCGGTTGCGGCCGCAAGCGTCGTTTTCCCGACGCCGCCTTTCCCCCCGTAAAGAACGAATTCGGTCATACAGACTGTTGACCCTCAAAGACCAAAACACCCGTGACAGCCGTGCGTTCACCTTGAACCGTCCCGCACTCGCTAATTAAGTCTCACATGGCGATGTCGCCGCGTCGTGTCGTGTGGTTTCGTGTCGCGTCACGTGTCGGACACTCAACCCGGTAATCGCCCCCTGCTGAACATGTCGGTTAGGGCCGTGCTCGGATTGTATTCGGGGACAACTGAACGGCTCCTGATTCGAGCGGTGATGTTCACTCGTAAGACGGGAGTGCTAGAAAGAGTGCACCAGCAGAGGCAGCGATTCCGACGAATACGTGGAGAATTATCACGACAGAACTGTCCGCGATAAGCGTCCAGACGAGTCCGGTAAGATTGGCCCCGATCATCACTGCCACCACTGCCATATGTTTCCGAGTGCGGGCACGGTATGCAGCCACGCTGATTAGCCCAATTGCGTATAGCCCACCGACCGCGTGTAGCACCACCGCCGCAATGTGGCCGGTCAGCGCCAAAATCCCTGTCACCAGTCCCGCTGCTGCTGCCTGCAAAAGCCACAACTTCTTCACATAATACGTAATGACTGCTCTATTACAAAGCCTAGCCTCCAGACTACGGGTTTTGATATATTTAGGGCCGTCTCGTAGGGTAGTCTGGCTCGTGGGTGAGATGAACGACTCCGGAAACACAAACAACCTGATCAACTTCCCCGGTCACCTGAATACTCAATCCAGCCTGTGTTGATACTCGACACAACTGAAACGGGGATGCCACAGGGACTGATTTTCAGACCATTTGACCGGCTCTCGAATACTCTATATGAACCTAGCTGTTGATTACGGGTATGTCCGGATCTTCCGTCGAATCTGACAAAGCACTCGGTGTCGGGCTCGCAGCATCAGCGGTGGCCGTGATCGGGGCAATTGTAATGTACGGCGGTCCGACACAATTGAGCAAAGCCGGGGGTTTCGCACTAGCTGTCCTCGCGGGACTAGCTGGGGTCATGGCGTTTCAAATACTGGAGTAACACTTTCGAACGCCTACCCTCGATACGTCGGTGCGCTCTGGAAAACGAGCCCGCTGGTCACCGGCGAGATACTCCTGGCCACCAGACCAGCGCCATCTGAGCCCGATGATTGTCGTAGCGACGGGAAATCGTTATGTGCCCGAATCACCAATGTGACACAATGACAAACTACACCGAGGAGGAACAACGTATTCTTGCGTATCTTCGGGATAGCGTCTCCCGCGGTGAGCAGTACGTTCGTTCGAAAACGATCGCCAATGCGATCGGTCTCTCCTCGAAGCAGGTCGGCGTGCGACTGCCGAAACTAGCCGACAAGGCCGACGAAGTCGAGATCGAAAAGTGGGGACGCGCGAAGTCAACGACCTGGCGGGTTTCACCGGACGGCTGAACACTGTCAGAGTCGAAGCCTCAGGCTTTCGTGTCACTGGGTTTCTAGAGCCGAACTCTTCTAAGCTTGACATCCTCCCACGGCTGAAGCCGTGGGATTCCCGACCGCCATTGGGATATTGTGGTCTACGGGACAACCTGTTCTTGTGGGGCGATTCTCCCCGTTGATTTGTCGAACAGACGTACCGATGGCTGTGCCAAACAGCCGTTACTCCTATCCTGTGCAGGACTCGGAGTTACCGTTGCTCGCATATTCTCTGCCGCATTCAGGTCACTATTGGCCACCAATTCGCAGCTCTCACACACATACAACCCACGCTCAACACGGTTCGAGTCGGCTTCTTTACCACACTCACAGCAGGTTTTTGAGGTTTGTAACTCGCCTTCGGGGACGCGTTCAACACTAATCCCGCGTTCCTCAGCCTTGTATTCAATATGACTCAACAGCGTCTCGAAGGCCCAATCGTGCAACCGTTTGTTGTCGTGACGGCCCCAATCAGAGTCATCACGACTGTTCTTCGGGTGGCCCACAGCTATCGTGCCAACCTCACGCTTTGCACACTGTTCGACAATGTCTTTCGACAAAGCGTGCAGAAGGTGCGCTTGTCGGCGTGATTTCTTGTGTCGTGCCCACTCAGCGTGATCGCTGGGGCCGTTCTCTCCTTCTGTGTTGTATTCTTCCTGCCGGAAGTAGTGAGCATCTTCTTTCAGGGCATTCCCCGGATACAACAGCGTCTCGTCACCGACAGAGACAGCCGCAGTATTACAGATACCTAACTCAATACCTGCGGTTTTCTCACCGGAAGATTCAGGCTGGTCAATCTGCATCTCGCAGACAAAGTGTAGTTCCCACTGATCTCCCGTCCAGACAGCTCGAACCGTTTTGACAGTTTCAACATCTTCGAGCGTTTGTTCGTCTGCTTGGATCGTGTATTCGCAGAGAATGTAGTCTGCGGCATACCGCGACGGCTTCATATTCGTCCCTTTGGAGAGACGAACACGGTTGTACGCGGTATCCAGCTTGAAGCCTTGATTCTTCCACGTCACCGTGGAACGTGGGTGTTCGTCGCCGTGTTTGCGGTAGCCGGGTGGGTTCGCGTCTGGATCGTCCTGTTTGTCCCACGAGACGAACGCTTCACCGAGTTCTTGGAGAACTCGGTGACTGGACTGCGAATGCAAGT
This sequence comes from uncultured archaeon A07HR60, assembly GCA_000496235.1. Classification (GTDB taxonomy): domain Archaea; phylum Halobacteriota; class Halobacteria; order Halobacteriales; family Haloferacaceae; genus J07HR59. Next base: position 50,845 of record KI543228.1, read on the forward strand.
CCGCATAGCGGTCGTGCTTCTTCAGAGACGAACAGAGTTCATCGGCATCTGGTATGTGACCGATAGCGTCCCAGACACGCGAGATTGTCCACCGCCCGATATTCCAGAGTTTGCTGGCGGCGAAGCCATGCGAATCAAGATCGTCAGAGACTTGCGAGTGATTGGTGAGACTCGCTGTGAGTGTCCGAGTGACGGCTTGATTCGGCACGCGTAAGTATAGTATTTTGAATTATATAATTTTTTTGCATGGCTACTCTGCGTGGAATATCCAGCCGTGGATACGAACGTGGGTTAAATCTAAGCTGTCGGTTTCATCCCACCCCTGAAGGGGTGGGCTTTCACCTCGATACTGCTGTAATCAGACGGGCAGCCGCTCGTTAGATTCAGCACCCCCGGTGGCTCGGCTAGAATTCATACAACCCGACTCATCACTTCTCACTTGATGCCCACGCCCCATTTTGGCGTACCCACTGACATCAATTCACTTACAAGACGTCCGTGAACTACGCTCATAGCTGTATTGTCACCTCTAGCCCCCAAAGTCGGCTACAGACCCCCGATTAATTTGCCGTTCCACCTGGTTTTTATCATGTAACCTCCTCGGAAGGAATATGACAATCCGTGTCTCGCGGACCCTGAACTTCGAGGCTCCCGCAGGTAGCGTCTGGGAATTCATTTCCGACCCCGCCAAGCGGGCCGGGGCGATTAGCGTCGTTGATTCCTGGGATGTTCACGATGATGTCTCTGCCACGTGGCAAGTCGCGCTGCCGATACCGGTGATCGACTCGACGGTAGCCGTAGAGACGGAGGAAATCGAGCAGAACCCACCCACTCACGTGAAGTTCGTGGGCAAATCTCGAGCGCTTCGAGTGACGGGCGAACACGATATCGAGGCCACTGATTCAGGCTCGCAGCTGCACAACGAGTTCGTCGTTGATGGACGGCTACCCGGCGTCGAGACGTTCTTTTCACGAAATCTCGACCGCGAATTGGATAATCTTGAACAGGCTCTTCTGGACAGCTTCGAGAACTCGTAGCCGCACACACCTCCTGATATCTTTCCCGCCCTGAAGCGCCAGGCTTCCGCTCGCTATCCGTCACCACGATGGGGCGAGACCCACTAGCCGTAGGTTTCACCGCATCAACTGTTGGATTTCCAACTCCGCACAAACCAACCCAAGCGCCTGCAGGTTCGGTTGGTGTGTCCGCCTGAACCGGGCAGAATTGACACGTACCTGAGGGGTTAGAGATCTCCCGAATCGCCGCGCCCGGGGCTGTTTCCTCTCGATCCCTGAGGCGAACGCAGTGGGTTTATTACCTTGCGCCTACTGTGGTTTGATGCCGACAGTATTGACGCTTTTCTCGTCTGATGTCGGCATATTCGCGCCCGTCCCACGACTGGGCTCCGGCTCGCTCCCGTCGGCACTGGGGGTCCACCGCCGGGCGACCGCGGCCTGGTCACCCACCGCCTCTCACCACCCCTCTCCTCCCGGTTTCTGACACGGACTCACGCTCTAGTCTTACTTATCTGGGTTTGTCAGCGTGATTTCACGAATC
>KI543228.1:52421-53622 GCA_000496235.1 uncultured archaeon A07HR60
AGCGGATCTGTGATCTTGATACTGTCAGTACTAATCACAATACCTTAGTGTGTATTCACCAGAAAAATCGTTTTTAATGGGGAAGCTCCGATGGCTCTTTCAGAAACTGACAGGCCTGCTCAAACCTGTCTATCGCCGGTTAGGGTTCTTCCCCTACTTAGGATCAGTCTCAGTCCAACACAAACGAAAAACAGATCCCTGGCATAATACCAATCGAGGCAAACAAGCCGCCGTATCACTGTATAAGCGGCGTCACACCCCAGTCAACACATCTCTTCTAATAGCAGTCACCATCGCACTCACGCTACTGATCGACATCTCCCCGCTCAACAGCCCACTCTGGTTTACCATCGACACCGTCTGGCAACTCCACGCAACTATTATTGGACTGAGCTTCGTCGTCCTCGTCTTCCTCTTAGAGATCGTATCTCGAAGCCGCCTTATCGAGGGCGTTTTAGAGCAATTCCTGCGAAAATCATGGGTTATGCCCGTTCTCGTCTACGCGGGCGACCGCTTCGCGCTCCGCATCGACGAAAGCGCGGACGGGAACCCGTGGGCGCGCCTTGGAAGCCGCCCGTGGCAATCGTGGGCGTCCACTTGGACGCGTCTGACTGCGCACCCGCTGGATACCGATTCGGACAAGCACGACATGGTGCTCGATGCGAATCTCCGACGGATCTGGAGTTGGAGCACCGCGCTCCAGTACATCGAGGACTTCGAAACCCAGGGTGAGCGCCTATGACGCGCATCCAGCAGGTCCATTGGGAACTCGATATGGACTACCTCGGGCACCCGTACTACGTCTCGGGGAACGCGATCTACCACGCGCTCAGGATGCAGCTGGAGCAAGACGTTCACCAGCAGATCAGCGCCAGCCACGGGATGTTCGTCCCCGGCCAGTTCGGGACGTTCCCTGAGGAACACACGCAGTCGGGCATCCGCCCGTCCCTCGGGAGCGGCCTCCCCGACGTCGAGGCCTCCGACGACCTGTTCCTCCAGCGGGAGGCGATGCATCCGTGGCTGTTGGATACCCGCGCTCGGGACGCGCTGAACACGCACGATCTCCGCGTCCACGGCGGCCATCCGGCGCTCGCTCACGAGACCATCATGGGCCGCCGGGAAGACCAGCCGAAGCAACAACAGACCACAAAGTGGTACGTTTACGCCTACCCCCACGCTGATGACCTGGCGGTGCTTCCGC
>KI543228.1:53642-55756 GCA_000496235.1 uncultured archaeon A07HR60
GACGCCGCTGAGTTGGATACCCAGGCAGTACGGGAGGGTGATGGCTACCGACTCACTGGGACGAAACAGTTCATTACCAACGCAAACGTGGCCCACTCAGTGCTGGTGAAAGCCTCGACGAGCCCTGAAGCCGGTCATGACGGCATGTCCACATTTATTCTTTCACCTGAGGATGAGGGCTTCGAGATCACGACAGTGTGGGACAAAATGGGACTGAACTGCTCGCCGTCGTGTGAGGTCCGACTTAACGATGTCTGGGTTCCCGACGACCGGCTCCTGGGCGCCGAGGGTGACGGCTGGAAGCAAACACACAGAACACTCGATGGCGGCCGTATCTCGATCGCTGCGCTGTCAACCGGGCTGGCCCGTGGTGGCTATGAAGCGGCCGCTGAGTATGCCGGCGAGCGCGAACAGTTCGACAAACCTATCGCAGAATTCGACGCGATTCGTGACAAACTCGTCAACATGTATCGACGGATTGAGCGTGCCCGGCTGCTAACCCACCGAGCCGCCTGCAGGCACGATCACGGTGACCAGGTCACGGCTGAGGCGGCTCTCGCGAAACTCGAGGCTAGCGAGGCAGCACGAGAGGTCGCTCAAGACGCAATCCAAGTCCTCGGAGGCTCCGGGTACACCGAGGACTTCTCTCCCCAGCGATTCTACCGGGACGCGAAGCTCATGGAAATTGGCGAGGGTACCAGCGAGATCCAGCGACTGGTGATTGGGCGTCACCTCGAGTTATAGAAAGTGCGAGGCGAAAACCCACGGCTTCAGCCGTGGGATGAAGCCGACAACTGGGAATCAAACCACGCCCCGGTAGCAGGCTGACTCCCCAACAGTTGAAAATCACAAGTTCTACATATAAAATATGGAAGTGCGGCGTACTGTCTCTGTCTCGCTTGACGTGGATAGTGACGACGCCGCCCTTCTCGAAGACACTGTAGACACGTTTCTCTGGTCTGCTCAATACGTCGTAGACCACGCTTTCCAAGGCGAGTATGTCACCACCAGTAAGACCACGCTGGATGACGAAACCTACGACGACGTGCGAGAAGCGACACATGGCTTCAACGGGGGACTTGTCCAAGCCGCCCGAAACAAAGCCGCTGAAGCCTGCACGAGCGTCGTCGCACGCTGGAAGAATGGGAAGAAGGCGTCACAGCCACGCATGACCTCGCCACACGTCGTCTCCGACCACCGCACCGCCACCTTCGACGACGACTCCGTCTCTCTCGCCACCACGGACGGTCGAATTGAAGCAGACTACGTGCTCCCCGACACAGAGAGCGACACGCCCCACGCCGAGTACCTGTTCTCCGACGAGTACGAGACGACCGGGGCGGAGCTACACCGCAAGCACGGCGAGTGGCAACTTCACATCCACTGCAAGAAGGAAGTGGAGTCTGACACGCCGGAACAGCCACCGACCACGCACGGAACGGTGCTTGGCGTTGACCTCGGCGTGAACAACCTCGCCGTCACCTCGACGGGCACGTTCTGGACAGGCGACGAGTTCGACCACTGGCGACGTGAGTACGAGAATCGGCGTGGCGACCTCCAAGAGTGCGGGACACGCTGGGCACACCAGAATATACAGGCGGTTGGACGCAAAGAAGACGGTCGCTTCAAGATGACGCTTCACCGGATAGCGAATGAGTTAGTGGCTGAAGCCCGCGACCACGACTGTTCGGTGATAGCCTTCGAGGACTTGACCGATATTCGTGAGCGTACTGGCGCGTCGTGGGGGCACAAGTGGGCGTTCAACCGCCTGTACGAATATGTCGAATACAAGGCCGCAGAGGACGGTATCGAGGCGGTGCAGGTAGACCCAGAGAACACGTCCCGGCGGTGTTCAACGTGTGGGTTCACCCACCCGGACAACCGTGACAGTGAATCGTTTGCTTGTCAGAACTGTGAGTACCAGAATCACGCGGATTACAACGCTTCCAAGAACATCGGCCTGCGGTATCTTCGTCGCAACCAAACCGGGGGCGACGGAGGCGAACCCTTGGGCGTTCGCTTACACAGCGGGATGCTGAACGTGAACGGTGAGTATGAATCACCTGCCTCAATCGAGGCCAGAACGGGAGTCCACGCTGAAGAATCCCACCCGT
>KI543228.1:55776-57460 GCA_000496235.1 uncultured archaeon A07HR60
GTCTGCATGGGCGTTGATTCGGAGCGTCCCGCTCCTATCTGGCTCAGTCCTCGGTTGAGAATATTTTTTGCCGCATTGAGATCACGGTCTTGGGTGTGGCCACACGCTGGGCATGAGTGTTCCCGTACCCACAGTGGCTTATCGGTTGCCACGCCACAACTGGCGCACTCTTTGGTCGTCCCTGCTGGATTGACCGTCACAACGTGCGTGCCGTGGAGCTCGGCCTTGTACTCTAACAAACGGATGAACCGCGACCATGCGGCGTCTTGTTTGTTCTTGGCGTTGTAACTGTCTTCCAGCAGTGGCTTCACATCCAAGTTTTCAATCGCCACAAGATCGTATTCCTTGACCAACCACGTTGTCAGTTTGTGCTGGAAGTCTGTGACTTTCCGCTTGATCTTTCGGTTCGCCTTGGCAACCTTCCTGCGTTGGTCCTCCCAATTGTGTGAGCCGTGTTCTTTTCGAGCAAGGTCGCGTTGTTCACGGCGGAGCCGGTCGTATTCATCAGAGAGGTCGAGAGTATCGACAGTGAGATTCTCCGAGGTATGGATGTAGTTGGTGATCCCGAGATCAACGCCAACACACTCCTGTGGCTCAATCTCACTGAGGGCTGGTTTCGACGGAACTGTGTCGTCAGGCAAATCGAGCCCGAAGGAAACGAACCACTCACCAGTCGTCTCCTGTTTGATTGTGACCTCTTTGATCGTCGCATGGGACGGTATATCGCGGTGATACCGAAGCGGGATGTCTCCAATCCCAGAGAGCCACAGTGTTGCAGTCTGACCACTCGTGTCTTTGAGTTTGAAGCCAGACTGTGAATAGGTCATACTCTGGAACTCTCGTGGTGGCTTCCACCGGAGCATTCCTACCGTCTGCCCGTTTTGCTTTAGTGCAGATAATCCACTGAGGTTGCTGTAGAACCGCTTCACCGTCGCTTGCAGTGCCTTTGAGTGGACTTCACCGAATACCGGAAATTCGTCTTTCCACTGCGGGAGCCGGTCGTGGTGTTGATACGCCGAGCCGACGTCGTGTGTCTCGCTCTCAAGTGTCTGATACTCGTAGCGAGTGTAATTGTAGGCTTGGCGGTGAATATCAATGTGGGATTCCACGTCCGAAGTAAGCCCTACCCGATCAGGATAGGCTCGATACCGGAACGTGTACTTCATTGATGCATATGTATGATCGCATTACAACGCGATATTTGTTGTGGTTTATGTCATATTACTGTTGGCTTCATCCACGGGGTCAGGCCCCGTGGCATTCGCCGTGTCCGCTGGTAAACGACGGTGACAATCCCGTCTGTGTCGGTGGTATCGCGATCACAAAACCCCACCAGTAGGTTCTCGTATCGGAGAATCGTACAGCCTGGCTGGGTCAACTGAACCTCGGCGCCGACTCTGTCGGTGTAAAACTCGAGGACCGTCTCGAGTTGCTCGGTTGCGAAAAAGATAATCCCTGTCATACTCGGTTTATCACCTACTAGAGCCTAAAGCTGTCACGTTGTGAGGCCTCCAAGATTGTCCGAGTCGCGACTCAGACGAGACCGTCAGTCTCGACGATAATTCTAGTCCTGGTCCTGGTCCTGATCCTGATCCTGATCCTGCCCCCGGTGATCAGTGTGACCGTCGTCTCTTTCGTCGGCTGAGGATGGCGCAGTCTCGTCGTGGTCACTCTCCTGGATATC
>KI543228.1:57480-110211 GCA_000496235.1 uncultured archaeon A07HR60
GCGTCGACAGCGACGTTCGTCGCGTCGATAAAGTACAGTTCGCCCTCATATACCAGCACGTTTTCTGACCGGAGATCCCCATGAGCCAAGCCGGCGTCGTGAAGCGTCCGCAGCGCACCGAACAGTTCCGCGGCCAGTTCGGCGGCATCCGCTCGGTTGAGTCGCCCGAGTGGCCTGAACTCCGGCAGGTACTCCAGTACGAGTACGCCGAGGTCGTCGACTTCGAACGCCTCGATGGGTGTGGGGGCGGCGACACCAAGATCTCGCATTTGCTTGGTTGCGTCAAGTTCGTGTTTCGCCATTTCGTAGGGGTTCTGATACCCTTCGAAGAACCCCTCCGTACCAGCAGCTAATGCACCGAGATTCCGGCCCGTCGTGAAAAGCTCGTGAACAAGGGTATTCTGTCGTGAGATCACTTTCACGAACAAATCGTCGTCGACGACCATCGGGGTCGACAGCCAGTTGTTCGCTTCCATGAATTCCACACGGACTTCCCCTCGGTCGTATCGCCGTGCTAGCGCCCGAGCAACCTGCTCGAGCCGGGGCCAGGTGAGTGTCCCACGGACCAGCCGGCGCAATTCCATACAATACATACTGCTGGTAGCGACTTAAACTGTCGCTACTGGGCTTGACTCGGACGGTCAGCCAAATCGCGACTCAGCCGACTCCACGATCGCGAGAACGCGATATAACTGAGTGACAGCCCTCGGCGGGTCTCGATGGCCTGTTCTCTCGGCTCACACGAAAGACGGAGTCTTTGCCTGCAAGCGAGCTTTCCTGACCCAGTGAAGAGTGACACCCAGGTGGGCATAATGAACTCGATGGCCAGCAGTGTCCACGACTTGCCTGGGCGGCAGATGGCGACTGTTTTGAGCAGAAGCGAGTGGAGACTGAGCGTGACCGCCATGACGAGGTTATTGGCTTGCGCGAGCCGTTTATGCCGCTCGTAGGCCTGCCGCGGGACATGGACTTCGAGATGCCTGCTGAACACCGAATGGTCCGGGACACGATTCGAGAGTTCGCCCGCGAGGAAATCGCCCCGATTGCACAGGAACTGGAGGATGACCACCGTTTTCCGGCGGAGATTTTCACGTCATTAGCCGACCGGGACGTGATGGGCGTGCCAATCAGTCAAACGTGGGGCGGTCTCGGCGGTGACCAACTCATGTACGCACTTGTGACCGAGGAGCTTGGGCGCGTCTCCGGTGGGGTTGGGCTCTCGTATGCAGCACACGTTTCTCTAGGAGCGAAACCAATCGAGATGTTTGGCACCGACGCGCAAAAGCGCGAGTGGTTGACTCCTCTGATGAACGGAGCCATCGGTGCCTGGGCTCTGACGGAGCCGAATAATGGCTCTGACGCCGCTGAGTTGGATACCCAGGCAGTACGGGAGGGTGATGGCTACCGACTCACTGGGACGAAACAGTTCATTACCAACGCAAACGTGGCCCACTCAGTGCTGGTGAAAGCCTCGACGAGCCCTGAAGCCGGTCATGACGGCATGTCCACATTTATTCTTTCACCTGAGGATGAGGGCTTCGAGATCACGACAGTGTGGGACAAAATGGGACTGAACTGCTCGCCGTCGTGTGAGGTCCGACTTAACGATGTCTGGGTTCCCGACGACCGGCTCCTGGGCGCCGAGGGTGACGGCTGGAAGCAAACACACAGAACACTCGATGGCGGCCGTATCTCGATCGCTGCGCTGTCAACCGGGCTGGCCCGTGGTGGCTATGAAGCGGCCGCTGAGTATGCCGGCGAGCGCGAACAGTTCGACAAACCTATTGCAGAATTCGACGCGATTCGTGACAAACTCGTCAACATGTATCGACGGATTGAGCGTGCCCGGCTGCTAACCCACCGAGCCGCCTGCAGGCACGATCACGGTGACCAGGTCACGGCTGAGGCGGCTCTCGCGAAACTCGAGGCTAGCGAGGCAGCACGAGAGGTCGCTCAAGACGCAATCCAAGTCCTCGGAGGCTCCGGGTACACCGAGGACTTCTCTCCCCAGCGATTCTACCGGGACGCGAAGCTCATGGAAATTGGCGAGGGTACCAGCGAGATCCAGCGACTGGTGATTGGGCGTCACCTCGAGTTATAAGAGCGTCCCAAACAGGTACCACTAGTGACAGTGACTCACACCGAACATCGCTGGCGCACTGATGACCGAACCATCGCCCGTCCCAAATGGTGCATAATCGCAGGCGTATTTCTCGTTCTTTGACGGCGCTATGACGGGGTGGTCACGGTGTTAGCCCTGCCCGCCCGAGATACACGAGAATCAAGTATCCGACAAGACCCGCGGCGAACACCCCCACTGGGATGACGAACGGTCCGAACAGCCCGATAACGGTCTCGATGACCCCTTCAACAAGCATTCTCATACCAGACCGTTACGGGCGGAGGATAAGTCACCATCGACACCGAGTGTGAGTCTTCCTCAAGATCATGCTCCAGGCAGTCACCCTGGACTGTCCATTCACTCCTGATATATCTGATCGTAACACGATCGACAGCGAGGGCCGCTGAGACCGCGCCTGCCTGCGAGACAAAACTAATCCTGCGAACCGCCGATGCCACCACTGGTCCGCCGACAAATACCCATGAGCAGCCACCAGCGACACAAATCTAGACACACCCTGGCTGCTGAATTCACAGCCGCCGACTGCAACATCGGTCCGTCTGGCGCGGGTGAGGCGTCGGATTTCAACAACTGTTAGAAGCGGTGCGACGTACCACCGAGTATGAACCCGGCCCTAGAAGCGCGCGATGTGACCAAACGATACGGACGCACGCACGCACTCGATGGCGTCACGGTGTCTGTCGCCCCCGGAGAAGTGTTCGGCCTGATTGGCCCGAACGGCGCGGGCAAAACCACGCTCGTCCGTGCATTGACCGGAACTGCGCCCGTCACGGGCGAGGTCAGCCTGCTAGGGGCCGAGCCGGACACGGTAGCGAGAACCCGGGTAGGGTTACTTCCACAATCGTTCGATCCACCTAAACGGCTCTCGGCGCTTGAACTGTTGGCATACTACAGAGGCCTGTACGACGAGGGTCGGGACCCAGAAGACGTGCTTTCAGACGTTGGATTACAAGAGGACGCGACAGTCCGCTATGAGAACCTCTCTGGCGGTCAGCAGCGGCGTGTCTGTGTCGGGACGGCGCTCGTTAACGACCCAGATATCCTGTTTCTGGACGAGCCGACGACCGGAATTGATCCCGCGGGCCGACGCGCCGTCTGGGAGCTGATCGAGGGGCTCGCCGCCGAGGGTACTACGGTTTTTCTCACGAGTCACGCCATGGACGAGGTAGACCGGCTGGCCGACAGGGCTGGGCTGCTCCGTGATGGCCGGCTGATCGAAGTTGGATCCCCTGCAGAGTTGGTCGCTACTCACGGTGGCCAGCCCCGGCTGTTGGTCAAACTGCGGGACTCTGTCGCGCGAGATCCCCTCGGGACCACCCTGGAACGCTCAGCAGATATCGATGGTGGGGTATCTACTGTCGACGATGGGGTGATGATTCACGCCGTTCGGCCGCGGGATATTGGTGACATTGCGGGTGTCCTGGAAACGGCCGAGGTGGACTACGAAGCACTCTCCTGGCGGGAACCCTCGCTTGAGGATGTCTATCTTGAACTGACCGGAGAATCATACGCACCGTTTGGAGGCAGCCGTGGTGACCGAGAGCCGGCACAATCCGGCTCCGAGACTGATACGCCAGCAGAGACGACAGAGATTGAGGCCGACGGGGGACGTCGGGAATGACCGCACTCGGCCGGATCACTGCCGAAACCCGCGCTGCAGGGCGGTCATTTCTCCGTCGGCGGACGGCAGTATTTTTCACGTTCTTCTTTCCCGCGTTGCTGGTGGTGATTTTCGGGGCACTCATCACCACACAACCCACCGGCGGCGGTCTCTTCGCTGAACCTGCCGGCTACTACCTGCCGGGGTATCTCGCGGTGGTTGTCCTGTTCACACCACTCTCGAGACTCGGCAGTGAAATCAACCGAACACGAGCGGATAGTCGCTTCGAGAAACTAGCCACCACGCCACTGACCCGAGGCGAGTGGCTCCTAGCTCACACGCTCATCAACGTCGCGATCATCGGTGTCGCCTGTGTGTTGATTCTGGGATTGGTCGTGGCTCTCACTGACGCGCCAGTCCCGTCGCTGTTGGCACTACTCATGCTGGTCCCGTTCGTCGTCTGCGGGGTGACTGTCTTCTGTGGAATCGGCACCGTCTTGGGAAGCCTCGTAGACTCTCAGGACGGCGCTATCGCGGCAAGCAACACCGTTGCTCTCCCATTGTTGTTCCTCTCGGAAACGTTCGTCCCACCGGAGTTGCTCCCGCAGTGGTTCAGACCTGCCATCTCGGCGTCACCGCTTACATACTTCGCTCGCGGGGTCAGAGACCTCACCTACACCGGCGCGCCCTGGGGGGAGAGTTTCATCATTCTGGCCGGACTCGCGGTCGTGGCTTTGTACGTTGGCGCGCGGGCTGTCCCCCAAACCGAGTGACCCGCCTCGGGGTCACGCTCCGAGACACTCGCTTTGCTTATCCGTAGATCACCGCCGCGTTGTGCACTCACAGGACAGTCGCCGCCGCGAACCTCATCAAAAGTCAGTTTCGTGGAGGAATGTCTGAAATTCGATCGTCCGGCCGTCAGGGTCGGTCGCAAAAAACTGGTAAATACGATACTCTGTATTCTCGTGGGGCTGGTCTGTGGCGATATCGTCGAGATCGCGATATTTCTCGTCTACGGATTCGATGTCGTCGTAAACGAAGGTGACAATCCCGTCTGTGTCGGTGGTATCGCGATCACAAAACCCCACCAGTAGGTTCTCGTATCGGAGAATCGTACAGCCCGGCTGGGTCAACTGAACCTCGGCGCCGACTCTGTCGGTATAAAACTCGAGGACCGTCTCGAGTTGCTCGGTTGCGAAAAAGACGATCCCAGTCATACCCGATTTATTATCTACTAGAGCCTAAAGTTGTCACGTCGTGAGGCCTCCGAGATTGTCCGAGTCGCGACTGAGACGAGACCGTCAGTCTCGACGATAATTCTTAGTCCTGGTCCTGGTCCTGGTCCCGAGTCCTGATCCTGATCCTGCCCCCGGTGATCAGTGTGACTGTCGTCGTCTCGTTCGTCGGCCGAGGATGGCGCAGTCTCGTCGTGGTCACTCTCCTGGATATCGGGAGCGCGGAATGAGGCTTTATCCAAAGATGTGTCTTCGAGGTGGCCGGGGTCTCCCCGGCCGTTGGTGTCGTGGTCTGGCAATCCTTCTGACGGCTCGTCGCTCTCGGCGGGATTGTCAGATTGGCCCGTGTCAGTTCTCACGTCTGGCTCGCCAGGTGCTGGCGAACTCCCGTCTGATTGCTGGCGATATGCCGGGAAATCGAATCCACTCGTGGTTTCGGTGGCTCTATCTTGGCCAGCCGTTGGCGATGGCTCGACTGTTCCGCTGGCCCTCTCGACGGGGCCGAAGGCCGGTCCTGGTGTCTCTCGCTCTGCTAACGAGGTCTGGAGCCGCTCGGGCAATTCATTGCGGAGTTGACGAATCGTGTCCGTCGCAAAGTCAACAACCGCCGCTGCCTGGCCGGTAATCGACCGGGTCCCCGCAGTGTCGATGTTCAGGGTGCCAATATTCCAACGGCGCTGGAAGACACTTCGACTGTCGATGATGTTTTGAATCCGGTAATACGGAATCAGCTTGGTCTCTCGCTTCCAGAACCCGTTTCGCGTGACGACGTGGTCGTCACCAAGACTGTAGCCACGATGGACCCACTTGTAGTGTGCCGCCACGGGAATCAACACGGCCAATCCAGCCGGGAGATACCAGGGCACCGGCAACTCAAGCAGCCGATTGGCTCCGAACCCGGCCGCGACGAGTGCCCCAATAGCGATGAAATACCGCACCGCGTACCGACTCCGAGCCCGGCGTGGCGGACGCTCGAAGGCTGGCTCGTCGAAGGTTTCGATCTCTTGAGCCAGGGCCAGCACCCGCTCTCGTTTGGCGATCGGAACTGCTGCTTGAGTCCCGTAACTCCCCCCGTCATTGGGTCCATAGCCTGCCGTCTCGATCGCGAGTGTCGCGTATCCGAACCAGCGTTTCGGCGGGTTATCCTGGATACTGAGCGTCTGTACCTTCTCGAGCGGGATCGAGCCGCTGTACCGCCGGAACAAGCCTCTCTCGTATCGCAGTTCTTCACCGGCCAGAGTCAGTCGGAACCCGTAGTAATTCGTGACTGCCGAGACGACGCCCAGTAACCATGACACTACCAACAGGAGTGCCCCGGCGACGAGTGCCGTCCCGGCTAGCGCCACTGCGCCGACCACGGGGACGTACTCGGTTAGCACGGGGAGTGACCCCGACCCGAGGAGCACTATCAGCCCGATGAGCCGGGGATCGAACGAGAGTGCCCCGACCAAGCCGAGTTCTTCCGGCGAGATAGCGTACAGTTCCTCTTCTTCGAGAGACTCGGCGGCCGTGTCTCGAGTAAAATCCGGTTGGTCTGGTTCACCAACTGCAGATGCGTCCGCGGAGGGTCCGTCGCGGGCCGGGTCTTTGAGCCGTTCCTTTCGGGATCGAATCTCACTCTGGAGTCGGGTCGCCTCCTGCTCGCTGACGTACTGGATGGACCCCTCGGTGGAGGAGCCACCTGCCGTCTCCAGGCTGACCGAAGACACGCCTAGAAGACGCTGAATCACGTTGCGACTGATATCTACGTTCTGGATCCGACTGTAAGGGATCTCCCGCTGTCGCCGCGAGATCACGCCAGAATCGATGTCGAACGTGTCGCCGGTGAGTGTGTACTCGAATCGGCGGTAGTAGGCTAGTTCGTACCCGATCGCGGCGAGCACAAACACGCTCCCGCCGGCTACCGCGAGAAGCGTCCCGGCAGGCCCAGCGGTCCCGAAAAACACCGCCGCGACGACGAGACTCGAGACTTTCTGGAAGGCCCGATATGGGATCGAGACCCGGGCGAGCTTCACACCGCGTCCTCCCCTTCCGCGCGGATAGCGAGTTGTTTGAGCCGCTCACGAAGGTCGTTCGCCCCGTCAGGCGTGAGCCCAGGGATGCGAACATCGGCCCCTCTCGAGCCAGCTGTGTACACGACACACGAGGCCAACCCGAGAGTCCGCTCTAACGGCCCACGCCGGGAATCAACGTGCTGAATTCGGACCAGTGGAACGGCTGTCCGCACCTCCGTGATCACACCCCGTGTGAGGTATACCTCGTCGTCGCGTATTTCATATCCCCACCGTCTGTACAGCAGGAGCGCGTGGCCCACCCCCAGAAGAGCGATACTTCCGCCGATCCCGGCGACGATCAGCCGAGACACGTCAAGAAAGAGGTGAGCTCCCACTCCCAGTCCCGTCACGACAGCCGCGCCGACCAGTGCTCGAAATACCCACACGAGCCGGATCCGTGGCTGGAGACGGTTCATGAGCGGGCCTCCAGTGTACTCGTTTGCATATTTACCGGTACGTGTGGGAGCTTCTAATGGGCGGCGAATTTGTCTCACGACTTCAGACGGGGGGGTGTGTGTGCTGTCGTATGAACTATCACTGACTGAATTTGGCGCCTTAGCACGGCGAGAATGTTACGCGAATTCTGGTCGGCCGGCAGTGACGCGAATATCGTCGGCGACGTGGACGATTGGGGGTCCATTAGGATTCGCCATATCACTGGCCTGGAAAAGCGTATTTTGCCGCACGTCGACTTTGCCGTCAGACAGTTGCCACGGGTCGTGATTAATCTCGCCCGCGAGAAGCCGGCGGCCAGAAGCATAGAAGCGATAATTCTCGACGAGAAAAGCCGCTAGACTCCCCGGCTCCACCGTGTCCGAGTCGCCCACCCGCCGATACGTCGCGTCGAATGCCGCCGATGGAACGCCATCGTGTGTGCGCGTCGATGCGAATGTCACTCCAGCGTCGGTACGACGTATCTGTCCGTCCGCCTGGTAGTAGGGTAACCGGAATAGCCGGCGCGCGACGCTCACACCGAGTTTGTCGTCGGCGTCGAGATTGAAAAACAGCACACCCGGACCCGAAGGCCCGTCGACGTACGTTCGAAGATTGAGTTCCGGGAACGAGAGGCTGACCGGAAGCCCACGAGGACTGATCCCGGCCATCTCGAACGCGACCACGCCGACCCAGGCGTCTCCCTTGTAGGTGGCCGGCGAAAGTCCGTCGGGGAGGTGGGTCGCTAGCTCGTCGGGCGCCATCGGCCAGTGGAGAAAACACGTGTCTTGCCAGGTCATCTCCAGTAGCCCACGAGTGTTCATATGTCATGTTTGGCCGCTGCAGACTTCAGACTCACGCGTGTTTTTCAGGATCGTGGCGCCGACACCTAACACTGAGTCTCTCGCGCGTCGGCACTCGAGTGAACTACCCCACCGTACGCGCTCGCTCCGTGTGTCACCTGTGAAGAGAGCGACTCAACCTCAATCAGTGGTTAACATTCCCACAGTACGGTAGGTGAGGAGTGCTAGTCCCCCGGCGATCAACAATCCGGCGACACGCCCTTCGATACTCGTCGGCGGGACGAACGGCCGCACGGCTGTTGCCGCGATTACTCCGACGCCGGCAGCGATACCGATTCGGGTCCGTCTAGCCGTCATGTATCACGATTCTCCGCGGACAATATAAACTCCCCTAGGATACCGTCACACCGAGTGGCATACCAAATATGATCTTCCCGCCGGTGAGAGACTGTATCGAGTCTACGAGCCTGCGCTGAATGTAGTCGCACAGAAGAGCGACCCGCGGCCCACAGCGAGGAAACGGGAAGTGCTGTGAGCGAGTTGGTGGGAGAGTTCACAGTGCATGTGTTCAGTGTCGTAAGTGCGGGCCGAACTGGTTTTTATACCCGCCGCTCACGTTTGAGTATGGAACACGTCTCACGGACCATACTACACCGACATACTGCCAGGAGTTGGGTCCCCGCTCCGTCGATGGTTGGCCAGCGACGATATGTGCCGGTCGGAGCCAGGCAACGCCGGAGCGGGTCTGTGGGATCGAAGAGATGACGGCTGGTGATTTGCCAGCAGCCACAGAATTGGACCGTCTCTCGCTCAGCGTCGGCGACCGTGACCGAATGACAGCGTTTTATCGAGATACGATTGGGCTCGCAGTGCTCAACCGAGACGAGACGCGCACGGTACTGGGCGCAGGTGGTGACTCATTCCTGGAACTTCGGGCGGCGCCGGAAGACCCGCCGCGCCCAGCTCCGACGGCAGGTCTGTTCCACGTTGCTATCCGCGTTCCCTCACGTCGGGCGCTAGGCGACGCTCTCCGTCGCATCCGTGAGCAGTGGGAGTTGGATGGTGCCTCGGATCACCACGTTAGCGAGGCACTGTATCTCACCGACCCCGAGGGGAATGGTGTGGAAATCTATCGCGACCGCAACCCGAAACAGTGGCCGACTCGAGACAATGGCCGCGTGTCGATGGACACGCTCCCGTTGAATCTTGACGGAGTCGCGGCTGTAGCCGACGGTGAAGACGACGCGCCGCCAGACACGATTCTGGGCCATGTCCATCTCGAGTGTACGTCCGTTCCGGCCTCGAAGAGCTTCTACGTCGATGTCCTCGGGCTCGGCGTGAGACAGGAACTCGACGGGGCACAGTTCCTCGCTGCTGGAGACTATCACCACCACATCGGGCTCAACGAGTGGCAGAATCGCACTAATCGGGCGACCGGACGCGGGTTAGCCTGGTATCGTCTGATCGTCCCCGACCACGAGACGGTTGACGCCGCCCGAGAACGGTTCCGAAATGCCGAGATCCCAACCGAGAACATCGATAATGGTCTCAGCGTGACTGACCCTGATGGGATTCAACTTCGCCTCCAGACCCGCTCGTCATGACACTGCCACCCGCTTCGGGTTCGAGCCCCGTGGTAGCCATCTCGGTACTCTGTATAGGCGAGCTCACGACCCCGATCCGATGGGGGGTCCGCCGGCTGTAGCCGTCCGAGACCGTGAGAGTAGATCACCCTGTGTCCGCGATAGCCCGCCGCCTCAGAGCCCGAACCATGAAACCATCTGACCCGTAAATGAGGATATGACAGACGAGCTCTCCACCGGCACAGTTCCAGGTGGACGGACCGGGCAGGCCGACAGAAACGAGCCTGGGTTCGCGGGGCGACGGGACGAGCAGACACGATGGCTCTCCGTCCGCGCACGATCTGCCATCTCACAGCTGGGTATCGACCGCCGATGACGAGTCTCAGGCAATTTGATCCGGAAGAAACGTGGCTGGAAAAGTCCGTTACTCTGGGAGGCCATCGGGTACAGAACCGGCTGTACCGGGCGCCGTTACTGGAGTGTGCGGGGACGAATTCGGAGACAGTGGAGACGTTAATCGCAGATCTGGAGCCGGCAGCCGAGGCAGGTGCCGGCATGATCCAGCAGGGGGCTACTATCGTCCGGGAAGAGGGCGGCTGTGCGGCGCCGGGGATGACCAGAGTGGCCGACCCCGACTTCGTCGAGACGCTTGGTGCCGTCACCGACGCAGTCAAACAGTACGGCACCTCACTCGCAATCCAGCTAGAACACGGTGGCCTGCGAAGTATGGAGGTCTGGCACGACGCCTACCGACGGGCGAATCCGGGGCTTGAGCAACTCGCTGTCTCCCGACCGCCGTGGCCACTGCGAATGTTAGACCGACTTGGTATCCTCGATGTGAACCCACACGTCATGTCGACCGCGGAGGTGCGGGAGTTGGCCGCCGATTTCGGCCGCGCGGCTGCTCGTGCGGTGGATGCAGGATACGATATGATCCATCTGTCCGGGGCAAATATGGGCATCATCCAGCAGTTCCTCTCACCGTTTTACAACCGCCGTGACGACGAGTTTGGCATCGATCCGACGGTCGGTGCCGGAATTCGGTTTCCAGAGCTGGTGGCTGAAGAGATCCGGAACCGAGCAGGTGATGTTCCTCTCCTGACGAAAGTGCCGTCTGAGGCGGCTGCCCCGCGGATCTTGCGCCCGCGTCTCGACGACAAGACGGCAGTCCACACGTGTCAGCGGCTGGCAACGGCTGGCTACGACGCCGTCGTGCCGGTTCGCTGCTCGGTGTTCTGGGACATGAGTATCGTCCGTGGAGAGTACCCCGGTCGGGGCTGGCGTGACGAGGCCTACCGACCCGGGTATGTGGACGCGTTTGGAAGCCGACTGCGTGCAGCCGCCGTCGCGGCGGGTAACTGGATCCAGTCGCAACAGTACGACTTCGAACCGGGCTGGAACGCGGATCTGTGCCGGCAGGTTCGCCAAACGGTCGATATTCCGGTTCTTATCGAGGGCGGGATTAGAGAGCGGTCCCAGATCGACGATCTCCTCGGGGACGCAGCTGATATGGTCGGGATGGCTCGCCCGTTTTACGCAGAACCGAAACTGCCGGCCCGGCTCCTCGAGGCAGATCCCGACGTAGCCGTGGTCTGTAACAACTGTAATAATTGCGCGGTGCCGCAGGCAGCCGGCGAGGCCGGTGTCTGTCGCACTCCGTCGGTTCTGGAGCGGGCAGGCGAACTCCGTCGTCAAGGCGCGTACGACTCCGAGTCGTGATTCCTTGGTCTGCCGGCTGAGGAGATTCACGCCTCTCATGCCAGAGAATGTGCGCGACGACCAGAGTCAGTGAGTCCGTCCCCAATGGGTCGTGCGCCACAATCGAAGAAATGCCACGCCGGCTGGCACGCGACTGTTGCTTGCAAACGAACCCAGACAAGCCGCGTGGCACGACGGGTTGCGTGCTCCCGGCCGATCGAGACCAACCTACCAACAATTGTTAGTAACTTCCCGACCGACACATGCTGTGCTTGAAGACCTGTCCCGATCGGAACTTACCGTCTACGTCGGGTCTGGTGTATTCGTCATTGTGGTGTTCGCGACGGCACTGATCGCGATTGGCCGAGCCACGCCTATCAGCTTCAATACGTGGACGACTGTGTTTATCATGACCGGATTCACGTTGTTTCTCGGTAGTTATTTTGTCTCAATGTTTGTGTGGGACTGGCTCCAGGGTGACCGTGGCGGAAGCTGACGAGAACAGGCTCAGATCCAGGTCACACCCTTGCGGCACAGGGTGTGTCTAAGGGACGACTCACCGTGCGGATCACCAGAATATCGAGACAGATCCCATAGCCCCTCACTCTGGAACGGCTGAAGAATATATGCCGGAACCCTCGCCGCTCAAAATGAGGGTGATCACGATCTGGGCATCAGCCCGTGAGTCACTCGTATCCACCGTTGGAAATCGCCTCATTTTATTCTCTGTGCGGGGGAAACTTCAGTATGAATCGCAGGCAGAAGACATCATTCGCCGGCGCAGTCGCCTGTCTGGTGACTCTATTCGTGTTGGTAATCCCGGTGATAACCATCCGCGGCACCCAGCAACCGCTTGGAGCCTACTATGCGTCCGGGCCAGTCGGCGCAGGGGGAATCGGCTTTTTCGCGCTGCTGGGGATCGTCGTGTTCCTATCGGGGGAACGAGGCAGCGCGGATCCAGCGACGGTCGCCGGGATTTCACTCGTATTGAGTCTAGCACTGATTTTGCTTGCTGTGTTATGGTTCTTCTCGATCGGTGACACTCTCCTGTTCAGTTTCTCCAACCAGCACAGTTGGCTAGAGTGGCACCCGGTCGCGGTGATTGCGACCGGACTGGTGATTCTCGCTGCGAGCGGCGGATACACCGCGGCGGTTATCGAGTAGCCGTACGGCGATTGACATAACCGCTGATCAACAGCGGAGCGAGCCTCGCCGAATCTGGCCTCTGAGGTCGGCATCGGACATCCTCCCCAGATGAACTGTGCCGTCTGGAGCGAGGAGAGTCACAATTGCGACAACTCGCGACAGGGACTATCGTAGAGCCGTCTGCCGGTTTGGAGAACGAAAGGCCCTTATATTGATGTAGAATAGTGATTGACGGACTAGGTTGGGCGGTTAGGCCCCGCTCTTCACCCGTAAGGAAGTCTTCAGCGGGGACCGAACACCGGGGGCGTACGGTCAGACCGACGCGGGCCCCGAGAGCCAACGTGGAAGCCTCGTCCGACGGGGACAGCGGTCCGCGGCGCTCATCCGCAGGGATGATCCGTCACGGTTGGTCGGCGGCAGTGGGTCAGGCGCGGAAGCGAGCATCCCACCGCTGGACGCCAGTCGCTCGTGGGGTCGCGGGGTGGAGAAGGCAACCGGGAATACCCACGTCGGAACGCCGGGCCACCCCGGTCGTCTGCCATTCATTCGCATTCTGAACCCGCTACCCCGACCAGCAGCGCCACAATATCCGTGACTCGGCTCGAAACCTGGCTGTAGACTCTCTCTCCGGGGTTTGTCGACAGGTGGATTTTCGCTGTCGACACAAGCAGAACCGACAGGTTAGCATTCCTCGCGTCCCAGTTGGTCTACATGAGCGACAGTGGCGACGGTGAAACCGCTCCCGACAGTACAGACGAACCAGTGACCGAGACTGACGGTGATATGACGGCTGAGTACTACGTTCAAGACGGCGAACGGATCCTTGGGTTCCGTCGAGACGGCCAAACGGCCGCCGTCGCCCAGAACATCGAGGGATACGCGATGCTCAAGGTGCGTCCATCAGCCGATGGTGACGAACTCGAACGGTACTACGGATTCGACATGGCACTCGATCACGCCGCCGAGTTACTCGACGTAGCCGCGCACGATCTCCCTGTGCCTGATGATGCGGCTGATATGGGGATGTAATCTGACAAGACGTGTGCATCTGACTGATAGCTGGCGGAAGCCTCGCCGTTCACGGCGGGAAGGGAGTCAAACACCTGTGGTGGTGTCTCCGGTGGTGGATAGCGAATGAAATCCTCGCCGTTCAGAGTCTGGCAGACGCTGGCTCAGCCCAGTCCGTCCCAGTCCAGGTAGTCCCGCCAGTAAAATCGCGGACCGAGAAGGAGGTAACCACAGGCTAAAAACAGCAGGGCGAAGGGAAACACCCGGCCCCAGAGGTCCGGTACGAGCACCGCCAGCGCTTGGATCAGTCCCATCACGGTCGCGTCCTGTGCGTGAAGATCTGGATAGGTCACGGTAGTGACCATGAGCACGGCAAAGACGGCTATCCCGGCCAACAGGAGACTCGTCTCGCCGACTCCGGCCAGCACTGCGGCAGCGATGACCGTCGCCGCCAACGTCGTCTGGACGCCCTCAGTCTCGTCGTGGCCGACGTCGTAAGCAGTGTACAGTCCCAGCCGGGTGACTGCCATTGCGACGTACACGGCCGGCACACCTACGGCAATACCGAGGAGGAGCGGGTCTGTCCGGCCCCACGTCTCGATCGCTGCGATAGCCGTAATCGCGGCGGGAGCCACCCCGAACGATGCGACATCGGCCATCGAGTCGAGATACTCGCCAGCCGGGGTCGACCCTCGCTTGCGGGCGACCACTCCGTCAAGCCCGTCTGCGATTGCTCCGACGAGGATCAATCGCGCTGCAATCTGGATATCCAGCGTCGCTGCCACGGCGGCCACGAATCCGAGTGCAGCGTTGGCAACCGTGACGACGTCGGCCATCCCCAGGCGGCCGACGAACCGTGGCTTCATATCCAACGGGTCACACACACCTCGGATACGTCTTTATATCCGCCCCTCGCCAGCCGGGCTGTATCGCGACGCATATACCTCCTGGCTAATTCACATGTGACATGGAGCGGCGACAGTATCTCCGGACAGTCGGCGGTGGAATCACCACAGCCCTGACCGTGCCAGTGGCTGGCTGTCTCGGTGACGACTCGTACGACATCGGGATGAGGGCGAGCATCTACGCGCCCGAGGAATTCACCACGTCGGTGGGTGAAGAGGTGGTTTGGAAGAACCCGTCCACGCGGACTCACACCGTCACGGCACACGAGGGCACGATGCCGGCGGAAGCCGAGTACTTCGCTTCGGGCGGATTCACGGACCAGGCCACCGCGTACGACGCCTGGTGGGACAGTCGGGGCGGCGCACTCGACAGTGGCGATACGTTCACACACACGTTCACCGTCCCCGGCACGTACAGTTACGCGTGCGTTCCTCACGAGACGGCTGGGATGGTTGGAACCATCATCGTCGAGAAGTGACTTCAGCGTGACTCGCCACGGTGACGCTGATGTGGAGGAAACCGATTAACCCACTCGCAATACAATCTGTATATCATCTACATGGATCCCGCAACTCTCGTCAGAACTGACGTGGCAGTCTTTCTGGCTGTCGGCCTCCTGGCGGGAGCCCACTGTGTCGGGATGTGCGGGCCGCTGGTCACAGTGTACGCGTCGAAGATGGGTCCCGGCACGACTGACGGTGGGACGCCCGGGGCGTCCGCAGGTGGAGGCCCGACACCGACCGGTCGCCGGAGCCATCTGACTACCTTCGAGGTGCGGCAACACGCTCTGTTCAATCTCGGTCGGGCAGCCAGTTACACCACTATCGGCGCAGCTTTTGGCGCGCTCGGGGGAGCAGCGTTCCTCACGACCGCCACGGTCACCACGGCTGTCCAGTCGGTGCGGGGCGGTGTGGGAATCGTGACTGGAGCGTTGGTTGTGGCTGTCGGACTGAATTACGCTCTCGGCCGATCGACACCCGGCGTTCGGCTCCCGGGTGCACCGCGGGTCATTGGCTGGCTCACCGCCCGGGTCGAGCGGTACGCCAGTGGTCCAGGAATAATTGGGCTCGGGGCCGTTCACGGGTTGCTCCCGTGTCCGGTGTTGTACCCAGCGTATCTGTACGCGTTCGCGACTGGGTCGCCGACCGCCGGGGCCGTCGCGCTGGCTGCCCTCGGCATCGGGACAATCCCTACTGTCTTCGCCTACGGGACCGTGATCGAGTCTATCGACCCTACAAGGCGGCGACGAGTGCATCGTTTGCTCGGGCTAGCATTTGTCGTGTTGGGATATATTCTGGTTGCACACGGACTCATGAGCCTCGGTATTCGTATTCCACACCCTAGACTCCCGTTTTATGACGCGATTGATGTCGGGGCTCATACCGCCATGGTCGTAGGTGGTGGCGGATGACGGACGCCGCTGTCGCGTCCACGGACGGGTGTACACTCTGTGAACTGCCGGTGGAAGGGGTAGATATCGCGGACGCCGATGGGAACGAGTTCTGCTGTGCCGGCTGTAAACAGGTCCACGACGCACTCGCGGATGTCCCGGCAGTCGAGCCAGCAGACGTCAGACGCGGCCGTGAGACGGATGGCGAGCCGGGGAACGATCCTGTCCCGGGACACGAAGTAACGTTTCTCGAGGTGGACGGTATGCACTGTGTCACCTGTGAGTCGTTCATCGAGGCAGCCGCGACAAGTACCGGCGGTGTCAGCGACGCCGCCGCCAGTTACGTCACCGACACTGTCCGGATCGACCACGATCCCGACGAGGTGACACGGCGGCAGCTCCAAGAGGCAGTGAGCGGGCTTGGTTACGCCGCGTATCCCCGTGACGACGTGTTCGAGCGTCGTCAGGCGGACCACTGGTCGACCGCGCGACTGGTCACGGGCGTCGTGGTCGGGATGATGGTGATGATGCAGTATATCGTCTTGATATATCCGACATACTTCGACGGGCTGTTTTATGATGAGCGTACCAGCCAGTTCCTCGCGGACGCAATGGCGACGTCGTCTGGAATCTACTTTTTCAGCATCATTGGCATCCTCACGACGATCGTCCTGGTGGTTACCGGCCGACCCATTCTCCGTGGTGCGTACGTCAGTGTGCGCCAGCGCGAGCCGAATATGGATCTGCTGGTGGCCATCGCGGCCGTGTCGGCGTATCTTTACAGTGCACTCGTCACTCTGACCGGAGGCGAACACATCTACTTCGACGTCACCGTGGCGATCATCGTGATTGTGACTGTCGGAAACCACTACGAATCCACGCTGAAAAAGCAGGCCGCAGACCGTCTTTCTGAGTTGACGGCCGTCCAAGCCGACAAAGCCCGACGTGTCACTGAAGACGGATACGAGGATATCCCTCTCGATCAGTTGGCTCCTGATGACCGGGTTCTGGTGCGGTCCGGTGGACGAGTCCCCGTCGACGGGATCGTTGTCGAGGGTGAGGCGTCGGTCGATGAAGCCGTCGTCACTGGTGAATCGCTGCCTGTCCGCAAATCACCCGGCGAGCAGGTAGTCGGTGGCTCCGTCGTGACTGGAGGAGCCGTTACCATCCGCGTCGGTGAGGACGCGACCAGCAGTCTCGACCGCATCGCAGAACTGGTGTGGAATCTCCAGAGTGGGACGAGCGGGATCCAGAAACTGGCCGACCGACTCGCCACCGTGTTCGTGCCGCTGGTGCTCGCGCTGGCTGTCATCGTGACAGTAGCGTATCTCGTGACAGGGGCTGCCCTTACGACGGCTCTCTTGACCGGACTGACGATGCTGATTGTCTCGTGTCCGTGCGCGCTGGGACTCGCGACCCCGCTGGCCGTGGCTGCCGGACTTCGGGACGCGCTCGACAGGTCGATTGTCGTGTTCGATGATACCGTCTTCGAGCGGCTTCGAGACGCGGATACGGTGGTATTTGATAAGACGGGGACACTCACGACCGGGGAGATGCGGGTGTTGGAGACGGACCTCTCGGCAGGGTTACTCGCACAGGCAGCCGCCCTGGAAGAGCGGTCTGCGCACCCGGTTGGAGAGGCGATTGCCGCAGCCGCGAGTCGCCCCGACTCATCGCCAACTGCAGAGGGGCCCGGGGTCACCGATGGCGGACCACTTACCGACGATCAACAGCCCACCGATTACGAGCAGGCAGACACCACGATTGATTCGACCGGCGAGACGGTGGTCGAGTCGTTCGAGAGTCACACCCGTGGAGTGAGCGGCGAAGTCAACGGAACGCCGGTCGTGGTGGGTCATCCCAAGCTGTTCGCGTCGCGAGGGTGGGACGTTCCCGACCGGCTCGCAGACCGGGCGGCCGAAGCCCGCTCCGAGGGACACGTGGCCGTGCTTGTCGGCCGAGACGGCGCGGCTGAGGGAGTCGTTGTCGCCGGGGATAGATTGCGGTCCGGATGGGAGGAGACGGTCACATCGCTGGAGACAGACGGTGTCGACGTGATGGTCCTCACGGGTGATGACGCCGAGGCTGCTGCTCGGTTCCGCGACCACGATGCCGTGACAGACGTGTTTGCTGGCGTCCCACCGGAGGGCAAAGCAGAGACTGTCACTCGGTTACGCCAACGCGGCCAGACCGTGATGGTCGGTGATGGCACGAACGACGCCCCAGCACTGGCTGCCGCGGATCTGGGGATTGCCCTCGGCGGCGGGACCGCGATGGCCGCCGATGCCGCCGATGCCGCGATCGTCGACGACGATCTCGGGTCTGTCGGAACGGTGTTCGAATTATCGCAGGCAGCCGGGAGCCGGATCCGTGGCAATATTGCGTGGGCCTTCTGCTACAATGCTGTGGCTATCCCGCTGGCGATCACGGGTCTGCTCAACCCACTGTTCGCCGCGCTCGCCATGGCCGCGAGTAGTCTCCTCGTGACGCTCAATTCGACTCGCTCGCTACTGGACTGATCTACCTGACACCTGTCAGCCTGCCCGACTGTGAGCGTCACACTGCACTGACCTGTTCGACTGTGCCAATCGATTGTGATTGGCTATCGAATCGATGCTACCGCTAAAGCAGGGGTGGGGTGGGGTTGTGATACTCTCTCAGCTCCCTCAGCTTGGCGACGCATGGTCACAGTTGAGTCGAGACGCTGGAGATGAGGATAAGAATGCCACCAAGATGTCTCACGAACGGACTCTGAGTGGTCGGGCTCACATTTCGACGGCGCTGGCGGCCCTAATAATGGCTGACTCACCGAACTTCGGGCCGACGAACTGGATACCGACGGGAAGCCCGTCGGTTGTCCCGGCTGGCACAGAAATCGCAGGCAGATTCGCCAAATTCGCGGGTGTCGTGTTCGCGTCAGCCAGATACATTTTCAGCGGGTCGTCGAGACTCTCCCCTAGCCGGAACGGTTTGACGGGCATCGTCGGTGATGCGACGACATCGACCGAGTCGAATGCGTCGTCGAAATCGCGTTTGACCCAGGCCCGCGCGTCCTGTGCACGGCCGTAGTATGCGTCCTGATATCCAGCTGATAACGCGTACGTCCCTAGCAGAATCCGGCGTTTTACTTCGGATCCGAATCCCTCACTCCGGGTTTGTGCGAACGACTCGTTCCAGTCGCCCTCGGAGTCACTCCGGTGACCGTAGCGAACGCCGTCGAACCGGGCCAAGTTTGAGGAGGCTTCTGACATCGCAATTACGTAGTACGCCTCGACAGCGTACTCTAGCGAGGGCAACGACACCGGCTGGGTCTGGGCCCCTTGAGATTTCAACTCCGCGATAGCTGTCTCGACGGTTGCGACGACATCCCCGTCGGCGCCGTCGAACAGTTGCTCTGGGATACCGATCGTCATCTCGGAAACATCGCCGTCGGCTGCAGCGGCGTAGTCGGGTTCAGTTCCCGGGTGTGTCTCGGTAGCGGCTCCCGTGTCGAGTCGCGTAGTCGCGTCGCGCTCATCTGGACCTGCAATCACCGACAGAAGTGTGGCCGCTTCTTCGACAGACCCCGCTATCGGGCCGATCTGCTCGAGAGAATTCGCGTATGCAATCAATCCGTATCGCGACACCAGCCCGTACGTCGGCTTGATACCGACGACACCACAGAAGGCTGCCGGACAGCGAACTGACCCACCCGTGTCCGAACCCAGCGCCAACTCGGCTTCACCTGCTGCCACGGCCGCTGCAGACCCCCCAGACGACCCCCCGGGGACCCGCTCTGGATCGACCGGGTTCTTCGTCGGCCCGAACGCCGAGGTCTCCGTCGTCGTTCCCATCCCGAATTCGTCCATATTCGTCTTGCCGACAATCTCACCACCAGCGGCAGACACCCGCTCCACCACGGTCGCGTCGAATGGGGGCTCGTATTGCGCCAACATCTCCGACCCGCAGGTAGTCTTCACTCCCGCGGTGGATATGTTGTCTTTGACCGCGACGGTTCGACCTGCGAGCGGCCCTTCGTCGGCCCCGTGAATCTGCGTTTCTGTGATGAGCGCGTTCAGATCCGTCATGAGACGCGCGGCCCGACGAAGTACCCGTCTTCAGTCTTGGACGCGTTCCGAGTGGCCTCCTCCTGTGAGAGCCCTTCACGAATCTCGTCGGAACGCATCACATTGACCAATTCCTCCTGCTCGTCGACTTCGGGCACCTCTTCAAGCGTCTCGAAGTACGAGAGCACGTCTGCAAACTGGTCTGCGAACTCGTCGACCTCTGTCTCGTCGAGAGTAACTCTTGCGAGATCCGCCACGTGACGAACCTCGTCTGGGTCGACTGCCGATGGTTCGGCGTGGGAATCGGTCGAATCGCTCATACTCACAACTGCTGCGGCCCGCGAGTAAGCGTTACGAATCGACCGCTCACACGCGACGCCTCACGACTCGAAGCAATAGTCTGTGGATGGGTGGCTCCAGTAAGCTTCTGCCCTCATCTGACCTGATACGTCTCTGAACGTGTGATGTGACAGACCTGAGCTAAAACCGTAATAGACTAATAGTAGCTCGGGAGCAGACCGCACTAAAGCGGCGGGGTCAAACGAAATCAGTTGCACCCCGACGCCCTCTTGCTATTTTCTCGGGTCGCGGCTGGAAATTTTTCGCCAAGATTTAAATGTCGTCCCACCATATATGTAGCACAGGAAAACATAATCGAGAGTCTTCTCTCGATGCCCTCTTCCACCACTTATGAGTGACAAAGTGAGAACGTACACTGGCGAGCGAGAGACCACGGACGATGAGACTGAAACGCAAACGAGCGAATCGATCGAGTGCCCAGAGTGTAGTGGGCAACTCGCGACGGATACGGAACACGGCGAGACCGTCTGTTCTGACTGTGGGCTCGTTGTCGAGGAGGACGAAATCGACCACGGGCCAGAGTGGCGCGCGTTCGACGCGAAAGAGAAAGACGAGAAAAGTCGGGTGGGTGCACCGACGACGAAGATGATGCACGACAAGGGCCTGTCGACCAACATCGGCTGGCAGGACAAAGACGCATACGGCAAGTCGCTGTCGTCTCGACAGCGTGAAAAGATGCAGCGACTCCGCACCTGGAACGAGCGATTCCGTACTCGAGACTCCAAAGAGCGCAATCTCAAACAGGCACTCGGCGAAATCGACCGGATGGCGTCGGCGCTGGGGCTTCCAGAGAACGTCCGAGAAACTGCGTCGGTCATCTACCGGCGAGCACTGGACGAAGACCTGCTCCCCGGACGGTCGATCGAGGGAGTCGCCACCGCGGCACTGTACGCTGCGGCGCGACAAGCGGGCACACCGCGCAGTCTCGACGAAATCGCTAATGTATCCCGTGTCGAAAAAGACGAGATCGCCCGGACCTACCGTTACATTGTCAGAGAACTGTCGTTAGAGATCCAGCCTGCTGACCCCGAAAGCTACGTGCCGCGATTCGCGTCTGACCTGGAGCTATCTGAAGAGGCCGAACGTCGGGCACGCAAGTTGTTGAAGACGGCTAAAGAACAGGGTGTCCACTCTGGGAAATCACCGGTCGGGCTGGCAGCTGCAGCCGTCTACGCTGCTTCGCTGCTCACTAACGAGAAAGTCACCCAGAGCGAGGTCAGCAGTGTTGCCAACATCTCTGAAGTGACGATCCGAAACCGATACCACGAGCTGCTCGAGGCCGAAGAGCAGATCCAGATGCCCTGACGGCTGGGAGTTCCTTCAGCGGTCGTCTCCCTCTCGACTTTCTGATCACTTCGTAGTTATCCATCGTACAAGTCAGCGTTTCCGGTGCGGATACGATTTGCCGGGCACGGATGAGCGTCGCGCCGAGCGATGCTCGAATCCACAACGCCAATATCGGCTCCGTGAGAACAGTTCGATGAATGGAGACGACTCGCCACTTCACAGCGACGACGTACATCGTTCACGACGGAGCGACAGCACTACACCATCACGACCGACTCGGTATCCAACTGCCTCCGGGGGGACATGTGGATCGTGACGAGTTGCCACACGAGACAGCCATCAGAGAGACTCTCGAAGAAACGGGACTGGAGCCCACCCTCGCATCCCCCACGACAGCAGTTACTGGCCCGAATAGCCGTGGAATCCCGGAACCGAACCATCTGATGTTACACGATATTAACACGCATCCAGACGGGTCAGTCGGGCACCAACACATCGACCATCTCTACTACGCGAGCGTCTCTTCGCGGCAGATTGATCCCGGTCCTGGAGAGGCGCCCAGCGACTCCTGGGATTGGCACACTCCCGAGGAGTTACGCAATGCGGGCTCGCTCAGCCAGGATGTCGTGGCTCTCGGCTTAGAAGCGATCAAGCACATCGAATCCGCCGACTGAGTTCACCTTCCGTCGAGCGTCGATTGCCCGCCGAATCTGGTAGCTAGTCTGATGACTGGCTGGCGGGCTCTTGGGTGAATTTCTCTCTGACCTTCTGGATCTTGGGGTCGGCGTGGAAGGTGCAGTATCTGTCATTCGGGTTTTTGTCGTAGTAATCTTGATGCTTGGATTCTGCTTTGTAGAACGTCTCCAGTGGTTCCACTTCAGTGACAATTCCGTCGTAGGCACCTTCTGATTCGAGTTCCTCGATATACTCTTGAGTCTGGGTCTGCTGGGCATCGTTCTCGCAGAGAACTATCGAGCGATACTGACTCCCGACGTCCGGGCCCTGCCGGTTGAGCTGTGTAGGGTCGTGGACAGTGAAGAACACGCGCAGGATATCCGCAAACGCCATCTGATCAGCGTCGTACTCGACTTGAACGACTTCTGCGTGGCCAGTCGACCCCGAGCAGACTGCGCGGTAACTCGGGTCGACGGTGTCGCCGCCAGCGTACCCCGAGACAGCCGATTGAACGCCAGGTAACTCCTTGAATGCCGCCTCCACGCACCAGAAGCAGCCGCCGCCGAGCGTCGCCGTTTCAGTATCAACCATACGTATGGATACAGCCGCGAATAATAAATGCCCGTCGACGCCCGGGCACGAGAGCGATAGCCGGGAATCAGCGCGTAACATGACCACTACTATCACCGTGTGTGAGCCTGTCGGTGGCGCCGGCGAGCGGTAGGTCTATGACGCCTCACGAGCGAAAACTAACTATGGTAGACATCGGCGTTGTGATCGCTCAGTACAACGAGTCGGTCACGACAGAAATGGCCGCGACAGCGCGAGACGCGGCTACGGACCGTGGCGCACGAATTATCGAGGAGGTACCAGTCCCGGGTGTGTACGATAGCCCGCTGGCAGCAGACCGACTCGCTCGCCGCGACAGTGTCGATGCTGTGGCCGTCGTCGGTGCCATTGTGACGGGCGATACGGCACACGACCGAGTTATCGGCGACGCCACCGCGTCGAAACTGACGGATATCAGCTTAAACCGGGACACTCCGGTGACGTTCGGCGTGAGCGGTCCAGGTATGTCCGGCGCAGAGGCGCGCGAACGGGTGGGTAAAGGTGCAGAGGCGATTGATGCGGCAATCGATCTCGCCCAGGAGGTGCCAGCATGAGTGACTCTCAGCTGTCCCCGCAATTCGCGGATCGAGTAGAACGGGTCGAGCCCAGCGCAACGATCGCCGTCTCGAATCTCGCAAGTGAGTTGAAATCTCAGGGCAAGGACGTTGTCGACCTATCGGTCGGAGAACCAGACTTCCCCACCCCAGAAAACGTGGTGGAGGCGGGGAAAGATGCTCTTGATGCCGGTCACACTACGTATACACCCTCCAGCGGGATTCCCGCTCTCCGAGAGGCCATCGCGTCGAAGCTTCGAGACGACGGAATCGATGCAGACCCCGGGGAATTGATCGTCACGCCGGGCGGCAAACAAGCGCTGTTTGAGACGGTCCAGGCGCTGATAGACGACGGTGATGAAGTAGTCCTATTGGATCCGGCGTGGGTGTCATACGAGGCGATGGTCAGGATCGCTGGTGGTGACCTAACGCGCGTCGATACGACGCCACACGACTTCCAGTTGGAACCGGCGCTTGACGCACTCGGGGAGGCAGTCTCGGACGCCACACAGATGCTAGTGGTAAATTCACCGTCAAATCCGACTGGGGCCGTCTACTCAGACGCCGCAATGGCTGGCGTCCGTGACCTAGCCGTCGAGCACGACATTACCGTGGTCTCAGACGAGATCTACGGGCGGGTCACCTACGGAACCGAACAGGCCTCGCTGGCCTCGTTCGACGGGATGAGTGACCGGACCGTCACCATTAATGGCTTCTCGAAGGCATACTCCATGACCGGCTGGCGGCTTGGCTACCTTCATGCCCCCGAGGGGGTGGTGGACCAAGCGGGCAAAATCCACTCTCACTCGGTGTCGTGTGCGACGAATTTCGTCCAGCACGCTGGCGTCGAGGCCCTGCAAAACACCGACGCTGAAGTCGAGCGTATGCGAGACTCGTTCCGTGAGCGACGTGATATTCTCGTGGATATCTTGGCCGATGTCGGGGTCGATGTGTCGCTTCCGGACGGGGCGTTTTACCTCATGTTACCTGTCGACAACGACGACCAGGCGTGGTGTGAGGCGGCTCTCGAAGAGAGCTATGTCGCGACAGTACCCGGTAGCGCGTTCAACGCCCCCGGGTACGCCAGGATCTCGTATGCCGCCAGCGAAGAACGGCTTCGTGAAGCCGTCGACCGACTCGTGAGCGACGGATTCCTGTAGCGTAGTATACTCCCTGAGGAGAATGAACTGCGGGAACCGGACCCGTGGTGAGCGATTCAGATGAGTCGACTCGCTGCATCCGTCGGTCGGGCTGTCTATTCTGGTTGCTTCTCGGCTTTCCGACCAGGCGCTGGCGGTAGTGTGACAGGGCGCTGGCGAGAATTTGACTCCGGTGGGGTATGCAGAGCAGATGAGATGAGATGAGATGAGATGAGATGAGACGTGATGTGACGTGATGTGGAGTGATACAGTCAGAGTCGCTACGCGTGAGAGGAAGATCTCACAGCGGGTTCCGTGTGACACCTCTCAGGGTCGGGTCCTGAGAGAGTCGCCGCGACCGGCTGTCCGACCATTCACCGGGTGATCGGGACAGAGAGATTCTCGGTCTTGTTAGTAGGTGGTCACGCCGGTTCGTCAATCATGAAGGCGGCTTGCTCAAGCGCTTCCGAATGACACGAAGGACACTTCGAGGGCTGCCCGAGCGGGTCATCAAACTGGTCGAATCCACACTGTTCACAGGTTGGAGGTGCCACGAGAAACTCCGCGTCATCTCCAGAGGAGCGCGCGATATGCCTGACGTGTGTGAACACTTCCGGGGTCGGGATACTGAATCGCGCGGCCAATTCGTCTGCCGTGGCGGGCTCAGACTCGAGTGCGTCGGCAATCTTCTCCCGCGTCGTATCGGCGTCCATACGTAACCTCGCCTCTCAAGCATATCTGCAGATACCGCATACTGAGTGTTTCGGTGACGTTCCCTGATGGCACCCTCTGAAGCATTTGCCCCGTCCAGTCGCAGTGTATCTCGGGTTCGAGCCTCGAGTTACTTGCCCTGTCTAGCCTGTAGCCTCAGTTTGTCGCGGCATATCCGGTCTGTTCTGACGGCAGACGACACTGACCAGTCCCCTATGGTCAGTGCCACCCGATGTTTCACCACCTCGTCAGGCCAGACCAGCCCAACCGAACTGGCAATCGGGTTGATGCACCAGTATCGACTCGTCTCAATGCGTGTCACCGCGGCGGGAGTCCCGAGTATCTAGCTCACACGTGTGATAGCCCGCCGATCCTCGCCCCACGGATAGCACAAGAGACTTACTGGGGGAGAGAAACTTTGCCCCATGAAGGCAGTCGTCTTGGCGGGAGGATACGCCACTCGTCTCTGGCCCATCACGAAAAACAGACCCAAGATGTTCCTGCCCGTCGGGTCGGGGACAGTTATCGACGAGATTTTTGACGACCTAGAGGACGACTCACGAATTGACGAGGTATACGTCAGCACGAACGAGCGGTTCGCAGACGAGTTCAGAGAGTATTTGGCCGATTCAGCGTTCGAAAAGCCACAGTTGTCCGTCGAGGAAACATACGGCGAAACTGAGAAGTTTGGCGTTGTGGGAGCGCTAGCACAGTTAGTCACACGCGAGGAGATCGACGACGATCTTCTGGTAGTGGCGGGAGACAATCTGATTAGCTTTCATCTTTCAGAATTTGTCGACTTCTTCGAGTCCACCGGAGCAACCAGTTTGGCTGCCTACGATGTCGACTCTCGTGAGCGGGCCAAGTCGTACGGACTGGTCGAACTTGACGGGAACCGTGTCGTGGATTTTCAGGAAAAGCCAGACGAACCCCGGAGTACGCTCGTCTCGATTGCCTGCTATGCTTTTCCGGCCGACCAGTTGCCCCTGCTCGACCGCTATCTGGACGCCGACAATAATCCCGACGAGCCAGGCTGGCTGATCGAGTGGCTCCAAGAGCGCGAACGCGTCTGCGCGTTCACTTTCGACGAAGCCTGGTTCGACATTGGCTCGCCAGAAAGCTATCTGTCAGCCGTCGCCTGGGCACTCGACGGTGAGTGCATGATTCACGAGGACGCCGAAGTCCGCAATACGGTGCTAGGTGAGAACGTCCAGGTCATGGCAGGCGCCAGACTGACCGACTCAACGGTGGACAATTCCGTCGTATTCCCGAACGTCACCATCCATAATGGTGATATCAGACGGTCGATCATCGACCAGTCGACACGACTAGAAGATCTCGACTTTGCGGGAGCCCTGATCGGCGCTCATACCACGATTGCCAACGGCTCGGATGATCAGTAAGCTTCTGCCGACCAGGGATCGATCCGGTCTCTCAACCACCATGCCGAAAATGTCGGCAGCAAACACGCGGATAGCGCCTCGCCGCTCCAATCGCTGAGTTTGAGAGTGGCTCAGGCGGGCAGAGCCTGACGGAAACTGATTATCACACAATCGCGACCTGCGCGACTGGGGCTGTGGCTAGAACACGTACTCGTCTTCGTGGCCCATCATCCCGTCTTCTTCGAATCCAGGCTCATCTTCGTCCTGTGGACCGCTTGTTTTGAACGCTTTCAGGCCCGTGGAGAGCAGCTCCTCGATTGCCTCTTCGCGGTTGAGAAACTCGTTTTGTTCGACCATCTGCGCGACCTGCATCTCCAAGTGTTCCGGGATCGTGATCTCGACTTGTGGCATTCGAGTATCATTCGATTAACCGAGGGTATATATAAAGTTGCTGGGAATTTCGGTCTGTGTCCCATGAAATAAATCGGTGTATACAAAATCGATTTTCATTAGTGAAAACCTCACTTTAGTTAATCGGCAACGAGATTTGTGTTTACGCGATTTACCATCTGCAACCGGGTGAACTACAGAGACTGGGCCGGTTCTCAACTGGGTCTCCACGCACGACTACACGACTCGCGGCTGATATGGATTTCTCACAGGATAGACCCCACTCGGTCAGGTCAGTGTTCTTCCAACGCACCCTGTCATCGCCATATCGCTGGGGGGATAGTCAACCTAAAGAAGCCAGCGAGTGGAACTGTGAGCGATGGAGTCACCCCGGTCGGATGATCGCTCTGCGCTGATCAGCCGTGCCGTCAAGATCGAATCCCCGGCGTTTCGGGCTGCCTATGAGGCGCTCTCAGGACGCCGGTTCGTGTGGGCAACCCCAGATGGGTCGATGATGCTGGGGGGCGGAGCGGCAGCGACGGTGACAGCCACGGGGTCTGGGCGGTTTTCCGAGGTCAAGACTGCTGCAGAGTCGCTGTTCGCGTCGAGTGATGTCCGCGTCGAGACCGAGACGGCGGTCCCACGATTGTTCGGCGGGTTCGCCTTCCACGCGGCTTCCGGCGAGAAGTCACAGTGGGACGGCTTCCCGGACGCAGAGTTTGTCCTTCCAGATGTCCAACTGACCTATTCGGACAACACAACGTGGTTGACGGTGAACGCCACGGGGTTGGATGCGACTGTCTCGGGCGTCGAAGACCGATTGCGGGCCGAGCGGGATCGTCTGGCCGGCCTGGTGGCGGAAGCCGCCCCCGACAGACCGGGTATCGGCTCGATTGACCGGACGACTGACCGAGCCGCGTGGCGGGAGACGGTTTCGGAAGCGACGTCCCGAATCTCTGCGGGCGAACTCGACAAAGTCGTGCTGGCGCAGTCGCTGGACGCCGATTTGAACCGGGAGACGGACGTAGCCACGACACTGGAACGGTTGCGGCGGCGGTACCCCGACTGTTACGTGTTCTGTGCCGACCCCATACGGACCGACGCGACCTTCGTTGGGGCGACGCCCGAACGACTTGTGTCTGCGCGCGGCCGGTCTGTCGAGACATCTGCACTGGCTGGGACGACCGGGCGAGGAGAAACTCCTGCAGAAGACGAGTGGCTGGCGGCCGAACTCCGGGAAGATGAGAAAAACCGTCACGAACACGAACTGGTAGTCAAAGCCATCCAGCGACAGGTAGCGCCGTTCGCAGCGTCAGTCTCGACCGGTGATCTCGATATTCGGCGGCTCGCAACAGTCCAGCACCTGCAAACCCCCATTTCCGTGGACCTATCGAGTGAGGAACACGTGCTCACGCTGGCAGAGGCGCTTCACCCAACGCCAGCTGTCGGGGGGCTTCCCCCCGAGGCTGCGCTGGCGACCATCCGTGAGACTGAGTCATTTGACCGTGGCTGGTACGCGGCGCCGATCGGCTGCATCGACGCGGCTGGCGGCGGAGACTTTGCGGTGGCGCTTCGGTCGGCACTCCTGACACCACAGAACGCAACTCTATTTGCGGGTGTCGGGATTGTGGCAGATTCTGACCCTGCCAGAGAGTGGAACGAGATCGAACTCAAATACCGGCCAATCTTGGACGCACTCGATTCGGCCTCGCCGAACTGATCAGGCCCGACTGTGGCACGGGTCTTTTCGACGGGATCGACCCCATTACACGGGCTAGTGGCCACGTCTGCCGAAATACGCGAATGTTCTTAATACTCTTGATGGATCTTACCGCGGTCGAGAGACAGTGAACTACCCCATCATACTCGCTCACGGCTTGCGCCGGTCGCTCGTTGAGGACGGGGGATTACCGCCTATGAACTGCTAAATTGGAGTTACTCTCCAAGCAGCTGTACGTCTTGGTCTCGGGGACAGTCACGCTTGTGACTTCCCCAGTCGAGATACTGTCTTGCCAGGTGCAGTTCGGCGATTTGATACGGTACACTGGCAGTTGAGCAGCCCAGTGTGAGTCTCCCGTAGCCTGCGGCTCCGCGATGAGCGCTTCGTATATCGAGTCCGAAACCGACATAGCCTCCGAATCGAACAATTCGGTATGGACCCCCTCCAGCGGTACGAACCGCTCGTCGAGGACTTCTCGGCGTTTCTGGCCGCCTGTGAGCGGCCGTTACCGTCAGTCGTTCGGGTCAACCCACTTCGTGTCTCACCAGCTCGGGTCCGCCGTGCGCTCGAAGCTGAGGGTGTTCCTCACGAACCTATCGACTGGCACGAGGGATTATTCGCGTTACCGACCGGGAGTCCCGGGGGAAATTGGCCCTACTATCACGGCTGGATTCACGGGCAAGAAGAGGTGTCACTCCTTCCCGGGCTGGCACTCGATCCTGATCCCGGTGACATTGTGTGGGATGCCTGTGCGGCCCCTGGGTCGAAGACGTCACAGATAGCCGCCGCGATGGACGACCGAGGGACTATCGTGGCCAACGACAACAATCTCGGACGGCTGTCTGCGCTCCGCCACAACACTGAGCGTCTCGGCATTACCAACGTGATGGTCACGAACGCCGACGGTCGTAATTACTCGCTCCGGAAACTCCCGTTCGACGTGTTCGATGGAGCTCTCGTCGACGCGCCATGCTCGTGTGAGGGGACCTGCAGAAAGAATCCGGATGTCCGCGACCAGTGGACAATCGACCACGTCCGACAGGTGGTCGGCATTCAGAAGGGTATTCTCACCCGGGCCGTACAGGCCACCCGCGTTGGCGGGACTGTAGTGTACGCCACTTGCACGTTCGCCCCCGAGGAGAACGAGGCTGTCGTAGACCACGCACTCGAGACGGAAGCGTGTCGAGTCGTCCCACTCGACTTGCCGATCGAAACCACCGCCGGCATAACCGAGTGGCAGGGAGACAGCTTCGACCCGCAAGTGACAGACACTGAACGAGTGTACCCACATTTCAACGATACTGGCGGATTTTACTGCGCGAAGCTGGAGGTGACGGGATGAAAGCGTCCACATTGCCCGAGTCTGAGCGTTCTACGAGCCGATCGCTGATTCAGACACGAAGCGCTGATGTCTGGAATCCAGTCTCGACTGGTAAGCGGTCAACTGACACAGGAGGGTGCCGATGAGCGACGACTCACCGGACCACCTGACCGCGACAGATGGCGAGCCTCCGTCGAACGATGGCAACCGTCTGGATCAGCTCCCGAGGTCAGCTGCCGAGCGAGTCGTGCCCGGCCGGATCACGCGCGCAGAGCTGATCGAGTGGTGGGAAACCAGGTTCGGTGTCCCTGCAGAGACGTTCGAGCGATTCAGCTTTTGGGAAAAGGGCGCAGGTAAAATCTGGGTGTACGCCGGCGAGGCGAGTGACCCGAGCGATATCGAGGCACTTGGAATGTTGCTGATGCGCACCCGACAGGACCACTGGAAACCCACCTCACGGGCAGCACAGCGGTTCGGCGGTCTCGCGACGAAAAATGTCATATCGATAGACGGTGAGGTGGCGGCTCGATTCGTCGATGGCACTGACCAGGAACTCGCCTGGGACGGCGACTGGGGATACCTTCTCGTGACCCACGACCTCGCGGGAGAGGTCGTCCCAATCGGTGTAGGGCTGTATCTGTACGGCGAGCTCCGATCGGTGATCCCGAAAGGGAGCCGCCGGGACTTGAGCCCGGATTGATACAGCCAGACAGAGTTCTTCATGTCTCCCGTCTGCTCGTCCTGTGAGTCTGCATACAGCCGACCCCCGCAGTTCAGAGTAACCCCGATGGCACTCATACGACAAGATAGTCTGTGTGTCTTCGGGACAGCTGGATTCGGCCACCTCTCAGTGATCAATCAACTGATAGCAGGAATCGCGCGGCGACGAATCTACGCTTTGAGAAGTCACCTCCCGAATGTCAGGCCTGGCCGCCACTCGCGGCCGGGATGACGCGGATCTGCGCGCTAGCGTCGATATCAGCGTCAATATCTGCTACTTCTTCGCCGTCGACAAACACGTTGATGAATTCCTTGATCTGTCCGTCTTCGACAACACTGTTCTTCAGTCCCGGACCGTGATTTGCGGCGTGATTGTCGAACACTGCTGCGAGCGTGTCCCCCTCGACATCCACCGATGAGGACGCTGATCCCCCCGCCAATACAGCCGGTACTTTGATCTGAGGCATGTATCTGAGTAGGGCTGTCGGCTTGAAAAGGACCCCGTCATCGGCAAGCAGTCCCGGCGGATTCACTGGATAGATTACAGAACGTCACGGAGAATGCCCCGCGATTCAACGCGGAGAGGATGTCAACCCAACCCCCGTCGTTGGCGCGGCTCCCTCGCGGCTGGAACTCCGGGTTTCGATAGTGCACGTCACATCCGTCGCGGCGGAACTACTTGAGGAGTTGTCCACAGTCAGTCAGCGGTCGTCCGTGGCATTGGCATGGTGGGTTCCTGCCGTCGCGTTTAAGAGTTTCACACGTGTACGTTTACTCAATGAGCGCACCAGATCTCGATCCGACCCAACTCGACCGATACTCGCGACACATAATCATGGACGACGTCGGGCCGTCAGGTCAGGCTGCCCTTCTCGATGCGAAGGTACTGGTACTGGGTGCTGGCGGACTCGGCTCTCCGATCATCCAGTATCTCGCGGCTGCAGGGGTCGGGACTCTCGGAATCGCCGACGACGACGAGGTCGAACTGTCGAATCTTCAGCGACAAATCATTCACGGCGACGACGATGTCGGTCGAAAGAAAGTCGACAGCGCGGCAGACTTCGTCGGGCAAATGAACCCCGATGTCGACGTTGTCAAACACGAGATCCGCGTTTCCAAGCAGAATATCGAGGAGCTGATCGCTGACTACGACTTTGTCGTCGACGGAACAGACAATTTCGCAACGCGATATCTCGTCAATGACGCCTGCACACTCGCAGGAGTTCCATTCTCTCACGGCTCTATCTTCAAATTCGAGGGGCAAATCACCACGTTCCCGAGTGGCGAGGACTCCCCGTGTTATCGCTGTCTGTTCCCCGAAGCCCCGCCCGCAGGGATGGTGCCCAACTGTGCAACCGCTGGTGTTCTTGGTGTGCTCCCAGGGACCGTGGGGTGCATCCAGGCGACCGAAACGGTGAAATCGCTCATCGATAGTGGAGAGTTGCTCGACGGAGAGATGGTGTTTTACGACGCTCTGAACATGGACTTCGACACTGTCACAATCGAGAAGAAAGCCGACTGCCCGGTCTGTGGTGAAAATCCCGATATTGAGTCGGTTCAGGAAGTCGAGTATACTGCGTCGTGTTCGATCGACAGCAGTTCGAGCGAGCCCGAAATGGAAGTCGGAGACGACTGAAGACTCGACTCAAAATCAGTCGGACGGCGACACCGTACTGGCCCATCTCACGGACCGCACGATGGGCGACATGAGACCGTCTGGCCGTCACGGAATTGCTTTCTCGTCGTGATCACAGACGCAGAGTATCAACCGGCATCTTTCCACGCAAAGTAGGCTGGGTGGCTCGGGGGGTGACACCGAGCCGGTCCAGTTCCGGAATTGGCCGGCCAGGCCAGGCGTTCTGACTCGGACAGACTCTCAGCGGTCACACGGCCATCACACTACACGGACAGACTCCTGGTCAAAGGATGCCTCGTCGCCTTGCCAGCGCCATGCGCCCACGAACGGGTACCCGTCGAGTGCAACAATCACGTACGAGCGATCCGGCCACGTAGCCCGTGCAGCGTCAGTATCACTCGGTTGACTGCCACCAGCGGGATGTGAGTGGTAGAATCCGATTACCTCCTCACCGTCTCCCTCGAGTTCCTCGACGATCCGAAACTGCTCTTCAGGGTCGATATAATACCGTACCTGTGGAACGTCTGCTGCGTTGTCTGCCTGGTACACCGACTCCACGACTGACCGCTGGTCGCCGTGTGTGCCACCTAAGACGCCACAGATCTCCTCTTCGTCTCCCTGATACGCGTGATAGATCACGTCGTCGTAGAGATTTCTCGGGAACTCAATCATGTATCTCAGTCGGGTCCCGAGGGGCAAAAAGCCGATTATACTCAGGCCCAGACCACGGCCACACCCGCTAACAGACGTGAACCCCCTCCAGTTTGATCGCTATTGATCTGGTCTCATCTGGTGTGGCTTGATCTGGCCACCCCGTCTCGAACTCCCTCGGCCCTGAAGACGGGCGCTGCTTCCGGGAGACGGAAATTCGTGAGGATCGACCCGACCGGATTTGCGCTGTCGAGTCAGGACGGTGCCAACTCAGCTCGGGCGCTGTCGATAGATCAGGTTTCGCTGTATCGCGTTGGCCCCTTCGTAGATGACTGGGATCCTGGCGTCACGGTACACTCTGGCGATGCGCCGGTCGGTCAGCACGGACCGCCCGCCGTGAAGTCGCATTGCTCGTTCCGCGCAGTCGACGGCCGCCTCCGTGGACTCGGTTTTCGCCATTGCAGCCCAGTAGCCGGCGTCTTCATTATCTGCGACTTTCTTGCAAGCCCGCCAGTTGAGCGCCCGTGCTGACTCAAAATCCAGCCGCATGTCCGAGAGCGTATGCTGAACGGACTGGAACTCACTGACCTCTCTCCCGAACGCGTCGCGGTCGTGGACGAACGCCTCTGCTTCTTCGATGGCGGCTGCTGCGAGCCCGATTCCGTGGCCACCCACCACGACACGCCCGTGATTGAAAAACTCCGCAAGAACGTAGAAGCCGCCGCCTTCGGTGCCCACGAGATTCTCATCAGGCACAAAGCAGTCGTCAAACACGA
Organism: uncultured archaeon A07HR60; assembly: GCA_000496235.1. Taxonomy (GTDB): domain Archaea; phylum Halobacteriota; class Halobacteria; order Halobacteriales; family Haloferacaceae; genus J07HR59. The sequence continues at coordinate 91,456 of KI543228.1, forward strand.
TATGGCCCTGTTTGGAGGCTCGCATTCCCATCTTTTCTGGGATGTGTTCTGCCCGGTATCCTTCCGTATCCGTCTCAACGATCAGCATCGAGTAATTCGAGTACCGGTCGTCCCCGTTGCCCGTCTTCGCGTACACCGTGATCCAGTCTGCCTCGACGGCATTACCGACCCAGTACTTCTCGCCGTTCAACACCCACCCACCGTCTACGCGGTCGGCTTTGGTCGTCATGCCCGCCAGGTCTGACCCTGTGTTTGGCTCAGAAACAGCCAGCCCGGAAATCTGGTCGTGTTCTGCCACCGGGCGAAGGTACTTTTCTTTCTGCTCTTCAGTGCCGTACTTCTCAGTCATTTCGGCCCCGAAACTGGCGAGCTGGAGAGTCAGTGCGATACCAGCGTCGGCACGGTAGAGCTCCTCTGCCATCGCAAGAATCTCTGCAAGATCGAAGCCTCGGCCACCATACTCCTCTCCAATATCGCCTGCGACGAGATTGGCATCCATCCCTGCCTCGAGAATGTCCCATGGGTATTCGCCAGCCTCAAACCGCTCTTCAGCGACTGGCTCGATATGTTCGGTGGCGAATTCCCGCGCTTCACGCTTCACTTCCAGTGCATGGTCCGGAATGGGGTCTTCCTCAAGCAGATCCATAATCTACCCAGCCAGCCTATATGTAAAAATACCACTGCCCACTCTGGTCATGATCTTGACTACCAATGGCCTCTCGTCGTTCCGTAGATGTGTCCGCCGATTGTCGATCCTGCTATCTGCCGTGTCGATAGTCGAAAAAAGCCGGACACACATCTCGGGAAGTAGTAGAATACAGGCAAACGTACGAGGGAGAGCCTGAATTCGCCTGTATTCGACGGCTCACAAAACTGACCTACCTGAGGGTCAAGCCCCGAGACACTCACTTCACTCGGCTATGAATTATTTCTGGGTTCGGACACGACGACTGCCCGCACTCTGAGTCAATTTACTCGGCGACTTCGTAGGCTGAGTCTTCGATGGCCGCCTCTAGCGCCGACAGATCAGCATCACCGTCGACGGTAGCCGTGTTCGCCTCGTGGTCGGCACTGACCGACTCCACGCCTGGAACGTCACTGAGCGCGTCGACGACGTTTTCCTCACACCCTGTGCACGACATTCCACTGATTGCGAGTTGAACCATACGTTCCATACCACATCTAGCGGTTATTTCGCTTTGGTTCTCTTCCAGAGATACTGTAGCGAAACCCCGTCTGGTCGGTATGAAAGATCAAGCAGGAAGCCCCACACTTCAGCGCGGGGAGAAATCAATGGGTCTGAGTTTCCTCGCCCGGCCAGCCATTAATTCTGGTCCGGTCTCGTCGACATCAGACGGTTACTCGAGCAGCCGACGGACCGGCCGTGTAATGGCGAGGTGGTAATCCTCGTGAGGGTCGTATCCGCGGAACGAGATGCTGTTGGCCATCACAGACACCGAAGACCCGGCCATGGCGAGCCCGGCGAGAGCGGGATTCAGCAACCCGAGTGACGCAATCGGAATCAGGGTTGTGTTGTACGCCAGCGCCCAGAAGAGATTCTGACGCACCTTCGAGATCGTCGCGCTGGAGAGTCGAATCACTTTCAGCACGTCTGCCGGGTCATTGCGCATCAGCGTCACGTCGGCGGACTCGATTGCCACGTCTGTCCCCGACCCAAGCGCGACTCCAACGTGAGCGGCCGTCAGCGCCGGAGCGTCGTTCACGCCGTCGCCGACCATCATCGCTCGCTTTCCGTCCTGCTGGAGGTCGTCAATTGCGTCCGCTTTGTCCCCTGGAAGGACCTCCGCGTGGACGTTCTCCTCAGGGAGACCCACCTCGTCGGCGACAGCTCGGGCCGTGCGTTCGTTGTCACCGGTCAGCAATGCTACGTCGAGACCACGTTCGGTCAGCTCGGTCACAGTGTCGGCGGCCTGGTCTCGGACCGTATCGGCTGTCGCGACGACCCCGAGTAACTGGCCGTCGAGTGCCGCCAGCATCGCAGTCTTTCCGTCCTCTTCAAGTCGCCGCAGCGTTTCTTCTGCAGGCTCGACACTGACGTCAGCCTCGCGCAGCAAGGCCCGGTTCCCTACGACAGCCCGTCTGCCATCGACGGCGGCGCGAACCCCGTGACCGGGGACGTTCTCGAAGTTGTCGGAGTCTGGGATTTCAATGTCTCGTTGTCGGGCTCCCTCAACGATAGCCTGACCGAGTGGGTGTTCAGACCCCGACTCTGCGCCCGCTGTCACCCGCAACAGTGTGGTCTCGTCAGCGGACCCGCTCGACGCTGAGCCTAAAGCCGAAGACGACGCGGAGCCGGCATTTGCATCCGGATCGAGTACACCGCCGTCTGCGACCCGAGTATCACCGTCGGCTCCGGTCTCACCGGTGAATTCGGCCGCCGGGACAACATCTGTCATCTTCATTTCCCCGTGTGTGAGCGTTCCAGTTTTGTCGAACACTACTGTTTCGACGTCACGGGCTCGTTCGAGGATATCTGCACCCCGGAATAGGACACCGTTAGTCGCGGAGAGAGTGGATCCAACCATCGTTGCTGCCGGTGTCGCTAGCCCGAGCGCACACGGACACGCAATCAGGATAGCCGACGCCAACACGACCATCGAAAACTCAACAATCGAGATTCCAGCGCCAGCGCCGGCCGCGACAGTCGGCCCACCGCCAACCAGGCCCCATAACGGGAATAGTGACGCCACCGAGGCGAGCGCCTGCGGGAACAGGAGCCACAAACTCGCCCATACGACGGCATTGACGATCACTGCTGGAACGAAGTACGCGCTAATACGGTCGACTACCCGCTGGACATCTGGCTGGCGAGACTGTGCCTCTTTCACTCGGTCGACGATTTGCTGGAGTGCCGTGTCGTCGCCGACGTTCGTCGCCTCAACCGATAGGACGCCGTTCTTGTTGACCGTCGCGCCTGCGACCTCATCACCCGGTGCCTTTTCAACGGGAACTGACTCTCCCGTGAGCATCGACTCATCGACCGCACTCTGGCCATCACGGACAACGCCATCGACCGGTACCTTCTCGCCAGGGCGAATCTTGACGCGGTCACCGACCCGGATTTCCTCGACGGGCACCTGCTGTTCGTCGCCGTCGCGAACAACGGTTGCCTCTTCGGCTTGCATTTCCAGCAACTCGCGTAACGCATCAGTCGCCTGAGCCTTGGAGCGAGCTTCGAGATAGTTTCCAAGCGTGATGAACCACAAGATGAACGCCACGGCTTCGAAGTACAACCCACCAGCCACAGCATACCCCGCGAGAGGGCCGAAGAGGACGGCCGTCGAATACAGATATCCCACAGAGGTTCCGACAGCCACCAACGTGTCCATATTTGCCTGCCCACTCTTGACGAGGGCACGCCAGGCGCCGCGGATGAACTGCCGGCCAAGCGTCCCCATCAGAATGGTCGCTAACACGAACTCGAGAAGCGCCACTGCGCCGATCCCCGCGGCGACGGGTATCTCTGGGAGAACCCCGCCGATCGCAGTGTCTGCCATGACCAGGCCGAACGGTGCAGTCAGCACCCCGCCGAACAACAGGAGTTTCCACTGCAGTTGCATCTCTCGCTCGGCTGCACTCTGTGCAGAGTCGCTCGTGTCTGCTTCTCGGTGAGGTTCATATCCCGCGTCAGTGATGGCGGCGTACAGATCGTCCATGCTAGCGTCGACCGGGTTGTACTCGACGCGTGCCTCGTCACTAGCAAAGTTGACATCTGCCGAGATAGTGCCCGGGGTCGCCTCCAGCGCGGTCGCGACCGTCTCTGAACACGTCGCACAGGACATTCCAGAGACACCGATAGTGCGGTGTGCGCTGATCGGCTCGTATCCGGCTTCTTGAATCGCCGTGTAAATCTCTCCGAGACCGGTCTCTGACGGGTCGTGAGTGACGGTCGCCTCGTCACTGGCGAAATTGGCGGTTGCCTCCCTGACCCCGTCCAACCCTTCGGCTGCATCTGCCACCGAGGACGAGCAGGTGGCACACGACATTCCGCCCACCTCGATGTGGGCACGGTGTTCACTCATTCGTATGATATTATACGTGCCCACGGTTCAATGTGTTTGCGCTTCGTGAGCGCCGGACACACCACCACTTGATTGCCGGGTCGAGGAGACTCACAGCTCTTCTCTTCTCTTCCCCGTTTAGCCGTATATAGGCGCTAAGCCCCCGTCCTCACGGAGCGACCGAGGGGAGCGAGTAGGGTGCGGTAGTTCATATTCCTGCTCTCGCCGATGGCCCGTTTCTGTTCCTGTCTAACAAAGTGATCATGACAGTGTGTGCAAGTATCGCAGGCTAGCACGTCTCATGTGGCCCCGGAGTCTGGCCTGAGACGCCGGAGGCTAGGTCTCGGTCAGGAGAAACTGAGCCAGCCGGCCCGACATTGAGCCGGTGTCGGTCTGGCCTTATGATGATCTCCCCCTGTCTATCGTCGTCTCGCGATCGTCGGTGACGTGGGGTTTCATACCCTTGACCGTGATGTCCTGACCTGACCTGACCGACTGATACTGGATGCTCGGGTCTTTCCGAGGCGTTCGCGCGTACAGGAACAATCCTTTTCGGTAGGGGGATTGAGTATAAATTATGACTGAAGACTCTACCGACGCCGATACCGATGCTGATGCTGCTAGTGAGACGACCGATAATACCGAGAGCGAGAGCGGTGACGGCGAAGAAAAGTCGTTCCGAGAGCGGGTCGAAGAGATCCGCGAGCGGCGGCAGGAAGAGCGCGATGGCGATGGCGACGGCGACGGTGAGGGTGCCCCAGAACGGCCAGACCCACAGGAGATGATGGGCGGCGGCGGAATGGGTGGCGGCGGGATGGGCGGCGGCGGCGGCAATCCCTTTGCACAGATGATGGGCGGAATGATGGGCGGCGGTCCAGGCGGCCCCGGTGGGATGGGTGGGGGTCCGGAAGCCGGCGCACAAGAATCCCCGGGCAATGAAGAACTCGTCCGAGAGGTGCGACAGCTCCGCGACGAAGTGCGTGATGCGACGCGCCAGTTACAGCGCATCGCGCAGGCGCTCGAAGACGACTGACCGGCTCTCTCGTTGCTGATTTGCACTCCTCTCTCTCGTGACTAGTTTTCCGACGGCGGTAGCCGACTGACCGACTCCGCGAGTCACGACGGGCCCTCACCTCATTCTGCACCCGACGCTGGGTACCGACCCCGGATCGAACACGTCCGCTCTCGATGTAGCCCTGCTGGTCAGTCTGGCTGGTCAAGGGTCCCATAGACATCACGTAATTGCTCGAGTGCACGAGATACATCTAGTTCGTCTCGGCGATCGATACACTGCTGTTGGAGTCGGTCTTTGGTATCGATCGCCCGGCTAATAGCCGTTCTGAACGCCGCAGGGTCACCAGCAGAGTACAAGTACCCGGTCTCGTCGTGGTCGATCGTCTCCACGAGTGCCCCCTCGTCGGCACCTACCACCGGGGTTCCACACGCCATTGCCTCCAAGGCGACCAGTCCCTGGGTCTCGACCGGGCTGGGAAAACAGAACACGTCTAGTGCCGAGTAAAATGCTGGTAGTTTGCTGCGGTCGAGAAACCCAGGGAATTTAGCGTCGATGCCCCGGGCGTCTGCGTCGGCGACGAGGCCCTCTCGGGCGGGGCCGTCACCACCAATCACAAGTCGGGCGTCGTGATCAAGACCATCGACCGCAGCGACGAGGTCTCCAAGCTGCTTTTCGTATCCGTGACGGCCAGTATACCCAACGAGAAGTTCATCTCCCAGCCCACGGCGGTCACGGAAGGTTGTGTCATCGACCGGCTGAAACCGGTTCGTATCTACCCCGTTCGGCACCACGTGTACTGGTGTTTCACCGAACCGGCTCGTAGATTGGTCCCGAATCACTTCTGACGGGACTACGACGGCGTCAGCCCCGCGGTAAAACCACCGCTCGTACTGTGCGGCCGTCCGACTCATCACCCGGCTGATGGGCCACAGATTCGAAACGTACTGTGTGTACTCTGCCGTGGGGGTGTGAAACGACGCGACGAACGGAAGATCGCGTTTATGTGCGAATCGGCGGCCAGCAAGCCCCATCGTGAATGGCGTGTGCGCGTGGACGAGTTCGGGATCCGGGAGCGTCGCTGGAGTCGACGGCAGTCCGAATCGATAGCCGTCGTACAACGGAAACGGCGCACTCCGAACAGGAAACTCAGCCTCACCGGGAGAGTGGGCTCGGCTACCTGGATAAACCACGTTCATAACCCCTCCGGCCTGTCTCCACCGGCGACTCCAGGTGGCCACGGTGTAGGAAACACCGTTTACTGTCGGCAGGTAGGTGTCTGTGAACGCTGCGACAGCCTTCATTGTCGGAACAATCACAAGTAGAGGTTAATTGATTGGTGATTTCCGTATCGACCGTCTGATTGTCAGCATCGCCGCGTCGTCCCGGTATCCCGCGGCAAAATCACGAGTCGAATCTACTGAATCGACCGCCTGCCGAACAAAATTCAGATACTACCGTGCGCCTATCTGTGTCACTCTCTCGACAATGCTGTCCTCATTGGGCGCGACAAACAGCGGTCCGAGCGACTGTAGTAATTCGAATGATGATGGCCACGGCCTAACCTGCAGTGCCCCGCGGGGCTATACTCGAAGTTGCTCCCGATAAATACTCGAGAGCCGCTTTTGCACTTCTTCGAGGGAGTGTTCAGCTGCCGTTTCCCGAGCGTTCTGGCCCAGGCGGGCGGCCAGACCTGGGTCTTCAGATAGCCGTCGAAGCGCGCGCTCGAAATCGGCTCTGGTCTCACACAACAGGCAGTCTTCACCGTCGGTGTAATACTCGCGAAACACGTCGAGATCGCGGAGAACGACCGGCTTGCCACACGCCATTGCCTCGAGTGCGGCAATTCCTTGGTTTTCCTCGTGCGTGGGGAACAGATAGATGTCGCCTGCCCCGAAAGCACCACGAATATCTTCAACCCAGCCAGTGAAGACGACGTTATCAGGTGGCTGAGTCACCCAGCGTCGCACCGTCTTTGAGGCGAGTGGCCCGGTATCGTACGGGCCGAACCAGGCAAACTGGAAGTCACCAGATTCGGTATCGGCACTGTCAAGATCACGTGCGAGTTCACAGAACGCCGATAACCCCTTGCGCTCGAACACGTTCCCGACGGTGAACACGACGGTCCCGTCGAGATCAAACCGGTCACGATACTGGTCACGGAGTTGTTCGAACCCATCCAAAGCGTCGCGATCGACCCCATTGGAAACTGGTTCGACCGCTGGTGTGACGGGATACGTCTCCAGCCGGCGTTTCGTATGTTCGCTGGGGCATAATACGAGATCCGCACGTGAGTAAAACCACCGCAAATATCGCCGCAGAACCGGTGCGATGGTGCTGGAGCCGCGGAAACTGTTTTGAAAATCCTCTGCAGTCACGTGCGCGTGAACGATTAATGGAACATCGCGACGCTTCGCTGCACGGGCCACGGCGAGACTCCCGGGGCCAAAGAGGTTGCAGTGGGCTAGGTCGAACTGTTTGAGAGCTGATCGACCCCTAAGAAGTTGGCCAACTCCTGATGACGGCGACTCGCCTACCCACGGATTCGCCACGACTTCGACTTCCTCGGCTGACTCAAGAGCGCGCCGCTGGTGAGACGCTGCCGTCCCGATCCCACTCCGTCGGAGTCGGTCTGCGAACTCCAGATACACCAGCGCTTCCATGTCCTCGTCGCTTGTGACACACCCATTTACCATTACCGCACGACATCGACGGTCAACGGAACGATTATTTTGACAGTGCTCACACGTCGGGTATGGGCATTCCTCACGAGCGTCTCCAGCGACTGTTAGCTCTCGCCCGTGAAGCGGTGATCGACGAAGAGGAGGACCGCTCACAGGAATACATCCGTCTGGCGCGGCGGATCGCAGAGCGCCATCGGATCCCACTGTCCCGGGAATTCAAGCGGTCGACCTGCGATGCGTGTGACCGGTACCTTCGCCCGGGTGTCACGGTGCAAACCCGGCTGCGAGACGGCCACGTCGTGCAGCGGTGTGTCTGTGGCGCGATTCATCGCTATCCGTACAATTGAACGCGTTCACCGGTGATGTCTGAGCGTTCGACTCGCCAACGTTCAGAGACGGTAATCAAGAGAGGCCAAGTTTCAAGCCCGGCCGAACAGTTCGAAGGATATGGTTGACGAAGATCTTCGCGCGCAGGCACACGATCTTGATGTAACTGTCTGGGTCGGCAAGAAAGGGATTGATGCCGTCGTGGAGGAACTCGATGGGCAATTGTCCAACGAGAATCTGGTCAAGATAAAGTTCCTTCGTGCGGCGCGGTCGGCGGGCTCCACTGAGGAACTCGCCACGGAACTGGCCGATTCAGTGAGCGCGACACTCGTGGAGACACGTGGAAACACCGGCGTCCTTCATCGGTGACGCCTGGCCCATGGCGGAAGTCCCGATTAGTAGGTCATCTCCGTTCGGGTCTTGAAGAGTCTCCGGTTACACGAATTTTTGAAGCGGATATTTGGCGGTGACCCCAGATCCCACCGCCCCACTCTCCCCGATATCACTGGGAATGCCAACCCAACCTGTCGGGATTGTCTGGACGATGTCTCGCCCCTTGCAGTCGCTCACTCGACTCGCCACACTGAGTTGAGTACCGGCTGTTGCGGAGGGTCAGTCTATTCGGCCGGGCTATCTCGGTAGTCCGTGCCGGGGGTTCCGGTCCGGCCGTCGCAACGGAAGCGGTCTCTTAGATGCTCTGTAATCTATTTGGGACCACATCGGGCGGACTCTCGTGTAGCTAACTATCTAGAGTCGGGCCAGACCCGGCTTCGCCATCACAGCGCTGAGTGGTCTCGTCGCTAGTCACAAAGCCACATTGTGGTTCGGTCTGTCTCGTGGGTCGGGCCGAAGATGCCGCCAGTTGACTCTGGAGTAGGGGCTCCAGCTTTTCGTCTCGTCACAGCTGTCACAGCGCGGAAGCCACGGCTTGAGCCGTGGGAGGAAGCGCGTAATCTTTATTCGACTTCACTGAAAAGAGGAATATACGTCTCACAGGCCCAGAAGCGGTCGGTGAGACGGGCAGTCTGTCAGCCTGCCCCGAAGTTGGGGATACTGAACGAGTCCCTCTGACTCCCCTGCTGGAAGCCGCCTGAGAAAGCCCGTTTTGAGAAACAAATGGGCGTGTGGCTTTCCGCTTGTGGAGCACGACACTTGGGAGTCCACCGGCAAGCCCACCCGTTTACGGGTGGGTAGCTGACCTCACCTGCGGGCGGTGGTGCCCGGTCATTCAAGACTGGAACTGATTTATGCCCGGCCCGTTGATATGTTGCGTATGAACGGGAACCGGTTCGGTCAGCTCTTCCAGGTGACGACCTACGGGGAAAGTCACGGCCCTGCGATGGGTGTGACGGTATCGGGCTGTCCTGCGGGAGTTGAACTGTCCGCAGAGGACGTCCAGCAGGAGATGGACCGACGCAAGCCAGGTCAGTCGATGATCACCACCTCGCGCAACGAACCTGATGCGGTGACGCTCAACTCCGGACTCCAGGACGGGTACACCACCGGGACACCGATCGGTATGACCATCCAGAACAAGGACGCTCGGTCGGGCAAGTACGAGCCGTTCGTGACGGCGCCACGGCCATCTCACGGGGATTACACGTATTCCTCGAAGTTCGGGACCCGTAACTGGGGCGGTGGTGGGCGGTCGTCTGCTCGGGAGACACTCAATTGGGTAGCTGCTGGCGCGGTCGCGAAACAGGTGCTCGCGCAGTCGTCGCTCAACGTTCAGGTGAAAGCCCACGTCAACCAAATCCACGATATCGAGGCACCGGAAGTGAGTTTTCAGCAGATGCTCGATAACACCGAAGAAAACGAGGTTCGGTGTGCTCACCCTGAAACCGCCGAGGCAATGCGGGAACTCTTAGAAGAGTACCAAGCACAGGGAGACTCGGTGGGCGGAACGATTTATTTCGAGGCACGAGGCGTGCCCCGCGGACTGGGAGCTCCCCGTTTCGATAGTTTCCCCGCCCGCTTGGCAAAGGTGATGTTCGCCATCCCGGCGACGACATCGTTCGAAATGGGGCTCGGAGCGGAGGCCGCCTCGGTCGCTGGGAAAGACCGGAACGAAGACTGGAAGTTCGCAGACGGTGAGACACGACCGAACACGGTCGCACAAGAGGGTGACCCCGTCCCCGTCGGGAACGACCACGGCGGGACGCAGGGCGGAATCACCACTGGTGAACCGATTTGTGGCGAGGCGACGTGGCACGCCCCCACGTCGATTCCGGCCGAGCAGACCACCGTCGACTGGGAAACTGGCGAGGAAAAACAAGTCCACGTCGTTGGCCGGCACGACCCGTCGCTCCCGCCGCGAGCTGTTCCGGTCGTCGAAGCGGTGCTGTACTGCACGATTCTCGATTTCGCTCTCCTGGACGGCCGAGTCAATCCCGACCGACTCGACGATTCCCCTGGTCAGTACGACACCCACTACCATCCGTCGAGCCCGGAAAACGCGGAATGACTATCGTTATGTCGGATAGTCGCTGACGATGGTCGACTGGTCACGTGATGACTGTTTCCTGATATACGTGTGAGCGCGTATCTCCCCCTCACACCGAAGAGGAGAGCAAAACTGATTGCACGTGATCTTCAGGCTCAGCGTAAACTCAGACGGGACTCCCGCCGCGGAATCCCGAAAACGCCTAATACGTAACCTTCACGGACGATGTTTGACAATTCATGACAAGCCATATTATCAATGCTTCACATAGGTATAATAGGGCCCAGGCCGGGCCGTGAGTACAAATGACAGATGACGAACTAATCTGGCGTATTGCCGGGGGATCGGGTGACGGGATCGCCTCGACGAGCCAGAACTTTGCCAAAGCCCTGATGCGGTCGGGGCTCAACGTTTTCACGCACAGACACTACCCGTCACGGATCCGCGGGGGCCACACGTATACGGAGATCAGAGCCTCCTCGGAGCCGTTGGATTCTCGCGGTGATGGCTACAATTTCCTGCTGGCACTCGGGGACTCATTTGCCCGTAACTCACAGGAAGACGCCTATTATGGGGACGAACAAATCAAACCGCTTTCAGAGAATCTCGACGAGCTTCGCGAGGGTGGAGTGATCGTCTACGACGAGGGGCTTGTGGATATTAGCAAGATTCCCGACTTCGAGGAACGTGTTTCCGCCAACAACTGGCACGTGTATCCACTCGACCTCCGCGAAATGGCCCGCGAACAGGGACGAGAGGTCATGCGTAACACCGCCGGTGTCGGAGTGACGTGCGCGCTTATCGGATTCGAGCTCGAGTACGTCAAAGACCTGATGCGAGACGCCATGTCGGAGTCGATTTTCGAGTCGAATCTGGAAATTCTCGAGACGGCCTACGACCTGGTCGAGAACGACCACGACACGGACGCCCACGACGTGACCGTCCCAGAGGGCGACCACGACGACACACCACTGCTCATGTCAGGTTCGGACGCGATTGCGTATGGTTCGATCGACGAGGGATGTCGGTTCATCTCCGGGTATCCGATGACTCCGTGGACCGAGGTGTTCACCATCATGTCGCAGAACCTCCCCGAACTGGGTGGCATCTCCGAACAAGTCGAAGACGAGATCGCCGCGGCCGCACTGGCACTCGGTGCCTCGCACGCTGGCGCCAAAGCGATGTCGGGCTCATCTGGCGGTGGCTTCGCGCTCATGTCGGAGCCGCTCGGGCTCGCGGAAATGACCGAGACACCGGTCGTACTCATCGAGGCGATGCGCGCCGGTCCCTCGACGGGAATGCCGACCAAGCCCGAACAGGCCGACCTCGAGCACGTCTTGTACACCTCACAGGGTGACTCTCATCGGGTCGTCCTCGCACCGGGAACCGTCGAAGAGGCATACGAGCAAACGCGGACGGCATTCAGACTGGCCTACGAGTACCAGATCCCCAGTATCCTCCTGTACGATCAGAAGCTGGGCGGTGAACTGGTGAGTGTCCCGAAGAGTCACTTCGACCGGGAGCCGAATCCAGGCCTGGGTGCCACACTTGACGAGACTGCTCTCGAAGAGGCGCCACACGGCGGCTCTGGCAAGTTCAAACGGTACGCCCACGGCGGCGAGGACGGCGTCAGTCCCCGGTCGATTCCCGGCCAGAAGGGCGGGCGTTTCCTGGCGACAGGCAACGAACACAACGAAGTCGGACACATTAGCGAAGACCCGAACAACCGTGTCACGCAGGTCAACAGCCGGATGGAGAAGCTCCAAGCCATCCGAGCTGATCTCGACACCGAGAGTAACCAGTCGTACAACGGCCCGGAGACGGCCGATTACGGCATCCTTACGTTCGGCAGCCAACAAGGGAGTGTCGAAGAGGCGACCGACCGACTCCTTGACGCGGGCTACAGTGTCCGTTCGCTCGGGGTGTCAGATATGGCGCCGTTCCCACGAGACGAGGTCGCCGAGTTCATCCGCGGAGTCGACGAGGTGCTCGTCGTCGAGATGAACGCGTCCGGCCAGTTCCGTGGACTCGTGCAGAAAGAACTCGGCCAGTACGGCGAGAAACTGTCGAGTCTTCTGAAGTACAACGGGAATCCGTTCGAACCCGGCGATATCGTGGAGGGATTCGAAGAAGCCCTTCTCAACGGCGGAAACGTGAGCGGCCCCGAGACAACGTTCGTCCCAGCAGCAGGTGACTAATCTATGAGTACGTTTTCAGCAATCGACGAAGAGCGCGAAATCGAACGCGAAGAGTACACGCCAGGCGTAGAGCCACAACCCACCTGGTGCCCGGGCTGCGGTGACTTCGGTGTTTTGAAGTCGCTGAAGCAGGCGCTCCCGGAGGCCGGCCGGACCCCTGAGGAGACGCTGCTCGTGACGGGAATCGGTTGTTCGGGGAAGCTGAACAGCTATCTCGACAGTTATGGGTTCCACACGATCCACGGCCGGTCACTGCCGGTCGCTCGGGCGGCGAAAGTGACGAATCCCGGTCTTGAGGTCGTTGCCGCGGGCGGTGACGGCGATGGATACGGGATCGGCGGGAATCACTTCACACATACGGCTCGGGAAAACCACGATATGGTGTATATCGTGTTCAACAACGAGATCTTCGGGCTGACGAAAGGCCAAACCTCACCGACGAGCCCCAAAGGCCACAAGTCCAAGACCCAACCGCACGGGAGCGCGAAAGATCCGGTGCGGCCGCTCTCACAGGCACTGACGGCTGGTGCCTCGTACGTGGCCCGGACCGCTGCGGTCAATCCAAACCAGGCCAAAGAGATCATCGTGGAAGCGATGGAACACGACGGCTTCGCTCATATCGACTTCCTGACTCAGTGTCCGACCTGGAACAAAGACGCCAAACAGTACGTCCCGTACATCGATATTAACGACTCCGACGACTACGACTTCGACACACAGGACCGTGCAGAGGCCCAAGAGGCGATGCTGACGGCTGAAGACCGCCTCTCGGAAGGAGAAGTCCTTACTGGGCGATTCTACGTCGACGACTCCCGGCCGTCGTACGGGCAAGAAAAGCGAGCAATCGGTGAGATGCCCGAGGAACCCCTAGCCGAGCGGTACTTCGACGATGACTACGAGTGGGAGCGCTCTCACGACCGCTTCCTCGCCAAACACGAATAACCTGTCTCGCGACCACGGTCCAAGCGTTTTTCGCGGAATTTTCGTTGCCGCGGATCGCCGCAAAGGCGTGTCGTTCGGTAGAGCGTTTTGACTACTCCCGTTACACTGCTCAGACCGGTCTTTGTTCGCGATCGGCCCGTCGTTTCCACCCGGAGTTGTGGTATCGCTGGGAAACGTTTACAATTTCGCAAGGTATTTTCTGTGTGACCTGAAATAGTATGTATGAGCACGGCTACGACAGAAGAACGCATCCTCTCGGTATTGGAGCAAGACGCCAAGGCGTCTTATGCCGAGATTGCCGATCAAGCAGAGGTGTCAAAGCCCACGGTCCGGAAATATATTGAGAAACTCGAAGAGGAGGGCGTTATCGTGGGCTACTCGGCCGATGTCGACCCGAAGAAGCTCGCCTCACAGTCGATCGCGCTCGTGGGTATCGACGTGGACAGTCAAAAGTACGTTGAGGCCACGCAGGACCTCCAGCAGCTGCCCTCGCTCGAAGCGCTGTTCACCTCGTCTGGAGACCACACCCTGATGGCAGAGGTTCGTGCCGGTGACGGCGACGAACTCGGTGACGTGATCAATTCAGAGATTCTCAACGTTGAGGGGATCACCGCTGCACATCCATCGTTCCTCCAGGAGCGGCTAAAATAATCTAATTTTCCGGGAATGGTCGCATCCTCCGTGACGAGATGACGGTAGCGAGTCAGAGTTAAATCGATTCTACAACTGAACACTCATATGGACGGCGGCACACTGCCAGGAACTGAGTCCGCGTCCGAGTCGGGCGACCAGATCGTCGCCCACGTCGACATGGACTGTTTTTACGCCTCCTGTGAACGCCGTCGCGAGCCCGAACTTGCGGGTGAACCCGTAGTTGTGGGAATGGGCTATGAAGCGGATGAGACACACGGGGCGGTGGCGACTGCTAGTTACGAGGCCCGCGCGGTCGGGGTCGAGAGTGCCCAACCAATCTCGCAGGCGCTCGGCCAGTTGCCCCGGATCGCGGATGTCGATGAGACAGACCCGACACCACCCGACTCCACTGAGGCTGGCTACTACCGGCCCGTTGATATGGAGCTGTACAAATCCGTAGCATCCGAGGTGAAGGCCATCCTGCACGAGTGCGCAGACCCCGTCAGGGAGGTGAGCATCGATGAGGCGTATCTCGATATCACGGATCGCACGGCTTGGGATCGGGTCGACGGAGCCACTGCTGCGGCTGGTCCAGGGACACACCGAACCGTCGCCGAGGGGTTCGCGAGACACGTCAAAGAGCGGATCAGTCGCGAGGCAGGCGTCCCGGCCAGTGTCGGCGTCGCGCCCGATATGTCGACGGCCAAAATCGCGTCCGATCATGACAAGCCCGGCGGACTGGTTGTTGTTCCACCCGGCCGGGTACGTGAGTTTCTGGACCCACTGCCGGTAGAAGCAATTCACGGAGTGGGTCCCGTCACCGCCAGCGAACTTTCTGAGATCGGAATCACGACGGCAGGCGACCTGGCGGCGGCTGACCCCGCATCACTCGAAGCTCGCTTCGGCGACCGCGGCCCGGAACTCGGATCCCGGGCCCGCGGCGACGATGGCCGGGCTGTGACCCCGACTGACCTCCCTAAGAGCCTTTCACGCGAGTCTGCTTTCAGCGGGTCCACGAGCGAGACGGCGGCAAAACGCGACAAAGTCCGAGCCCTGGCGGCCGACGTAGCCGACCGCGCACGGAGTCGAGGGGCTCTCTACCGGACAATCGGGATCAAAGCTGTCACTCCTCCGTTCGACGTCAACACCCGCGCACGGTCGCTGTCCGGCCCGGTCGACGATCCCGATGTAGTCGAGCAGGTTGCCTTAGAGTTGCTCGAGGAATTCGCAGAGGCAGAGATTCGCAAACTGGGCGTTCGCGTGTCAAATCTGGACTTTGCGGGCTCTGATCAGTCGACCCTGGAAGGTTTCGACGCTGCCGACCTCAGTGCCACCGGCGGTGACGGCGGGAGACTCACCGACTGGGTTGGTCGCCAACCTACCGACGACACGAACACGAGCGACGATTCACCCACGGACGGACAGGCCTCGCTGGGTGAGTTCGAGCCGTCGGAGTAATCCCCCCGAAATTGCAGAGTTGACTTCCGGCTGTTCGACTATCACGCCAGGCTGAATTCGTCGCACTACTGCCGGGACACACGAGCGGGAGGAAAACCCCGCGCGTCAGCGCCTCGTGGATGTGAATATCGCCTCTAGACGCTGATCGGACCAGGACCGCTCCTCTAGCGGGGTTTGGGCTAGTCTGGTCTAAGATAGTTGGGCTGTGTTGAGTCAGGTCTGGTCAGGCCTGGTCTTGCGGGGACTGGAGACCATCTCTCGCCCCACGACTGCTTGAGGGCTGATACCCGATGTGGCTGATAGTAAGACGGCTTCCGTGGTCGACAGTGGTGAAACCACGACGTTGCCGTAGCAACCGTCAGACCTCCGTCAGACGCTAGCGAAACCATTTGTATGACCGGGTAGGTGGTGCGAACGAATGTCGGACGAAAGTATCCACGTCGCGGACGTCAGCCAGGGGCAGGCGGGCGCCTCCGAAGACGACCCGGGGGAGTCTGTTGAGCTTCCAGTGGTGGACCTGCTGACGGGCCGCGGATTCGTGACGGGCAAATCCGGCGGCGGAAAGAGTATTCTCGAAGGCACACCAGTTCACACTGAGTCCGGGCGACGACCGATAGAAGAGGTGACGCGCGGTGATTCCGTGCTGTCGCTGAATACGGACAGTTACGAACAAGAGTATAGAGAGGTCAAACAGCAGATCGAACACGTAGACGACCAGCTCGTCGAGATTACGCTCGAAGACGGGACACAGGTGGTCGGGACTGAAGACCACAGTTTCCTCACGGCCGATGGGCTCGATATCGAGCCGGTCCGCGGCGAGCACGTCGAACCTGGCGTGTGGATGCCGGTCGCTCGGAGCCTTCCGAGTGCGGGGTCCGTCACCGAAGTTGATCTCGAGCAGTACGTGATGGGTGATTCTGGATCGGTGGCTCCCGCACAGCGTGACGACCACCGCTCGTCCCGCGGGGGAGACGACACCCTGGTTTTGGGATTCGATGTTGGCTGGGAGATCGGCCTCTTTCTCGGGGCAAACGGCCGCACTGACGACGAGACTGTCAGGATTGAATCTCCCAGTGAGGCCGTCGAAAGCCGACTTCAGGATCGAAACTACGACATCAGCACAGCGCCGGCAGTGAAGTCGGATCGGGGACTGGCAGGGCTTTTTGTCGCGCAGTTCTCGCCGACAGCCGACTGGACGATGCCCGGCTGGGTTTTTGACGCACCAGCCGACTTTCGCGAGGGTGTGGTCTCCGGGCTGTACGACGCGACTCAGACCACCGTCGAGGGACAGCCGGGATTCGGCTCGGTGTCCCGCGCGGTGGCGTCCGCAGTTCGTGAACTCCTCCGACAGTGTTCGGTTTCCGTGCGGACGCTTAGCCGTGACGCACCGGACACACAGCCTGAAAAAGAAGGGCGGGTCACGATTGCGGTCCCTGCCGACCAGGTCAGTCAGTTCGCAGAGATACTTGCTCCTGCCCGACGGTTAGAGTTCTCGGTCACGGGGCCCACGAATCGAGGGGGCTCGCTGACAGATGACGGACCAACGAGCGATTGTATCCCGGGTGGTCGAGCCCTCATCGACGCCGCGGTGAGTGAGTGCCCCTCGAAGACACCGCCGCTCACTGACGGTGGTATTCAACACCGCGAGACCAGCAAGACCAATATCGGGGCTGCAGATGGACATCTGTCGACACCCCGCCCACTCGACCGATCGGTGTTCAACCGACTCGTCGACGAACACGACATCCAGGGTCGCACGGAAGCGTTTGGGCAGTCGGGAATCGAATGGCAACGGGTCGTTTCGGTCGATACGCTAGACCGAACAGCTCGTGTGTACGATCTCGACGTTCGTCACAACGACAACTTCGTCGCCGACGGTGTGTTCGTCCACAATTCAAACACGGTCTCGGTCGTGATTGAGCGGCTGTTGAAGAACGGCCATCCATGTCTCGTCGTGGATCTCGAGGGCGAATACTACGGGCTGAAAGAAGACTACGAGGTTCTGCACGCGGGTGCTGACGACGAGTGTGATATCGTCGTTTCTCCAGAACACGCCGAGAAGCTCGCCACACTGGCACTCGAGCAGAACGTGCCGATCATCCTGGATCTGTCGGGGTACTTGGAGGAAGACGCGGCCAAAGAGTTGCTGTTGAAGACGACTCAGCAGCTGTTCGCCAAAGAGAAAAAACTGAGAAAGCCGTTCCTGATGGTCTTAGAGGAGTGTCACGAGTTCATGCCAGAAGGAGGCGGACTGGACGAAACCGGGCGGATGCTCATCAAAGTGGGCAAACGCGGCCGGAAACACGGGCTGGGGATCGTCGGGATCAGCCAGCGTCCGGCCGATGTAAAGAAAGACTTCATCACTCAGTGTGATTGGCTCGTCTGGCATCGCCTCACCTGGGATAACGACACGACGGTGGTGAGCCGGATTCTGGGCTCTGGGTACGCCAACGCCGTCGAAGACCTCGGTGACGGGGAGGCGTTCATGATGACCGACTGGGACGAGCGGATACGACGGGTGCAGTTTCACCGGAAAGATACCTTCGACGCCGGGGCGACACCTGGTCTCGACGATGTCGAACGCCCGGAGTTGAAGAGTGTGAGCGGGGATCTGGTAACGGAACTCGAGTCTATCTCCGAAGAACAAGCCCGCCGTGAGTCTCAACTCGCGGATCTCCAGCAGGAACTGGATAAGAAACGCCAGCACATCAGTCAGCTGGAACGCGAACTCGAAGAGGCACGAGATCTCAGCCAGATGGCCGATCGCTTCTCACAGGCCCTCCTCGGGAAGGCGGAGGCACCGCACCGCCAGACGGCTGGGCCGGGCCCACGGGATCTCACACAGCCGAATTCGCGTGCTGAAACGAGCAAGACAGTCGAGTCGGCCGACGCTTCCGACTCCACGGCTGATCGCGCCGGTGACGAGTCGACCGCTGATGTGGCCGAAACCACCGATGCGCCGGACAATGCCATGGACCAGCCTGCTACCTCTGCCGAGGGCGAGTCTGAATCGTCCGCGCCTGGATCCGCAGACAGC
>KI543228.1:110231-115614 GCA_000496235.1 uncultured archaeon A07HR60
ACCCCGATTCTGACTGGGACCAAGGTAATATCGAGCCGGTGTCACGCGGCCAGGTGAGCGAATCGTCCATGGAACACGTAACAGACACGACGTTAGGAACGCGGGAAGCGGTCATTGCGGAGCTTCAGGGCCGGATCGGCAAGCTCCCGCGGCTTCCTACCGCGATGCTGCGGCATTACCGACGAAAAGGCGTGAGTGAGCCAGTGGCAGCACACATCGACGCTGGCGGGGACGGTGATTCACAGCACGCGTACAGTCGCAACCGGCCACTCCGGGTCGAGGGGCTGGTGCAACACGACTCTGGAGGCGAATACGAGTATGCACTCCCCGACCTGGTTCGGGATGCCTACGCCGACCGGTTGGATGACGCTCAGGTCGCATCGATGGTAACTGAAGTCGAGTCGGTGTTTATCGACGACGATGATATTGACCGCGACGCACCGACCGAGTCTGGCGCCAAGAGTACGGGCGACTCACCGACTGATGCCAGCACTGCGGGCACAGACGGCTCATCAATCGAGTCCGATACTGAGAGTGTGGACCACCTGTCGGCAGATCAACCTCAGCCTCGGGCCAAACTACCTGACAGTATCAAGCTAGCAGCCTTCACGGATAGTTTGTCGAGCGAACGACCCCCGTCTGACAGCACGACAAATCAGTCGTCTTCCTCTGCAAAGATGGCACAGTTGTTCTCGTCTCAATCTGAGGACAGCGACGGTAACCGGGATCCTGCAGCGGAGACAGGGCTCAGCGATGCCGCCAAACGCATCGCGAAAAACAGAACGGCGAGCCGCACCCTGGAGACGAAGTTGGAGTCTGAGTCTGAAGCGAAGCCAGATATAGACTCGGAGTCAGATACATCGGGTGAGGGCGGCCCCGGACCCGTTTCCGGCGCCGATAGACGGAGTCGTGATGGGACCATCGGGAGAGGCGGCTCTCGGTCGTCACGGTCAAGACGGTAACAGCGAACGGTCCTTTCTGACTAGCCTGTCTCGGAAGCGGCTCGGGGTCCGGGTGTGGCTCTGTCTCGCGGAGACCGTCTCGTTTTGGGCCGAGGTAAGGTGACTTGTCAGCGGTATTACCAGCGTTTGTACGGGAGGAACTTGCCCTCGTAGGTGATTTTGACGCGGTCGCCCTCGGCATCGGTAACGCGGTCCACGTGACAGCTAAAGTCAATTGCAGACATGATTCCGTCACCGAACTCCTCGTGAACGATTTCTTTGATCGCGTCGCCGTACACGTGTGGAATCTCGTACAGCCGGTACAACATCGGGTCTGAGGGGATCGTGGGCTGATCGTCGCCTTTTCGCGGCGCCAACTGTAGATCATCGATTGTCTCAACTGGTGCCTGCGAGTCGAGGGCTTCCACAATCGCACGGGCCTGAGCTTCGTCGGCGCTGGCCTCTCCGAGAATGACGGCCGCGACCCATACCTCGTTTTGCCCGACAGTCTCCGCAATATTCTGGTACGTCACGTCCGCGTCACGTTTGGCCGCGAGTAGACGCTCTCGGGCCCGGTCTCGGCGTTTTTGACGCATACACTGGAGAGTTGGCAGTGAGATACACAACTGTACCGCCCAGTCTCACAATCGCGGTCAGGCCGTTCTCGACGACGAGAGCGACTGGGGCAGTGGTGAAAGACACAGAACAGACTGGGACGGCCGCGCCGAGTGTCGCAATTAATCGGCCGCGACTAGATCCCGGAGGACCTCTCGTGGTGTATCCGACTTTGCGACCCCGCTGGCTAAGAGGACGCC
This sequence comes from uncultured archaeon A07HR60, assembly GCA_000496235.1. GTDB lineage: Archaea > Halobacteriota > Halobacteria > Halobacteriales > Haloferacaceae > J07HR59. The sequence continues at coordinate 111,988 of KI543228.1, forward strand.
CTCCGCACCTAACTCGGCGGCCGATTGGACGTCGGCACCGGTCGAGACACCGGCTCCGCAAAACACCGACACCGTCGTATCTACCTGGTTTGCGGCCACAACTGCGTTCTCGACGATTCCTGGATCGGCAGTCGCGACCGAAACGTCACCGCCGATTAATGCCGGCGGCTCAACCGCGACAGCACTCGGTCTAAGGGCCGTTGCCGCCCGGATCTGGTCGGGGTTGTTCGCACAGATACACGTCTCCAGTCCCGCCCGCTCTGCAGCAGCCACCGAGTCGTCTATCGCCGCGAGTTGAAGCCGCCGCTCTGAGTGGTTTAACAGTGTTCCCGTTGCGCCGGCGTCTGCTGCCGCCTCGGCTAGTAACGCGCCCGTGTGTGACCCCTGAGCTACTGGAGAGACGTGTTGGGCCCAGGTTTCGACGCCAGTTTGGGCGACAGTCTTGAGGTGTGCTGTCTGTGGCACGACTCCGATCCTGACGCCACTCTCCTCGCTCACCTCGCGAGCCGCGACGGCAATTCCCTTGGGGTCACAGGGGTAGGCTTTCAGATTCACCAGTACGAACATATTCTGGAAACGTTTGCTATCCTCCCGCATGATACTATCGGAGCCATGAGCGGGGACAACTGTGACCGTATTGACCGTGATTCGAATGCTGACTAGGGTCGAATGTGTATTTGATTGAGTAGTCAGCGCACAGTGCGTCTGTGCAGTGGCTCTGACGAGACGGTACGGGCGGCGAAGAAACTACTCACCTGATAAACGGACACGAGCGGGCCACTGTCTGATTCGAATTTGACAGTGGCTCCCAATATCTGTCGACCCAACAAATGACACATCGTATGCTTCACTGTGATTGATTACACGTTTGAAGAATCCAGTATTTCCTGGGGTAACGGTAATCGCTCGCTAAGTACGACCAACTCGTATTCTCGGTAGCGCTAGTCTTTCCGCTTCACCACGTCACCGAGCGTCATCGAGCCGTCAGATTGCCCGGACCAGTCGGCATCGTCGACATCTGTACCCTCAGACAGCTCGACTTCCAGTGCCGTCTCCACTTTCTGTTGGACCTCTTCGTCCGGGAGGACATCACCGGTTTCTAGTTTGCGAATCAGACTCGCTTTCTCGTTGAGTTGGTCTGCCAGTTCCTCTTGCGTGAGTTCAAGCGCTTCACGGGCCTTCCGGATCCGACTGTCGTAGTCGGCGGCCAACGTGTCCATATCGTCGAACATGTCGGGCGCACGGCCCCCGCCTGATCCGGCCGAATTGGCCGACCCGCTCGACCCACCCGAATTTTTGCCGGAGTCTGAAGACGTCGAATACTTGCTGGTGCCTGACGAGCTGGATTCCGTCCGGACTTTCGTCCCGAAGTCAGTGCAGGAATCACACAGCTCTAGCGTCGCACCCTCGACTTTAGTTTTGGTGAGCGACGTCTTGTCTGCACCGCACATCTCACACGAAGGCATAGAAGTATACTACGCTCTCGCCCGTTTAATTGTTGTCGATGTATCACCCCCCGTAGGTCTGGGATCGTCCCTCTGCAATCGCCGCCACCAGTCACGCCACGAGCGATGGAGTATCTGTCGCCAGCGGCCCGACGTCATCGAACGTTGTCGGCAGGGTTATCTCCAGAGAACTTCCCGATACCCACTCAGATCATTATGATCGCTGGGCGTACTCCCGGAACGAGACTGTAACACACGTCGAGACATAGTTGCCTGCGTGAGGATACTCGCTGACTGACCTCGTGGACGCTATCGGCACCTGTGAGGCGAGGAAACTGTCCGTTGAGTGGTCCAGACATCAGCTTCGAGCGAGGAGACTCAGATGAAAAGTAACACCAGAACCCCTGACGTGATCGGAGTTATCTCGGTGTGTCGACCGGTAATAGCAGCCTACAGGCGGTCGTCGTCGTCGATCTTTCCGGGGTCGCCGGCAGTATCGAACAGATTGGCCTCGGTGCCGTCGATAAAGTCGTCTTCTGGTGAATCATCCACAATCGTCGTGTTGTAAGCCTCGATTCCTGACCCGATCAGCTCCTCGAGTGCTTGTTCTCGACTCACGAAGTCGTCACCCACTAGTGCTTGTATTTCACTGTAAACCTCGTCGGATAGCTCAACCTCAAACGTTGGCATACGTTCACTTACAAAATGAACCTCAAAGTGCTTGTGGTGTATTGTGTATCAGCCGGAACCGAACTGCATCACATTAGCGTGATTCACATTGCCGACCTCGTGAACCATCTTAGAAAGCGGTGGAATACTCGCCTCGCGAGCGCTGTTAGCGATCAGATTCATCTTGAGTCTGAAAACCATCGCAGATACCCGTCGGCCTCTACTTGACCCACAGCGGGTTGTGGCTGAGAGTAGTGATCGCTATGGTCGGTCACAGGTCAGCACGGGCGCCCCAGAACCGCTGAAGGGCGGTCAGATGGCCCACCACGGCGAAGATCACGAGGAGGAAGCCGACGACGCCCAGGCCAGCGACGAGTGGGTCCGGAAATACAGCCGCGATCACTGACACGACCCCGACGAGAGCGAGGCGGTCGGCTCGGCCGAGAATACCGCCATACTCGCGTCCCAGTCCAACCGCCTGGATCTGGGTGCCAAGATACGATGTCATCAACACACCGGTCACCGCAGCCAGCCCGAGGGCGTACTGTCCGACGCCGACGGCCAGCCCGACGATAATGAGAACGTCTGCGTACCGGTCGAGAACGTGATCTAGGAGGTCACCCGCCCCAGAGGCGGCTTCCTGTCGGCGAGCCAGTGCGCCGTCGATCAGATCACACCAGCCGTTGAGAAACACGAGTCCAGCGGCAGCGACGTATCCTGCCGTCGACGCCACTACCAGCCCCACTGCTGCGAGTGCCGCGAAGCCAAAGGCAATCACGCTCACTCGGTCGGGAGTCAGACCCAGGCTATCGGCTGCAGACACCGACGGTCGCAAGAGTCGCTCGGCGACCGGCCGGAGTCTCTCGAGGGTCATCGTTGGCGATTTTTGAATATCCTCGCACTAATGTTGGTCGGTATCGGTCGTCAATGTGCCAATACACCACGGTCCACCCCGCGCAACACGGATCCAACTACCAACGACTCGCAGTTGGATCCCAAATGCGGGTATTCTCTTATACGAGGACGGAATGATACACTCCATAGTGAGTACACACGGCTGGAGGGACATCTTTGGCCACGAAGAGCCGTACCCGGAGCAGGCTGACGGGATCGATGCGGTCATCGCGGGTGCCGAGCAGGGCGGGGTAGTTCACACTGTACAACTGCGTTCCAGGCGAGGCAATCGGCGATCGACTCGCCGACTTCGGAGGCGGGATTTTGATGAGCGCCACTCTCGAGCCGCTAGACACCTTCCGGTCCGTGACCGGGCTCGACCGGCTCGACAAACGAGGTCGGCCTGTCCAAGAGCGGACGTACGCCCTCTCGTTTCCAGCAGCCAATCGAGACAGTTACGCCGTAGATGTCCCGAAGTTTACACACGACAATCGTGGGCCAGTCGGCCAGGAATCACAGACACGGCGGGCACACGCCGACGCTGCCGCCGCCGTGGCGTCCCGCCCCGGGAACGCACTGGTCGGGATGCCCAATTACTCTGAAGCTGAGTGGATGGCAA
>KI543228.1:115634-124553 GCA_000496235.1 uncultured archaeon A07HR60
AGACGTCGAATACTTGCTGGTGCCTGACGAGCTGGATTCCGTCCAGACTTTCGTCCCGAAGTCAGTGCAGGAATCACACAGCTCTAGCGTCGCACCCTCGACTTTAGTTTTGGTGAGCGACGTCTTGTCTGCACCGCACATCTCACACGAAGGCATGAGAGTATAATACGCTCTCGTCCGTTTAATTGTTGTCGATGTATCAAGCGGGCAAGGCGACTCCCTCGGGGCTTGACCCCGAGGCTGAAGCCGACAACACTCAAACAAAACCAGTAATACGCTCCAACACGTATTGACACATGTGACGCAACGATATACTGTCACTGTCCCCGACGAATATGCGGAGTGGTTAGACGGCCAGCCACACCTCTCTCCGAGTGGACTGCTACAAAAAGCAATCACCGAACAGCGAGAATTAGAGGACTCGGAGTAAGTCTCGTGAAACGAACGCTTCGCTTTCGAGCGTCTCTCTCCGATGCGATCGCGAGCGAAGCATGGCGGCAGATCGATATTCTCCGCCACATTCGGAATCACGCTGTCAGAAATTACTATCGCTCAGATTATCACAACCGCCCATCTGAGTATGACCAGAATACGAACCTCAAACACTGGAATACGCGATGGCCCCTCTTCGCAGAACCCTCACAGCACGCTGCACAACAGGCAATTGGCCAAATCTACAGTGACCTAGAAGGGTTACAAGAGCGACGAAACAACGGCTATGATGTGGGTCGGCTCCGCTGGCAAGGCGCAGGCGAATTTCGGTCGGTGTCGTCCAATCAACCCCGCCGCTGGAACGTGGATCACAACACGGGCGGCGAGCGATTTGTGCGGTTCCGACTCGAAAAAATCGGCTGGTTCAACATCCGGGCAAACCGACCTGTCCCTGATGCCGACGAGATTACTGAGGCCATCCTGAAAAAACAGAAAACAGGTGAGTGGTATCTCTCGCTGGTGGTTGAGGTTGCTGATACGCCTGAGAAACCCGCACTCAGTGAGATTGAGCCACAGGATTGTGTTGGTGTTGATCTGGGTATTACCAGCTACATCCATACCTCGGACAATCTCACCGTGGATACTCTTGACCTCTCTGAGGAATACGACCGGCTCCGCCGGGAGCAGCGAATGCTCAGCCGGAAGCAACACAGCTCACACAACTGGGAACAGCAACGGGAGCAGGTCGCCAAGGCGAACCGGAAGATCAAGCGGAAAGTCACAGACTTCCAGCACAAACTGACGACGTGGCTCGTCACAGAGTACGATCTCGTGGCTGTTGAAGACTTCGACGTGATACCGATGCTGGAAGACAGTCAGAACGCCAGGAACAAACAAGACGCCGCATGGTCGCGGTTTGTGAATTTCTTGGAATACAAGGCGGATCTTCACGGGACTCATGTTATCACGGTCAATCCAGCAGGCACAACGAAAGACTGCGCCAGTTGCGGCGTCGCGACAGAGAAACCCCTGTGGGTGCGAGAACACTCGTGCCCGGCATGTGGCCACACTCAAGACCGTGATCTGAACGCAGCAACGAATATTCTCAACCGGGGACTGAGCCAGAGAGGAGCGGGACGCTCCGAATCAACGCCCATGCAGACTGCGCTCCCTGCGTCGGCACCTCAGCGGGAGGCCGTCGATGCAAAGTGCGTCGATGAATTGGGAAGCCTCGGGGCTTGACCCCGAGGCAGTTCACCACCCCCCGCAGGTCTGGGCTTGTCCCCACATAATCACCGTCACTAGTCACGCCACGGGCGATTGAGTATCGGTCGCCAGCGGCACAACGTCACCGGAAAGTATCAGCGTGGTTACCCACAGAGGACTCTCCGACACCCATTCGAATCATTCTGATTGCCAGGCGCACTACCGGACCAAGACTGTGACACACGTCGTGACATGGTTGTCTGTGTGAGGATGCTCGCTACCCGGCTTTGTGGGGCGTCATCGTCACCTTTGAATCGAGAAAGCTGTCCTTCGATTAGTTCAGAGCGAACTCAAGCTCGGAGATTCGAACAGAAATGACACCAGAATAGCTAGCGCGACTGGGTCTATCCCGGTGGATCTGTCAGCAGCGGTAGCCTACAGACGGTCGTCGTCGTCGATTTTTCCGGGGTCGCCAGCAGTATCGAACAGATTGGCCTCGGTTCCGTCGATGAAATCATCTTCTGGTGAATCATCCACAATCGTCGTGTTGTAAGCCTCGATTCCTGACCCGATCAGCTCCTCGAGTGCTTGTTCTCGACTCACGAAGTCGTCACCCACTAATGCTTGTATTTCACTGTAAACCTCGTCGGATAGCTCAACCTCAAACGTTGGCATACGTCCACTTACAAAATGAACCTCAAAGTGCTTGTGGTGTGTTGTATATCAGCTGGAATCGAACTACATCACATCCGCGTGACTCCAATCGTCGACCTGTGAACTCTCTCGGAAAGCGATGGAATACTCGCCTCGCGAGCGCTGTTAGTAATCAGATTCGTCGCGAAGACGAGAGCTATCGCGGACAGTCGGCGGACTCCAGTTGACCTGTAGCGGTCTGCGGTTGAGGGCAGCGACCGCTGTAGTCAGTCACAGGTCGGCACGAGCGCCCCAAAACCGTTGAAGCGCGGTCAGATGGCCGACCACAGCGAAGATAACGAGGAGAAAGCTGACAACACCCAGACCGGCGACGAGTGGCTCTGGAAACACGGCCGCGACCACTGACACGACGCCGACGAGGGCGAGTCGGTCGGCTCGCCCGAGAATGCCGCCGTACTCGCGTCCGAGTCCAACTGCTTGGATCTGGGTGCCAAGATACGATGTCATCAACACACCGGTCACCGCAGCCAGCCCGAGGGCGTACTGTCCCACGCCGGCGGCGAGCCCGACGATGATGAGAACATCTGCATACCGATCCAGAACGTGGTCCAGGAGATCACCCGCCCCAGAGGTGGCTTCCTGCCGACGGGCGAGTGCACCGTCGACCAGATCACACCAGCCGTTGAGAAACACGAGTCCAGCGGCAGCGACGTATCCTGCTGTCGACGCTACTACTAATCCCACCGCTGCGAGTGCCGCGAAGCCGAAGGCAATCACGCTCACCCGGTCAGGAGTCAGACCCAGGCTATCGGCTGCAGACACCCACGGCCGCAGGAGTCGTTCTGCGACCGGCCGGAGTCTCTCAAGGGTCATCGATACCAAATTTTGCATATCCTCGCATTAATGTTGGTCGGTATCGATAGTGAGTGCGGCAATAGCCACCGTCACAACCCGCACAACACGAGTTCAGCCACCTACGATGGGGTTTCCAGTATAATGTCCGTGTACTCGACGAGCATACGAGGTCCTGAATGGAATCTGCGTCATTGAATCAGGAAGCTCCACCCTCACGGAGCGAACAGTGCCGACCGTGAGCGAATAGGATGGGGTGGTTCACCGGACACACGAGTAGCTGAACTGGTCACTCCCGTCCGACCGTCTCACCGACCGTGTACGACAGCAGGACACCATCGTCGACTCGGTCGACATCAGTCAGTTCGAGATGCGGAAACTCTTCTGTGAATCCTGTCCCATCGGCAAGTGTCGGCGCCGAATCACCACCGACCACTAGCGAGCCAACGTACACTGTGAGTTCGTCGACGAGGCCAGCTTCGAACAGCGAGAAGATTATTTCTCCACCACCCTCCACCATGAGTCGATCCAGCCCCTGGGTATCGAGTTGGTCGATCGCGCTGGCCAGGTCGACTCGGTCGGAACCGGCGACCAGGACATCAGCGCCAGCAGCCTCGAGTGTGTGGTGCCGGTCATCGGGGGCCGTCTCGGCCGTCAAAACGACTGTCCGAGCCTCATCGTCGAGGATTCTCGCGTCTGCCGGTGTGCGTCCGGACGAGTCTGCGATCACGCGCGCTGGATTCCCCGAGCGGCCGTTGCGTAACCGCTCAACACGTCGGTCCTCGTCGGACAGCGTCAGATGCGGGTCATCGGCTAGGACCGTCCCAACGCCCACCAAGATACCGTCTGCGGCCGCGCGGAGTCGGTCAACACGGTCGAAATCCTCCGACCCAGAGATGCGGAGTTGCTCGCGCCGATGAGTCGACAGTTTTCCGTCAGCACTGACTGCCGTATTTACGGCGATGTGCATATCCTCGCGTGCGGCCGGTCCGGCATTGAGGGTTTGGATTGTAAGTCCCGATTTCCAGACTAGATTGTGAGATCTGCTCGCGGGTTTCAGCAGTTACAAGCTGGAGCCTCCGGCCTCAAGGAGTGAACACAGTGAGCGAGTAGGCCGGAGAGGAAAGCGACACAATGCGACACAACCACTGTACGATAGCCAATTGACTCCCAAATGCGAATAAAGCGTCAGCCTTTCATCTGAAATATGGAAGTCCGACGTACCGCACCCGTCACACTTGATGTTCCCAACCAGCGGTGCGAGGACTTCCACGAGTCTGCTCAGCAATTTCTCCACTGTGCGAACCGTGCCGCAGAGTTCTGCTGGGATGACACTGACTACACAGAGTGTGTCACGGCGAACAGTACCGCACGAGGTGCGCTCTACGACGAGCTTCGGGCAGAACCCGACCTCACCGCAAACCTGGTTCAAGAGGGTATTCGACGTGCTGTACAGGCGGTCAAGGCGACTGCCTCGGGGCTCGACCCCGAGGGTGAAGCCGACAACACCTAACATTCAATCCTACGTAGCCTCAATAAATGGTATGTTATCCAAACCTCAAAAAGAGTGGCCAAATTACAATCCCCGAAGAAGTGCCTCAAGCGCTTAATCTAGAGCAAGGAGACCAATTGAAACTGAGTGTCGAAAAACTGACTTGTAATCACTGATGAAACGCACGCTTCGCTTCCGCGCCTCTCTGCCTGATGAGGTGGCGAGCGAAGCGTGGCGACACATCGATATCCTTCGGCAGATTCGCAACCATGCTGTCCGAGACTACTACAACTCGGAGTTCAACGACCGCCCATCGGACTCCGACCAGCACGAGAAACTCAAAGACTGGAATAGTCGATGGACGGTGTTCACTGCTCCGTCACAACACGCTGCACAACAAGCCATCAGCCAGATTCACAGCAATCTTGAAACAGTAAAACAACGACAGAAGAATGGCTACACCGTCGGGCGTCTGAAGTGGCAAGCAGAAGGTGAATTTCGGTTGGTGTCGTCCAATCAGTCGAGTCGCTTCAACGTGGATCACAACACGGGCGGCGACAGATTTGTGCGTCTCCGACTCGCAAAGATTGGCTGGTTCACAATCCGTGCAGAGCGTGATGTTCCACCAGCAGACGACATTGACGAAGTAATCCTGAAACAAGAAACAACGGGTGACTGGTATGTGTCGCTCGTCACAACCGTCGAAGACACACCAGACAAACCGTCAGTGAGCGAGATTGACTCTGACGATTGCGTCGGTGTTGACCTCGGTATCACCAGCTATATTCATACCTCAGACAATCTATCAGTGGATACACTGGATTTATCTGACGAGTACGACCGCTATGCACGCGAACAGCGGAAACTCGACAAGAAGGAACACGGCTCCGCTAACTGGGAGAAGCAACGCCAACAAGTCGCAGTAGCCAAGCGAGCACTCAGGCGGAAAGTACTGGACTACCAGCACAAGCTCACGACGTGGCTCGTCACAGAGTACGCTGTTGTCGCCGTCGAAGACTTGGACGTCAAGCCGATGCTAGAAACGAGCCAGAACGCGAAACACAAACAAGACGCCGCATGGTCACGGTTTCTCGAATTGCTCGAATACAAGGCTGACCTGCACGGGACTCATGTTGTTCAGGTCGAGCCAGCGGGGACAACCAAAGAGTGTGCCGTGTGTGGTATCGAGACAGCTAAACCACTTTGGGTACGTGAACATTCGTGTCCAGCCTGTGGGCACACGGAAGACCGTGATTTGAATGCTGCGAAGAATATTCTTCATCGTGGTCTGAAGCAATTAGGGGCGGGATGCTCCGAATCACCGCCTGTGGAGACTGCGCTCCCTCCGTTCACACCTCAGCGAGAGACTGTGGATGCAAAGCGCGTCGTTGAAGCAGGAAGCCCCGAGGCTTGACCTCGGGGTGGATTCACAAGCTGTCACAGGCTGTGTCGAACGCTGGAAACAGGGCAAGCGTGTGAGTCAACCGGAGTTCACGTCCTGGAGTATGGTGCACGACAAGCGGAGTGCGACCTTCTACCGAAACAAAGTCTCACTCTCAACGGTCAACGGGCGTGTTGAGTGCGACTTTGAATTACCCGCGGACAGCCCAACACCATACGAAGAATACGTCCTGTCTGAGGAGTTTGAGTTTCGGGCTAGCACACTTCAGTACGATGAAGTGACTGACGAGTTCTACTTCCATATCACCACGCGGAAGTACGACAGCGAAACTGACGGCACCACACACACGGAGGTTTCGGCAGATACCGAGCATCGAACAGTCCTCGGTATCGACCTCGGTGTGAACAGTCTTGCTGTCACTTCAACTGGACGGTTCTGGAACGGTGACGAGTACGATCACTGGTGCCAGGAGTTTGAGAAACGCCGTGGTGAGATGCAACAACGCGGCACGCAGGCCGCTCACAACGCTCTCCTTCGTCTTGGGAAGCGGGAAGCAGCATGGCGGAAACAGTACCTCCACACCGTCGCAACCGAGATCGTCACGGAAGCCGTTGAGCATAATTGTGACGGGATTGCCTTCGAGGATTTGAGCGATATTCGTGAGCGATTGCCACAGGCGAACTGACACCACATCTGGGCGTTTCGACGCCTTGTCGAGTACGTCGGATACGAGGCACCAGCACGGGGAATCTCGGTCGAACAGATCGAGCCGAGCAATACGTCCCAACGGTGTTCACGGACAGACTGCGGGTTCACACATGAGGACAACCGCAATGGTGAGCAGTTCTGTTGTCTCAAGTGCGGATACGAAGTGAACGCCGACTACGCCGCCGCGAAGAACGTCGGAACACAGTACGCTCGGACGCAGACACACAGACTCCGTTCGTCGCACAAGTCGGCGGGCGGAGACGCACCAGTAGACGTGCGCATAACTGGTGGGACGGTGACCGGCGAGAGTTACCAGCCTATTGCTGGGGACTGATCGCCGGGAGTCCACATCAAAGCCCTCCCTTCAAGGACTGAGGCGCGTCTGCGCCGAGGGAGTAGGGTAGGGTCGTTTACGACGCTTTCTCTGCCGCAGACGTGATGCTCAGTGCGCGTGAGTTTCGCGTGAACTGTGTCACAGCCACGCCACTGCGTGGTCGTGTCGTGACTATCTCCGTGAACTGGCGGTTCCTGCGGGCGAGGCGGTCACCAGCCGGGCGAACAAGCTTTTGTGAGGGCCCGCCGAAGTCTGAACTGATGGAACTTGACGATCATGCTGAGGAACTTGCCTCCGACCTCGGTGTGGACAAACAGGAGGTCTCATCCGACTTGGAGGATCTCCTCCAGTACAGCGTGCCAATTGACGAAGCGAAACAGTCGATCCGCCGGAAACACGGCTCTGGTGGAGGTGGGGGTGGTGGTGGCCAGCCGGAATCAGTCGATATTGCCGCCGTCTCTACTGACCACGACAACGTCACCGTGACGGCCACGGTGTTGACGGTCGGGACCCGCTCGATCCAGTATCAGGGTGAAGAGGCGGTCATCCGTGAAGGTGAATTAGCCGACGAGTCCGACCGGATCTCGTACACTGCCTGGCAGGACTTTGGATTCGAGACGGGCGATGAGCTGAAAATCGGCAATGCAGGCGTCCGCGAGTGGGAGGGCGCCCCAGAACTCAATCTCGGCGAATCGACGTCGGTCGCGATGGCAGACGAGTCGATCACCACCGACGCCAATACCACTCTCGGCGGTGATCGGCACCTTTCAGCGCTCGAACCCGGTGACCGTGGCCGTAATATCGAAGTGCAGGTGTTGGAAGCCGAGTCCACGGTGATCGACGGGCGAGATGGTGAAACGGAGATCGTCGAAGGTGTGCTTGGCGACGAGAGCGGCCGATTACCGTTCACCGACTGGGATCCGCGCTCGGACATCGAAGCTGATGCCAGTCTCCGAGTCGAAGACGTGTACATCCGCGAGTTTCGCGGTGTGCCATCGGTCAATCTCACCGAATTCACGCAGGTGTCGACACTCACAGACCCGGTCGCAGCGAAATCTGGCGCGCCCCGCGTCTCCATCGCTGACGCCATCGAGTCGGGCGGGAGATTCGACATCGAGGTGGTCGGGACAATACTAGATATTCGAGACGGGTCTGGCCTCATCGAACGGTGTCCAGAGTGTGGGCGGGCGATACAGAACGGTCAGTGCCGCGAACACGGGGGCGTCGACGGAACCGACGACCTCCGGGTGAAAGCTATACTTGATGACGGGACCGACACCGTGACCGCGATTCTCGATCACGATCTGACGACCGAAATTTACGGTGGGGGACTCGACGCTGCTCGGGAGGCGGCACGCGATGCTATGGACAAAGAGGTGGTCTCTCAGGAGATTGCCCAGTCGCTCGTCGGGGGGTCGTATCGAATCCGCGGGAAACTGTCGGTCGATGATTACGGTGCCAACTTGGACGTGACAGAGTTCCAGCCGGCAGATGACGACCCCGCTGATCGGGCGCAGACTGTCCTTGACCAGTTAGAGCAGCCGGCGGCTGATGGTGGTGTCCCGCCAGACACAACTCGCGGAGGCGAGAGCCAATGAGTGACCCCGGCCGCCGAGAGGTCGCCCAGCGGGTGTTTGCAGCTGAATTTGAAGATACTGAGCTGTCGTACTCGGAAAGTGACGAAGAGCGCGCACCGAATTACGTCGTAACGCCGACCGGCGCTCGGGTGAACAGGCTGTTTGTCGCGGGCGTGCTCACAGAAGTCGAGCCAGTCAACGAGGACATGCTCCGCGCCCGGGTTGTCGACCCATCGGGAGCGTTCGTCACCTATGCAGGCCA
>KI543228.1:124573-142498 GCA_000496235.1 uncultured archaeon A07HR60
CGCCGAAGCGACGCTCAAACGGATTGCTGTGTTTCGGGACGCCATCGAGTCTAACCTTCGCGGCGACCAACTCCGGGCCGCACTCGCCGCGGGAGGAGCACCTGGTCGGCTCGCCGACGGTATCCCGCGTGCTGTAGATCACTACGGCACCACTGTGACGTATCTCGAGACCGTGCGCCGCCTCGCAGTAGAGGCACTCGAGCTCGTCGCTGGTGACCGTGACGCTGTCAGCCCGCTTGAGACCAGCCCAAGTGACGAGGGTGCGGGCCAGGTCGGGCCACTCCCGGCCACGGATATCAGCGTGGATACAGCGGCTGCAGAGCGTCTGACTGCCACAACGACCGACGCTACCGAAGCCGAACCGGATATGACCGAACCTGGTGAGGCCGACATTGGCAGCGCGGCGGAGGCTGACGACGCTGTCGATGCGAACGGAACAGGCCCGACACCGGCCGACTCCGAATCGACAGCGTCGGCAGACACGACACCGGCCGCTGGAGGACACACGTCGGGGCCAGACAGGACAGATAGCTCCCAACTGGCAGAAAGTGACGCGCCAGCCAGTTCGGAGGCCGGTGCTGACGCCAGTGTCGACAGCGAGGCCGAAACTGACGCTGCGTCCGTCGTTGGGGCCTCGAGTCCAGAATCCCAGTCGGAGTCGTCATCAGATACGGCCTCCGAACCCGCCGAGGACCTCGGCGTCGCCAGTGGAGGAACTGATAGCGACTCGGGTCTTGGTGACTTCGACGCAAATCCAGCCGGGGGACTGTCGACCCCACCCGAAGACGGCGGATTGGAATCAGAGACAGCCCAGTCCCCGAACACGGAGCCGGACACAGAGACTGCAGCAGGGGCAGAATCGACACGTGTGACCGACTCGTCGACGGCAGATGCTGACCCTGCCGAGTCCGCAGACGCTGGGGTGTCGGGTGACGAGACACCCGCGCCCGGAGAAATGTACGAACTCGACGAGACAGAGCGTCAGGAGATCGAAGACCAGTACGACACTGGCTTTTCCACAGGTACGGAGGTCGACGACGCGGGCGAAGCAGATATCGACGTCCCGAGTCCCGACGAATTGAACGAGCAACTCCAAGAAGAGGCGTCAACAGCAGGCCAAACAGGCCCTGCCGAGGAAACAACTGAGATGCCTGCAGACCCTGTCGCAGAAACGGGTGATGCGCCTGCAGAACCCGCTGAGGAATCGAGTGGCGACCCTGCGGGACCCTCCGGAGAGACTGACAGTCTAGGTGATGTCTCGACGTCGGCTTCGGCCCATGCCGAGACGACCGAATCCACGAGCGAGGAGTCGGTGGAATCAGAGGTGTCTGCAGACTCGACCGCGGATGTCGATTCGAATGAAGATGAGTCTGCGGCTGACGCGACTGAGCCCATGGACGCAGCCGATCTTGAAGCGGCAGTGGTGGAATTAATGTCTGAACTCGACGATGGCAGTGGAGCATCGCGCGAGACTGTCCAGGAGGAAGCCGCCGACCGATACGGCGCCGACATCTCTGCGATCGACGAGGCAATCGAAGGAGCACTGATGAGTGGCAAGTGTTACGAGCCCGGTGAGGGGGCGTTGAAGCCAATCTGACTCTCGTCGATGGCCGATGTCCAACCAATCCCGGGAGCCGCCGCTGCGACAGCCTCAGCCGCTGGTGAGCGCGCGCTGGTGGTCGCAGACGTCCACGCTGGACTTGAGTGCGCCCTGCGATACGAACGTGGAGTCGAATTGGAGTCGGGCGCCCGCCGTCGTCGTGACCGGCTCCTCGGTCTGATGTCTCGGATTGAAGCCGATCGGGTAATCGTGGTCGGTGACCTCGCGCATCGAATCTCTGCCCCTGAGGGTGAAGAACTCGCAGAGTTGGAAGCGTTGATTGGCGCGGTGACCAAGCGTGTCCCGCTGACGCTCGTCCAGGGCAATCACGACCCAGGAGTGGCCGCCGAGTTTGACGACCAGTTGGATGTAAGGCCGGCAGATGGCTACCGATTTGGGGACATTGGCCTGTTTCACGGACACACCTGGCCGAGTCCCGAAGTCCTCAATGCGAGTATCATCTGTACGGGTCACGAACACCCACAGGTGACGCTTTCAGACGAAGTGGGTGGAAGTCGGACCGAACGGGCCTGGCTTCGCGGCCCGCTTGAGAAGAGCGGCTTCGTTGAGGATGTCGAAATGAGCGACACCGAGTGGGCCAGCCCGGAGTTAGTGGTATTTCCAGCCTTCAACGACCGCTCCGGAGGAACGTCGGTGAATATCGATGGACAGAGTTTCCTGTCGCCGCACCTCCCGGGTGCGCTGGAATCTGCGCAGGCATATCTCACGGATGGGACGCGTCTGGGTCCGTTTCACCAGGTCTGATTCTGACGATATCCTGACCTTCGCCAGTCCATCGACCAAGGCTGTTGCTCCGCCGCCGCTGGAGTAGAAAGAACGCTGTCTCATTCGTGATCGGCATGCAAAATCTGTCGGGGTTAGCTGTGGAACGTTGCCGTTACCCCGGCCGTGATGCAACCTCGGGTGGAGAACCAACGATTCCGACCGCGAGCAATCTACAAATCTCGGGGAACTCCCAAGTTCCGCAACTGCACAGTATCGCACTCTTCACACATCCTGTGGTCTGGATCTCGCTCTCGGGAGCCGCAGTCTGGACACTCGAAAAGTTGGACAGTATCGATCGAAGCACTGGGTCTCATTACTGAAACTGTGAAACTAGACACACTTATCCTCGTCCCTAAAACACCTAATACAATAAGCACCTGAACACACATCAGGCGTTGGTATAACCCTATATACAGTCAGCAAACAGATGAAAAATTTGATTATCGGCAGAAGTGTAGATATCAGTTTTGATGACAATATGATGGAGCCGACAAGAGCCCTGACAGGAGTGGGAATCTGACCGGACAACTCTCCCAGACCAGCAGAATGAGACGGTATGACTCCCCCGCGATCAGACATGTGACAGGTCTCGACTGCGACGACCGACAGGTGTTAGTCCCGGGCGAGACGATTGTCAATACATGGATTCTGCGGCTGGAATGGATGCGTTCACCACCCTTGGGCCCGCGGTTCGGGAGGCGCTTTCTGACCGGGGCTTCGACGCTCCGACGGAGCCGCAGCGCCGCGCAATTCCGCCGCTTGCGGCCGGCAAGAACGCCCTCGTGTTAGCCCCGACCGGAACCGGAAAGACGGAAACGGCGATGTTGCCAGTTTTCGATGCAGTCCAGCAGCAGCCCTCTGACAGTCGGGAGGGGTTGTCGGTGCTGTACATCACGCCGCTTCGCGCTCTGAACCGCGATATGCGCGATCGGTTGGAGTGGTGGGGTGAGACACTCGATCTCGAAATCGACGTCAGACACGGTGACACAACGCAGTATCAGCGAAGTCAGCAAGCCAAAGACCCGCCTGATGTGTTGATTACGACTCCAGAGAGTCTGCAAGCGATCCTGACTGGCTCGCGGATGCGTGAGGCACTCGAAGATGTCGACCACGTCGTGATTGACGAGGTGCACGAGTTGGCGGCTTCGAAACGGGGTGCCCAACTGACGGTAGGATTGGAGCGACTGCGACTCCTGTCGGGGCCCTTCCAGCGGATCGGGCTGTCGGCCACGGTCGGCGAGCCAGAAGAGGTGGGTCGATTTCTCGTGGGAACCGGCCGCCGGGACGCCGACCGAGACGGGGACCGCCGCTGTGAGATTATCGAAGTATCGGTTGGAACGCGGGTCTCGTTTGAGGTCCGCCGACCGACCGTCATCGACGCTGACGAACGGCTTGCGGGCCAACTGGCGACCACCGAGGAAATCGCCAGCCACGTCCGAGCAATCCGCGAGATCGTCCGTGAAAACGAGTCTACACTCGTGTTCGTCAACACCCGGCAGACCGCGGAGGCACTCGGTTCACGGTTCAAAACGCTGGAAGATCCAGTCGAGGTCCACCACGGGTCATTGTCGAAGTCAGTCCGGGTCGATGTAGAAGACCGGTTCAAGAACGGTGACCTCGCCGCGTTAGTGTGTACCTCGTCGATGGAGTTAGGTATTGACGTGGGCCGGATCGACCACGTCGTCCAGTATGGGTCGCCACGAGAGGTGGCTCGACTGCTTCAGCGGGTAGGTAGAGCCGGCCACCGCAGCGATCAGGTCTCTCGCGGGACGATCCTCACGAGCGACCCAGACGACACTCTGGAGGCGCTGGCTATCGCCCGGCGGGCACGCGAGGGAGCCGTCGAACCGGCGGCCATTCACCACGGGAGTCTGGACGTGGTCGCGAACCAGATTGTCGGAATTGTGATGGATCTCGGTGAGATTCACGCCAGACGCGCGTACCAACTGATTACCGACGCGTATCCGTTCCGAGAGCTCTCTGAGACCGACTTTCGTGAGATCGTCAGGGAGATCGCCGACAACAGGCTGGTGTGGCTCAACGAGGACGCCGATCGACTGGAGAAGACTGGTGGGACCTGGCAGTACTTCTACGCGAATCTCTCCATGATCCCCGACGAAGAGACGTACGACGTCTACGATCTGTCGGCCCGCCGGAGCGTGGGGAGTCTCGACGAGCGGTTCGTCGTCAACTTCGCCGAGCCTGGGGAGGTGTTCATCCAGCAGGGTGAGATGTGGCGGATTACCGAAATTGACGAGGAAGAAGCCAGTGTCGAGGTGAGCCCGATTGATGACCCCGGTGGTGAGGTGCCCTCATGGATCGGTGCTGAAATTCCCGTTCCCGAGCAGGTGGCCAGCGAGGTGGGCGAACTCCGGCGGGTTGCGTCCGAGCAGTTGACTGCGGGAGCCTCGCGCGAGACGGTCAGTCACGAACTTGCAGACCGGTATCCTGCAGCCCCCAGAACCATCGCTTCCGGGCTCGAACCAGTCGAACGTCACGTCGAGTCCGACCACCCTCTCCCGACCGATCGCCGGGTCGTGGTGGAGGGCCGCGGCCGGACGATCGTGGTCAACGTTGCCCGTGGTCACGAAATCAACGAGACGCTTGGCCGGTTGCTGTCGGCACTGATCGGCCAGCGGACCGGCTCGTCGGTCGCGATGGACGTGGATCCCTACCGAATCGAGTTCGAAGTGCCATCAGGAGTCCTGCCGGGAGAGTTCATGAGTATCCTCACAGACACCGATCCCGACCACCTGGGGTCGTATCTGGAGTTAGCGGTCAAAAACTCAGAGTCGGTCAAATTCACGCTCACACACGTGGCAGCTAGCTTCGGTGCGCTGAAACGGTACCAGGGTGATGGCCGGTTCGGCGCCGACCGCCTGCTGGCCGCACTGGAGGACACGCCGATCTACGACGAAGCGGTTCGAGAGGTGTTTCACACCGATCTCGATGTCGCGGGGTCGGCATCTCTGCTCTCGGCGATCCAAGACGACACACTCGGGCTCGAGGCCGCCCGCGACCGAACCCCGCTCGGAGCCGGCGGTCGATCGGGCGGCCAGGAGTTTCTCGTCCCGGAGAACGCCGACGCCAGCGTCATCGAGACGATCAAATCACGGATTCAGGGGGATCGCGTGATCCTCCTCTGTTGTCACTGCCATGACTGGGAGACAAAGACGAAAGTACGGCGCGTCCGCGAGCAGCCAGACTGTCCCGACTGTGGGTCTACCCGGATCGCAGCGCTGAATCCATGGGCCGACGAGACCGTCTCTGCGGTCCGGTCGGCCTCGAAAGACGACGAACAACAACGGCTGACCGAACGTGCGTATCGGGCAGCCCATCTCGTGCAGAGTCACGGGAAACAGGCAGTGATCGCGATGGCTGCTCGGGGTGTGGGCCCACACAATGCCGCTCGTATCATTGCCAAACTCCGGGAAAATGAAGATGACTTCTACAGAGATATTCTCGATCAGGAACGACAGTACGCACGTACCCAATCATTCTGGGATTGAACGCTAGAGAGGGTCATTGCGCTCGGCTCGTGACGCCGGTCAACTCATAACGTGGCCAGTCAGCCTCTTGAGAAGTCACCAATCAACTGACCGACCTCCATCACCGCTCGGTGGGCCGACCATCATCGCACGCGGGGTCTCGCTCAGTAGGAGGCGGCGACGGTATCGGTAGCGATCTTGAAATGAGCTTTCGAAATTTCGATTTCGTCGGCGTGTTCGTTGGCGGCTTCGCCGTGTTCGTCGGCCACGTCTTGGATAGCCAACAGGGCCGCTTCTCGGCAGATAGCTTTCAGTTCAGCCCCAGAGAATCCCTCCGACTCCTCCGCGAGCGACTCAATATCGATCTCGGGGCCCAGCGGCTTGTCGGCCATGTGGACTTCGAGGATCTCCTCACGGGCCGCCCGGTCGGGGTCGGGCACCTCGATGTGCGTTTCGAACCGGCCCGGACGAAGGAGTGCCGGGTCGAGTGCGTCACGGCGGTTCGTCGCCGCGATCACGACGAGATTCGGGTCGTCGGCCGCGCGGTCCAGTTCGGTCAGGAGCTGGGAGACCACCCGGTCGCCAACGCTCGAATCGCCCGTCGAATCACGATCGCTCGCGACGGCATCCACCTCGTCGAAGAAGATGATTGTCGGCGCGGACTGTTTAGCCCGCTCGAACACCTCTCTGACGGCTTTTTCAGACTCACCGACGTATCGATCCAGCAGCTCGGGGCCCGCGACCTGGATGAAGTTCACTTCACTCTCACCGGCGATGGCGCGGGCCAACAGTGTCTTGCCGGTCCCTGGAGGCCCGTGCAGGAGTACCCCCGTTGGTGGGTCGGTCGCGGCCGCCTGGAACAACGGGTCATACGTGAGCGGCCACGTAACCGCCCGCTGGAGCTTTTCTTGGGCCGATTCCAGGCCCCCAACCTCTGAGAAGTCAGTCGAGGGTGTTTCTGCAACGTATTCCCGCATCGCGCTCGGTTCGATACTGCTCATCGCGGTCTCGAAGTCTCGGCGAGCCACCTCAACAGATGACAGATCGGTATCTCCGCCTTCACGGGCCCGTCTGAGGGCGGTCATCGCCGCCTCTTGGCCGAGTGTCTCGATATCTGCACCAACGAATCCGTAGGTTCGGTCTGCGAGTTGGTCGAGATCGATCTCGTCTGCCAACGGCATTCGGCGGGTGTGTACCTCGAGGATCTCACGGCGGCCCGCGGCCCCTGGCACGCCAATCTCGATTTCGCGGTCGAATCGACCGCCACGCCGCAGCGCGGGATCGATTGCGTCAACTCTGTTGGTCGCGCCGATGACGATCACGTCTCCGCGGGCGTCCAGCCCATCCATCAACGACAGCAACTGACCGACGACGCGGTTTTCTACGTCGGCTTCCTCGTCGCGTTTCCCGGCAATAGAGTCTATCTCGTCGAAGAACACCACCGTCGGTGACTCCTCCTGTGCCTGCTCGAATACGTCGCGGAGCTGTTCTTCACTCTCGCCTTTGTACTTCGACATGATCTCGGGGCCGTCGACGGTGATGAACTGGGCGTTCACCTCGTTCGCGACGGCACGCGCGATGAGTGTTTTCCCGGTCCCTGGGGGGCCGTACAGGAGCACCCCCTTCGGCGGCTCAACACCCAGCCGATGGAACACCTCCGGCCGCGAGAGCGGCAACTCGATCATCTCTCGGACCATCTCGAGTTCGTCGTCTAAGCCGCCGATATCCTCGTAATTCGTTTGAAGCGCAGCGGTGTCTGATGACGTGCCAGCAGCGGGCGAGTCATCGTTGGTGGCGGCGCCGGTCGATTGGCCCGCAGCCGTAGACCCAGATGTAGACGTAGATGTAGACGAGCCGTTTGCCCTCGCGGGGGCGTCGCTATCGTAATTCAAATCGATATCTGTTCCAGCTGTCACGCGGATCGTGCCGCGAGGGTCGCTGGTCGCGACTTGAAACTCCAACCCGCCGAGTCGCTCAATATGAACAGATTCACCGGCTCGGAGCGGCCGGTCTTGAAGATCTTCAGCGAGGGCTTGGATGACGGCATCTTCACTTACGTCGGCGGTCTTGAGTGACTGGGGAGCCACCAGCGTGACGCGGTTGGCGTCTTCGACACTCGTCGCGGTCACCCGAACGGTGTCACCGACCTGTACGCCGGCGTTCGAGCGGGTGTCAGCGTCGATCAACATCGAGCCTTCGGACGTGTCTGGGCCCCCTGGCCAAACCTTCGCCACGGCCGTCTGAACTCCCTCCACCAGTACCGTATCACCGCTCAACACACTCAGATTCCGGCGGGCAGATTCGGGCAGTCTGGCGATCCCACGACCCGCGTCCCGCTTTTCGGCCGCTTGGACAGTCAACTGCACGCCCTCCATCGCGCTCATGTTGTATCACACGTGAGGAACGGACTTCAGTGGCGCGGTCGGAGGGCTCGCCTCCGCTGTGACCGAGTCCACAGCCATGGACCGACCGGCTCAGGGTTCTTGATGGGGACCAGCCGACAGTCGTGGCCTCAACCAGCCGCCGATCATGAGTTGCACGACTCGGCGCCTACGGCCGGAATGATCCGGTGGAAACCAGGTGACAGACCCGACTGGCACAGCCTGGACAATCGGCTCATCAGTGCCGGACCGGAGCCGGAGTCTCCCGTGGTACAGCAAGGCGTCACCGGCAGCTGTCACGACAGCCTAAGCGCAGCGGTACGTTTAAACCCAGGTGTCGGCTGGGTTTGCGAGGGATGGATACTCCGAAGATTCGCGACGGCCTGAGCTACGACGATGTCCTGATTCAACCCCAGCGTTCCTCGGTGACATCGCGATCGGAAGTCGACCTCTCCGTAGAGTTGGCTCCCGATCTGGAACTGTCGCTCCCGATCACGGGGGCGGCGATGGATACAGTAACGGAGACGGATCTCGCGATCGCGCTGGCCGAGGAGGGTGGGCTTGGTGTCGTCCACAGATTCCTCCCGCCGGCAGAACAGGCAGATATGGTGGGCCGTGTGAGTGACAAGGGACTCCAGGCAGCGGGGTCAGTCGGTATTGCCGATGGATTCCACGCTCGCGCACAGGCACTCACCGACGCCGACGCGGCCGCGATTGTCGCTGATGTCGCACACGGGCATATGGACCGGTGTCTGGACGTTGTCTCGGATCTCGCGGGGTCGTTCGACCGACCACTGGTCGCAGGTAATGTGGCGACGGGTCAGGGGGCGGTCGACCTTGCGAGGGCAGGCGCCGACTGTGTGAAAGTCGGTGTCGGGCCGGGATCTCACTGCACGACCCGCCGTGTCGCTGGAGCCGGCGTCCCACAACTCACCGCCGTGCTCGACGCGGTAGAGGCACTGGCAGACGACGATGCGGACGCAAGTGTCATCGCTGACGGAGGTATCCAGTCGTCGGGGGGTATTGCAAAAGCTCTGGTCGCGGGCGCGGACGCTGTTATGCTTGGGGGTCTCCTCTCCGGGACAGCCGAAGCGCCTGGTGTCGTTGTTGACCGTGATGAGGGGAAATACAAGATTTCCCGGGGGATGGCGTCACAAGAAGCGAATGAGGAGCGAACAGACCGCGATCTCGAAATTGGTGCCTCCGAAGGGGTCGCTGGTCTCACCCCGTATCGCGGGGAACTCTCTGACGTCGTTGGAGAACTCGCGGCGGGCGTTCGGTCTGGTTTCAGTTACTGTGGTGGCCGGACCATCTCGGAGGCCCGGGACGGTGCCGTCTTCGTCAAAGTCTCGCCCGGGGCTAAAGAGCGAGAAGGCGCCCACGGTGGTGTCCTCGTGCGTGGCAACTGATTATCTGTTGTCCAATCAGCTTGGCTTGACCCGTCCTGATTCGCTTCGCACTCAATCGTGCTTTTCCAAGAGACGTTCTGCGTGCCGTGGAGACTCTGCTGTGAGCCATCTGACTCGGTGAGCGTCTCCGTAGGAAAGTTCCTCTTTCAGTTCGGCCCGTAACGGCCCGGTTTCGAGACCGAGACTGCTCCCGTCCTGATCACCTAATTCGTACACCCCGTATCGATCTGGAACCGCACCGATCGTCGAGCGGTCCAACTCGCGCCACGGCTTCGGAAGACTCACGACGAGACCCCAGTCGGCGACTGTGGCTGACTCATGCCGATTCCGCGACGAGTTCGTAGCTCTCCTCGCTCCAATCGTCCTCGACGAACACGAACACTCGGCCGTCGATCTGGCTCATCTCTGCCTGGATAACGGTGCGTTCTCCGTTGAGGACGGCAGTGACACCGGGGAACAACAGCTCCGAGTCGCCTCCCGACAGAATTACGCGCCCAACACCGGAATCTTCCAGGATTGCATCGTGTGTCTTGAGATCGTTGACGTACATCATCACGCCCTCCGTTTGGGAGGCGTCCGTCACGAGAACGTGTACCTCCTTCCCGGGAGGGGTCTCTAGTGAGCCGGTCTTCTTACTCGGTGCTCCGCGGTACAGGGTGTCGCGACCGTCGAGATATTCGACGAAAACGCCCTCCTCACGAAGGGAAACTCCCACCGAATCTGGCGGGACATCATTCCGATTAGGCATGCTAGTCGTAACCCGGCCGGTCGTATAACAGTTGGTGGCAACTGGTGTGTGACAATCTTGCTTCAACTTTCCCAGGAGGTCTTGCACATGCGGTCCCGGTGGTATCGATGAGCAGCCTGGATACGATACTGGGCCAAGGACTAGCTTGTGAGACCGCCAACGCTTTGTCGTTCACCCAATCCTGATGTGTATGGATGGCGCTGCCGTGGCGCCCGGAGCCGGGACAGTTCTGAACGCCTTGGCGACGGGGATGGGATCTGCCTTCGCGATTGATCTTGAGACGCGGGCCGAGGTTCACCTGGAGCCTCATAGTGGCGTCACTGGGGAAATCAGGACCGCTCCCGACGCTGACACCGCGCTCATCGAGCGGTGTGTCTCGCTGACGGTCGACCGGTACGGTGACGACCATGGCGGCCAGGTCGTGACCGACAGCGACATTCCCCTGGCCGGTGGGCTCAAGAGCTCAAGCGCTGCCGCCAACGCGACCGTCCTCGCGACGCTCGATGCGTTGGGAATCGCGGTTCAGCACTCCTCAGCCCCGGACGAGAGCCCCGCTGCGGAAGCCAGCGGTAAAACCGATAGCCAACCCGGAGACGACGGTGAAGCCCGGAGTAGTGGGGGTGCCGAAGAGAGCGTTTCTCGACTGGAGGCGTGTCGAATCGGCGTGGCGGCTGCTCGGGACACAGGTGTCACGGTGACGGGAGCCTTCGATGACGCGACCGCCAGCATGCTCGGGGGGGTCACAGTCACCGACAACGACAGCGACCGCCTTCTCAGCCGAGAGGTAATGCAGCGGGACGTCCTCGTATGGACCCCGCCTGAACGTGCATACAGCGCCGATGCTGACGTTGAGCGATGCGCGGCCGTCGCTCCAGTTGCAGACACTGTCGCGCAGCTCGCTCGTGACGGACGATACGGCTCCGCGATGACGGTCAATGGGCTTGCGTTTTCGGCCGCGCTCGGATTCTCTCCAGATCCCGCGCTTGAGGCACTGCCACACGTGGCTGGGGTGTCCTTATCTGGCACCGGGCCGAGCGTGGTCGCAGTCGGCGAGCAGGAAAACCTCGATCAAGTCCGTGAGCGCTGGGAGGCACGTCCAGGCGTCGTCAGACAGACACAGACCGACACAGACGGCGCTCGGATTCGGTCTCCCTGAGACTGATATGTGTGTGTCCGCGATGTATAATTCCGAAACTACCGCCGACCAGCGCCCGGCGGCCGGCTCCTGGAGACGATGGTTACATGCCCGAGCCGGTTGACATCGCGCTGTGAACCCATGAGATCTAATTCCGACTCTGACCCCGACCCTGACCCTGACCCCGACCCCGACAAAATGTCGCTTGATGAACTGCGCACGGAGATCCAGGGAATCGATCGCGAGATCGTGGAACTGATCGCCCGACGGACGTACGTGGCGGACACGATCGCTCGGGTCAAACAAGACCGGGGTCTCCCGACGACCGACGAAGAGCAGGAACAGCAGGTCATGGCCCGCGCCGGCGACAACGCTCGGCAATTTGACGTGGATGCGAATCTGGTCAAGGCGATATTCCGGCTGTTGATCGAATTGAACAAAATCGAGCAAAACCAATTCACCCAACCCGATAGCGAGCCCGAAGACGCCGGCTACGAGTGACTCGCTCCCGTCGATAGGTCACACTGGACACTCTGGCGGCTCCCAATTTGGCTCGCCGAGAAGTGTTTCGACACGCCCCACCAACCGGTAGATTCGGTTTTGAGTTCCGTTGGTTCTTCACTGGTGATTTCTCCGCCGAGCAGAGCTAGAAGGCCCTGCCGGCTCGTGTTGATAACGATCAAATCCGCCGTGATTGAGGTTGACATCCTCCCCGCGCTGAAGCGCGGGGATTCGGTCGTGGGACAGCAGGCCGTTCCTGCGTCCCCGAAGGCACCCTGACGGAACCCACCGGGGTCTCGGCTGTGGGTCGTGAGTCGTGCATCGGACCTGATGAAAGGTGTGGGATGCGTGGATATCCGCTGCCACCTCACAGGCCGGGCCGTGCCATGCCATGCCATCAACCCGACTCACCCACACTGGGTGAGCGACCATCCGACGCAGGGTTGCTGTGTGATGACGGAGGCCCCAATCCAACTCCACTTGTCGCCTGATGTACGTGCGCAATAGTAGACTATCACGCTAGTTACTCTGTCTGAATAGCGGTCCTGTTGTCGGCTTCATCCCCGCTCTAAAGAGCGAGGCTTTTGCCTTGTCGTTCCGTAATTAACGATGATTCCAGGTGACGCGGTGAGTCTGCTATCGAGCGCAGTCGCGGTCGGAGCCGTTCACGTGACCGAACCGGGCCACGAATGGTCCGAATCCTGCGCGTGACGGCACGAAAGGATATCAACCGAGACCGAATGCCGGGAAGCGCCCCGAAATGAGACGAGATATGGTGAGCCAAATCGCGACGGGGCTGCAGGCGCCACGTATCACCTATTTTGGAGTCGCTCACGAATGTGGAGGCGTGATACCGCGTAGGCAGTTCCCTCACCGCCCAGCCACAGCACGCCTAGGACGATTCCTACCAGATTAAGCTGCTGTGGCAGATGCATCCAGGTAGGAAGCAGCCAGTGAGCTAACGTCTCGATTCGTCGGAGATCTACCAGTGCGCCCTGTTCTTGCTCGATAGGTTGTGTGACCTCAAACTGTGAGGTTGACGGACCGCCGGCTGTTTCTCCACCAGGGAGCCGCTCGGCGGTGTATGGAAGAGGTATCACAGCCCCGTCAGGATCGCTGAACTCCCAAACAACGTTTCCTGACGCATTGACCTCCAGAATTCTATTATTTCGGGAGTCTGTAATGAGTGTATTCCCGTTCGGCATTCGGTCGGCGTCGCGTGGCCACTGTAAGGAATCGCCCTGTGGGCCCGAGTATACCCACTCAAGTTGCTCATCGTCAGAATCGATCTCGACGACTCGGTCGTTTTCTGAATCCGCCACCACGATCGAACCGGACTCCTCCAGAAGTTGTGGGTTGTGCTGGCGGTGTATCAGGTCTGTCCGCCCCGGTTGGCCTGTTGTGTCGACGATAGCGCCGGTGTCCGGGTCGACTTCGATTATCATGTCGAAATTGCGGACCGACAGCTGGAAATTCCCCTCGGCAGTCTCGTCGATATCGTTCCAGTGAGTCCAGTCGTCGAGTGGGCCTTGTTTAGCGTACTCGCTGGGGTTATCAACGTACGCATTATTCTGGACGTACTCGGCAAAGAACTCGGTCCCGCGGTCAATGTTGTCTTCAGCTTGCCACTCCCAGGTGACTTCCTCGTCTTGATTGACGGTGAACACGCGGTCGTTGCCCATGTCGATAATCGCGACATCACCGTCGTCGGTGACGATGGCATCGTGAACTTCGTGCCAGTGGATCATCTGGTCGTACCAGCTGTACTCCCAGACGATCTGTGTGTTTGCCCGATCCATCAGCACCACCCGGTTCCGGACGCAGTGATCTTGGGCGTTGTCAGTCCCGCTGAGCTCGTACTCGTACTGGGTGAATTCTGCTGGACAGTCTTCTGCTGGGTGTTTCTCAGCAATCGCGAACAGGACTACATTCCCGTCAGCTGCTGGCGTGATATTGGGCGCCAGGTCACCCTTGCGCAGCGGGTCGACACCAAACACCCGCGCGTCTTCGACCTGATACTCCCAGACGAGGTCGCCAGCCGGCGAGATCTCTACCAGTCTTCCATCCGTTCCCCAGGACTGAACTCCCACAAGCGTATTCCCGGTTTGTATCTGGCTCCCGTTATCGACCTGGACGACCTGCCCCCGGTCTATCGTCATCGCCTGCACCCCAAGAGCCATCGCCGCCACCACCACGAACACGGCAACGACGGTCACCCTGGCCTGCTGTCGCATGTCAATAGATTTGGAGTAGGTAGTATATGACTGGTGATTTTTGATTCGACGCGACGCCACGCCGGGCCACACGTATCCGACCAGCGAACTCGCTGTCTTCGCTGACCGTGTAGGTGGTCATCGACTGGTCTCAGTTGAGTGCTGCATCGCTCGGTGTGGCTGTCAGTCCCCAGAGTCAGTCGTGACTCCACATCACAGACACCGTGTCCAGCCGCCCCGCTGAAGCTCCTGGGGTGTAAGGTAGCCCGACTGACGGACTGTCGGAGTCACTACGGTCTGGCGGAAGGCTATACTCGTTAATCGTGAGGTCTGTTCTCTGCTGAGTGGACTGGCGAAGATGGCCACGTCAGCCGTGACAGATTCGACACGACACCAACGAGATCACCATCCAACTCGGGGACCTGTCTGAACCCGTCGGGCTACCGTCTAGTAACCTTTAACCGCCAGCCACCGCTATTTTGAGCTAAGAATGGCTAGTAACAAGATTCTCGGAATTGATCTTGGAACCACGAACAGTGCGTTCGCGGTGATGGAAGGCGGAGAACCCGAGATCATCGCCAACGGGGAGGGCGACCGAACCACCCCGTCGGTGGTTGGGTTCACTGAGGAAGGTGAGCGACTTGTCGGGAATCCCGCGAAAAACCAGGCAATCCAGAACCCAGACCGCACGATCGAGTCAGTCAAGCGGCACATGGGTGACGAGGATTACACCGTCGCAGTAGATGACGAAGAGTACAGCCCAGAGCAGATCTCTGCGATGATCCTCCAGAAGATCAAGCGTGACGCCGAAGAGTACCTGGGCGACGACGTGGAAAAAGCCGTCATCACGGTGCCAGCGTACTTCAACGACCGCCAGCGCCAGGCGACGAAAGACGCCGGTGAGATTGCTGGCTTCGATGTCGAGCGAATCGTCAACGAACCAACGGCCGCTTCGATGGCGTACGGGCTAGACGACGAATCCGATCAGACCGTCCTTGTGTACGACCTCGGCGGCGGGACGTTCGATGTATCAGTACTTGACCTGGGCGGGGGTGTCTACGAAGTTGTCGCGACGAACGGTGACAACGATCTTGGAGGCGATGACTGGGATCGCGCGATCATCGACTGGCTCGCAGACGACTTCGAAGGTGACCACGGGATCGACCTCCGTGAAGACCGCCAGGCGCTCCAGCGACTCACTGAAGCCGCTGAGGAAGCGAAAGTGGAACTATCCAACCGGAAAGAAGCGAGCATCAATCTCCCGTTCATCACGGCCGACGACTCTGGACCAGTGCATCTGGAGACGTCGATCACCCGGGCCACGTTCGAATCACTGACGAGTGATCTCGTGGAGCGAACAGTCGGGCCTACGGAGCAGGCGCTGTCTGACGCCGACTATAGCGCGTCCGATATCGACGAAGTGATTCTTGTCGGTGGATCCACCCGGATGCCGATGATCCAGGAGAAAGTCGAAGACCTGGCGAATCAAGAGCCGAAAAAGAACGTCAACCCTGACGAGGCGGTCGCGCAAGGCGCTGCGATTCAGGGTGGCGTGTTGAGCGGCGAAGTCGACGATATCGTCCTGTTGGACGTGACGCCGCTGTCGCTGGGTATCGAGGTGAAAGGCGGACTGTTTGAACGGCTGATCGACAAGAACACCACCATCCCGACGGAGGAGTCGAAGGTGTTCACCACGGCCGCCGCCAACCAGACATCAGTGAACGTGCGGGTATTCCAAGGCGAACGCGAAATTGCCGAGGAGAACGAACTGCTTGGCGCGTTCCAGCTGACAGGGATCCCACCTGCGCCTGCGGGGACGCCGCAGATCGAGGTGACCTTCTCGCTTGACGAGAACGGAATCGTCAACGTTGAAGCCGAAGACCAGGGCTCGGGCAACGCCGAGTCGATCACGATTGAGGGCGGTGTCGGCCTCTCAGATGAGGAAATCGAGGACATGAAACAGGAGGCCGAAACCCACGCCGAGGAAGACGAGCGGCGTCGGGAACTGATCGAGGCACGGAACGATGCCGAAGGGGCCGTCCGGCGAGCCGAGACGCTCATCGAGGAGAACGAAGAGGAAATCACTGACGAGATCGAGGCATCTGTCAATGACGCCGTCGAAGACGTCGAAGATGTCCTCGAGAGTGAAGAGCCGACCATCGACGAACTCGAAGAGGCGACGGAAGCGCTCTCTGAAGAGCTCCAAGAGATCGGGAAACAGATGTACCAGGACCAAGCCCAGCAGGCTGGCGCCGCAGGTGCCGGTGCTGGACCCGGCGGCGCAGCAGGTGCAGGCCCGGGACCAGGCGCAGGTGGGGCTGGAGCTGGGCCTGGTGGCGCAAGCGCCGCCGGAGCCGATCCCGAAAGCGAAGAATACGTCGACGCAGACTTCGAGGATGTCGACGAGGACGACGAAGACTGAAGCTGCCGTCTGAGAGACAGCCGATCGGGCTGATCCCGCCGCGCGATATATGCCCGGAATCGCCGGTAGTTTGAGTATCCCGTAATCCGCTCCGCCCCGCATTCGAAACTCACCACCGTCGAACACGGGGTTTCGAGTATAAGTGAGACTGCTTCTTGCGTCAACGGCAATTGGGTGACGGTCTCGTTCAGTCAGCCTCACCAACCGAGACCAGATTGAATTTACGCCCGACACAGAACCGCAATCCGGTCAATTGTACTCTCGCCACCGGTGCCCGCACTGAGTGCACTTGAAGAATCTCGTTGGTGGTTCGTCAGCAGACGCGGTCTGTTTGATCGTGTACCATGCACTGGTGTTTGCACACTCATCACAGTACACGTCGTCTCGCGTGGGCTTGCCTTCGAAGTTCGCTCCCTCTTCTGTCTCGATCACGTCGCCGCTCGTCTGCTCTTCGGTACTCACGAACGCTTCTGCCAACTCCTCATCCTGTTCCTGACCGGCACCACACGACGTGCATACCATCCGGTCGCCCTCTTTCACCATCATCGAACCACACTCCTCACAAAATTGCATACTCCTCATACCGCTTCCGTGCAAATAGTACCCGGGAGTGCGGCTCTCAGCGTTCAGGAGCGTGAGCAGGTGCGAACGGTTCGGCGTCTGGGATCTCGCCGGATCGAGATGAGAACCTGCCGCTGTGTCTGGTGAGTGACGCACCTCGGGATCAAGGCCTGAGCTACTCGCATCGCTCTCCAAAGATGTCAACACAATCCTTCGAGAAGACTGTAGTCGGTGAGGCCACTGATATTGCGGTCGAGCCCCACCGCACCACCGTCAGCAGGTAGCTGGTCACTCGGCGAACGATGGTCTCCTCAGTCCCGAACTGGTGGTTCGTCGACGACGATCACGCGCAAGTCGTTGACATTCGTTCCCGTGGGACCAGTGTGGATTCCGCACTCTGACTGTTCCAGGAATGGGGTGACGTCGCTCGCGTCGAGTGCCTGTCGAGCCAGGTCAGGGTCGAAGCTGCTGGCGTCGACGAGGCCGCCAGCGAGATTCGTCGGACCATCTGTGCCGTCAGTGTCGACGCCAGCAATGGTGACGTGAGACTGCTCTAGCGCGGCGCCAGCTGCGACGACGAACTCTTGATTCGGTCCGCCTGTCCCGTCCCCACTCACCGTCACGGTCGTCTCCCCGCCGGAGACTAGCACCGCTGGCGGCGAAATCGGGTCACCTGTTTCG
>KI543228.1:142618-146698 GCA_000496235.1 uncultured archaeon A07HR60
TTTTCCTGCCCCCGGTGCTCCCAACAACAGAATACGTTGGCTCATGGTATCTAGGTGAACGGCCGAGGTTTAAGTTTTGCAGAATCGGTCATCCGACACCGGCCGATATTAGGCTGCAGTGTCAGCCACAAGGTGTGATTCAGCTCCGGTCTTCGAGTGGTGTCAACTGCCGTGTGGCGACCAGACGGGTCCGCCACCCTGACTTGTGCGTGCGATGAGCGCCTGGCTGGGGTCATCAACTCATCTCGACCAGACTCTAACCTAACGTTGTCGTCCGCCGGTACTCTTCAGTCGAGACCGATTCACGATCGAGCGAGACAAATCCTCTGTGGCTTGCGCACCCCAGTAGGTTGGCCAATTGAGCGATCAGTGTGGAATCGAGTCACGACCGAGACACTCGGCCGGTGGAGCGTTTCCCGGTTTGACATCCTCCTCCGCCTGAAGGCGGGAGGAATCCCGAGCGGTGGGAGTGTCAGGTTTCCAATCCACCCGACCAGTCTCCGGTCCGAATCCGATGAGTGTTCGTTCTCTGTGGGATGGACTGCTGGCGGTGCCAAACCATCGGTACCCCTCTCCTGATCCGTGTTTGACGTCCCAGTGTTATTTTGGCCACCGGGACATCAGCAGGCGTCTGTGGAGTCAGGTCAGGGGTAGCGTCTTGCTTCTGGTGAGCAGTCAGCACAGACACACGCTTGTCACATGTGGGTTCTCTGACTGCCATGTCGGATACTGTCTCATTCTGCGGGTGGACAGGCCACCTCCGTCGGACGGTTCGGAACGTGCTTCGTTCCAACCAGTTCCTATAATTAAACACGGCGGCCTACCTACTAGATGGTTGTATTGGAAGCTCGAAACGAGCAGTCACAACGAGCAGTTGGATCCGAGTGTGACGGCGCGTATCCACGGCCTGAAGGCCGTGGGATTGCGCCTGTTCCGCGTATAAGAATTGACGCGGCAGTAAACCGCCACTGTCAATCCGTGTTTTAGGCGCACCAAAACACATAATAAAACCCGTCCCAGATGTGGGAGTGGATGTCAACGCCCGACGTTACACCGGACGAATCGGAGAGCGGTCCAGCGGAACGTGAGGAGACCGTCTCTGCGATATGCACCTCTCCTGATCGCGTCGTGTTCACTGAGGACGGAAACCCAGACGGGTGGATTGCGACCGACGTTGCCGTAGATCCCGAGCAGTGATGATTACCGATCAGCGAGCGATTCGGCACGTTTATTCATCTTTTGAGATACGCCAGTTAGCCGTGTGATTAGGTCTGTCCCCGTTGAACCCGATCCATCTATACAGCCTCTCACTCTCGCTGGATATTCGAATATGAAAGAGTCCTCGGGGATGCAACTGGTGAGTAGGTATCAAAAAATGCGAGACCGCTCGACGTGACTCGTCTGTTCGGCGTCTAGTTCAGGAACTCTTCGCCCACGAGCGTGTCGTCCTCGAGATAGTGCTCGATGTGGTGGGCGTGGTCCTCGAGACCCTCGAGAATGCCCTTGAGGATCTCTTCGGTGTTGTAGTCGCCGAGATTGCGCGCCAACTGGATGTGTTCACGTACCGCCTGGATCAGGTCAGCGAACATCTCCATATCGTTCTGCAGACCCGTGCGGATGGCGAACACGTCTTCGCCCTCTGGCGTCACTGGTGCCCGCTGCTCGTATGTGGAGCCACCAGACAGCGGCACGCCGCCGATTGCCTGGGCCCGCTCTGCGAGCATGTCGGCACTCTCCTCGAGGTCGTCGGTGACCTCACCGAGGAACAGATGAATATCGCGGAACTCCGCGCCCTCAACCGTCCAGTGGTGCTTCTTCACCTGGTGGTACAGAACGTACGTCGACGCCAGATCCGTGTTGAGTGCGTCAACCAACTGCTCGGCTTTGTCTTCGGGAATCCGAAGCGCCTCGCTTTCTTCGACCGTGCCTGCCTGCTGGCGGGCTTGTTTCTGTTGGCTCATTGTATTCCAATATACGCACCCCATCCACTTAACTGTTTACCTAGGGCTAATTCATTTTGTGAAAACACAAACCACTATTCGCAGATTCTAAAAACAGAGGTGAGATTTGCTACTGCAGGGATCAATGGTTCCATTCACCCACTCCTGTGAGATCATCCGTGCCCCGTCCATTCGGGTGGTTGAGTCGGTAAGTCCGTGCCTCCGAGAGAGGCGGCGCTCCCGGGCCTAGGCTGGGCTGAGAGTCGTGACGAATTTCTCGCAGACCCCGAATAGCTGTTTTCTCGTTGAGACTCGCAGGAATGGACGATACACTTCACCACGGCCTGTGGCACCGCCGTCTGTCCGGCAAAAAACTGGGCGCAGGTCAGACAGGTTCCACTCAGTCTTTCACATCCGCAGAGCGTGACAAGCCTATTCGCATAATAAAGGGAAACGACTTAGTGGACGACATGCGGAGGTCGCGATATATGAGCAACGGCGAGGAGACACCGGATGGGGAAACGTCGCCGGATGGCGCCGATAGCGACGGCGAAGTTGAGTCACCCGACGGCGAGGCCTCGGAAGCAGGAATCACGCTCAGTGTCGATGAGCTTGAAGCGCAACTGGACGATATCGGAGAGACAATCGAGGCCGCGAACACGGAAGCCGACCTCGATCACGCCCAGTCAACGCTTGAGACAGTTGAAACTGGGGTCGAAACACTCGCGGCGGCTGACGCATCAGACTCCGAAGATGCCGACGATGAAGACGATGAGTCTCCCGTTGAGTCGCTCCAGACGGTCGTGGAAGATACACGTGAGACACTGAGCGAGGCACGTGGGCCGTACGACACCGACGTGATAGAGCAAATCGAGACCGTCTCAGAGACGATTGACGACACTCGGTGGACCGCTAACGGGATCAGCTCCCTCGCGGACGCCGTCGACACGTTCGGCACAGTGCTGCAAGAAGAGGTCGGTGCGACACTCGAAATCGAGGATACGGTCTCCGAGGAATTGATTGCAGGACTTGAATCAGCTATTGAGGCAGTCACAGACGCTGAGCTGGATCCTGATGACGACGCCGACGCGGTGAAGACGCTGCTGGATGCGGCTGAAGCACTCGCCACGGCTGCCGAGGATGCCGAAGATTGGAGCGACCTCGAGACCAACGAACAACTCAGAGCCGAAGGGTTCTATGACGTCTTAGGCCACTACAAGGATTTCCCGCCGGAGTGGGCCGCGCTCAAACGTCACGAACGCGAGGATAACCCCGAGATGGTCTTGCTCGCACTGGATGCGCTGGGCTCGGAGTTCATGGAGCGACACTGTCTGGAGACATTCAGCCGGATGGGCAAACGGGCCGCGACCGACGACGTAATCGAGGAGTTACTGGCAAGAGCCCAGAAGCGCGACGAGTCCGCGATCGAAGCACTCGGCAAAATGCGAGCGACCGAAGCCATCGACCCGCTCGTCGAGTTTGTCGACGAGGACTCGAACCCGCAGCTGCAGAAGGTGACTTTCCGATCGCTAGGTGAAATCGGTGCCTCCGAGGCAGTCGGGCCACTCGCTCAGAAACTCGTGGTGGATAACCAACATGTTAGACCGATCGCTGCCCGTGCACTGGGCATGATCGGCGACACCCGGGCGATTGCACCGCTAGCAGAGACACTGGCAGGAGACGACTCACAGGATGTCCGGAGCGCGACGGCGTGGGCGCTGCGACAGATCGGCACCCGTGAGGCGTTAGAGGCTGCTGCCGAACACATCGACGCCGAGGCGTTCGCGGTGCGACACGAGGCTCGATTAGCTGCCGACGCGTTGGATCTGGCACAGTCTGCCTGACTTTCCTCCTCCTCCGCCTGATGACGGGAGTTTGCGCTCACACGTTACCAGAATTGGCAGTCTCACATATTCGTCTGTGAAGTGCCTCGGGGTCACGCCCCGAGGCTTCCTGCTTTGACGACGGAACTTGCAAGACAGATTCTCGGCTGAATCTGTCCCACAGTGATTCTCGTCTCCACAGGCGTGACTGTGGAGGCTCCCACTCCTCGTTGGGCATGACAGTTGAGCAGCCTGACCGTCGTGTTGTGGACTCTCAGCCAGACCAAACAACCGTCATATTTTCAGTTAATAGCTGG
>KI543228.1:146718-171586 GCA_000496235.1 uncultured archaeon A07HR60
AGGAGACGTGACCAACCCCGAATCGGTCGATGAGATGTTTGATGCCCCGAGTCTGCGCTGGGAGTATCGATATTCTGGTCAACAACGTGGGCAATTTGACCCGCGTCACTGGGAGGATATCGAGTGGGACGCGTGGCAAGACACTGTTGAGACTACCTTCTACGGGACTGTCCTATGTAGCCGACGGGCACTCCAGGGAATGCGGGATACTGAGTGGGGACGGATTGTCAATATCGGATTTGCCGACTGTGAGCGTCGCCACTGTCCGCCCGTGAATTTCCCGTATTTTGTTGGGAAAACTGGTGTGTTGATGTTCACCAGAATGTTGGCCGCCGACACTCAAGACGACGGGATCACTGTTAATGCGGTCTCGCCGTTTGCAGTCGAGAATACGGTCTCTGATGTGTCAGGGTTCCCTCGAGGTCGAGCGGCCAGTTTTGACGATGTCACCGCCTCGATGATGTTTTTCCTCGGAGACTGGGCGGCCTACATTAGTGGCCAGAACGTCTCAGTTGATGGCGGCCGTCTTCCGGAACTGTGAATCACCGCTGAGGGACGTCTCGATAGCGTCGCCTCATTCGGGTACAAATACACACCTCTGAGCGGTAATCAATTGTCTGCCGTGAAGTGCCTCGGGGTCACGCCCCGAGGCATCCTGCTTCACCGACGGAACTTGCAAGACAGATTCTCGGCTGAATCTGTCCCACAGTGGTTCTCGTCTCCACAGGCGTGACTGTGGAGGCTCCCACTCCTCGTTGGGTATGACAGATGAGGAGCCTGACCGTCCGTGTTTGTGGACTCTCAGCCAGACCAAACAACCGTCATATTTTGATTCAATAGCTGCTTAGGTTTATAGAAATAGTGTCGGCTTCATCCACGGGGTCACGTGGTTCGAGAGACTGCGTCTCTCGTCATCACGGAAGAGTGCGTCTTCCGAACGACCCCGTGGCATCCGCCTCGTACCACTTGTAACTGTTTCATATCTGTGTCACCCTGCAGCTGTCTGAACGACGTTGAGACGCAGACAAATTCGGCAGGTTTCAGGCTGGGTCCCGCCCGCAATCTCGGCCGTGGTCCCGGTTGTTGTTGGAGATCAGCGTCTGTCTTAGCAATCGAGCCCGGAACGTCATCAACTTGTATCTAGGGTGGTAGAAGGAAACATGCGAGTCGTGATAATCGGTGCTGGTGAGGTAGGGACGGCGGTGGCAGAAAATCTTGCACCGAACCACAATGTGGTCGTGATAGATACCGACGACGACCGGTCTGAACAGGTAAAATACGACCTTGATGTTCTCACAATCACCGGCGACGGTACCTCCATGGGAACACTTGACGACGCCGATATCGGCGAGACCGATCTGTTCTTAGCGTGCACCGACGACGACCGAGCGAATATCGTCGCCTGTGGCACCGCTAAAGCGATGAGTGATCCGTTCACTATCGCCCGAACAAAAAAGGTCGAATACTTTCGCACCTGGGAGGACTCAGACGCCGCGTTCGATGTCGATTTTATGGTGTGTACAGACCTCCAGGCGGCAGAAGATGTTGTCCGGGTGATTGAGCTTCCGACCGCAATAAGTGTCGATCCCTTCGTTGGAGGGCTTGTCACGATGGCGGAGTTCAAAATTGACGCCGAGAGTCCGGTTGCCGGACAGACGATTGCTGATGCCGACCGGTTCGAGTCACTCACGTTCGTCGGCTTATTCCGCAATTCCGAGATGAAGCTGCCGGATGGGGGCTCCATCCTCCAACCCGGTGACCAGGCAGTCGTCGTGGGCAGCCCGAGAAGCGTCCGCACGTTCGCGAGTGATATCGCGCCTGAGACCGCACTGACGAAACCTGAAGATATCGTGATTCTGGGTGGCGGGGAAGTTGGCTATCATACCGCCCGGCTTCTCGAAGAGCAGGGATACGAGACCCGTCTGATCGAGGAAGATGAATCTCGTGCCCGCGAACTCGCAGAGAAACTCCCCGGGAGTGTTGTCATCAATCAGGATACCACTGATGTCGACTTCCTGGCTCGTGAAAACGTCGCCGAAGCAGACGTCGTCGTCACGGCATTAAAAACCGACGAGGCAAACCTCTTCGGGACGGTGCTCACTCGACGTCTGGGAGCCGACCGTGTGATCTCTGTCGTGGAACGAGTCGATTACGTCATGTTATTCACGGAAATTGGAGCGGACGTCACCGTGAATCCGCGAAAAGTCACGGCCAAAGAAATCTCTCGATTCAGCTACGACAGTATCGCCGAGAACATTGGTGTGTTGGACAGTGACGATGCTGAGGTCATCGAGTTACAGCTCACGCCGGGAAGCGACCTCACCGGCGCTCAGATCCGGGAACTCCGAGAGGGATTCGGCGCACCGCTGGTTATTGGCGCCATCACACGCGACCGGAATCTTGTCACGCCGCGCGGTGACACTATTTTGCAAGCCGGTGACAACGTGGTCGCATTCGTGGAGACCGATTCTGTCGGTCGGCTCACCGCACTCGCCTGACGATCGCTCACACGGGCGTGAGTTCCGGCTAGACGGCTTTCCGCCGCCGAGAGCGCCGATACAAGCCGGTCACAGCACTCTGGTGGTGTCGACGAGATCGTTGGCGTCTCATTTTCAGTTGATTAGTGGCCCCCGCGCAGCCCTGCCGGCATTCAGATATCATATAGGACCCTACATTTGGACACGGGTGGAGCCGTCAGGTGATTTTTCTACCGCCGCGAGGTGGAGTTTCAAATACCTACGAGCGGCCACCCCTGTCCGTGCGAATATCCCGTGCGTGTAATCTGTTAATTATAGCAATCGTTGTCGCGGCTGGGGGTCTCGCCGTCACATCAGACGTGAGTGTCGCTACCACAGAACCATGCCTCACGGCTGTGCAGCCGGGTATTTCGACGGACGCCCTGAACAGTTCCCGGAACGGCAAGGGGGCTTCGAGAGCGCCCGTGTATAGTGATCACGACCCGCTCTCTCGGGCTCATTCGGCGAATCGATGGTCCACAGATGGGCTGATACGTGCGGTGTATCCCAATCCGCCAGCGAATGGCGACCCAGGTGAGTATCTCCGTCTGTATCTCCCGACTCGAGGAGCCTGGACGCTCACTGATGGACACACTACTGTCGATATCGCGACAAGTGTGGTGGGGGAGGTCGTCGTGGCGGTGGACCCGGTGGCCGCAAGCACTCACGTCGACGCGGAGGTTATCAGACTCCACGGTCGGCTCCAGATGGCTGATGACGGCGACCGTATCACACTCCAGCGTGGCGAGACCCCCGTCGATAGGGTATCATACGATCGAGCGCCGGAGGGAGAACTGTGGAGTCGGGCCCGAGGGTGGAGACCGATCGGGTACGAGCCACGATCCGGCGTGGACTGCGGCTCCGCGACCGTAACGGGGTTTCTCTTGCCAGACGCCGAGACGGTGCCGATCGCCCGAGTTGAAGACGCCAGAGACCGGCTGTATCTCGCCGCCTACACATTTGAGTCGCGACGGATAGCTAACGCGCTGTTGGCGGCCGCACAGCGCGGTGTCGACGTTCGAGTGCTGGTCGATGGAGCGCCCGTGGGTGGGGTTTCGAATCGCTCTGCGGCGATTCTGGACCGTCTCGCGCGGTCTTCGATCGATGTCAGAGTCACCGGAGGAGATACCCCCCGATTCCGGTTCCATCACGCTAAGTACGCTGTGATCGACGATACAGCCCTGATTACAACGGAAAACTGGAAACCGTCGGGCACGGGCGGCCGGTCAAACCGGGGGTGGGGAATAGTCGTCGCTGACCCAGGGTTCGCCGCCGAATTGGCGACTGTCTACGCGACGGACACAGACGAGTCCGTAGTGACGACCTGGGAAGATTACCGCTCGAATCGCGAGTTTTTCGAGAGTAGTCCGGCCCAGGGCTCATTCCCGGCGCGATTCGAGCCGCAGACGACCGACGCAGCCCGGGTCGAACTGCTGACGGCTCCAGGTAACGCAGAGCGCCGGCTCATCGACCGAATCGACGCTGCGCAGAATCGCGTCCACGTCATCGTCCCCAGCGTCGGGAGCGAGAACACGAGTCTCGTCCGGGCGGTGGTCCGCGCAGCCGAGCGTGGTGTCGAGGTGCGGCTCTTGCTCTCGGATGCCTGGTATCACGCGGACGACAATGAGGCACTAACGACCACGCTCGGCCAGACTGATGCTGGACGAACCGGGAATCTGACCGTCAAAGTCGCCGACCCCCGCGGTCGATACGAGACGATCCACGCCAAAGGGGTCGTGATCGACAATCAGGTTGCGGTCGGGTCGCTCAACTGGAACGAGCACGCGACGACAAACAATCGTGAGGTGGTCGCGGTCGTTGAGAGTCCGGCTCTCGCCGATTATTTTGCACTCGCGCACCAGGCAGATTGGCACGGTGGTTCACGACTTCTTCCTGTATGTCTCCTCGTGTGGCTCCTCTGCCTGATCGGTGGCGCCACGTGGCTGGGGTATCAGGCGATCCAGTTCGAGGCAGGATCACACACTGAGTGACTGTCACGAGGAATCATCACCGAGTCGAGTGAATATCGTGAGGAATCGCCACCCAACTAACCTACAGTTGGGATCGGGCCTGGTCCAATTCGGGAAGATCGACCCCGACAATGCCGGTGATTGCGCTGGCGGCTCCGAGCAACCACTGCGCGCGGTCGATTTGTGATTCCAGGTCCCCGGGTCCAATCCGATACCGGTCGACCAGCGTTTCGGCGTCGGCTCCGTCTATCCACTCCGCGAGGATCCGTGCGGTTTTCATCGACTCCAGCCACCCCTCGTAGCTATCTGTCTCCATTGGGTCGGTCGTAAGCAGTTGGCTCCGCGATTGGACGAACCGGTGCATATCTGCTCGCTCCTGGTTACCTAGATACGTGTCCTGCATATCGGGCGTGTGACACACCAGCTCGAGCGCGGTCAACAGCCCAGACTCGTTCATTGTGGCGACGGTCTCTAACCCGCTGACGATCCGGGCTCCCGTCTCCGGGCGGACGTACTGACGTGACGTTTGGCTCCCCAGGTCGGTCGCAGCAAAGCGATTCTCGCCACCGGTGTCTCGCTCGAGATGATTCATCTCGACAAGATCTTCCAGTGCAGCCGCAATATCGTCGGCCAGTTCGGCGGTCCCTCGTTCGTGAGCATAATACGTCGACTCCAGAAGACCCAAAATACCGGTCTGGGTCTCCGTGAAACCCGCCGCGACGACCGACAGCACGTGTGTCCGGAGGGCACCGGGGTCAGCCAACTGTGATTCTACTGGCTCGGCGTCGGCTTCGATATATCGGCCTTTGAGTTCGTCCCGCGACTCCTCGTCTCCGACAAGAATAGCTTCGCCGTACGGGTCAAGTCCGGGCCGTCCCGCCCGACCACACATCTGATGTACCTCGAGGGACGGAATTGGGGCCATCTCCGAGCCCGTGTAGCGTTCCTGGTCTCTCACCACGACTCTCCGGGCGGGGACATTGACGCCCGCGGCGAGGGTCGGAGTCGCACAGATACACGCAAGATGGCGATCCCGGAATGCCGATTCGACGGCTGCCCGGTGTGCGCTCCGGAGCCCGGCGTGGTGAAACGCTACCCCGCTCCGGGCGGCGTCAGCGAGCTGCTGTCCCGGCCCAGTATTGTCGATCAGTTCAATATTGTCGCCGACTGCCGCTGCCGCATCGCCGATCCCACGCTCGCTTGCGAGCCCCTCGGACGTGAGTCGGTCACAGAGCTTCTCGGCTTCGCGTCGAGACCGGACGAACGCGAGACACTGACCGCCGTCCGCGACGCCATCCCGTACCAACCGGACCGTCGCCTCGGTGTCCGCATCTCCACCGGGTGCCGAGTCGCTCCCTGACTCGTTCAGTGTCGCTGGAGTGGGTTGCCCGCCCGGTTCAGACTGGGCTGATGAGACTCCGAGTGTCGTCCCATCGTCGAATCCGACGGTCCCGGTCGCGTACACGCCCGTCTTGAGATTGACTGGACGCCACTCCGATGCCACTAATTCGGCGTTCAACCAGTCGGCGATCCCTTCGGGGTTGGCAACCGTCGCCGACAACGCAACCAGCTGCGCACCGCCGGCCCGGCGATTGAGCGTCGCAAGTGTCACCTCGAGCGTCGGCCCTCGCCGCTCGGTCCCCAGCAGGTGGACTTCGTCGATGGCGATGCAGGCGAGTTGGTCCACCCAGCCAGCCCCGTTTCGAATCGCTGAATCCACCTTTTCGGAGGTCGCGACCACGATATCGTGGGCTGCGAGTTCTTCAGAGGGAGAATCATAATCGCTCGTGGAAATCCCAACGTCGACACCCGGTAGCTCCGAAAACGTCTCGTATTTTTCTCGAGCCAGCGCTCGAAGTGGGCAGATGTACAAGCCCGGTCCCTGTGCCGTCAGTAACGCTAACTCCGAGATGAGCGTCTTTCCAGAGGCTGTCGGGATGGCTGCGAGCACGTTCTCGCCGTCACAGACCCCAGCCTCGACCGCAGCCGCCTGCGGTGGGTACAACTCCTCGATCCCGTTCGCTCGGAAGTGGTCCACAAAGACCGGGTCGAGCGGGAGATCGCCAATCTGCATTGAAAAGAGTCAGGACCGCCACGGTATTGAATCCCCGCCGCCTGAAAGTATAATCTTGGGCGTCACGCGTGGGGTTGCCGGTGCGATACTCTTTGACCACGACTGTGTGCTGCAGCCACGAGCAGTGCGAAGACCAAGCTCAAATGGGTATCTCTAGATTCCCAATCGTTCGAGTTCGGCCGACCTGCCGGAACCCGAACTCGGCTCAGTATTACACATGATGAGATCGTGAATAGATCAACATCCTCCGGCGGCTGAACACAGGAATATCTGCTCGTCACTGTATCAGCACCTGCTTGTCAGGGACTGACGCCAGCGAGATAAAACAAAATGTGGACCGAGACTGGAATCAGTCGGTCATCTCGGATTCGACTTCCGACACCACACCGCGTTCCATCTGCCGTTCACGGGCTTCGGCGATGAACTCGTCTGGCAGTGAGTCGATTTCGCCCGCCTGAACGCCCCACAGCTTCGCGTAGAGCCCGTCTTCCGCCAGCAGTGTCTCGTGATCGCCACGTTCGACGATAGCGCCGTCTTCCAGAACCAGCACTGTGTCTGCGTCGCGAATCGTCGACAGTCGGTGAGCGATGACGAACGCAGTCCGATCTGCAGAAAGCCGGTCTAGTGACCGCTGGATCAGCATCTCCGTTTCCGTGTCGACGGCTGAGGTAGCCTCATCGAGAATCAGGATCTCAGGGTCCTGTAATACAGTTCGCGCGATAGCGACTCGCTGTCGCTGGCCACCGGACAACTTGACACCTTCTTCACCGATCCGGGTGTCGTAACCGTTCGGTAGTGACGAAATGAACTGGTGTGCTTCGGCTGCTTTTGCTGCCTCGATCACCTCGCGACGGACAGTTTGTGTGCTCGGCGCATCATCTGCCTGTTCGTATTCGCCGTAGCGGATATTCTCCGCCACGGTGCCGTCGAAGAGGAATCCCTCCTGGGAGACGTATCCAACTGCGCTGCGGAGGTCACTCAACCGGATATCGCGAATATCGTGACCGTCTAGTCTGATTGTGCCGTCAGAAACATCGTACAGCCGGAGCAGCAGTTTCACCAGCGTCGATTTTCCCGCGCCGGTCGGACCCACGAGTGCGACCGTCTCGCCGGCAGCAGCCGTGAATGAGACGTTGTTCGTCACGGACTCGTCGGCGTCGCCTGGCTCTTGCAGCGGTGTCTCCGGATACGCGAACGAGACCCCATCGTACTCGACACGGCCGTCTACCTGGGCTAGTTCCTCGTGTTCGTCCGGGTCAGCGATCCGAATGGGGATATCGCGCAGGCCGAGAACCCGTTCGGAGGAGGCTTTGGCATTTTCGTACTGGTCGACGATGTTGGACACTTCAGCCATCGGCGCGACGAACTGCTGGGTCATGAATAGAAATGTCACGAATGTCCCCACCCGCAACTCGGTGGTGAACGGCCCTGGCGGGCCTTGGAACAACCACACCCCGCCGACGACGAAGGTTAACACAAACGCGATTCCCGCGAGTAACTCCATACCGGGCCGATAGATGAAATTCAACTTGAGCACGT
The DNA here is from genome assembly GCA_000496235.1 of uncultured archaeon A07HR60. Taxonomy (GTDB): domain Archaea; phylum Halobacteriota; class Halobacteria; order Halobacteriales; family Haloferacaceae; genus J07HR59. The sequence goes on from KI543228.1 coordinate 154,818, forward strand.
CCATCGTCCGTCGAAAGTACTCGAATGAAGCCGTCTCGACACGATCGGACTCGTATGCTTCTGTATCGGAGGTTTTGACCAGTTCGACTCCAGTCAGCGCGTTCTCCAATACCGTGTTGAGATCGCCAACAGACGACCGTTGGTCGACGTATCGAGGTTCGACTGCACGCATGAACCAGAGCGTGAACACCACCATCACGGGGATCGACACCAGGGTCACAGTCGCGAGACCAGGATTCAAATAAAACAAGAGACCGGCGATTCCGAGCAGCATCACGCCCAGTCGGGCCGAATTCTGGAGTGCGTTATCTAAGAATACCTCGAGATTGCTCGCGTCATTGTTGAGCACGCTCATCACCTCGCCGGTCTGTTTGTCGTCGAAAAACGTCATATCGAGCCGTTGCATTCGCTCGAATGAATCCGTCCGAACGGCGTGCATCACTCGGTGGGCAAAGTTGTTCGCCGCTACCCCATAGATCCACGTGAATACGGCTGTGACGCCGAACGCGCCGACGATGAGCCCAGCCGACAGCCAGAATTGAGCCGTCTGACCGGTTGGAAGCCACCCGCTCGGCACCAGTGGCAGCGCGTAGGCAGCCTCGCCGGTGAAAACAGCATCAATTGCTACGCCGAGGACGAGCGGGGGGATTAAACCCGATAGCCGGGCGACCACGTTCGCTGCCATTCCGACCGCGAACCACCGGATCTCGTCGACCCCGTACTCTCTGAATAGCCGACTCAGTGGGCGGTCGACTCGATCACGATACACTTCGAAGGCGGTCCGTTCCTCTGACACACATACAAGACCGTCTGCCAGCGTTTGTATCCAGCGAAGCGAGACGACTCGGTCTCACACCCGGGGTCGGTGCGGCTCCAGTTACCAGCCTTCTCCGTGGCCGAGCGGGATTTATGAGGGTCCCGCCCGTACCATACGGTGTGGACAGAGTCGTCGTTCGGACCTACGTGTACGAGTCACCGGAGAGGGTCTACGAATTTCTCCGCAACTTCACAGGCTATGCCAGATACTCGGGATATCTCGATTCTGTCCGACAGACCGCTGGCGACGGGGGGACCGGGACCGAATATGCTCTTGCGTTTTCGTGGTGGAAACTCGAATATACGGTGCTATCGCGAGTGACAGACACGGACAGGCCCAGACAGATCGACTGGCAACTCATCAAGGACATCAACGCCCAAGGCTACTGGGGAATTGACCCGGTGGCGGACCAGACCGAGGTGACAGACGGGTTTTCGCCCGACTTCGATGCCGGCGAGATCTGTGAAATCACCTTCGAGGTTCGGTTCGACCCCGGCTCGGCGGGCGCTAATATCGTAGATCTCCCCCGATTCGTCTCGATGGGGTGGGTTCTCGATAAGCTGGTTCCGAAAATCTATGAGGAGGCCACCAACGTGGTCGAACGAGCCGTCGAAGATCTCGAGGGTAGTCGCCGTGAGCTCGAATTCGACGTGACATCCACGAGCGACACGCTCTAAGCCACTGACTGCCCCGGCGATGCTACCGGCGACCAATCTGATTGCCCTACCTGGCGGCGCCACGACACAGTCTGCCCGATATTGGCTAGTCTCCCCGAGTCGAAGTCCTTATTATTCGGACACGGAGTAGTTTCGATGACGCTCGGGCTCGTAGATCAGCGGTAGATCATCCCCCTGGCACGGGGAAGGCCGCGGGTTCAAATCCCGCCGAGTCCATCGGATTTTGCGTGTTGGCTGGGTCGACTGGACAGCAGTTCTGGAGGACACGTCTCAATAGATTGTGACCGACTGGTTCTCGAGAATTATTACGACGGCGTCATCTGCCGAAGGGTTGTCAGGTGATATTCTGCGCTCGATATCGGCCATCCACCATCACGTATCAGACGCGATCCGGTCGAGTCCAACAGCAGCCGCGCCAGCAGCGATCATGGCGAGCACCGCCACTACCAGGAGTGTCGATGTTACACTCACGAGTGGGTCCAGCGAGTTCCGAAGCGAGAACCAGGCTTCTACTGGCACTGTTCGGGAGTTTCTGCCAGATAAAAACAGCGTCATCACGAACTCCTGGAGACTGACGACGAACGCGATGAGCGCGGCCGCGGCGAGCCCGGGGAGGATATTCGGGGCGACCACTTCACGAAATGCTCGGAAGGGGCCCGCCCCGAGATCGTTTGCCGCGTCACGGAGATCCCAGTCAAACCGAGAGAACGTCGCTCGCATCACGGAGAAGGTCAGTGGCGTCGCCCACAATGAGTGTGCAAACACAATCGTCCAGGGCTGTTGTTGGACGCCAAACTCGCTGAAAAAGACTAACAGTGTCACACCTAACACGACGCCCGGCACCAGCAGTGGAACCACCGCGAGACCGGACACGGCCGTCCGAAGACCACTGTTCAGCTGGCGGATACCTAACGCACCCATGACACCCAAAGTGGTGGCGAAAATCGATGTGGCAGTGGCCGTCACCAGGCTGTTTCCAATCGCCCGGGTCCAGTCAGCATCTGCGAGTAGCGCCGCGTACCATCTCGTGGACACCGTGTCGGGAGGAAACGTCACTGCGGGCGCCGCATTGAGTGAGGTACCCACTACCACGACGATCGGCGCGACCAGAAACAAGAGCATGGCCAGATAGCCGCCGCGAAACAGCCAGCGACCCACATCACTCATTTGTGGCCCCTCGCGTCCGGCCGACCGCGATGTAGGCGACAGCCAGCGCCACGAACACCGTCACGGTGACCAACACGCCAAGCGACGCGGCAGCCGCCCAGTCGAACCGTCTCAACAAGAGGTCCGCCACTGCGACACCAACCGTCCGTTCAGCTCCTGATCCCAACAGGAGTGGTGCGGCATACGACCCGACACTCCAGGTGAAGCTGATCACTCCACCCACTAACATGCCTGGCACCGTGTGAGGGACGACCACTTCACGGAACGTTCGCACAGGCCCGGCTCCCAGGTCTCGCCCTGCCTCGATCAGTGACTCGTCGATCGTCGACAGCACCGAATACACCGCCAATATCGTGTACGGGACAACGATGTACAGCTGCCCGATCACGGCCCCGCTCAGATTGTTAACCAGCGCAATTGGCTCTGTGATCGCCCCGCTCGCGATGAGAGTGGTGTTGAGAACGCCGTTCGGTGAAAACACGAGAATCGCTGCGAACAGTTTCACCACGATCGCAGTAAACATCGACATCAGAACGCCGACTAATAGCGTCACACGAAGCAGCCCATCTGCCCGCCAGATAGCGTACGCGTACATCGTCGACACAGCGACCGAAATCACGGTAACTAACACTGCGAATCCAAGGGTAAACAGGAACGCACCTGTCAGTGTCTGCTCAGTAAGAACATAGCCGAACCCGTCGATTGACCACGTGCCTTCGTTGTACTGGCAGTGGAGGACCGTTCGGTGAGTGCGATACGGAGGAGATAGCCGAACGGGACGACAAACACCAGCAGATCAACAGCACTAACGGGAGGATCAGTGCGGAGCCGCTGTTCGACACACGTCCGAGTCGGTCCCGAATTCCGGGCACAGCCGCACTCATCGCAATCGTCTCCCCGCGGCATCGAAGTATGTCACGGCACCGGTCGAACAGGACAGATAGACCGTGGCGTCTTCTGTCACGTCAAGTCGGTCACTGATCCGGCGTTCCGTCGCCAGCTGGGCGTCACCCGACTCGATTTCGTATCGGATCCGAGAGCCGCGGTGAAGACGCCGCCGAATAGTCCCCGTCGCGGTGAAGGCTCGGTCTCGCCGACCATCACTCGACGGTCGCTCGGCCGAGACCGTCAGTTGTTCTGGCCGGATTGATGCTGTGACCGCATCACCGGTGGTCAGCCGGTTCGCACCATCTGGGGCCAGCAGTGGCTCGCCCAGTGGGGTCTCTAGTCGGACACGCGCGCCACCATCTGTTGCCTCACCAGCGACGGCTTCTGTGACCCGCGTCGCAGCGACCGTGCAGGATAAGAAATTCGTCGTCCCCAGGAACGATTCGACAAACTGGTTCGTGGGGTCTGTGTACACCTCAGCGGGCGCTCCGGTCTGGACGACGCGACCCTCGTTGAGAATCCCGATTCGGTCGGCGAGCGTGAACGCCTCGTCTTGATCGTGTGTGACGTACACCATCGTCTTCTCCGTCTGTCGCTGGATCTCTTTGAGTTCCAGCTGCATGGATTCACGCAGTTTCCGGTCGAGATTCGAGAGGGGTTCGTCTAGTAGGAGGATTTCCGGATCCAGTGTCAGCGAGCGGGCGAGCGCGACTCGCTGTTTCTGCCCGCCGGACAACTGCCGGGGCATATCCCCCGCGTGGTCGCTCATCTCTACCAGCGACAGCGTCTCTTGAGCCCTGTTCCGGCGGTCTGCTGCCGAAACACCGTCCATCTTCAGCCCGAATGCGACGTTTTCCAGCACAGTCTTGTTCGGGAACAGTGCCCAATCCTGAAACACCATAGAACACTGCCGGTCGTCAGGCGGTGTTGCCGTCACGTCTCGGCCGTTAATATGGACTGTCCCAGTGTCGGGAGCCTCGAAGCCTGCAATCGTTCGGAGAGTCGTCGACTTGCCGCAACCGGACGGACCGAGCAGGCAGACTAATTCTCCCTCTGCGACAGACAGTGAGACCTCGTCGACGGCTGTGAGGCCGTCAAACGACTTCTCAATGTTATCGAGCTGTAAGACAGTCACGTCTATATCCGATGATGTGGCGGCGCGAACTTTATACGTTGGATTTCAGTTCGTCGAACCGCTCACTCAGATCGTCTGAGTATTCCGCCACGTCACTCCACTCCATGAACGACACGTCTTCGAGTGCGTCGTTGGACAGCGGAACGTTATCGAGAGTTTGTTGCGGGTACTCTGTCTCTGGGTTCACCATTCCCAGATTGAAGTTTTCGGCGTAGGTACTCTGGATATCCTTGCTCAACATGAAGTCAAGGAAGTCCTCTGCCATCTCTTTGCGGTCGGTTCCGCGGACGAGGTGGTAGTCGTCGATGTATCCGGTCGTCTGTTCTGGCACACTGAGACCGTAATCCACTGCGTCCGTGGTCTCGGCCTTCTTCCGTGAGTACGCGAAGAAGTACTGTCCCACGTTGGCCACTCCCTCTTCGATCGATGTCCACAGGTCTTGGGCACCGGTGTAGTATTTGGCCGTATCGATCGATTCCAGCGTCTCAAAGATTGCGTCGTGCCCGTCGGGATCGTACAGCTCCTGATCGAAGGGCAATTCGTCGGAGACAATTGAGGCCATCTGCAAGGAATTACTGAAGAACGCACCTGGCAGTGCGACGTCAGTCGCTTCCGTAGTCAGATCGCTCCAGGGACCGGGCTCGAATCCAATCGATTCGTTGTCGTACGCGTAACACATCACGCCGTACGCCAGTGGGACCGACACTGGGTCTTCCCGCATCAGTTCCGGCTTGATAACGTCGCCGTTGTCCAGATTCCCGTAGTCGATCTGCTCCCACAGATCCTCTTGAACACCGAAGTAATGTTCTTTATCGCCCGTAACCGTTAGATCGTACGGCGGATTGTCTGCGGGCGCAGCTCGAATCCGACTGAGAATCTCGGACCACCCGGGGACAACCTCGAGCGTGCCACCCGTCTTCTCCTCGTACAACGGCTTAATCTCTTCCTCGAAGACAGTCGCGTTGGTCCCACTCCACGTGGAAAATCGAAGCGTCTGGTTGCGGAACGGATTCGATGACTCGGGTTCTCCGGTCGTCGTCCCGCTGGATCCAGGTATCCCCGCCACCCAGACATCCACTTAGTCCAGCGATGCCGACTCCCGTCGTCGCAAGCACCGCGCGCCGTGACGTTTGACTCTCTGAGACCTCCGTATCGCGAGATGTTCCCATCATTACATTATTGACGAGGAAGCCGTTAATATCTGACGATGCGTGATGGGTTATACCGGGCCTGGAGCACCTCTATCGCCGAATATCGGAATTTAACCGTCACCGAATTTTTGCTCTACCGTCGGGTCCTGTTCCAACTTGAGAGCCTGTGTCGGAAGAGCTTGAACGGCAGATTCAGTGGCTCTGCGACCGCTGCAGTCACACAAATGTGGAATGCACGCAGATATCGAATAGCTCAGTAGTAATCCCCGGAGACCCTCCAACACATTTTAGAATTGACACACCACTGACGGTCCGCTTCTGGTGAATCAACATACGCATACAGAGTTAATCGGGTTCGAGTCGAACGGTAGCTGTGCTCGATTTGTTCGCGTATCTCAATTGCAGTCACTCTCCGGTCATCGAAGACGCGTGGCGTGACGAGCGCCACGGGCAGGCAGACGGCTACCGAGACGTGAGTTTCTGGACGGGCGTGGCCCAGCAGTTAGAAGCAGGCGGGTTCACAGGCGCATTCTTCGCAGACGCATACAACATAGCCGACAATTATGAACAGAGCATTGAGCCGACCCTTCGACGTGGCCAGCAGGTTCCCGAAAACGACCCAGTGGTGTTGCTGTCGGCGATGGCCGCGGCCACCGACACGCTTGGCCTCGTCACGACGGCTTCCACCTCACTGTATCCGCCCTATCTGCTAGCTAAGAAATTCTCGACGCTGGACGACCTCACTGACGGACGGCTGGGGTGGAACGTGGTGACTTCTTCGGGACAGCTGGAATTCGAAAATGCAGCCGGAGGATACATCTCCCACGACGAGCGTTACGAGCGGGCCGCCGAGTATCTGGAGGTGTGTTACAAATTGTGGGAAGACTCGTGGGACGACGGGGCTGTCGTCCGAGACGCGAGTGGGCGCTACGCCGATCCCGATGCCGTTTCGTTTGTCAATCACGACGGCGATCACTTCAGCATCCCGGGACCACATATGTGTGCGCCGACACCCCAGCGAACACCGGTCGTGTTCCAAGCTGGCCAGTCAGATCGGGGGCGAGCCTTTGCGGCTCGACACGCCGAGGCGATGTTCTCGTTTCACCTCTCGATCGACGGCTTCGATTCGTACGCGACCGACATGACCGAACGGGCGGCTACCTGCGGTCGCGACCGGGACCAATTCCGACTGTACCCGGCGATTACCCCCTACGTGGCCGCGACCGAGGATCTGGCTCGCCAACAGCGAGATCGCGTCATCGAGACGATCAACCCTGAGACAGGGCTCGTCCGTCTCTCGAGCCATCTCAACCACGATTATAGCCAGTACGATCTTGAGGCGCCACTGGCCGATATCGACGTGAGTGGGATTCGCGGGGCACTCCGTGCGTTCGTGGACGACGACCGTGACTGGACCGTCGGAGAAGCCGCCATCAGATACGCGCGGTACCCGACTACAGAACTAGTCGGCACCCCCGACGCTGTCGCCGACCAACTCGAAACGTGGGTCGATGTCGGTGCCGATGGCTTCGTCGTGATGCCGCCGTTCGTCCCGGCATCGCTGACATCTGTGAGCGAGCACCTCGTCCCAGAGTTACGCCAACGCGGTCTTCTGGAGGCAGGATCGACCGATGAGACGCTCCGTGAACGGCTGTTCGACGGAGACGCTTGCCCGCCCGCAGACCGGCCGGCACGAAGGTGACTCACGCTACTCGTCTGGTCCAAAAGACTGTGACTCGCGGTCAGTTTTTGCAGCTACAGGGTTACACTAACGTGGCTGTTGTCTTCTGAGGGTGTTCTAGTGGAATCCGTACGGTTCATTTATATTCAGCCGTGAGCGGAAGAAGTGTTTCGGGACCTCTCCCACCGTATCCGGGATGCTACCCCATTCAAAGGATACGGGGTGGCAGTGACGCCAGGACGAGAGGGCCCTCTTGCGCTTGTTTGTGGATACGGCGATGCGAATCGCTTGTATTCGTGGAGTGACGAGTGCCTGGCCGACTCCGCCTGTGGCATCGTGGCTGATGCAAGTCGACATGCAGTCGGTGTGGCAGCTGCCGATTTCGATGCGGATGGGATTGAGGAAATCTACGTTCACAACACCGACACTCACGAGGGAGTCACTGCAGACACGGATCTCCTACTCAATCGCCGGGCTGTGAACCGGTTAGTGTGGACAGATACGTTTACGCGAGAAGTGAACGCTAATCGTGGAAACGACAAAGCTGGCCGGTCAGTCGCCACTCTCGACAGACTCGGAACGGGCCGGTACGGTGCGCTGGTGGCCACGTGTGACGGGAGGATGCCGTTCTACGAGTTCGGCGACGACGGCGAGGTGACTGATATGGCGGGGACGCTGGGACTGGGTCTGGAATGTTGTGGCCGGTCGGTTCTCACCGGCCCCCTGGTCTCAGATCGAATGGATGTGCTGGTCGGTGTGGAAGGCGGCTCGAACCGTCTCTACCGGAATTCTGGCGGACACTTCACCGAGGTCGCGCTCGGCTCGGCCCTTGCGGACCACCAGGGCGACGCTCGTGGGCTTGCACTCGTCGATGTTGCAGGGCAATCCCAGATTGCGGTGACCAACTGGGAACACGACAACCACCTGTTCGCTAGTGGGACCACCGTCCGATTCGACACTAGAGGCGATTCGGCCGCAAATGGCTACGATGTCACCACGAACGATGGCGTGCGGGTCGTCACAGAGTCCGCGTCAGTACGGCCGGTGAACCGACAAGGGCAGAGTCCCGGCAGGCCGCGAAACGTGCCTGGGAGCCGAGAGACACCCTTTATCGAGACGACGCCGGCGCCGTTCGCACAAGCATCACGGGCGCGAACACTCATCGCGGCCGACTTTGATAACGATGGACGTCAGGAACTGTTCGTGAACGCGCTGGGCGACGTGAATCGCCTGTTCAGGTGGTCATTGTCCGGGTGGGAGCGAGTAGCCGCAGGAGACGCTCGTGAGCCTGATGGATTAGGTACCGGTGCCGCCGTCGCAGATTTCGACGGTGATGGTATTCTTGAACTGCTGATCGTTCACGGCGAGGTCGAACCGCAGCCGCTCTCGCTGTATTCGATCCCGAATTCGGGCGACTGGCTACGAATCCGTCCGCTCACTCAACACGGGGCACCAGCCCGAGGGGCGGTCGTCAAGTTGGAAACTGACGTCGGAAAGCAGGTGCGGACGATCGACGCGGGTGGGAGTTACCTGTGTCAGTCAGAACCTGTCGCACACTTCGGGTTAGGAACCGCCAGTCCACAGCGAGTGACTGTGCAGTGGCCGGACGGTCAGACCCGGATTATCGGTGAGATCTCGAGTCGACAGGAACGTCGCGTGACCCACCCAATCGCTCCCGCCAACTCCTGAAGCAGTTGAGTATCTCGTTGTGATATTGACTCGCCAGTGTGACGCCTGAAGACTCGACTTCTGTGCTCGTCGGCCGTTATACCTCTCGGTTTACTGAGAATCGAGGCGCAAGCCACCCCCTCCAGGGCGGGGAGGCGGTCAACCGTAACTGGACATATCTCACCTCCTCCGGGGGCCGTCCAGGTTTCCACCGAGATATGGCACCCGGGACAGGTCGCTCACGTCCTCGTCGGCGAAACACATTCGACCCCCGAAATTTGCGTTTGTGACGTTCGTCTTTCCCGGAGTATGACCGCGGATTCTCGCTGACTGTAACTCTCGGTTCCCGCTGATCGTAATTATCGGCGACCACTATTGATTTGACTCCACAGACCATGCGTTGGGTATGTCACATTCGTTGTTCGACCCGCTAGAGTTGCGGGAGACTACGATCCGGAATCGCGTGATGCTATCACCGATGTGTCAGTACTCCGCCGAGGACGGGTATCCGACCCAGTGGCACCATATTCACCTGGGGACTCGGGCCGTCGGGGGCGCGGGCGTAGTGTTCACCGAGGCGACGGCCGTAGAACCGCGCGGGCGGATTACGCCGGAGTGTCTTGGCATCTGGTCTGACGATCACGCGGAAGCGCTGGCACCGACTGTCGAGTTCGTCCGGTCACAGGGTGCGATCCCAGGCATCCAACTGGCCCACGCTGGCCGAAAGGCATCCGTCACCCGGCCCTGGACGGAAGGCGGCCCGCTGGGTCTCGACGAGGGGGGATGGGAGACGATCTCACCATCCGGAAAGCCGTATCCCCGAGAACAGCCGCCAGCGACCAGTCGGATGGATCACGGTGACATTGCAGACGTGATTGAGGCGTTCATGGAGGCTGCCGAACGGTCGCTTTCGGCAGGTTTCGAAGTGGCGGAGGTGCACGCGGCCCACGGGTACCTCCTCCACGAATTCCTCTCGCCGGTCGCCAACGACCGAGACGACGAGTACGGTGGGAGTTTCGCAAACAGAACCCGTCTCCTCCGTGAGGTCGTCACCGGAGTCCGCGAGGTCTGGCCCGATGATAAGCCAGTGTTCGTCCGAATCAGCGCCACAGATTGGCTGTCTGACCGTGCCTCCTGGACGCTAGAAGACTCAATCGCGCTGGCGCCCAAACTTGAGAAGGCTGGGGCTGACCTAATCGACGTCAGTGCCGGAGGGAATCACCCTGACCAACAAGTCCCCGACAGTGGACCCGGCTACCAGGTTGCTTACGCCGAGCAGATCCGCCAGGAAACTGGCGTCCCGACGGCAACAGTGGGTGAAATCACTGACCCGACCCACGCCGATGCACTGGTTCGCAACGACCGAACGGATCTCGTCGCGCTCGGCCGAGAGATGCTACGGCACCCGTACTGGTCGCTCGAGGCGGCTCACGAACTTGACGCAGAGATCGACTGGCCCCCACAGTACCGACGTGGACGGTTCGCCTGATACGTCCACGTGTCAGAGAGATCATACTGACTCACACCGATGAAGATGAGTTCTGTATCTGTTTCTCGAAGATTGACGCCAAGCTCGCGTCAAAGACGGACTCGAAGCCAGTGATTCGATATGCGTCTCTATCTTCTCGGCAGAATTGAACTTGAAGTTGGGGACTCTCGCTTGCAGGTTTGAGAGTGGTGATACCGGGAGTCCTTTTGAGGCTCGCGGCCTAAGATAGCGATATGACTGACGACCCTCGAGGCCCACACGATGATGACCTCGACGAGCGGCTCGACGAACTCGAGGACAAACTCGGCCGACTGCGCGATGAGTTGGGAGACGACACTGGCTCGTCATCCCGATTACCGAGCCCGTCAGAGTTCATCCAATTCACCGAACAGTACACCATCCCCACCGTGATTGCGCTGTTGGAGACAGCGATCCGCTCGCTGGAACTGCTCCGTGGGTTGTTGCGGCTCGCAGATCCCAATCGCCGAGTCACAGACGATATTGGCGATCAGCTGACAGGCCGGACCGACGGCCGGCTGGCAGAGGCTCGGTCAGAAGCCTCGCGCGGTCTTGCACGGTCGCTCTCGGAGCTTCGGACGGCCCTCTCCAAGGCTGACCTCCCACAGGACGAAGCGTCCAAGTCGATTATCGAAGAGGCCCGAGAACTCTCTGCGGAAATCGAACGCCGCGTCGAACAGGCCGAAGACAGAACCGACTCGTCTCGGACGTCTGGATCGCGCCAGTCGTCGACCTCGTCGCGTCCGTCTCTTGGGGATTCGAACGGAACTGGCTCGCGGACCGACAACGGTTCCAACACCGGTGGCGATCCAGTCACTATCGATGTCGAAGATGCCGACGGCCACGATACCGACGACGCTCCAGCCGACGGCGACGACAGTGACGGTGGAGCCGAACAGCCACCGCAAGGAGACGGTGGTCAAGAGTCACTCGCGAACGACCCGTTTGACTCATCGGATGAGATCGGCATCGACGTGGACTCAGAGCTTCGGTCGATCAAAGACGAACTCGACGATATCGAGGACCAACAGACGAACCGTGACAACGGAACGGGTGAAGAGCCCTCCAATGGCGACGGCGATTCCAGCGACGAAGGCGACGTATCAGACACTGACGACGCCGGCTCTGACGATGACACTGACGACGGTGGAGACAATCGTCGAAAGTGAGTGACTCGTCGGGAATGCTTCACCCGCGGTCAGGTGTCGGAGCCGTGTTCGGTATTGCACTTTTGTACTCGCTGAGTGATCGGTTGGCGATACCTTCGGACAAGCGCGTCACACTCGTTTGTGGCACGGGCGGGGAGACGCTCGGCCTGAGGTGCGCTCCGGTGTCCGCGCCCACTAGAGACGCTCATTCGGTTTCTTCAGTCGCCTCATCCACGGGAGCAAACTGATATCCGTCCCAGGCCTGGCTCTCCGGTTCGCGAATCCCAGCCTCGGGATCGCGTAGTTCGTCCGCGTAGACGGGTTCGACCGGCTGACCGATGTTAATATCATCACTAGTCATCTGGCCAATTGCTCGGACAGATTCGCCGTCTATGTCGAATTCGACGATCGCGAGATGGTTCGGTTCCCGAACACCCGGCGGTGTCGCCGTGGACGTGGTCCAGGTGACGACGACGGCTCGATACTCCGAGAGATCGACTGTGGCGACGGGTTCGTTCCCGTCGGGGCCGTACGGGTGTGCTGGATACAACATAGTCCCGTCGGGGTACTGTGCAGCCTCCATCGGCGGCACGTCGTCGCTCATTCGCCTGCCTCCAAGATCGTCGTCGTCACACAGTTCCCGAAGCCACCGACGTTACACGCCAGTCCCACCTCGGTCGGCACTTGTCTCGGGCCGGCATCGCCCAGGACCTGCTGATACACCTCGTACACCTGGGCAACGCCGCTTGCTCCCAGTGGATGACCTTTCGACTTGAGCCCGCCAGAGGTGTTGATCGGTAAGGCTCCGTCACGGGCAGTGACGCCGTCTCTTGCTGCCTTCCAGCCGTCACCTTTGTCGAAAAATCCGAGATCCTCACTCTGGAGGAATTCGAGGATAGTGAACATGTCGTGCAACTCTGCCATGTCGACGTCATCAGGCTCTCGTTCCGCCATCTCGTAGGCTTCTCGCCCGGATTCGACGACTCCCCGCATTGTCGTCGGGTCGGCTCGCTCGTGAACAACGTGTGTGTCGGTCGCGCCCCCGATCCCCGAGATAACCGCATACTCGTCGGTGTGTTGTGCCGCGACCGACTCGGGGCACAACAACAGCGCTGCTGATCCGTCGGTTATCGGGCAGAAATCGTACAGTCGCAGCGGGTCGGCGACGATCGGTGACTCGAGCACGGTGTCGAGGTCGACTTCCTTGCGGAACTGCGCGTGTGGATTGTCCACCCCATTACGATGATTCTTCACGGCGACCCGGCCGAGACTCTCGCGGGTGGCATCGTAGCTGTGGAGATACTGCCGTGCTGTCAGTCCGGCAAACGACGGCAGCGTGACTCCGTGTTTGTACTCGACTGGATGGGTCAGCGAGGCGATGACATCTGTTGCCTCTGCGGTGGTACGGTGGGTCATCTTTTCACCACCCACCAGCAGCGCGTGTTCGGCAGCTCCGGAGGCGACTGCCTGCCAGGCGGCAAACACTCCCGCGCCGCCCGAGGCGGACGTCTGGTCGATTCGGGCCGTGTACGCCGGGATGGCTCCCAGGTCGTTCGCGAGGGCGTTCGGCACGCCTGTCTGGCCCTCGAACTCGCCGCTAGCCATATTAGAAACGTACAGGTGGTCGATAGCCTCGGGTCCGACCCCCGCCTGTTCGAGACACTCTCGACCAGCCTCAGCCAGTAGCTCCCTCACCCACGCATCTCGGTCCCCAAACTGCGTCATCGAGGCGCCGACAATCGCCACGCGTTCCATGATTCATCAACACCGAGTCGACTCGCCTATACTTTTCTATGACTGCCCTCAACGAGAGACGATTTGATCGCCCACTCGCTGTGACAACCGGATGGCCATCCCCTGTATGTCTCGAGTGACGCGGGGACGACACGATCGTGGCGACAGATTCAGCCGTGCATCCGACTCTCTCGTTGGGGACCGTCCGAGACGACTCGATGTACCGGGGGACTCCAGTGACGCCAATCTGACCCGGTCACCACCCCGATACGGAATACACTGGTTTTGTGCGGAGACGTGGTTGACCCGGCACGAGCGATGATACTCGGAGGATGGCCTCGCGTTGGGATCTCACGGCGAGTCCGAAGCGACGAGACTTTTCTGCCCCATTCCCTGGCGATTGTATGGCTTCGCCACTGGCGTTGGATATTGACGGGACGTTGACTACCCCGAGCGGCCGGATCGACCCGCGTGTGTTCGAGCGACTCCCCACGTGGGACGCACCTATCGTCGTTACCACGGGCAAATCGTTCCCGTACCCGGTGGCACTCTGTCATTTTCTTGGCATCCCGGAGTACGTCGTCGCTGAAAACGGTGGAGTCATTCACGCGGACGGCGTCACCGAGGTCCGTGCCGAGCCCGTAGAACCGACACGCGTGGCACAAGCGTACCGCGAGCGCGGCGGTCACGACCCGTGGGGTCCCGACTCGACGGTGAATCGGTGGCGCGAGACAGAAGTGGCGTTTCCGATGGACGCCGACGAATCACTGCTGCGTGAGTTAGTCGCTGACAGCGAGGCAACCGTCCTCGACACCGGGTTTGCCTATCACGTCACAGGGACAGCCACACAGAAGGGCGACGGGCTGGCTGCTGTCTGTGAGGTGCTGGATGTCGAACCCTCAGAGTTCGTCGCGATAGGTGACAGCGAAAACGACGTGTCGACGTTCAAGATAGCCCGAGAGTCGTTTGCTGTCGGGAATGCTGACGACCGCGCCCAAGAGGCTGCTGATCACGTGTTAGACGAAGAGTACGCCTCAGGGTTCCTGTCCGTTCTAGACACACTGGAATGAGTGGCGGTCGTGGCCGTGAGTGATCGATTTCACACGAGAACAAGTAGACCATCAGCAATTCACTCAGTCCCGACGAGGAGGCAACGTGACCCGCTGTCGAGAGCTCGACTGGCCCGAAGCGAACCACTCGACGAATCCAACCCTCAGCGAGTGACGAACGACCGGTCAGTGTCGATGATCGTCAGTAGGCGGCTTACTCGAGCTTGATCGGCGCGAAATCGCCCGTGATATCCCACTGGTGGATGCAGTACAGTTGCCCCGGCTCTCCGTCGACGATCCACCGGTCGCCCTCGTCGTCCCATGTCTCCGAGCGATCACACTGCTCGCAGACCCGATCAGTGGGTGCATGAATTTCAGTCTCCATATTGTTTTTTGACTGATCCGCCGGCTGTTAAGAGGTTTCGGAGGCGCACGAACAAGTAGCCATGGGGCAGATCAGAATTCGACGGCGCCTGCGTAGCGGTCCACCGCGAGGATGAGGGCCGCGCCAAGGACTGCTGCACCACCGAACTCCGGTAGCGCGGCGAGCCACCCTCGCTCTGTCCCGGACAGGAGAGCCCCGACTTCTAGCAGCGGCGCGCGTAAAGCGCCGAGGACGAGGCTCACCAGAAACGCAATTGTCGCGGCCCGATATCGTGTGAGTGCACGCCGGACTGTGTGTGCAATCGTGAACAGCCCGACTACGCCTCCGGCGACGAAACTGACGATCGGTGGGGCCGTCTCGACTACCATGCCGGCTTCTCCTCCGGTAACGACCCCGAGAACGGCATCGACGAACGTCGAGAGTGCGCCAGAAACGAACTCGTACTGTCCGAGAATGACTAACAGCAGTGATCCTGAAATCCCCGGTAACACCAGCGCACTGACGGCGATCATCCCCGCCGCGAACAGGACGAGGGGGCCGCTCCCGAACCCGGCAGTCGTGATGCCGGCTGTGAGATACGCAGCCAGAAAGCCGGCCAGCGCTGCCGCCTTGCGAGTGGTCGTAGAGACATCTACCTCCGACAGAAGAACCGCACCCGAGGCCGCAATGAGCCCGAAGAAGAAGCCGTACGTCACTACTGGCGCTTCTGTGAGCAAGATATCGACGATCCGTAATACGGTGATTAACGCGGTAACGATCCCGGCGCCCAGCGCGATCAAGAACGGCCCATCCATCTCTCGAAACGTAGCGAGCGTTTCGTGACCGCTGGCCGAATTCAAACCCGTAAACAACGACCGCACTCGAGTGGGTGTGACTGCCGTCACCGCGGTTATCAGACGATCATAGATACCAGTGATCAACGCGATGGTCCCCCCGGAGACGCCCGGGACCGCGTCTGCACAGCCCATGGCGATTCCTTTCAAAAAAATGACCGCTGCTTCTCGCGAATCCATCGTGTGGCTCTACTCGCCCGTGACCGCAATGGCAGTTGTTGGTAATACGATTTCTTTATTCAGTCTGCACCGCGAATATTTGTCGGGCGATTCATCGTCGTTCATGGATTCACTCACGAGCGTAATAACTCCTTCCTCTCTGATTCCTGATACTGTTCGCCGAGGGGCTTCACCCGCAGTTCTCCGAAGCCATATCGGGAGTGAGACCCGACCCGCTGGAGGCCGTTCTTCGCGGTCTCCACCGGGCGGTCGCCGAGGTACTTCACGACCTGCCCGTGATCGACCGTCTCCAGCCGGAACACCTCGCGTTGCTCCAGTATCTTCTCCTCGCGGAGCCGGAGATCGTCGCGGTTCTCGGCCCACCACGGGATAGTGCGGTCGTTCGCCTCTGGATACTCCAACGCCAGGACGAACGGCGTCACCAACTCGATGAGGGACGTCTCCGCGCCTTCGAGCCGCGAGTAGTCCAGTTCATCGAGGTCACCCATCTGCGTGTCCTTCAGCTCGACCTCGCCGTAGCCGTCGTTGCGCTTCCCGCCGAACTGGAGGCCCTCCAGCACATCCTCGCCGAGCGGAAGCACCGCCAGGTCATCAGCGTGGGGGTAGGCGTAGACGTACCACTTCGTGGTCTGTTGTTGCTTCCGCTGGTCTTCCCGGCGGCCCATGATGGTCTCGTGAGCGAGCGCCGGATGGCCGCCGTGGACGCGGAGATCGTGCGCGTTCAGCGCGTCCCGAGCGCGGGTATCCAA
>KI543228.1:171606-173876 GCA_000496235.1 uncultured archaeon A07HR60
TGTTCGGATGACCAATGCTCGCGCTCTCCGCGTTCGCGGAATTATCAGCGGTCGGGCTGACAGCTGAGCCACTGTCGTCCGGAGACGCTTCATCATCTATCGTGTTCGCACCGTCACCTGAACCGCCGTTGAGCAGCGTGCGCTCGCTCAGCTCGACGGTCACCGCCTCGGGGTTATCGCCGTTCACCTGCCCTTCGCCCACGTCGAATCGTCCGACACTGGCGACGACATCCCCGTCTGCGGAAACACGCTGACTGCCGACGATACTGTAATTGCCCGTTGCGCGGACGCTGACGTTCGTGTATCCGTTCTCGGGACCGTACTCATCATAGCCTTCAGTCGAGTACGGAACTGTCATGTTGAACTCGCCGTCCTCATTGGCCTCGACGTTTTGCACGTACTGGAAGGTGGCAGACTGGTTGCCCTGCTGGAGAGCGCCACCGGGCCGCTCCATCTGCACAGACACACGGAGTTGTTCACCAGCGGTGGCTCCCGATCCGCGAACGGTCGCTCCAGGCACCTTCTCGAAGGTCTTCACGTAGTCGGGGTCAGTCGGGAATGCGGCTGCCAACGAGACGTTGTTTCGCTGCGCTTGCTGCACCTGCCCTCTGAACTGCTGATTGAATCTGCGACTAGACAGCGCAGTCGCCTCACTGCTGTGGACCAGCCGGTAGTGTTCCAACGCGGGAACCGGCTCACTCGGTGTCTGCCCGATCCCGCCGATCTGAGCGCCGACACCCGGTGCCTGATTGCGATCTGCGACGTACTCACGCGCGGCAGTCATGTTTGCGAACGTTCGGATCCCGTCGTCGCCGGCAAGGATCCGTGCGTCGAACGTGCTGCCATCCTGGCGTTGGAGCTGTTCGGTGCGCCACTCCATCACGACCGGTTCCGGCTCGATTGCGCTTCCGTGGTGGTGATACAGCCGCATCATCATACTCTCGTGGTACCGCTGGTTCCGCGAGAAGTACGCCGGCTGGACGCCGCCTTGTTCTGTTTCCTGCCACATCACCGAGCGAAGGTCGTTCGCGCTGACCTCGCCGTCGTCGTAAAATACTGCTGGCGCCGACAGCTTCGATCCTGGCGAGACCATCTGCCAGTCGACCATCACGTAGCGCGTCTGCTCGGCTGCTCCACCCCGGGTTTCGAGAAGCTCGTTTCCGCGCTGTTCGCTCGGGGCAAGCAGGTAATTAGCCGCAGCGGTGGCCCCCTGTTGGAATGGATTCGCGTTCGGGATCCGCTCAGCGCGAGTCGTGATCCAGTGACCGTAATCCCACCACGATTGAACGCCATAGGCGCCCTCTGGGTACTCGAAGTCATCGTTTGGCGGACGCTCAAACGTATCGTACGGTTCTATCGTATTGTCGGCGCCACCGAGTTCGCCCGGGACGGGTGTCTCATCGTTCATCCACTGCAGACTGTCGTCCCACTGAGTGACTGCACCGGGCCCGGTGTTCGCACCTGCAGCCCAGACAGGCGTCGTCGCCGCCACCAACGGGACGATGAGAATAGCGACGACGACGATCGCGACCATTGCTTGCCATCCCTGAATATCGCGAAGGTCATCGAGTGATCGCAAGTCGAGCGTATCCATACTGATCTGCAAAAAGTATGCCGCACCAACTGCGACGACGACGGCAAGGTAATAATTGAATCGCACTTGGGTAAACGCTGCACTCGCGATGAAGGCTGCCCAGACGACGAGATAGAGATTTTCAGCTTCGTACTCAACTCTGAAGGTTGCCCCAATGAGGAACGCCGCCGCGATCACGAGACCAACGACCTGCCAGCTCACGCCGACGACGCCACCGATTGCACCGTAGAGCTGAGGGACCGCGTAAACAGAGCCAATCAGCGCGAGTGCTGAGGCGATATATACTGAATCGATGAATTCATCAGAATCGTACAGAGGGCGTGCGATAATGTAAAGAATCGCACCCAACGCAAGGAACAAGCCGAGACCATACTGTGAGATGACGAAGTCGGAGAAGGCAGCACCCTGGAGCGGTGGTTGGGCTTCGCCAATGGTGCGTGCGCCTGCTGAAGCGGAAAACCCGACAGTATTGAGCAGCCTACCAGTCAGCGTTGACCACAGCGACGGGATCGCGAGCCAGACAGCCGTCGCAGACGCAGCAATAAATCCACCAACCGCGAGTGGATAGGTATCCGTATCGAGACTTCGTGACTCCCAAACCCTGGCGAGCCACGCGAGAAAAACGGCGCCGACAGCAACGCCCAGCGGGAGAACGATCTGAAGATACGAGTACTCG
>KI543229.1:0-1243 GCA_000496235.1 uncultured archaeon A07HR60
CCGTTTCCGTCTTCCAAATAAATCTGCACCACGTCACACGGCCCCCCGAACTCGCGGATGGCGTGCGACTGCACCAGAAGCGTCCCGAGATCCGCCGGGACCGAGTCGAATCCACAACTGTGGATAATTCGCGCCCCGCGATTTGTCGCTCGCTCGTGAAAGCGGTCGATCATCTCTCGTACCCAGTTCACCTCGCCGGTGAGGTCACAGTAGTCCGTTCCCGCCTCGATACACGCCTCTACCAGCGGCGTCCCGTATTCCGTATACGGGCCGACCGTCGAACAGATGACACGCGTCTGTGACGCGACTGCACGGAGCCGCTCGGGATCGGTCGCATCCCCCAGGATGATCGGAATATCGTCCCACGAGTCTGCCCCGTCGACGGCGTCGGCCTCGACCGCTCGGAGCCGCTCTTCGTTTCGCCCGCCGAGACACACCGACAACTCCTCGGGCGTGTACTGTTCGGTGAGATAGTCGGCGACCAGTCGCCCGGCGACTCCGGTCGCTCCCCACACCACGAGATCGTACTGACGGTTCGCACTAGACACGGATTAATCAGACTCAGGTGCCCGCGATATCAATGGCTTGTGGTGTTGGCTCGGCCAATCACACCCCGTGTTCTCCGGTTTTCTCCTCGTCGCGCTCGTGAGCAAGGTGGGCCAGGTCGCACTTGCGCGGCCGGTATCGTCTCAAAAGGTGGCGCCTGCCAACTCGTCTGCTATCTGCTACTGCCTCGAAAACAATTACTTGCCGACTATTGATCTCCTCTCCGCCCTGAAGAGTGAGGCTTCCGCCCACTATCCGTCACTGCGTCTGGAGGGTCGCTTCTGGCTCAGACGGGTGTATCCTCTGCAACTGCACCCGCGTCGGGGACCTGCTCGTGCGTGTGATGGTAGAATTCGACGTGGGCGTGTCCATCCTGCGAGACGGGATTGAAACACACGCGGTGGAATCGTGGGTTCTTGCAGAGGTTCACCATGAGCCCATCTTGATGAACCGAGACGGACTCGTACTCCTGCCCGCACGCAGGACAGCCATTTCCACTGGCATCGTCAAAGTCTGTCACACTATCACCAATGAAACGGCTTTTCTAAACAATTGCGGTGGGGACACGAGATGGACAGGCCGACAGTGGGTCGGGAATCTCATAGTAATCGAGACACTGCTGTTTGTTAGCTGAGAGAGCACGGTGATCAGACGCCGACGGGGTGCTTCGAGGACTGCTTTCATTCGGGCGGTTGGA
>KI543229.1:7261-20297 GCA_000496235.1 uncultured archaeon A07HR60
GAGAGCGCCGCCGGGGCTGACCCGCGCGAAACGGACTCCCGGGACACGGAGACCGTCCGTCACGTGACCGATCAGGAAACGCTCACCGGCGAGACCACGACCGCCGAACGTGCCTTCGAGCGACTCCCCTCGCTCCGCTTGTTGGGCCAGTTCCAGGACACGTACATCGTCGCGGAGGCGCCCGAAGGGCTCGTCCTGATCGACCAGCACGCAGCCGACGAGCGAGTCGCCTACGAGCGGCTTCGTGAGCAGTTCGCCGATGGAACCACCACCCAGACGCTTGCGAGCCCGATCACAATTGAACTGACGGCCCGAGAGGCCGCGCTGTTCGATGAGTACGTCGAAGCACTCGAGCGTCTCGGGTTCCAGGCGTCACGCGCGGACCAGCAGTCAGTCCAGGTCGAGGCCGTTCCGGCCGTCTTCGAGACAGCTCTGGACCCAGAGCTGCTCCGGGACGCTCTCTCAGCGTTCGTTCGAGACGGAGACGACGCCCCGGAGACTGTCGATGGCGCTGCCGACGATTTACTCGCTGACCTCGCGTGTTACCCGGCCGTCACCGGTAATACGTCGCTCACGGAGGGGTCGGTAGTCGAACTGCTCGAAACGCTCGACGACTGTGAGAATCCCTACGCCTGTCCGCACGGTAGACCGGTGATTATCGAATTCGACCAGGACGAACTTGCAGACCGATTCGAACGCGATTATCCCGGTCACACTGGTCGCCGGCGGTGAGTTCGGCTCACCAAAGCATTCAGACACAGCGACGAATTCACCCTGCGCCCCGTCGGGCGAGAGACTGCCGTTGCCAGCACGAGACGCCACGTGTCAGTGTTGGGGGTTTCTAGTTTCTGACAAGCAAGCGACCAACATTTACCCTCACTCGGTCCGAATTGAACGTATGCATATTGTTGTAATCGGGGCGTACGGGAGCGCTGGCTCCGCGATTGCAGAAGAGCTCCAGTCCCACGTCGGCGGCGTCATCGACCAGCTCACGCTGGTGGACGACGGGGACCCGGGCGGAGGGTTGTGTATTCTCGAGGGGTGTATGCCGTCGAAAGAGGTGCTTTCGGCCGCCGAACACCGATTCCAGGGCCGCACGGACGAGCGTCTCGAGGGGCGACCCCAGGAGATCAATCTCACCGCGACCGTTGATCGAAAGGACGGTCACACCGGCGGGTGGGCGGCCCACCGCCGCGAGGGGGTCCACGAGATTGCCGAGACGGACGGCATCGAGTTCATCGACGAAACCGCCGAGTTCCTCGACGACCGTACCCTCCAGGTCGGTGACCGGACCATCGAGGCTGATTACGTGGCAATCGCGACGGGCTCGTCGCTCAACATTCCCGACCTGCCGGGACTCAACGACGTGGGATTCACCACGAGCGCGGACGTCCTCGATGCGACGCGGCTGCCGGATTCGGGGGTCGTGATGGGGTTCGGGGCGGTCGGACTGGAGATGACACCGTATCTGGCCGAGGCAGGCGTCGATATCACAGTGATCGAACACGACGAACGGCCGCTTGATGACCACCCGCCCGCCTTCGGCGACGCACTGCTGGAGTTGTACCGCGAGGAATTCGATATCGACATTCGCACAGAGGTGTATGAAGACCGGGTCGAGTCGACTCCAGAGGGTGTCCGGGTCCACCTCGACTCCGGAGAATCAGTCACCGCAGCGGAGTTGTTCTGTTTCACCGGCCGGAACCCCAATCTAGACAGGCTCGGCTTGGAGCACACGTCGGTCACACCAGAGAGAGGCTGGGTGGACGCGACGATGCAGACCACGGACGACCCCCGTGTGTACGTGCCGGGTGACGCGAACGGGCGGGACCCAGTGTTACACGTCGCCAAAGAGCAGGGCCGTCTGGCCGGGCAGAATATCGTCGCTGCGGCGCAGGGAAACCCTGTAGAGCCGTACCAGCACATCTCACACAAGGTGACCTTCGCCGGGGCGGGGTTGTACCCGGTGGTGCAGATCGGTCACACGACGCGGAGTGCACACGAGGCTGGGCACGCGACTGTCACAGTCAGTCGAGACGCGGCCGACGACGGTGTGTTCCGCGCGAAAGACGTCCCGCACGGGCTGGCGCAGATGGTCGTTGACGCTACCGATGGGACCGTGCTCGGGTATCACGCGATGCACTATCACGCCGATGCGATGGCAAAGACCATGCAGGTGCTCATCGAGATGGGACTCGACATTCGAGATGTTCCTGACCGGGCGTACCACCCGACGACGCCAGAGATACTGGACGGGCTCATCCGAGAAGCGGCTGCACAGGTCGCCGATGCGGAGTGACCTGGCGGGTTGATGTTATAGTTGAGACAGACCTCGGCCGGCCCGGAGCCAACTCGCTGCGTCCTGGTCTGACTCGATGTTGCGTGCTACAGCATGAGCCGCTGTGTCTCGATGCTGACTCGAATAATCCGACGTTATCTGGAACAGCCTGACAGGACTTCACTCGACGTGATACGGGGTGTCTCACCAGCCGACCGGCCGCGGAGACGGGATGGTACCCAGTCGTAGCATACTTACCCCGCGCCCGGCGATTATTGGGTAATGAGCGAAGTCGCGGAGGCGAACGAAGACCGGCGGAAATACGAATTCCGCAAAGTGATCGAGGAGCTCCAAGACTTCGAAGGATCCGGGACGCAACTCGTCACCATCTATATTCCCGAGGAGAAGTTGCTCTCGGATGTCGTCGCTCACGTCACTCAAGAGCACAGCGAGGCATCGAATATCAAGTCCAAGCAGACCCGGACGAACGTCCAGGACGCGCTGAAGAGCATCAAAGATCGGCTCCGCTACTACGACACCACGCCCTCAAACGGCATGGTTCTGTTCTCGGGGGCCGTCAACACCGGCGGCGGCCGCAGCGACATGGTCACACGGGTGCTGGAGTCTCCTCCCACCCCGATCCAGTCGTTCCGCTATCACTGTGATTCTGACTTTCTCACCGAACCGCTGGAGGGAATGCTCGAAGACAAGGGGATGTTCGGGCTGGTGGTGCTGGACCGGCGGGAGGCTAATGTCGGCTGGCTGAAGGGCAAACGTGTCGAACCAGTCAAGAGCGCAGAGTCGCTCGTCCCCGGAAAACAGCGGAAAGGCGGCCAGTCTGCCCAGCGGTTCGCGCGGTTGCGGCTGGAGGCGATCGACAACTTCTATCAGGAGGTTGCTGGCATGGCAAACGACCTGTTCGTCTCGAAACGTCACGAACTCGACGGAATACTCGTCGGTGGGCCGTCGCCGACGAAAGACGAGTTCATCGACGGCGATTATCTCCACCACGAACTGCAAGACAAAGTTCTCGGCAAGTTCGATGTCGCGTACACGGACGAGTCGGGACTGAAAGACCTGGTCGACTCCGCCAGTGAGGTGCTCGCCGATCAGGAAATCGTCGAGGACAAACAACAGATGGAGGAGTTCTTCGAGAACCTCAACACCGGGAAGAAGGCCACCTACGGGTTCGACCGGACCCGGCGGAATCTCATCATGGGAGCAGTCGACCGGCTGCTCATCTCCGAGGACCTCCGCGAAGACGTGGTCACATACGAGTGTGAACAGGGTCACGAGCAGTTCGAACTGCTCGACTCCCGACACGAGGCGGCCGACAGTCAGGAGTGTTCAGAGTGCGGGCAATCCGCGTCGGCAGCCGACCGGGAAGACGCAATCGAGCACCTGATGACGATAGCCGAACAACGGGGCAGTGAGACAAAATTCATTTCGACTGACTTCGAGAAGGGCGAACAACTGTACGACGCATTCGGGGGGATTGCTGGCATTCTCCGATACGATTCGGGTATCTAGTCGAGCCCAATCCACACACGCCATCGAGAGTGCTAGCCTCACTGGGAGACAATCACGACAATTTGGGTCAGAGGTGATCTCGTCAAATCGGGGTCGCAGTTCCATAGCCGAAGATATGGTCAGACAGCCGATTAATCGAGAATCTGTGAAACCTGTTGACGGCGGCGGCCGAGAGCAAAGGCAGCATTCGGGGCATCAAGTCGCTCGAGAGTGGTGAACACGTCAACACCGTGATGTTCTGCTGAAATCAGGAGGTCTTCGATAGCTGACCGATTGAGTGCTAGTGAGTGGAGTTTTCCGAGCGCCAACGCGACGGCAACGCCAGCCTCACCCCGGGGGAAGTCCTGCGAAATAGCCTCAAACTCCGGATCCGACGCTGACGAGTCTCCGTCGACTCCGAGCACCTGCAGGCACTCGGGGCAGATTCCCGCCGTATCGTCTGGCGCGTGAGTCCGGTATTCGGATGGAACAGTAAACACGACCAGTTGAGAATCCTCACAGTCGGGACAGTCCATAGCGAAACTTCGGATGGGGGGTTCAAATCCCCACTGGCTTCCAGCGGTATTTACCTCCTCGTCCGCCTGAAGACGGAGGTATGCGCTCGCCTCTCTATCAGTCGAGTCTCCAGGCGGGGTGGGTCAGGTGGCTGAAGCCGCGACCCCGAGACGGTTTATAAATGCCTGTACGATTGTCATACCGCGTCACCCATCCAATGTCTCCTCGCCTCACGTCATACCGGACATCCAACATTCGAGACCTGAGACGAGGGGCTCAAAATTCGGCACTCAAGTTCAATGTCTGAAAGCATCGCCAGTGAAAGAGATGAGAAGTAGTCGGGATACGCGTCCGAGACAGTCAGTCGTCGCCGTGACTCGGTCGTCGGCTTCCTCTTCGTCTTCGTCTTCGTCTTCGTCTTCGGCAGTTTCCTCTGCGGCTTCTTCTGCTTCCTCCTCGGCTTCTTTTTTGGCTTTGATCTTTTTGAGACGGAAGATCTCTTCGCGCTCTTGTTCTTCGAGTTTCTGCTCGATATACTCTTGATTTTCGTAGAGATCAGGGAGAAGCTTGAATTCGAGGGCGTTGACCCGTCGCTTGGTCACTTCGATTTCTTTGAGCATCTTTTTCATCGCCGTTTCCACCTCGGCTGCAAGGATGATACTCTCGATCAGCTCCTCGTAGGCGTCCGCGGCCTCATCAATCCGGGCAGACGAGCCTAACAGCCCGTAGCCCCGCTCGTCAAGGTCCTTTTTGACCTTCGAAGATTCGATCTGTGGCACAACGACCCCCATGATATTTTTCGACCCGGTCGTGATCTCGGGGTGCTCTTTCAGTGCTGACGCCGCTCCCCGGACTGCGACATCTCCTTCCATCGCACGAGCCATATCGATCTTCTGTTGGGCAGTGTCATAATCCGACTCCAGGCCTGATCTGATATCCTGCGCCTGATCGAGGATATCCATGAATTCCATGATGAGGCCGTCGCGCTTCTGTTCAAGCGTATCGTGACCCTGCTCGGAGAATTCGATTCGGTCTTCGATCTCCATCAGATTCTTCCGGGTCGGTTTAACATCCTCTGCCATTTCTTGTCTGAAACAACCCGGCCGACGCTGTTAACTCTTTTCCGATGCGGCGGCTTTCTCGCGACCTGGCTCTGAATCTGGTCACTTGGGTAGAGCAAAACGAAACTGGCGACATGACGAGAGCGGCCAGACTAGCAGCAGACACGCCTCAGAAAGCCGAATAACGATCACACCGATCAAAACAGGTAGCCGACGCAGTTCGGGACGCCCGAACACTCGGACAGACTCAGTGTCACACGGCGGGAGATTCCGCTCTGTGAGTTGTCAAGCAATGCTGGGGGTAGCTCAGTCGGCCGCTCCGATATCGAGCCGCTCGGCCTCCTCGCGATAGAACTCGTCGATGAGATCTTCGTCGATCCGATTGAGCTCCTCTTCTGGCAGCATCGACAGTAGGTCCCAGCCAACCTCGAGCGTGTCGTCAATCTCTCGGTTCGTCCTGAAACTCTGGTCGACAAATTCAGCCTCGAAGGCGTCCGCGAAGTCGAGAAACCGGTTGTCTCGCTCGGACAGCGCTTCACGGCCGACGATGTTAACCAGGTCGCGGAGGTCCTCACCTTCCGCGTAAGCGGCGTACATCTGATCAGAGACATCGCTGTGATCGCGGCGGGTCAATCCCTCGCCGATTCCGTCGTCCATCAGGCGTGACAGTGACGGCAACACGTTCACCGGCGGGACAACGCCCTGTGACTCGAGATCGCGGTCGATATAGATTTGCCCTTCAGTGATGTAGCCTGTCAGATCCGGAATTGGGTGAGTGTCGTCGTCACCGGGCATGGTGAGAATCGGGATCTGGGTCACACTCCCGTCGCGACCCTGGAGGCGGCCGGCCCGCTCGTACAGCGTCGCCAGGTCGGTGTACATGTATCCCGGATAGCCACGGCGGCCGGGCACCTCTTCGCGGGCGGCTCCAATCTCGCGGAGCGCCTCGCAGTAGTTAGTCATGTCCGTCAGGATTACCAGCACGTGATAATCCTTGTCGAACGCTAGGTACTCGGCGGTGGTGAGCGCCAGCCGCGGAGTGACCGTCCGCTCGACGGCGGGGTCGTCGGCCAGGTTCGTGAACACGACCGACCGCTCAAGTGCGCCGGTCCGTTCGAAGTCCTGCAGGAACTCGTTGGACTCTTCCTGCGTGATACCCATCGCCCCGAAGATCACGGCAAACTCTGAGTCCTCGCCGCTTTCTTCTTCTTCTGGTACAGACGCTTGCCGGGCGATCTGTAGCGCGAGGTCGTTGTGAGGCAGTCCGGAGCCCGAGAAAATCGGCAGTTTCTGGCCGCGAACAAGCGTGTTCATCCCGTCAATGGCGGACACGCCAGTCTGAATGAACTCTTCGGGATACTCCCGAGAGACAGGGTTGATGGCGGCACCGACGATATCTCGGCGCTCGTCAGGGACAATATCCGGCCCCCCATCGATCGGCTGGCCCGACCCGTCCAGAACACGCCCCAGGAGGTTCTCCGTAACAGGCATTTTGAGCGTCTCTCCCAGGAATCGCACCGACGCGTTCGTGTCGATCCCAGAAGTACCTTCGAACACCTGGATCGCGACTAGGCCGCCGGACGACTCCAGGATCTGACCTCGTTTGGTCTCGCCCTGCGGGGTTTCGATCTCGACAATCTCGTCGTACCCGATTGCCTCATCGACCTCCGCGAATATGAGCGGGCCGCTGATCTCGTTGATAGTTTGGTATTCTTTCATCAGTAGAGCCCTCGCAGTTGCTCGGCCATCTCAGATTCGACCTCATCCACGTACGGCTCCCACTCTTCTTGCACACCGATCCGATTGAGCCGGGGCAGAGAGTCGATATCGACGATCTCTTCGACGGGGACACCGGCGTCCAGCGCGTCGAAGGCCTCGTCGCTGAACCGTTTGATCGCCGTCAGAATTGCGAACGTCTTGTCCGGGCCACAGTACGTATCCACCTCATGGAGCGCGTTCTGCTGGAGATACGCCTCCCGGAGGTATCGTGACACCTCCAGGGTCAACTGCTGGTCTTCCGGGAGAGCGTCTTTCCCGACCAACTGAACGATCTCTTGGAGTTCGCCCTCTTCATCGAGCGTGTCGACAGCCCACTGTCGCGTGTCGGGCCAGTCTTCGTCGACGTTCTCGATGAACCAGTCGTCAAGCTGGTCGCGATACAGCGAATACGACTCGTTCCAGTTGATTGAAGGGAAGTGCCGTCGTTCCGCGAGGTCGGCATCAAGCGCCCAGAAGCACTTCGTGATCCGCAGCGTGTTCTGGGTGACCGGCTCCGAGAAGTCGCCCCCGGGCGGGGAGACAGCGCCAATCACCGAAATCGAGCCTTCGGTGCCGTTGGTGTTCTCGAAGTAACCAGCCCGCTCGTAAAACTGCGCGAGTCGGGCCGCGAGATATGCCGGATACCCTTCTTCGCCAGGCATCTCTTCGAGTCGAGAGGAGATCTCCCGCATTGCCTCGGCCCACCGCGATGTAGAATCGGCCATGAGCGCCACGTCGTAGCCCATGTCGCGGTAGTACTCTGCGATGGTGATCCCAGTGTACACACACGACTCACGGGCCGCCACCGGCATATTCGACGTATTGGCTATCAGCGTCGTCCGGGCCATCAGCGGGTTCCCCGTCTGAGGGTCCGGCAGTTCTGGGAAGTCCTCGATGACCTCAGTCATCTCGTTACCCCGTTCACCACAGCCGATATACACCACGATATCAGCATCTGACCACTTGGCCAGTTGCTGTTGAGTAACCGTCTTGCCAGAGCCGAATGGCCCCGGAATCGCCGCAGTCCCACCTTTCGCAATCGGGAACAGCCCATCCTGGATACGCTGGCCAGAGATGAGCGGTTCCGTTGGGGTCTGCTTTTCGCCCGTCGGCCGCTGTTCGCGGACAGGCCACTCCTGGCGCATCTGGATCTCCTCGCCAGTATCGAGTGTCACGACCGGGTCAGTGACGGTGAACTCGCCTGCCTCGACGGCAGTGACCTCGCCGCCGTCAGAACCGGGCGGGACCATCACTTTGTGGTCAATCGTGACTGTTTCTGAGACAATCCCAACGATATCACCGGCGGTCACCGAATCACCCTCGGCAACTTCTGGTTCGAACTCCCAGGATTTGTCCAGGTCGATTCCCGGGGCGGTGACTCCGCGATCTAAGAACGCATCGTCCATCTTCTCCTGGAGGACATCCAGCGGGCGCTGGACACCATCGTAGATTGAATCCAACATACCCGGCCCCAGGTCGACCGAGAGGGGTTCACCCGTATTCTCAACGGGCTCTTCCGGGCCGACTCCCGAGGTCTCTTCGTACACTTGGATCGTTGTGACGTTACCTTCGATCTCGATCACCTCACCCATCAGCCCTTCGTCGCCGACGTACACCACGTCGTTCATCCGGGCATCGAGGTCGACTGCGGTCACGACCGGACCGCTGACGCTGTCGATCTCACCGGTGTCAGTGATTTCCGCTTGTGTTGCTTTACTCATATTTAATCTTCATCCATCAGGTCGATCCCGATGGCTCGTTTAATTTGTTCGCGCAGTCCGCCACTGCCAGCGCCGCTGCCGCCAAGGGTCACGACGACGGGTTCGACGCTTTCTTCGACCTGTTCGCGCACACCTCGAGAGAGGTGTTGCAGGTCGTCTTCGTGCATGACGATGATACCCACTTGATCGTCTTCAAAGGTCCGCTCGACGGCGTCGTCGAGGTGGTCGGGTTTCTCGTCAGGCGAGACATCCTCGAATCGTCGCACGCCGGCCAGCCGGAATCCCGTCGTGAACTCCGGACTGCCGACGACAGCTATCTCTTGAGTCATGTGATGACGAGTTCCTCTTCGATTCCATCGTTCGGCAGGCCCGCTTCTTTCCCGCGGGCAATTGCCCGGATATTCTCGACTTCACGCTCTTTAGCGAGCACGTACGAGATCACCGGCGTCACCGACACAGGATGTGTCAACCCGAGTTCCTGACCGTACTCCAGGAGTGCGGCATCGGTGGCGTGTTCGAACGCAATCAGGCTATCGGCCTCTTCCAACTGTCTGAGTGCGTCCGACAGGTCTTCACCGTACGCGCTATCGCGGATATATTCTACGAGGGTGTCGATATCGGCCGCTAGCCGCGAGATGTCTCCGCGCGAGAACAGTGACCCGCCCTCGATAAAGTACTCGGCGGGATCGATATTTGCGCCCGACCGCGCCAACCGCAGGGCGTTCCGGGCGTTCCGGAAGTCAATCTCCGCGTGGAGGAACTCCTCGTACAATCGAGCGGGTTGAGAGGTACCCACGTTCTCCAGGAGGTTCTCGTAGTACACCCGGTCGATTGCGTTCTCCAGCGGCACCAGGATATCGGTGTCTCGGAAGTCTTCCAGCGCCGCCCGCAGAGCGTTTCGGTAGATGATTCCTTCGTCGTCCACCACATCTGCGATCGCCTCGATCGACTCCGCGCCAAGCAGCCGGTTGATCTGACGGTCGGTGAATTCGCCAGCCCGGATGAGATCCGTCTCGACAGACTCCCGGGGCGCATCCGTGTAGACTCCCCGGATGATAGTCTTCAGATTCCACGCGTCGAATTTGCGGAGATACTGTGCCACCTGTTCGTACAGGCGGCCATCCGCCCACGCGAGAATATCGTCGAACTGTCGCGCCAAACTCCGATTCAACGCGTACTCGATGAGGTCGACCCCCGAGTGGCGGGCGCCGAGGTCGGTGATTTCCGCCTCGTAGCTGGACTCTTCCATGAACCGAGCGATCTCTGCCGGGCCCATCCGGATCAGCGTCCCGTAGTCGTCGTCACCGTACAGCTGTCCGCGACGAACTCGGACCCGGGCGACCACGTATTCGGGATTCGACGAGTTGGCGGTACTCATTGCTCGAACAGTTGATCCGACAGTTCCTTGATTCCGTCGTCCCAGACGTCATCTAATACTGAGTCGAAGCTGTTGTTCACCCGCACGTTGGCCGCTTCGCTTTCGGCGACAACCCCACCGAGAATATCGGTCGTCCCACCGTACTCTGCGCGGTCGTATTCTCCGACCAGCTCGGTGAGCAGCTCCTCGTCATCGGCGTTGCCATACATCTCGATGGTATCGGTATCGAACTCCTTGAGCGACGCTTCCAGCAGTGTACGGGTGAGTTCTACTCGGCGGTCGCCCTCCATCCCAGCCAGTTCCGATTCGACCCGCTCTCGCACTTCTTGAAGTACGTCACGACGGGCGCCGAGCCGCTCTTGTTTGGCTTGGAGTTTCGCCGACGACAACGCCTGTTCGCGCTCCTGTGCGATCTCGGAATCAACCTTGGCTTGTCGCTCTTCACGGATCCGCTTGGCATCGGTTTCGGCCTCGTTAATGATCTCTTCAGCGCGCGTCTCAGCGTGTTGCGTGATTTCATCTGCACGCGCGCGAGCTTCCTCACGGATGTCTTTGATGACCGTGTCCAAACTCATTGTAGCGAGAGAAGCCGTTAGGCCAGAATAAAGACAACCAGCGCGAGAATCACAATCGTTTCCGGAATGACAGTGAGCACGAGCCCTCGCACAAAGAGGTCTTCATCTTCAGCAATTGCGCCCATTGCCGCCGAACCGATTCCACGTTCTGCGTAGCCGGCGCCGAACGCCGCGAGTCCAACTGCGATTGCAGCCGCGGCTGCTGGGTCTGTTAGTGCGCCACCGGTGGTCTGTGCAATAGTCAGCTCTGGAATTGTTTCAAGCATGGGTGATGGTCTGTCTGCTCGTTTCCGAACATCTCTATTACTCCTTAGACGCCGGATAAACCTTCTTAAACACGCTGGAGAGCATACCTAGCGTTCAGACGCTCTCGCGGGAATTCCGTCTGTACTCGGGAATACTGTCGTCAGGCTGGTGATATCAGTGTCAGATACACAGAGTTTCTATAGATGGATCATCTGGCAACTGGCCAATCCGATAGTGAATCTCGTCGTCTTCAAGCGTGAGATTGTAACCCTCGGTGAAGTTCATCCGCAACGGGGACGGGCCAGTTTTCTCGTGACTGGGCATATTGTAGTCGTCTTGCTCGGAGAATTGCTGAAGTGCGTCTAGCGACTTGGCGACGACTCGTTGTGTGGTGTTCTTTACAGAAATACCAAGGCGAATGCCACGGGGCTTGACCCCGTGGATGAAGCCGACACGAACTGACGCAAAACACAGGCTCTAAGACTCCTTGTTGCCAATATATAGTCACACAGATGTGGTATGACTACCGCTTTCGCGCTTACCCTGACCGAACAGGAGCAACTGCGAAAGCAGAACGTCATATCAACATCCACCGCCAAGCCTACAACCATACCCGCTACGAATACCAAGAACTCGACACGAACAATCACAAAGTCGGGAGCGCGTACCAGCATCAAAACCGACTTACCGAGTGGAAAGACGAGTGGAGCATGTTCTCAGAAGTCCACTCGAAAGCACTGCAGAAAACCGTCGAACAATTCTACAACAACCTCTCAAACCTCTCTGAGAAGAAAGAAAATGGTCACAAAGTCGGGTGGCTCAAGTGGAAATCACCGCGAGAGTACCAGAGCATGACGTATTCGCAGTCTGGCTTCGAACTCAAAAACACGAGTGGTCAGACCGCAACTCTCTGGCTCTCCACAATTGGCGACATCCCTATCCAGTACCACCGAGACATCCCCGACAACGCTGTCATCAAAGAGGTCACGCTGAAGAAGGAGACGACAGGTGAGTGGTACGTTACGTTCGGTCTCGAAATCGAAGACACAGAGCTTCCCGAGAAGCCAGAAGCAAATATCATGAATGCTGAAGATTGCGTTGGCATCGACCTCGGCATCCAGAATTATGTCTACACATCGGACGGTGATAGTGTAGACTGGCTCGACCTCTCAGACGAGTACGAGCGCCTCCGACGCGAACAACAGAGTCTCTCTCGGAAAAAGCGAGGCAGTAATAACTGGGAGAGACAGCGGAAAAAAGTAGCTAAGGTCAAGCGTCGGATGAAACGGAAGGTCGAAGACTTCCAGCACAAGCTCTCAACATGGCTCGTCAAAAAGTACGACGCCGTGTTCGTGGAGAACCTGAACGTCTCGGGGATGCTTCAGTCCAATGGGAATGCTCGGAACAAGCAGGACGCTGCGTGGCGCGGGTTTATCAAAATGCTGGAATACAAAGGCGACCTGTACGGCACGCACATCGTGCAGGTGAATCCACGCGGAACGACGAAGGAGTGCGCCGAGTGTGGTGTCGAGACCGACAAACCGTTGTGGGTTCGAGAGCACTCGTGCCCGAGTTGTGGGTTTGAAGCAGATAGAGACTTGAACGCGTCGTATAATGTTCTTTCTCGTAGTCTTCGGGAATTAGGTCTGGGACAGACCGAATCAACGCCTGCGGAGAC
The DNA here is from genome assembly GCA_000496235.1 of uncultured archaeon A07HR60. Lineage (GTDB taxonomy): Archaea > Halobacteriota > Halobacteria > Halobacteriales > Haloferacaceae > J07HR59. The sequence continues at coordinate 19,982 of KI543229.1, forward strand.
TGCGACCGCTGTGGACCCGTCTCACCGAGAGTCGGTGCCTGCAAGTCGCGTCATTGAAACAGGAAGCCTCGGGGCTTGATCCCGAGGCAGTTCACGAGGTCTGCTTCTCGTTCAAGACGCGGCGATATGTTGTCCCAGTCCATTCCGTTTGTCGCTCATTGGATGGTCTGGTTGTACACCCATCGGGCTTCGTGGTAAGCGTCTGAGAGAAGTCGCTCGTCCTCGGGTTGGAGTTGGAAGACAAGTGTCTTTGTGAGCGACTTTTCCATACAGCATCTAACCTACTCAAGTGTGCTAAAAGTCTGGATTAGCCGTT
>KI543229.1:21920-32480 GCA_000496235.1 uncultured archaeon A07HR60
TGACAGCGCTGAATACCCAGATCCAGAGGCCGTTGAGAATCAACAGCCACGACCCTGCTTCGTAGAGTGCATGTTTCAGATCGTGCTCTTGGATCCCGGTAATGAAGTCGAGTCCCCAGGCGATGTTCAGGTGAACAATCCCGAAGATCACCGTGATAACGAGCCAGGCTTCTGCCCAGCTTCCGTCAGCGGGCGAGAGTCCCTTGGCTACCGGCCACTTTTCGATGCCGAGAAGCTGGTAGCCGTGATAGCCGAACACGTCCAGCCCGAACGCAGCGCCAAACAGGACTGTGAACGCGCCAGCCCACAGCGAGATGGCACCGATATCACGGAACGCCGCAGAGTCGAATTGACGATACAGGAACGCTCCTAACAGGAGGTACAACACCCCGTAGCCCATGTCGGCGATCATGAATCCAAACATGAGCGGGAACGTCAGGAAAACCAACAGCGTCGGGTCAAATTCCCGGTAATTCGGGCGGTTCACCGCCTTCACTAACGTTTCAAACGGCGTCGCGATTCCAGGATTGTCTTGCACCACCGGCGGGTCGTCGGTCCCCATCGTTACTGGGGCGCCACCGTCTGAGACTACCTGCGGCTGCTCAGTCTCGTCGGAGTCTTCAGTCGCATCGGGCTCACTCGTGACGGGTGTGGAGTCTGTCTCGCTGTCTGCCGGTTCTCCGGCCGGCGGTGGCGTCTCTGCCTCGTCATCAGGGTTGAACGACGCCTGCTCGAGCTCTTCAACCACGACGTGGTCACCGACCGCGTCATCGATGGCGGCTTCGAACGGATCGAACTCAGCCGTCGGAATCCAGCCTTCTGCAACAAAGGCGTTGTCTGTGGTCGCGAACGAGAGTGGTGCTTGCCGTTTTTCTGCTTTGATACTCAGTTGCTCTTCAGCGGCAAGCAGGAATGACCCGTTCTCCTCACGAAGGTCAGCCAACTCGCGGTTGACTGTCTCAAGACGCTCGCGGAGTTGCTGCCGGTCACGCCTGAGTTCCTCGATGTAATCTTCGGGGCTCGTCGCTTCGTCAACCCTCGGGAACCTCCAGCACTGCGAAGTCAACACTGACGAGTGCATCGCCAACCGGGTCTGCGTCTGCGTCAGCGTCGGCGTCTGCATCGACATCGTCGGCTGGTTGGGCAACAATGGCGACCGTCGACCCACCGGTGAACAGCTCGTATGTCTCGATGGCTGGCGCCTCGTCGAGAGCGGCGGCGACGGCCTCGGGACTGCCGCGACCAACCACGACCTCTACCGAGTCGAATCCAGACAGCAGGTCGAGATCGACACCCACCTCCGCGAACGGAGTGACCTCGTCAATTTGCTCGTCAAGGTCGCGTATCTGTCGCTGAAGATCGCTCCGCTCGTCGTCAAGCTCGTTCACTCGCTGCCGGATCCGGTCGAGTTCAACGTCCAACTCGTCGTCGTCGATGACTCGAGGGGATTCGTCCGTCGACGCGTCGACTTCCAGGGTCCGTCTGAGCGATCGGACCGTGATGAGCTTTTCAGACACCTCCTCAGCACCCTCCAGCGAGCGGCCCTGGGAGAACCCCTCCCAGCCGCCGCCGTACTCTGACAGGTGGAGAACGTGTTGCTGATGGACACTCTCAATAACATCGTCGATAACGGGTTTCGCCCCCGTCACCGACACCTTACTCATCCGCTCAGGTCTGAGCATTCACTGCCTCCTCAAATCGTTCCAGTGACTGCTCGATAGCGTCTTCAATCCGCTCTTGAGCACGTTCTTCCAGTGTCTCGCGCTCTGCGCGCCCCTCGGCGATAATCTCTTCTCGCTCTGAGTCGATGTCGGACTGGGCTTTTTCCAGCCGTTCGTCGGCCTGCTGGGAAGCTTCCTTTTCGGCCGTTTCACGGATCTCGTCAGCTCTCTCCCGAGCCTCTGCGATTCGTTGTTCGGCTTCTTCCTCGGCCTCGGCGATAATTCGATTTGCCTCCTCCTCGGCATCTTTGATATTTTCGAGGACCTCTGGTCTCGGCATCTAGTTGATCGTTTAATCCTTGCCGGAGCAGCATATAAGGTGTTTGCGGAAGCGATGAGGCATGCTTGATTCACACCGCGACAGGCTGTGACGAGCCAGCGGCCAACCCTACCGAGATGGGGTGGTGAGTCGGGTTCGACCGGCTCATCCAGGTTTCTATCGTATATTCTCCGTCATTTCGATTGGATCACAGACTCGTGTGGCCCGCGAAACGAGTTCGAGGACAGTCTTGTATCGTGTCCGGCCGTGGTGGTGTCACCCGGTCGGGTGACTCGGACAATCGTCAAGACCGGGACTCGCCGCGATTCGTGCATGGAGACCGGCACAGATACTTTTCTAACAGTACCTGTGGGCATCTCCCGTGATCAAAAGTAGTGATACTGCGGATTCAATCCCGAGTTCGAATCGACGAGCTACCGTGCTCGTCGACTAGTCTCACTCGAGCGACTGCGAGGTCGTATCGGGGGCAGGATCTGGCTCTGAGCCCAGTTGGTCATCTGAGTCAGTCTGCGGGGCTGACTCGGCGTCAGCACTTTTGATCGTGGAGTCCGTCACGGACGGGTCAAGAGTCGTCGACGTCTGGACGGCCGGAAGCTCGTCGTCAGTATCGAGACTTTCCAACGCCCGGGTGGCAACATCCTTGTACTCGGTGACATCGAGCGTCGAAAACGCTCGCTCGGCCATCCGAGCGTACTCGTTGCCTTCGTCACTGAAGGCAGCCACTCGGTCGAGCGTCTGCTCGGCAGTTTCGACAACCCACCGTCCCCGTGGCTCTGCATTCACGGTGGTGATTGATTCGGGACGGACAGACACTCTGACGGCTCCGTCATCAGTCTCGAAGGTACGGGGTTTCCCCACGATAGCCACGTAGGCGGGCGGATTCAGATCCCGGAGTTCGGCCGCTGCTTCCGGCTGGTACTGACCGGCGTACGTGAAGAAGGTCCCAGTCGGGTCGATAATCCGGCCTTGCCAGTACTCGCTGTCCCCTCCGATGTCTTCTTTCTCGGTGAGCGTCCCCATCAAGAATACGCGGTTAGCTCGTTCGCCGGTCGGCAACAACAGGTACTGCGGAGCTCGTTCGTCAGCAGACTCTTTGAACGTGTAGCCTGCATCGTTGAATTCCTGTGCGAAGACCCGACGAGCGACTTCGCGAGTGGGTGCGTCACTCATCTCACATCGACCTCGCTTTGATCAGCGCGGCTTCAGGATCGATTGCCCCGACCTCAGACACCTGATTAGCGAGCAAGAATCCTTTATATCGCGGTCCAGTTACCTCGTAGTAACGGCCCACGATTTCCTTGCTCATCTCATCGGCGACGACGGCGGTGTCCAGCGCGTCCCTCGCCATCTGTTTGGCCTCTTCGAGCCCGATCCCTGTGAGGTTCTCGGTCGCTTCTTCGTCGAAGATGACCTTGGTGACGGTCCCGCCATCGTCGAGAACGCCTTTGATGCGAAGGTCGAAATCGCCGTCAACCTGGCCGTGTTCGTTACATCGGCCGTTCTGGAGCACACGCGTGCATTCGTCTTCGGGACAGCGTTTGATGAGTCCTGACCCAGATTGGACGTCTACCAGCGCGCCAGAGACGGTTTCCTCGTCGTCACCGACCTCGATATCAGCGTCAAGTTCGGTGATATCAGTCGTCTTGTTGAGTTTAACCGAGTACCGCCCCTGGTACTCGTCAGTGACGAGATTGGTCAGTTCGTAAGACTGGCCCGCTTCTAACAGCGGGAGATCCGACGTCTCGAAGGCGACGAATCTCGTTGTCCCCGATTCGTCGCCAAGGAGCCCTGCCTGTGAGATGGCGTCGCTGTCGGATTCGAAGAGTTCGGCCACCGTTGCCCGGACGTCGATCCACTGCTCGTCTTCGTTGATGTCACCAACTTGGACTGTCGCGTTGTCACCGGCCCCGCCCCCGCCGGTGAATTCGTCACGATCCATGCCGGCCTCGTCAAGATAGCTGCTGGTGACGCTTCGACGTGCCTCGTCGACTGGAACGCTGTAATCATTGACCAGCGTCTCCAATTGTGCTTCAACTTCGTCACTATCGACGTCAATGTGGTCCGAGAACTGTTCCGTAATCTCTGCCGCGTGGGTTCGCAAGTCACTCATAGGTTACCTGTCTCCGCTTTGTTTTCAATGGGAGACAGCCATGTATACGTCATTCATGAATGAAAAGCTTCCCCGACCGCGGCGGAAGTGTAATTGGCGTACGGCTCAGACTAATCCAGCTATCGTAAAACACAGCCGGCGCCCGAATCAGCAATATCGACACAGCAACGGGCGCGGTGGGATTCGAACCCACGACCGTCGGATGGCTTCCCTCGAGAGAGACCCTCTCCAGGATAGAAGTCCGACGCTCTATCCGGGCTGAGCTACGCGCCCTCTATCCTCACTGTAATGATACCCGCTGGCCGACTAATAGCCTGCGATGGCGGTCGCATCTCCTACCCCTGAATTGGAATACTTCGACCGGTGAACTGTCGCAGGCTGTCCTCGTCTAGCCGGCTGGACTGCCTACTTACCAGGTTTAGATGAGTGGGATTGGCAGGCAGTCAATACGACTCGAGGGTGGCCTGACAAGCAGGTCATCAACCATCGGATCAAGTTCCATACGACGAGGAAGTGACTCGTGGCCACCAGCAGAGACGTTTCGACGACTGGATCGACGGGCGAAACAGCGACGGCACCACAGACTTGATTCGGGCAGGTCGAAGCTCTTAATCGGGTGACTCGCACACCTGAGATTGATGCGAATAATCGGAACCGTCGGGCTCCCGGGAAGCGGCAAAGGAGAGGCCGCGACGGTCGCCCGCCGTGAAGAGGTCCCCGTCGTGGTGATGGGCGACGTCATCCGTGAGGCATGTCGTGACCGCGGACTCGACCCAGCTCAACACCACGGCCAAGTCGCCCAACGTCTCCGCGAGGAAGAGGGCCCGGCAGCCGTCGCAGAACGGACACTTCCCCTGATACGTGACAGTCTCACTGACGCCGACACTGACGCAGCCGTGGTCGACGGACTCCGGTCGCCGACTGAACTCGAGGCGTTCAAATCAGCCTTCGGTGACCAGTTTCTCGTCGTGTCGATCGAGGCGCCGTTCGAACTGCGCGCAGAACGATTGGCAGAGCGAAGTCGTGACGACTCCGATGCCGATCTCGAGACGCTGCGACTCGTGATGAGCGAGAACTCGAGCTTGGAATTGGGGAGGTGATGCAAGCGGCTGACCTGCGGATCGACAATAGCCGCGGTCTCGAGCGTTTCCGAACCAGCGTCGAGCGGCTCCTCAATAAGGGAGCTGCCGCCGCCGTCGACGGAGAGATTCAGTCGAGTGACCCCGGGTCTAGTGAGCGGTCAGAGTCATACTCAACCAACAACACGAGAGAGACCGACCAATGATCTACAGTATCGACGTCAACATTACGGTCGCAGTCAACGGCACGGAGGTAACAGACCGGGTCAGTGATGCCGTGGAGAATCTGTTCCCGCAAGCTGAATTCGAATACCACGACAGCCGACTGACGGCCGAGACGCATTCGTTAGACGCCTTTTCTGACCGCCTCCACGAACAAGAGATTCTGGATACGGCCCGACGAGAGTTTTCCGGGAACAGTCGTCCAGACGGGTTTTCGTTCGCGCTGAAAAAGCAAGCTGCGTTCGCAGACGTAATCAACTTTAGTGTCGGAAACCCCGACGAACTCGGTGATATCGAGGTCGAAGTCACCGTCCGCGAGCCTGATGTCGAGGAATTCGTCGATCATATCGCCCCGCCGACGGAAGACGGCCAACCGATCGATCCGGCAGACACGTGATCAACTCTCGGATACACCTTCACCAGTCACGACACAGCCACTGTGTGACTCGCAATCTTTCGTCTCGGTATGTGGCGACGTATCTGAAAACCATCTCGTTTGACAAGTATTCTAATCAGGACGCCTTCGAAGCCTCTGGCACTGACCGAGACCCACGAGAAGGGAGCGGCCAGAGTCGTCGAGACTTTTTTGCCCTGAGACGGTGACTGAGACAGTATGACGCGCGGAGACACGTCACTCGCCGAAAAGCGGGTGTATGACGCCGCCGCCGGAACTACAGATCTGTACGTAACATCCGGTACCGGAGTCGTTAGAGTGACCGTTTCAGGGGACGCGATTGGTGAATTCGGTCTCGTTTCTCGGGAAACTGCTCGCGACGTGTCTGTGCTCAGAGGCCAGACCAATCAGAATCACGTGGGCTCTCAGGTCGGAGTCGCAACTGATCGTGATGTCGTCGTCGCCGCAACCGACGGGGCCTTCGAGCCGACGGCGACGGGATTCGGTCCGGCGGAGGCGGTCAGTACAGACGGTAGCGACCTCATCGCAGGCGGAGCAGACGGCAGAATCGCCCGACTCCCAGATGCGAACCCGACGGCCGAGTGGACCCGACTCGGAACGGCCGACGATGTGCGCGCGCTGTCGGGGCCACTGGTGGCGACAGCAGCCGGTATCAGCCGCATTACCAGTGCTGGCGTGGAACACGCTGGCCTGTCTGATGTGACTGACATCGACACCAGTGGGGTGCCGATTGCAGCGACACAGGAGGGCTTGTATCGACTCGGTAACGGCTGGATGAGATTACTGGAAGGACAGTTCAGTGTTGTTGCCACCGACGGCAACGAACACGGCCGAGTGTCCGGAGAAGACACCGACGGTGAGCCGCAAACACTCGCTCACAGCGGGTCTGACTGGGAGACAGGGTGGACCGACCGGCAATTACCTGACGACAGGAGTCCGGTGGCGCTCAGCTACGGGCGCGGGTTCGTCGCTGCGGCGACGGCAAACGGAGTCGTGTGTGTAGACACGGGCGAGGGCTGGCGATGTCGGTCTGTCGGGATCGGTGATGTCACTGGACTCGCAGTCGTGAATCGTGAGTGACAGCCCGTATCCATGACGTGAGTGTCGTGGGATTGCGCCTGCTCATCGTATAACTGTTATACCGCCGCCCAAAAACACTAGTATATGATCGTACCGGGGTCGACGAGCCAATCGCTGGCGGCGTCGCTCGCGGACCGGACCGGTAAGCCACTGACGCCGGTGTCATACGAGCAGTTCCCCGACGGCGAGCAGATCGCGTCGGTTCCAGAGTTCGAGGCAGATCATGCGGTCATCGTCGCCTCGACGATCGGTGACTCGGCATGGGTCGAAGTGCTCCAGCTCCAGGATGCTGTCCGTGAGGCTGGCGCCACGACCGTGACGACGGTTCTGCCCTACATGGGCTATGCCAGACAGGATGAATCGTTCATGTCGGGGCAACCAGTGTCCGCTCGCGCGATGGCCCGCGCAATCTCAACGACGACCGACCGAGTGATACTGGTGAACCCGCACGAACGCGGGGTGACACGCTTTTTTGATGTCCCCGTGGACGTGGCCGATGCGTCGACGACGTTAGCTGAGCCGTTACCGTCACTGACAGAGCCGCTGTTTCTCGGCCCAGACGGCGGAGCAATCCAGCTTACCGAGGCTGTCAGAGACGCGTACGGCGAGGGCACGGTCGACCACTGCGAGAAACACCGTGACAGGGAAACAGGTGCCATCGATATCACACCTGCTGGCACGTCCGTCACGGGCCGAGATGTGGTCTTAGTCGACGATATCATCGCCACTGGGTCGACGATGAGCGAGAGTATCAGCGCACTCAAAGATGCCAATCGGGTGTTCGCCGTGACCGTTCACCCGCTACTCGTCGGGAACGCGCTGACGAAGCTCAGACAAGCCGGGGTGACCCGGGTGATCGGCACCGACACTGTCGAACACGCTGTGAGCGATGTCTCGGTTGCCGACCCGGTGGAAGACACACTGTGACCACCGACACCGCGAGACGGCAAATATTCGTATGACCGGTCGTCCAGAGGTGTCCGTCTGTCTTGAACAATAGGTGGGGAGGCCCGGGAAACTTTTTGCCAACCCGCACCCTTGAGATTCAGTATGCCCGAAGAGTGTCCGTTCTGCGGGATCATCGCCGGTGAGATCCCCTCATATACGGTGTACGAAGGCGACGACGTGATGGCATTTTTAGACGTGAACCCGCTGGCTCGGGGCCACACCCTTGTCGTACCGCGTGATCATTACTCGCGGGTGACAGAGCAGCCAACCGAGCTCACCGATGCTGTGTTCGGGGCGGCTGCACAGCTATCAGACCAGGTCGCCAGTGCTGTCGACGCTGACGCGACGACGATTGGAGTGAACGACGGATCCGCCGCCGGTCAACAAGTACCACACGTGCACGTCCACGTCGTCCCACGGTTCGAGAGTGACGGCGGCGGCGCGATACACTCGATTCTCCAAGGTGAAGGTGAGATGTCCGACGAGGAACTCGACTCAGTTGCCGAAGAGATCACGTCACATTGAGTCGGCTCCCAGAGTAGTCGAAACCGGGTCGCTGGTGTTGGTGCAGCGGCTGCGTCTCGCGACATCCTGCATCGAACGATAGTATCTAGAGTCCAGATGATCCGGACCGACAACGGTCACGAGTCTGATGGCGGGGATCAAGATAACCCCGGAGCGCGGCTTCGAGTTCCGGAATTGCAGCGTGAGTCTGCAGGTACGTCGCTAATGCGAACCCGCGTTCGTCGATTGTCTCGTCGTCGAGAATAGCGCTTCGAGACTCCACACCATTTAGCCAGTCCGCAAGAACTTCGTTATCCTTCTCTGAAAGCGGCGATAATCCATCGACGCCACAGCGGTGGAGCAGCTTGGTGACGGTGACCGACGACACATCTGCAGCCTCAGCCGCCGGGGGAACTGCCATCTCCTGCGCATACACCTGGAGCACATCTCGAGCTGTCTCCGGCGAACAGGGGAGTGATTCCGCGTGAGTCTGGAGTCGAGCAGATAGGTCAGTTACCGTATCATCCACCGGGTGGATTGTTCGTTCGTGCTGTCGTGTTGTGATCTCCAGTCCTTCCGCAATCTCGGTGAGTCCCATGTCGGTGGCTGGTCACGCCTGGAACTAAAATCCAGCCAAATCCGTCTGAAACATTCCAGTAGTAGTAATCGGTTACCGGCCGGTTACAGCCGGCGAGACTGACGGATTCCCGCGGATACGGCCCCGGTATTAAGTATCCGATCGGGACGAGTTTCGTATGCAATGACTCAGGCACGACAGTCGAGTTGTCCAGAGTGCGAGGGACGATTACGGTCGACCAACAGTGAGCGAATTTGCAGCGAGTGTGGTCTCATCGTCGAAGAGTCTCGAATCGATCACGGCCCGGAGTGGCGATCCTTCCAAGACGACGAGTCAGACCCCGAACGAACAGGCGCGCCGCTGACGCGGTCACGACATGATCGCGGGCTCACGACTGAGATTGGCAAATCGACGCGTGCGAAGGGGCGGAAACGGCGGCGATTGGCCCGGATGCGCGTCCAGCATAGCCGAACACAGATCAACTCGAAACGCGAGCGAAACCAGGTGTACGCATTTACCGAGATCCGCCGGCTAACTGGTGCCCTCGGGCTACCCGGGTCGGTCAAAGAGTACGCCTGTTCACTGTTCGACTCGGCACAACAAGCGGACCTTCTGAGGGGGCGGTCACTCGAGGGATTTGCGGCCGCCTGCACGTACGTAGGTGCCCGGGTGGCCGATGTCGCTCGTACCGTCACAGAAGTGTGTGACGCCGCCAAAGCCACGCGTGAGGAGCATCGTGCCGCGTTCGACGCGATGAATCGGGAACTCCGACTGTCGATCGGGCCAGTCAGTCCCACGGAGTATCTCCCTCGTTTCGCCTCCGAGCTAGATCTTGGTCCGGGTGTGGAACGGCGAGCGTGTCAGTTGGCCGAGAAGGCAACAGAGACAGGCATCGTCTCGGGTCGGAACCCCGGAGGCGTTGCCGCGGCGTGTCTGTACACTGCAGCGAGTAACCAAGGTCTGGATCTGACTCAGAAGGCAGCCGCAGACGTGGCCGATGTTACCCCCAGCACCATCCGATCGACGTACCGAGCGCTGACAGAGTGACACCCTCATATGACTGAGGCTGTCGGATTCGAGTCACAAGGACACCGACGGGGCTCTGTGCGGTCTCTCATTGGCTAACAGAGACTTTCGCGCGGCGAGAATTCGACATACTCGAGACATGTGGATGAGGCGAGTGTACAGAAACTGAGAGATCGCTTTCTCGAAGTAAGCACATATCGGGAAACACGTCCAATAGAAGCTGTATGGCTGAACTCACTGCAGAATATGACGAGCTGATCAGTAGAAAGCCAACAGAAACAACAATACACACGTCCTCACTTCGAGAGCCCGAGCCAGCTGCACACTCACCAGTTTCGCGTCAACGACACCAGTGTCAGTGGCGACACAGATCACTGGGCTTCACTGAACAGTTTCGTCACCAGTCTGGCACAGACACCGTTTTGGGATGAGATTACTCCTGCCGTGAGTAGTAGGCGAATCCAGTAACCGCCACGAGGAGACTCACGATCGTTATGAGTGGACCGAAGCCGGGGACCTCAGTGCCTGTTGCCGCGGTCTCGGTGTCTTCAGCACGCGTCGCGTCTGTGCTCGTCTGCGCGGTGGATGCAGTGGAAGT
>KI543229.1:32500-49426 GCA_000496235.1 uncultured archaeon A07HR60
CGCAGTCTGCGTGGCAGTTGGTGTCGCAGTCTGCGTGGCAGTTGGTGTCGCAGTCTGCGTGGCAGTTGGTGTCGCAGTCGGCGTTGATGATGACCCATCTTCTGGTGGATCCGTCTCAGGCGTCGGTGTTGGTGTTGGCTGCGGTGAGGTTGATGGGTTAGTTACGGATATCTGGCCAGTGGCGGTCGTCGCGTCGATCGAGTCTCCATCAGTACTGTCGATCCGGATGATATCTGTCTGGAGATCCGAACGGCCCTCCGTCTCACCGCGGAGTGTAATGGTCGCTAATAGAATTTCTTGATCGCCGGACTCAACTCGCTGGTTGATATCTGCGCCTTCAATCCGAACTTCGGCGGCGGTGATTCCCGTTTCGTTCGGAACGAATTGGCTCGCAACGGCAGCATCTAGCACTGTCGCTGCCTCCGTATTCACGACAGAGACAGTCAGATTAAATCCAGACAGTCCGTCTGGTGCCTCCGAGAGGACGACGTCAACCGTGGTTGTCTCGTCTGTCTCAATCGTGTCATTTCCGACAGAGACCGTCGGCGTGGGTGATGCGACAGCTACTGAGACCGCTGCCAAGATCAATACCAATCCAAGGCTCATACATACACCCTGAGCGATGGTTCGTGATCCGAGAGACCAGGTCATTGACGAGGCCCCACCTCATCGAACAGCTCAACGATATCATCGAAGTCGATTCTGCCGTTGCCGTTCAAATCGAAATCAGACTCTCGATTTGTCACGGCAGGATCGTCGCGGTTCTGGAAGAGAACAACGACATCGTTGTAACTGACTTTCCTATCTCCGTTGACGTCCTCGAAAATCCCGTCATCATCAATATCAGTTGGAATGTGCCCATCGTCAACTGATCGAATTGAGGCGACAGTCACCTCACCAACTCCAGTTGCTGGAGCGACACGGTTCCCGGCATCATCATCGACTGAATCCACCGTGATTGTCGTGGTCGTGGTTCCGGGATTCTGTGCTGTGACCTCGACCTGTCCGAGTCGTATGTCTGTAGCCCCTGCCGGAATCTGATCGTCTGTATCAGCCGCCGCAATCGTGACCGCTGACCCGTCAGCCGCGATTTGTGGCTGGTTTACCGGGCCGAGAACGCCAGGATATGTTGCTCCTGTGAACTCGACAATCGACGTATCAGCCACCTCAACGGTGATCTCGTATCCTGCCAGTCCATCCGGTGCATCTGATAACACAACATCCCCCGAAACCGTCCCATCACGACCTACCTGATTGTCGAAGAATTCGATTGATAATCCGGGTTGGTCAACGCCTGGGCTGTACGGGCCATACAGTGATGTCAGAGACGTAGCACCCGAGAAGTTCTGTGTGATAGTAAGTGTTTCATTATTCGCGAGATTAGCTGTATCATCAGTGACGGCTTGTCCGGTGAACTGAAGATCTGTGCCTAACTCCGTAGCGACGGCATTCAGTCTTGCTCGCGAACTTTCGCTGGCGTCTGCAGAGCTGAGGAGAATCACTGCCCCACCCGAATCAGTGAACGCAGACAGGGCTACCAGTTCGGCATCTGTCAACCCAACCAGCGGGGTCGAAAGTACCAGTGCTCGGGCAGTGGTGAGCCGACTCGCGGTGAGATCATTTATTCCCTCAAGATTGACGTCAAGACCCTCAAGATACTGCTGGAAGTAAGCAACATCTTCGATTGAGAGTCCGTCGCCAGTGTTGAACTGGCCCTGTCCACCGGCGATCAGGACTGGCCCCTCTTTTTCGGACAGTTCTGCGATGAGATTCCCGACGAACGGGAAGTTACCGAAGTCACTCGTGTCAGTCTCGAAGCCTTCCGCCTGCTCGTATGCTTCATCAATCAGCAGCCCGCCGATCGTGACGACGTTAGTGTCCCGGTCGAGTGCTGCGAGTGGGACCTGACTCGGTGCTGCAGAGTCTGGCGAGCGAAGAGCGACTCTCGTGGGATCGAGAGCGCCCGCTTGACTCGTCACCTGCTCGGCCTTCGGAAGATGTACTTCTTCGAATTGGCTATTTCGGATCGTCGGGGTGCGAGTTGGATTCGACTGACGCCACATACCGGCTCCCGTCTCGCGGGCAGTCTGTTCGGCTTTGAGGAACTCCTCTAACCGTGAGAAACTCGAGCCGTACGATCGCGCCAAGCCGTTCTCGATCACACGTCGATTGTAGCTAGTGTCACGAGAGCCACTGTTGTCAGCGTCATACTCGATGAACGCAAGGACACGGCCAAACGGATCCCGTACCCCATCGTTGAACGTCGACCCATCTGGATCGAAGCTGATGTCGACGGTTTCTCCTTCAAGCTCATCGACTGCGAACTCAGAGGCTCTTTTCCCCCAATACGAGAGATACGGGAATTCGTTCTCGAAGAATCCGCCACTTGTCGTGTCATCAACGCCAGGACGAGCCGCAAATAGTGAGAACTCCTGTGAATTGAGATTCTCGGTCACGGGGCGGAAGTCGCTCCCAGTGTTATTTTCCGCGTCAAAGACCTGTGAGTCGTCGAAATTGAAACCGATGCCGAGTTCGGATGCGATCTGGTTGAGATTTGCCGTCTCGTCAAAATTGTTGTTATCAGATTGGTCGAATAAGAACACGATACCGCCGTCAGTGACGAACGACGAGAGATTAGACAGTTCAGTATCACTGAATCCATCGCCCGGTGATGTGACGACAAGACCACTCACCGAGGAGGTGTCTCCTGGAATCGCTGTTCCGGATTCGACGGTGTATCCGTTCTCTTCAGCATATGCCTCAAATATCGAGAACTTTGACAGATCATAAAATTGGCTATGCCCCTCATCCCACCGGACTGTTCCAGACCCGCCGAGTTTGGAGTCCCAGAGATTCAGTAGGAATTCCTCGTTATCTGCACCACCAGTGGAATTCAGTGTATCGTCCGTCACGAACGGAGAGCCAATGCCGATGACTGGCCCGTCAATACCGACGAGCGGGATCGATTCTCCATCAGGATAATTTGTTGCGTCACCGTTTCCGTCAGAATCCCCATTCGTCGCGGACGACTCAGACGACACTGGAATGAGTGACGTATCGGTCAATGGATCACCAGCCGAAGTGACGAGCCCTCCAGTTCCCTCGTAGAACGCCAAGCGTGTCACGACGGATCCGTCGGCTGGAATTACCAGTTCAGAATCGACCCCCTCACGCTCCCGGAACAACTCGTTACTGGTGACAAACTGTGTTGTTGTCGGCCGGAAGGGCTCTCCGGTGTTATTCTGCGCATCTTCCACCTGATCATCGTTAAACCGGAATGACAAATCGATCGCTGTGGCTATGTCGTTGAGATTCGCAGTTGCGTCGAAGCCATTGTTATCTGATTGGTCATGGAGCAGAACAGCACCGCCAGCCTCGACGAACGATGACAGATCTGACAACTCACTATCAGAGAAAGTGTCACTAGGTGTGGTGATCACTATCCCGTCGACAGCTGTCGTGTCAGCTGGAATTGTCGTTCCAGCTTCGATTGTGTATCCGTTGTTCTGGGCGTACGACTGAAACGTCGAAAACTTCGATAAGTCGTAGAACTGTCCATGACTCTCATCCCACCGAACAGTTGAGCCGCCACCGAGCAGTGCGTCCCAGACATTCAGTAAGAACTCTTCATTATCCAGATCAGAAACTGCCGCAAGCGCACCGTCATTGACCAACGGTGCCCCAAACCCGGCTACACCACCGTCTATCGCGGCGAGCGGAATAGACGCATCATCCGGATATTGGACCGCATCACCGTTGCCATCAGCATCGGTACTGGTGGCTGATGGTTCAGCGAAGACAGCAACGTCGGATCCCTCGAGTGGGTCCCTTGCTGCGTTTAATAGACTCGAAGACGAGCCGAACTGGAGCGAGGTCAATCCGACACGGTCCGCCAGCCCCTCCCACTCAGTTGGCCGTTCAGCGGATGCAGCGGATGCTGATTCTGGCGTGTCGATTCCGAGAACACGGATTTCCTCCGATTGAACCCGATTCACAAAGTCGACATCGACCGTATCTCCATCGGCTACGTCAGTCACAGTTACAGCGTACTGCTCTGTCGGGTCGAGCGAAGTTGATTCGTCGATTCCTGGCCGATTCTCAAACAGTCCCGGGAACTGATTCTGATTGAAATTGGTCGTGATTGGGACAAAATCCGACCCGGCGTTCGATTCTTGATCGAGCACCTGCCCGTCGTTGAATCGGAAATTCACTCCGAGCCCAGCCGCGAGTGAATTTATATTTGCAGTTTCATCGAAATTGCTGAAATCTGACTGGGTATGGAGGATGGCCACACCACCACCACCGATGAAATTCGTTAGTGCCGTGATTTCAGCATTACTGAATGCTGTCGATGGGCTCGTAATAACGACCGCATCGGCACCGCCGAGGTCAGCTTGAATATCAGTTGTCCCCTCAACAGTGTAGCTGAATTCTCGGGTCCCACTCTGGAACTTACCATCTCCTTCCGCGTACGAGATGAACGTTGAGACCTCTCCAGTATCATAGAACTGACCGTGTCCTTCGTCCCAGAGAACCGTCCCTCCCTCCACAAGCTCGTCAAGAAGATTCAGATAAAATTCCTCAGTTCCAAATCCAAAATCAATATCATTTGGAACGAGTGGAGTTCCAAGCCCAGCCACTTGCCCGTCAATGGCAACAAGCGGGATATCTGTCCCGGCCGGATACGGTGTTACATCGCTATTTCCGTCTTCGTCGACGTTTGTCGCCGTCGATTCTGCCTGAACTGCAATAATCGAACTATCAGTGAGCGGGTTTTGTGAGGCATTCAGCAGACTCGCAGTTGAGTCAAACCCGATGGGATCAATCGTCTCACTCTGGGCTGCAACTTTGGTTGATGAACTCCCGATACCAGCGATTCCTGCGGCGATTCCAAGCGATTTGAGGAGAGGTCTACGCTCCACGCAAACGGATTATTTCTTTCATTGAAATAATATGATATGAGTTATATAGAGTTATCCATAAGTTCAAATTTCAAACTGAATACACAGTCTGTGTGCATGTGTTCAGAATAGAACGGCCAGTCTGCAGAGAACTATCATCAGGTGTTACAGTAGCGATTGTATATCGCGATTCCAGCTATGAGTTACCAATTTACTGAGAGCCGAGGAGAAAGCCCCGCGCAGCCGCGGGAATGAATCCGCCGACTCGGAGCCAGTCAACTCGTTTCTTTCCCATTATTCGTGACATTCAACTAAGCACGATTTTTGTGAAAAGTAAACATGCGATATGCTGCTGCGGGGAACTCACTCATGCTCAAGACGGCTCCGAGTGAGTCTCAACTCCTCCTCCTCACACATCACTGCAGCCCACCCAGCAGGAGTTGGCATGTCGTCGTTCAGAACTCTCCACGAGTGGGTGCAACGGAGAGGAGAGGTGGGCTGATGTGATGGCTCAGCCCGCTGCTCATCTGGCAGGACGCCCGTGAGTGCCACGCTCTAGGTGGAGCGGACAACAACGAGCGGATACTCAAGAATACCACACCCTTATTCAGGGCCGAAGTTGCATCAGCGAACCCGCACGGCACGGTCACAGCCGCAGTTGTCAGGAATGCAAGACAACTGACGGAGGAATCCTCGCCGACGCGCGGGGAGGAGGTCAATGGTACGATCCTACGGATATTGCTCGTTTCAGCATGACCACCCGTCACCGCGGAACACATATCGAGATTTCAGAAGGCAGTCTAACAGCTTCGATGGTCCGGCAACTACCAGGTTTCGACGACCTCTTTACGAATATCCTCCGCACAGCCCTGACAGTCCGGGTTGTCAACATCGAAACACTCGGGCCGACCCGCAGCGTCAACTTGAACGGCACGGCGCTCCGCGTACCGGCGACAGACGATCCGGGCGTTTCCGTCACCGTCAGTCGGAAGGGTGAATTCGGGTCTACTCCCACGACTCTCTTCATCGTAGGCGCGCCTTGCTTCCTCGAACTGACGCCCCGCTTTCCGTAGTTGCTGGCGGATCACACGCTCGAGTTTGTCGTCCATACGCCTCTAACGATTGCTGGAGGCATATGAGTTTGTGAAAACCCGCAATCGCCATTCAACGGGACAGCGATCACCACCCGTGAAATGGGCTCACCGCCCGCCGTTCTCGATATCGAAACTGTCCCACCTCGCAGACGTGGGTGTCAAATCCTGTTCTGGGTCTGGTTGTCAGCTTTGGAATAGTACACTCGGCGGAGGGATTATAGTTCGGCCAGCATCTCTATTTGAGCATGAGTCGGTCACAGACGCCAACGCCAACCGCAAAGGAAGCCCTGCACTTGACGCTAGATATGCCGTTTGAGGACGCCCTCCCGTTCGTCCAACTGGAACACGAACTGGCAGATTTCGAGACGGTGAAAGTCACTCGTGTCGATCAGATGGTTGAGGGAATGCTCGGTCACGACGATATCGGACAGACTGCGTTATTGATCACCTGTCACCCCGAAGTTGCGTACGACGCCCTCTCGATCGATCCAACGCTCGGGGGATTACTCCCGTGTACCACCGCTGTGTACGAGCGAGAAGGCGACGACCTCGTACACGTGCACCACACGTCTGTGACAAAGGCGATCCGGGATCTCGGCTGTGCACCGGACGGGTCTGAAGCAGATGTTGAGGAGTTGGTCGAGAAGACTGGCGAACACATGACGAAGGTGTGGAACAACATTCAGCAACACGCTGATACCGCTACAGAAGTGTAATCACCGGTCTCTAACTCGCGCGGTGCGAGTGACTCGAAAATTGACTCCCAGATAAATTGCTTTGGCGAGTGTGGTAGGTGATCAGCCCGGTCGTCACTATCTATTCGAGAGCCTCCCGGCCGGACGATCGTTCTCACCTGCTGGTTGTTCTCCAGTGACCCTTAGCAGAGAATTCTTTCAGTATGAAAAATACACACGCCGTCCCGCACGCCGCGGACTCGTGCGTGATTGTGAGAAATATAATACCTGCCTGTGAGGGGCAGAACGAGATAGTCCGAATCGGACTCGCGCAGTCCAATCGAGTGAGTTCGTCGTGAAACGAGAGGCTACTGTGGCCTGTTTTACATCGCGCCGCCCATGCCACCCATGCCGCCCATGCCACCCATACCGCCGGCGCCACCAGGACCACCAGGGCCACCAGCGGGGTCGTCGCCACCGTCGTCGGTGCCGCCGCCCTTGAGCTCACCAGCCGCGATGACATCGTCGATTCGAAGGATCATCACAGCTGCTTCGGTCGCAGATTCGATTGCTTGAGTCTTGACGCGGCGCGGCTCGACAACGCCCTCGGATTCCATGTCGATCACGTCGCCGGAGTAAGCGTCCAAGCCAGCGCCGATTTCGCCGGCATCGTGCCGTGAGCGCAGGTCGACCAGCGAGTCGATGGGGTCGAGACCAGCGTTCTCGGCGAGAGTGCGCGGGATGACTTCCAGCGCGTCAGCGAAGGCTTCGACAGCCAGCTGTTCGCGGCCGCCGACAGAGTCAGCAAAGTCGCGGAGTTGAAGTGCCAATTCGGTTTCCGGTGCTCCACCGCCCGGCAGAACCTGTCCGTCCTGAAGCGTCGTCCGGACGACGCCGAGTGAGTCGTCGACAGCCCGTTCAACCTCGTCAACGACGTGTTCGGTGCCGCCGCGAAGGATGAGGGTGACTGCGCGTGCATCATCGACGTCTTCGACGAAGATGCGCTCGTCGCCACCGATGTCTTTCTGTGCGACGGAGCCAGCGTACCCCAGGTCGTCCTCGGTGAGGTCGCTCAGATTCGACACGACACGGCCGTCGGTCGCGCGAGCCAGTCGTCGGAGATCCGCCGATTTGGACCTGCGGACCGCGAGGATACCCTCTTGGGCGAGGTAATGCTGGGCCATATCGTCGATTCCGCCGTCAGCGAAGACGACGTCGGCGCCGACATCGACCAGTTCGTCGACCAGTTCGCGAAGCTGCTCTTCTTCCTGATCGATGAACTGCTGGAGTTGGTCGGGGTCAGTGACGTTCACTTCTGCGTCGATTTCGGTCTCGGCAACCTCGATCCCGTCGTCGAACAGTGCGACACTGGCGTCTTCGACCGCGTAAGGCATGTTGTCGTTGACACGCTCTTTGTCGACGATAACGCCCTCGACGAGTTCGGAGTTGTCAATCGAGCCGCCAACAACCTTCTCGACGGCGACGTTTTCAGTATCAATGTCGTCTCCATCTGCGATAGCGACGACCGCGTCGACAACTAGTTCCGCGAGATGGTCGCGCGCGGATTCGGCGCCTTTCCCGGTCATGGCGGTGGAGGCGATCTCAATCAGCGTTTCTTCGTCATCAGGGGAGACATCGATCGATTCCTCGGAGAGGATGTTCTTGGCTTCCTCAGCCGCCTGTCGGTATCCTTGCGCGAGCGTGGTGGGGTGAATATCCTGATCAATGAGTTCTTCAGCCTGATCGAGGAGTTCACCGGCTACGACGACTGCGGAGGTGGTGCCGTCACCGACCTCGTCTTCCTGCGTTTCCGATACCTCGACAATCATGTTCGCGGCAGGGTGATCAATATCCATCTCTTTGAGGATGGTTACCCCGTCGTTGGTCACGACAACCGAGCCTGACGAGTCCACGAGCATCTTATCCATCCCTTTCGGCCCGAGAGTCGTCCGGGTGGATTCTGCGACTGCCTTGCCGGCAGTGATGTTCATCGTCTGGGCGTCCTTTCCGGAGGTCCGCTGTGACTCCTCAGAAAGGACGATCATCGGCTGATTACCCATGCGCTGTCGCTGAGACATATCAAACGTTGATTGATTGTGATTCTATATAAACTCACCGGATAGTTCCTGTCGAAGCGGCGTGCACTGGCACAAGCTGGGAACGTGCGTCACTGTCACATACCGTTTATATGCCGGCGAACCCCTCACAGCATCCGACTCGTCGGGTCAGGGTGGGACGTATCCGGTCTTAGTGGAAGCGACAGAGAATCGATATGACTCGACTAGCGTCTTTTTCAGACGAGCGCGTCCGGGAGACTCAGTTAGTCGGCCCGAACTCGACATCGTTGGTGAGTTCGTTGTGTCGTCGCTCGAGGAACGAGTACACCGCACCGTGCGGGGCTCCATCGAGAAGCATTCCGACAGCACGACGCGCAGTTTCGACTTCTTCTGGCTGGCCAATAAGTCCGACTGTACTCCCGTAGATGACCACGTCAGTCCCCGACAGTTCCTCCATCAGTTCCCTAGTGCGACCGTTTTCGCCGATCACCCGGCCTTTCTGCCGCTGGAGGTCATTATCGTTTCGCGTGTGATTGGTCATGTCGATCAGTTCGAACATCCGAAGATCGTTGTCCAGCAGCGTGAGCGCGACTTCGGGTCGGAATCCGCGACCGATGGCTTTCACGATATCCGGCGCAGACAGCGCGGTCACTGGATCGCCAGTGTCGTTGATTGCGACTGAGCCCGTCTCTGAATCGATATTTAATCGCACTTCCGCTGCGCGCTCAATCTCGCGCATCGTCTCGCCGCCCTCCCCGATGACGACACCGATCCTATCTTGCGGGACCGTCACGTGTTGCATATTTTCTTATTACCGGTGGACCGGTATAATCTTTTAGTGCGGCGCCGACGACTCCGACTGCCCACGACGACGCCGCGGCTCGGGAAGTTATCTTGAGTATATTGACGCCATTACTGTCACAGTCACACGTCAGAGCGATCGGATGATTCGGCGGGGTCTGGCGGGTCAGCAGGAGGAGACTCACTGAGATCACTCGAGGGGTCTGGGTCTGGTGTCGTGACGAAATCGATCAGATCATCTGGGTCCACGGGAAGCCCCTGTCGAGAGAAGAAACTAGCCACGTTCCGGCAGTCTCTCTCAAGGAACGACCTGGCGTTCGGGTGATGAACGGTGACCGCCTGACCCAGGTCAATCACGTACAGTTCGCCCTCGTGGATGATGAGGTTGTACTCTGAGAGGTCGCCGTGGATGAGCCCAGCCGAGTACAATCGGCGCATGTACTCGCGTACGACCTCGTAGGCCGTCTGTGGGTTTTCGACGGTCACTTCGGCGAGTCGACGGGCCCGGTCGTCCGCCTGTCCAACGAGTTCCATCACGAGAACGTTCCGCTCGACGGCGATTGTCTCAGGGACCCGGACGCCGGCTTTCCGGGCCCGGGAGAGATTGGCGAACTCTTTGCGCGTCCACGCGAGGACGACCGCTTTCTTGTCTGAGCCAATCCCGTCGAATCGCGGGTCTCCCTCGAGATACTCACGCATCTGGGAGAAATCGGTGGCGTTGATCCGGTATATCTTCACCGCCACCTCCGCCTCCGGAGCGAGCGCCTCGAACACGTGTGCTTCTTTCCCGGTAGAGATCGGCCCCCCGAAAGCGTCGATATGGCCGTCTTGGACGAGTTTGTACACCGCTGCCAGCGTGGCCTCGTCGAATACGGAGCCTTCGACTTTCAGTTGGTCGGCGTCTTTGACCCGCTGTCTGAACTCGTCGAACTCGCGGTCTTGACGGCGGGCGATTTTATCAGCGTCCGTGTCGGACACGTCCAGTTCTTCCCACTCGTCGCCCGGGACATCGTCGGGTTCCGCAAGGCCGAACTCGCCTGACATTCATCTGAGATACGAGAGCCGGAGGGAAAAACAACGGGGCATCACCGTTCGGGACCACGTGTCCTCTCAGCCCCCAGGAGCCGGGAAACCCAACTGGCTTATTAGATCTCGCCTCGTTCCGTCGATATGACCACTGTGGCCACCGGCACTGCGTTCGTGGTCGCGGCCGTGCTCGGAGCAGCCGTGTATCGCGACGCCAGCCAAGTCGGACTCTCGCCAACACGATGGGCGGGGATCGTGTTCGGCTCGACTGCGGCGGCCGTCCTCTTCCGGTTGGTAGTGCCGGACGTGCCCGTTCCTGGAGTACTCGTGATAGCGGTGCTCGGGCCGGCAGTGTACCTTCTCGAACGGGACGACTCGACCCACGATGATACCGCGGATCCGACGACGCTCCCGAGCCGGTCGAGTCGACCCGATGATGACGAGGAGTGACTCCGTGTCCGTGTCCGTCTCCTATCCCATCCCGTAGTCGATCCTCGTGAGATCCGTCTCGATGCTCTATGAACTGATCAACAGTAGAATTGTACTCGTGGCTGAATTACTGGATGTGGCCTTCTTCGCGCAGTTGGTCGGCCTGTGTCTTCTCGTATCGCCACGTAATGTCGGCTTTCTCATCTTGCCAGTCCCACGGATCAACGAGTACGAGATCACCCTCTCGGATCCAGATGCGCTTTTGCATTCGCCCCGGGATTCTGGCGTGGCGCTGCTCTCCGTCAGCACACCGCACTGAAACTCGGTTAGCCCCGAGCATCTCGATTACCTCAGCAAATACCTCACCGTCGTCAGGCATGCGGAGGTCCTGTCGGTTGCCCTCCTTGCTCATACTGGGTATTCGTCGCGCTGCGGGTTAAAACCGCGGGAGACCGTCTCTTCTGGGTTTCCCTACGTCTGACAGCGACCGTCGTTCGACCGCCGGCCACCGCCGCATTAACGCGAGATACCGCCGATCACTCTCCACACTCACTCGTGCGTGCTGGACGGAGTCGTTGAGTTCGGACGAACAGAGAGTGTAATCGAGACGGTTAGACACTCACCAGCCGTGCGACAGGACGAGCAGAAAGCCCTGCTCTTCACAGCGAGGGTGATTCGGCATGGCCGTTCACGGCAAATCCGGCGAGACGGAGGACTTACGCCGAGAGAACCGAAATGCTGTCACGTGATTGATACACTCGGGAAACAGGGAGTCTTCGGTGGACTGCTGATTACGGGCGGGGTCGGGCTCCTGGTCTGGCGCGATCCGGTGGTCGGGGCCGCACTCGTGATCGTTCTGGTCGGAGTGGGACTCGTCGCGAAGGGGATCGCATCCTCAGTCATGGAGATGTTCGGTCTGCGGTAACTCAACTGACCCGCGCGAGAAGATCGTCTCGACGGGCTTGTAGCCGTCTGAGGGCGGCTTGGTGTGATTAAGACTCCAGGGGTAAATCCACATGTGAGTCCGAATCTCCGTGAGCCTGAGTGTGTATTTTTCGGTGCCCACCATGGTGGCTGGTGAGTACTGCTCATTGAGGGTCGTCCGGACGTGTTATTAACAGTTGTTGGCAATTTGGCGAATGTTATTCAGTTTAACAGCGATATGCTGAGCGAGGATTTGAAGACAGATCTCCTCACGAAACCCCTATTAAAATCATAGCAGATAGGTTATCAAACACCGCTGTGTAAAGATACGTTTCAGATGGAGCTAAGATACGGAATTTCTTGATTGCTTATTGATCAGAAACATTCGAAGAGAGTCCCATTTGTAAGCGGATCTGTGACCTCGATAGTGTCAGTACTAATGAAAAAACCTTACAGTGTATTCACCAGAAAAATCGTTTTTAATGAGGAAGCTCCGATGGCTCTTTCAGAAACTGACAGGCCTGCTCAAACCTGTCTATCGCCGGTTAGGGTTCTTCCCCTACTTAGGATCAGTCTCCGTCCAACACAAACGAAAAACAGATCCCTGACATAATACCAATCGAGGCAAACAAGCCGCCGTATCACTGTATAAGCGGCGTCACACCCCAGTCAACACATCTCTTCTAATAGCAGTCACCATCGGACTCACGCTACTGATCGACATCTCCCCGCTCAATAGCCCACTCTGGTTTACCATCGACACCGTCTGGCAACTCCACGCAACTATTATCAGACTGAGCTTCGTCGTCCTCGTCTTCCTCTTAGAGATCGTATCTTGAAGCCGCCTTGTCGAGGGCGCTTTAGAGCAATTCCTGCGAAAATCATGGGTTATGCCCGTTCTCGTCTACTCACTTCTCAGCAACCTGGCGCTTGCCACGCTGATCTTCTACCCAGGTCTCCGGGTAGACTAGCTCAGCTCAAATCTGGCAGTTGTGATTTTCGCCGTCACCCTGCTCGGAATTCTTTCCGTCTACTGTAACGTCGTCACACTGGTGTTGGCTGATGAAACGGATCAAGAAGCCTACACCATCTCAAAGAAAATCCAGCACGATGTTACCATCTACCAGTACGATCAAATCCTGTTCGGCGATCTTCCTGAACGAGCTATAACCGAGAAAATCCTGTACCCATTCTACGCTGGTCGAACAGATCCGATATCGGCCGATGACCTGGATCTAAAAGGTGTCGTCTCTGATACCTATGTCCCCACGTTTGTCTACGGTGTCAGCGAGACCATCCGGATCGGTAAAAAACATCAAGAGAAGGAAAATGAGGAAGAGAGCAGTAGCGAGGGCAACGATGAGGACCAAGACGAATCCGTACCGGTTGAGGTTCGAGTGAAGATCGGTGACAACCTGAAAGAATTCTCATCGATTCTCCACGTCGATTCAGAGTTCTTCCACGAAGAGACGGAGTCTGTCTATCCGGTCTTAGCCGCAAGCATATTGACACGGCCGGGAACCGGGAGAGAGGAAACCATCCGGACCATCTACAAGCAAACTGACTTTCTTGACCAGGAAGGAAGACAGATCGTCAGAAACGCGAAGACACGGCCGTTCCTCCTTTTTATCGATCAGTACCGCGACGTTGTTCACCACTCGTTCAAAGAGCTGGATGAATCCCGGTTTCTGATCGAAGAATACAGATACACAAACGCAGATTTGCCCTTCCATGAGCTTGACCAGATTCTGGTTCACGTGTGGAGAATGGCTGCTCATTGGTATGGGTGTCAATTTTTCCCAAAGAAGGGGTGTACTCGAAGGATGGAGAACCGACAAACAAACATCGTGGCTGAGCGCTGTTAGGACTCTACTGTTCAGTCTGTTTGTAGTCGTTGCGACCGGAGTCGTACTGTTGGGGCCGTAGGAGGTAATTCCACACTATCTGTCCGACGGCAGGTATAGAACTAGCTGTGAAATAGATGGGGTGGTCTTGCTGCATACATTCTCTGTACTGGTTGATTCTTGATTGGTGTGCTGACTGTTCTGTGACACCCTACACTCAACGCTACTCATAATTCGTCCTCACGTGGGTCATCAACAAATTCGTAGAGTCCGCCCTGATTCACTTGCTTGACCCATCCGGCATTTTTCAGATTTCGGAGAGCGTACTCAACCTGCCCCTTGTCAAGAGAAGAATTCTGACGTAGGAAGAGAGGATTCACACGCCCCCAAGGGTCGCCAGAGTCACGTCCCTCTTTGAACTGTTTGAGGATGTCTTGCTCCCGGTCATTCGGTTCATATTTTTCGTTAACCATCGTGTGTTCTGCCATTCTACTTCACAGGACATAATTCTCAGCTATATGCCTAATGCTTTTTGAGACATACAGCCAAGCAATTTGCTGAGCAAAAAACTAAGTGGTACCCGGTTGTATGTATAGTTGAGAACACGGGGCACGTCGCAGAAGGCGGCCGGTGTTGAAGCCACCGACGCCTCGGGTTCTCGGAAATGGCCAGAGAACCTATGCCAATAAAGACATCCGCCGGATTTCACACTTCCGGCACGACGGACGAATCGACCGACGAAGCCCGAATCGAAGGCCCAATCTCAGAGTTCGACAAGCACGGTGACTACACAGGCTACGACTACTTCCGGTGCACCGGCTGTGGCATCGAAGCGATGCGCCGCCGCGATCTCCGTGACGGTGGGTACACGTGCAACGGTGGGTGGTCCTGATGCAGCGACGAACGTTTCTCGATGCTGCGGCGGCGCTCACGACGCTCCCCACGGTCGAAGCAGCAGACCCAGCCGATGACGAAACCCCGAAGACCCGGGTATGTGATGTCTGTGACGCCGAGAAGCCCGCCGAGATGGCCGAACGGACGACCGTCGAAACCATCGCCGCGCTCGAAGCTGATATCTGCCGGGCGTGCCAGCACGTCCAAGACCACGAAATGGGCGACGGGCAGTGTATGCAGTGCGGCGACGATGTTTCGCCCGGTTTCTACTTCGAGGTGAAGTTCCCGCTCGGAGCGGCCGAACTCCCCGGGATGCTTGGGGGGCAGCTGTGTGAGGACTGCGCCGGATGGGTCGCCTGCGACATCAACTACAACGGCATTGACGCCGACGAAGATGCCAGCGACCACCTGACCACCATCCTCGACGAAGAAACGCGGCGAATGAACGAACTGGGGGAGTCGGGATGACGCTCCCCGACCCGACCGACGTGATCGCACCGCGTGGCGACGATCTTCCCTACGAGACCCACGAGTTCATCAGCCAGATGATTGAGGTGGCGTACCCTGACGGGGTGGTACTGGAGTACCACGGCCTGAAGCTCTACAGCCACACCAACTACGAGAACGGTATTCGGGTCGACGATGTCTACACCGCAGATCAAAATTACGTTGAGACGGTCAACCTCAACGCCTTCCGGACGATCACCGAGGTCAAACAGTTCCTTGACGAGATCGTAGCCTACGATCCGACCGACCGTGGAGAGTGGGTGAGTAGCCGATGAGCAGGATTCCACTGCCGGCGACAGTCGGCCAGCCCCGCCCGTTCGGCGTCACACCAGTCGGCGTGGACATCGGCGTGAAGGACCTTATTGCGGCGGCCTCGGCAGACGGCGACGTGGAGTCGGCGTTCACTATCGAGGGCGACCACATGCGTAAGCGCCACGAGGTTCCCGTCGAGGCGATGCGTGCGCTCCAGGGTGCGAAGTTCGATGCCACCGACGGGCAGGCACAGCTGTTCGCGGCACTCTGGCACCAGATTCGTCCGCAGGTCTACGACGCTGCTGTCCGCGTGGTCCGCTACGCGGGACAGTTCGCCGAACCGGTGCTCGTGCTTGAAGACCTGTCGTTCTGTGAGACGCCGCTGTGGGAGCGCCGGATGATCTCCGACGTGGGCACATGGTTGCCCCCGGCGCTCCAACACGCCATCGCAGTGAAGGCCCGCGACGTGGGCGTTCCTGTGAGGTACGTCGATCCGAAGTACACGACTCAGCAGTGCCACGTCTGTGGTGAACTCGGGTCTGTCAGCCAGGACACCGTGGAGTGCACCACCGAGGACTGCCCCGTCGGTACAGTCTCCCGAGACGAGAGCGCCGCTCTCAGCATCGCACAGCGGGCCGGTCTCAGTGAACCAATCGAACTGACCTACTATGCAGATGATTGAAGACATCAACCACGACGTGTTCGTACGGATTCAGACCGACCTACTGGTGGTCGGGGACAGCATCATGACCGACAGACACCACGCCTCGAATGGCAATTACGAGGACGACGACCCGCAAAACCAGATCGGCGGCATCATCCCGGCGTTCAGCCTCTCGGGCTGGTTTCGCCACGGGATGGAGAAGGCCGTTCAGGAACGTGACGGTACGGCCTGCCATCCCGGTGAGGCCAACGCGAACTTCCGGAAGGACGGCGTCTACAACCGCGACCTCAACGACGGCTACCACGAGAAGGGCGCGTGCGTCGAAGACCCGAAAGAAGACGACGGCTGTGTCGTCTTCGACCTCTTCGGCGGCTTCGGCAATCAACCCGGGAAGGTGATGCGCCGCCCGATCAAGTTCAACCCCGTCCATTCCAGCGTGGACTACACGCGCGGGCAGGCCGAAGGCCACTACCGCCGGCTCAACCGGAACGTCGTCTCCCGAAATCGGGAAGACAACCGCGAACCGCTACGGAACGCCGAGATCGATGCGGTAGCGAACCTCGACGGCTGCTGGCACCTCTCCTTCCGAGAGACGAAACCCGAGTTCATCGGCCTGCTCGCTGGGGGGTTGGATTTCCTCGATGGGCACCAGACCGACTTCATGCATCAGCTCGGTGGCGCTCGCAACTTCGGTGCAGGCATCGTCGATTGCCACCTCATCAACCCGCTGTACGAAGAACGCGAACTGAAGCGCGTCTTCGACCGCGGGAAGGGCAACACGAACAAGATGGATGAAAAAGACGACCAGTGGGCCGAGGAGTACCGCCAACGTTCGTGGAAGCACTGGAAGAGCGTATCG
>KI543229.1:49446-50964 GCA_000496235.1 uncultured archaeon A07HR60
GACACCCACGAGACGCACTACCGGCTCTCGCAGCTACTGGGAAGTCGCACTACGACCCCGAGGAGTTCTCACGACTGCGTCTCTCTGAGGCCATCCGCGACCTGCTGGCAGAGTCTGATCCCGAGGCGATGCATCGGGCGTGGCTCACGTCGGACGTGGCGAGCGGCTTCAACGAGAGCATCTACTACCCGTACACGAGCCTGAAGTTCCACACGCTGCTCGTGGCAGCGCTCTTGGACAACTCCCGTGCCGGCCGCGCGTTCGAAGACCTGCTGTTGGTCGTGGACGGTCCCCAGGAGATCGTGCCCTATCGGACGGTCTACGCGGGCGACCGCTTCGCGCTCCGCATCGACGAAAGCGCGGCCGGGAACCCGTGGGCGCGCCTTGGAAGCCGCCCGTGGCGATCGTGGGCGTCCACTTGGACGCGCCTGACTGCGCACCCGCTGGATACCGATTCGGACAAGCACGACATGGTGCTCGATGCGAATCTCCGACGGATCTGGAGTTGGAGCACCGCGCTCCAGTACATCGAGGACTTCGAAACCCAGGGTGAGCGCCTATGACGCGCATCCAACAGGTCCATTGGGAACTCGATATGGACTACCTCGGGCACCCGTACTACGTCTCGGGGAACGCGATCTACCACGCGCTCGGGATGCAGCTGGAGCACGACGTTCACCAGCAGATCAGCGCCAGCCACGGGATGTTCGTCCCCGGCCAGTTCGGCACCTTCCCGGAAGAGCACTCACAGAGCGGCATCCGCCCGTACATGGGGTCATCGCTCCCCGACGTGGAGAGCTACGACGACCTGTTCCTCTTCCGGCATCCCGACCACCCGTGGCTGCTCGATACCCGACCCCGCGACGGACTGAACGCGCACGACATTCGATTCCAGAGCGAGATGCCCGCGCTGGCTCACGAAACCATCATGGGCCGGCCCGACGACGCTCGGAAACAGCAACAGACCACGCGCTGGTACGTGAACGCCTACCTTCACGCCGATGACCCCGATACGCTCCCGCTGGGCGAGGACTTGCTTGACGGGCTCCAGTTCGGCGGGAAGCGTAACTACGGCTACGGGACGACCACGCTGAAGGACACGCAGGTCGTGGACCTCGACGCACTGGACTACTCGCGTCTGGAAGACGGCGAGGCGTTCATCCTCAAACTCGTGACGCCGTTCGTCCTTCGGTCGGAGTACCCGAACGCGAACAACGTAGATGTGCCCTGGTGGTGGGGCGTAGACGACGCGCAGCTGCGTCACCGGCTGGAGAAGGTCATCGAAGGCGGTGACGTATACGAGTTGGAGACCGTCGATCACGGCGTGGTCGTCGGCTACGACGGCGACCGTCCGGTGGAGACCGCGATCTCCGGGCTGACCCGCGTCGGGAACCACTCGAAGTACGCTTCGAGAATTCGAGTGAAGCCAGTTACTCCAGATGAAACGTACCTCACAACAGATAGAAAAGCCGAGTCGAGCACTGACAACGACATGACCGGGACTGATCTCGCAGTGTC
>KI543229.1:50984-60107 GCA_000496235.1 uncultured archaeon A07HR60
GATTCGGCATGGCCGTTCACGGCAAATCCGGCGAGACGGAGGACTTACGCCGAGAGAACCGAAATGCTGTCACGTGATTGATACACTCGGGAAACAGGGAGTCTTCG
The DNA here is from genome assembly GCA_000496235.1 of uncultured archaeon A07HR60. Lineage (GTDB taxonomy): Archaea > Halobacteriota > Halobacteria > Halobacteriales > Haloferacaceae > J07HR59. The sequence continues at coordinate 51,092 of KI543229.1, forward strand.
GTGGACTGCTGATTACGGGCGGGGTCGGGCTCCTGGTCTGGCGCGATCCGGTGTCGGGGCCGCACTCGTGATCGTTCTGGTCGGGGTGGGGCTCGTCGCGAAGGGGATCGCATCCTCAGTCATGGAGATGTTCGGTCTGCGGTGACTCAACTGACTCGCGTGAGAAGATCGTCTCGATGGGCTCGTAGCCGTCTGGAGGCGGCTTGGTGTAATCAAGAGTCTGTGGATAGATCCAAATGTGAGTCCGAATCTCCGCGTGAGTCTGAGTGTGTATTTCCCGGTGCCCACCATGGTGGCTGGTGAGTACTACTCATTAAGGATTATGCGGACGTGTTCTCAAAGATGGTCTCGTCCGGGGGCGATCAGCTGGTCCAGATACGCCGCGAGCGTGGGTTTGGCGTCGGCGGGGTGCAACTCACCGGATTCAAGATCCGCCTCCAGAGCCGTGTACGAGTCGTATGAAAGATCTCCGCCGAATTCGTCCGGTCGATCGACGGTCACCTCATCGAACCGGGGGAAGACGTGATATTCGAACAGTTGAAGCACCGGGTTCTCCCGGTCTCGGCCGTCGTCAGTCGGGTCAGGATCGGCCGTGGGCGGACAGTACGCGCTATTGACCTTCTCTTCGAGTTCCGCCCGGGAGTCTTCCATCGAGATTGTCACCCCGCCACTGGATGACATCTTCCCCTCACCGGTTGTCAGGTCAGCCAGGATTGGGGTGTGGAGACAGGGGCGCTTGTCGTATCCCAATGCTTGGACGGTCTCCCGGTGGAGCACGTGGACTTTCCGCTGGTCGAGACCTCCGACAGCCAGATCGAGATCCAGATACTCGATGTCGAGCGCCTGCATGAGCGGGTAGATTACGTGTGAGACCGTAGCGGTGTCGCCACCCTGGAGTTCAGCCATCGCTCGCTGGGCTCTGTTGAGCGATGTCTCCAGCCCCAGTTTGTGGACATCGAGCATATACTCCTCGTCGAGTTGGAACGCAGACCCGAAGACAAACTCTGTCGCGTCGGCGTCAAGTCCGTATGCGATAAACTGCGCCCGCATCTGCTCGGCAGTCGATTGGATCTCTTCAAACGTTCCCTTCCCGTTGAGGTACGCGTGGACATCGGCGAGTAAAATGACGACCTCGAAGCCGGCTTCCTGCAGGTCGATGAGTTTGTTGGCCGTGAGCATATGGCCCACGTGCAACACGCCCGACGGTTCGTATCCGACGTAGGCCCGGGCGCCCGCCGGCTCTGCGGCTACCTTCTCAATCTCGTCGCCGGTGATCACCTCGGTCGTGTTCCGGGTGATCAGTTCGTGGGCATTCATACAGTGGATTCAGAATGCAGTCGGCAAAGACTTTCGGACTAGCCGGTGCTCGATTCTCGGTTGTGAATACCGAGCTACTGGTGTCCGGTGATCAGTTGCCGACGGCCGGTGATCAGTCGTCGGGTGTCGGTTGCGTCTTCAATTAGTCTTCGTCGACGCGGAGCCGTTCGCCTGCTCGATGTTCAGAGATGATTTGATCGACCATCTCGGCTTTCTGCTCGCGTTCGCGGGTTTCCGCCTGCTGTTCCCAGCGTTCGATTGCCTCCTCCACGTCGCTTTCCCGTGCGACAGCCAACTCGTCGACCTCTTGAATCTGGACATCCTCGGCCGGTGCAACCGGGACTCCGGAAGCGAACAATACCTGGTCTGCCACCTCGGAGATCCCGCCGTTCCGGAACACGAGTCGCGGTTCCGTCGCGGCAAGTCGTTCTGCAGTCCGACGGCCGGCACCGGAGGCGTCGCGCAGATACACCACATCGCCAGCCACAAGCCCGTATTCGCGGTCGGTTTTCTCGATGGCATCGGTCGTGAATTGCTCGATTGTTTTGACGGCGACTAGATCGCGGTCGGTTGCGACATCCGAAAAGTCGCTGTGGTCCAACTTCCACATCGCCTTCAGCCGCTCAACCTTCCGCTCAAGAGAACTCACCTCGTCACGTGCCTCGTCGCGTTCGGTCTCCAGACGCTCGGCTTTCCGCTCTAATCGAGACACACTTCGCCGGGTTCGAGCCTCGACTCGCTCTTTCCGTTTTGCCTCCGACAACTCCTCTTCATACTCGTCGATCTGGGAGGCTTTTTCATCAACTTCTGTCTGCAGATCGTCGACATGATCTTCCAGTCGGTCGACCTGGCGTCTCAGCCGGCGGATCTCTTGTTCTTCCGCGCTCAATTCCGGGTCTTCTGAATCCTCCGACTCTGTCGTTTCTTCGGGATCGTCTGCCAGATCCGCGAGAACGGCCTCCACCGACGACTCCCCTGCCACCACACGCGCAATCACTTCACCGCGGTCGTGGACTGGCGGCACTTTGGCGGTAATCCGTTCGAACTGGTCTTCGTGGTCGTCGACAGCGTACAACGCCGCAGCCATCGCGTCTCGCTCGTGATCGTTATCGTACTTGTGGTCTCGCGTTCGGTGGAGTTTCTCGTCCACAGGGAGATCCGAGGGCGGAGTCCACCCGGCGGCATCGAACGAGCGACGGATCTTCTCGACCGTCTCTGGCATCGGGGTCACGTCTGCAGCGATGATCACTGGCCGCCCCTGTTCGATAATCCACTTGGTCACCTCGGCGGTGTCGGCCGTTCGCGAGGAGTACTGGTCGAGAATCTCGCCGTCGAGACTCGCGATACCGACAGCCGTCGTTGTACCAGGGTCGATTCCGACGACCACACGATCACGACGCTTGGCAATAGGTTCGAACTCGATCCCATCGCGCTGCTCACGCTCGATTTCCACCCTGACATCACCGGCTCGAGAACTCGAGACTGGCAGATCCTGTGGTGCAGCATCGACGGTGAAAATCGCGTTCGAGTAGCCGCCGTATTTTTCGGTGACATCACGGTCGTATTCCAGATTCGCACTCCGGAGTTCAGATTCCACGTCGCGGCTTCGCTTTTTTACATTCCCGTGAATCCGGCGTGTGTAGCGATCCTGGCTCCACCCGCCGCTGCCTGTCGAGCGCCCTCGCGCTACTTTCACGCGAGTGGTATCGTCGAAGGCAGTAACCACCTGTCCAACGCTTGCGGCTGCAAGCCTGGCGGACGCTTCCGCCTCATTCATTGGGTCTTTGCTATACGGAATCCCGTGGCGAGAGGCAACCCGTGACAGCGGTTCGGGCCGTTCGGCACCAGTCACCTGCACCAGCCGTGTCACGTCGGGTAATGACCGAAGCAATCCGACGAGATCGTCTTTGTCAGTGGCGAGTTCGTACACGTTGTCTGTTGCGATGATCGCCGGGTCGCGGTCGTCGATCAGCCGGGAGAGCTTACGGAACGAAACCACGTCTTTGTGAATACGCGCGATTGGCCCGTCGGCACCGGCTGCTGCTGCCGCAGCGTCTGGGTCATCGTCGTTTTCATCTACCGGCTCCAAAATGACGAGCGCATACGAGGGCGAATCACCGCGAACGTCGCCGCTTTGCACGTCAACACCAAAAACCGGCGCGTCCAGTGCGTGCGTCCGGGCGGTCACATTTCTCATAATGTATGGTGAGCCTAAATAGTATACGCCGACCGAATCGGGTCATCCCCCGTGACGTCACGAAGAGTGGGTTCCATCGAGCGGAAATTCGTTCCAGTCGAACCACGTCGCATCGTTCAATCTCATCTCATCTCATCTCATCTCATCTCATCTCTTCTCATCTCATCTCATCTCTTCTCATCTCTTCTCGCGCCTTGCGACGCCGGGATATCCGCAGTCTATCAGATCCCATTCAGCTCGTCCCGGGTCTGTCCTACTATCATCGGCGAATTCCGTGCCGACCGGTGCGGTGCCGTCCCGATTGCGGTGGACTCGAAGTAACGGGGTCATCATGTGGGCGGCGGGTCACACTCACAGCCCAGCCGACCCACGCTGCCTCACGGAGGCTTCGACAGTGGAGTTGATATCGATTCGACTGTGATGCAGGCAAAACCAAATGTGCAAGACTGGCGGTTCACGCTTGATTACCGCGGGTTCGTGGATGAGCGGTATTTGCACTGCCAACCGCCGGAGGCAGATGGTATCGAATAAGTGTTCGCGCCCGGTCAGCGGTCACTCGGTATCGCGGTACTGGATTGTGAGGTCGGTCCCATCGTCGGGCAAGACACAGTCTCCAGAGAATTCTTGACGGGCTTCAGTGAGAAGAGTAGAGGCGTCCCCGGCGTATCGCGAGGAGACGTGGGTGAGTGCGAGCCGCCGCACTCCTGCACGGTCGGCGATTGCTGCGGCCTGTGTCGCCGTCGAGTGGGCTGTCCGCTGGGCTCTCTCAGTCATCCCTTCAGCGAAGGTGGCATCGTGAATAAGCAAGTCAGCGTCAGATGCAGCGTCTACTGTCCGGTCTTGAGGCCGTGTGTCGCCCGTGTACACCAGCTTCCGTCCAGGACGCGGCTCGCCCACGACCTGTCGTGGGTGAATCACCTCTCCAGTGTCGAGTTCAATCGACTCACCTGCGTGGAGCCGGCCGTACTTCGGTCCCGGCGGAATTCCCAACTCGTCTTCGGCTTTGGGTCGGTCGAATTTGCCTGGGCGCTCGTCTTCAGTGAGAACGTATCCCTGTGAGACGGTTCGATGGGCTGTCTGGAAGGCGCGAATTTCGTAGCTGTCGCCACTCAGGGCCACATTTCCGGGGCTGACCTCGTTGATCCGAACGGGGTAACTCGGCTCGTGGCCCGCCGCGTACACGAGCGATTCGATTTGTTTGCGAGTGCCCGGGGGAGTGTGGATAGCGAGCGCTTCGTCACGGTCATTGAAGTCCCACGTCTGGATCAATCCAGGAATCCCGAGTACGTGGTCGCCGTGGAGGTGGCTGACGAATAGGTGAGACACGGTGAATCCGGTAGAAAATCGCATCATCTGCCGCTGGGTCCCCTCGCCACAGTCGAAGAGCAACCGATCTCCCTCACGGTTGACCAGCACTGCACTTGGGGCCCGTTCGGTCGTCGGGACAGCGCCGCCGGTCCCAAGAAACGTCACGCGCAAAGACATAGTTTCACTTCCGGCGCGATTTGCATACCACTGTCGAAAACAATCCGCGACCACGCAGATGGGTTCCCGCGTGGCCATCGCTCGCGGTCGCTTGGCTCCCGTCAACTCTGCGTTGGTGTGTACAGACGGCGAGGACACTCGATTTGGTCAGGAAAGTCTGTTGCTCAAATTACCTCATCAAGAGATAGTTCACGCAATGAGGGAGTTCTACACCGACCGATTCTTGCCCGCCGAGACTGTATGTTATATCAATGAAACAGTCTCTGTGGACGGAGCGGCACGCGCCGACGCTCGAAGAACTCCCACAGACAGAGGCTCAGGACAAACTCCAGCGGGCAGTCGACGAGCCGATGAATCTCGTGGTTCAGGGGCCGCCTGGTGTCGGCAAGACAGCCGCCGTACGGGCGCTTGCACGACAGACCCACGAGGACCCCGATAACGACTTGATCGAGATCAACGTCGCAGACTTTTTCGACCGGTCGAAAAAGGAGATCAGGACAGACCCGCGGTTTCAGTCGTTTCTCACGGGCCGGTCACGGATGGCGAAACGCGACATGATCAACCGGGTGCTCAAAGAGTCCGCGGCGTACGCCCCGGTGTCGGGCTCGTTCAAGACGATCGTTCTCGACAACGCAGAAGCGATTCGAGAGGACTTCCAGCAGGCGCTCCGCAGAGTGATGGAACAGCACCACCGGACCACACAGTTCGTCATCACGACCCGACAGCCAACGAAGCTGATTCCGCCGATCAGATCGCGGTGTTTCCCGGTCCCCGTGCGGGCACCCACGACGGACGAAACGATCGACGTGATCGCGGGGATCTGCGAGGCCGAGGGCGTCGAGTACAGCGACGACGGGCTGGAATTCGTCGCCAGTGCGGCGAGTGGCGACCTCAGACGGGCGGTACTGTCAGCACAGACGACCGCGGTCCAGGAGGACGAAGTGACGATGAGTGCAGCTTACGAAACGCTTGGTGAGGTGGGTCACGGCGAGCAGCTTCAACAGGCGCTGGCGGCCGCCGACAGCGGGGAATTATCCGACGCACGGAGCGTTCTCGACGATCTTCTCTCTGATGAGGGCTACGACGGCCAATCGCTGCTCCGGGAGTTGCTCGAAGCGGCACGGACCGGGCCGAGCGACCCGCGGGAGGTCGCCAGACTGCACACGCTAGCAGGACAGGTCGATTTGGATCTTACCGAGGGAAGCGACGATCGTCTCCATCTCACGCACTTGCTGGCTGCCTGGGCACAGGGTCGAACTGAAATCACGGACCGAACACCCGCGAGCGCGTGATGACGGGTGAATCACTACTGGCGAGTGTCGCAGAAGTGACGCCCGCGATAGCACCAGGCGCAGGGAAACTTTCAGCGATCCCCGCTGTGATTGCCGTGCCTACACTGCTGGTGAGCCCACCGCTGGCGATCGGACTGGTGGGGCTGGCGGTGTGCGTGTTGTGGTTCCACCGCGACCCAGATCGGGTGCCGCCAGAGCCAGGAGCTGGCTTTCTCGCGCCTGCTGATGGCAAAATCAGCGTCATTCGAGAGGAGGAAAACGAAGACAAGAGTACGACCGGAAACGAAGCCGGAGACGGACGCCGAGCAGGTGCCTCAGACAGCGACGGCCCTGCACGGCTCCGCATTGGCGTGTTCATGAACGTCACCGATGTCCACGTCAACCGCGCGCCGGCGTCTGGAACTGTGGAATCTCTTGACCACCGGCCTGGGGCCAACCGGCCTGCCTTCTCGAAAGACTCCGACCGCAACGAGCGACTACGGATCAACCACGGTCGCTACACCACAGTGATGATCGCGGGATGGTTCGCTCGGCGTATCTACCCGTATGTGGGTGCCGGCGATACGGTGGAAGCGGGCGACCGGATCGGCCATGTCTCGTTCGGGTCACGGGCTGACGTGGTGCTGCCTCCAGACGTGAGTCGAGAAGACCTCCAGGTATCAGTAGGAGACCGCGTCCGGGCCGGTGAAACTGTGCTCGCTGACGGGGCGACACCGGCGGACAAAGCTGACTCCGAGGCTCTCGAGCCTCAACACGTCGACTGAAAATCGGGCAGATTGCCACACCACAACTAGATTGGACGATATAACACTAACCCGGACCAGACACGACAGGACAAGACCGGCCATATCTGGGGGCCAATTCGGGGGCGAGTTACTCAAAACGGAGTCTCGAGGATCCAAACGGGTGCCCCCAGTGAGGCCGACCGTCGCGTTTATTCACGCCGGCCAAGAATTGTGAGTCCATGCAACCGGTGCACGCCCGGTACCCGTTCTTCGAAGCGGCCCGGGAAGCGGTCGCCACAGCAGACGTCTCTCTGCCGACGCTCGTGGCGTCAGATGCGCCAGCGGTCGAGCGGGGTCGTGAACGCGTCGAACGAGCGCTACTAGAGGGAACTGTCGCGACTGAGGCGGACACCGAGAGTGACATCCAGACGGAGTTGTTGTCATATCCGATAGCGCGGATCTTGGTATCGATGCTGGATTCGTCGGCCGCGGTCGAAAAATACGCCGCCGCGGAAGCGAGAACCGCGATCAAGCGGCTTCGAGCAGACGTGGAAGCAGAAACGGGGCTTCAGTCAGTCGAGCGTGAGCGAGTCAGTCTTCTCGAGATACTCCGCGAATTTGATGTTGGCCAGGCGGTACGTGAACAGGGCCAGACCAATGCCGGGCCGACACCGGTCGACGATGCGGCTGGCCCCCTGGACACGGGTTCAGGGACGGGAGCCGGATCGAGGGCAATCTCCGAGTCGTCCGGGCGAATTGAGCGCCGGCGGACGGCCGATTCAGGGTTTCGAATCACCGTAGGGCAGTATCTAGCCCTCTCGTCGCCAGAGTGGGGCTCGGAGTGGCGCCTCGTTGGGCGAGACGTGGCGGGCGGTGAAGTCGCCGTGAGCCGCGAGGAACTGTTCGATCTGGTGGAGGCAGCGATCCGAGACCGCATCCTGGACGGTCTTCCCTTCGATTTACCGGCCGACGAGGGGATCGCAGCGGAACTCGAAGCGCAGATAGACGGCCTCCATCAACTGCTCAAGGGACCGTCGATGGTCGGTGAAATCGACCGGGTGGTGCCCGAGTTATTCCCGCCGTGTATGGAAAATCTCATTCAGAAGGCCGAGCGGGGAACACACCTCGATCCGTCTGAAGGGTTCACCTTGATGGCGTTTCTCACGGGGATCGGAATGGATGCCGACGAAATAATCGCTTTCTGTGCGGAGACATCGCTGGACCCAGAGGGGATCCGCTATCAAACGGAGTATCTCCGCTCGAAGACGGGAACGCAGTATCCGCCGCCAAGTTGCGAGACGCTCGCTATCTATGAGATCTGTCATAACGAGGATAACCACTGGAAGGAAGCCGGCGAGCCGCTGGCATACTACCAGCGGCAGTTAGATGAGACAGACAAGCAGTTCACTGACTGGCGAGAGCGAGTCTAATCACTCGGTGTCCGTCTGGTCCAGATAGAACCCGATTCCTGCCATCGTGAGAATGAATGCCACGATCAATCCGACGACAGCGAGCCCGCCGGCTGGCGGAAGGCCGGATCCGGCGACCCCACTGTCGAAGGACAGACCGACGACCACGATTGCAGCTACGAACCCGATTGCCGCAGCCATCACCGTGACAATCTGCCGGCGGAACTCTGCGTCTACCTCCATACCGCCGAATCCTCCGGGCTTAGGCAAAAGAACTTCGAAACCGTTCAGATTATCGGTAACATTTGGGAGTGTACTGTATCATTCAGTACCATTGGCAAGGACATGGGTCATGACACTCTCGCTGGGCAACTGCCTGCCCGTGTTGCTACTCTGATTTTATGACAGTCCACCCGTGACTAACCCACCACGTTTTGCAGTGGCACAGTACTGAGTGAGCTGGGTCTGACAGCCTCTTGCCGAGTCCTGTGTGGCTGCGGACTGAACGCCAGTTGAACGGGCACCTCCTTCGACAGCAGGCGATGGAAAACTGGCGTGATTTCCCGTCTCCGTATAGGCGACGGGTTTCGC
>KI543229.1:60127-62473 GCA_000496235.1 uncultured archaeon A07HR60
TTGTATTCGACTAGGTCCAACAGATCACTCTCGCCCACGTCGAAATTGAGTGAGCGAGCGTCCCGTCTACGTCAGGCGACTCCATCTGTCCGAGCGATTCAAACACGATCGTCTCACAGTCGTGTTTCACAATACTCGATCATTCTAAATATTGCCAAATTAGTCAGCAATTGAGAACCCCAGTTCAGTTCAAGACGTTCCAGCCAGAGGAGTCGTCTGACCGTTGACTGCCGGCCGGAATCGGTCACGTCTGCGTGGCTGGCTCACTGCGTGTTTTGAACGCAGGGCAAGACACGCTAGCTTATCATCGCCGACATCAAGTCTGACGAGTGAGAGTGCCATCGCTCAGCCAGTCGTCTGTCGGCCGAATCGTCTGTATTCGTGGTGTAACTGTTCAAAGCATCTCTCCCGCGTCGTCGACAGAGAGGGTCCCCTCTCGGACGGCTACGAGTATCTCTCGAGTTTCATCATCAAGCCCGGAGTGGTCGATTTCGTCGAGCGTGACTTTCTCGGTCTCACCGACGAACTCGGAGAAATCAGTGCCATCCGCCAGCGCAGTCTCGCGGGTGACTCTGTAGTTGCCGCCGTCTGTCTGGTACAGCTCGGCCGGGTGAAAAAAGAACCAGTCTTCTCGGTCGAAGCGGGCGCCGACACGCGGTTTAGCCCCGAAGTTCTGGGCGAAAAACACCAGCGCTTCAACCTCTTCGCCGTCGAGATAGATCCGGTCAGCGGCACGGGATTTTGCCTCGATCGCGTAAAATGTCTCTCCGTCACCCGCCAGCACGTCCGGGAGTTCGCGGTCTGTCGCGCTCCCGCTGGCCGGCGCTCGCATCACCGCGAACCCTGCTTCATCGAGTGCATTCACCAGCTCCCGCTCACGCCGGTCTCCTTTCCGGCTACCAGACACGCCGTCTCACCCGGGTGTGATTGGTCATCACCCCTGGGTTATCGGTTCTGGGTGAAGTACCTCGTGGTCGGGACCGGTCAAAACTGGCGCGTGCAGTGGCTTGGTGATCGATACTCAATTACGGGACTCGCGGGCCACAGACAACGCAGCGACGTGTTCGTTCCGTTTGTGACAGGGTGTCGACGGAAGATCAGTCCTTGCCGGCCCCCGTCACGGGCGGAGTATGAAGCGCTATTCAGGTACCGTGTTGCCAGGAGTCAAGATACTCCTGTTGTTCGTCAGTGAGAGAGTCGTGTTCGACTTCCTCGGCATCGAGTTTAATCTCGGCAATCTCGCGGTCGAGTCGGTCTGGCACGTCGTGAACACCGTTCTCGTACTCGTCACCGTTCTCCACGAGTTCTCGAACACAGACCGCCTGTATCCCGAAGCTCTGGTCCATGACCTCCACGGGGTGGCCCAGCGCGAGTGGCGCTGCCAGATTGACGAGTCGCCCCTCGGCGATGACGTTCAGCCGGCGGCCGTCGGCGAGTTCATACGCCGTGACTCCGTCGCGAGCTTCATACGTGTCGACAGACAGATCCGTAAGATGGTCGAGATTGATCTCAACATCGAAGTGACCTGCGTTGGCCAGTAGGACGCCGTCCTGCATACGTTCGAAGTGTTCGCGAGTGATGATATCGCGGTTTCCGGTCGTGGTGATGAAGACATCGCCTTCGGCGGCCGCTTCCGACATCGGTCTGACATCGTAACCTTCCATGTGGGCTTCGAGCGCCCGACGAGGCTCGACTTCTGTCACGATCACGTCCGCATTCTGCCCTTCGGCTTTCTTGGCCACGCCTTTACCACAGTACCCGTATCCTCCGACAACGACGGTCTTGCCTGCGTACGAGAGATTGGTCGTCATCGCGATTGTCGCGAGCGAGGACTCGCCGGTGCCGTGGACGTTGTCGAACAATCGCTTCATCGGTGTGTCGTTGACCGCGAACACCGGGTACTGTAGTTCCCCGTCTGCTTCCATCGCTCGCAGCCGGTGGACACCAGTTGTCGTCTCCTCGGCACCGCCGACGATCGTATCAATCAGATCGGGATACGTCTCGTGAATGAGTTTCACCATATCCATCCCGTCGTCGACCGTGATGGTGGGTTCGTGACTCGCCACGGCGTGCATGGCGTCGTAGTAGCTGTCGTCGTTGACGCCGCGGACGGCATACGAGTCAATGTTCTCGTGAGCGTCCAGCGCCGCCGAGACATCGTCGTGAGTCGAGAGCGGATTACAGCCAGTGATCGCCACTTCCGCGCCTCCGTCGGCCAATAGTTCGACCAAATTCGCCGTTTTCGCCTCGACGTGCATTGCCATCCCCACTGTTTCACCCTCGAGAGGCTGCTCCGTGAGGAACTCTCGCGGAGTGACTCCAAATCGGCATGTGTTGAAGCGCCCA
>KI543229.1:62493-108453 GCA_000496235.1 uncultured archaeon A07HR60
AGCTAGCCCGTGATAGAGTTACGAGGGCAAACCCGTCCGTCGGCTCCGCAAGAGCTACTTCACCGCCACACGGCGACTCCAGACGCGCGGTAGCGAGCGTATCGCAGAATCCTTCGGTGACGACCTGTGGACCCAGAGAGACGACGTGTTCCACCGCGTCACCCGCGGAGTTGTGAACTACGCCGAGTCCGTCGAGAATCCCGTGCTGGTTCTGGAAAATCTGACGGACATCCGGGAGTCGATGGACTACGGCGAGTACATGAACCGCCGTCTCCACGGATAGGGGTTCGCCACACTCCACGCGCAGATCCGCTACAAAGCCGTTGAGAAGGATATCCCCGTCGAAACGGTGAACCCACGAAACACCTCGAAGGAGTGCCATGCGTGTGGTGAGGTAGGATACCGCCCACAATAGGCAATGTTCAAGTGTCCGACTGACGCCTGCTGGGCGGGCGAGTCCTAAGCGGACGTGAACGGAGCGGTGAACATCGCAGATCGCTACCGCAGCGGAGAGAGCCATTCAAGAGAAGACACAAATGGCAATAACTCGGCTGAGAAGGGGGCCGTTTGACCGCCCCACAAGACAGCCACGCCGATGCTACCCAGCAGGAGACGCGTGGAACGGATGCGTCTTGAAACCGGAGGGCCACGCTCGGCCTGAAATCCCGTGGTGGGATTCCCGCGTCTTCAGGCGCGGGAGGAGATCAATCCGGTAGTGTGCGCGACGGTATGACTGAGTTTCAGAATACTGACTGCTGGAGAACGAATCGGGTGGTGAATCAGTCATCGCGATGTACATTGGCCGTTTTTCTCTCGTGTCGACTTCCTACTTCTGACAGAGCCACTCCCCGGTTGTGAATGGAGTCGGCCCCGGTGTTGGAAACGCTCTGTCAGGCCGCAGTTAGCGGGGTAGCTCAGTATATAATTCGACCAATAATCACTATCTCTGGCTCAAGATTCTGAGACTACCAGACTGCTGACAACACTACTGCAACAATTACCTCGGACGCGTGGATCGCGTCCGAATGAAGTGCCTCCATTGCCCGGTAGGCGCGACTAACGCCAATTTAATTTCGCTCGGGTTTGAATATGTAACTTTTGTTATTGATTTTTTGAGTGACAACGCACGGGGCGCGTGTTTCGGATTGAGAGACATCCACAGTCGATCACTGAAAATGAGTTCACGCGCCGATCTGGTAGCCGGCACTCGTCTCCCGAGAAGTGAAACGGACTAGCTACTACTGAGGAAGGCTTCACTCGTCAGCCGACTCGGCCCGTCGGGTCAGCTCGTGTGCGTGGGTCCTGGCGCGGTCAAGGATTGTTGGTTCGTCGAGTGTCATCACTTCGCGGTCGCGCATCAACACAGTTCCATCACAGACAGTGTGTCGGACGTCGGATCCTTTGGTCGCATACACCAGGTGACTCACAGGGTCATGGACCGGGGTGAGGTGCGGTGTCTCGAAGTCGACCACGGCTATATCTGCGGTCCCTCCTGTTTCGAGTTGACCCCCAGGGAGTCCAATCGCGTCGGCGCCACCTTGCGTCGCCATATTCAGGACGGCTGGAGCCGGGAGCGCTGATGCGTCGTCAGCCCCCAGTTTCCCGATCATCGCGGCGTCTCGCATCTCATCGAACATATCAAGATCGTTGTTCGAGCCGGCACCGTCGGTCCCGAGACCGACCGTCACGCCGGCCTCGATGAGGCGGTGGACAGGAGCGATACCGCTGGCGAGTTTCATATTCGAGGCTGGACAGTGGATCACCGCCGTGTCTCGGTCGGCGAGCAATTGGATCTCTGCTTCATCGAGGTGGACTCCGTGTGCGACGAAAGTGCGTGGTCCCAGCAAGCCAAGATCGGCGGCGTACTCAGCTGGTCTGTCGCCCTCTGCGTCCGTGATTGGGGCCACCTCGTCTTCGGTCTCGCTGACGTGAGCGTGAACGGGCACGTCGAGTGTGGCGGCCTTATCGGCCGTTTTCGCGAGCATCGCGTCATCAACCGTTGTCAACGAGTGTGGAGCGAGCATGGTCTGGACCCGCCCGTCTGCTGCCCCCTGAAGTGTGGTTGCCGTTTCGATCCCCGTTTCGAAATCTGCTTGAGCCGCTGTGTCGCTTTTGCCCACAGAGATAACACCGTGACCAAGTCGAGCGCGGACTCCGGCCCGGTCGACGACCGAGGCGACCTCGTCCATGGAGAAGTACATATCTGCAAAGGCGGTGGTTCCGGCGCGAATCATCTCGAGAATCCCCAGTTCCGCGCCAGCTTTGATATCCTCGGGTGTGAGTTCGGCTTCTACTGGCCAGATATCTTCCCTCAGCCAGGCGTCGAGGTTTTGTCGTCGGCGTACCCTCGTAACAGCGACATCGAGACGTGAGTGTGAGCGTTGACCAAGCCGGGAATGACCAGCCCACCGTCGGCGTTCAAGCGATCGTCGCCACTGAGGTCTGCACCGATATCGACGATCTCTCCCGCTTCCTGGTCGACAAGTACGTCCGCCCGCTCGATATCGCCATCGGGGCGAAGTATCTCACCATCGGCGACACACAGCGTTCCCATACATATGCGTCCAGCCCGCGGATACTATATGCTCCGGACTGCGTCTCATCAACGGCTCATATATACGCGCCGAACGACAACGCATTGGTATGAGTCGGGAGTCGGAGGGCACGAGTGCAACCACCGCCGAAAAGACTGAGTCTGACGTGGACGATACTCTCGACACCGGTAATCAAGCGACTCCGAGCGGTGAGCCTGCGGTGGGTGCGGCGATCCCGCTCGAGTTTCCGGCGCGCAACCCAGAGGGGCTTGCTCCGACCGTGGAGCTCAGCCTGATGGATCAGTATGACAACGGCGACGGAACAATCACCGTGCAGGTGCTTGAATGGGAACGCGACGACGATGTCGTCAGGGTTCGATACGCACTCCCGACGGGAGAACACCAAGAGGACTGTTATCGGTGGCCCACCCCTGGAAAGTATGACGATAGCGATTTTATCGCGCTGATTCGGGAGCTCGGGTACACACCCGGGTCAGCAGAGTACGTCGCCGGCGAATTCGCTCAGGCTCGCAACCACCGCGGTCGCTGGCGACTCGTCACCGGTCAAGACCGGGGTCTCGACCACGACGAACTCCCAACTCAGCCGGACACCAGCGAGCGAACACGTGAGACGGACCAGCGCCGCATCGCCGCACTTCTGCCGGCGGCGATGAGTGAGCGATTGACCGCGGCAGATCCAATGGACCTTGTCCTGGCGAGCGCTCTCACGCTCACTGCTGCCGTTGTCGCCCCTGCGACGGCAGCTGTGACGGCACCACCCGGGGCGATCACCACGGCACTTCTCGGTGTGGCTGTCACGTTCGCAATCGGCGGCATAACGCTGCTGGGGGCAGCGTTTCTCAGTGTGTCACTCTGATAAGAAACCGCTACACAATCGCTTCCATGACCGCAACGAGCAGGGGTGCCCAAGCGTTAGCCGGAGGAAGTGATCACAGGTCTTGGCAAATCGAGTCACTGTCGTGTTGGTCCAGCCGGTACAGGTCGTGGTGTGCTGGCCGGGCAGACAGGATCAGGACAGATCCAGTCTTTCCGGCGTGTGCCGTATCAGTGAGCAGCCCAGGCTGGCGAGGCTGAGTCGTCTCTTGATAGTGTCAAGTCCAGATCAATCTACTCCAGAAGCGACCTAGCGCTGACCACGACAATCAGATTCGCGTCATCGGATCAGAACCGGCCTGGGCGATTGACTCCCACCGCTCCTGAGACAAGCTAGTTTCGCTGGCTATCAGTCAGCGCGGTCGCGAAGCCGATTGATTCGATCGCCAAGCGGCGGTTGGACCTCGAAAAGCGTCTGCCAACTGCCGGTTCGCGGTTCGACGCCGCGCAACTCAGCGGCGCGCTGAAACGCCTCTGCAAGTGGATTGGGGCCTACTCGCTCGGCCGCACGGTCGTCGGCAGCGTACTGGACGCGGCGACCGACCCAAAATGAGACGAAGCCGATCAGCGCCAGCGCGACGAATCCGGGGCCAAATGGGACCAGCGTGAGGACGGTCGCGCTCAGAATCCCCAACACGACCCCGACCGCGATGCCGCGAAATTCCGTATAGTACGTCTCGACGCGGCCGGCCTCGGCCGCGAACAGCGCGGTGATGGTGTCGTCGTCGAGATCCTCGAGTACCGTCTCAGACACGAACATTACGCGCCGCCCCGGTGGCCCATGTACCGCGAGTTCAATCGCCCGGCGCTTTGACTTGATGAGCGCCACTCGGTCGACATCGAGTCCAGCCCGGTCTTGATGTGACTCGACACGATTGCGTTCGTCTGTATCGGGGTCCCTAAGATCGTATCGTCGGTCGGCGACCAGCAGTGGCCCGACAGTCACCCCGAGAAACGCGAGGAGGACGATGCCAGGGATCACTGCGAACAGAGTCATCGGCTGGTTGTGTGGCCGGCAGGCGGTTAGCAATTCCGTTCCGGCTAGATCGGTGATGACTCGAGACAATACACCGCTAACCCCTCCTCTCCTGTTTTGACATCGAGATTGCCGAGCGGCTACAGAGTACGGTACCGGTGAGCCACGAACTCGACTTCGAGGATACATCTGTAGCCGGACAAGCATCGCTGTCGGTATGACTGGCGAGATGATAACACACAAGAAAACCGAAGTGCAGACACCCTCGTAGTGGCCACGGTCGGGACGACAGCGAAATGCGAGGCCTATCAGTTGCTGGCCCAAATGTCACACGTGGTCTGAGTCGGGGGACTCGCAGTATCGGTCAATTAGAATTTCTCGAGGAGCGAATTATAGAAGTCAGCATCGCCGGTCCCATCTGTCGCGAGTTTCTCTACGATCAATTCGGGTGTCGACCGCGCGAGGTGGTTTTTTCTTGGAGAGCGATTCACGCGGAGTTTCCCCTCGACGAGACCCTCGGCTTCGATGCCGTCGACCGCGACGTCGGTGGCGGCTGCCTCTCTGATCTGGCGAGCGAGGTGAGACACGAACACGGCGGTGGCGTCTTGACTGGCCAGTTCCTCTAGAATTCCCGCGATTATTTTCGCACTGGCACCGGGTTCGGTGATGGACTCCAACTCGTCAACAAGGACCAGCCGGTTCGCGGCGCCCGACACCAACTCGCCAAACTCCCGGAGCGTCGACTCGAACGCCCCGGCATCAAGTGTCCCTTGTGATTTGGCGTAGTAGTGGATTTCTGAAAACACCTCTAATCGTGCCTCTGTGGCGGGAACGGGAAGCCCCATCTGAGCGAGGACAGCGAGGACGGCCACCAGATCGATCGTCGACGTTTTGCCCCCAGAGTTGACCCCCGACAGCAGAGTGACACCTTCGACCTGGTAGTCAACCGGCTCAACAGCCTCGTATCCAACATCTAATATTGGGGACCGACCACCGGCGATATCTATGCCGGAAGCCGTCAGGGTGGGCATCGTACAGCCAAAGTCCTGTGTGAACCTCGCGACAGCCAGTTCCACGTCCAGTTCGAGCGCCTCCTGTACCAGTCGTTCGGCCGGTTCGCGCAGGTCGGCTAACTCGGCCGCGAGATCGGCTTTTAGCTGAGAGGCTCGCTGATCTCGGCTCGCGGTCAGTTCGGTCCGGAGTCGAGAGACCGCCTTTTCGTTGCGTTCAACGGGAAATGTGGGGTCGTCACTGAATACCCGCTCGGCGAGGCCCTGTTCGCCGGTCCGCAGTTGGAGACCAGAGGTCAACTCCTTGCGGGCCTGCTGAATGGCGGCGTCGAACTCGTCTGCAAGCTCGCGCGACAACAACGAGTCCACCCGCGCTCCTTGTTCGACGAGTGAGAGGAAGTCTTGCCCCTCGATAGTGACATTCTGCTCGCGGATCGCCTCTCGGAGATGATCGTTCGCGATCGATTCTGCCGTCCCCACGGCTGCATCCAAATCGTCGACGGCGATCGAGAGCCGCTCGAGTTCCTCGTCGCCGACGACAGAGCCGTCGTCAGTGAGGTCAGACAGGGCAGCTCGAAGCGCGCTCAGGTCACAGGCCGGCTCTATATCAGCCGTCTCGTGGACCGCAGCGGCCGCCTCCAGCCGCGACCGATTCGTGGCGAAAAACGCCAACAGCCGTTCAGGCACGACTTCGGCCGGCCGCTCGAGCCCATCCGGGAGGACGCGCACGTCGCCAGTGATGTCCAATCCCGCAAACGACTCGTCGAGCACGATCACCGTCGGATACGAGCGCGCAAGCTCCTGTAGTTCGCGGGCATCATCGACGACTTCTGCAGACAGTTCCGGCACTTCGTTTTGTGCCAGGGCGAGCTGCTCGGCATCAGAAACGGCCAGACAGCGGTCGCGTATCCGCCCAGGCGCCGGGTCGACCAGCGGTTCGACATCAGCCAGCGCCGACAGCGTCGCCTCGTCTGGGTTCCGGTCGGCAGCCGCTCGCGCGAACTCTCTCACTTCCTCGATTCGCGAGCGGTTCGCACTCGGGTACAGCGTTTTCAGCCGGCTGGCGGCGTAATCGGTAACCGCCCGGTCTTGAAGCAGGTCGAGCACCTCATCGTACACTTCGCGCGCACGATCTGTCGCCAGCACGCGATCAGTATCGTCGTGGCGCTTCCGGATAGCCCCTCTGGCAATCCGGGCCGCTCGGCCCTCCGTGACACCCGGTGCCCGGGCCAATTCTGCCACGTCACCGGCCGCCAACGCCGTCTCGGGGTCTTCGAGGGTCCGCAGGGAGTCTGCGGTCTTCTCCCCGACGCCGGGGATCGACTCTAACTCCATTCGTCCACCGCTACAGGTGACACCGATAAAAGGATGCGGTTCCTTCTCACGGGGGGTCTGGGTGGCCGGGTGGGGGTCTGACGCGAACTGATCTCCCCACGGGGTTAGTCATACACCCGGCAAGTGCACGTGCCAACAAGTCGTGTCTGACTGGCGAGAGCCCGCTTGACTCGGCAAACCAGTGGTGGCACACGCCAGGGGCCGACACGACTGAGTGTCACAGCCACCCGGATCGAAGATCAATTCACGCGAACCCGGACGGTGCCTTCGGAACTCACGCTGACGAATAGTCGCTGGCGAATCTGCCGGCCATGAACCGCGTCACCGGCCGCATCGCTAACCACTTTCATCAGCTCCGGGGCAGTGCGGTTCACCTTCACACCGACGTCGTCACAGGCGTCGAACACCTGTTTGGGGACATCATAGAGGTCGGTGGCGGCCGCGATTTCGATCCGGACAGGGGCTGCCAGCGTCTCGGCGAAGGCCACGGTCTCGCGGGCTTTATCAATATTCTCGCGAGCGCTGGCCTCCACACTCGAAACGTTGGCTCGTGACGTGCCGAGATACTCAGCAATGTCTGATTGACGGAGACCGCGCTCGCGCATCGCGAGGACTTCGGCCTGCCGGCGGGTGAGCACACTCCGACCAGCCTCGAAGCCCGTCCTCGCCAGGACATCTTCTGGGGAGAGTTGCTCTTCGGTAGGTGTCTCTCCCTCGTTTACGTCCGTGTCGTCCATACATGCCACAGTCGGTGGAGTGTGAAAAACCTGTAAACTGCCGCGGGGTCGAGCCCCGTAGCATCCGCCTCGTACCGCCTGTGAACTGCCTCAGAGTCATGCCCCGGGATAATCACCCTGGATACCTGTTTAATACCGCGTCCCGACTGTCAGTCAAAGATATCGAGTCTCTGGCTGACACCTCAAGAGGGAAACGGTCGATCACACACTTCTGGAGTATCCGACCAGTAGCTGGTCCTACTTACCCCAGAAGTCTTCTCGACTGCCGAGCCGTTCGCGCGAGTCGCGCCCTTGAGTTGAGTCACGATCGGCGTCCCCATCGGTCTCGGTCGCGTCATCAGGATCGTCGCTGGCATCATCACCCTCACCGTCGCTGTCTTCGCCCTCAAGCGGGAGTTCTTCGACGATCTTCTTTGCCAGCGCGTGATTCGACTTGACCCGGTCGATTCGGACACAAGCTCTCGCCGGGGGCAATAGCCCATCGACCATCACGATGAATCCGTCCTCGGTACGGCCGACTCCCGCGCCACTCTCGTGGATGTCGTCGACCTCGACAACGATCTCTTCGCCTGGTTTGACCGGCTGCTGTTTCAGGTCCGAAATCGGCATATCGTAGTGGTTGCACCACTCCGCACCTCCCCGATCCCCGTAATGCTGACAGCCCATTCCCTCGATCCGCTCTTGGAAACTCGGGCAGTCATCTGCCAGTGGACAGTCGGCCATACGTCAATGTAACTAGCCGCCCGTCTTTACGTTTCGGTATCTCTTTAGATACCACCGCAACTCGCCCAGTGACAGAGGATATATCCACGTCATGACGCTCCGGTGGTGATGAGTTGAGAGTCATCTGACGGCTCAGCCTGGTGAACCGCCTCGGGGTCAAGCCCCGAGGCACTCGGCCTGCTCCGCCTGTAGATGCAGATGGTCCGAGCCGACTACCACCGGGAAGGTCACAGCGCTTGACGCTCGTTCGATAGGAGCCGTGTTCCGTCCAGAAGAGGCCACACGTGCGGATACTCGCACACATCGCATCTGGATCCAAATCACATTCTATCAGCGAACCCGCGTCAGAGCTGTCGTGACGGACTGACTGACCCTCTCACGGAGTCGTCAGGTAACGTCAGCCGTGAGAGAAGTCACCGAGCCCCGAGCTACACGGTACCCCCGTAATCTCGACAATCGAAATCAGCGCTGACTCACCTGGCCAGCCCCAACACGAGAGACTGGTGGGCAGCGATTTAATTCGGCTTGCCGATATTATGGATATGACTCGTCAGACGAGACGCAGTTTCGCGAAGCTGCTTGGTGGTCTTCCCGTCGCAGCACTCGCACCGACTCGGGCGGCAGCTTCTGAATCCGACGGTGATGCCACTCGGTTGATCGTCGACCTGCAGCAAACGGACCGCGCTGGATTGCCGGACGATCTTGAGATTGTCCACGATCTATCAGAAATTGATTTACTCGTTGTCAGAGCGAGCCCCGAATTGCGCAGACAGATAGGTTCGACCGCCGTTACGCCGGATCTTTCGGTCCGCCAACACGAGGGACTTGAGAGGAATCTGCCCGCGGCAACACGAACAGAGGAGAAACACCCAGAGGATGTCAACGATGCTGATGTCGGACCAGCCGAGGAATACGCCGAAAGCGACCTTCCGGACCACCCCGCAGAGCCGACACGCCGACATCGCCAGTGGAGTGATCACGCGCGGTCGCTGAGTGAGGAGGTTCACGACGAGGTGACGGGGACGGGATCGCGGGTTGCGGTCGTCGACAGTGGGGTGTTCGACGAGCACCCGGATCTGGCCAACTGTGTAAACACCGCCCTTTCGCGCAACTTTACAGACGATGGGGGAGACTTTCCGGCCACAATCTCCACGTCACGATCACGGGACGCACGTCGCTGGAATCGTGGCCGCGGGTAACGGGGCCAATCCCGACGATGATACGGGAGTTGTCGGTGTCGCTCCGGACGCCGAAATCGTCGCACTTCGGGTGTTCGGCTCCAGTGGTGGCGCAGCGACGGGTGACGTGCTCGCGGCAGTCGTGTACGCCGCGAAACACGGTTGTGACGCGGTGAATCTGAGTTTGGGGTTCCCGTCGCCATTCGTGTATCTGGATCGCTACGGGGCGTTCCTGCGACGGGTTCGCGACCTGTACGCCCGGGCGTTCCAGTTCGCCCGCTCTCACGGGACGGTTCCCGTCACGTCTGCTGGCAACGATGGGCTGGACATGGCGGATGATAACGTACTCGTCCTCCCGGCGGACGCACCGGGGACGCTGACCGTGTCTGCGACAGGGCCGATTGGGTACCTCTGGGACGACGCGCCGACCGACGAGATCGAGCCCGAAGAGGCGCTTGAGGGGCTCCAGAAACCGGCAGCAGACCCCGCCTTCTACACGAACTACGGGGCTATCGACGTGAGTGCCTGTGGCGGTAATATGGATCTCGGCGCGTCTGGGACCGCGCCCGCAGAGTACGACCTTGTTCTCTCGACGGTGGCTCCCGACACGGGTTGGGGGTACAAAGGGGGCACATCGATGGCAGCTCCCCAGGTCGCTGGCGCGATCGCTCTCGTGCGATCACAAGCCCCAGAAATGACCGTCGACCGGGTTGAGAGTCTGCTTCGCTCGACCGCAGACGACCGCGACCAGATGTATCACGGAGACGGATTCGTCAACTTCGTGCGACTAATCGACGCCGCCGAAGACGTTGATACAGACACCGGCAGGAATACCGATACCGACACCGATGGTTGAGCCAACGAGTGTGCCGGCGCTAGTGGTGACCACAACTGCCAGTCATCGTGGCTGGTAGTCGAGACTCGTGTCAGGGCGATTTGAGTCAGTCTCGTTGCGAAACTGATGATCAATCATCGGTCAGACCGACCTCACAAAGACATTCCTGCCGGTGGATATCGAGACTCACAAGATACTAGATCGGAGAGTAGAACCCACGGAGAAACCCGCGTCAAGCCGGGTCGGATCGGCACCGCAGTAGACAGAGACTCACAGGAAATCTCGCACTTCCGAATACCACATGTCGTGGTGGTCGACCGCGTCGATCCGCTCGGCAACGTCAGCCGCGATAGCGTGCCAACAGCGTTGTGCGGGGTCGTCGGGGTCGAGATTGTAGGCAGCATCTTTACAGGTGCACTCGCCGCCTTCGACGATGTACTCGGCTGCGTGTCCGACGACGACAGTGAAGTCACGGTACTGTTTGACCCGTCGCTCGCCGACCGCCTCGATGGCCCGCTGACCGCGATCGCCATGTGTCTCGACGATTGTGGCCGTCGCTTCCGGTGTGAGTTCGCCGGCGTCGTCCAACGCCACGCGCCAGTCGGATACCACGTCCATAGACACTAACGTAGGCGCTGGCAAAACGGCGTCGGTCCGGCCACTCATCGCCGGGCGCGGGTGAGACCCAAGTCGGACATAAGCCTACAGAGCAGGCCTTCCGGAGCCGGTTCGATTTAGAACAGAGCAGGTCGAATCGAACCAGATCAAATCCGATTCCACGAAAGAGACTCGATGAGAGTGGGCGAGACCGGCAGAGCAGCTGAGTGGATAGTGTCTCCACGGGCCACCCTCGATTGGACGGTGAAGACCGATACACATCCTCTCACAGTCTGGGACGAGTCGGTTTTTCCCCTGGGGTCTCCGAGACCAGGTATGCGCATCGAAGAAGGGGGCGTCGAGATCACGGTGCCCGGAGAGCGCGATGGCGCGAGTGACGGGACGAACGAGGACGTGTTCTTCAATCCAGAACAGGAGTTGAACCGTGATATTACCGTCGCGGTGCTGCGGGCATACCAGCGTCGCGTGCCGGAGGTGGGCAGATATCTCGACGCGATGGCTGCCTCGGGGATCCGCGGTGTCCGAGCAGCAGCCGAGGGATACGATGTCACCTGTGTAGACGTCGACCCCGAGGCGACCGCACTCGCGGAAAAGAACCTGGCAGACAACGAAAACGGGGGTGAGGCTATCTGTCGAGACGTGAACGCTCACCTGTACGAATCCTCGCCGAGCGTGACGGATCTGGACCCGTACGGGACGCCAATCCCGTTTGCCGACGCAGCAGTGTCGAACACCCGGAAGTTGGTATGTGTTACTGCGACAGATACGGCGCCGCTTTGTGGCGCTCATCTTAACAGCGGTATCCGGAAGTACGGCGCTATCCCCCGGAACACGGAGTACCACCCCGAGATGGGCCTGCGAACGCTATTGTCGGCTCTGACACGCACCGCGGCACGATACGACCTTGCTGCGGACCCGATCTGCTCGCACGTTTCGCGCCACTACGCACGCACCTATCTCGAATTAAACAGTGGGGCACAGGCAGCCGACAGCGTTCTCGAGGAGCTCGGTCACGTGTATCACTGCGAAGATTGTCTGTGGCGCGACAGTGACCACGGGCTCATTGCCGCCCCTCCGGATGGCTGCCCTCGCTGTGAGGGAAACCGCACGCTGACCGCCGGCCCACTGTGGCTTGGCGCAGTCGCTAACAGCGCGTTCACCACCACGGTTCGAGAGGCGATCGACGACGAAATGGGTACCGCCGCCCGGGCTCGAAGACTTCTCGATCGTGTCTCTACCGAGCTCGACACCCCGACTCACTACGACCAGCATCGCCTCTGTGAACAGTGGGGGCGACCGGCGTCGGGGATGGAGACGTTCATCTCTCAGCTCAGAGAGGCCGGCCACGCCGCGAGTCGGGCCCACTACAGCGGGACTGCGTTCAAATCTGACGCGACAATCCCCGAGATTCGGGCTATCACGTCACCAGAGTGACACCCTTGCAGGTTGAGACGAGAGGAGACAGGCCGAGCCGTGACGAGAGAAGAGAAAACCACAGCAAAGCAGGCTGGCCAGAGTATGCACAGCGGGATATCACGGGTCGATTTGGCGTTGGACCCCATGTGGAAATCGGCGTGGATTCGACCGCCGGCACACCCGCATATCTCCCCTGGAGAGTGGGTGAAAATGGGAGATAGGACGGCAACCGGCAGCTACAACAGGCACCACAGTGACACGACATCATGGGCGAGCGTGCCGACGATATCGAGCCCAACCCAGGGACCGAGCAGGGTGGCAGCGAAACTGCCGGGCCGAGACAGACTGGGACGGGTAACGACGACGCGGCCACCGATGGTGGGACAACGAGCGGGTCGACAGACGCCGGACCGACTGCACCCGACGGGCCAGACCACAGGGCCGCCGGCTCCGAGGACGACCCCCGGGGCGCCCCGGACGTAGCGGCGCTGGAGGCAGAACTTGATCGGCTCCGGGCGAATCTTGACACCGTCGAGGCCGACCTCGACGAGCGCACGGTGGCTCGGCCGCAACTCGAAGCGGAATTGAAACGGTACGTTCGACGTCGACTCCGGCGGGGACACGCCCGTGGCTGGGGCCCATACGTGGTCTTGCTGTACGGGGTCGTCCTCACACTCGGGGCATTCCGCTTTCTGGATGGACCCTGGGCAATCGCGGCCATGGGAGTGCTCTTTTTATCGACACTGGGGCTGTACACGCTGTTCATCTTCGTGGGGGTTGGCCTGAACGCCCTGTCGGCGCCCGGGAAGGCGCTGGATTTCGTCCGTGACCGAAAAGACTGAATCGGCACCTGGCGTCAGCTGATACAGTGACACGAGGAATCGGTGAGACCGGAGTCGTCGAGGCGATTCCCGAGGTCGTCGTCGCGCTGTTCGGGGTAGCGACGCACCTGGCGGATCCCTGGTTCGTGTTCGGGAGCGTGGGCGTGATTTACTTGCTCGCTGGCGATCGCATCGTCGACCGACCGCGCCACGTTGGGGCCGTGTTGATCAGTCTCGCAGTCTGCGGGCTAGCCGCTACCTTGCTTGCGAAAGTGCTTGTCGCGGTTCCCCGACCACCCGCAGCCGCGGTTCCGGCACCACCCCCAGCCGTGTTTCCCGGAATCGTCGACGTCTGGTTCAGGACGGTCACGACCGCCTCTGGATTCGGATTTCCTTCGGGACATGCTGTCGCGGCGACTGTCCTGTACGGCGGGATCGCTCACATCCTGGACCGGCCGGCTCGCTCGCTGCGGTGGGGGCTGGCAGTAGCCGTGATCGGGATCGTCTCACTCTCTCGAGTCATCATCCAGGTTCACTATGTGGTCGATGTTGTCGCCGGCGTGGTCGTCGGGGCAACCGTGCTGTGGGGCGTGCTTCAGACTGGAGACCGCAGAACAGCACCTGACCCGGCGCTGGGACTAGCCCTTGGAATGGGTCTTGCTATTGCTGCCGTCGGGGTAGCCGCGTTCAACGGATTCGAAACAGAGGTGGGTGAAGCGTTGATCACACTGAGCGTGGCTGGCGGTGGCAGTATTGGATGGCGGCTCTGTGATGGCGATGAACCCGCTCTGGCTCCGGCCGCAGCGATAGCCACGCTCGCTGTCGGCGGCGGTATCGTCGGCGTGACCTACCTGGTCAGCGGGGGGGGCACCGTCGTAGCCGCCGCTGGCCTCGTCACGGCGTGGGTGGTCGGGGCGCCGTCGATACTTGACACCGGTGTCGCTGGAAAATTCGAGACGTTCTGACAGTCCAGACGCCGCACTTCCAGTCCAGCGTGATCTTCTCCCCGCGCTGAGGCACGGGGCTTTCTCTTCGATTCTCGGTAATCGGGAGAGCCCAACTCCATCATCACAAGCGGAGAGGTATCTTCGCAGTCAGTGACAGACGCAAAATTTGGAAATGGTGACTGAGACGAAGACTCTGGCACCCTGTATGGCGATTATCGCGCGGTCGGCGTTTGAGAGGTGAGCCTCTCAGAACTTCTCGAGGTAGCGATCCTCTTCCCAGGCGGAAACTTGGGTGAGGTAATCGGCAAATTCCTGGCGTTTCGCCTCGGGGAATTTATCCGCAACGTGAGGGCCGAGAGCGTCGAGGAGTACCTCGTCGGATTCAAGCGCATCGACCGCACTCCCGAGGTTTTCTGGGAGCGTATCGATACCGTACTCTCGACGCGTCGCCTCGTCGAACTCGTAGATATCTTCTCGAACCGGATCGCCGGGGTCAGTCCCGCCCTTGATCCCGTCGAGTCCGGCCGCAATCATGGCTGCAAGCCCGAGGTATGGGTTGCACGACGGGTCGGGATTCCGGACCTCGAACCGAGCGGAGACACCAGCAGCGTCCGGGACTCGGACCAGCGCCGAACGGTTCGTATCTGACCACGCAACGTAGATCGGGGCCTCGTATCCGGGGACGAGCCGCTTGTACGAATTGACCGTCGGATTCGTGACTGCGGCGAAGGCGGTCGCGTGGTCGAGTACACCACCCATGAATTCGTAGGCCGTCTCACTCAGATTGAATTCGTCGGCATCACTCGCGAAGGCATTGTTTCCGTCTTCATCAAACAGCGAAATGTGACTGTGCATCCCCGACCCATTGATGTCAGCAATAGGCTTGGGCATGAACGTCGCATGGAGATCGTGACGTTCTGCAACCGCGCGGATCACCGATCGGAACGTCGCGATGTTGTCCGCCGTGCTGAGAGCGTCGTCGTATTTGAAGTTGATCTCGTGTTGGCCTTCTGCAACCTCGTGGTGACTGGCTTCAATCTCGAAGCCCATCTCTTCGAGTGCGAAAATAATCTCTCTGCGGACATCAGACGCGAGATCCTTCGGCGCGAGATCGAAGTACCCACCATTGTCGTGTGGGATCGTCGTCGCGTCGCCGTCGTCGTCCTTTTCGAAAAGGAAAAACTCCGGTTCGGGGCCGATCGAGACAGAATACCCCATTTCTTCGGCTTCCTCCAAGACCGACTTCAGCACCTGGCGGGGTCCACCCACGAACGGCTGCCCGTCGGTTTCGACAATATCACAGATCAACCGGGCGGCGCTAGGCGAGCCGTCGGCGTCTTCACGGAAAGGTAACACCGCGAAGGTGTCCGGGTCTGGGATCAGCCGCATATCAGATTCCTGAATCCGTACGAACCCCTCAATTGAGGAGCCGTCAAAGTAGATCCCCTCGTCAAAGGCTTTCTCCGCCTGTCTGGCGGGAATAGTGACGTTTTTGACCACGCCCAGAATGTCGGTGAATTGGAGTCGGAGGAAATCCACGTTCTGTTCGTCGATCTGGTCAAGTACATCCTGTTCTGCTGCTGATAATCCGCCGTCAGTTCGTAAGTTATCGTCCGTCATTCTCTAGACACGCTTACTGAGTACACCGGGTATAAAGATATTAACGGTCGGGGCACAAACGACGTTGTCGACCCTAGAACTGGTTATTCGTAAACTTCTAGGGGGCAGGGTGCCTGGTCCAGTGTAATGACGTACGAAAACTTGGATGCGAAGCTGGTGAATGAGCTGTTAGGTAACGGGCGGGCGAGTCTCAGAAGTCTGGGCGACGACCTCGACGTTTCGGTCACGACAGTGTCGAACCACCTCAGAGATCTCGAAGATAGTGGCGTTATCCGTGGGTACTCGCCGGTAGTCGATTACGACGAGGTCGGCTACGATGTGACGGCCATTATCCAGCTCAAAGTCGAAGGTGACGCGTTACCGGAAATCACCGAGACACTCAGCCAGCAAAAACAGATGATCAGTGTGTACGAAGTGACCGGGGACTACGATGTCATCGCGGTCGGCAAGTTCAGAGATACCGACGGTATGAACGACCAGATCAAATCACTGATCACGGATACCGATATTAGAGAATCGAGCACGTCGGTGGTACTGAACCGGGTCAGTGAACACCAGCAGTTCGATCTCGACACTGACGTAGAGTGACCGTGCCCACAGGTGATCCGCAAGCCCGCGTCTGAGCTCGCCGTCAGCGACTACGTCAGACTATCCTGCTGTCGCGGACGTGTAATCAGGGTTTGGATTGTCAGTAGTCGCTGTAGAGAGCTATTGTCTTATCTCGACTCTCGTTGTACGGCCACGACATCTGGGGAGGTTTTCTTGAGACAGACATCGACACAGCCCCTGGGATACGAGCGATCGGTGTCTCGCCGGCGGCCGCGCTCCATTCGGTACCCGCTCAGGCGAAGCCGTCCTCGAAGACGAACGTCCCGTCACGCTGGATGACGTCACCGTCGGCTTCGATGACCGAGTCCGTCCCCATGTCGACGATCATGTCCACGTGTTCAGCCGACTGATTGGCCTGGTTTTCATCGCCGACACACTCCTCGTATGCCGATCCAACGGCCATGTGGACAGTATCGCCCATTTTCTCGTCGAACAGCATGTTGTAGCTGAACTGGTCGATCTGTCGATTCATCCCAATCCCGAGTTCGCCCAGGTACCGAGAGCCGTCGTCTGTGTCAAGGATGCTCTCGAGAAGGTCCTCGTTTCGGTCGGCGCTGAACGAGGTCACCCGACCATCCTCGAACCGCAGCTGGACACCTTCGATCTCCCGCCCGTAGCGGTACAGCGGCATGTCGAAGTGAACGGTCCCTTCGACACTATCGCGCACTGGAGCAGAAAACACCTCGCCGCCGGGCAGATTCGCCTGCCCGTCGTCGTTGAGCGCGGTGTTACCGGCGATCGACATCCGGACATCAGTGCCCTCACCGGAGCGGATCCGGATTGTCGCGGTGTCGTCGAGGATCTCCGCTAACTGCGACTGGAACGCTCGCTGGGCGTCCCAGTCAAGCGAGACGGCATCCCAGACGAAGCTCTCGTAGGCGTCGGTACTCATACCAGCCAGTTGCGCCTGACCGGCCGTCGGGTACTGTGTCAGACACCAGGTTTTCGAGAGTCGTTCTTGCTGGACCTCCTGGACGGCCCGATTGTGAGCAGCTGTCGTGTCGGGAGCCACGTCCGACTTTTCTGTGACGTTCGAGCCGCCTCGTGCGATGATGAACACGTCAGTTTCCTCGTACAGTGCCAGCCGGTGGTCCGGGCGTTGAAACTCGTCTGCTGCCCGTTGGAAGGCCCGCTGGGCCCGTTCAGAGTGATTGAGGTAAATCGGGGTTGCCCCTCGGTCACCGCATAGCTCGTGCAGTGCGACGGCTAGTGGTTCCGCCTCACGCGGCATCTGAATGACGACGTTATCGCCGGCCTCGATCCCAGTCGAGTGATCTACAATGGTCTCTGCATGTTGCCTGATCCGAGCGTCCATGTCAATCATATCGGCTCCGTAGACACAAAAACCCGATTGGAGTCAGAATCTCTCCCGACAGCCAAGCTGTGACGAGCCACTGAATCCTGTCGACTCCATCCCGGCAGGAGGATGACGAAGTTTCCCCGCCGTGACAGTAGGGATCATCGAGTGACAGCAGGAACCCCCGCCGTGAACGGCGAGGAGGATATCACAGCTGATCGCGGTCATAAGCTCGGCCGGAACACGTTTCCCCCGCCCAGTCAACTGAGGCGTATGCGCATTGCGGTCCCCAACAAGGGTCGGCTACACGAACCGACAGTCGAACTGCTGGAGCGAGCGGGACTTCACGTCGAGGAGACTGCCGACCGCCAGTTGTACGCGGACACGGCCGACCCAGCGGTGACGGTGCTGTTCGTCCGTGCGGCAGACATTCCAGAGTACGTCAGAGATGGCGCCGCTGATCTCGGGGTGACAGGTCTCGATCAGGCCCGCGAGTCCGGGACTGTCTCGCGGCCGGACGCGCCCGCCGACGAGGAGGCGGATCTCGTTGAGTTGCTGGAGTTGGGATACGGCTCCTGTCGATTGGTGCTGGCCGCGCCAGAAGGAGGCGATATCTCTGCAGTCGAAGATCTTGAAGGAGGCACGGTCGCGACGGAATTTCCTAGTATCACGCGGGAGTTCTTCGCCCGCAAGCGCGTCGAGACCGACGTTGTCACGGTGACCGGGGCGACAGAACTGACGCCACACGTGGAGATGGCCGACGCAATCGTTGATATTACTTCCACCGGGACCACGCTCCAGGTCAATCGTCTTGCCGTCGTCGACGAGGTGCTTTCGAGTTCGGTCCGACTGTTCGCCCGTCCGGATGTCATCGACGATCCGAAAGTGCGCCAGACGCGAACTGCGTTCGAGTCCGTGATCGCCGCCGACGGGAAGCGATACCTCATGATGAATGCCCCCCGTGACCGTCTGGCAGAGGTACGGGACGTGATTCCAGGGCTGGACGGGCCGACGGTGATGGATATCGCGAATCCAGCACAGCAGACGGCCGCCGACGACTCCCGCCGCACCGCTAGCGACGGAGTCGGCGAGAACGATGCTGAAACCGTCGCGGTGCATGCTGTCGTTGACGAGGGTGACGTATTCACCACGATCTCTGCGTTAAAAGAGAAGGGTGCGACGGGGATTCTCGTCACCGAAATCGAGCGGTTGGTAGAATGACGACCGAATCCGGAGGAAACCGAGCGGGTCGCTATCTGAAAATCTGACGCCTGATGATTACGGCGGTGACACGAGCCGAGAGCAACTTTTGTTGATTCACCCCGGACGGCTCGCCAACAGAAGCGCCACACTGACGAAAACTGTCCCGATCAGGATGGAGATGACGAAGTGGATGAGGACAATGTAGACGGCGAGCCCACGGCTCCCGTCGTAGCTGCGATAGATTCCGATCCAGTCCACGAGAACCGCTGTCGGGAGGGTCACCAGCGCCGGGACGCCCAGAGCGGTACCGGCGACAGCGACCGTCGATGGGCCGATACCGACCACCAGAGCTCGACGAAATGGCACATCCCCGAGTACGTTCCGTGCAGCCAGATGTGCGGTGACCGAGATAAACACTGCAAACAACACGAGTGTCCCGGCGGTCGCCACGGGACCCGCCGTTCCGGTGGCAGCCGTCGCCACCAAGCCGGCGGCAGTCTGCACAGACATACCTCACCCTACGTGACGGGACTCAAAAGCAACCCGGATGTGTCGGGTGAACGAACCCTCACACTCACTCGCTTGCAAGAGCCCTTGAGTTTCTCAAGGACTGCTCGCGACGCGGCAGGTGGACACATCGGAGAATGCGGGATCGAAACACGACGATCGTCAGGCCAGCAGACCGAGTTCATCAAGACGACCGGTTATCATGTCGACGGCTTCGTGTGCGTCTGACGGCTCTTTTCCGCCGGTGATGACGAGTTTGCCCGATCCAAAGAGTAAGGCGACAACGTCTGGATCCTCCAGCCGGTACACGAGGCCGGGGAACTGTTCGGGTTCGTATTCGATATTTTCCAAGCCCAGCCCGATGGCAATCGCGTTGAGGTTGAGGTTCTTGCCAAGATCGGCGCTAGTGACGATATTCTGGACGGTGATATCAGGACTTGCTTCAACAGGGATCCGCAGATCGCGCAGCTCTTCGAACACGATTTCTAAGCTCTCGTGGACATCGTCGGTAGATTTAGCCCCCGTACAGACGATCTTACCAGAGCGGAAAATTAACGCCGCAGACTTGGGGTTTTGGGTCCGATAGACTAGCCCAGGGAACTGCTCGGGATCATAGTCGGCACCTTCCAGATCCATCGCAACGCTTTGTAATTCGAGTTCCTGGCCAATCCCCGTCGAGGCGACGACATTTTCGATATTAATCGTGTCCTTCGGATCGCTCATCGACGTATAAAATAACAGGTCATTGAGTTAAAAAGGTTAGTCATAAAATTACATCTCTCGAATACGAAGAGTCACCCCAGGTGACACCGGTGCGTCTGTCGGTTCCGCACCAGAGTGGCAGTCTCTCAGCGGCTGTTTCAGCGTGGATTTCACACCCCACATATGGGAGGGTCGTGTGGTGTCGATACCAGATGAGCACAATCTGGTCTGGTGCGATAGCGACACGAGGCCACGGGTGCCCGTTGCGGTGGGACAGAGTCGGCAGTCGGCACGCTCTTTGGTCAACGGGTTCTGAAGAACTGTGAGTGTGTACTGCCTGGAACTTGCAGGCGAAGAGGACGCTTTCGCGGTAGCGGAAGCTACCACGGCTGCGGCAGACACCGAATTGTGGGCCCCGGGGATCGCCCGTGCTCAGTCGGTTTCGGGTGTGGGGCGATTGGGATACACGCGGACGGCAGTCGAGTTGCTGGGCCACGGGGACGCGACTGTCGATGCAGCCGTCCGGACGCTCGCGGCAGCGCCGTTGAACGTCAGCGGGACTGTCGCCGTCCGGGCCCGCGACGTTCGCGGGTCAAGTGGAGTTAGCACCGCCCGCGCGGAGCGAGCACTTGGGAGTGTTCTCACCGACGCTGGGTTTCAGGTCGATCTCGATGAACCCGACAACGTCCTTCGAGCAGTGTTCGCCAAGGGGCCTGTCTCAGACCATGCGGTCGTCGCCGGGGCTGACGGCACTCATCGGTCAGTGTCAGCCGTCGGCTGGGTCACCGCAGAGAGCCGTCGCGATTTCGCCCCGGAACCGACTGATCGGCCGTTTTTCCAGCCAGGGAGTATGGCCTCGGTCGACGCCCGGGCGTACGCCAATATCGCCGGAGCCCGCCCCGGGAGCGTCTTTCTTGATCCCATGTGTGGAACGGGCGGACTTCTCGTCGAGGCCGGCCGGGTCGGAGCCAAGCCGATTGGGGTGGACGCCCAGCAAAAGATGGTCACCGGGACCCGCGAGAACGCGGCTGCACTCCTGTCAAGTCCGGTCACAGCCGTCCGCGGGGACGCAACCGCACTTCCCTTGCACACGGACGCAGTGGATGCGGTGGCTATGGACGTTCCGTACGGTCGGCAGTCGAAGGTGGCCCGTCACGACCTCGCCAGCCTGGTCGGCGGCGCACTCCGCGAAGCGCATCGGGTCGCTCCACGAGCAGTCGTGATCGCCGATCGGGCGTGGGACACGGTCGCCGTCGACGCTGGCTGGCACGTCACAGCAACGTTTCGCCGTCGCGTCCACCGATCGCTGACGAGACACGTTCACGTGTTAGACCGCCCACCGGAAGAGCCGGCTGTCTGACACTGACACCGCTAGCCGACAGTCACCCCACCATCGCCAGAACCGCCGAGAATGTACCGTGAGGCGATACTCACTCCCCAAATTGAGCAGCCTGATAGTAAAGCGAAAGTCCCCGTTATCTGGCCTGAGAGCGGTTCTTGAGTTAGATTCCACTTTCACTGAGGCAGCGGCGAAGCATTAAGTGTGCGGGGAAACCCGTTACTGACATGGTGGGCGACCCCGACGACGAGATGCTCTCGTGGGACGAGTCAGTGTTCCGGGACGAGCACGTCTTTGAGATCGACCACGTCCCCGAGACGTTCCAACACAGAGAGACACAGTTGGAGGGGTTGAAATACGCGCTCCGGCCAGCGGTTCGCGGGTCACGACCGCTGAACACAGTGGTTCGCGGACCCCCAGGAACCGGCAAGACCACTGCCGTTCAAAAGTTGTTCACCGAGCTGCGCGTCCAGACCGATGTCCGAACCGTCCACGTCAACTGTCAGGTGGATTCGACCCGATATGCCGTGTTTTCCCGGCTGTTCGAGGGGATATTCGATTATGAGCCTCCGTCATCGGGTGTTTCGTTCAAGAAACTGTTCAGCCAAGTCACCGATCGTCTCGTCGAAGAAGACGAAGTCCTCGTGGTCGCGCTCGATGATATCAACTACCTCTTTTACGAGAACGAGGCCAGCGACAGTCTCTACTCGCTATTGCGCGCCCACGAGGCTCACTCAGGAGCCCGGATTGGCGTGATCGTCGTCTCGTCAGATCTCTCACTCGACGTGATCGAGAATCTCGATTCTCGCGTGCAGTCGGTCTTCCGGCCCGACGAAGTGTACTTTCCGACGTACAGTGTGGACGAGATCCGAGACATCCTCAGCGAGCGCGCGAAACGAGGCTTCTACGAGGGTGTCGTTAGTCCCCCAGAGTTGGACCGCGTCGCTGACCTGACTGCTAACAGCGGAGACCTGCGCGTGGGGATCGATCTCCTCCGTCGGGCCGGGCTCAGCGCCGAGATGCGTGCGTCCAAAGAAATCGATGAAGAGGACATCGAAGAGGCCTATCAGAAGTCGAAACACGTTCATCTGTCCCGCTCACTGCGGGGACTATCTGATTCCGAGCAGGCGCTCGCGCGTGTCCTCGCCGAACACAGCGGCGAACAGGCTGGTGACGTCTACGAGGCCTTCCACGAGGAGACAGATCTCGGCTACACCCGCTACTCGGAAATTATCAACAAACTCGACCAACTGGGGGTGTTAGAGGCGGAGTACGCCGAGGTCGACGGTCGTGGTCGGTCGCGACAACTCGAGTTGGCGTATGAAACCGACGCAGTTCTGGACCGTCTCGACGGGAACTAATTGCCCGGCCAGAAGAGTACCGACCATACCGAGGGTAATGTAGTGGTCAGTCCGCACTGCGGACCCCCCTGAAGAACGACCGGTCACACGGCAGTAGCCAAGCAACTACGTCAGTCACGGGGGACGCTTTTTATGTCGCTCGGAGTGATTGACCTCGATATGAAGGCCACTGGCGGGGCCGACGCTCACAAGCGCGCTGCGGGCGAGTCGGCCGCGAACGCCGTCACCGACGGAGACGTAGTCGGGCTGGGAACCGGTTCGACAGCGGCGCACGCGATTCGGGCACTGGGAGACGCTATCGACTCAGGCCAACAGATCAGAGGGGTTCCGACCTCCTACGAGACCCGGAAGGTAGCACGCGAGGTAGGGATTCCGCTGTTGACTCTCAACGAGACAGTCGGCCCTGACGCCCCGGGGATCGACGTGGCTATCGATGGTGCCGACCAGATCGCGGACGGCACGCTGATCAAGGGCGGCGGCGCAGCACACACGCGTGAAAAAGTAGTCGACACTGCAGCCGCCCGGTTTCTCGTGGTCGCCGATACATCAAAAGAAACCGATACGCTTGACCACCCAGTTCCGATCGAAGTGCTTCCAGAAGCCCGGCAGACCGTTTCTGCACGTCTCAGACAACTCGGGGGAAACCCAAAAGTACGACCGGCGGTCCAGAAAGACGGTCCCGTCATAACCGAACACGGCAATCTCGTGGTCGACTGCACATTCGGACAAATCGACACGCCCGAGTCACTTTCTAGAGATCTCACAGCGGTCCCGGGTGTGTTCGAGCACGGGCTGTTTGTCGGCATGGTCGACGAGGTTCACGTGGGGACGACCGACGGCGTGCGGGTCGACCGGCGGAGTTGAGCCAACCATACGTGTCTTGTAGGGGCGAGACCAGGTTCTGAGACCGCAATGAGGGATCAGACAGCCACGGACCCTCGGATCTCGGACCCCCGCGATATTCGTCTTGGTACTCTGTGAATTCAGTTCACGATCTGACCTGCAGACCAGACTCGTGGCAGATGCTTGTTGTGACAAACGAACGGGCCGAAAGCCCGTGAGAAACGTTTGCTACGGCACAGTCGGCGGCCAGAGGCCGCCGGAGAGTGACCCCGTTACAGATCTCGCGGCTGTACGGTCTTCCGGTCGTTTTCCTCAGCGCGACGGGCGGCATCCTCGAGAAGTTCTTCAACCTCCTCGTCGAGCGCATCGTAGAAATCAGAAGCGACGTTCTTGTCGTCTAGCTCTCCTTTAACGGCGGCTTTGACTATTAGGTCTGCCATGCAAACGATTTGTTTCCCGTCCCAGTTTAAAAGCGTTCCTGAATTTGCCCGTCAGCGGCCTCCAAATAGCCGTTCAGTCCAGAATTGGGGCCAAGAATTTATAAGAGAGCCTCAGTCTGGTGGTGACGGTGAATCGACAGCTACGAACCACTCGGTCGACTGTAGTGGGTATGCGAGAGATCCTCGAGGCTGTCGCGAGAGGGGACATAAGCGTGGAGGCAGCCGAAGCAGAGCTGTCTGGATACGCGACGACGGAGGCGGGGCGATTCGATGCGGCTCGTGAACACCGGCGAGGGATACCCGAAGGCATTCTCGCCGAGGGGAAACAGCCGGCTCAGACGGCCTCACTCGCGGTCACAGCCGTCGACACCACCGGGCGAGCGGTGGTAACACGTGCCGGCGAAGAGACAGTTACTCGAATTCGGACACAGATCGATGCCGAATTCCCCGACGCGACGGTCCGGTCTGACGAGACGGCTCGGACGGTCATCGTCCATGGAAGTGAGTTCGAACGACCAGCCACAGATGCGACGGTCTGTGTCGTCGCCGCAGGCACGGCCGACCAGCCGGCCGCCGGCGAAGCAGCTGTCATCGCCCGGGAGGCGGGCGCCACCGTCGATCGCGTATCAGATGTCGGCGTCGCGAATCTCGACCGCATGCTCGACCAGACTGAGCGACTACGAGATGCCGATGTAGTGGTCGTCGCGGCCGGCCGAGAAGGGGCACTCTCGACAGTCGTCGCTGGGCTCGTCTCGACGCCCGTGATCGGGTTACCCGTGTCTACGGGCTACGGGCACGGCGGTGACGGCGAAGCTGCCCTGTCCGGTATGTTACAATCGTGTACTGTGTTGTCGACGGTGAACGTCGACGCTGGATTCGTTGCCGGCACACAGGCGGGCCTGATCGCGCAGGCAGTCGGGGCAGCCAGAAGCGGCCGGTGAATCTCGCGCGGCGTCTCGAATCCCCCCGGTCATCATCGGCGGATGTGTCACCCGGATTATCATCACACTCGCACGGGGATTTTTGACTGTTCAACTATTTTGCATAAATACCGGCAGCGGTGGATGCCGGAGAGACAATGTCAAGTTGCGACCACTGCGGATCACACATCTCTGACCGTTTTGCGCGCGTCTTCTCCGATGAGCGGGGACAGGTGAACGCCTGCCCGTCCTGCTCGGCGAACGCGGGCATTGCCGAAGCGGCGAGGGACCGCACCTGACCCCAGTAAAGTATCACTGATACACTGAGTTCCCGGAGACACTGACGGACTCGTCGGCCCACCGCGTCCCCGGTGCAGGGAGGGCGACTGCGTACGGGTCCAGCGGCTCCGAGAATTTTCCACCGTGTCGAGGCAAATGCCTCGGGGCTTGACCCAAAGGCAGTTCACCGGCCGACTGCGTGGTCTCTCTGTGAGTGGCCATCACGTCTACGTACTCGAGTGTGATGACGGGAGTTTCTACACAGGATATACGACTGACGTAGAGCGTCGGGTTGCCGAACACGACGACGGCGAGGGTGCAAAGTACACCCGGGGGCGGACCCCGGTCGAACTAGTGTACACAGAATCCTGCAAGAGCAAGTCTGCAGCTCTGTCCCGGGAATACGAAATCAAATCTCTATCGCGCCGGCAAAAAGAGGCGCTTATTGGCTATTGAACGCAAAATGCCAGTCCAGCTTGGCGCCTATGCCTTCAGTACGGATGGACACAAAAACGGCATGCGCCTGAATACTGACATCGGACTCGTGATTTCCGAACGCGTGGGATCTCCGCCGAACCGATCCGACTTACCCTGCGTCAGCACCACACGACTGTGGCCATTAGGTGAGTTGACTGATTCCCAGCGCACAGTTCGTCAACGAAACCAACTGGAGGGGTCCACGAAGGGACACCCTGGATGTGTCTCCCGGTCGACGCTCCGTAATTGGCTGTTCAATTCAGTCTTCCTCACGAAGCCGTCTGGCATGCTCGGCGACGGACTGTCCAAGTTGTTCGGTCCGGTCGAGAAGTTCCTCATCTTGCAGCGTTCCTGCAGCGAACTTGTTGTACGCCCCGCGGATTCCAACCTGGTGAGGGAGTACCCACCCGTGCACCCCGCGAATCGTCGAGCGAAGGTGCTCAAGTGTCGACCCGAAAGAGCCACCACCTGCGACTGCTACGAGCCCCACCGCCGTGGACTCGTAATCGTCAAACGAGCAGTAGTCGTGGAAATTTTTGAACGTCGACGAGTACGAGCCGTGATAGACGGGCGATCCGACAATGATCCCGTCGGCATCACGGACGGTCTGGCGGAGGGTCTCACTCTCACCTTGTTCGTCGATGTCTGGGTCGTACAAGGGGAGATCGACGGCACCGAGATCGATCAGTGTTGTCGCTGCGCCCGCCTCGTCGGCGGCAGCCAGCGCATGCCGGAGCGTCGACCGAGTGTGACTCCCCGAGCGACGACTGCCGCTGATAGCCACGACACGTACCATGTGCGCGAGTATGTGAGTCAGAGCAAAAGGGCACCGGGATAGCACACGAGCCGACAAACGTGCGTTCGGAGAGAGCAAGCCGGACGACCCGGGGGACGACAACCTACCGGTGCAGGCCCCACGAGGCGGTTATCGGCCGGTCTCAAGACGCGTCTGATTCTGGCTGGCGAACAGTCCGGTGTTAGAAAACGTTCACAATCTCGGTTCACGATGGTCGCCGTCACGGGGCGATTTTACAAGTGGTACGAGGCGAATGCCACGGGGTCGTTCGGAAGACGCACTCTTCCGTGATGACGAGAGACGCAGTCTCTCGAACCACGTGACCCCGTGGATGAAGCCGACACTATTTCTATAACCCACAATCGGTACATCTAACCAGCTATTAACTGAAAACATGACGGTTGTTTGGTCTGACTGAGAGTCCACAAACACGGACGGTCAGGCTCCTCAACTGTCATGCACAACGAGGAGTGGGAGCCTCCACAGTCACGCCTGTGGAGACGAGAACCACTGTGGGACAGATTCAGCCGAGAATCTGTCTTGCAAGTTCCGTCGTCGAAGCAGGAAGCCTCGGGGCGTGATCCCGAGGCACTTCACGTGTCGAAACGACTAATCGAGTTGATCATCGGTTGGAATGCTAGAAGATGCACAGGTCCTCTTGCCGAATGCGAATCTGGACACTCAAATCCAATCTGCCCGCTGCCGGAGAGTTCACCGACGCCTCACCCGTCAGAACGGAGAGGGAGTTGGGCCTGTAGACGTGTGCGCATGTGCACGAGTCGTCGCCCTCTTTCGTGTCCTCTATCTCATGGATAGGGCTTTGACTCTAGAGAACTAGATATTATCTAATAGGGATTGAACATATGCTCAATCGCGATCTCGAAAATTCTGACTACTATCTCAACCGTGAGTTGTCCGAACTGGCGTTTCAGGAGCGTGTGCTGCGTGAGGGGATGGACGACCGAAACCCGCCGCTCGAGCGGCTCCGGTTTCTCGCCTACTTCACCAAAAACGTAGACGAGTTTTTCATGAAGCGAGTGGGCGGGCTCAAACGGCAAATCGATGCCGGCGTGACCGACACCACACCAGACGGTCTGACGCCCGAACAGCAGTGGCTGGAGGTTCTCGACGCTGCCCGCCCACTCTTTCACCGTCAAACCGAGTGTTGGCAGATGGATCTCAAGCCGAGACTTACTGAGGAAGGCATCGACATCTGTTCTCCCGAGGACCTCCCCACTGGCCGACG
This sequence comes from uncultured archaeon A07HR60, assembly GCA_000496235.1. Classification (GTDB taxonomy): domain Archaea; phylum Halobacteriota; class Halobacteria; order Halobacteriales; family Haloferacaceae; genus J07HR59. Next base: position 90,157 of record KI543229.1, read on the forward strand.
GGAGCGATTACGAACGTATTTCAGAGAATCGATACTGCCAACGCTGACACCACTCGCGTTCGACCCTGCTCACCCGTTCCCATTTATTTCGAATCTTTCTCTGTCGCTGGCTGTGATTTCGTCGGACGGGAGCGGCGAGCACACATTCACCCGAATCAAGATCCCAGAAAACCAGCCTCGTCTAATCGAGGTGATAGACGAGAGTGACCAGTACGTGCTCATTGAGGACTTGATTGAGGACAATCTGGACTTGTTACTCCCCGATATAGAGATACTGGATGTGTCGGCGTTCAAAGTGACCCGGAACGCCGAGGTGCGGCGCGACGAGGAGGTCGCAGAAGATCTCGTGGACATGGTGGAAGACGTGCTCGAACAGCGCCGCTTCGCGACGGTGGTGCGGCTGGAGGTCGCCGCCGACATGCCAGAAGAGTCGGTCGCGATTCTCAAAGAACACCTCGACGTGTCCGACAGAGAGGTGTTTTCACGGGAGGGCCCCATCGATTACGAGGATTTCTTCGATATCGTGGATCTCGACCGGCCTGACCTCAAACTCCCGTCGTGGACGCCCCATCCTCACCCTCGATTACCGAGAGCGAGCAATATCGACGGCCAGTCTGGAGAAATTTTCGAGGAGGTTCGGGACGGGGACATTCTCGCACATCACCCGTATCACTCGTTTGAAGACACCGTCCAACGGTTTCTCCAGACTGCGGCGAACGATCCGGACGTACTCGCGGTGAAAGCAGCAATCTACCGGACGGCGAGTGATTCAAAGGTGATTCAGAGTCTCATCGACGCTGCCGATAACGGAAAACAGGTCGCTGTGATGGTCGAGCTCAAAGCGCGCTTCGACGAGAAAAACAATCTCGAGTGGGTTCACCAACTCGAAGAAGAGGGTATCCACGTCGCGTACGGAACGGTCGGGCTGAAAACCCACACCAAGACGGCACTGGTCGTCCGGCAGGAGGCCGACGGTGTTCGCATGTACTCACACGTGGGCACGGGCAACTATCACTCTGGCACCGCGAAGGGTTATTCTGATCTGGGCTTGCTCACAGCAGACCGGAATATCGGACTCGACCTCGCGAAGGTATTCAATTTCTTCACCGGGCCAACGCTGGACGACAGCTTCCAGAAGCTCCTGATCGCGCCAGTCACGATGCGAGAGCGGTTCACCGAGATGATCAAGCGGGAAGCCGAACACGCCCGGGCCGGTCGGCGAGCCCGGATCGTAGCGAAAATGAATGCTCTCGAGGACCCGTCGATCGTCGAACAACTCTATCGGGCATCGATGGCCGGCGTCGAGATCGACCTCCTGGTCAGAGATATCTGCCGGCTCCGGCCCGGGATAGAGGGGCTGAGCGAACGTATCACCGTCAGTTCGATTGTCGGGAGATTTCTGGAACACTCGCGAATATTCTACTTCGAAAACGGGGGCGACCCGGAGTGGTACATCGGCTCTGCCGACTGGATGACCCGAAACCTCGATAATCGCGTTGAAGCCGTCACGCCTGTGGAAGCGCCACAACTCCGCCGACAGCTCCGCTTTATTCTGGAGGCATCACTCAAAGATAACCGACGTCGGTGGGTGATGGACAGCGACGGTCACTACGAGCAACAAACACCCGGTGATGAGCCAGCCCGGGATATTCAGGAGGTGCTGATGAGTGCCACAGAGACGGCACTCGAGCGGGGGCCCGGCCCAGGAATCAACGTCGACTCAGAGCTTATCGACCGGGAACTTCTCGTGGAGCCGGTATCCAGAGAAAAAGGTACAACTACTGAGTCAGACTCCGAGACTCAGGCTCAGGCAACAACCGAATCAGCGTCAGACGCCGAGACGACAGGCGACGTGGCCACCCCACCGGAGGAAAGTACGGTACAATCCGACGGTCGGGGCGGCTCTGTGTTCGACGCGTACGCCGACCGGTGGTATCGTCCGGACAGTGAACAGTTCGACTGGGCAGTTCAAACCGCCGATGATGAACGGCGCTATTTCAAGACTCGTGAAGGGGCCCGGAATCGTCTCGAATCAGAATATACCTGAACTCCGGGTTTTCTGGCTGCCTGCTACGGTATTGTGCTGGGTATGTCTCTTGCTTATCGCCACTACTCGACAGATCGTGAAGCCGATATCACGAGTTGGCCGCTGCTCTCGCGAGGAGAGACGGTTGCTGCACGGACACAGAGCCGAGCGACCAGCACTCAAGCTGCTTGGGTTCCAAGTTGCACCCGTCGAAAACGAGAGCCTGGAGCGGCGTGCACACACGTCAGGGGAAACTCCTGAGGGTCACCATGCACCATCGGTACGCCCTGGTGGTCGTCAGACGGCTGTGACGGAGGTGGTCACCCAGGTCTGGTTCAACCCGCTGGTCAGCGTTGTGGGTCTGCGGACACGATTTTCGAAGCAGCCCGCTCCTCGTGTGTGGTCTCGGAATTGATCGTTACGAACTCGTCGGCCCGGTAATCGTAGGCTGTGAGTATCCGTCCGTGGACACAGCCCGTATCGAGAGCAACGGCGTATTCTCTGTTCACTGGGGCCTGATGAACGGTATGACCGAAGCACACGCGATACGGACCGTCGTGGTCGTCGTACCAGAAGGGGCCGCTGTACCCGTCGCCGTGCGGTGACCGCATATTCAGTAACTCTCTCATCGTGTGACTCTCGAGTGGGCGTCGGGGGTCGATTCCCCCGTGGACGACGAATGTCTCGGCGAACGAAATGACCACCGGGAGTGATTCGAAATAGCTCTGATCTCCGGGGCGGAGCCACTCCGGAGATTTGTCACCGCGGATGATCTTTTGTTCGTTGTTGCCGCGAACGCTCATGAAGCGGGAGTCACTGCGGACAGTATCGATAACGCCTGGGCTATCAGGGCCTTTTCTGACCAGATCCCCCGTGAAGATAACGCGGTCGTCGCTATCTAACTCCAGTGTATCAAGAAGTCTCTCCAGCGGGGCCCGGCTCCCATGAACATCTCCGACGACATAGATATCACCGCAGCTGTTCGGGTCAATGCGGTCGTGGTGCGTCTCAATCTCGTCGCTGAATGGTAGGATTTCGCTCATAACCGTGGGATAGACGAGTGGGTGACCTCGCCGGTAGTTGTCGTATGCCTGGCTAAGACATTCACCGGTTAATCGGTTGGTAATAGTGTGTTGTCCGGATATATAGACTACGCATCCTGAAAGTCAGTGGCCGTCGCGAGAGATATTTATCGGGACGACTGTTGAGGCGAATATGGGAGAGGTCACCTTCGGGACCGACGGCTGGCGCGCACAACTCGAAGAATTCACCGACGAACGACTGCGGATGGTGGGTCAGGGGATCGCGGACCACTTGAGTGCGAGCGGACAAGAAGGCGCCATCGCGGTCGGGTATGATCCACGGTCAAGTTCCGAGGGGTTCGCCGAGAGTCTGGGTGCGGTTTTCTCGCGGAACGGCCACGACGTGGTACTCCCAGAGCGTGACTGTCCAACACCAGTCGTTGCCCACGCCGTCGTCGAGCGCGGTCTCGCCGGCGCCTGCATGATCACCGCGTCTCACAATCCACCTGGATATAACGGTGTGAAATTCATCCCGGCAGACGGCGCACCAGCCCTGCCTGACGTGACCGACGATATCGAGTCACGGCTGAAGCCACCACTCGAAGCCACAGATTCCAGTGGCGATACTGATGAGGCGGGATCACTCCACCGCGTCAACCTTCGGTCGGCGCATGCTGACGCTGTCCGGAAGCTCGTGAATCCCGATCTCTCGGGAATGACTGTCGTCTACGACGCAATGCACGGAGCCGGACGCGGAGTGACCGACCGGCTTCTCGAACGGTGTGGGGCCGAGGTGATCACTCGACGGTGCTCACGCGATCCAGAATTTGGTGGGGCAGCCCCGGAGCCAAACCCGGACACCTTGGACGGGCTCGTCGAGGCGGTCCGAGACCACGATGCGACGCTCGGAATCGCCAACGATGGGGACGCCGACCGCGTCGCCGTCTGCACGCCAGAAGGGTATCTGGACGAGAATCTCCTGTTTGCTACGCTGTACGAGGGGCTACTCGAAGAGGAGTCTGGAACCGCCGTCCGGTCAGTTTCGACGACGTTTCTCGTCGACGAGGTGGCCAATGCCCGTGGGGGTGATGTATTCGAGGTCCCAGTCGGGTTCAAATGGGTCGCAGACGCGATGGACGAGCAAGACGCACTCATCGGTGGCGAAGAGTCGGGCGGCTTCAGTATCCGCGGGCACGTTCGTGAAAAAGACGGTGTCCTTGCGGGGCTACTGGCGGCTTCGTTGGCGAGCGATGAGCCGTTCGAAGCTCGAGTCCAGCGGCTCTTCGAATCTCACGGACCAATACACACCGATCGAATCAGTGTCGACTGTCCGGACGACCGCAAGCAGTCTGTCATCGAGACACTCACCGACCAGCTCCCCGAAACGGTAGACGGACGAGAGGTGGTCGATATCAGCTCACTCGATGGAGTCAAGCTATTCCTGGCAGATGGATCGTGGCTGTTGATCCGCCCGTCTGGGACAGAGCCGAAGCTCAGAGTATACGCCGAGTCGAGTAGCGAGCAACACGTCTCTGACCTCCTCACCGCCGGTCGCGAACTGCTCGGTGGCGTGATCTGACTACCCACCCGGGTCGACGAAGAATAGTATCCCTGGCAATCTCTCTGCCGATAACCCGTGACTTGCCGGCCGCCGGCTGGTCTCGGTCAGCCTCGTCTCGGTCGCTCCCTGGTCGCGTCCCTGTGTTGATCACACGTGTTTCGACGAGTCGACAGACGAGACAAACCCAACGACATATGCTGAGACGTATCAAGACGACGTGTGACGAGGACCAGTGGGCGAGCCAACCGCCATCCACGGCTGGACCACTCCGAGTTCGTGGGCAGAGACGACAGCTACATTCTTATAACCAGCTAAAATACAGTTGTGGCAGACAACGAGCAGGCCGGCAGTTCCTCCGGCATAGAGATGACCGTCATTGGCTGGCTGATAGCTGCTGGCATCTCGGTGTTCGTTTTCCCTATGTTGCCGTTTATTCTCGTCGGATGCCTGGTCTGGCGACTCCTCAATGCGGGTAAGCCAGCCCCCGAGTCTGAACAGAGCGGGACTGTCACGACCGCCGGGGTCGAGACCGGCACCACCCACGATCCAACAGTGACCAGTCGGTCTCGCTCACACAATCTTGGCCAACCCGAACCGCAACGTCACCGTGGCACAACCGACGCCGACAGCTAAGCTAAATACCGCGCGTTCGTCAGCCACCAATCGGCCAGTCACTGCAGACAGACTCACCGACGGTCGCGAATCGAACTGGTCGCGGCCACAGTGGCGAGACGACCCCGCCTGGCGTGGCGAAAGCCGTTATCGGGGTGAAAGCTGCCGGCTACCAGTGCCGGGGGGAAACGGGAGTATTTTTACCAAGATGCGGCGTAACTTGCTGTATATGTTCAAGGCCATCGTCAACGCGTCAACGTTTCAGGACGCGCTTGACTCGGTGAGTGTGTTGGTCGACGAGTGCAAAGTGCGGTTAAACGAGGACGCATTCGCGATTCGAGCTGTTGACCCGGCGAACGTGGGGATGGTGGATCTTAGTCTGGAGGCAGCAGCCTTCGAATCCTACGAAGCAGACGGCGGTGTCATCGGCGTCAACTTGGCCCGTCTCGAGGATATCGCCGGGATGGCCAGTTCTGACGACCTGATCCATCTGGAACTCGACGAGGAAACGCGCAAGCTGAACATCGAAATGGATGGGCTGTCGTACACGCTGGCTCTGATCGACCCAGGCTCGATCCGGCAGGAGCCCGATATCCCCGATTTGGATCTCCCAGCCGAGATCATTCTTGAAGGGGCTCAACTGGGCCGCGGTGTGACGGCCGCGGATATGGTCTCCGACCACATCCGCCTTCGCGTCGACGGAGGCGAGGAGACGTTTTTCGTCGAGGCCGAAGGTGACACTGACGATGTTGATTTGGAACTCGCCCGGAGTGATCTCATCGATCTGGCCGCCGGTCCCGCTGATTCGCTGTTCTCGCTGGATTATCTCAAAGACATGGACAAAGCGATTCCTAGTGACGCCGAGGTCACGGTCGAACTTGGCGAGGAGTTCCCCGTGAAGATGCACTACGGGTTCGGAGAGGGCCTCGGAAACGTGACGTTCATGTTGGCTCCGCGAATCCAGAGCGACTAACCATACCCCGACCTGACGTGACCTGATCTAATCAATCCGACCGGCCGATTGGTGACTGTGTGTCACTGAAAGCGGCCCTCGACACGGTCTGAAACCGGTGACCGATGGCCTCACCGAGCGAGTCACCGTTTCGTGTGGCCTGGCAGCTTACGATCTTTTCTGGGAGAATCGATCCTCAGTAAAGATGTCTCGATTTGTGAGCCGTGGGGTTCCGAATTCAGAATGACGAGTTCCTCACAGGCGGCCGATTTGGCCGACAGACCGACAGGCTTCAGCGGCGCCGGTCGATGACGTGTTTGGCCGCCTGTGCCTTTTCTTTCCAGCCGTATCCGGAATCGTAGACGTGTCGCTTACTTTCAACCAGTTTTTCGGGGGTCGACTCCTCGAACCCGCCGCGATCCCAGGCGCCAGTTTCGCGCAGCCAGTCGGTCACGTTCGTTTTGGTTTCTGCCCAGGAGAGTCCGACCATCTCGTACCAAGCGATCATCGCGAACACGGCATTATCATGACAGCCCGGCACAGAGCCGTGTTCTGAAAGCGTCCGGAGCGGTTCGCGAGTCGGTTCAGAGACCTGTTTTTTGTATTCTGCGGCGGTGAGCAGCCGTAGATGGTTATCATCTCGCTGGACTCGACGCTCTCGTTCTAACGTATCTAACGCCGATTTGTGCAGCCCTGACCACTCCCCGTGGATCGCCGACCGCAGCGGGTCTTCTCGCATCCCTGATTCTTCGTTAGACAATACGACCAGCAGGTCAGTGTACGCCTTTTCGACACTCGACCGGTCAAGTCCCTCGAAATCGCACCCAGTGTCGTGGAGACTATTTGTCGTTCGGCAGCCCGGACACGGATAACGGAACGTCGGCACGTCGCGACATTGCAAGGCCTGTGTCTTATCTTTCGTGGTTGGCTACTGTCGTCTCTGACCTACTCGGTGTGAGTGGGGTTGTGGCAGTCACGACAGGCCTGTCACCACTGGTCTCGGCAACCGTGTGCAGACCCTGGGTGTGAATTCGGCGCTTCGGGAACACACGATGTCGATTCGACGAGTGGACACACTCACCGGAACATCGTATCGCGGTCACAGGGCCAAGTGCCCCGGGTGCGAAGCCAGACCGTTCGGTTGAGGTCCTGCTGTTCCTGAAAGACAAGGAGTATACCTGGATTTTTCAGTAACCCTTACCCCGACCGGTAGCAAATATATACTCATGCCAAACGATAAGAATCCGCGGGATCACGACTTTTCCTCGGGGCAGGGCCTCGACGAAGAGTACGAGGAGTTCGACCTCGAACCGCCCGAGTTGTCAGTCGATCCGACGAAGGTTGACCCGGTTGATAGCCGTGTCGTCACCGATCTGCTCGACCAGCGAAATATTACTTCGGAGGAAGTCGACGCCGAGCAACTGATCGACGTGGGAATCTCGTACACCCGGATTAATCGATACGAAGCAGCAACCGGCGCTCTCGAACGAGCGGCACAGTACGCCGAAGACGACCGTGTCGCGCAGGAAGCGTGGACGAATAAGGGCGCTGCTCACGCCGAACTCGAAGAGTACGACCTGGCGATCGGTGCCTACGAGGAGGCGATCAAGATCGACGACGACTCCGAACACGCCGCTACCGCGCAGACGAATCTCGCGTATGCACTGTGGGAATCCGGTCAGCACGAACAAGCACTGGACCACGCAGAACAGGCCGTCGAGTTGGACCCACGATTCCCCGAAGCCTGGTACAATCGAGGCTTCTTCCTGCTCGAGCGGGGTCTCGCGGAGGGCGCAGTCGAAGCGTTCGACAATGCTATGCGATTAGGGATGCGCTCACCCGAGATTCTCGATGAAAAGGCCCGGGCTCTCGAGGAGTTGGGTGAATACGAGGAAGCCGAAGAGATTGCCGAGGAGGCTCGTGACCTTCGGAAAGAAGCCGAAGAAGACCTCGTCGATCAGTAATGTTGCTCCGCGAGCGGGACACCCAACAAGGGCTGCTCGTGTCCGTCTGTGATACGGACTGTCTCGGTGAAACCTACGAGAACGGGCAGGCGACTCTCGAGGTGACTGAAACGTTCTACGGCGGAGACGACGCCGTGGAAGTGGGTCGAGAGGAGGTGGTGTCCGGGCTCACACGGGCACAAATCGCGAATATCGTCGGCGACCAAGCTGTCGAAATCGCCGTGGATGCAGGGCTGGTCGACGAGGAGACCGTTCTCGAGTTCGACGAGACCCGGCACGCACAGTTACTCTGGTTATGATTCGCATCAGGGTCACCCCGATGACACTCGCCTCACACGGTCTGTGAACCCCGCCCGTCAGACCGGTGGCCGGAACGCAGGTGCAGGATTCAGCTTCTGAACGGCGTTACTCGCGGGGTGATCGTCTGATACCAGGACAGGAGCGGGAGCTCGGAGCAGCTCATGATAACCCTGGTGTCGGGGAGACGAGGCGTGTCCAGTGACGTGTGTGAAGAGTCTAGCCATCAGCGGGACGGGGCGAGTCGTCGGCCTGTCACATCGTTTATGACCGTTGCACGAGTGAGATTCGTATGTCGAATTCAGAGGGGTCACTCGACGAACTCCGTGATCGGACTGACAACCCGATGCGGTATCTCGTCGGCCGGTACGGCCGCGCAAACCTGCCGTACCTGACACTCGGTGGTATGATGACGGTCGTCGGGGCAGCGCTGTTTTCGATTCCCGCGCTCGTGCTAGGGATCGCACTCGATGCCATCTTCCGGCAAAGCCGACCGTTCACCCTTCCACTGGTGCCCGACGCATGGCTTCCGGGGACCGTGATGGGAAACTTCTGGCTGACCGTAGGGATCGTCAGTGGGTCGTTTCTAATTGCGGCTGTTGCTGGCTACATTCGCGGCTGGGCGCTGAACCGCGTTGCCCAAGATGTCCAGCACGAACTCCGGACAGACACGTACGATCAGATGCAGACTCAACGGATGGCATTTTTCGACGATCACAAGACGGGCGAAATCATGTCGATCCTCAATAACGACGTGAATCAACTGGAGTCATTTCTCTCCCAAGATCTGCAGGCTGGCGTCCGGATCGTCGTCACGTCGCTTGTGATCGGCGCGATCACGCTGTATCTCCACTGGCAACTCGCGCTGGTGACGCTGACGATGGTGCCGGCGCTGGCGTACGCCTCACACAAGTTTCAACGCCTGATCGAGCCGAAATACGGGAGTGTGCGGTCGTCGGTCGGGCGGCTGAACGCACGGCTCGAAAACAATATCGGCGGGATTGCCGTGATCAAGTCGTTCGGACAAGAGGGCTCGGAGGCAGACCGCGTCGCCGACGCGTCCAACGAGTACCGCTCGGCCAACTGGTCGGCAATTCTCAGCCGGATCAAATTCTTCCCCACACTGGTGCTGATCACTGCCGTCGGCTACGGCGCGACGTTCGCTCTGGGCGGGTACGTGTTCCTTCAGCAGGGATTCGGGCTGTTCACACTCGGCCTCTCGGCCGGGACATTGGTTACCTTCCTGCTGTACAGCCGACGGCTGATGTACCCGATGCGGCAGTTTGGTCAGGTGCTTAACAACTATCAGTACGCTTACGCCGCAGCTGAACGAGTAGTCGGGCTCCTCCAGGACCCAGATACGATCGACGACCGGACCACGGGAGCGAATCTCGACCAGATCGAGGGTGACGTCGAATACGACGATGTCACGTTCAGTTACGACGGTGACGAGACAATTATCGATGATGTGAGTCTCACGGTCGAGCCTGGCGAAACCGTCGGTCTGGTGGGGCCGACTGGCGCCGGCAAAACGACACTGACGAAGTTGCTCATGCGGCTGTACGACGCCGACGAGGGGACGGTCCGGTTGGACGGACACGACGTGCGCGATATCGACGTTCGTAGTCTGCGGGATCATCTGGGCTACGTCTCACAGGAGCCGTTCCTCTTCGGCGGCTCGATCCGAGATAATGTCTCCTACGGCGTTACAGAAGCCACAGACCCAGAGATCAAGACCGCGCTCGACCGAGCCGGTGCCTGGGAGTTCGTCACCGATCTCGAAGACGGTCTCGACACAGTCGTCGGGGAACGCGGCGTGAAGCTGTCGGGAGGGCAGCGTCAGCGACTCGCCATCGCCCGGGCAATTCTCAAAGACCCGGCACTGCTGGTGCTTGACGAGGCGACCAGCCACGTCGACAACGAGACTGAGCTTGTCGTCCAGCGGAACGTAACCGAGATTGGCGACCAACGAACCACCTTCGTCATTGCCCATCGGCTCTCCACGGTCCGCAACGCCGACCGGATCATCGTTCTTGAAGACGGCCATATCGTGGAATCTGGGTCACACGAAACACTACTCGAAAACGATGGACTGTACGCGGACCTCTGGCGGGTTCAAATCGGCGACTTAGAGGCACTCCCTGACACGTTCGTCCAGCAGACAGTCAGTTCCGCTGACGACTGACTGGCAGTGTCGGCCACCGTCCCACCAGCCGCCATGCAGAGTCGCCCACATTGACCGCCTCCTCGCGCGAACGCGGGGAGCTTTCTCCTCAACTTTTTCAACGCGAGTTCGGCTGCGCTGGCAACCTCCGGGCGAATCTCGCAATGCCCGCGCCATATCCAGGTGGTCCATTCGCCACGCAGAGAAATTGAAGAGAGCAGCAGAAGAGCCCAACAGGAACTGACAAGAGATTATGTGAGCCAGTGGGGTCACCAAGTCACCACAGTTCAGACTGAACTGCCGGATTCACAGACGCGCGGATTACCGGAACCAACCGGTCCAGTCGTCATTGGGACACGATACGGTGCGACGAGGATTCGCCCGATTATCCGGCGTTTCCAACCTCTCGGTCCCTCACCGGCGGGGTCATTGTCTTGTTTGTCGCTATCGTCCGGTTCGCTGGGATATCTGGGGACTGGGACGGGGAGCATACAATTGCACCGGTAGGTGATATGAGGCTATAACGGAGAATTGCGTCCGGCACTGTACGGGGCTTGAAACATCAATATAAACAGGACTCACGGGTGCCACACGGTGTCCTCAGTCGGCAATGATTGTTGACCTCCTCCCACGGCTAAAGCCGTGGGATTCCCCGATGGGGATATTAGGGTTGCGCGTTTCCTCGGCGGCTCAAATACGCTTTCGCGTGGCCAGCATCACAGGTCGCCACCCGATTACTACCACGGGCGTGCTTTCCAGCGCGTATAGCTCGGTCAAACGAGCCTTCCCACCTGCACATGGCAGGCGACCACGAAGCGGTCGGCAGGTTGTTCAACCTGCTGGGCCGCACGGTTCGCGTCACCAGACGTGTTACGCCGTGCATGGGTCACCCTCTCTTTGACTGATGTTCTCCGCCGCATTCAAATCCGCGTGTCGTACGTACCCACAGTGTGGACACTCGAACTTGCTCCCGTCACGACCAACGATTTCATCACACTGACTACACTCCTGACTCGTGTTCTCAGGGTCTACTTTCTCGACTCGGATGCCTTCTTTTTCAGCTTTGTAACTGATGAACTGTTGGAGTTCGTAGAACGGCCACGAGTGGACGCCGTTCCACTCGCTACCGTCACGAATGTTTTTGAGGTCTTCAACTTTGATGACAGGATTACTGAATTGACTGACATACTCTACCAACCGCTTTGAGAGGGTGTGGTTCATATCTTTGATGCGACGGTACTCCTTGTTACCCACGTGAGTTCGGGCGCGAAGCGCCCCAGTTTCCTGTAGAGAGTCACGCAGGGAACGGTAGTACCGCCGCACAAACTTGTGTTCCTTGCCACTCATAAGGAACGACGTAGCACTCGCATCGTCTGGTGTTGCAGCGAGGACGTAGTTATGACCAACGTCAACACCAATGGGTGTTTCCTCGCCGTTTTGTTGCTCATCATATTCGACAGTGAACGAGCAATGCCAGTCGCCGCCTTCCCGCCACACGCTAAGTTTCGTCTTCTCAGCATCACCATCAAGCAGGGCGGTTACAGGCTCTTCAATACTTTTGTGGACGTGGATTGGTGTGTACCACCAATCACTGATACAGGGGAACCCGATAATGACAGAACTGTTGTCTGTCGTGTGGATTTCCCAGTTTTGATTGTTGGCTTCGATAGGTTGTTCGCCCGTGTACTCAATGGGTTCGTTGTCGTAGTCGCTTTTCGCGTTTCGGATGGCTTGGTTTTGGAGTGCTGAGTAGAGTGGATTATCAATGTCGCCAGTCGTCACGGACGAGGTGAGTGTGCCGTCTTTCCAGCCATCCACGAGCCATTGTTTGCACTCACGGAGGATGTGGGTGGCTCGTTGCCACTCTTGACGGCGAGAGCGGCTGGGGTTTCGGAACGTGGTTTCCACGCTTACCTCGACCATTACACGTGTAACGTAGAGTCGCAGTCAAATCAAGGTTGATGGTTCGGAACGGTGGAATATCCAGACGAGCGACTGAGCGTTGACCGTTGCCGTATTGTCGGCTTCATCCCACGGCTAAAGCCGTGGGCTTTCGCCTCTTGCTACTGTAATAATCGCTGGGGATATTCGCGTTAGCACGGTGAAAAACTGTTATACCAATCGCTAGCGTCCGTGGAGTATGAACGCCGAAGCGAAGATAGCGGCCACCCGTTCGGATTTAGCGGCGCGGGATGGCGTGGTTATCGCCTTCTCCGGAGGGGTAGACTCGTCGGTCGTCGCGGCTATCGCCAACGAGGCGCTGGGCGACGATGCGGTCGCCTGCACCGCTCGAAGCGAGACGCTACCGGCAGCAGAGTTGGACGACGCACGGCGGGTTGCCGACGAAATTGGGATTCGCCACGAAATTGTCACGTTTTCTGAGTTAGACGATCCAGATTTCATCGCCAACGACGGGGACCGGTGTTATCACTGCCGAACGATGCGGCTCGGCCGGATGTACGAGGCAGCCAAACAGCTCGGGATCGACACTGTCTGTGACGGCACAAACGCGTCTGACCCTGGCGAGGGCCACAGACCCGGGCTCCGGGCGGTAGAGGAGTTAGAGGTGTTTTCACCGCTGCTCGCAAACGATGTCGACAAAGCGGAGGTGCGGGCCATCGCCGACCAATACGGACTTTCGGTCGCCGACAAGCCCTCGATGGCATGTCTTTCGTCGCGGATTCCAACGGGGATCGAGGTCACCGAAGAGCGGCTTACACGCGTCGAGAAAGCCGAACAACTCCTCCGATCGTGGGGATTCGACCAGTTCCGCGTCCGTGATCACGAGGGTCTGGCACGTATCGAGGTGGGTGCTGGCGAACTGGCGGCTGCACTCGATCCAGACTTTGCGGCCGCTGCCAGAGAGCATCTTACCGATCTCGGGTTCGACCACGTGACACTCGATCTCGCTGGGTACGAGACCGGGAGTGTCAGCCCAGAGGAGACCGGATCCACGGGTGGTAGTGACGATGGAGAAGGAGTAGATCTCGTCCAAGAGTATCCGCAGTGACTCAGGGGCAGAGGCTTCATTCACTCGCCGCGCGGGCCGTCCCAACGATCCGGTGGTGGGCCGAGCAGATGGGCGTATCAGTACTTTCTCGATTCAACGGGTCTGTCTCCTGATATGGGTGCGTCAGATCCCGAGCCAGAGTCTGATTCCGATTCCGATCCGGTCTCGGTCCCGGTGACGGTGTACACGAGAGAAGATTGCCGTCTGTGTGATGCTGCGATACGGGATATCGGTCACGCCAGCGCTGATGCAGACGTCCCGGTGACTATTACCGAAGTCGACATCGATCAGGATGGAGAGGACCTCGCTGACGAGTACGGCAGCAGAGTCCCGTGTGTGTTTCTCGAAGAGGAGTTGATCTACGAACACAGGGTCGACACGTACGATCTGCGGCGCCGGCTCAACGGGTTCAACAAACACGAATCCGTATAACGAGGGCTCAATAGCGGTTTCTCGAGGAGGAACCCAGCACTCACCACGAGTCCCAGAACTGCTGACCCGACTCTACTCACCTTTTTGAATTCCATCCCACGCTGACAAGTCAGGTCAAGTCAGGTCATTCAGGCCACGCCAGGCTTGGCTTGTGTAGCTACCTATCAGTTCCCGGTCCAGCGCAGCACTCCAAGGGTTCCTTCGTATAAGATAATCATCGTCAGGGTGACGATAATCGGGGCCATTCCCGTGGGATCGGGGCTGAACAGGAAGGCAATCCCGAAAAACGCCCCCCAAAAGATGAGACGTTTGTCTTCCAGCCACTGTCGGGTTACCAGTCTCATCATGATTGCGAGCATAATGAACAGCGGGATCTGGAAGACAATAGCCATGAACGCGATCATGATGAGAATGAGGTTGAACGTCTCAGAGAGACCGAACGCGATGACTGCTGCCCCCTCAGTGTAGGAGGTGAAATACTCGAAGATAGCCGGCAGAACCAAGAAGTGCGCGAAGATTCCTCCGACGATACCGAGCACAAGACTCGTCGGCACGGCCGCGAGATAGTACCGCCGTTCAGTGGGGTACAGCCCCGGGCGCATGAACCGGTAGGTCTGGTAGACGAACATGGGGAGTCCAACGACGAGACCGGCGAGACCGGCGACTTTCAGCCTGGTGAGCACGTACTCAAGTGGGCCGTACAGCCGAGGGCGGTTCCCCAGCGGATTCGGGATGTGTGTGCTCCAGAAGTACTGGATAAGCGGCTCCGCGGACGGTAATGCGATCAGGGTGGCAATGCCCCCGATGAGGAAGACCACACCCAGCCGCTTCATCATCTCCTCGATGTGGGCTGCCAGCGGCATCTCCTCGTCTGTCTCTGGTCCGTCAATAATGCCCTCTTCGGGGGCCGGACTCTGCGGGATCTCTTCACCAGCGGGAGCGATAGTCCCGCCGTCTGCCGCTTCTGACCCATCAGAAATGGCTGCTGGGTCAGGTCGAGACTCACTCACCTCGGGCTCTGCATCATCGGAGCCTGGTGACTCCGAATTCGGGTCTGTCCCCGAGCGTTCTCCATCTCTGTCTCCGTTTTCTGCGTCGCCGGATTCGTTCGTGTCCGTGGTCCCGGCTTCGTACGGATCCGAATTGGCCGCCTCGTGATATTCAGCGAGACTCTGGTCCTCGTCGGCCGTGCTCGGATTGTCAGGCTGCGCAGACCCGGCGGTGTCAGTGTCATCATCCGTTTCTGAGCGCTGCGTCGAATCCGAGTCATCTACGGTGTCGTCAGCAGTGTCGGACTGTTCGTCTGTATGGTCTGGGTTGTCCGGACCATCCTGCTGATGGTCGTTTTCTTCACTCTCTGTCGGGGGATTCGGCTCCGTCGAATCAGGTGACATGGAGCTATCGTCGTCCGGGTTGTCGTCGGCATCGCTGGCACTGGTGGAAGCGTCTGCGCGTTCGTCGGGAGTATCCGACGACTCATCGGTCGGCCGGTCCGAATCCTCGCCCATTCGTATGATAGTCCCTGCTCGGCTATTATAGGCCTTTTTGGATTGCACGCCCGTGGGCGAGTCTTGAGGGAGCAACGAACCTATTCTGTTGAATCCTCACTGCCGAACCGGCGGGCTCGTGTGTAGTTTCCCGTCGGCAGCAGTCGACCCAACCTACCTCAGAACGGTCGATGCAGAGCCCTGTGATGGTGTCTAAGTCGGGCGAGTGTCTGTCTGTGTTTGATATCTTGAAAAGGTTGATAACTACCACGACGTAGACTTGTTCAATGGCGAGTGCCCTCGACGAAGACACAAGAGGCACGCTGGCAGAGGGCGAGCAGACAGCCCGAGCGGTACTGCGAGCTGCTCAAAAAGACCTTCAGAAGGTATTCATCGTTTTTCTAGTTGGATTTATTGGTACGTTTTATGCACTCCGGCTGTACGTCTGGGAGTTCCTCAAGAACGTAACATCCGCGAATATGCCCCAGTATATCAAAGAGGAGCTGTCGATAATCGCACAGACCCCATTCGAGGTGATTCTTTTACAGGCGAAGATTGGGCTCGTGGTGGGGATAATCGTCGGGCTTCCGGCGCTACTGTATTTCGCCCGTGATGCGCTTCGTGACCGAGGGTTACTGCCACAGACACCTCTCGCCCGGTGGAAGATGGCCGCAATCGGGTTATTATCGGTCTCACTGCTGTCTGTCGGAGTCGCCTACGGCTATCTCGTGTTCTTCCCGGTAATGTTCTCATTTCTCGCAGGGTTCGGATTAGAAGCGGGTTTCAACCCCAGTTACTCGATCGTCATGTGGACGGAATTCATCGTCTTCCTGTCGCTCTCGTTCGGTCTGGCCGGACAGATGCCGCTGTTGGTCACTGGGCTGTCGTACGGTGGGATCGTTCAGTACGAGACCTTCCGCGACAAGTGGCGCTATGCCGTGCTCGCGATCGTCATCTTCGGAGCGATGTTTTCTCCGCCAGACCCGTTCACACAGATCATGTGGGCCATCCCGCTGATCGTGTTGTACGGCTTCTCGCTGTATCTCGCGAAAGTGGTCGTGACGACTAAACGCGGGAGCGAACAGATCGATCTTTTCGGGGCAGTCCGGGCCAACTGGAATGTGGTCGCTGGCTCCGTCGGAACGGGTGCCGCAGCGACGTACGTCTTCTACGCGTATGGCGGCCGCTCCACAATCAATCAGGGTTTCGCAGCCCTGGGGAGTGGCAGACGGATCCTTGCTCCAGGAGAGGGGCTGATCAGTGACCCAACGCTCGCACTTGCTAGCCACGCAGCAGCCACGGCGCTTGTCGTCGGTCTGCTGGCGGTGTTGTACGCCGTGTATACCAGTCTCGAGGTCGACCCTCGGGGCCGATACGGCGATCCGACAGCGATCGACCTCTCCGAGTTGGATCGCGGGGGAATCACTGCCGCCCCAGATCAGGCGTTCGAGGCGCTGGCCGAAGAGGAAGCACTCGCGTTAGCACAGGAGGCCATCGATGAGGACGATCCTGACCGTGCGCAAGCGATTCTCGACCGCTTCGACGCGGCACAAGCCGACGAGGCTGAGCAGGTCGCCGACGAAGACGCACCTGCCGCAGATGGTGCCGCGAGTGAATCGGAGGATGCTCCCGCTGTCACCTCTGCGTCTTCCACGACCGCGGGCGGGCCCGCGGAGACGGTCGAAAACGTGGGCGACCGTGCCTCGCGGGCCGGATCCACGTTTATGAGCGAGTTGACCGAGGATACCGACGAAGACGATATCGGCGGCTACTATACCGACCTCAAATTCATCTTTGACTCGATTCGGTCGCGGTCGTTCCGGATCGTCATTGCGTTCCTTCTCGCCATGGCAGGGACGTTCACCTGGATGTATCTCGGAGGGCTCGGAGACGTTCGAACGGACTTCACTAGCCGGCTGCCCGCGGCGGTGGATCCCGGGGATTTCACCGTGATTACGCTCCACCCGGTCGAGGCACTGGTATTCATGGTGAAAGCCTCGGTGTTAGTGGGGTTCCTGGCGGTTCTCCCGATGCTGACGTATTATGCGTGGCCTGGTCTTCGAGACCGGGGATGGGTGCGCGGTCATCGGCGACAGGTGTTTGCCTGGACTGGTGCGTTAACCGCTGGGCTCGTCGGTGGCTTTGCATTGGGATACTCGCTAATCGCGCCAGGGATGATCTCGTATCTGGTGGCGGACGCACTCCAGGCCGAGATGCTCGTCACCTACCGGATCAACGACTTCTTCTGGCTGATCATCTTCACGACCGCCGGGATCGGGATTCTCGCTGATATCCCCGTGTTACTGGTGTTGCTCAATTCTGCCGGAGTCCCGTACACGGCCCTCCGAGGACGGTGGCGCGAGGTGACTATCGCACTTCTCACGCTGGCAGCCCTGCTCACTCCCGCCGATATCATCACCATGTTCCTGGTGACTGTCCCACTGATGATTGCGTACGGGTTGGGACTGGCAGTGCTGTACACGGTCACCTTCGGAGGACGTCGTGATCTAGCCCCACCCGCCAAGATCCTCGACGTGGATGTGTCGGCGTCCGACAGCGACTGATCTCAGCCGACGGGCAGACCCACCCGTGGGCTCGTTTCGAAGTCGGTGAAGAAACGGGCCGCACACCCAAGCTCGAATTGGTGGCCGTTTTCACACGCCAGCGGGGTAGCTGTGGTACACGAGTCAGCCATCCTGAGGATTCTGCTTGACGCCACGATAGAGAACCGGGAAGATAAACCAAGCAGCAGTCTCAGCGGTCGCGATGC
>KI543229.1:108473-114796 GCA_000496235.1 uncultured archaeon A07HR60
CGTCACGATAGAGGCCCGAAAAGATAGACCAAGCAGGCAATCCCATTGGTCGCGATGCCATGAAAAGGCGTTGTCGAGATTGAGCGGCGTGGTCACGCGCTTCTGGTCAGTTTCGGTCCGTTTCGATAATCGGCTAGCGCGTCGCGTCAGGTCCGGGCGTGGGAATCGAACCCACGTCACAGGCGCCACAGGCCCGTAGGATACCATTACCCCAGCCCGGACACACGCAAAAATACGGCCGGTAGAACCCATATACGTTTCGAAACAGCCCGTCACGGGCTCACATAGTCACAGAGAGTGCAGCGAGGTGTGAACTACCCCGCCCTGCTCGCGCTGACGCACTCGCTGAGGGCGGGGCTGGGCTAGGCTTCCTATTTCCATTTCCACGACGCGCTCTGGAGAGACAAGTGTCTCCACAGCGAGCTCAGTCTCCACAGCGAACGCAGTCCCCACAGGGGTTGCTTCGGAGTGTCCCACTCCTCCTCCTCGTTGCTCGAGGGAACCGGTCCCTCAGACAGCGCACGCTTCGTGTCGCGTTCGAACGCTACCCGTGTCCGTCGACTTCGCGAGCAGCGAGTCGGTCTGTGCAGACCGACGAGCGAGTCGCAGCCGACAGGTCGGAACGCCCATCTTGATTGACCATTCGGCGTTCAGTGGGAGACAGTGATTGTGTGTGTCGGTGGGTCGGGAACAGACCGTGCAACCCAGCTGATGACGGCACTGTATCCCCTCCCCTCCCCACGCTCCTGCGTTCCTCGTCCGCTGGCGCTGACTGCGGGACTCGGTGAGGGTGGGGGCTGAGCGCCTATATCAGGCTAAATCGGTCGGCGGTTCTAAAGAGAACTCGTGTAGGTGGCCCGTGACAGCGCTCTCGGCGGTTGTCTTCCGGTATTCCGGGCATATCGGCGCACTTTTGTCGCCCACACGGATATATATTGTATACGTGGCTATCACGGACAAAATCTACGTGAAAAACCACCGGCAAATCGCATCTCAACTCGAAACCAGTATCCCGAAAAGCGCGTTCGCAGGGGCGACGCTAGACCTCTTATACACCGGCCAGGGGCTAGAAAAACTCGATACCGCCACCCGGGATCGCGTTCTTGAGTTTGCTGAGGATTTCCTGAACTGTGGGTGTCAGGATAATCCGTACTGTGGCCACCCAGAGCGGAAATTCATCCAATACATCTTACAACTCCGTGCAGAAGGACACGGACCCGACGCAGTTGTCGATGTAATGACTGACGAGTACATGGTGTATGCTTATCCCGGAGATATTCTCTCGTTCCTTGACAACGCGGTCCGGAAGTTAGAGGCCGTCGAGTCACTCGCAGAAGTCGACGGTGACACCGAGATGGCTGAAAAGGCCCGCAATGCACGACGAGGCGCTGGCTGGTTGATACGGACGTAGCAAATAAGCGACGAGTATAGTTTCGTCCCCCCAGCGATGCACACTCGTTCTGCAGACGGCAGATTCAACGACCGGAGCCATCCGGCACTTGATGTCGGTGGGCCAACGGACCGGGTCTTGACTCACACGTCGACTGCCAGTCGCGACTGGTTCGCAGTGGTGAGTATTCTCGGCGGGAGACTTCCGTGTGGTCGTTCCGATGGGGTTGATACTAGCCGAGTCACTCCCGCACGAGAGCGTGAGATCCGAGCCTCCAGAAGAGAGTCTCGCCAGCCAAGAAGAGAAACACCAAGCCATGCGGGGGTCAGATGCGAGTGTTAGCGGACGCGACAGTGGGCAATCTGGCCGGGTCAGCCGAGTTTGAACGTGTGATCGTCAACTCCGTCGACCGGGCCGCTCTTGTCGTCGAGATCTTCGAGTTGGATGATATCGTCGTCTTGTTCGTCAATTTTGTCCCTGAGATGAGAAATGTATGCTTTGTGTTCTTCCAGTTGCTCTCTGAGATGTTCGGCCTCAAGTTCCAGCCGCTCGTGTTCCCTGACGAAAACTTTTGGGCACTTCCACACACACTGGAAATCCCTGGTCGTCTTGCTCCTCGTCGAGGTCCTGTTCAGGGACGACCGCTATCTGGCCGTCGTGGGTGACGAGTTGGTCGACGTAATCGCGAAACACAGCCGACAGCGACAGATCTCGCTGCTCAGCAATCTCGCGAAGGGTGTCGAATGCATCTTCGTCTACCCGGAACGAGACAGTTTTGTTCTTATTCCCCATTGACGAATCAAGAGACTGCTCGTCACTTAAGCGTTCGTCAGACGCTGTCCCTCGCGGCGAAACGAGATGTATCAATCTTAGAGGCATTTTTAACTGCGATTACTACAATTATAGCGTATGGCACAGGTGTACGCAGTCGCCGGCGCGAAAGGAGGCGTCGGCAAAACAACGACAGTCGCGAATCTAGGCGCGGTATTGGCGTCTGTCGGCGCGGATGTGGTTGTGATCGACGCGGACCTCGCTGCGGCGAATCTTGGGACGACACTGGGGGTCGATATCGGGACTGACGCGACGACGGTTCACGATGTCCTCGCCGGTGACGTCCCGCCCGAAGCAGCCGTCTATCAATCGTCTGCGGGCGTCGATGTTGTCCCCGGAAGCAGTGACTTAGAAGCGTACGCGAAGGCAGATTCGTCAGAGCTCGTCCGGGTAATCGAGGCGTTCAGCGAGGTAGACTACATTTTCATTGACGGTGCTGCCGGGCTGGGACACGACTCTGCGGTCCCACTGTCAGTAGCCGATGAAGTGGTGGTCGTCTCCACACCAGACCGCGTCGCCCTGGTCGACGCAGACAGGACCCGTGAGTTGACGGAGCGACTTGGGGGAACCGTGGCTGGGGCAGTCCTCACACGCGTCCCACCAGATGGCCCCACTATCGACACGGATGCCCACCTCGACACGGCTGTTCGGGGGCTGATTCCCAAGGAAACAGGGTTCACCGAGACAGAGACACCAGGCGGCCCGTTGGTCACCGTCGCTCCATTAGCGCCAGCCTCGGTCGCCTACCACGAACTCGCGGACGAACTCACTGCGGCATCTGTCCCCCATCCAGCAGAGTCCGAGTCGGGGGACGGCATCGACGGGAGTTTCCGAGACGATGGCGCCAGTGAGACCACAGATGCGACCGCTCAGAGCCGCTCGCAGACCGCCAACGAGATATCGTCGGACGGTGATTCGGCGATCGAGTCTGGGTCAGAGTCAGCGAAATCACCGCCACCCGCCGACAGTGGTGTTACCTCTGGTGACGGCTCAACCAGCAGGGGAGTGAATGCAGAACTCGACGAAACAGACATCAGTATCCCAGACGCCGAGCACACCGACGAGACTCAGCAGGAAGTCGCTGACACGGCGAGCAATACCACATATGACGGAGATAGTTCTTCAGTCGACAGTGCCGAGCAGGAGTCTGGCCAGCAACCCGTCGATGCTAACACCAACGTCGGTGGGGACGGCGATACCGATGCTGATGCCGAGGCCGACGACACTGGTGACCCCGATTCCGGTGCCGACACTGACAACGACAGCGACTCACAGACCGATCAGACGGACATGGATGACAGTCGAGAGCAAGACAGAGACGACACCGAAAGTACTGGCTTTTTCAGGCGACTACTCGGGCGATAGGAACTCCAGGTCAGTGTGCGGGTGACATGACGATTCGTGAACGACTACACGATGAGTCACGACTGAAAAGAGAGGAACCGAGCCTCGTCACGCAGGAAGACAGACGAGCCGATACCAGATTGCTCGAGTGGCGGTCGCCCCGGGTGACGCAAATCTGATTCCGACCCATTGCAACGGTGTTTCTAAGATAGCTGACTCTCAATCCACGTCACATCGAATCCGGCGCTTGGACACCGAGAATATCCAGTGCGTTCGCGACGGTGTGTCGAGCACCGGCAACAAGTGCAATCCGCGCCTGTCGGGTCTGACCGTCCGCGTTCAGGACTGAACACTCGCGATAGAAGGCGTTGAACGCTTCTGCGAGATCCCGGGTGTAGGTGGCGACGGTGTGTGGGCGAAGGTCCTCGGCTGCCGTCTCAACGACTGCGGGGAATCGCGCAATCTCGCGCAGAAGACGTCGTTCTTCGGGTGCCGATAGCGTGGTCGTCGACACGCCATCAGCGGATTGCTCGTCCGTTTCTGCGAGGATTCCACAGCACCGGGCGTGGACGTACTGGACGTATGGGGCCGACTGTGCCTCGAAGTCCAGCGCCTTCTCCCAGTCGAAGGTGATCGCTTTCGCCGGCTGTTTGGCGACGATATCGTAGCGTACCGCACCAATACCGACCTGATGGGAGATTCGCTCGATATCGGCGTCACTCAGTTGATCGTCCCGGATCCGGTCGCCTAGTCGGGACTCGACTTCATCTCGAGCCCGCGCGATTGCCTCGTCAAGAAGATCGTCCAACTGGACGCCAGTCCCCTCTCGGGTGCTCATCCGCCCGTCTGGAAGATTGACATACGAGTAAATGACGTTGTCCAACTGGCTGGGGTCTGCCCCCAAGATGTCGAGTGTCGCCCGGAGTTGCTCGGCCTGGAGTTTGTGATCTTCGCCTAGGACCGTCACCGCGCGGTCATACTCTGTGAACTTCCACTCGTGGTGGGCTAAATCGCGAGTCGTATACAATGATGTCCCGTCAGATCGCAAAAACACGAGGTTCTTGTCGATCCCCCAGTCGTCGAGTTCTAACTGCCAGGCATCCTCCTGGTAGACGGCATACTCGGTGTTCTGGAGCCGGGTGGCTAGTTCGTCGGTAGAGCCGTCACGCATGAATCGTGATTCTTTGACGAACTCGTCGAATTCAGCCGGGAGTCGTGCGAGACAATCTTGCATCCCGCCCAGCACCTGATCGACCACCTCCGCGACTCGCTCAAGCGTATCTTCCTCGTTAGCCTCAAGTCCCTGCATAATCTGCTCGATTTCCGCTTCAGCTGCTGCCGCTTCCTCCTCGGGTGCGTCCTGCAAGAACGCGTTTCCACGACGATAGTACCTGACCAGATCGTACTCGGTCCGGTCTCTGGCGACCTCCTCGTCGAGGTCGGACTCGTCGAATCGCTCGTACGCCCAGGTGAATACGGCCATCTGCCGGCCCGCGTCGTTGACGTAGTAGTGGCGGTCGACATCGTAGCCGGCATACTCCAGCAGGTTCGCCACAGCGTCACCGATGATGGGGTTCCGGGCCCGACCCACGTGAACCGGGCCAGTCGGGTTCGCACTAGTGTGCTCGACGACGACCGACGTATCTCGAGGAGGCCGCGTGCCGTACTCGGGGCGTTGTGCAGCCTGGAGCGTCTCGTTGAAATATGACTCATCGGGAGTGAAATTGACGTATGGGCCAGATGTCGTCACCTGCCCGATATACTCGAAGTTGGCGGCATCGATAGACGCGGCCAACTCCGCAGCGATCTTCGGGGGCGGCGTCTCTGCCTCACTCGCCAAACGGAAAGCCACATTCGATGCGAGGACAGCATCGACCCCCTCCGGTGGATCCTCGAGTCCAAGATCGTCGGTCGGAAAGTCGGCATCGGTCAGTGCCGCCCGAAGGGCGGCCGCGACCGATTCACGGAAAGCCACGAGCATACTGGTGTGTCGCTCTCGTTGCCGTATAGGGATACCGGCTTGTCTGCCTGTCTGCTCGGCCATCGGAGGCGGTGAGCCAGGCGACCGATATCAGGGCCGCTCTGACTGTCATGAGATACTTCGAGAACAGTTGCTGGCGACGGTCGATCCCTGTGGTCTCGCGATTCGAGATTGGGGATCTCTATTACGAGGGGTATTCATCCACCTAGCAGCACAGTAGCCGTATACAGTCTGGATTCGCTCGCGACTGCGTCTCATATCTGTTATCCATCTCAACTCCGATAGGGTTATACCCGGATACCGCCTATCACCCCGCATGTCTGAATCGAAGTCGGCACTATCTATCGCGCCGGACGAGTTGGCGGCACTCAAATACGTCGCGTTAGAGGGCGGGGTCAGCGGCGAGGCGAAAATCTCGTGTGCGGGGCTTGGCGACCGTCTGGGCGCGTCAGCACAGACTGCATCTCGACGGCTCCAGCGACTTGAGGAGGCCAAGATGATCGGTCGGGATGTCGTTACCGACGGTCAGTGGGTCGAACTCACCGACGACGGGGAAACCGCGCTGCGGCACGAATACACCGATTATCGACAGCTGTTCGAGGGAGCTCCTGAGGTCACGCTCACCGGACAGGTGACCAGTGGGATGGGTGAGGGTCGTCACTACATCTCGTTGTCGGGGTACATGAAGCAATTTCGCCAGCGACTGGGATACGAGCCGTTCCACGGAACTCTCAACGTCGAACTAGACTCCGAGAGCGCGCGGTCACGAGGCGCTCT
>KI543229.1:114816-130200 GCA_000496235.1 uncultured archaeon A07HR60
TCGATGCGAGGACAGCATCGACCCCGTCCGGCGGATCCTCGAGTCCAAGATCGTCGGTCGGAAAGTCGGCATCGGTCAGTGCCGCCCGAAGGGCGGCCGCGACCGATTCACGGAAAGCCACAAGCATACTGATGTGTCGCTCTCGTTGCCGTATAGGGATACCGGCTTGTCTGCCCGTCTGCTCGGTCATCGGAGGCGGTGAGCCAGGCGACCGATATCAGGACCGGCCTGACTGTCGTGAGATACTTCGAAAACAGTTGCTGGCGACTGTCGATCCCTGTCGTCTCGCGATTCGAGTTTTACGGAGAACCGAGGAGAAAGCCCCGCCCGTCGGCGGGGATGAATCCGAAGCTCCTGTCAAAATCATCCATGAGACGGAGTACTGGATATTCCACGAAACGAGAAAATAATATTCAAGTAATTTCATTGACACAGATTATGTATGGCGAAATAGGTCGTCACTCGCACCTATACGGCTTCGATACAGAATCAGTCACAGGTGCAGGACGACCTCGATTCGCATGGGTTTGCAGCCTCGAAACTCTGGACTGTCGGACGGTGGACTTGTAGCCGTATCTGGGACGCAATCGGTCATATCCCGGACCACAACGAGCTCACCACGTCTCTCAAGACTCACGAACGCTCTGATGACCTCCACTCGCAGTCAAGTCAGCGCGTTCTTCAAGAACTCGCTGAGGCGTTCAAATCCTGGGACGCAAAACGACAAAACGGAGACGAGAGAGCAAACCCGCCGCACTACCGCAAGCGTGGAGATGACCATCCACGGAGTACAATCACGTTCAAGAACAGAGGGTTCAAATGCGATCAAAAAACAGCCGAATCCGTCTGTCACAAGGAGAAAATCTCACAGACTACTGGTCAGATTTCATCCTCTGTCAGTACCAGACTCGGCCTGACATTGACCTCTCTCCCGTGGAGAGTGTTCAGCAGGTTCGAGCCGTCTGGACGGGCACCGAGTGGGAACTTTACATCGTTTGTCGGGTCGAAATCGACACTCCAGAATCGAATGGTGACAAAACAGTCGGTGTTGACCGTGGTATCACCAACTTCGCTGCTCTTGCTTACGAAGACGGCCACTCCGAGTTGTACCCGCTCAACTGTCTGAAGCAGGATGACTACTACTTCAGCAAGCGTATCGCCGAGTGTGACGAGACGACTTCAGAGCAGTCGACTCGATTGAAGCATAAGAAGTCGACTCGACGCACTCACTACTTCCACGCGCTATCCAGTCACATCGTAGAACACTGTGCGGAAAGTGGCGTTGGAACCATAGTAGTCGGAGACCTGTCTGGCATCCGTGAGGACGACGACGGCGAGGTGACAAACTGGGGGAAGCACGGGAATCTCGACCTCCACTCGTGGGCATTCGACCGATTCTGTGACTCGCTCGAATACAAATCAGAAGTGGAGGGTATCGAGTTCCAGAAAGTCTCTGAACGGAATACATCCAAGTCGTGTTCCAGCTGTGGGCAGAAGGATGATGCAAACCGCGTAGAGCGTGGCCTGTACGTCTGTGACAGATGTGGGATGGTCGCAAACGCTGATGTGACTGGTGCGGAGAACAGTCGACAGAAAGTAACTCCGAGTCTCGCCTGTGATGGGGGAGAGAGGAGTAACGGCTGGGTGGCACAGCCATCGACGGTCCTGTTTGACACGGAGACTGGCTTGTTCGAGCCCCAAGAACAGGTCGTGTCGTAAACCACAATATCCCACATCAGCGGCGCGGTGCCGTGGGAAACCCCGTTCTTCAGAGCGGGGAGGGTGTCAAAGCTTCTATTATGAGTGGTATTCATCCACCTACCAGCACAGAAGTCGTATACAGTCTGGACTCGCTCGCGACTGCGTCTCATATCTGTTATTCATCTCAAATCCGATAGGGTTATACCCGGATACCGCCTATCACTACGCATGTCTGAATCGAAGTCGGCACTATCTATCGCGCCGGACGAGCTGGCGGCGCTCAAATACGTCGCGTTAGAGGGCGGGGTCACTGGCGAGGCGAAGATCTCGTGTGCGGGGCTTGGCGACCGTCTGGGCGCGTCAGCACAGACTGCATCTCGGCGGCTTCAGCGACTTGAGGAGGCCAAGATGATCGGTCGGGATGTCGTTACCGACGGTCAGTGGGTCGAACTCACCGACGACGGGGAAACCGCGCTGCGGCACGAATACACCGATTATCGACAGCTGTTCGAGGGAGCTCCTGAGGTCACGCTCACCGGACAGGTGACCAGTGGGATGGGTGAGGGTCGTCACTATATTTCGTTGTCGGGGTATATGAAGCAATTTCGCCAGCGACTGGGATACGAGCCGTTCCACGGAACTCTCAACGTCGAACTAGACTCCGAGAGCGCGCGGTCACGAGGCGCTCTGTCGGCGCTGGAGGCCGTCCCGATCGACGGCTGGGAAGACGACGACCGAACCTTCGGTCCGGCGACCTGTTATCCGGCAGAGATCGCCGCTGAAGCTGGTACTTACGCCACGGCTCACGCGATCGTCCCGAAACGGACCCACCACGACACCTCGCAAATGGAGATAATCGCTCGCGACCGGCTTCGCGATAGTCTCACTCTCGAAGACGACGAGCAGGTCGAACTCCGGTTCGGTGCAGCTGGGCCCGGTATCGAAGACGGTCCACAGACGACGGGGGCGGGGGTCAACTGATGCGAACAAACGCAAACAGCCCCAGGAAGACACCTGGCAGAGAGGCCAACCAAACGAAACCCGCGAGATCTGACGCCGTGCCGATCGAGGACACGGCGGTGGAAGACGCGCTGGAGGCGTTTCGAGACGGTGACCCGGTACTGGTCCACGACTTCGCAGATCGGGAGGGAGAAACCGACATTGTGTATCCAGCCGCTGCAGTCGGGCCGGAAGCCATCGCGCGTCTCCGGAACGACGCTGGTGGCCTGATCTGCGTGGCCGTCCCAGACAGGATCGCCGACGTGTTCGAACTGCCGTTCCTGGCGACAGAACTCGACCACCCAGCGACGGACGATCACCCGGCGTACGACGACCGCTCGGCGTTCTCACTGCCGGTCAATCACCGCGACACGTACACGGGAATCACTGACCGTGACCGCAGCCGGACGGTTATCGAACTCGCGGAAGCCGCCCAGTCTGCCGACGATGATCCTGAGTACAATATTGACGAATTCGCCGCCGAATTCCGGAGTCCGGGTCACGTCCATATTTTGCGCGGCGCCCCAGGGCTGCTCGCAGACCGAGCCGGTCACACCGAACTCGGCTTGGCGATTGCACAAGCGGCTGGTCTCCGGCCGGCAGTCGTCGTCTGTGAGATGCTCGACGACGCCACAGGGGAAGCGCTGTCTCCGTCCGATGCCCAAGGATACGCTGACCGGCACGGATTCGCGTATCTCGAAGGGGAGATACTCGTTGATGCACTGAGCCCCCAGTAAAGCCGACCTGCCAGAACGGGGAGAGGCGAGGCAGTTGCCCCGTTTTGTCTGTTCTCGCCCCCCAGACACCGTCGACATAGGCTCTTGGGTTAGTTTTTGTTTCAGGCCAGCCGATATTGCGGTCTGTTCTGTTTGGATCGTATTGTTACCACGGAACAGCCACCCAATGGCGAATCAACGGACCGGGGGTGGATTCACGATGCGGCTGTTTTCTGAGCGGGATTATAATCTAATTGTCAGCAAATCGACCCAACCCAGAGACCGGAGCGACCAATCAAAGGGCGGAATCGAGAGAGAATCTTCGCACGATAGACCGAGAGCGTCGTCGTCCCGGGAGTGAGTTTTGCCGGGGGGCCAGAGTGATTCTCCTTAGTTTTATCCTGCGGCCCATCCTTAATCGATGTATGAGCTTCGAAGATATGGACGTCAACACCATCTGGCAGGATGGGGAGTTCGTCGACTGGAACGACGCGACGACCCACGTGTTGACCCATTCGTTGCACTACGGAACCGGGGTGTTCGAGGGGGTCCGGTGTTATGACACCGAGCGGGGCCCAGCGGTGTTCCGATGGCAAGAGCATCTCGACCGGCTGTTCGACTCTGCCAAGGTGTACGACCACGACATTGGGTTTAGTCGCGAGGAGTTGACAGACGCGACAATGGAGTTACTCCGACGCGAGGAACTCGGGAGTTGCTACATTCGGCCGATCGTCTACTACGGCTACCACGAACTCGGCGTGTCGCCCGGGGATACGCCGACTAATATTGCGATCGCGGCGTGGCCGTGGGGAACGTATCTGGGCGAAGACGCACTGGAAAACGGGGTCGACGTGATGGTTTCCTCCTGGCGTAAGTACAATTCCACGCAGATTCCGACAAACGTCAAAACAACCGGGACCTACGTCAACTCGATGCTGGCCGGCGAGGAGGCCCGCGGGAACGGCTACGTGGAAGCGATCGTTCTCAACGGCCAGGGGAACGTGGCAGAGGGCCCAGGCGAGAACATTTTTCTGGTGGACGACGGCGAGATTTACACAACCGGGCCCGCACAAGGGATTCTCGAGGGAATCACGCGTGATACTGTCATCGAACTCGCTCGCGAGATGGGATATACCGTCCACGATCAGGCCGCGCTCGCCCGTGGACAGCTGTACACCGCCGACGAACTGTTTTTCACTGGGACTGCAGCCGAAGTCACTCCAATTCGGTCCGTAGACGACATCCAGGTCGGTGCCGGTACGAGAGGGCCGGTGGCAGAAGCCCTCCAGAACAGATTCTTCGATATCATCGAACGGCGCACCGACGACCACGATGAGTGGTTCAAATACGTCTGAACGAACCCACCCTCGTCTCTGGCTCCGGCACAGGCCTGAGTGAACAGACCTCAGAATGGAGTCTTGAATTATCGCCTCAACCACCCGTCCGCTCCACTGTGGCCCAGACTGGCTGCTGGGTGGCGGGTCTGTTCTGAGAAGCCGTGGTATCAACTATGCGCAGTTGTGACCGATCTCAAATGGTGTCGGAAGTCAGGAGTTTCGCCGATTCAACGCTCGTGATCCGTTCACGATCAACACATAGCGTGTGCTGGGCTGGAAAGCAGAGTGAAGTGTTGATAAAGAGCCTTCTGGAGATCCGGCGTCACGACTCGCAGTTCGACTGCGCGTAACGCTCTTGGATAGTCGCCGTGAGGCCGCTACGGGACTCTCGTCACGGTCGGTGCGGCCATGGTCTGGAAGAAGTAGATTCTGACCACGAGCCGATCAGAACCGACGTCCAGTCCATCGTGACTGCTCTCCTTGCGGACGCCCCCCGTCGGAGGATGGTTCGCCACCGTCAGTTCCAGGGGTGCCGTCGGCCGGTCCGGTGGCTGGGTCACCGGTCATGTCGGTCTGGCCCGTCGGAGTGTCTGTCTGCGGGGCATCAGGGCCTGTCACGTCTCCGATGTCGACCTGTTGTTCTTCGACGGGAATATTGTGCGCTGATTCGGCGAATCCGGCCGAGAGAATCCGAGTGAGCGCCTCCTCGACTGCCTCACCGGTCTCGGTGGCCCGCTCGGGTTCTACTTCGATAACGAATCCCGAGGTGATGTTGGGTGCTGTCGGCATGAACAAAACCACCTTGCCGTCGCGCGTGTGTTTTCCCGTCTTGAACGCAGTCATCCGAATCCCGGGCCACGTCTCCAGATACACGGGCGACTGGAGATCATCGGTGCCGGAAAGAGCCGTCTCGACCGCCAGTTTGGACGCGTTGTACACCACTCGCAGTGCGGGGATCCGATTGATCGAGTCGTCGAGTTTGGATTCAGCGACCCGTCCAAGCGCGGTCCGCATGAAGTAACCGACGCCGAAGACGACCGTTGTCAGCACGGCTAGCGCGATGAAAGCGCGGTAGAACGGAAGCACTGGCTCGGGGAGTCCACCCGGTTCTAGCTGCCCAATCAGCGGAATTCCCGTGAGGTGAACGTAAAGCCAGTTTACGACGACGAGAAGAATCACCAGCGGAACAATCACCACTAATCCGCTGGCGAAATCGCGCTTCCACGTGGGCATCTAAATTTGCCTAGGAAGTCCGTAGGTAAAGAATCACTGGAGTCGCGGTTCCCAGTTTCACGGCCATCTCGGGGACCGCACGACCGTGCGTGCATCGAGGTAAGTCTCAAGACCGAAGTCGGGAGCAGCCATCACCGTCGAACACAGATCGTGGCAACATTCGCGATCCGGGTGTCCGCGTGGGTGAACGACTGCACCTACGAGTCTGAACTGTTTCTCTGACGGACACGACGAACGCCGCGGTCGACAAGCCCGTATCCGGCGATGGCGAACAGAACTGCCAGGATGAAATTCCCGACGAGCAATCTGGTGACGACATCTGGGGCGGCCCCCAGCGAGACACTCGAGTAGTCGATTCCTGCGACTGGACCCAACAGCCCGACACCGATAGCCAGACTCGCCGCGTACACTCCGCCCTTGACGAACGGATTAAGAACCACCACTGGAGCGAACAATGCGAGAATATTCACGCTAGTGATTTTGTATGCCACAGCCCCCAGCACAATGAAGCCGGTGCCAAGAGACGGGAGTGCAGTCACGAAGGTTCCGAAGGCGAAACTTCCTGCGATAGTCTCTGGCGGCTCCTCGCCGCTGTAGACTGCCTTCAACTCCGCCTGAACCCTCGCCCGGTACTCGAGGATTCGGTCACGTACCACTTGCGCAACAATTAGGTGTCGGACAGTAAGAAACCTGTGGGATGCGGAAGCCATCCTATTCCGGAGATGACGAGAGCGGATCGATTGACACGGCCAGACAGGGAGGATGCAGTCACGAAGTCAAATACCGAAATCGTATCACGAACTATTGATATAGGCAGATGAGTGCTGAATGTGAGTATGATTACGGCGCTGGTCACCACCGCGGTTTGGGCAATGATGCCCGCATATATCCCAAACAATGCTGCTGTTCTGGGTGGTGGTGGCCGCCCTATCGACGGCGGCCGGACACTGGGTGAACGGCGCCTTCTCGGCGACGGCAAAACGTGGCGGGGGACAGCCGTCGGTATCGCAGCGGGGGTTTTCCTGGCGCTGGCGCTCAATGCGATTCAACCGACCGTCAGTACCGCCGTAGGTGTAGACCTCCCGGTCTTCCCGCTAGGAGCAGCGATTGGGCTTGCGGCGGGAGCCATGGCCGGTGACATTGGCGCGTCGTTTCTCAAACGTCGCTCTGGACGTGAACGAGGGGCGGCTTTCCCTGGTCTGGATCAACTGGATTTCGTCGTTGGTGCGCTCTGTCTGGCTGCCGTGTTCGCGACCGACTGGTTCGTGACGACGTTCTCAGTGGCGGTCATTCTCGTGGTCGTCGTCGTCACACCGCTGTTACACGTGGCGACGAACGTAATCGCGTACACACTCGGGCTGAAAAGCGAGCCGTGGTGAGCCGTCACGTGATCGCAATCACCCCAGAAACAGGTTGCCTGCCGGGTCAGTCGACCAGAGTGTGTACCGACAGGAGCCGTGAGTGGATCATGGAAGAGATCTGTGAGTGATGAGACAGAAAGCCAGGACCGAAGCGAAGGAAGGCTGAAAGAGGTGAGAACGGTTAGCGCGAGGGGCACAGTCGCCGGGCAGGTTTAGTATCCCTCAATCATGTTTTCAGCGTACTTCGCCATTACGTCCACTTCAAGATGAATCGGATCTCCCTCGGACTTTTCAGAGAGTGTCGTCATTTGGTAGGTCGTCGGAATGATCGCCACCTCGACGGTATCTTGCTCGCGGTCAGCGACAGTCAAGGAGATGCCGTCGAGCGTGATTGAGCCTTTTTCGACGACGTATCGGCCAAACTCGGCCGGGAGAGCGAAGCCGAACCGCCAGTCTTCGCCCACCTGCTCGACTTTCACAACCTCTGCGACGGCGTCGACATGGCCTTGAACAACGTGGCCGTCGAACCGGCCGTCAGCCGGCATTGCTCGCTCGATATTGATCTCGGCGCCGGCGTCCAGTTCGCCGAGATACGTTTTCTCAACCGTCTCAGTCGCCAGAAACGTCTCGAACCAGTCCCGATTCCCTACCGGACTGGCCTCATTATCCCGGAGGGGGATCCGTTCGAGATCTTCAGATGAGGGTGGTTCGTGGCCAAACTCCTCGACGGTCAGGCAGGTGCCGCTGAGAGCGATCGACTGTCCGTGATGCAGGTCGTCGAGCTCTTCTGCGGCGATCCGGAGGCGGATACCATCGTCTGTCACGTTTCGCCCAACGAGCTCGCCGGTCCGTTCGACAATTCCGGTGAACACGTCGTATAGTTGCATCTCCACGCTAATACCGCCCGCGGTCCAGACCAGATACTGAACGGTCAACACTGGCTGATACTCCCTGTCACGCGGACGCTGACCCGGGGACGAGCGAGCATCAACGCCTGATCGACACAGCTCGGCGAGAGACGGTCGGGATGGCCCACGGGCGTACAGTGTGATTCACGTTTCCCAGAGATGGCCCCGACAGTCGTGGTGTGTGTTCCGTGGGTTACCAGCAACTGTTATGCCCGGGATAGCCGTATTGACGAAGTGTGAAACTGGGAGTGTTCGATATGATCGGGCTGGTAGGCACGCTCATATTTGCGATTCCTGTGGCCAATTTCGGTGTGTGGCGGCTTCTCGACGGACAGGTCAGCTACGGTGTCGCGCTGATCGGTATTGCAGTTGCTATGGTGGCGGTCCCGCAGTACGTTCTTGACCCGGGCCGGATGCTCGGGAGACTTATTTCCGGCCTGTTGCCGAGTCTGGGGCGGTCGGACCCAACCACTTCAGATGAGTCTGCCGGCGAAGATTGATGCCCTCCCTGCTGTGAGAGACGAGACGTTCGCTCGCTATCCGTCAGAAACCCACCTCTGAAGTGTGGGCTTCCGCGTTGTCACCGCTGTGAACTGCGTCCACACGCGCCGCGGTGACCACGCGGTATGAGTCATCGAGCGGTGGGGGTGCTGCCGAACGGGTATGCTGCTAGCGTCTCATAACCGTCCTCTCGAACGACGATCAGGTCCTCAAGACGGACCCCGCCGTGAGCAGGGTCGTAGACGCCCGGTTCGACGGTGACCACGTGTCCGGCCTGGAGTTCTGTGTCGGCGCTCAGCGACGGGCGCTCGTGGAGGCTGACGCCGACACCGTGGCCCGTTCCGTGCGTGAAGCCCGGCTCTGTCTCGCTCGCAGAAGGGTCGAACCCGTGTGCCGCGAGTTCCGCGGCTGCCTCTTGATGAACCGTCAAGCCAGAGCGGCCGGCTTCCACCTCTGCGAGAGCCGCCTCTCTCGCGGCTTCGACTGCTATGTAGGCCCGCCGTTCCCAGCCACCATCGCCGTCGACGACGAACGTCCGGGTCATGTCGCCGTAGTAGCCGTGTGGGCCGCGTGGTGAGAGGTCTAGAAGGACGGTCTCGCCGCCACGTATCGGTGCGGTCCCGGTGTAGTGGAGATCCGCGGCCGTCGGTCCAGAGCCGATCACCGAGTTCCCAGCGTCACGAACCCCAGCTGCCGTGAGTTCGGCATTCACTTCCCGTCGGAGTCGGGCGGTAGTGAGTGGGCCACCGGCCCACTGAACTGTCTTTTCGCCCGGGTCAGCCGTCGCGAGAATCGCCTCTGCCCGTGCCATTCCCTGGGCCGTCGCACGCTGGACCTGCCGAAGGCGCTCGATTTCGGCGACAGATTTGATCGCACGGGCCTGTTCGGTCACCGCACTCGAAGAGACGGAGTAGCCTCCTTGCTCCAGGTACGCGACCGCCGTGTGTGGGATCTCTCGTGGTGTCAGGACGGTCTCTGCGGAGCCGTCCACAAGGTCCTCTATCATGGCGACCGCACGCTGTCCGGGTGCGAGACTCCCATTGGCACCCGACACCTCACGCACCGGTGCTGAACCCGTACGAGACGGCTGTTCGTCCTGCGTCGGGCGGGTGACGAACTCACGCGTCGCCTGTTCAGTGAACAGTGACGGCGCGCACAACACTGCCCGCTCGGCGGTCACGACGAGAGCATACCCTCGGTCTGGGCCGTCGAAACCGGTGAGATATCGCATAGAGTCGTCGAATCGGTCGCCGACGTGGACGAACCCTGCCGCTCCCGTCGTCTCGACGGCGGCGGCAACCACGGACAGATCTGCCTGCGGGTGTGGCGTGGCCGAGACTGACCAGTCACTGTCATCGCCAGAAGAGGGCACAGACCACCCCCCGTCGCTCACGCTTCCGGCTCGGGGACGGCGAGTTGCTCCTGCACGGTATCGAACAACTCGTCTGGCGTTCCCTCACGAGGTTCGTTATGCAGTAACACACTCACGGGGAGCGTGGGGGCGCCGTCGACGAGATTCTCCATGACCACCAATCGCTCTCGGGCCCGCGACATTCCTACGTAGAACACCCGCCGTTCGTTGTCAGTGAGGACAGGAACCGGGCTGGTAGATTTGGTGAACTCGTCGACACCCGGGACGTCCGTCGGGTCTTCTACGGTGGCGGCCATCTGTTCGACCACCTTTTCGGTGAGATCGGTCGCAAGGAACACGTGGTCAGCCTCCCGGCCCTTCGCGGAGTGGATCGTGCCGACCCGCACTCGGTCACTGTTCATCCCCTCGTAGTCGCCACCGAAGTACGCACCAATCGAGCTTCGCTGGAAGCTCGTCACCTTCCGAATCATGTCGGCCGCACTGTCGGCCCCCGGCAAGAACGGCACTTTATCGTCAATCGTGTCTGCCTCGATTGTGTACGTGGAGATATCCTCCACGTCGGCTGCTTCTTCACGGTCGTCGAGGAAGTCGTAGAACTCTTTGCGATCGGTGGTGCCGAACGCCGAGTTCTGGAGCATGTCGGCCAGTCGCCGCGCCTGGAGACCCGTTATCGGCTGGCCTTCATCCAGATTTTCGATAGCAGTGACGTAGTCGGTCACCCGGTCTGTCCACATCCGCCCGTCAGTCAGCAGTGAGAACGGAATCCCTTGGTCGATGAACTCATCGATGAACTGGAACATTTGGTATCGCGCCCGGAATAATAACATGAGGTCACCGTCGTCGTTTTCCACCGTTGATCGGACGCTCCGGACCAGTTCGATCATCGAGGGACTGTCCATTCCTTGCACTTCGCCCCCCTCTTTACGCGGATTGAGGTCTTTTTCTTGCCGCTTGTCGATATGTCGAATTTCTGCGTTGACTACGTTCAGAATCTGGGAAGGAAGTCGATACGAGTTCGGGAGGACCACGTCTTCTTCTACGGGCGTGTCTAGCAGCAGATCCGGATCGGCCCCCTGCCAGGCGTACACCACCTGGTCGTCGTCGCCAGCGATGAGAACCCGTTCAAGATGCGGCCGCCACTCCTCGTACACCGAGTACTGGAGCGTGGTGATGTCCTGAAACTCGTCGATCACCAGGTAATCGACGCTCGGGACGAGTGACCGACCAGCGACTCGTTCCAACATATCGGCGAATCCGACGACCCCTTGATCGCCTTTGAACGCCCGCCACGCACGGATTGCCTCGGGAATGTCGATCCGGTCGTCGTCGGCCGACCACGTCGGCGTGTATTTGTTTCCTTCTTGTGCGTTCGGGTCGATATCCGGAGGCAATCGGACCGTTTCCACGTCCCATTTGAACGGGACATCATACCAGTCGGCGACGTCGCGTTGAGTGCGCTGAAGCCACTGGGAGGTAGCGATAAGCTTGTTTCCGACTGTCGTAGACCGAGCGGTTCGCCGGCCAGCCCCGCTTTGTTCGTCCTCGAAGTCAAGCCCGTAATCCTCACAGAACGCTTCTTTTTCGTCTTCTCCCACGACATCGCCGCGAGACAGATCCAGCATCTCGTAGGCTTTCGCGTGCATCGTGCACACGTTCCCCTGTAGTGCTCGGGGTGAGACATCAAGCCGCTCTGCGAGTCGCTCGCGGATCTCGGCTGCAGCCGCGCGGGTGTACGACACCACCAGCACATCCCGCATACTTACCGAGTCGTTCTCCGCGATTAGGCGTTCTACGCGATCAAGCAGCGCAGTCGTTTTTCCGCTTCCCGGCCCTCCAAACAGCCGTGAAACAGTCGGTTCAACATTAGTCATTGTAGGCGAGGTGAATCCGCGTGTTCATAAACGACGTGGCTCTCGGTGATTAGTTCCCTCGGGTCGCCCGGGCCTTGCGGACCTCGGCGCCATCTCGGACGATGTCCTCGCAGGAAGGACATACCCAGGGTTGCTCTGCATCGTTCGGCGCGAAAACACGAACGTAAGTCGTCGTGACGAACGAGTCACAGTTCCTGCAGCGAGGCATCGATACAATTGTATTGAGCATAATATACAATAACTTTGTTGGTACAAGAAACCGGGGCACCTTGATACCCCTTAGCCGGAACTGGCGGAACCGAAACGAGACAAGTCACTGGAGCAGTGTGTGATTACCGCAACCCCGAGACTCTGGTTGGTCCAATTCCAATCTCACCAAGTCCGGAACAACTCCGCATCCGAGACAGCCGACTAGGGCGTGGGTTGCCATCCGCAGACTGAACATTCCGTGGCAGAGTCTTCGTGGAGTCCGCCACAGTCAGGACACTGCTTTTTATTGTACGACTGATCCCAGCGTTCAGACTCTGTCTCGTGGCCTCTCTTCGAGAGGAACTCGTCGAACAAGTCGTCTTCTGCGCCAGGAGACGATGCCATACATGTCACATATTGACACACTTACTTATGAGTTTCTCCGAGTCCGACAGCCAGGGAATATAGGACGTCTGTGATCGTCGAAGTCTCGCGGGGTGTTTCTCGCATGTGGGGGACATCCGACGAAATCACCGGCAGGCAGCCGGTCACCTTCGGCGGCGATTCGTCTGCACTGACGATCAACAGACGATCTCGGGCCGGAGGTGAGCACTCACCGTGCCAGGGGGCACTCAGACACTGGGCAACTCGATTTCCTCGCCGTCAGCGTAGACAGTCGGGTCACGAAGAATCCCGTCGAGATGGAGTGGGGCTTCCGTTTCGCCGCCGATGGCAGCATCATCACCGATCGCGATGTGGACAGTCCCGGCCGCTTTCTCGTCAAGTAGTACCGACCCCACCAGTTCGGTGACGCCGACGTTAGTCCCGATTCCGAGCTCCGCCAGGTTGTAGGCTGCCTCGCCGGCGTCTTCGGCGGCAGTTTCTATCTGTTCACGGACTGCCTCGTCTGAAATCTCGGTCACTTGCCCGTCATCGACATGGAATTCCAGCTGCTCATTGACATCAAGACGACCGTGAGGCATCATCGTCCCGTCGACGACGTACGTTCCGTTCGCAGTCGCTGGCGCGACAAACACTTCTCCCGCCGGGAGATTCGAGAAGGCGCCGTCGTCCCGGATAATTCCCGTATCACGGAGCCACTCCCGTGTCCCGGGGGTGACGGTGAAATCGGTCCCTTGGGGCGAGGTGACACGGATCTGCTCAGCCCGGATCACCTGCTCGTAAACCGCCTCACATTTCTGGCGAATTTCGTCGTAATCGGCGTTCAACCCGGTGAGAAACACCTCCTCGGTGATGCCCGGCAGCGTCGCGCCACGGGCGCCGCTTTTACTGGCATGTTCGCGGGCTCGCGTGTGAGACAGACTCTTTGTGGTCGGAGCCAGGTACGCGTCTGCGGTTTTCATCGCCGCCGCAATCGGTTCTGGCGGCTCCGCGCCGTGTTGTGATCCCGGCGGACATCGGAGTATCGTCGCGTCCGCCGTCACGTCTTTGCCCGCGTCGTACAGCGCCTTTCCGATCGGTTCGCGTTTATCATCCGTAACGATCACGAGCGTCTCGTCCGGCGAGAGATCGAGACACTGATCGATAGCAGCCGCAGCTGCGTCCCGCAGTGAACTCATACATCTATGTTTGGGGGCGGCGGCGTAATTCTTTGCCACTGCGACGATTCACGACACAGCAATTCCACACACGAATCAACGTTAGTATCTCGACGGGTGACCCGTACTACGTCACCCATAACAGCGTTTCTGATTCGGCCGCGACGAGCCCATCTCCTCAGCAGAGCTGAGTACCCTCCGAATCACCACCGATAGAGGTGTCTGACTCACCGGGGGAGTCAGTCCAGTCGTCATCGGGTTGCTCCCGTCACGCGGAATCGAATTCGGCCCAGTTGCTGTGCAGGAAACTCTGTGACTGACGAGCCACCTCTCGGTCTCGACAGCGCCCGAGCAGGTGTTTTTGTGAGGGCTTCAAAAGCAAGCAGAGGTAGATGACATAGTCGCGAAACGTCTATACCGATTGCCACGGGAATTTATAATATGATTCGAGTGGGTGTCAACGGGTACGGAACCATCGGGAAACGTGTCGCCGATGCGGTGACAGCCCAGCCGGATATGGACCTCGTCGGGGTAGCAAAAACACGCCCCAACTACGAGGCGGAAGGCGCTGTGAGGCGAGGATACGATCTGTACGCGGCGAT
Organism: uncultured archaeon A07HR60; assembly: GCA_000496235.1. Lineage (GTDB taxonomy): Archaea > Halobacteriota > Halobacteria > Halobacteriales > Haloferacaceae > J07HR59. The sequence continues at coordinate 129,166 of KI543229.1, forward strand.
CTCAGATCGGGCGTCACAGTTCGGCGAGGCAGGAATCGATATTGCGGGCGAGTTGCCCGCGTTGATCGAAGCAAGCGATGTGATCGTCGATACTTGTCCATCGGGGATTGGCGCGGACAATCAGTCGCTGTACGAAGCCCACGAGACGCCCGCGATTTACCAGGGTGGTGAAGACGCCGCAATCGCAGATACCTCGTTCGTCGCGCGAGCGAATTACGAGCAGGCGCGGAATGCAGATCACGTCCGAGTGGTCTCGTGTAATACCACTGGTCTCTCGCGGGTCCTCGCACCGCTTCGCGAAGAGTACGGCGTCCAGAAGGTCCGGGTGACGCTCGTCCGACGGGGAGGTGACCCCGGCCAGTCAGGGCGAGGGCCCATTAACGATATTCTCCCGGATCCGATTACGATTCCGTCACATCACGGTCCAGACGTCAACACGATTTATCCAGATCTCGATATCGACACCCTTGGGCTGAAAGTGTCTGCCACACAGATGCACGTCCACAGCCTCAACGTCAGCCTGGAGACAACACCAGAAACGGCCGATGTGAGGCAGTTGCTGGCCGAAGAGTCTCGAACCTTTCTCGTACCGGGCCAGTCTGGGATCGACGGCACGGGCAAACTGAAAGAATACGCCCACGATGCCGGCCGTCCACGGGGAGATCTCTGGGAAAACTGTATCTGGGAAGACTCGATCAGTGTGGAGGGAAACGACCTGTATCTGTTCCAGGCGATTCATCAGGAGTCTGATGTGGTCCCGGAAAATATCGACGCGATCCGGGCTATCGATGGCGGAACCGACGCCGCAGAGTCCGTCGCGATAACCGACGACCGGCTCGGAATCGGTCTGGGATTCAGTAGGGACAGACAGCCCCCAGCAGCTCCAGAGCACTGACCGCGGAGGTGAGCGACCGTCCCGTTGCTGATACCCTCGACTCGGAGTCAGTGATTATTTTCGCAGGGGAATCCGAGGACTGAGATTGGAGAACCCGCCACAAACCCATGACAGCTACGGAACAGTGTCTCAGAGTCAGC
>KI543229.1:130220-155132 GCA_000496235.1 uncultured archaeon A07HR60
AACCCGAGAACCGAGTCCGAAGATCCTGCCGCGAACCCATGACAGCTATCGTGAATGGTGTCTCAGAGTCAGCTTCCTCGGTCGGCCCCAGTGGCAAACCGCATCGTTATGATTCTGCAGAATGTAGCACAGCCAGAGATGGGGATTCTTGAGGATAAGGACCGGGCACGACTGTTCTACAAGTACCTCTCGACGGTGTACGACCGGGTGAATCCGTTCTTTTGGACTGAGGAGATGCGCACAGATGCGCTGGACCTTCTTGACGTGGACGAGACGGATCGCGTGCTCGACGTTGGATGTGGGACCGGATTCGGCACTACGGGTCTCCTCGAACGCACTGAGACCGTCCACGGACTCGACCAGAGTGTCCACCAGATGGAGAAAGCCTGGGAGAAATTCGGTAAGCACGATCCGGTGCGATTCTATCGGGGCGATGCCGAGAACCTCCCATTCGCAGACGGCGCGTTCGACCACGTATGGTCGTCGGGCTCGATTGAATACTGGCCCCACCCTGAACAAGCACTCGCAGAGCTCAAACGGGTAACCAAGCCAGGGGGCCGAGTCCTGGTCGTCGGGCCGAACTACCCGAAAAATAGTCTGAAGGCCCGCGTCGCCGACGCGATCATGCTATTTTACGGCGAAGACGAAGCAGACCGTATGTTCGCTGATGCCGGGTTCGCAGAGTGGGATCACCATATTATGGGTCCACCGCGCAACACCGACGTTGCGATCACGACAATCGCGCGTGTACCCGCAGACAGCGACCTCACGGCGACTGCCTCACAAAGGATCGCCGAAACGGACTGATCAAACTCGAACCGGTCTGAATGGTCGAACCCGGTCAAGATCTATTCAGCCGGGTCCCTTTCTATTGGTTTTCTGTTCGGTTCGGTTCGTCTCGTCTTGTTCACCTTCCATGACCAACGAGTGTGGCGGGACCGTCAGGGTTGCCGATGTGAATCCACGTGAGAAAAGATAATGAGACGGATCTGCCAGTTCGACCCGTGAGACCCCGATGTATCTGTAAGTGACGTCAGGCTGTCTCAGTCACGCTGGTTTCGATGGTCGCAATCAGATGGCCGTGGATTACAAGATATATCTCGACTGCGTCACCGCTCTCGGGGTAAGGCTCGTTGGTCGTTGCAATCCGGAAGCTCCCGCGTTCGCCCGGCCGCCAAACGTCACTCGAGGCACGATTGAACGGGCCGGTCGGGCCAGAGCAGAACCCCTCCGCCGCAAAAAACGGTACAGGTGGTTCGTGAACGAGCGGTGTTCCGTCGATCTCAACGCGAATTCTCAATTCACGGAGGGATATCGGATCTCCACCCCGATGAACGAGTGTAATCCGATCACCGCTTATCGACCCTGAGAGTGACGCCGACGGCGGCGCCGGATCAAGGGTGTCTGCGAGACTGAACGCTCCGGTCGCCACCACGCCAGAAAGCCCCACGACGACCCCGGTGAGGAGGACGGTTGCGAGGGGCGATGTAATCCCACGCTCGTCGCCCCGGCGCTGGGCTACTCGGCCGGACCATATGTCTGCTCGGGACACTGAGCGGCGTTGGACGGCCGTTCACACTTAATCATCGCTGTCGACGCTCACACTCACCGACCAAGCGACTCGGTGTGGAGCGAACGATGCCCGCAGAAACGGATTCGACCTGAGAGCAGAACGTAACAGGGCTCGGTCCAGTAGTAGGAGAGTCATCGCACAGGTAGCGACGCAGTGGAGACCCTCGCCCGGTCGTCAGATGTTTGTGCATCATCTGGTCGCGGTAACTCTGCATGCGGCGGAACCTGAGAGCGCTCAGTCAGCTGTTGGGCTTGGTTTCGTGGGGGTGATCTCGTCGACACGGACGACCGACGGCCCATCAGCGACTCCCTGGATCCGGTAGGTCTGGCCGGGTTCCAGCGTCCAAACCATTCCATCGGCATCGGTTTGGCCGACGGCGGTCGACTCGGCGCCAATCCCAACAGTCACGACGACACCTTCGATTGGGTCGCCGGTCTCGGAGTCACGAACCGTCACGCGGGCCGGCCCACCGCGGTAACTGCGATTCACGGTTGCCTGTAGTCCCTCTTCTATCACCGTCCGGGTTGTATCGGGCGTCAATTCCGCAAGATCTAGCCGCTGGTGTTCTTTGAATACGCGTTCACTACCAGTACCCACGAACGTAGTGAGACTCCCACGGGGGTGAGTGATCCCGACCCGGTACACAGTTCCGGCGCCGGTGGATTCACGATCAGTCTGTGAGTCCCACGTTGCGGGGTACGCTTCCTGCGTGGCGTTTTCCGCCTCCCGGAGCGACTCGAACGTAGTCCCAGAACGGTCCCAGCGGTCGCCGCGGAAGCTTTCGCGAACGTATTGATCGCCAACTAACGCCGCCAACGTCATCGACTCGCCACCGGTTTCGACATAAAAGGCTTGCAACCCGGTCTCACCACGGACGACACGCTGTGCGTGCGACCGGACTGGGCCGTCGTACGTCTGCAGTCGGAACTCCAGCGCCAGACGGCGGGGTTCCAGGCCGTATTCCTCGGTGAACGGGCGGAGTGTGTTGAGTCTGTCACGAAGTGCATTCGCCCGTAAGGCGATCATTCCCATCTCGGCGAACAGTTCTCTGTCGGTGAGTTCGCCCTGTGAGTGGGCAGTAATCGCGTCACGCTGACGACGATTCAGCGAGACTTCAGCCTGCTCGATTTGAGTGACTGCGTCGAGCGTCCGAATCTCGCGTTCGTCGCTGTCGGGGGCTGATCTAATCTGTTCACGCACCGCGACCGAACTGAGCCGATTATTGACCCGACTCACGTCGGCGCTGATTGCGGATGCAAGGTCTCCGTGTTGACGGTCCAAGTTGGTCTGTGCGAGCTGAGCAGATGGGACTGTCAGCACGCGCGCTGCGGACCGGTTTTCTAACTGGGAGGGAGGCGCTGACTCGCCGGCTTGGCCAGTCAAGTCTGATCTGTCCGACGCTGGCGTCATCTGCGGACTTGATGCGGCGGTCGTCACCGTCGCAGACTCTCCGGAGAGGTCCGAAACACTCCCGGTCGGCGCTCCCGCCCCCACCGGGACCGTGAGCAAGAGAATAACGACAATCACCGGGAGAGCTTTCATTCATGCAGATATTCTGTACCCGGTATCAAAAATGCGTCTGTCGGCTGCTGTCAGCTAGCCACACCGCGGATTCTCCCGTCACCACGCGTTGAACCCTTAGAGTCAAGCGATAAGTCAGTCGTCCCGTCCCGCCCGCACAATCACCGTCTCACCGTTGGGAGTGTATATGTCGTGACCGTCGGGTGGTGCGTATATCTGGGCTGACGGAGAGCGAGCGGAAGCCCCGCGCTTCAACTCGTCCAACTCGATCAGCAAGAGAGATTCAGTCGCGAGGTCACAGGAGTATTCACGATGAGGACCGATTCAGTTTAATTGTGAGGTTCCGAATCACAGTTCCGCCGCGACTCGGCCGTTTGAAAAGCACCGACGTGATACCGATCACCTCCAGCTGCCATACCAGAATCAGGCTAAAGGCAGGATGAAAAAGGGTTTGACGAGGGGGCAAAGATATCGAGATATATGCGGATTGCCGCACTCGCCGTATTCATACTGGTGGTTGGTGGCCTTTCACTGGCTACCGGACCGGCCGTGTCGGGGCTGGGAGAATCACCGGTCGCTGCTCCCGACGGTTCACCTGTAGTCGGGGCTGAGCCGCTATCTCTGGATGAGGCTTCAGTGGGTGCTACTCGAGAGCCGGACAGTGCAGATCCGACAGCCCTGCAGGGGTCACTGGAAACCACTCCAGACATCGAATTCCTGATCGGGCTGACACCCACTGGTGATGCCAGATGGACTGTCACAACACGGTACGAACTCAGCGACGACCGAGAGGCGGAAGCATTCCAGGTGGTCGGCAACGAATTCGAGAACGGCGAAGTTGGGCCGGACCCAGCGGTGTTTAGCGGCTACGCGGAGTCAGCCGCAGCGGTGACAGGACGGGCGATGGAAATTCAGTCTGTCGAGCGTGTGGCGGAGGTGAGCGATCAATCTGTGAGCGGCCAGCCTGGGAGAATCGGGGAATTACGGCTGAGTTTTACCTGGACGATGTTTCTCGAGTCTGATGGCGAGGATCTCGTGCTGGGCGATGTCTTTCTATTGAGTGAACAAGGCGAGTCGTGGCTAGGGCGACTCGGTGACAATCAGCGGCTGACGATTCAGACACCAGACGGGTATCGAGTCGACAGCACTCCAGCGTTCACCCCCCGACTCTTGGAGAATAACCTCGTAATAGATGGCCCCAAAACGTTCGACTCCGACAACAGAATCCGCGTCATTTACTCGCCGATTGCTGGTCAGACAGGGCCGCTCGCGGATCTCACTCCGTCGGCGGTAGTGATCGGAGTACTGCTCGTTGGTGGGATACTGACCGCTGGTGGCCTTCTATATCGCCGACGCGGTGACGATGACGACTTGTCCGGCGGCCCAGCATCAGACGGGAGTTCCGGGCCGGGTGACGACCCTCCAGCTAGTCCAGAGCCAGAGCCAGAGCCAGACCCGGAAGCAGCGGCTCCAACTGACGGAACCCCCGCGACTGAGGAGACGGCCGAGGATGACCTCTCACTGCTGTCTGACGAAGAGCGGGTCGAGCGCCTTCTTGAACAGAACGGAGGCCGGATGCGTCAGGCCGATATCGTGTCGGATACGGGCTGGTCTGACGCCAAAGTCTCCCAACTTCTCTCCAAGATGGCTCAAGACGACCGTGTCGAGAAGCTTCGCCTGGGTCGAGAAAATCTCATTTCGCTACCCGGTCATCAGGGGTTCGACGATACAGATCCGCTCGATCGGTGACGCAACTCGGTGTGTCGAGTCTCGGGGGCTGGCTGGTGTGATGGGTGCTGATTGAGACCCACCAACGGTATAGTGGGCTCGGAGCACTGAAGCGGGATGTATCGGTCCGGTCAGGGATTGACTATTATGCTATTCTAGCACCCAATGTGAAAAAATTGGGATTGCTCACAAGGGATATGCAACAAAATCACCTATTTCACGTTGATGAAACTCCTCGTCATCGTGAGAGAGGTCGCTCAGCCTGATGATGACTTCACAGTCGGTGAAGGCTCAATCGCCGAAGAGCATCTCGAATATGAATTGAACGAGTGGGACGAGTACGCCGTCGAAGCAGCGGTCCAGATCGCTGAGAATCACACTGATGTCGAGACCGTGGCCGCGATGGTTGGGCCTGAGCGGGCCGAGGAGACGCTGCGGATGTCACTGGCGAAGGGGCTCGACCGGGCAGTCCGAGTCTGGGACGACAAGTTAGAGGGGGTAACCAGCGTGGCGAGCGAGCCTCGTATCCTCGAGCAGATTGTCGCCGACGAAGACCCCGATCTGGTGTTGTGTGGCGTTCAGGCGGCAGACGACACATTCGGCACGACCGGTGTCTCGCTCGCAGAATCGGTCGGCTTCGAACACGCTGCTGTCGTTACCGAACTCCAAATTGAAGACACCGACACGATATCGGTCCGACGGGAACTCGAAGGGGGACTCCAGGTGTTGACCGACGTGGCGTTGCCAGCAGTGGTGACGATTCAGGTAGGGATCAACGAGCCCCGGTACGCAAGTCTGCGAGGAATTCGACAGGCCCAACAGAAAGACATTACAGTTGCCTCGCTCGCCGATCTTGGATTGTCGAGTCGTGATCTGGATAATCCACTCGAACTGGCGGCGATGTACGACCCGACAAGCGAGTCTACGACAGAGTTTTTCGACGGCAGTCCATCCGAGACGGCCGGGAAACTCGCTACAACTCTCCGTGAGATAGGGGGTGCCGAATGAGCGACATTCTCGTTATCGCCGAACACAGACGTGGTGAGCTTCGCGGTGTCTCTGGGGAACTGATAACTGCCGCCCGAAAACTCACCAACGACCTCGGTGGGCAGCTTCATCTGGCGGTGATTTCTGGCGATGTCGACCGATTCGCCACCGAATTGAATCGTGACGGAGTGGACATCATCCATACCGTGGAACGGGGAGATGATTTCAACCACGGGCTGTACACAGCCGCTATCGAGTCGTTGTACGAGACACTCCAGCCGACGGGACTGGTGATGCCACACACTATCGACGGGCGCGACTACGCGCCGGCAGTGGCCAGTAAACTCGATATCCCGCTCGTCACAGATGCCATCGAACTCGACGCCGAAGACGGGCTGAGCGTGACCCGCAAGATGTTCGGCTCGAAAGTCGAGACCGTCATCGACGTGGACGATGATCAGTGGGCGGTCACGCTCCGCAGCGGTGAATGGCCGGTCACCAGGGGTGACGGGACTGCAGAGGTACGCTCACACGAATTCGATATCGACAGCGAGGCGCTTGGCACCCAAGCGCGTGAGTTCGTAGATGTCGAACCCGGAGAAATTGAAATCACGGACGCAGACGTGCTCGTGTCGGTCGGCCGTGGTATCGAAAGTGAAGAACACATAGGGATGATCCGAGACTTGGCCGAGACTATCGACGCGACCGTGGCCGCGTCTCGACCGGTCGTAGACAATGGCTGGCTCCCCAAGAGCCGGCAGGTTGGTCAATCCGGAAAGGTCGTTACGCCGGACGTGTACATTGCGGTGGGAATTTCGGGAGCTGTCCAGCACACTACGGGGATGAAAGACGCTGACACCGTCGTGGCGATCAACGACGACCCCACTGCCCCGATTTTCGATATCGCCGACTACGGCATCACCGACGATCTCTTTGATGTCGTCCCGGCGCTCACCGAGGAATTCGCCGGCTGAATCGCCACTGCTCGAATGTAATCCAAGTCGGGTCGGGTCGGGTCGGGTCGGGTCGGGTCGGGTCGGGTCGGGTCGGGTCGGGTCGGGTCGGGCGGGTCGGGTCGGGCCGGGCACAGGTCAGGTCAATCGCGAGCGGGTGCGGGATCTTGAGAGAACTGATTCGTCTAGGCCTGCGTGACCGGCGGTATCGACACGCTCAGACTCTCACGGTGGAATCTCCGGCAGGCCTCAGTGGAACGGGTCGGTGTTGTGGTCGGATCTGCCGAGCCCGGGTCGTAGAGTCTCCGCGAGAAAGCCCTGCACGTCATCCCGGTGTTGGCCACTGGTTTTGATTCGGGCAACCCTCCTCAGGAGCACACTGGCATGGGTTCTATCGGTTGTCGACTTTCCGATATCGTGTCGGGTGGGCGATGTGTTTTTGTTAGCGTAGCGATTCCATCCGGTCATGCCGCCGACTCTTCTGAGCGCGGCTTTCGGTGCGTTACTGGGGGCTGGGCTGTTAGGTGCTGCATTCGATCGGCGGTCGATGACGGTTGTCACCCTCGCGGCAATGCTGCCGGATCTTGACGCACTGGTGAGTCTTGTGGTCCTCGGAGCGACGAATAGTCTCTTTCACAATCTCTGGCTGCCGGCGATTGCTGGTGTGGGCTTGTACTGGGACAGCAGGCGTGTAACCCCCTGGGTCCGGGCTCGGTACGGGTGGCAGGGCCAGCGCGTGGCCTGGGTCGCACTGGTGGCGTACGTGGGCGCAGGAATCGGGGTGGACTTATTCAGCTACGAGGGCGTGAATCTGCTATATCCAGTTCATGATACGTTCTACGGCATCGCCGGCTGGCTCATTTACTCTACGCAAGAGGGCCTGATAGAAACGTATCTGGGATTTGGCGCCGGCGAGGCCGGCTTACACGTCGCCGGCACCACCGCTAACCACCACGTCGCCACGTGGGTGAATCCGACGCCAGGGACGGGTAACCCCGACACGGTCGAGCGCCGAGTGACACTCGTGAACTCTGGGTGGCAGGCAATCGTAGTCGTCGCCTCGGTGGCCGTGGTCATAATTCAGTCGCTCGATCGTCGGATGAGGCCTCGTCAGGGTCACACGAAACCGGGGCGGGACCAGTCCGTGGTGGGACCTGGCGATAGCGGGGATGGAACCCCGCCGTCACGGCGTGGAGACAGCGATACTGACGGCGGGAAAGAATCACTCGCGAATCCAAGTGCCGCCGCAGACCCCGCAGACAGCAGATCAACGGCCGGAGGTGCCGAGTCTCCCGGGAATGCGGATGCCGTGGGCGCGAGAAGTGAATCCAGTGGTCGTGGTCCGGCCGGAGGCCGGTCCTGATGGTCTCGACGGTCGTTCACGCTGGCTTTGCGCTGCTCCTCACGGTGGCACTTCTCCGAGGGACGGTGTTAGATCGCCGCCTGGGTGCAGTGCTGGTGGTGCTGGTCGTCGCCCCAGAACTGGATACCGTCGCCGGAGTCGTCATGAGTGGGGCTCACAGAGCACTTTTCCATACTGTGGTGATTCCGGCGGTGGCCGTCCCACTCGTGTACTGGGATACCCGTCACCGAGAGACGTCGTGGATTCGCCACCGCTGGAACGACCGCGGAGTGCGAATCGTCTGGGTCGGGCTTTTTGTTCACGTGTTCGCACACCTGCTGTTGGATTACGCACACCTGGAGGGAATCAACGTCTTGTTTCCCGTGTATGACCAGTTTTTCAGACTCGATGGAGAACTGTTCGTCTCGACGGTTGACGGTGTCAGTCAGACGTTTTTCGAGATCGGCATCAACCCGCAGACGGGAGCCGATCAGGTGAATGTCGGCGCCGTCGGAACGACCGAAGAGGTTCACGTAGATAATCCAGTCGAGCCCAACGACGCCGACGAGCCACAGACAGAGCCTGCCGATGAGCCTGTCGACAGACGGCTTCCTATCGCCGTTCACGGCTGGCAGTTGTACATGATAGTATCGGGGCTGTTCGTGGCAGCAGCCCGGCGGCTCCAAACGCGACGGGAGTGACCTGCTAGCCTCGCCGGGCGAGGCCGGTTGATCTGAGAGGCGTTCACACCTGTCGGCGTGAATTCGCCACGTTCGTCCCTACCGGATTGTGTGACGGGAGATGGGAGCGCCAGTTTCGTCAGCCCTTTGCGCTCGGCCCGCGTGTCTGAAATCGATGGAATACCTGGAGCGCCGGGTTGCGCTCGTGACCGACCGTCTCGAAGACGTGATCGAAACGGTCGAACCCTCGGAGCTAGCCGGAGAACTCGAACACGTGAGTCTCTCTGGGGGCAAGCGGGTCCGACCCGCGGTGACAGTGCTTTCCTGTGAGGCCGTCGGGGGGGATCCAGCGCGGGCTGTCGACTACGCCGTCGGGATCGAACTCGTTCACAACGCCTCGTTGGTGATCGACGATATCATCGACCGATCGAACCTTCGACGCGGGACAGCCAGCGCGTGGGCCGCATTCGGCTACGGGCCGGCAATCGTCTCCAGTGACGGGCTGTTGGGGGAAGCGTTCGCCCTGTTTTCCCGCGATCGAGAGGCTACCCAGATCGTCTCGGAGGCGATGGTGGAGCTCGGGGAGGGGGAGGCGACCGAACTGGTCGCGAGACCTACTACTGAAGCCGAGTATATGGAGTTGGCACGGCGGAAGACTGGCGCTTTGTTCCGCGCGGCCGCCGAACTCGGTGCCGTCGCGGGCGGTGCCGACCCGTTCGTCGTGGAGTCATTCGGTGAGTACGCCGAACGTGTCGGAGTCGCCTTCCAGATACGCGACGACGTACTCGACGCGACTGCCGATCCCGGCGACCTGGGAAAGCCTACGGGCCAAGACGCACAGATGGACCGCCCCTCGCTCGTCCAGGTGACCGATCTCGACGCAGAAGCTGCCAACCGGCGCGCCCACGACCAAGCAGACCGCGCGCTCTCAGCGCTCAACGGCGCCGGTCTCGACGACACAGAAGCGATCGGCTACCTGAGAGATCTCGCCGAATTCGTCGTCGTCCGCGAGCGATAGCAGGTAGTGGCAATACGGGTGTTTCTACAGGGATCTCAGAGTTCCTTGTCACGGTCTCTCGTCGGGTCACCACCGTGTTCACAGACCACAAGGCCATACCGTAGGGTCTGATCTCAAAGCGATTATACCATGTCTATGGTTACTCGTAGCAGATTGAGCACCGGTATATTCATGTTCGTGACACTCGGCATCACGGGCATGAACAGAGCGGAGAAGGCGTCACTGCAGTTACAGGCAGTCGCAGTATTGCGGATGCTGAAGCAGACCCGGACTTACGAGGAATTGTCTGGACTGACTGCTCTGCCGGCGGGCGATCTTAACCGGTACGTCAACGGACACGTTCTGCCAGGGGCTCAGCGGGCCGGGGAGATCGTCGACCAGATTGGTCGTCAGGAGTTGGCCACAGAGCTGGACGCGCGGATCCGCGTCGATACCGAGGGATACATCGACAACTCGAGTGTCGTATTCGATCAGTCGTTTTTGAATCTCGTCGCTCCCGTCGTCGCAGAGTCGTACGGGTTCGAGACACCGGATGTCGTATTGACAGCTGCCACCGATGGGATCACTCTCGGGACCACCGTGGCCTCACACTTTGACGCTCGGATCGTCTATGCGAAAAAGTCGAAAGAAACAGCAGTTGAGGAGTTTGTCGAGTCGAGACAGCGACTTGCCTCCGGGATCGAGTTGACCTATTATCTGCCGGCCAGTGCGATAGCCGACGGCGAGACAGTTCTGATCGTGGACGATCTGATCCGGTCTGGCGAGACACAAGAACTCCTACTCGACATCGCGACGCAGGCCGGATCTCAGATTGGCGGTGTGTTCGCTCTCATCGCTGCCGGTGACGAGGGTCTTGCCCGCGCCCGGCAACTGACCGACGCCCCCGTCGATGCGCTGCGGACGGTCGAGCCTTAATTCGCTCACTTGACAGCAGGCGTGTGCCAGGCGACCACGACGTGGGTGTGACTGTGATGACCAAGTTTTTTACAGATACGGTGGGATCTCGTGGCTCTCTGGCTTTGTGGATGGTCGGTACTGTAAGAACTCGTAGCACTGAGACGCCCCTCACTGAGAGAATCTATCGGGATCACAGCGTGAGCAGCGCGGAAGCCCACGGCATGAGCCGTGGGAGCAAGCGCGTACACTCAGTGAAGCAGATTACCAACAATAGCACTGCCGACTCTCCAACTATGTTCAAACCTATTAATAAGGAGCAGTCAGTACTGTGATACAGATGGTGTGGGACGTAACTCAAACGGTTCGTGTTCGGCTCAATGTGCCTGACGACCGCAAGAGTGACATCCACGCCACCAACAAGAAATTCACATACTGCGCCAACCGCACTGCAGACTGGGCGTGGCGCTATCCTGACGAGAACTGCGTCACGAGTAAAACCGAAGCAGAAGACGGCATCTACGATGACCTCCGCGAGGAGACCGACAAGTTGCACTCGAACCTCGTCCAGAAAGCAATCAAACGTGCGACTAACGATATTGGCAACTGCGTAGACAGGCTTGCAGACGGCGAGAACACGAGCAAGCCCGAGTACGACACGTTCAGTATCGTCTACGACAAGCGGGCTGCCACCTATTACCGTAAGAAGGTAAGTCTCGCTACCGTCAATGGGAGGGTCGAATGCACGTACGACCTGCCAGAGAACCCTGACGGAACCCCTCACGGGGAGTACCTGCTCAACGAGGACTACTCGTTCAGCACGAGTACAGTCCACTACGATAGCGAGACAGACGAATTCTATCTGCACGCGGCAATGGAAACGGAAGTTGACGTAACCAGTCCTGAGAAAGCCGAGGATTCGACAGTCCGTGGCGTGGACTGCAATGTGGACGACCACATCGCTGTGACCAGCACAGGACGGTTCATCGGCAACGCTGATTCCCTCAATCATCAACGCCGCGAGTTCGAGAAACGCCGTGCGAGCCTCCAACAGACAGGCACTCACAGTGCCCACAACACATTCCAACGTATCGGAGACAGGTTCGGTCGCTGGAGTAACGATTATCTTCACCAGTGTTCGAAAGAACTTGTTGCAGAAGCCAACCGACACGGGTGTACGCACATCTCATTCGAGAACTGAGAGCAGATTCGAGACCGCATTAGTGACGGCAAGAAGTTCCAACAATGGGCATTCAACGCCCTCCAATCGCAAGTCGAACACAAAGCGGAGCAGGTGGGAATTATCGTTGAGAAAGTTGAGCCAGCGTATACGAGTCAACAGTGCTCGAAATGTGGGTGCACACTCGAAGAAAACCGTCACGGCCAGCACTTCGAGTGCTTGGACTGTGAATACATGGCGAACGCGGATTATAACGCGGCGAAGAACAGTGCTCGGAAGTTATCAGTAACACTCCAGCAGGGGCAGAAGTCCGTTGCTGGAGGGGCGTCCTGTCAGTACGCTCTTAAGTCGGGGATTGTGACTGTGAATGCTGTGAAAGTGGCATCCGATACGTTTGTCTCGGTAGAACGAGAGTCCACCAACAAGCCCACGGCTTCAGCCGTGGGTAACTGACATCAGACTGCATTCGGGGAGACACACCGAACCGGCGGCAGCGCTATGCACTGCCGCACCAGAAGAGATCGATCGTCGCCGAGAATTGGTCGTTCGTGCATACCCACACCGCGATTTGGGAGATAAGTTTTAACTGTGCGCCAAATATGTGCTTACTTATCCAACATGGGGGTCATTGACGTACTCGGGCGGCAGTTCAACGTAGCAGAGCGCGGGTCAAGTGTCAGAACGGAACTTGTCGCGGGGTTGACGACGTTTCTGGCGATGTCGTACATTATCGTCGTGAATCCGTTTATTCTCGCTGAGGCGATCCAGATTGACGGATACGAGTTCGCGGAGGTAGTCCAAATGATCGCCATTGCGACGATAATCTCGGCGGCGCTCGCGACGCTCGTGATGGCGTTTTATGCGAATCGGCCGTTCGGACTCGCTCCCGGGCTGGGGCTCAATGCCTTTTTCGCGTTCACCGTCGTCTTAGGGCTGGGAATCCCCTGGCAAACCGCGCTCGCAGCCGTTTTTGTCGAGGGTGTCGTGTTCATGCTACTCACTGCGGTCGGAGCCCGAAAGTACGTTATCCAGTTGTTTCCCGAACCAGTCAAACGCTCGGTCGGTGCTGGTATCGGATTGTTCCTCCTGTTCATTGGCCTCCAGGAGTTGCAGATCGTGGTCGCCGACGACGCGACACTCGTCACTCTCGGGAGCGTCTTCGGGAACCCCGCAACGATTCTAGGCGTTCTGGGACTGATCTTCACGTTCGGTCTGTGGGCGCGCAACACCACTGGCGGGATCATTATCGGCATCCTGACGACGGCACTGACTGGGTGGGCGCTCACCCTCGGTGGTGTCTTTGAGCGTGGCACTATCACCCCCGGGTCGCTGCCGTCTGCACAGTACGATATCACCCCGCTCCTGGGCGCATTTATCGAAGGACTCAGCGACATCGAACCGGTGACGTTCGCCTTAGTCGTGTTCACGTTCTTTTTCGTTGACTTTTTCGACACCGCGGGAACGCTCATCGGTGTCTCACAGTTCGGAGACTTCCTCAACGAAGACGGTGATCTGCCCGAGATGGAACGGCCGCTGATGGCGGATGCGGTCGGAACGACTGCTGGCGCGATTGTCGGCACCTCCACCGTGACAACGTATATCGAGTCTTCGACGGGAATCGAAGAAGGCGGTCGGACGGGCTTGACGGCGCTGGTCATCGCGCTTGGGTTCATCGCGTCGCTTGCGTTGATCCCGGTCGTGGCTGCCATCCCCACGTACGCGTCGTTTATTGCCGTCATCGTCGTCGGGGTAATGATGCTCCGGGGGCTCACTGAGGTGGACTGGTCGAACCCCGCATGGGCGGTGTCGGCGGGACTGACCGTCACCGTGATGCCGTTCGCTTACTCGATTGCCGACGGATTGGCTGCCGGGATCGTTGCCTTCCCACTCATCAAAATCGCCATTGGTGAGGCCGACAGCGTGCGGGTTGGCCAGTACCTCATCGCAGCGCTACTGGGCGTCTACTATGTGCTCCAGACGCGCGGACTCGTTCTCTGATCGCAGACTCACCGCCGCCGGGCATCGTGGCGGGGTCATCACAGGTCCTGCGGCTGCTTGCTCGTGCGGCCTCCACGAGCGCGGGTCTGCAGCCGGGTTTCGAGGCCAGACGCGCTGGTGTGTTACCCGCGCACCAGACCGACGGTCTCTTTCGATGAGACCACCAATGAAAGTCGATGTCTGACCTCATACTGTACGAACTCGAAGGATGTCCGTACTGTGCAAAAGTCAAAGAGCAGCTTGCCGACCTCGATCTTGGATACGAGTCGCGGATGGTACCGCGATCACACAGCGAGCGCACTGAAGTCGAAGAGGTCAGCGGTCAAACTGGCGTCCCTGTGCTCATTGATGAGGACAACGGTGTCGACGCGATGCCCGAAAGCGACGATATCGTCGATTACCTGCAGGAAACCTACGCCTGACGAGAGTCGATACCGACGCGACTCGGCTCGATGAGCCGAGCCGGATCAGTCAGTGATCTCTCAGTAGACGGACCGCGCTCGCGAACTTTTGTGTAGATTCCACTACTACCCACGTCGGGGTGGGACCCCGTAGCATCTGCCACGATACTTTTTCGCTCATCCTGTGGTCGGGCCGTGTGGCATCCACTGCAATCTTGTCTGAAGCGACTCGGGCTAACCGTTGGGCCGCTCGCCTGTTTTGACTGAGGATGGGTTGAATTAGACCAATAGACCGGCGTGGCTGCCAGCAGAACTCAGGACGCCCTCACTGTGGCCTAGTCGGATTCCGGTCTGTTCCACCGGGATCGTCCGTCCGAAAGGTCACAGTATTTCCGGATGATTCAGCGATATTGAACGCTGTCATGAAGTCGGTTCGAGTCACCAATCCGACGACGACACCGCCGCTCGTGACGACCGGGAGTCGG
The DNA here is from genome assembly GCA_000496235.1 of uncultured archaeon A07HR60. GTDB lineage: Archaea > Halobacteriota > Halobacteria > Halobacteriales > Haloferacaceae > J07HR59. The sequence continues at coordinate 144,981 of KI543229.1, forward strand.
CCGACATCTTCAGATTGCATGGTGTCCATCGCTTCCATCGCGTCGGTCTTCGGACCGACGGTGACGACGTTGGTTGCCATCACCTCCGACACCTGGTATGCGTCTCGCTCCACCTCACGAACCTCCCGGGCATCTTCGAGAGTAATCAGTCCCACGAGTTGGTCGGCATCCATCACGGGGTATCCGGTGTGACGCTCCCGAAACATCCGCTGCATCAGTTCCTGTACGGTCGTGGTCTCGGAGACTGTGTGGAGATCTGCTCGGGGAGTCATAATGTCCGCGACGGTGACTCCCTCAAGGGCGGCTTTCATTGCTGTCTGTTGGGCCTCCCCAGAGGCAGCCACATAAATGAACAAGGCAAGGAGGATGAGAAACCAGTTCGTAAACAGCCCGACGATGCCTAAGAGAAACGCAGCCACTTTGCCCACCTCCGATGCCAGTTGCGTGGCTCGCGCATGCGGGCGGGTCCGAGCAAGCAAAGCTCGCAGCACCCGACCACCATCCATCGGGAACGCCGGGAGCATGTTGAATACGGCTAACACCACGTTGATCACCGCCAGATAGCCAAGGACGAACCGGCCGGGGTGGAACGTCTCTGGCAGTATCAGAAAGCCAGCATAACAGACAGCACCGACGCCGACGCTCACCAAGGGGCCCGCGACGGCGACCCAGAACTCGTGGCGCCAGTTTTCCGGCACTTCGACGAAACTCGCCATCCCGCCTAACAGCCATAGTGAGATAGAATCGATCTGGTAGCCGTAGCGTAGCGCCACCAGCGAATGGCCGAACTCGTGGAGCAAGACGCCCGTGAACAGGCCGACAGTGACGATAGTGCCGAGAACCCAGGGTCGCCAGCCACCGGCTAACGCGGCCGTGTCGATTCCCGCGTCGATTGTGTTATTAAGAACACCTGCCAGTTGGGTGATATCCCAGCCGATCAGTGCAACAAATAGCGGGAGCACGAGGAGAAACGTCCAGTTGAGCTGGATAGGGATGCCAAACGCACTTCCGACTTTGATCCCGCGCATACAGATAATTGGAGCGCGGGGCAAATAAACGAGACGACACCGCTGTCACCCATCTCCGCTCGTCAGAGCCAAGTGACTCTCCGCATCAGGAAATCGCCAATCTGGCTTCGATTCCAGTCGTTAGCTCAGCCTCCAAGACGGCCCACAATCGACACACAGCCGAATCCTGTCCAGCTCGCTCACAGCAGAACCACGCTCCTCAGCGTAAGAGGAGTAGCCTATATGTGTTAACTAGTCATGTATCCGAGTATGCCGACACACACGGTCAATCGCGAGGAAGCCGTCGAGTACGAACCGGTAGGAGCCGCAGACGGGATGCAGAAAGGGGTCCTGTTGGATGCTGAGGATGGCGCGCCACACTTCGCGCTCAGACGGTTCGAACTCGCTGCGGGCGCCGAGGTGCCTCGACACACTAACGAGATAGAACACGAACAGTACGCTCTCGAGGGGCCATACACTGTCGGAATCGGTAACGAGCAGTACACTGTCTCGGCTGGGGACTCTTTGTTGATCCCTGCTGGCACTGTCCACTGGTATCACAACGACGGTGACTCACAGGCTGCGTTTCTCTGTGCGGTCCCGCACGGTGACGACGAGATCGAACTCGTCGAGTGACCGCCGGCTCGGGTAAGTGGGGTTTTTGTCATACGGATTCGATACGATGTATTATGTCAAAACAATCGGGCACTGGATCGGGGTCGACATCGGTCGGGCCTAGTGCTACGCTGCGAGAGATGACCGGCGGGGTGTCGTGGTCGGCAGGAGCGCTGTCCGGGGCGATCGCGACAATCGCGATGGGTCTGGTGATCGTGAGCACGAATACGCCCACGCTCAGATTAGCGATTGCGGGCCTGTACGCCCAGCAGGGGCTCCTTGCAGGATGGACCGCCCACGTAGCACACGGAACTCTGTTCGGACTACTCTTCGCCGTGTTTCTTGCCGACCCGACGTTGGAGTCTATGTCGCAATCCCGCTGGCGGACAGCCATCGCGGGCGTAGTGTACGGTCTGATGCTGGCGTTAGTGGGTGCCGGACTGATCATGCCCATGTGGCTGAACGCGATGGCGTTTTCCGCTGCGCCAGCCATCCCGTACATCACGGTGGACACGCTCATGTGGCACGTCGTGTATGGGACCGTGATTGGCGGCGTCTACCCGTTCCTGGTGAAGCGCTGACACCGCACACTAGTATTCGAACTGACTCTAATGTGATCTGGACTTTTTCTCAACCGACGAACTCCCGCGTTCGGTCTTTCTAGCCTCGCGGGTGAGTCGGGCCGGGAGGTGCTCACTGTTCCCCGGCCCGGGAGCGAGGGTCCCAGCGGGGAACCGGAAGCCTACACACACACTTAGACTCGAATCCAGACCGGGACGGGATAGGCTGGAGACGGACACGCTGAAATACCCGCTCACCGTATAGAGATACGTGTCACAGCAGGTTGCGGACGTTGGAACGCTGTTTCTCCACAAGGGCCGTGAGGGATACACTACGGTGGTGACCCGAGACGGGTCACGCGTGCTTCGAGGCCGGCTTGAGACGAAGGAGACGTCCGCCGGGCCCCGCCCAGGGCGATTTCGCGTTCGCCGCGGTGACGACGAGGAGCACCGGCCCCCCGACGAGTTCGTCGAACTGGCCCGGGCGGCCACGCGAATCCGGATTTCTGAGCAGACGACCGGCACGAGCCGCGAGGAACTGCAAGCGATGCTAGACGGCTACCAACTGGAGGCGTTGGTCGTCCGGACGTGCCGGCGCTGTGCGGATAACCACCAGTACGCGCCGATCACCGACGAAACTGCGATCGCGCACAACGACGAGCACATTTGTCGAGACTGTGCGCGCCGTGAACTCGACCGGGAACTGTCCTACAAAGGGGGATTCACCGGGGCTGCCGAGAAGCGTCTCGAAGCGCTGTTGTACGAGTCTGGCGATCTTGACCGGATCGTCAGCCTCCTGCAAGGCGGATTAGATCCCGACCTGACAAAGTACGATGAGGTCTCTGCGAATGTCGAGGATATTTCTCCCGTGCCGACGGCGGAGCTGGAATTGGAACCCACACTCCAGTCGCGGACGGAGGACCGCTTCGCGGAATTACTCCCGGTCCAATCGCTGTCGGTTCGAAACGGACTTTTCGAGGGCCGTGACCAGATGGTGGTGAGCGCGACTGCCACTGGCAAGACGTTGGTAGGCGAACTCGCTGGGGTCCAACGGGCGCTGCAGGGAGACGGGAAGTTGCTGTTCTTAGTGCCGCTGGTGGCGCTGGCTAATCAGAAACACGAGGACTTTCAGGACCGGTACGGTGATATCCTCGACGTGACGCTGCGGGTCGGAGCTTCCCGGATCAACGACGACGGTCAGCAGTTTGACCCCAGCGCCGACATCATCGTGGGCACATACGAGGGGATCGACCACGGACTCCGGACCGAGAAGGATCTCGGCAATATCGGAACAGTCGTTATCGACGAAGTTCATACGCTGAAAGAGGGTGAGCGAGGCCATCGGCTGGACGGTCTCATCGCCCGGCTGAAACACTACTGCCGGACCCGCCACTCCGGTAGCGATAACGGTGGCGCTCAGTGGGTGTATCTGTCTGCGACAGTCGGGAATCCCGAGTGGCTAGCCAGCCGGTTATCGGCGACACTGATCGAGTACGAAGAGCGGCCGATTCCAATCGAACGGCACGTGACGTTCGCGGATGTTCGAGAGAAAACCCGGATCGAAAATCGGCTGGCGAAACGTGAGTTCGACACGGAATCATCGAAGGGGTATCGTGGCCAGACGATTATCTTCACCAACTCCCGGCGGCGGTGTCACGAGATCTCCCGGAAACTGGAGTACTCGTCGGCGCCGTATCACGCTGGACTCGACTACAAGCGCCGCAAGACAGTCGAACGCAAGTTTGGCGACCAGGACCTCTCGGCTGTCGTCACCACAGCAGCGCTGGCAGCCGGTGTTGACTTTCCCGCTTCGCAGGTGATTTTCGACTCGCTCGCGATGGGCATCGAGTGGCTCTCAGTGCAGGAGTTCGAGCAGATGCTCGGTCGGGCAGGCCGGCCCGACTATCACGACCGCGGACGAGTGTACCTCCTCGTGGAACCTGACTGTACCTACCACAACTCCATGGAACGCACCGAAGACGAACTCGCGTTCACACTGCTGAAAGGAGAGATGGAAGACGTACAGACGATCTACGACGGTTCTGCAGCCGCCGAGGAGACACTCGCGAACGTTATCGTCGCCGGCAATCAGGCCAAACGGGTGAACGATCAGATGGTCGGCGAGATCCCGACGAAACACGCAGTGGGGAAGCTGCTCGGGTGGGAGTTCATCGACGGACTCGAACCGACGCCGCTAGGGCGGGCCGTTACTGAACACTTCCTGGCACCCGACCAGGCGTTCCAAATCCTGGACGGCATCCGGGAGGAGTTTGAACCATACGAGTTAGTCGGTGAATTAGAATTGAACGAAGACCGCGAGTGACGCCCGAGACTCTCGAGCCCAGACATCACCAGACCCGCGGCGGGCACCAGCGGTCAACGTCGGCAATGTGAGTACTATCGAGTGACCGCTCCCACCGGGCCGGCGAACGAAATGTTTACCTGAAACATACCACTGTGACAATATAGGGACCGTGGGTTAGTGGTATACTCCGGGCCTTGGGTGCCCGTGACCCCGGTTCGAATCCGGGCGGTCCCAGTCTGGTCTCGAGGAGACAGGATTCACACGACACCAGTGCTTCTCTTTGGTATACTGTCGTGTTCTCGACCGGAGATTCCAACCACGGTACGGTTGCACTCCTCCGCTGTAGTGGGCTTCACGAGAAACGCCGCCAGCGAGGCCGACGCGATAGGTCCGCTGCTCACGGAGGCCGCCGACGAGGTCGCAACCATCGCCGACCGGTCCAGATTCGCGTCTTTGACGGTGAGTATCTCTTTGAGGGAGTCGGTCTGCTGTGTATAGGGGATGTCAACGACTCCGGAGTGGTCGGACGAGGGGATAGACCTGATGATGACCCGATATTCTGGGTAGGGGTAGTGTGTTTGACCAGTCTAAGCAGCCACACACGAGTGGCGCCGGATCAGGGCCGCGACAGTATACAGCTCTGGTATCATGCTCAGTACGCACCAATCGCCGCGAACCAGTCCCGGACGAACAGCGCCGCGAAGGGAATAGCGCCCAGCGCAGCCAGCCACGTCGTGATGGGCGGACCAACCGGCGGCGAAAGGGCGCTGGCCGTAACTACCATTTGCAGGGCGGCGAGACGGCGTCGGACTGTCGTCTCGGGAAGCGGGGAGAGCGAGCGGCTCGACGCTCGTTGCCACACCCACAGACTGGCCAGATACGCTGGCTTCGCGAGCAGGACCAGCAAGTACCAGACCGGAAACTGTCCATACAGAACTGCCAGTGCGGCGGCGACCGCCAGTCCGGTGGTGTCCATGGCCTCGTCAAGCCGCCGGCCCAACTGTGTGACCTCGCCTAATTGTCGCGCGAAGAACCCATCGAGGTAATCGAGCAGGACCGCCCCGCTGTACAGAGCAGCCGGCACCCAGAGACCGGTTCCAGGCGGTTTGGCCAGTGGGACGAACCCGGCGACGGCGGCGAGCAACAGCCCTCGGAGTACGGTCAGCCCGTTTGCTATCCCAAGCGTCGGACGTATCGGGGCGGTATCGGTGGAGCGGTTGGCGGGGAGCCACCGGCGCAGTAACAGGAGTTCTACCACAGCGAACCCGCCGGCGGCCACCAGCCAAGCTCCGCCGTGGCTTGCGGTCCACCATCGGCTGAACAGGAGGAATCCGACAACTGCACCCACGCTGGCCAAGACCGTCACGCGGGTCCATTGGCGGCGGAGCCGTTCCGGTACTGAAGAAGAACGACCACTCACTGATGGGTCCCCCACACGGACGCTCTGCGGTGGGACAAACAGCCCGTCTTGATCGGGTGGAACGAGATTGTAGTATGCACTGGCGCGGACAGGGCGGATGGCACGGGTCTTAATATGAACTACATCCGGTCTAATCTTTTTATTATGCGCTGGTAATGACAACTGTGTGCAAAGAGAGGCCGGGCGGACAAGGATCGATCGGACGCGTCGTCAAGAGAGCCGGGGGTGTGCTCGCAGGCCTCGCGGTGGGTGGGCTCGCGCTCGTGGTCGTCGGGCCAGCCGCAGTAGCGGACACCCTCGCGGGGGCTCAACCCCGATTCGTCGCGCTCGCAGCAGGGTTAGGCGGGGTCGCGCTGATCGCCTGGGGCTGTTCGTTGTGGGCCGTGCTCCGGGGGCTTGGGATAGACGTTGGTGTCGGCCGCGCCTGTGGACTGTTCGTTGGGACAGTCTTTCTGAACAGCGTGACACCGTTCGGCCAGGTCGGTGGGGACCTTCCGAGCGGCTACCTCCTCGCTCGGGACCGCGGCGTCCGGACAGAAGCAGGTGTCGCCGCGATCATGAGCGTCAACACGGTCAACAAAATCGCAGGGATCGGGCTGGGCCTCGTCGGGGTCCTCGTGCTGGGCGGTATCGGGTCAATCCAGCCCAGTCCCGCGGTCGCGGTCTGGGGAGGGCTCGCAGCCGGGATCAGTCTCCTCGCTATCCTCGTCTGGCAGTATCGGCAGCACGCCGTCAGCGGGCTCGCTACTCTGCTCGGGCCGCCGGTCAAGACAATCGCCGACCGACTCCCGAGGGTCTCGCCGGCCGGGCGGCCGGCCGTCAGACGTCGTCTTGAGGGGTATGTGAACGCGCTAGAACGGATCGGAACGGCTCGGACCGCCACAGCAGTGGTTCTGCTGGGGACGGCCGGACAGGTGGCGGTTTCGGCAGTCTTGTGGGTAGTACTCGGAGCATTCGGGCTGTCCGTCCCGGCAGCGGCGGCCGTGGTCGCGGTCCCGGTCGCGCAAGTCGCAGGGATCAGTCCGACCCCAGGTGGAATTGGTGGGGTTGGGGTGACGCTGGCTGTTGTCCTGGTCACTATCGCCGGGATCGGGTCGGTGGAGGCGGGAGCTGCCGCCGTGTTGTACCGCGGTGTGACGCTATGGCTGCCGCTGCTCCCGGGCGGGGCCGTCGTCGGGGCGGTGTTGCTCGGCTCGGCGGAATGATCCCAATTTCCGGTCGTCGTGACGCGCCTGTATGCATCGCTGAATCGGGCCTGTGCTTTCCCCACAGCATGCTGGATTTCGGTGCCGTGAGCAATCTGCTGTTTCGATATGAGACGTGACGACAGTATGTCGTCACCGGCGACGAGCGACGAGGATTTCAAAGCGTATCTGAGGGGCCGTCGGATCACTTCTCATCATCGACGACTGTGTTCGTGAAATCTCGGCTTTTTGATTCCGACCTCTGAGACACCTGACACGCTACCACCGACTGGTGATGTCGTGGAGTCTTTTGGACTTGACCCCTGTGGAAGGCGCCTCGCATCCGCTCGCGAGATGTGGGTACTGACGTCGATGACTATCTCCGGGCCAGTTCGTGCGATTTGCCGGTGTGAGGCCGTAGTCGTCGCTGATGGGGAATAGGATCTGTCTGCTTTCACTCGATTTGTCAGAGCAAGCATGGGGTTGATACGTGATGACACCGTACATCACAACAATGGCGCAGGCTGGGAATCAAGAACTCACCGAACGGTTCATTACGTTTTATCGGAACTACTACCGCGAGGAGATTGCGGAACTAGCCCAGCAGTACCCCAACGAGCAGCGGTCGCTGTACGTCGATTACGACGACATATTTCGGTTTGACCACGATCTTGCAGAAGATGTCCGGAGCCAACCAGATCAAATGCGCGAGTACGCCGAGGAGGCGCTCCGTCTTTTCGATTTGCCTGCAGACGTAAGCCTCGGACAAGCGCACGTCCGAGTGCGGAACCTGCCGGACGCAATCGATATCCGCGGGATTCGTGTGCACGACAATCACATTGGGAAACTCGTGGCTGTCCAGGGGATCATCCGGAAAGCGACCGACGTCCGCCCGAAGATCACCGAGGCATCCTTCGAGTGCCAGCGCTGTGGGACGATGACGTATATTCCGCAGACAGACGGTGAATTCCAGGAGCCACACGAGTGTCAGGGCTGTGAGCGACAGGGGCCGTTCCGGGTTAATTTCGATCAGTCGGAATTCATCGATTCGCAGAAACTCAGAATTCAGGAATCACCAGAGGGGCTCCGCGGCGGCGAGACGCCTCAGTCGATCGACGCCGACATTGTGGACGACCTCACCGGGAAAGTCACACCTGGCGATCACGTGACCGTCACTGGGGTCCTTCACATCGAACAGCAGAGTCAGGGCAACGAGATGAGCTCGGTGTTCGACTTGTACATGGACGGTGTCGCCGTCGAGATCGAAGACGAAGAATTCGAAGACATGGATATCAACGAGGACGATGTCGAGCAGATCCTCGAACTATCGGCTCAACCCGACATCTACGACCAGGTGATTTCGTCGGTCGCGCCCTCGATTTACGGCTACGAGCAAGAGAAACTCGCGATGGTGTTGCAGTTGTTCTCCGGGGTTACCAAGCGTCTCCCCGACGGGTCTCGGACCCGCGGTGACTTCCATATGCTCCTGATCGGGGATCCCGGGACCGGCAAGTGTGTGCGAGCCGACACCGAGGTACAGTTTGCTGATGGGAGACGCGAACAAATCGGGAAATTCGTGGAGCGGCATCTCGAGTCGCCCTCTGCGGTTGATGACGGTGTCTACGACGACATCGATATCGCCGTGTCCTCAGTGCGAGCCGACGGGTCGGTCGTCTCCAGGCAGGCGACACGCGTCTGGAAGCGAGAAGCCCCCAGCCAGATGTATCAGATCCGAACTGCCGCTGGGTCGACAATCGAGGTCACCCCTTCACACCCGCTTTTCGTCCCGTCGGGCCGCGGCATCCGAGCGGTCAGAGCAGCCGCGCTCTCTGAGGGTATGCAGGTCGCCGCGGCACCAGATAGTGCCGGTACCCACGACAGTGGTGAAGTTCGTTCGCGAAACGGTGATGTCGTGGCGACGAAGGCGGGCGGAGCCGTCGCTGGGCAGGTTCCCGAACTTGGAATTGGCAACAGCGAGACGGTCGTGACCGATCGAGTCGTCTCGATCGAGGCTGTCGACCCCGATTATGAGTGGGTGTACGATATCGAGGTCAGGGGACCCACAGCTACCTCTCGGAGGGTCTCGTGTCGCACAACTCAGCGCTACTCCAGTACGTCCGTAATATCGCCCCTCGGTCGGTGTACACGTCTGGAAAGGGCTCGTCGGCGGCCGGATTAACGGCCGCGGCTGTCCAGTCAGACTTCGGGGAAGGCCAGCAGTGGACTCTGGAGGCCGGGGCACTCGTCTTGGCAGACAAGGGAATCGCAGCTGTCGACGAACTCGACAAGATGCGGTGTGTAACCGGTGATACCCGAGTTCGGCTGGGTGACGGGACGGAATCCCAGATTGGCAAATTAGCGCGTGAAGCGGCTCGTGATGGCCGCATCGAACAGCTGTCGAACGGCCGGACTATCCGCGGGGTCGACTTTGACGCGTGGACGATGACAGACGACGATCGACTGGTCCAGCGGCCGGTGACCGCGATACACGAGTACACCGCTCCCGACGTTCTCAGACAGGTTCGGCTCGACACGGGAGCAACACTGACGACCACCGCCGACCATCCGTTCCTGGTGGGAGAGGGAGCCGACCGAGTCGAGAAGCCGGCGGCCGACCTCCAGGCCGGTGACCGGGTTTGCGTTCCCCGAGACGGACCGACAGTCGCTCTAGACGGAGGCAGTACTGCCGTCTCTGGTCACAACGACCCAGACTCACAGATCACAGACCGGGGCGCAGACGTCGTCTATCGTACGGTAGAGTCGATTGACGGGGTTGAGTCAGCCAGCGGGCCAGCTGCACCAGAGGGCGAGAATCCGAAGGTGTACGACCTCACGGTTGCAGACACGCACAATTTTGTGGCTAACGGAATGGTCGTCCACAACTCCGAGGATCGCTCCGCGATGCACGAGGCACTGGAAGCCCAGGAGATCTCCATCTCTAAAGCCGGGATCAACGCGACGCTGAAAAGCCGGTGTTCACTGCTGGGGGCAGCCAACCCCAAGTACGTCGCTTCGACCGCTACGAGCCGATTGCCGAGCAGATCGACCTGGAACCCGCGCT
>KI543229.1:155182-156914 GCA_000496235.1 uncultured archaeon A07HR60
AACTCGAAACGCGAGCGAAACCAGGTGTACGCATTCACCGAGATCCGCCGGTTAACTGGTGCTCTCGGGCTACCCGGGTCGGTCAGAGAGTACGCCTGTTCACTGTTCGACTCGGCACAACAAGCGGACCTTCGTGAGGGGGCGGTCACTCGAGGGATTTGCGGCCGCCTGCACGTACGTGGGGGCCCGCGTAGCCGATGTCGCCCGCACTGTCACGGAGGTGTGTGACGCCGCCAAAGCCACGCGTGAGGAGCATCGTGCCGCGTTCGACGCGATGAATCGGGAACTCCGACTGTCGATAGGGCCAGTCAGTCCCACGGAGTATCTCCCTCGCTTCGCCTCCGAGTTAGATCTTGATCCGGGTGTGGAACGGCGAGCGTGCCAGCTGGCCCGGGAGGCGACAGATGCCGGGATCGTCTCGGGTCGAAACCCCGGGGGTGTCGCTGCGGCGTGTCTGTACACCGCAGCCACCGACCGGGGACTCGACCTGACTCAGAAGGCGGCCGCAGATGTGGCCGATGTTACTCCCAGCACCATTCGAGCGACGTACCGAGCGCTGACAGAGTGATGATATGTTAGTCCCCAATCAGCGTGTTCACCTGGTCGTGCCGAGCGAACGTGTCCAGCAATTGCACGAGGGTAGCCCAAACAGCCGCGACGATCCGGCAACTACCAGGTCTCGACGACCTCTTCGCGAATATCCTCTGCACAGCCCTGACAGTCTGGATTGTCGGCATCGAAACACTCGGGGCGGCCCGCAGCGTCGACTTGGATAGCGCGGCGTTCCGCATACCGGCGACAGACAATCCGGGCGTTTCCGTCGCCGTCGGTCGGGAGGCTGAAATCGTTTCCATTGCCGCGACTCGCTTCATCGTAGGTGCGCTTCGCTTCCTCGAACTGGCGCCCCGCCTTCCGTAGTTGTTGGCGGATCACACGCTCGAGTTTGTCGTCCATATGCGTTCAACGGTCGGTAGAGGCATATGAGTTTGTGAATACCCGTGGTCGCTGTTCAAGGAAACAACGATTACCGCTTGTGAAGTGGGCTCACCGTCTGCCGTCCTCGACATCGAAACTGTACAGACGGCACGAGGCGACTACCCCAGGGCGGGTTCACCACCACGCAGACGTGGACATCAACTCCCCTAACGGACCTAGCTGCCGGCTGTGAGATAGGACACTCGGCGGAGGGGTTATACTTCGGCCAGCATCTTTGCTTAATTATGAATCAGTCACAGACACCAACGCCAACCGCGGAGGAAGCACTGCATTTGACGCTAGATATGCCGTTCGAGGACGCCCTCCCGTTCGTTCAATTGGAACACGAACTGGCAGATTTCGAGACGGTGAAAGTCACTCGTGTCGATCAGATGGTTGAGGGAATGCTCGGTCACGACGATATCGGACAGACTGCGTTATTGATCACCTGTCACCCCGAAGTTGCGTACGACGCCCTCTCGATCGATCCGACACTCGGAGGGCTGCTCCCGTGTACCACCGCCGTGTACGAGCGAGAAGGCGACGACCTCGTGCACGTGCATCACACGTCTGTGACGAAGGCGATTCGGGATCTCGGCTGTGCACCGGACGGGTCTGAAGCAGATGTTGAGGAGTTGGTCGAGAAGACTGGCGAACACATGACGAAGGTGTGGAACAACATTCAGCAACACGCTGATACCGCTACAGAAGTGTAATCACCGGTCTCTAACTCGCGCGGTGCGAGTGACTCGAAAAT
>KI543229.1:156964-160703 GCA_000496235.1 uncultured archaeon A07HR60
AGGACGCTGACCGCGTGATCGAGATCGTCCGCTCGTGTCTCCAAGATATCGGTGTCGACCCAGAGACCGGGCAGTTCGACGCCGATGTGGTCGAGACTGGACAGTCGAAAAGCCAGCGTGACCGGATCAAATCCATCAAGGAGCTGATTCCGGCAGTGGCCGAAGAATACGATGAAGAGCCTGGCGCCCCGGTCGAGACGGTGATCGAGCGGGCCGACGAAGTCGGCATTAGCACCGACAAAGCCGAAGCCGAAATCGACAAACTTCGGACTCGAGGCGAAGTGTACGAGCCCAAAGGCGGGTATATACGGACGACCTGACGACAGGGCCGTCTCAACGCCACTGTGACACCACTGGGCAAAAGCAGCTGCACAGCTTACCCCAGCCGAGTCACTAGCCTGGGCAGACACAGTCTATCGGCTGGTGCCGCCGAGCCCGGCCGTACGAGAGACAGACAGTCGGAACTATTTAATTCAGCGTGGGTATACGCGAAATCATGCTGTTAGCGATCACGTACTCACGAGAGGCCCGCACGACGCTCCGGAATATCTGTCAGGCCCACGGGGAAGCAATCTGCCGCCGATTTGGCCGGGCGGTGCTGTTCGCCGAGACGCTGTACGGCGCGTTTCTGACGCTTCGTCTGCGTGAAAAACACGGAGATGACGTGCAACTAGAGCGGACAGTCCCGTTCAACGAGTTTACTACGGTTCCGGAGCGGGTCCGGAAGGCGGCCGCGGCGTACGTCCAAGAAGCGGAACCACACACGCCGTACGCGAGATTCGCCGTCGGGACTGGCTATCCTCACCCCGAGTCGCTGCGTGACTGTGAACTCTGAAACCGGTATGCGCGTCAGAGTGAACGATCGCGTGCTGGAGGGACGGGGAATTGACGTGCCGGGAGTGAGTTCAGAGACGGTTCTGCGGGCAGTCACCCGAGAGTCTGACCCCGTTCCGGCGTCATCTGAGACGTACCGAGCAACGGCCCGGAACCACCACACGATCCAGAATCGACGAGAGACCACGGAAGTCGCACCCCAGACCAGCAGGCAGTCGCCGAATCCGGGAGTCATCTCTATTGAGGCACCGACCCCAGGTCCGGGCCACGTTCAACTCGGACGCGTGCCGGTGGAGTGTTCACTCCGACGAGCGCTGGCGGCGGCCGGACGGTCGCGTGGGGAAACATCTCCGCAGGATCGTCAAATCGCGCAGTTAGAGCGGACGCTAGCCGAGTTAGATCCGCCGAGTGTGGATCTCGCGGCAGCCCGCAGACGAGTGGCTGACACGGGCAATCAAGAGGACCGACTTCGCGAACGGATCGCCACCCTCCGGGGGGAACTTCACGCCCGTCGGAAACTCGATGCCGACACCGAGAGTCTCGAAACGGAGCTACAAGAGGCAGCGGCAGAGCTTTCGGAGGCAGAAACAGAGCGGATCGCGGCCGAACAGGCGCTCAAACGAGAGCGCGAACGGGCCCGCAATGCTCGGGATATCCGAGAACGACGGCTGGAACTGCAAGATGAACTCGCCAATCGGCGGCGAAGCGCTCGCGCAGTTCTGGCACGGCGTCTCTATCCTGACTTTGCGGCTGCTCTCCAGCGCGTCCCAGGAGAAGCCGCACCAGGAGGGTCCCCCGGCGAGTTCGAGGGTGACCCCGCGGCAGCCACCCTCGCAGCAGTTCGGATCGCCCGGCTGTCTGCACCGGTCGTGTTGGTGTTCAGCGAGTCGCGCTTCCCGAGTGCCGACGTCGCGGCTGCCCAGTTGGATACACGCGTGCTCAGAGTTGCCGCCGATAGCTGCCCCCCCGAGGCTACCGATTCCACCGTTGGCGAGAGAGCTGTGTCAGAATCACATCTCTCAACTGAGGCTGGGATCGCCCCTGATACTGGACCGGTGTCTGAGTCTGAGCCGGTGAGCGACGCTGAGTCCGGTTCTGGTTCTGGTTCTGATTCTGATTCCAGCTCTGGTTCCGAGGCTGTCACTAATGTTGGACCTACATCTGTGACTGCAGCCGAGTCAGACCGGGGCTCGGGAACGGGGAAAGACTCAGAATCACGGCCGAGATTAAACTCTGTCTGTGAGTCGGGCAGACCCGACGACTTACCTCAACCGTGACGCCGATGATAGCCGGGTGACCAGGACCCGAGGGCAGCCTGGTCAGGAGGCGACGAGACGGGACTGACCGACAAATCAAAGGGATGTTACCTCCTGGAACGCTATACACTAGCATGGGAGTTCAGGAACAATATCCGTATAATATCGAGGCGGTCCGGGCTGATTTCCCGATTCTCGATCGGAAAGTCGGGGGCGATGTCACGGCTCGCGGAGAAGGGCCTGAAGACACGCTACCGCTCGTGTATCTCGACAATGCGGCGACGAGTCACACGCCAGACCCGGTCGTCGATTCTATTGCTGATTACTATCGCAGTTACAATTCGAACGTCCACCGTGGAATTCACCAGTTGAGTCAGGAGTCGTCTGTCGCGTACGAACAAGCCCACGACAGGGTAGCAGAGTTTATTGGGGCAGACGGGCGCGAAGAAATCGTCTTCACGAAAAACACAACAGAATCGGAGAATCTAGTCGCGTACGCCTGGGGGCTGTCGGAACTAGGTGAGGGAGATACGGTGGTCCTTACACAGATGGAGCATCACGCTTCGCTGGTTACCTGGCAACAGATCGCTAAACGGACCGGCGCGACGGTGAGATACATCCGAGTCGGCGACGACGGCCGGCTCGACATGGACCACGCTCGAGAGTGCATCGACGAGAGCACAAAAATGGTGTCGGCGGTCCACATCTCGAACACGCTGGGCACAATCAACCCGATTGCGACGCTGTCGGAATTGGCCCACGAACAGGACGCGTACATCTTCGTTGACGGCGCACAGTCGGTGCCGACCCGGCCGGTCGATGTCGACGAATTAGGTGCTGATTTCCTGGCGTTTTCCGGCCACAAGATGCTGGGCCCTACAGGCATCGGCGTGTTGTACGGCCGCGAAGAGATTCTCCAGGAGATGGACCCGTACCTCTACGGCGGGGAGATGATCCGCCGCGTCAGCTTCGAAGACTCGACCTGGGAAGACCTGCCGTGGAAGTACGAAGCTGGAACACCAGTGATTGCGCAGGGAATCGCGCTCGAGTCGGCCATCGATTACCTCGAGAACATCGGGATGGACCGCATCAGAGCCCACGAGGAGTTGATTACAGAGTACGCTCACGACCGCCTCTCAGAAATGGACAGCGTGGAGATCTACGGCCCGCCAGGCGACGACCGGGGGGCACTCGTCGCGTTCAACGTCGACGGGGTCCACGCTCACGACCTCTCGTCGATCCTCAACGAACACGGCGTCGCGATCCGGGCAGGTGACCACTGCACCCAGCCACTCCACGAGAAAATGGGTGCATCTGCCTCCGCCCGAGCATCATTTTACATGTACTCGACGATCGAAGAAATCGACGCACTTGTCGAGGCCGTCGAAGACGCTCGCGACCTCTTCGCCTGAACCAACTCCCTGGTCACGAGTGCGAATTGGTCCCTTCCTTTATCTCAGAAGTCCGAGGAGGCTCGCCACTGTCAGGTTGGCTTATTTGCTGGCGTGAGTCATCGTCCAAGGAACAGGGGGGACCGGGGAGCGCTCATTCGAGATAGCCGAGATCGCGCAGGCGGTCCTGTGTCGCCTGGTCCATCTGGGCGATCGAATCAGGGTCGTCTCCCGTTGAACCGGCTGGGTCTGTCCACG
>KI543229.1:160723-163741 GCA_000496235.1 uncultured archaeon A07HR60
GGGTCTAGCTCGTCTGATCTCGTCAGCGAATCTCGTCAGCCACTCGATCGCGCGAATATACTTTGCGTTTGGGCGTCTCCCCGCCCGCATCCGAGAGTAGATCGCGATCGCTCATCTAGGCCGATATCGGCCGCTCGGGCCTTCTCCTCAAGCTGGTTCAATTCGACAACTGGCTGGGTATACTCGATAAACGCGTATGAGGCGTCCACCTCGGGAGCGGTCTCACTGGACTGGCCGTCAGACGTAGGATCGACGTCGGCTAGTGTCTGGATGGCTGCTTGTCCGGGATCGGGGGCTACCACGTCACCAAACTGCCGATACTCGTCGGACAGCACCGAGCGTGTAGGGTCGCGAGCACGGGCCGTCGGACCCACGTCTGTCTCCCCGGGGCTCACGTCAAGCATGTCAAGTATCGTGTGATACAGATCCACCAGTTCCACGAGTCCCGTCTGACGGCCTGACTCTAGATCCGGGTGTTTGATCATCAGTGGGACGTTCACCAACTGCTCGTACAGGCCGAACTCGTGACCAAACAGGTCGTGTCCCCCGTGGAGCTCTCCGTGGTCGGCACAGACGATGACTGCAGTGTCGTCCCAGCGGTCGGTCTCGCGGAGCCACCCGAACAGCGAACCCAACTGAGCGTCCATGTGCGCAATCTCGGCGTCGTAGAGCCGCTCGATATCGTCCCACTCGTCGTCATCGATTGCGCGCGCACCACAATTGTACTCTTTAGAGTTCTGGCAGACACTCTCCGAGTCGACATCAGCAGCAAATGCCGCCGCGTACTCGTCAGGTGGATGATACGGGAGGTGTGCGTCCATGAGATTGACGAACGCGAACCAGCCGGGGATGTCGTCGTCTGTGGCCCCGTCGATATTGCGGTGACTGCCGCCGATTGCGCCGGAATCGGCGTCCTCGATGAACGACCGCGTCTGCTCAAGTACGGCCGGCGTCTTACTCGCGGCCCCCGAGCTCGCGAACATCTCATGCGCGACGTTGCCCAGGCTCACAAGCTTGTCCGCGACCATGCGAAGCCGACTGCTGTCGTTGAGATACTGCCAGGCGTCTGCCAGCGTCCCCGACAGCACGTCTCCCGGCATCGCCTGGAAGAAATTATCTTGCTGGTCGAAACCAGCGGTCAGGCGAGTGTACGGCGTGATCCACGCATTCGACGAGAAACAGGCGGTAGAGTGGCCAGCTGCCGAGAGGCTCTGTGCGAGCGTGGTCGTCTCTTCGAGATACGGTGTCTGTTGATCGGCGCCGTGCTCAGATGGGTATTCACCCGTGAACATCGACGCGTGAACAGGTAATGTCCACGGGGCGGGAGCGACTGCCTCGTCGAAAACTGCCGCTTCCTCGGCGAACGTGTCCAACTGTGGGGTCGTCTCACGATCGTATCCGTAAGGGGTGAGACGATCCTTGCGGACAGTATCGAGCACGACGAATAATACGTTGTCCGGACCGTCGTCCATACGAGAGGATGTCTTCTCCGAGTGAAAAGAATACCGTCAGATGTCGGCCAACACGTGGATTTGCTCTCGGCTTCTGCTGGATAGCAACCGAACCGCCGGTGATTTGTCGAGCTAGTTTCGAAGACGTCACCTTCGGATGAGACAATGACAACCACGTTACCGTGCCCGACTTGTCCCCGGGCTAGCAACCCCTCACGTTGGCGCAGACAATCAGCACCACTCGCGGAGGACTGGCGCTTCGGTCTCTGCGACCGACAGCCAGGCCTCATCACGGGATACGTCCGCGATTACAAACTCCGGGTGGGAATCTGTGGCGTCGATTGACGCCATCACTTCAGACTCCTCGAGTCGCGGAAGACCTCCGACGTCGTCCGACGCCGGGTCTGGGTCCGAGTCGTCCCATGGAGCGGAACTCCGTGACATATCAGTAAATCGTTGCTAGCCATTAGTAAACCTATCGGAGCCGCAGCGACAAACTTTCATAAAAACTTCGTCTTGGGTTTGGATTTGTCACTATAATCCGGGTTTTAGTGACTGTTCTGAGTCGGACGAGCAAATCAACCCGGTCGTATATGGAAAATCATCATATTTAGGCTCGCGCTCCCCCAGGCACCGGAGACTGCCGACCCTGACTACAGAGACGGTGAGTGTCACGCCAATCTGGACGAGGAGTGGTAACGCCCGAGCAACGGTTGTGGGGAGTCTGCAACCTCTCGGATCTGCGCCCGTTTCCTCTGACACTCTCGTCGAAACAGGCGGGTTCGACTCGAGATGATACCGGCAGTAACGGCTTGAGAGGAGTGATCAACGCCGGTGAACTGCTCGGTGTCGAGTCTTGTACCACTCGGAATCACTCGGTAGGGCGATGAGACTAGCTTGTATCAGGGGGGGGAGTCCTCACGGGAGGGATCTGCGCAGGGTCGAGCCAGTCACCCGAGCGGATCGGCCAGACGCGCTCGCATCGACACGGAAGCGAGAGCAAAGCCGAGACCGACACCGACACTAACCGGGAGGCCTACTCAGCAACTACGAGCACCACACATGACCGACGACGATGCGGAACTGACCGAACTTGCGAAGCGACGGGGGTTCTTTTTCGGCGCGAACGGGGCCTACGGCGGCACCGCGGGGTTTTACACGTACGGCCCGCAGGGCGCAGCACTCAAGCGCAATGTCGAGGAGGCCTGGCGAGACCGATTCACCGTCAGACAGGGTAACTTCGAAATCGAAGCGCCGACGGTAATGCCCGAGGCGGTCTTCGAGGCGTCCGGCCATCTGGACGATTTCGACGATATGTTGGTGAAGTGCCCCGAATGTGCCGAATCTCATCGCGCCGACCACCTGATCGAGGACATGACCGACATCGAGGACGCCGAGGCGCTGCCAATCGCGGACATCCAGACGCTGTTAAGTGATCACGAGATTGGCTGTCCGACCTGTGGGACGAGTCTGGGGGGTGAGCCGGTCGAGAATGTCAACCTGATGTTTGAGACGGCAATCGGACCGGGAACTGGTCAGCGGGGGTTTCTCCGGCCGGAGACTGCGC
>KI543229.1:163786-185459 GCA_000496235.1 uncultured archaeon A07HR60
ACGAGACCGACGGCATCGTCAATATGACGGTGAAAGACGCCGTCGACAATGGGGTGATCGAGTCCCCGTGGATCGCCTATTATCTGGGATTGGCACGGCGTTGGTACGCGCGGATCGGGATCGATATGGAGCGATTCCGGTTCCGCCAGCACCTCCCCGGGGAACTGGCTCACTACGCTGGCGACTGCTGGGACGCCGAAACCGAGGTCGATGGCGACTGGATCGAGATAACGGGTTTCGCCTACCGGAGCGATTACGATCTCGCGAAACACGCCGAATACTCACAGGAGGACTTCACCGTCTTCAAACAGTACGACCACCCCAAAACCGTGGAACGGGCCAGGGTTGACCCAGACATGAGCGAACTCGGCCCGGAGTTTGGCGCTGACGCTGAGGCCGTCGCTGAGGCGCTTGAGACGCTCGTGACTCAAGACCCTGACGCGTTCGCGGGCGACACCATCACCGTTGAGCTCGACGACGAGGAACACACCATCGACGCCAGTGTCGCGAATTTCGCGGTCGAAGAACAGACAGAATCCGGTGAACACATTCGGCCACACGTGATTGAACCCTCCTTCGGGATCGGGCGGGTGGTGTACGCTGTTCTCGCGCACGCGCTCCGCACCGACCAGGTTGACGAGGAACCTCGCGATTATCTCGCGCTGAAGCCAGAGGTGGCCCCGACAGATGCCGCGGTGTTCCCGCTCGTGACCAATAACGACCAACTCGTGAAACAGGCCCAAGAGACGGCAGACGGACTTCGAGCCGCCGGTCTGGCAGTCACCTACGACGACTCGGGCTCGATTGGCCGTCGCTATCGCCGTCAGGACGAGGTGGGGACACCATACTGTGTTACCGTGGACCCCGACGGACTCGAGGGACCAGCGGGCCCGACCGTGACGGTACGCGAGCGGGACTCGGCAGCACAGGTCCGGCTCCCTGCCAAGGCTGTTCCAGAAGAACTGACCGCGCTCCTTGGTGACCAGACGTTCAACACGCTTCTCGAGCGGTACGACACGGTCGATACGGACGTGACCACCTCGTGATCGACAGGAGTGAGACCCGGTGAGCGGAGACGACGCATCACCTGGAGTCTCCACTCCAACAGAAGCCGGCGAGCGAGTCGAACTCGAACGACGGCTGGTTCACGTGGCCGGGGCGGTCGTTCCGATGCCGTACGTGCTGGGCTGGCTCTCCTGGACGACGACTACGAGACTCCTCCTGGCTAGCGCCGTGGCGGTGATGATTCTCGAGGTCTTACGCTTGTCTACTGGATTGTGGCAGGTGTTTTTCGACCGATTGACCCGTGCATACGAACAGGACAGCGTGGCGGGCTACGTGCTCTATATGGTCGCTATCGCGGGTGTGGCTAGTGTTGCGTCACCACCGGCTGCTACTGCTGGTATCTGGGCGCTGACCATTGGCGACCCCGTCAGCGGCGTTCTCGGGGAAAATGGCCCACACGACTGGAAAGGCCCGGTCCCACTGGGGGCGATGTTTCTGGTGACGGCCGCGCTCGCGGGGCTGGTCACGAGCGGGACTAATACCGCCCCGGTCGCCGCCGTGGCGGCACTGGTTGGGGCGTCGCTAGGCGTGATTGCAGACGGAGCGCCACCTGTGATTCGCGGTGTAACTGTCGACGATAATCTGACGATCCCGGTGGCGGTCGCGTCAGGAGTCGAGGTCGTCATTCAGATGACCGGGTAACATCCACCTCGCAGTAAATCACGGGGCTTTCTTCCCTGATTTTCCCGTAATGACCTGACGACTAGCCTCCGTGCTCTCCCGATGAAACATCGTTCGTGCGAGCCGGAATACGCGAACGATTTCAACTGGCAGCATGGCTTCGAGTGCTCAACCGACAACCCTGACTGGACTCTCGCCAAACCGAATGGTGTATTGACGCCTACGGCCGGAGACGGTGGTACGCGCTCGGAACGTCTCACTAGTCGGGGGCTACACAGACACACGGTGACGATGGCGAGCAGAAGCCTCGCAATTCAGGGCAAGGGGGAAGCCGATCATCGAACTTCCAAGCTCATCTCACGGCACGGGCCACGTCGATGGTTGTCCCCACCCTGTAGGAGGCCCGATCTAAGCTGATTTGTCCCCCGTCCCCCGTCGAATAGCAGAATCGTAGAGTCACCGACTATTGGAAAACTTTTTGTAAGATTCCAAAGTATGTGTTAGTAATGCAGTCACCGACCCGTCGTGCCAACGGCGCTCTTTCGTGTGAGCGACGGGTCCTGCCGCGACGACGGGCCCTTTAGGGCCACAATTTTACACTTCACGTCGCGTCGATTTTAGCGTTCTACCACCACACCGGAGGCGAGTAGCATTGAGCATTTGATTTTATTTCACGCCTCAAATCGCCGAAGTTAAGTAACCTTACCAGGACAATTATACAATGACAACAGTCGCGCTCGCGTTCAGCGGAGGACTCGATACGACCGTGTGTGTACCGCTCTTGAAAGAAGAGTATGGATACGACGACGTAATCGGCGTAACCGTGGACGTCGGTCAGCCCGCCTCAGAGTTCGAAGAGGCAGCAGACACGGCAGCCGCACTCGGGCTCGATCATCACGTGGTCGATGCGAAAGATGAATTCGCGGAGTTGTGTTACGGTGCGGTCAAGGCGAATGCAACCTATCAGGGCTACCCGTTAGGGACGGCCCTCGCTCGGCCGGTGATTGCAGACGGGATTCTGGAGTTGGCACTCGAAGAAGGCTGTGACGCGGTCGCACACGGGTGCACGGGGAAAGGGAACGATCAGCTTCGCTTCGAGGCCGTCTGGCGCGGCTCGGAATTAGACGTGATCGCCCCAGTTCGCGAGCTCGGGTTGACCCGGCAGTGGGAGATCGACTACGCCGCCGAGCGGGACCTCCCGGTGGAGGCCGGCAACGAGGGCGTGTGGTCGATCGATCAGAACATCTGGTCGCGGGCTGTCGAGGGTGGGCAGCTAGAAGCTCCGAGTTATGTGCCGCCAGAGGACATCTACGAGTGGACCGCCGAACCTGAGGGCGAAACCACCATCGACGTGACCTTCGAAGAGGGCGTCCCGGTTGCAGTCGACGGAGAATCGATGGCTCCCGTTGAGTTAATCGAGCAGCTCAACGAGTACGCGGGCGCATTTGGTGTGGGTCGGACGGACGTGATGGAAGACCGGATGCTCGGGCTGAAGGTACGGGAAAACTACGAACACCCCGCGGCGACGGTGCTGTTGACCGCTCACCAGGCGCTAGAAGATCTCGTGTTGACCAAGCAAGAGCGCTCGTTCAAAAAGGGGATCGAGCAGGAGTGGTCGGAGAAAGCCTACGAGGGGCTCGTATTCGCGCCGCTGATGGACGCTCTCGAGGGCTTCATTGACGAAACCCAAGACGTCGTCACCGGCACGGCGACGGTCAGAGTTCACGCCGGCAGTTGCCGGGCAGTCGCACGCGACTCAGAGTATGCCGTCTACTCCGAGGAGATGGCGTCGTTCAATACGGAAGACGTGGC
Source organism: uncultured archaeon A07HR60 (assembly GCA_000496235.1). Classification (GTDB taxonomy): domain Archaea; phylum Halobacteriota; class Halobacteria; order Halobacteriales; family Haloferacaceae; genus J07HR59. Next base: position 167,285 of record KI543229.1, read on the forward strand.
CGGAATCGAACAGGCTGACGCGACGGGTGTCGCGAAATACCACGGGCTCCAGGAGCGCCTCGCGAACGAGGTCGAAGCGGCGCCCGAAAAGCCGGAACTCGCCCCCGACGGGTCCGGGACAGACCAGTAATGACGGAATCGGCCGAGAGTGACGAGACGGCGGTCCGTCGCGACCGGTTCAGCGGCGGCCCCGCGCGCGGGTTTCTCTCGAGCCTCGCGGCCGATCAGGCAATTTTCGAAGCGGACCTGGCTGTTGACCAGGCGCACGTCGTCATGTTGGCGGAACAAGAGATTATCGAGCCACACACAGCAGCCGAGATCCTGGGTGCACTCGACGGAATCCGGACCGACGGCCACGGCTCGCTGCCCGAGGGTGAAGACGTCCACGAGGCGATTGAGACGGCCGTGATCGACCGGATTGGGCCCGAGGGTGGCCGAATGCACACCGCTCGCTCTCGCAACGACGAGGTCGCGGCCTGCATTCGGTTCCGTCTCCGCGAGGGGTTGCTTGAGGTCGCTGCCGCCGTGGCCGAACTTCGTGACGCCCTCACGGGAGTCGCCACCGAACACGTCGAGACGGTGGCGCCAGGATACACCCACCTCCAACCCGCCCAGCCGACGACTCTGGCACACTTCCTGCTTTCGTACGAGCAGGCGCTGGCCCGGGACTCCGGGCGCCTGCTGGAGGCTTACGACCGGGTGAACACGTCACCGCTTGGAGCAGCCGCCTTCGCCGGGACACCCTTCGACATCGACCGCCACCGGACTGCAGACCTACTCGGGTTCGACGGGATTGAGCTCAATGCGACTGACGCCGTCTCCGGGCGAGATTTCCTTATCGAATCGGCCGCCGACGCCGCGGCACTTGGTGTGACACTGTCGGGGCTCGCTGAAGATCTCGTTATTTACGCGAATAAAGGGTTCGTCGAAATCGATGACGCGTACGCGTCGACCTCGTCGATCATGCCGCAAAAGAAGAACCCGGACACGTTGGAGCTGATCCGGGGAACGGCCGGTGACTCCGTCGGTAGCCTGGCTGGGGTGGTAACGACGCTTAAGGGATTACCTCGCGCCTACAACCGGGATCTCCAGCGGGCTCACGCTGGCGTCTTCGAGACACTCGAGACGGTCGCGGACAGCGTCGATGTCGCCGGTGGCGCGGTGGCAACGGCATCGTGGGATGTCGCCGCACTCAGCGAGGCAGCCGCCACTGGCTTCTCGACGGCAACTGGGGTCGCGGACCGACTCGCAGCGAGTGGGGTCCCATTCCGGACCGCACATGAGGTGGTGGCTGCCGCCGCCGAAACCAGCACCGGCGAGGTCACCCCGGCGGCATTAGATACCGCTGCTGAGACCCATCTTGGCGAGTCTCTGTTCGCGTATCTGAGCCGAGACGAACTCGAAGCAGCGCTCGATCCCGGCGAGAGCGTTGCCAACCGTGATTCCGCCGGCGGACCCGCACCCGCGGCCGTTCGGTCACAACTGACGCACGCGAACAGTGGGATCGACGACACCCGTGACGCGGTAACATCGCGTCGCGCATCGCTCGCAGAGGCGGCTGATCGGCGCCGCGAAGAGGTGACCGGCTATGAGTAAGGCATGTTCCGTCCGCGGTCCGGTCGTGTCTATCAGCTGTGAGCGTGCCTGTACTCGTGCTCGCACTCCTATTCTTGCGTGTGATTGGAATTGTGACTGTGATGGAGTCGATGGCCCGCCGCCGCGACCTCGACCGTCCCGGAAAGGGACATACATTACTAACTTCTGATACTGATTTTCAAAACCGCCCACAGAGTCCGTCTGTAATCACTAGCTACCGCTCTACGTATTATAACTATTCTTATAGGTTCGAAGGGCTTATGTATCGGGCTTCGAAATGGGCTGATAGACCATGAGCGAAACAGATTGCGTTGCGTGTGGAGGGGCAGTGTCTCTGCACGACAATCTCGAAACCGGAGAGATACTCGACTGTAGCAGCTGCGGCACAGAGCTGGAAGTAATCGATGTCTCCCCGCCCGTCCTCGATCGAGCGCCAGAGCTCGAAGAAGACTGGGGAGAGTGAGATGCACGTCGGACTGCTCTACTCACGCATCCGCAAAGACGAGAAGCTGTTATTGACAGAGCTTCGTGACCGCGGCCACGAAGTGCACAAAGTCGATGTCAGAGACCAGCAGTTCGGACTCGAGTCTGCCGGCGCAGCCTTCGAAGAGCTGGACGTGGTCGTCGATCGCTGTCTGGCGACCAGCCGCTCGCGGTACGCCTCGCAGTTTCTCGAGTCGTACGACGTTCCCGTGGTGAATAGTCCCGAGACAGCTCAACTGTGTGCGGACAAAGTGGATTGTTCGCTGGCACTATCAGACGCCGGGCTCCCGACACCCAACACGCGGGTTGCATTCACCGTCGAGGCCGCACTGGAGAGTATCGAGGCGTTCGGTTATCCATGCGTGCTCAAACCGGTCGTCGGCTCGTGGGGCCGGCTGATGGCCAAAATCGACTCCCGAACGGCCGCAGAGGCGATCTTAGAGCACAAAAAGACGCTGGGCCACTACGAACACAAGGTGTTCTACATTCAGGAATTCGTCGAGAAACCCGGCCGTGATATCCGTGTCGTGACGCTTGACGGAGTACCGGTCGCAGCGATGACCCGGTCGTCAGACCACTGGCTCACCAACGCAGCGAAGGGTGCAGAGACGGCGGCATTCGAGATGGACGACCAGGCCCGGGCACTCGCGACGGCCGCTTCAGAGGCTGTCGGCGGTGGCCTACTGGGTGTGGACCTGATGGAGGTTGGCGGAGCCGGGTCCGGCGAGTACACCATCCACGAAGTCAATCACACGGTCGAATTCAAGGCGCTGAACGACGCCGTCGCGACCGACGTTCCCGGTGCCGTCGTCGACTGGTTAGAAGAGTCGTTCGGGGCTGGCGAGACAGATGACACGACATCTCCTGAGGTGACGTCACTGTGAGTGCTGCCGACTCATCCGGGCCCACCGACCCGGTGACCCGGACCGCGTCGGTCGTCGGTGCGTCGGGGTTCGCCGGCGGGGAACTGCTCCGGATTCTCGCGGGGCACCCCCACTTCGACGTCAAACAGGCGACCTCGCGGAGCTACGAACGCAAGACAATCGGATTCGTCCATCCGAATCTTCGCGGAATGGACCTCCGATTCACGTCGCCAGACCAACTGGACAGTGTCGACGTGTTGTTCGCGGCGACACCCCATGGCGTGTCGATGGAGCGGATCGAGGAGTTCTTCGCGGCTGCAGATACCGTCGTGGACTTGTCGGCCGACTTCCGGCTAGAATCGGAAGCCGCCTACGAAGAGTGGTACGACGGCCATACCGCCCCTGAGTATCTCGAGCAGGCGGTGTACGCGTTACCGGAGCTGTCTCGTGAGGGACTACCCGGTGCAGAGTTGATCGCGTCCGGGGGCTGTAACGCGACGGCGACAATCCTGGCGCTTTCCCCACTCGTGGAGGCTGGATACATCAGTTCCGAGGACCGCGTCGTAGCCGATCTCAAAGTGGGCTCGTCGGAGGGAGGTGCTGGCGGCGGGCCAGCTGCCTCCCACGCTGAGCGGTCGGGCGTTGTCCGCCCGTACGCTCCGACAGGGCACCGTCACGAGGCGGAAATCCAACGGTTCCTCGGGACAGACATCGCGTTCACCGCTCACGCTATCGATATGACCCGGGGGGCTGCTGCCACCGTTCATGCGTTTCCCGCCGAGCCCGTGAGTAGTGGGGACCTGTGGGACGCCTACCGGACCGCCTACGATGACGAACCCTTCATGGAACTCGTAGCCGGGGGTGGCGGCGTGTACAGATATCCAGAACCGAAGGCCGTCGCGGGAACCAACCGAGCCGAAGTCGGGTTCGAAGTAGACGCCTCGAGTGGCCGTATCGTGGCGTTCTCGGCCATTGACAACGTCATGAAAGGGTCGGCGGGACAGGCCGTTCACGCGGCAAATATCGCGTTGGAGATGCCAGAAACGGCTGGGCTCCAGCGGCTGGGGCTGCACCCCGTGGGGGCGCCATGAGTGACGGTCTCGACGGATCTGACGGCCAAAATGACCAGAAGACGGGTAATCTTGCGTCTGTCGAGGCTGACGGGGCTGACCCAGTGGTGGTCAAGATTGGCGGGGCACGGGCGGTCGATCCCGCTGGAGCGATCGGCGATATCGCACATCTATCGGAACACGATCGCGATATCGTTGTCGTCCACGGCGGGTCGTCTGCAGTCGACGAGACGCTCGACCGGTTAGGCAAGTCTCCCGAATATGTCGAGACGCCCGACGGTGTCGTCGGCCGTTTCACCGACGCCGAGACTATGGATGTGTTCGAGATGGTGTTACCCGGCCGCGTCAACACCGACCTCACGGCGGAGCTTCAGGACGCCGGCGTCGACGCAGTCGGGCTGTCAGGGGTCGACGGCGGGTTACTGTCCGGACCGCGTAAGCCGGCTGTTCGCGTCCAGGACGGAGCCAAGCAGAAAATCAAGCGCGGCGATCACTCTGGCAAAATCGAAGCGGTCGCCGACGGACTGTTATGGACGCTTCTAGACGCGGGGTACGCCCCGGTGATTTCACCGCCGATGCTGGGCGAGGAATCTGACGGCACGACCATCCCTGTCAATGCCGATGCTGACCGTGCAGCCGCCGCTGTCGCAGGGGCACTCGGCGCGGAACTGATTCTGCTGACCGATGTCGAGGGGGTGTATGCGGACCCAGAGAAGTCGGAAACAATAATCGGCTCGGTCACACAGTCAGAGGAAATGGAAGTTCTGGAGACTGCCGCGGAGGGATTCATGACCCGTAAAGTCATGGCTGCGCGGGAAGCCCTTACCATCGGCGCGCCAGCTGTCACCGTGTCCACTGCCAACCGTTCTGATCCGGTGATCGACGCGCTGGACGGGGCAGGCACACGGATCCACCGAGAGGCCGTCGCCGGCGAGGATGCACCGTCGGATACCGATTCACCACGTGGAGGTAACCGTTGATGTCAGGATTTGTTTTCTCAGAGAAGCCGATCACGATCGAACGCGGAGAGGGACCGTATCTGTACGACGACGGCGGAACAGAGTACCTGGATATGGGGGCCAGCTACGCGGTGGCCACTCTGGGGCACTCACATCCGGCTGTTCACGAAGCAGTCAGCGACCAGCTGGATCGGATGATGTACGTGCAAGCGTCGTATCCGAATTCAACGCGGACTGAGACCTACGAGCGGCTGGCGACCGTCGCTCCGGGGGACGTGAACAAGGTGTGGCTGTGTAACTCGGGGACCGAGGCGAACGAAGCAGCCATGAAATTCGCCCGCTCAGCAACGGGTCGTCAGAAGATTGTCGCCACGAAGCGCGGGTTCCACGGTCGGACGATGGGCGCGCTAGCGATGACGTGGAAAGACAAGTACAAAGCCCCGTTTGAACCGCTGGCCGGCGGCATCGAGTTTGTCGATTACGGTGACGCCGAGCAACTCGCCGAGGCCGTGGACACCGAGACAGCAGCGGTGTTTCTCGAGCCGATCCAGGGAGAGGGCGGGATTCACCCTGCGGAGCCGTCGTATCTGGAAACAGCCCGTGAGGTCACCTCCGACGCCGGAGCCGCGCTCGTGTTCGACGAGATCCAGACGGGAATCGGGCGGACAGGGACGCTGTGGTCGTGTGAAGTGCCGGGAGTAGTTCCCGACATGCTGACGACCGCCAAAGGAATCGCCAACGGCCTTCCGATGGGGGCGACGCTGTGTCGTGACTGGATCGCCGAAGACGCCGGCAACCACGGCTCCACGTTCTCCGGTGGGCCGATGGTGTGTGCGGCCGCCAACGCCACCGTCGAGACGCTCGTCGACGAGCAGATCCCAGAACACGCCGCGACTGTCGGCAGCTACCTGCGCGGTGAGTTAGAGACGGCCGCCGAGGAACTCCCGATCAGAGAGGTCCGTGGAGAGGGGCTGATGATCGGGATCGAGGTGAAACGTGGGGCCAATCGCACCCTCAAGCAGCTCGCCATTCAAGAACAGATTCTCGCGCTCCCGGCTGGACGAACGGTTGTCCGGCTATTACCGCCGCTGATCGTCGACAAATCTCACGCCGACCGGGTGGTTGATGCTATCACACGGGTGCTTGGATGAATTCCGTCACCGGCGGGCTGCTCGACACGACAGGTCGGCGCGTACTCCACGAGTTGGTATCGACTCCGTCGCCGTCCGGAGAGGAGACAGCCGTCGCTGAGCGACTGCGCGAGTTTTTCCATACTCACGATCGGGAGGCGTGGATCGACGACGTGGGAAACGTGCGGGCGCCAGCCAACGACACAGTCTTGCTCACCTCACACATGGACACGGTCCCGGGAGAGGTCCCGGTCGAGATTCGCGACGGAGACGCCGGCGCCGAACTGTGGGGGCGTGGCACTGTCGACGCCACGGGCCCGCTCGCGGCAATGGCGACGGCGGCAGTGGAGACGGGCGTGTCATTCGCTGGCGTCGTCGAAGAGGAGACCACCTCCCGAGGAGCACGGCACCTCGTCGCGGAGCGAGCGCCACCAGAGGCGGTGATCAACGGCGAACCATCCGGCTGGGACGGGTTCACCCTGGGGTATCGTGGGGTACTCTCGGGTGAATACACGGCCACCAGTCGATCAGGACACAGTTCTCGGCCAGAGTCAAACGCGGTTCAGCAGGCGATCGCTTGGTGGTCCGACATTGAGGCGGCGTTCAAAACCGACGAGAAAACACCGGTGTTCGAACGAGTGACGGCCAAACCCGTCGGAATGACTGGTGGACTGGCAGATGACGGACTAGCCGTTGAGGCGACAGTGGACGCCCAGTTCCGGATTCCGCCGCGGCTGACGACCGACGACGTTCGCGACCGGGCAGAACGACTGTTGGGGACGAACGAGGTGCAGTGGACAGACGCAATCCCGCCGGTCATGCAGAGTCCACGGACATCTCTGGCACGGGCCTTCAGAACCGGGATTCGCGACGCGGGCGAAGACCCGCGGATGCTGCGGAAGACCGGCACCAGCGATATGAATCTCTTCGCAGCCGCCTGGGACTGCCCGATGGTGACATACGGGCCGGGCGACTCAGCATTCGATCACGCACCCGATGAACACCTCTCGCTTGAGGAATTCGACCGGGCGGTGACAATCCTGGAAACTGTTTGTCGAGATCGAACGTAGGCGCCCCACTGCGGGGCGCCGGCACTGCTTTCAGATTCGATTCGACCTGATCGGCCCAGATCAGCGTACACCACAGCCAGACGACTCCGCACCACAAACACCCACATACCAGACAGATGACGCCACCACACGGACCAAATGCCGACCTAACCGCACAGCCTGCCACCGAGACGCCAGCCCTCGAAACGGAGTCACTCCTCCGGATCGATGATTTGCAGCCAGCCGAACTCGACGCCGTTCTGGCATCTGCGGCAGCGATCAAAGGCGGCACTGCGAACCCACGACTCCCGGAAGCGACCATGGCGATGCTGTTCGAGAAGCCGTCCACCCGGACGCGGATTTCTTTCGAAACGGGGATGACCGATCTCGGTGGGCACGCGATTTTCCTGGGGCCCGATGACATCCAGTTGGGACATGGAGAACCGATGCGTGACACCGCGCGCGTGCTGGGTGGATACGCGGACGGGGTGATGGCTCGGCTGTTCGATCACGGAGATTTGGAGACGCTGGCAGCCTACGCCGAGACGCCAGTCATCAACGGGTTGACTGACGACGCACATCCCTGCCAGACGCTGGCGGATCTATTGACAATTCGAGAGGCGGCTGACGACCCCACTGTCGCCTGGATTGGCGACGGCAACAATGTCGGTCAGTCGTTCGTGGTTGGGGCGGCGATGGCGGGAATCGACGTGCGTGTCGCGACTCCTGAAGCATACGCGATGGACGAGGCAGTCTTCGAGCGGGCCGAAGCAGTCGGCGCGAGACCGATGGTAACGACCGACCCGGCAGAGGCACTACAGGGAGCAGACATCGTCTACACAGATGTCTGGGTGTCGATGGGACAAGAAGCCGAACGCGATGCCCGGCTGAATGCCTTCGATGACGGCGGGTTCCAGGTGAACGACGCACTGATTTCAGACGCGTCCCTGTCGGTGATGCACTGCTTGCCTGCCCACCGCGGCGAGGAAATCACCAACGAGGTGATGGAGTCAGACCGGATGCTCGCCTGGGAACAGGCGGAAAACCGACTTCACGCACAGAAAGCTCTGATGGCCGCGCTGTTCGGCTGACCTGATTGCCGTCGGTCTGCAGCAAGACGTTGATTCGACGTTAGTTCCGGATCTGAATCCGGATCCACGGCTGAACCAAGATTTGGTCGCGACTGGGATTGACCTAGTTCAGAGTCCAGGTGAGTTAGGACACCACACAAAGGGATCGACGGTGTGTGCAGCCAGAGCAGAGCGACCACAAAGGGGGGTGGCCCCGGAGCGGAGTCACCGGGATGGAGACACGTTCCATGCGGGAGGCTGTGCTTTCGTCGGAGTATTTTAACAACGTGACCGCCTAATACCTGCAGTTACCGTGTCGAAGTCCGCCTACGAACGGTTCTTTCCGTACGAAAAGCCGTTCCCGAATCAGCGGGAGGCGATGGACCGGATCGCCAACGCGCTGACCCGTGAACAGGATGTGCTCTTAGAGGGGGCGCCGGGGACTGGCAAGACGCTCGCGGCGTTAGTGCCAGCCCTGCAAGAGGCTCGTGAGTCTGGGAAGACGGTCGTCATCACCACGAACGTCCACCAGCAGATGCGACAGTTCGTGGCCGACGCGCAGGCAATCACACAGACCGAGCCGATTCGTGCAGTCGTATTCAAAGGAAAAGGCGAGATGTGTCACATCGACGTCGACTATCAGGAGTGTCAAACACTCCGCGATACGACCCGGTCGGTCGTCGAGACGAGACAGGACAAACAGGAGTTAGAAGCGCGAAGTCAGGAGTTGCTCGCCGCGTCACAAGACGGTGATCTCGAGGCCACACAGGCTCGCGAAGCCGTCATGTCGGAGTTGCAGGAGTTGGAAGACGAACTCGACGGTATCGACGGCAGCGCAATCTGTGAGTACTATCGCGCCAACCTTACGCGCGACACTGAACCGTTCTACGACTGGCTCTACGACGACGTCCGGACTCCAGAGGAGGTGTACGAACACGCCGAGCAGGAGGGCTTCTGCGGATACGAACTCCTCAAAGAGGGGGTCGAAGGGGTCGATTTGGCCGTCTGTAACTATCACCACCTGCTTGACCCGACGATTCGCGAGCAGTTCTTCCGGTGGCTCGACTGTGATCCGTCCGACGTGATCACCGTCTTCGACGAGGCTCACAATCTGGAAGCGGCAGCGCGGGAACACGCCACACAGACACTCACCGAGAACACGCTCCGGGCCGCGCTCGACGAACTCGACGAGACTGACGATGCACGCGCCGAGGCTGCGAGAAACGTCCTTGAGCCGTTTTGTAATGCTCTCGTGGACACGGTCGACGAGAGTCTCGGGTTCGGCGATCGCGAACAGATCGGTGACAACTGGGAAGATATCTCGATTGCTAACGACTCCCGGCGAGACGATCTGACACTGTCGTTCCTCCGGCGCTACGAGGGCCAGGGAATCGACACAGAATTAGAGTTGGCGACTCAACTCGGGCGACATCTGGACGAAGTCTACGAAGAGGCGTATCGCTCCGGAGACGCGACGACACGGCGAGAGTGCCAGACGCTACAGGCGGCCGGCTTCGTCGACAGATGGCTTGCTGAGGGGACCGAACTCGGCCAGTACCCGGTCGCAGCGGTCCGCCGAGACGCTGGCACCGACGAAGTGTACGGGCAGGCGGAGCTGTACACCTGCATTCCGCGAGAGGTGACAAGTGAGTTGTTCGACGAGGTGTCGACGTCGGTGCTCATGAGCGCGACCCTCCGGCCGTTCGACGTTACAGAGAACGTCCTCGGGCTAACAGACCCAGTGAGTCTCTCGTACAGTCTCGTCTACCCCGAGGCGAATCGGCGGACCTACGCGGTCGATACCCCGCCGCTGTTTGCTTCCGAACGGGAAGACCTTGACACACAGGCCGCAATCACGAAGACACTCGAAGACGCGATCAAGTTCACCCCAGGGAACACACTCGCGTTTTTCCCCTCATACAGCGAGGCAACCCGCTATCACGAGCGGCTAACCAGCTCGCAGACGGGAAGAGGGACAGATCTCGGCAATCTCATGCTCGACGAGGCAGGAATGTCGACAGAAGATCTTCGCCAGCGGTTCGTCAACGGGGACGATGCCACGCTGTTCACCTCGCTGTGGGGGACGCTCTCAGAAGGGGTGAGTTTCGACGGGGACCAGGCTCGTACTGTGGCAGTGGTGGGTGTGCCGTATCCGCACCTCTCCGAGCGTATTGACGCTGTCCAGGACGCCTACGACCGCACGTTCGCCGACCGCGAATACGCACAGAACCCCGGATGGGCATACGCTGTCGAGATCCCGACGATCCGGAAGACACGGCAGGCACTGGGGCGGGTGATCCGGTCGCCAGACGACTTCGGAGCGCGCGTCCTCATCGATCGGCGATACACCGAGGCCGACATGGGCAAGTACAGCGTCCGGGATGCATTCCCAGCCGACGAGCGCGAGGAAATCGTCAGTATCGACCGAGAGAAACTGCGATTCGCGATGCTGAATTTCTACGCTGACCGGGACGCCTACCACGGGGCGCCGCCGGAGCCGTGAGGTGGGCCGGCGGATTGCTGACCGCGTCGTGTCCTGATGGGTAGAATGCGCAAGCCGGCCGCAGGCTATCGAGACTGTTTATTCGGAGACGACGTGTCGCTACGACTCCCACGGCTGGCGGAGCTGAAGAACATGAATCGCCCGGGTAACGCAGCGTGTAGACTTGTCAGCGCTCCAGTCTGCCATTGGCGGACGAAGTTCATTCTTCACGGTCACTCGAAATAGGCACGGAGCCGTCCGGCGGGGCCGCATTCAGAGGTCTTGATTCTCGAATGAAACCACTCCCAGCAGCGGCAGCGCGATCAGCCACGTCACTAACATGAGCGTCGCCGAGATCTCGAGCCGAGCACCCTGTCCCTGGTACAGCCCGCCGGTGAGAAGTCCGTCTGCAATAAACCCGAACGCGCCGTTCGGATTGATCAGTTCGAGCAGCCGAAGCAACTCCTCGAGTGTGAGCGGGAGCCAGACAGGTGTCCCCCCGCTGAGCCAGATTTGCAGAGGAAACTGGACAGCGTCCCACAGCGGGACAAACAGGAAATACAGCAGAATAGCGCCGGTGATCGCGAGCCGCTGGGTGGCCACCGCCGCCGACAGTCCGACGGCGATCGCCACGTAGACGGCCCCGAGGAGACACACCGCGAGGACGTAGCCGAGATACGTGACCGCTTGAAACTCCAGGGGCCCCACCGCGAGCACGACTGCCGGGAGGATGAAGCCGACGAGCAACGGAACGGTCAGTGCGCCGACACGACCGATTACTTTCCCGACGACGAGATCAGCCCGAGAGTGTGGTAGCGCCAACAGCAATTTCAACGAGCCCGACTCGCGCTCGCCGGTGATAGCGTTGTACGAGATCACCAGCGCGATCAGTGGCACCAGGATTCCGACGAATACCTGATTGATGATCTGCAGGATACTGTTTGAGGAGACGGTCTGGCCGGGAGCCGGGCGCACGATGTACGCCGACAGTGACACGAGCCCGACGAACAGCGCAGTCAAGCCCAGCAGCCAACGTGACCGGATTGCGTCCTGAAAGTCCTTTTTCACGATCGGCGAGACGCTCATGTGTCACCCTCTCCGGGCGCTGCCAACGCTGCCTCGGTGCCCTCATCAGCCGTCTCGCCTTCTGTATACGCGAAAAACAGCTCCTCAAGTGAGGCCTCCTCAGTCTGGAAATTTTTCACCGTCACCCCATTGTCCTCGAGAGCGGTGATGACGTTGGTTTTCGTATCACCGTCACAGGAGACTGTCACAGTCCCGCCGTCGGTGGTGACCCCGGAAACACCCTCCATCGTCTGGATGGGTTCGAGATCGTCTTGACTGGCGGCATCGACAGTGACGGTCAGCGTCTCACTGCTGCCGACGGCCACTCGGAGTCCCTCGATGGAGTCTTGCGCCACCAGTTGCCCGTCCCGGAGGATGCCGACACGATCACAGACAGCTTCCACCTGCCCGAGCACGTGTGAGGAGAAAAACACTGTCGCCCCTCGGTCAGCCTCCTCGCGAACGATCTCGCGCATATCTTTGGCGCCGGCGGGATCGAGTCCCGACGAGGGTTCGTCCAGAATCAGCAGATCAGGCTCATCAATCAGTGCCATGCCGAGCGCGAGTCGCTGTTTCATTCCCGTCGAGTACTCGCTTGCTTTCCGCCCGCCATCGCCTGTCAGGCCGACCCGCTCGAGCACTGCGTCCGGGTCTTCAGCGGCGTCTTTCGAGTCGATTGCGAATTCGAGATGTTTGCGGCCTGAGAGCCGATCATAGACACCGAACCCCTCTGGCAGGACGCCGATTTTGTTGCGGACGGCCGTAGTCTCGCGCTGGGCGTCGGTGCCGAGCACGTTGACCTCACCAGCCGTAGGGCGGACAAAGTCCAACATCATGTTGATCGTCGTCGATTTCCCGGCTCCATTCGGGCCGAGGAAGCCATAGATTTCACCCTCCTCGACAGTGAGGTCCAGTTGGCGAACTGCCATGAGTTCGCCGTACCGTTTAGTCACGCCAGACAGGTCGATCGCGGCCATACTGATAGTTCACCTCTGTTCTGGTTAAAATGGTGTGAATTCGGCCACTACCCCGGCTCAGCCAGTCGCCACATATCGGAGATTTTGGGGCCACCTGAAAGCGCGTTATCACCCCCAAAGTGGTCATGAGGGGAGGTGATTCGACTCGCGACACCCGTCGACATCTGCCCCGACCTGAAAGGCGAGGGCTCTCGCTCGCTATCCGTCACAAGGTGAGTGCGGAGACACGCATGATGGCGACCCCCAATCGTGGTCAGACCTGACGGATAGTTGGAGCCGACCGGTAATCAGACGGGGCCAATGGCGAGAACCGACCGATGGTGGGACGCGACCGATTACTCGGCACTCGAGTCTGGCGGCCACTCGATCTCGTGGTCGGCCAGCAACTCTGTGAACCCAGACTCGTCAAGAATCGGCACCGACTCAGCGTCGGCATCGCTTTGTTTGGTCGCTCCGGGGTTCTCGCCCGTGATCAGATAATCGGTATTCGAAGAGACACTTCCCGTAGCAGAGCCGCCGTATGTTTCGACAAGATCTTCGGCTACACGACGAGGCTCGGACAGCGAGCCAGTGAACACGAACGTCAGGCCTGCGAGTTCGTCGCCGGTTTCAATATCGACCGCCTGTGGCTCAACGCCCAACTCTTTGAGGGCCGTGATTGTCTGTTGGTTTTCTGCAGAATCGAGGAATCCACGGATCGACGCCGCCACTTCTGGGCCGATATCGTCGACGGAGGTGAGTTCAGCCTCGGTAGCTTCGAGAAATGACTCCAGATCGCCGAAGTGCCGCGCCAGCGATGCCGCGGTCGTCGACCCTACATCTGGAATACCCAGTGCAGCGAGAAAGTCCGGCAACGGCGGTTCTGTGGACGCCGCCAGCCCTGCGAGGAGATTGTCCGCACTCTTTTTTCCCCATCCTTCCAGTGATGCCAGGTCGTCAGCATCAAGACGGTACAGATCCGGGATCGACTCGACTAACCCCGCTGTGCGGAGCTGTCGAATACGCTCTTCGCCCAATCCCTCGATATCGAGAGCATCCCGTCGAGTGTAGTGGTCGATTGCGCGTTCCAATTGGGCTGGACAGGAGAGACCTCCAGAGCAGAACGCGAGTGGACCCTCCCGTTCGACTGGTGAGCCACAGATTGGGCACTCGTCGGGGAAGGTGTACGTCCCCTCACTCCGTTTGTCGAGAACCTCCGGGATATAGGGAATGACGTCACCAGCCCGGTAGACACGCACTTTGTCGCCGGTGTTCACCCCGAGATCAGCGATTTCGTCGGGATTGTGGAGTGTCGCCCGCGAGACTGTGACACCGCCGACGGCAACGGGATCCAGCATTGCAACCGGGGTAAGACGGCCAGTGCGACCCACCTGAACGGTAATATCGCGAACGACCGTTTCCTCAGTTCGCGGGCGGAACTTGTGAGCGAACGCCCACCGATAGGATCGAGAGGTGGCACCAAGCGACTCGCAGGCGGCTTTATCATCGATTTTGATGACGACCCCGTCAATCTCGAACCCGAGGTCCTCACGATCGGCGTCAAGCCGGTCGTGGTACGCAATCGCCGCCTCGATATCGGAGACCACCTCAACGCGGTCTGTCGTTCGCAGACCAAACTCCGCGAACGCAGCCCGCTGGGCAGTGTGTGACCCGGGGCGATTGATCGGGGCCGAGCCATCGGCCGTTCTGGTGTCGTCGGCCCACTCGAGAACGTCGAAAAAGAAGATATCCAGCGGTCGGTCCGCGACAACAGCCGGGTCGAGTTGTCGGAGTGTGCCAGCCGCGGCGTTGCGGGGATTGGCGAACGGTTCTTCGCCACGCTCGACTAACTCGGCATTGTACTCGGCGAACGCGTCTCGCGGCATATACACCTCACCTCGGACCGCAAGCCGGTCGGGTGGGTCTCCTCGAAGCTGCTGTGGCACCGAGGGAATGGTCCGGACCTGCGCGGTCACGTCGTCGCCCTCGCGACCGTCACCGCGGGTGGCTGCGCGCGTGAATCGGCCCTGCTCGTAGACCACCTCCAGCGAGAGCCCATCGAATTTCGGCTCGCACAGATACTCGATGGCGTCGGCGTCGAAGCCCTCCTCACGCAGGTCGTCCCGGACTCGGTAGTCGAAGTCTCTGACGGCGGCGGCGTCGGTACTCTGATCGATTGAGAGCATCGGCGCGGTGTGTTCGACTGTCTCCAGTTCGTCGACCGGTTCGCCGCCGACCCGCTGGGTCGGGGAGTCGGTCGTCGAGATATCAAACCTCTCCTCGAGTTCGGTCAACCGGGCGAACAATTGATCGTAAACAGGGTCGGGAACCAGCGGATCTGCCTCAACGTAGTAGCGGTGGTCGTGCTCGCGAACCGCCTTTCTCAGACGGGTCGCCTGTGCTTCTGCCTCTGCAGCATCCAACGACGCTGCATCCTCGAAATCCACCGGAGGATCCTCGACGTACGGGTTTTCGTCGGGATCAGCATACCGTGTGTCCGCCTCTGACATGCTGTAAAATTAGTAAGGAGTGGTTAAAAGCAGTCGGAACCGCGCGCAGATCGACAGGAATCCGACATCACCGTCGACCGGAGTGATGTATGAGAGTGTTCCAGCCACGCCGTGCACGAACCAATCGACCGGGCGGCTCTCCAAGCGAGCCACTCGCCACGCCAAGCAGGCAGAGTCACTCGGCGAGAGAGGACCAGAACGGACCTGAGTTGTGTGAGCCATGCGGTCCGCACTCCCGTGAGTCGGAGGTGTCTGTGTTTGGCCCGTCTCACTTCTCTGGTTTGGAGCTATCCTGGTCAGGACTGGGTTAAGATAGCCAGGTCCACAGTGCCCAGTCGGTCACCGCAGTCCCGCCAACAGTTCGCGTCGGCCACGTTCAAGCCCAGCACCAGCCGCCAGAAGTATTACTCCAGCGACGACCAGCGCGAGTGACTGTGGAAGCGTTTCCCCCACCGTCTCGAGCAGGAACACGAACAGTTGGCAGAGGAACAGTGCCGCGACGAGATTGATCGTTGCGCGTTCGGCGGCTATCACCCCGACAACCAGGAGGCCGATGAGGATCGCCAGCAAGACCGCATGCACTGCCAGAAGCGTCACGAGAGCGGGGATCTCACCGCCAGCAAACACGAGCACGCCGATAATCCCGATCCCCGCGGTCGTGCCACCGAGCCAGGCGGTGTGTGGAGGATTGCTCCAGCCCCGTCTCACACCGAATCGGACCGACGTAATCGCGCCCGTCAAGAGAAACACGCCGGTGGAGATTCCCCCTATATTGAGTCCGCCAAGTCCGTCCGCGCCTGACGCAATCACTACGAGTCCGAGCCCAAGATTCCCTGCTCCGTAGAGTCGGTACGTGTTCGCAAGCGGATTCCCGCCGTTCAGCCGCGACACGCCGGCGCCGAACACGGCGAGTCCAAACGCGGTGACAGCCACCACCGAGACCGTGTTCAATGTTGCCGTCACAGTCACAACGGTGAGAGTTCCGGCGCCAAGGCCAGCCGCTGTCGTCGGCTGGGACGGGAACGCGTGCCCGGCACTGATTGCAACGAGCGCCCAGCCGCCGAGTGCCCAAGCGAGTGAGAACCCGGGATTATAGATATCGTACAACAACGTCGCAGACACACCGGTGAACACCGCAGCCCCGAACCAGAGTCCGTGACCAACGCGAACGGTGCCGCGTCTCGCCAGTCCGAGACCGCCGAGAAATCCACCGAGAGGTACGGCACCTAAAAGAGCCGTTTGAGCGATGACGGGCAGCTCTTGCCACCGCGTCGCGACGTACAGTCCAATACCCGCCGCGACGAGGAGCCCACCCATCAACGACAGAGCAACGACGAGTCTCGAGCGGTCGGCCGTCAGCGAGGGCGAAGACCGCACCGACGCCGACTGCTGGCCAGCCGGGTCAGATTGTCCGTCACTCTCGGCCGTGGACTCGTATTCAAGAATCGCCTCGGCGGTCGGCTCAGAAATAATCCCAGTCTCTCTCCACTCGTCGACGTGTTCACGGAGTGTGTCGAGATCGGGGTCCATATTTGATATCTTGAGTCGAATCCTATCAGTTGTTGGGAACGCGGGTGTATGCTAGTAGTGACGCGATTCTACCGTTCCGCTCGGAGTGTGCACTGAACCTGGGCTGAATGCGTGGGTAATACGTGTAGTGGACAGGGGTTCTGTGACTCCGGCGCGTACAGCGCGATTCCACTCGCAAAGCCCGACACACCCGTGTCAGGGAGAATTGAACTATCAGCTCCCCCACACTCCTGCGCGTTCGGCGCTCATACGATCGTGTGGACCACGAAGCCAGCACAGTTTCCGACAGAATGCGTCGGCGGAGGGCGAGGCAGTTACTCGGTGCCGAGGGTGTCTCGTCACCCATCGGGAGTGGGTGTTAGATGCCAAAAGATGAGATACCCGCGTTTCTTAAATTCGACGCGCACTCAAACACGGTATGGACGATGATTTTCTCCTCTTGAATCCGGGGCCGGTTCCCGTTTCGGACGAGGTTCGCGAGGCGATGTCTGCGCCGATGATGTCGCATCGCTCGGCCGAGTTTGAGACGATCTACGAACGCGCACAGGAAGGTGCTGAGTACGTGTTCACACACTCCACGACGAACGAGACAGACACCAGTGTGCCAGGCGAGACGCTCATTTTCAACGGGACGGCGACAATGGCGATGGAGGCAGCGGTCGCAAACGTTGTCGAGCAGGGTGATGAGGTCGTATCGTTGGTCAACGGGAAATTCGGCCGACGGTTCGCTCGGATCGCCGACCGGTATACTGACGCTGTGACCCGGGTCGAGGCTACGTGGGGCGAGTCGATCTCGCTTTCAGACGTAGACGCCGCCGTCAGCGACGAGACAACCATGGTCACCATGGTTCACAACGAAACGTCGACCGGGCTTCAGAATCCAGCCTGGGGAGTCGGTCGGATCGCCAGAGAGAGTGACGCGTTGTTCGTGCTTGACGGCGTCACTAGTATCGGCGGGGACGTGTTCAGTCTCGCCGACTGGCACGTCGATATCGCGCTGACGGACGCACAAAAGGCACTCGCGGCACCGCCGGGGACGTCGGCGATGTACCTGACCGAGCGGGCAGCGGATCGAATCGACGGTGAATCAGCCCCCTTCTACGAGGACCTCGACTGGCACCTCCGAAAGGCAGACTCACATCAGACTCCGTTCACGTCTGCGATTCCTCTGTATCTCGGATTGGCCGAGGCTGTCGAGGAAATCCAATCAGAGGGGATGCCCGCCCGAATTGATCGGCATCACCGTCAGGCGCGAGCCTTCCGCGACGGGTTTACCGAGATGGGATTAGAGCTGTTCGCGACGGCATCCGACCACACCGTGCTGTCGAACACACTCACGGCTGTCAGTCTCCCGGAGGGTGTTCGCGGCCAGGATGAAGAGTTCATGGCCGCGGTCGCAGAGCGAAATGTCT
>KI543229.1:186589-194974 GCA_000496235.1 uncultured archaeon A07HR60
TCGGCCAGGTCTGCTGCGAACTGTGCTGCTTCGTCGGCGTATTCGCCGACACGAAGATCACGGGTATCGGCGACTTCACGGCTGCCATCACCCGATTGCACACGGGTGCGGAGGTGGACGTACTCGCCTTTCATCACCGCATACACACCCATCGGGGCCACACAGCCCCCGCCGAGTTCCCCGAGTACGGTCCGTTCGGCGGTTGTCTCGACTCGCGTGCGTGGGTGATCGACTGCGGTGCGGATCGTCTCGGTGATATCTGGATCGGAGGCAGTTACGGCGATTGTCCCCTGTCCAGGTGCGGGGACGAACTGTGAGCGTTCCAGCCGGCGACTCCCGGGAATATCCAGTAAGTCGCTCCGCCGCAGCCCCGATTCTGCCAGGACGATTCCATCGTACACTTCATCCACATCGCGGCCGAGCGCTTCTCGCTCCAGTTCAGCCAGTGAGTCGAACCACTCTTCGACTGGCTGTTCGAACGCCGAGTCGTCAGAGTCTCCATCTCCGGTCGCGCCGTCGCCTGTCGTCTGAGCAGACGCGTCCTGTGCGGGAGAAGTCGAATCACCGTCCGTATCAGTCCCGTTCGTGTTCCCATCAGCGTCCGGCAGTCCGCCCGCTGCTTCCAGTCGGGCTTCGTGTTCGGACTGAAGCGTCGGGGCCAGCAGTTTCTCGATTCGTGTGTCGACGTTGCCTCGCAGCGGGACGACCGTCAGGTCTGGCCGGGCTGCCAGGAGTTGTGCGCGCCGCCTGAGCGACGAAGTCCCGACCCGGGCCTCTTCCGGAAGTTCGTCTAAGGAGAGGCCATCCGGAGTCAGGAGCACGTCACCGGCGGGTGCTCGCTGGGGAACCCCCGCGACGGCCAGCTCATCGCGGTCTTCCGTCGGCATATCTTTCAACGAGTGGACGGCTGCGTCGACGGTTCCGTCGACGACCTCCTCATCGAGAGCGTGAACAAAAGCGCCAGTCATTCCGAGTCTGTGGATTAGTTCGTCACGGATATCGTCGCCACGCGTTTCCACCGTCACGAGTTCCACCTCTCGGCGCCGGCTCGAGAGCGCGTCACGGATTTGGGTGGCCTGACGAAGCGCCAGGTCCGAGCCCCGCGTCGCGAGTCGCACGGTATCAGTCATGGATAACACGAGACACCGCGGCCTCAAAAGGCTAGCAGTTTCACCGGCTCTCGACGGAGTGATCGTCCAGCCGCCAGCGGTCACGAACCCGGAGGTGCCAGGGTGCTGACGTACCTATCGCTGGATTGGGTTTGGAAGTGTCTCGGACGACACAGCCACCACTGGGTCAGCTGATAATGCTCACGTGCGACACCGGTGAAATACGATCTTCTCTGGCCCCAATTAGTCTGGTCTCGGCGTGTCTGAGTCAGTTCAGTTGGGCCTGCTCTCGTGTGGCTGAGTGAGACGCGATTAAAGCGCTTGTTTGTACGCTTCTAGCGTCTCGTCGACGTCCGCTTGGGTGTGTGCGTACGAGACGAACTGTGATTCGTACTGATTGGCGGTGAGGAACACCCCCTGGTCTTTCATCTCCTGCCAGTGGACCCGTTCCCAGCGGTCAGTGGCAGCGTCTGCGACATCAGCGCCCGTTTTCGGGCAGTAATCGTACCGACAACAGCTCTCCCGCTGTTCACAGCCGGCCTCACAGAGGTCACCGTCTTCCGGGCGGTCGCGTGTGAACACGGTCTTGAACATCGAGTCTGACCCGACGACAGTGTACTCGGGAGCTTGGTCCTCACAGATATCGGTGATGCCAGCTCGGAGTTGTTCGGCGAGGTCGTTGACGTGGCCGTACACGTCGTTTTCCGCGGCGTAGTTCAGGTACTCATAGCCCGCTGCCATCGTCACTGGGTGTCCGGAGAACGTGCCCGACTGGAACACTTCTCCCGCGGGAGTGAACTCCTCGATGATCTCTGCCTGGCCGCCGATCGCCCCGACCGGGTAACCGCCACCGATGATCTTGCCGAACGTGGTCACGTCTGGGGTTACACCGAGTTTTCCCTGTGCACACTCGAGCCCGCCAACGCGAAAGCCGGTGATAACCTCATCGAAGATCAACAACGAGCCGTGGTCGTCACACAACTCACGGAGCATCTCGTGGTAGCCCTCGACTGGCTGGACGATCCCCATATTACCGAGTGTTGGTTCGGTCATCACGGCCGCGATTTCGTCGCCGTGTTGCTCGAATACCTGCTGTGCGGCTTCGGGGTCGTTGAATGGAACTGTTAAGGTGTGCTCGGCGAATGAGTCCGGGATACCGGGTGTCGACGGGCGCGTATCAGTCGGCCCACCACCCGATTCGACTAGCGTCGACTCCTGGGCACCGTGATAGCCCCCCTCCATAATGACGATTTTCTCGCGGCCAGTATACCCACGGGCGAGCCGAACGGCCGAGACAGTCGCCTCAGTGCCGGAGTTGACGAAACGGAGCATCTCGACGCTGGGGACGTGTCTGGCGACGAACTCAGCGTGTTTTACTTCGATTTCCGTCGGCGCCCCGTAGATCGGGCCTGCTGCGGTGTGAGACTGGACGGCTGCTTCCACCGGTTCGGGGATCTGGTGGCCGTACAACAGTGGGCCATATCCCATCACCCAGTCGATATATCGGTTCCCGTCAGCGTCGATCACGTGGCCACCATCGCCACGCTGGATAAAGAACGGATACGGTTTCGTCGCTCTGACAGACGAGTTCACCCCTCCGGCCATGACCGACAGAGCTCGATCGTACAGCTCTCGTGAACGGTCGTGATTCATATACTTAATTACTGCTCGCAACCCGAAAGTAGTTTCCGAGACGGACCGAGGCCGTTCTGGCTGGACTACCCGCCCACAGCGCCTGAGCCGTCTCTGTAGGCCTACCGTATCCAGCCGGTGACACCACTCAGGGGTCAATCGTCAAGAAAATTACATTGAACTGGGAGGCACGCACGCCCGAGGTGCGAGGATAGCTCCGAAGTCATAGATTCGACAGCGAGTGAGCGTCCAGCATAGGGACGAGAGAATGTCTGGAAAAAGTGGAAAGCGTCTGCGAGACAACAGTGGAGTACCGCTTCAGGCGGACACATCTGGCCGCCTCTGCGGTGGTGTCGCAATTGAATGGAGGTCAGCCGAGTGCCGCCATCATGAGACAGGCCGTGTCGGCCGACGATCCAGACGGTGAAGAGCCGTCGTCAGCGGGGGGTGAGTGATCAGACTGCTTCGGGCCCCGTCTCACCGGTCCGAACCTGGACGGCGTCGTCAACCGGGAGAATGAACACCTTTCCGTCGCCCGGTTCACCAGTGCCGGCAGCCGACCTGATCGCGTCAGCAACGTCGTCTGCCGGGATGTCCGCGACGATGACCTCAATTTTGACCTTCTTGTGTAGATCGACCGCGTACTCCTCACCGCGCCACTGCCCAGTCTTGGGCGGCTGAGTCCCACGACCGGACACGTCTGAGACGGTCAGTGACGGAGCTCCGACTTTTGCGAGAGCGGTCTTCACTTCGCCGAGCCGCTCGGGGCGGACGATTCCCATCACCATGTTGATATCACCGGCACTGCCGCCGTCACCACGAAGTTCCGCGCCACCGTCAGTGGCAGTTCCGCGAGGCGCACTCGGACCGAACTCTGGGTACGTGTCGACACCGTGTTCGGAGACGTCGAGCCCATCACGCTCGTGATCCGGATCGACACGGGCCTGACCCGTGGCGTTGAACAGGTACCAGATGATCGCAGTGGCGGTGAGCGTCCATCCGCCGATGATGACGACACCGACGACCTGGGCAAGGAACTGACTCGCAAGCGAATCGACAACACCGGGTAGCGCGACGAACGGCATGAGCAGCGTTCCGAGTATACCCGCACTACCGTGCACGGGGAAGACCGCACAGACATCGTCGATACCGAGCGTGTTCGTGACGTAATCGAAGACAATCGGGAGCTGAGCGCCCGCGAGGAGACCAACCACGATGGCACCCCACCAGGTCGTCGTGTTGGTAATCGCGGTGATAGCAGCCAAGCCGGCCAACATCCCGTTAGCGGTGTACAGTGTGTCGACCTTGCCGGATCTGAGCAGGGAGACAGCAGCCGAGCCGATCGCTCCCGTCGCCATTGCGATCGTCGTCGTCATGGCTGCTTGGCCCAGCGTGTCTATGCTGAGTGCTGCAGCAGTACCCACGTTGAATCCGTACCACCCGAAACAAAGCATGAGCGTCCCCAGTACCGCGAACGTCATCGAGTGACCGGGAATGATATTGACCGAGCCGTCGGAGTCGTATCGATCTATTCGCGCGCCGAGAATAGCTGCCGCGGTGAGTCCCGCAACGCCCCCCATCCCGTGGACGATCATACCGCCGGCGAAGTCAGCAAAGGCGGTCCCGACGAGCTGTTCGACGAGGCCGGCTCCGGGTGCAGCCCACGTGAACGCCGTGATTACTGGGTAGATCACTGCTGCCAGCAGGAAGGTGTAGGCCACGTACGCCCGAAGTTTGGCCCGGCCGGCGACGGCTCCCGAGACAATGGTCGCTGCAGTCATCGCGAAGACAGCCCCGTAAAGCCACCCAACGTATCCGCCGCTGCCGGCGGCCACTCCTCCAAGGAAGCCACTGCTACCAGACGCGACTGCTTCGATACCCGTTCCAATGAGGAAAAACACGGTGACGCCAACAGCCCACGTCAGCATATTTTTCGTAAGCTGGTTGGCAACGTTTTTCGAACGGACCTGGCCTGCCTCAAGCATCGCGAAGCCGGCGTGCATGAAGAAGATCAGGAACGTCACCGTCAGGATCCATGTGGTATTGAGCGAATTGGTCAACGAATCATTTCCGACCGTCGCGAGAATTCCGAGTTCCATTACCAGATCACCCCAGTTTTCTTAGCCGATACTACTTTGTTTGTAATTATTGCCCCTCGTTCCCTGTCAATCGTATCGGGATTCACGTCTCATATGGGGGAACGGTCATATATAAAATGGGGGCTCACGATCCAACAGAATTACTGGTGTATTACGAGCATACGTCAGATATATAGCCGTATTAGGTGTGTATAAGGATGTTAGATGGAAAAAATATGGGCGATTGTCGATGCATAAGTGACCAAACGTGAACCGTCAGACGCCGTCCTGACGCATCACAAATTAGCGCGCGGTAGTGAGAGATTGGCCAGTGACTCCAGACGCAGAGAGCGGGGTTGTGCGAAGAACATTGTTGACAGGACGGTGATTGTATCAATATTGACCGTTCGCGGGGAGAACTGTGAAATCAAGACACGCGTCACACCATTCGACACTATGAATCGCGCATTACAGAACCAATCCTCGGCGCTGATTTCAGCAGGGTCGTCAGTACCAGTCGTATCACACCCCGCATCGAGAGGGCAGTGACTCGGGTGAAACGAGACTACTCGGGTTTGAGACCTTCACCTTGCACTCGCATGACGGCCTCACCGTCGGCGAGATTCGGCGCATCGACCAGCCGGACGATCCGTTTGTTATTCTTGGACTTGCGGATGTAGATCCGGAACGTAGAGGTGTGCCCGAGAATGTTGCCACCGATGGGCTTGGTGGGGTCCCCGAAGTACGAGTCAGGATTCGATTGGACTTGATTGGTGACGAGAATCGACGTATTGTACAGATCGCCAATTCGCATCAGGTCATGAAGGTGTTTGTTCAATTTCTGCTGGCGCTCTGCTAATGAGCCTCGACCGACGTACTCTGCCCGGAAGTGAGCTGTCAGTGAGTCCACGCAGACCATCCGGACCGGCCACTCGGTCTCTTCGCTTTCCTCAGAGAGGTCTTTTGCTTTCTCTGCCAGCAGCATCTGGTGATTGGAATTGAACGCCTTCGCGACGTGGATATGGTCAAGGAAGTCCTCAACCAGCGTTTCCATCGTCTCATTGTCGCCGACAGTCCCTTCGATTTCGCGCCGTTCCAGTTCGTCTGCGAGGAGATCGTCGTCGAGGCCCCTGACCATATCATCGATTCGCTCTGGCCGGAACGTGTCCTCAGTATCGATGAAGATTGCACCACCCTCGAGTCCACCGTTCTCGTGCGGCAATTGGACGTTCACAGCGACCTGGTGGGTCACCTGCGACTTCCCGGCTCCGAATTCGCCGTACACCTCGGTAATAGACTGCGTTTCCATTCCACCACCGAGGAGTTCGTCTACTTCGTCGATCTGCCAGGAGAGTTTGCCGATTTCTTCACGCCGCTGGAGCACACTCGCACCGGTCTCGAACCCGTCGATATTAGCCGCCTTTCGGGCTGCCTGAACCACGTCTGAGGCCGTGGATTCACCCACGTCGGCAGTGTTCGACAGTTCTGACGGGCTAGCGACGGCAATACTCTGAAATGACTCGAATCCAGCGTCAATGAGTTTGTCTGCCGTGGCTGGTCCCACACCGGGCAGAGTTTGTAGATCGTCGTCTGGCATTGTAACTAGAAGTTTGTGAGAGAGGCATATAAATCCCTGTTAACACCTTGGTGAAAGTGGAATCAGCGTTAATCTACTTCCGTTCCCCTCCGCTCTAACCCTGTGAAGTGGAAGCTTAGAGTCTGAGCCGGGAGTGGCCAACGAGGTGCCTACCGAGCCACTGACAAGTGACCCTACCCTCTCCCTCGCCCGGGGGCGATAATAACAATAGTGACTGTATCAGGGCGAGACTCCTCTGTTCAGAACCATAATAAAGACAAGACGCGACGAAGAATCCGTTCATCACGCTCTGTCAAATTGGATCGAACTCGTCCCGAGTCGACAGCTGGCTTGCGAGTCGTTTAGCTCCACGGGTGACCGCCAGGGCGGTCGGGCCACAGGGGGTACCAGTAAGACTCGTCATCCTCGATTGCGAGTTCACCTTCGAGAACGGATCGCAATTTGATTTCGGCTTGTTGATTACGGTCACTGGTGCCGTTGGGAGCGAACGGGTAGTAGGCACCTCGTCGGAACGAGTAAATCCAGTACGCGCGCTGATCTGAGGTCTCGAATCCAAAGACGGCCGCGAGCAGTCGAGAGCCGAACCCCTGTTCGATAAACTCGTCGGCCGCGATGTGGAGACTTGAGACCAGCTGCTCGGGGTCATCGTGTGAGACCACGAACCAACGGTACCCGTGGTCGTCCGCGTGATGCTCGAACCCGGTGCCAGACTCTGTTTCGCCGATTTCGAGGATCCCTGCGACGCTGTCGACGGCGTCTCGGAAAGCAGTGGAATCAACATCGGAAAAGCACAGTGCTGCCTCCCCGGTATTATCGTAGCGCAAATCAGCTTCCATCGTCAGGTAGGCCGTGCTCATCCCGAAGAGGTCCTCAGGATCAGCGTCGCGGCCGGCGTCCGCAGCCGCTCGCGTCCCGAAAAGTGACCGTATTGTGTCGAGAATTCCCATCAGTTTGCGAGAGTAAGAGTGTCGAGGGATTAGATGTTTTCACTCTCAGTCAGATCACGTGGCCACAAACTGTGTGACTGCAATTACCACAGAAAATCCCCAATCAGCAACACACGTTACCACAAGGTCGATGTCTGCAGTGTGAACGGTATCAGGCTGTTTCGACTTCGCGTTCGAGATCACGAAGCCGTTCGATCCGGTTTTCCGCCGAGGGGTGCGTTGAGGCGATCTTGCCAATGAACCCCTTGCGGATGGGAATGATGAAGAACGCGTTCATCTCGGCTTGGTCTCGGAGGTCGTCCTCCGGAACCCGCTCCATGTCGTTGTTGATCGTCATGAGTGCAGACGCGAGTGCGGCAGGGTTTCCTGTGATAGCTGCCGCGCCTCGGTCGGCCGCATACTCGCGGTATCGAGACAGCGCCCGGATCAGCAGGAACGACGCCGCCCACACGAACAACGAGACGACGATCGCAGCGATCACTGGAGCACCACCTTCGCGGTTATCGCCGCTGAGTAGCCAGCCCCATCTGACGACGAAGAAGGCGATCGTCGAGAGGAACGAGGCGATCGTCATGACCATCATATCCCGATTTTTGATGTGCGCCATCTCGTGAGCCAAGACGCCATCCAGTTCCTCGTCGTTCAGCGAGTCGAGGATTCCCCGCGTCACGCAGATTGTCGCGTTATCCTGGTTCCGTCCAGTTGCGAAGGCGTTCGGAATCTTCGAGTCTGCCACGGCGACGGTCGGAACCGGAAGGTCGGCCTGACGTGAGAGCCGCTCAATCCGCCGGTGAAGGTCGGGATACTCGTCGTTTGATACTTTCCGGGCGCCCATACTCCGGAGGGCGAGTCGGTCGCTGTAGAAGTATTGTACTAGAGAGAATCCACCGAGCACGATCATCATCGTCACGATGCCAGCATCGAAGAACGTGACCATCGCGCCGACGAAGACAGCATACAGGCCAAACAGGAGGAACCCTGTTAGTGCCATGCGTCCTCGCAATCCCCAGTCTGTCGGCCAT
>KI543229.1:194994-198207 GCA_000496235.1 uncultured archaeon A07HR60
ATTCCCAGCGGTGTCCAATTACAACCGATGACGCAGTCGCGTGTGTTTTGTCCCCGGTGCGGCGATCCCGTCCCGGACCGCGAAGAGCCGTTGCCCGGCGAGCCTCGTGACCGCGACGCGAGTCTCTGTGATGACTGCTACTTCGAAGACTTTGCACTTGTGGATGCCCCCGAGCGGATAGAGGTGGCCGTCTGTGGTCGCTGTGGCGCGATTCAACGGGGCAAAGAGTGGCGCGACATCGGTGCCCGTGACTACACGGATGTTGCGATTGACGAGGTGACAGAGGCGTTAGGCGTTCACGTGAACGCTACCGAGGTAAACTGGGCAGTTGAGCCCGAACAGGTAGACGAAACGACAGTCCGGATACACGCCGAATTTTCAGGAATCGTCCGTGAAACCCTTCGCGAGGAGCAGATCACCGTCTCAGTTCGGATCGCTCGGGGGACGTGTGACCGGTGCGGGCGAATCGCGGGCGGCTACTACTCCGGGATCGTCCAAGTACGGGCAGCCGACCGGCAACTCGAGGCCGCCGAGCGGCGCAGGGCAGTCGAAATTGCCGAGTCACATGTGGCCGCTCAAGAACAGGGTGGCGACCGTGAGGCGTTCATTACCGAGATCACCGAGACTGACGAAGGCCCGGACATCAAGGTGTCCACGAACGCGCTAGGGAAGGCAGTCGCGACCCGGATTATCGAAGAATTTGGCGGGAACGTCGAATCTCACCCGACATTGGTCACCGAAGACGAGGACGGCAACGAGGTGTATCGCGTCACTTTCGCCGTCAGACTCCCCGAGTTTCGGGCTGGCGACATTATCGACCCGGAAGACGGGGACGGCCCAGTGCTCGTCACAGGAACGACAGGCGGTCCCCGCGGAGTGCGGCTCGCCTCCGGCGAAATATGTGACGGGATACATGACGCTCGGAAACTCGCCACCCGGGACGACAGCGTCGAAACAACCGTCGTCACCGTCGAGGACGCCCACGCGGTCCAGGTGCTCGATCCCGAGACGTACGAATCCGTGACAATCCCGCGACCAGAGTACTTCGACGACAGCGCCGAAACCACCGAGGTACTGAAAAGCCAAGCAGGGCTCTACATTCTCCCGGCAGACTCCTGACCGACAGGTGAAGATCGGTGAATCTCTTCGGGCTTAACCTCAAGCTACTCCGCACGCCGTCTGTCTTGTGACGCTCTCGCGACTGAAGTTCGTGTACCGTCCCCATTTTCAGTAGTATTTGATAGTATCTGGGGGAAGAATCGATAAGACTGGCGAGAACCTACTCTGATGTCAAACTCTTAGACAATCATCTTGTACAGGCAGTGTAAGGCGACTGTCCCACGGCTTGATCCGGGTGAGTTCACACATTCGTCGGGAGCAGGTGGTCGCTGAGGGAACTGTACGCGAGAAGACAGCCGCTATTCGTTCAGAACGGTTACCTAGATGAGTCGGGTCGAGTGATCTCCGCCCACACAAGATCGTCGCTTCGATCAAGCGGTGGGGGCGGTCGGACCGTACCGCTCGATTTGCTTCTGGAACTCCGATACCTCGTGGCCGGCCCGGGTCGCTGCCTGCTCCAGAGTCAGTGTCCCACTACGGTACAGCGTGACTGCCACCGCCAGGCCATTTCTCGCCATTACAATGATTACATACGTATCTCCTTGTTAACCTTCCTATTGTAAGAGGGAGTCACTACACCTAATACTATATAAGGTAACGTAGAGTGAAGACTGCTAGATATCGACGAGCGGAGCGAGATGACTGCCGTAGAGTTGACCTCAGAGTGAGTTCCCACCGAGGCGAAATCCAATCCCAGAGGAGTTATGTTTCTGAAGGAGGTTATATCGGGGTATGAGCCGTCAGAAGGTCTTTGCACTGTTTTTCGCGTTTCTAATGATGTCGTCGATGATCGCGTGGGGCGTCACAGCAATTTGATCGGGGTCCCACCGTAGATGAGAGAATCGTCGGACAGTCAGCGTAGTTCTACCCGGGGAGTGACGAGTTACTCCTGCGAGGATCGAACGGGCAACACTCTATCGGGAGCCCATCTGGGCGTGTATGTCACTCGTCACCCCACACATCAGAGAGGGGATGATCGTCCCGTCGCTGCGCGTCTGTCTCCGACCGGGTCTGGTTGGCCTCAGTACTGCTCGGAGAGGATCCAAACTGGTTGTTAGTCGCGCCACGACCTGAACTGTGCGCTTGGTCGGTGGAGCCAACGCCGGTGAGTGCTGCGTCCGGGTCAAAGTCGGGGAGCGATGGCGTGGTGATAGCTGCGACCTGGTCGGCGAACCAGGGCGGCATATCGGTAGCAGCTCGGTCGAACAACTCTAGTAGGCTCTTGTCGGCGAGATACGTCGTGCCACTGTCCGTGGGCGCGCGGACGACACGACCACACGCCTGAATCACCGTTCGAAGAGCGGCACGGTGGTACCAGCCCCAGCGACTCTCCTCAAGTCGACGGGCCACACGAGAGTCGCTAGTGTCCAAGTATGGCGCCTTGCACAGCACCTGCCAGCGACACCGGTCACCGTGTAGGTCCAGCGCCTCTTCCATTTTCACCGAGACGAACACTTCTGGGTCGCTGGCGTTGAGCCACGCGGCCAGTTCGGCATCACGGTCGGCCCGGCCGTGGCGACGGATTCGTGACCCAACGCCGAACTCACATAACAAGTCGACGAGTGTGTCCGCGATGCCGTACGAGTGGGCGTGAATGAGTCCCTTCTCCTGTGGGTGACGGCTCATCAGTTGGACGAGGAGCCGGGCAATCCGTGGGAGTGTCTCGTCGCGATGTTTGTACGTCATTTTTCCCCGAGTCACGTTGACTAACGGCCGGTTCTCGAGTGGAAACGTGTGGGGGATATCGACGAGTGCGACGGCGGAGGGATCCAGCCCCACCCCCCGACAAAACGACTCTTTCGAGAGCATAGTCGCCGACAGCAATGCGAACCGGTTGCCACGATCCCACACGGTGTGTTGGAGGTATCGGGCTGGATTGAGCGGCTTGATTTCGACGCCATCTCCGGCTTCATCGACGACCCAGGTTGTCGGGCTCTCGGTGTCACGATAGGCCTTGAGGAACCAGTCTAACTCAGAGATGAGTTCCTGCAGCCGGTCACGGCGGGCCGCCTCTTCGGGGGCCAACTCCGACTGGCCCAACAGCGCGTCTTTCGCGCTATTACAGACTTCCTGTAGGTCTCAGCGAATCTCGAC
>KI543229.1:198227-214833 GCA_000496235.1 uncultured archaeon A07HR60
TCGGAGCCGGCCGTCCGCATAAAGTACGCCAGTGTTGTGGCCGCGAACCGGCTCTGTGAGGCGACTGCGCGGTCTGAAAAGTACGGACACCGGTGTTGAACAGAGCAGTCGAACCCGCGCTCGCGGGCACATGGAGCCCTGTTGACCGGTGTTTCCCGCTCTCCTGGCAGGATACACGAGTAATTCGACTTCCCCCGGATCACCTCGAGGTCTTCCAGCAGCCCGTCGACCGCGACATCCTCGAGTTGAGACACCTGAGGGGTGGTGTAGTAAGCGTCGGTCGCGTCCCGCGGCCGAGCATCTTCGACCTGTCGAGCACCACTCATAATCGCCCGCGCAAGGAGGGACTTGCCACTGCCGGTCGGCGCCCGCACCAGGACGACCTCGTTGCCGGCGGCAAACGCGTCGCTGATACGCTCGAGCGCGACTTCCTGGTTACCGCGATAAGATGGTGCCGGGAAGCCAGCAGGTATGCGGGACGAATCCACGTCCGCCGGTGGGCGGTGACGTAACTAACCCTTGTTGGTAGGGAGTCGCGACAGCGAGGACTGTGTGACCGGTACGAGTGCGGCCGGGCTCAAGACAGAGCATCCCTCACAGCGGCCACCAGCTGGACTCTTCTTCGACCGTGTCGACCTCGACAGAGCTGTCGAGCCGCGCTACGTCTTCGGCAGTTGGTTCGTGATCGGCCGGCAGCCGCTCGACACACTCGAAACAAAGGAAGTGTTCTGAGCCGTCGGTGAGTTCTAGCGTCATCCCTTGTGTGGACTCAAACGAGAAATTCCACAGGTCGCCGATCCCCCCGGCGATACGCACATTTGTCTGGCAGATATCACACGGCTCGGAAGTCATACATACTGTTGCACCGCGGTCCACAAAGGCGTATCGCGTCTGGGGACCGTGTTGCGAGCCGCGAGTCGTCTGTGAACCCGAGACGGCCTCGGACACCGACATGGGGAGCACGCCGCCCTCTTGCCCCAGAAGTAATTGTAATTGTGATTCCGGGCGGGCGAATCAGGGAACTGATATCGGAGGCCCTCACAGGTGGGGGTGTGGCTGTCATCCAACTACCCCACAGGTCGGGTCACCAGACGGTTCTGGACGGCCGAGACGGTGGTCGACGGACTCGCCTCGATATCGGCGGCGCAGGGGGCGACGTATCGTGAGCACGACGTATGGGGACACCTGGGTGTACGAGAGCATCGTCGGCGCCCTTCCGGGTATCGACCTGACTGACGCACAAGCAATCGCGCTACAACTCGTCTTGTTCGAGATGGCTATCGTCGTACTGGGATGGTTTTACAAACTCCGTCTCGCGATTATCGCCGGATCTGCCGCCGTCGCCGTCGCCGGCGTCGGTAGTTACGCCATGCTCACGATGGGAGCAGGTACCCGAGCGGTCGACGCCCCACCAGCTTACTTCCGGTTGATGTTCGGCTCAAGTATCGAAGTGGTGCTATCGGTATTGGCGTTTATTGCGCTCATCACTCATTTGTTCATTTTCGACCCTCAGACTGCTGGGGAATCACTGGTCTCGCAGTTGTTCGGTCCGGAACCGCCGATGGCTGTGGTGTATCTGACGCTGCTCGTGTTGTGGGACCTCTGTTACCGGATCGGTACGGCCTGGTGGGCAGCGGTGGTGTCACTGTGGCGCGCGATCCGGCTGGATCTATCGCCAGAAGACAACCGCCGCATGCAGCGACTCGATTTGATCAACGTTGGATTCGGAGCTGCACAGCTGATCCTTCTGCCATTTCTACTCGAGGCACCAGTGTTACTGGCCGCGGTCGGTGGTCACTTCCTCGCCGTCACCGTCGTGTCGATGACTGCCTACCTGCTCAGCTAAGCCAGCTTCCCCACTGTGAGATTGACCTCCTCCGCCGCCTGAGCACGAAGGTATGCGCTCACACGATGTCACTAACGCGACTCTCGCGCTGACGGTGGATTCGAGTCGGACCCGCTCAGAGAGAGATTGAATCTACTGCGATCTCAATCAACTCTGCTATGCTCTTTCAGAGTGACGAGACCTCTTTCATATCCTTGATGCCCCGGAGCAATGACCACATACTGTTTCGCAGCTGTGTTTCGACGTGAGTTGACACTATCGTGTTCAGACACAGGTGGTCAGCTCAGAGCGGAGAAGACCGCTCCGTGCGTCCCGGTCTGGAAAACCACCGTCGCTGGCGAGCAGGATCAATCCTCCTGAAGCTGTTTGAACTGATCCAGTAACTCCTCGGTGGACCCGCCTTCGTCGTACTCAATGGTCCCCTGGTACTCCTGACGTTGATCATCGAACGATGCGTCGACACGTCCGGCTTTTTCGCTCTCGGCGTTCGTGTTCTTCTTCGTCGTAAGTACCCATCGACATGATGCGTGTTACCTAGTAACAAGGGTATATAATTATGCTGGTTCCAGCAAAGTGAGTTGCCTCGATATGGCAGGAGTCCAGCGGTCCTTTCACCAGGTGAATCCAAGACGAATTACCGTCGAACCGCGAGTACTGGATTCAGAGTCACCGTCTCCCGTCGACGGTGGCCACTGCTGGCTCGCGTCTCGAGCCACCCGTTTTCGGTCGTGACCGGAACCCCGAAGCCTCCAGAGCAGATAGTATGGCTGTGGCACGACCGTTACGGTTTCGCCGAGCGCCTGGAAGGTGGACCCCCGGAAGGGTAGACACCGAGATTCGGCAACCACTGGACAATAATCTCGGGGCGTCCGCAGGGCAACCGTGGTTCGCGTCTCCGGACGGCTATCAGGCCCGCCGATTCGACATGGATGACGGGTCAATGGCGCTGTTTTGCTGGACCAATCACGAAGATAACCCTCCGTCTGGCACCGATCCTGGTCCGGTGGGCTACTGGCTCGGCAACACTGAAACGCCACGCGCCCTCTGGAACACAGACAAGTACGGGTTCGGTGAGGTATCATACGGGATCCAGCGGTGGAGCGAGCGAGAGTTGCTGGCGGCATTGCGAGAGTCTGCCCCGTGGTTGGAACCGTACGAGCATCTGGCCTGGTTTTTCTTGCCTGTCTTTTGCTCGAAAGACGGAGCCGAGACGACGCGGCGGTTCTTCAAAGATCACGCAGCAGGGCTTCCCGACACTGACCACGAGAGCGTCTTGAAATTTTACGACTCGCTCCTTCGCCCGGGGATCCTCGACGACTACCGAGAGACCATGGCCAGCAAATTAGGGACATCACAGACGATGGATCTGGTCCGGATGAGCGCGACGATGGCGGAGTTCCACGCGGCAAAACTGCTCACCGACGCTGGGTACGCCATCACTCCCGAGATCGGGGTTTCGACCGGTCATTCGCTCGATTTCCGTGCTGACGACAGCCAAAATGGACATCTCATCGAGGTGACCCGCCCTCAGCCCGTTCAGAACCGTGCTGCGGGGACCCCAGTAGCTGCGGTTCGAGATACGGCAGCGACGAAGGTTGACGGCCAACTTGCAGCCCACGGGGGTGGGGCCGTCCTGTTCGTCGATTGTTCGTCTTTTCCGGACGACGATTGGCGGTCAGTTGCCGGTGAACGGCCAGATGTTCGTCACCGACCGACCGTCGTATTTCGCACCAGACCCACCGGCCGTGTCGAAGCTTACGAGAAAGGGGCTGTCCCCGTGTCAGTCGACGATGCTGTGACGTGGGTTGACCGCTGATTGTAGAGGAGTCGAACTGGACTGGCGAGGGGTATCACTATCAGGGGTGACGAGAGGGCAAAATTAGAGTTATGTGGTTCGAACTGGCCGCCTCTGCTGTTGATTACGTCTTATTGGACTGAGTCTGAGTCGCTAAAGATATCTAAGTTAGAATGACACTTGCGCCGGACCGTTCTCCCCGGGAGCAACAGCGTCTCGATCGCTGTAGAACCGCCGCCCAATCGCATCTTTCGAAGCACTCGAGTACACCGTGAGACGCACGTCTTCCGCGCACTCAAATGTCTCAGCTTCTGCACGTTCTAACACGGCAGCAAGGCTCTCGCTTCCGCCGGGATACTCGATTGTATCGGAGCCGTGTTGAGCGGCCATCTGCGTGCTTGTCATCGGGTACTCGTAGTTGCTTGCTGTCTCTGCAATCTCGTTGAGTCTCATCAATCAACAGATTAAAGCCAGAGTATATAATGATTGTCAATGTTAGTTACTCACATACAGTGGTTTCACGCTCAAATGAGGATTTTCAGATGAATTGCTCCCGAGTGCTGCGTCACGAGTCAACGCGGCGACCTCGGGAATCGCCCGTAGAATAGGGTGGATGCACAGCCTTGCTGTGAAAAAGACACGGGGTGAGAATGGACGACATGCGTCTGTCGAGATTGCCGAGAAGCCCTCATTATGTGGAATGGAGTAACTCGGCGTGGACAGTGGCGGCATTCACCCGGAGGCTGTGTGTTCGTGGCCCTCTCTCGGCGAACGCCTACGGGAACGACGGATTCTTTCCCGGTGGCGGATTATTAGAAGTATGGAAGCGAGCCCGTTGGTAGCGGACCTCCACTCGCACACGACTGTTTCCGACGGGTCATTCACTCTGGAGACCCTCACTGATGCAGCACAGCGGGCAGATCTTGATTGGGTAGCGGTGACCGACCACGACCGGATTCACCCAGATATTGAAGCACCCGTAGTGGAACGGCAGGTAGATAGCCGTGAGAAGCCACTCCGTCTCATCCGCGGAATCGAGCTCCGAGTGAAGGCGGGTGACCAGCGGGTGGACCTGCTGGGGTACGGAGTCGAGCGAACTGACGCTCTCGTGGCGGAATCGAACCGTCTCCAGCAGAATCGTAAAGACCGAGCCGGCGAAATCGTGGAGTGTGTGGAAGATCAACTAAACGTCGAATTAGACATATCGATCGACGAGGGAGTCGGTCGGCCACACATCGCCCGAGCTATCGAGGCTTCGGAGGCGCCTCTGGACTTCGGTGGCGCGTTTGAAGAATTAATCGGAGACGGTGAATCCTGTTACGTCGCTCGAGAGATCCCTGACTTCGAGACTGGCAAAAACCTCCTCTCGGAGGCATGCTCGATCGTCGGACTGGCGCACCCGCTCCGGTACGACCATCCCGAGGCGGCACTCGAGTACGCATCGCAACTGGACGCAGTCGAGCGATTCTACACGTACGGGCGGCCCGTCGACAGCGATCCTGTCGAGCAGGTCGCCGCGCAGCATGATCTGTTGTTGACAGGCGGGACTGATGCACACGAACTCGAACTTGGCCAGGCAGGATTGACTGCCGATCAATTCGCGCCACTTCGCGATCGGCTTCCACCAGCGACCCCGGCGAATTAGCGGGGTAGAAACCCCCGCTACCCGTTCGTTTAACTCCGCGGACAGCATACCTTCATGTATGCAGTGTCACTACTGTGACCAAGAGGCGGCGTACGCCGCTGAGAAAGACGCGGTGAAAGTTGGGCTCTGTGAAGAGCACTTCCAGGAGCGTGTCGAAGAACTCGCCGAATCGGATGAACTCGCGTCCCTCCGAGAACAGATCGATGTCGAAGGTCCCGACTGACGTGCGACGTGAGACATATCTAATCTGACCTGACCGACTTGACCCAAACCGGACCGGACCGGGCGAGAAATAGTACTGTTGAGTTCAAAACTCTCGTACGGTCACGTAACTTGGAAGCCCATCTCAAATCAACCTCCGGACAGTCCCCCTGTCCCGCTTGTGCACAGGTTCTGACGGGGACACCAAGTCGTCAGGGCAGGTAATACTGTAATCATCACCTTCGGTGAAGACTCGCGTCAGTGCGTACGTTGTGATCCACAAACGAAGCCGTGACACGCCGGAGGACCTGGCAGGCAGGAATTATAATAATCGTTCACGAAAGTTATTTTATCCACGGCGACGAGAAACGTAAGTATGTGCTGGAGAGTTCGACCATGAGTATTCTCGACCGGGCCCCTGGGGATACAGTCCGAGTTCTCGACGACGACGGCAAGATAGTTGGCGAGCCGCCCGCGTTGACCGCGGCAGAACTCGTGGAGATGTATCGATTCATGAAGTTGGGCCGGCACTTCGACACCCGGGCAGTGCGTCTCCAGCACCAGGGCAGAATGGGGACGTACGCTTCGATGTCGGGACAAGAGGGTGCCCAGGTGGGGAGTTGCTTCGCGTTAGGTGACAGCGATTATATTGTGCCGACGTATCGCGAACACATCGCAGCCGCAGTCCAGGGACACCCACTTGAACAGACACTGCGATACTGGATGGGCAGCGAACAGGGCAGCGTCTCGCCAACTGACGTCAACGTGTTTCCGGTGGCGATCCCAATTGCCTCGCAGATCCCCCACGCAACTGGTGCGGCGTGGGCCGGAAAAATGCGAGCTGACGGCGAGCCGCCGGTGTTTCTTTGTTATTTCGGCGACGGAGCCACCTCGGAAGGCGACTTCCACGAGGGGCTCAACTTCGCGGGTGTATTCGACACCCCGAGCGTGTTCTTTTGTAGTAACAACCAGTGGGCGATTTCGACCCCGCGGGACCGCCAGACAGCCTCAGAGACGCTCGCACAGAAGGCGATCGCGTACGGGTTCTCCGGCGTGCAGGTTGACGGGATGGACCCACTGGCTGTCTACAAGACAACGCAGGCCGCCGTCGACAGGGCACGTGATCCCCCCGATGGAGAGCTGCGGCCGACGATGATCGAGGCGGTGATGTATCGCTTTGGCGCGCACACCGCGGCAGACGACCAAACAGTGTATCGTGAGCAAGAGGAGGTGGACAGCTGGAAACAGAAAGACCCGATCCCGCGGTTAGAGACGTATCTCCGCGACAAAGCCATTCTTGACGACGACACTGTCGCGACGATTGAAGACGGGGTCGAAAAGCAGGTGGCTGAAGCGATTGACGCCGCCGAGGCGGCACCGCAGCCTCACCCTGACGAAATGTTCGACAACGTCTACCAGGAGCCGACGCCAGAGTTGGAATCCCAGCGGGAAATCCTCGCACAGCTGCGGGAAACACACGGTGACGAGGCCTTTCTCGAATGAGTTTCAGATGACCATCCCATGAGTGAATCAGACCATTCTCTCGACAGTCAGACCGATACCGACGACGACGCCGCGACACAGAGGCTCACCCTCGTCGAAGCTGTTCGCCACGGGTTGGACACAGCGTTGACACATGACGACGATGTGGTGGTGTTAGGCCAAGACATCGGCAAGAAAGGCGGCGTGCTGGGGGCTACGGAAGGATTGTGGGAAACTCACGGAGACGACAGGGTTATTGACACGCCGCTGGCAGAATCCGGGATCGTGGGAACGGCTGTGGGGATGGCCGCGATGGGGATGCGGCCGGTGCCAGAAATACAGTTTTCCGGGTACAGCTACCCCGGATACGACCAGATCGTCTCCCACATGTCACAATTCCGAACCCGTTCACGGGGAGAATTCACGCTCCCGATGACACTGCGGGCTCCCTACGGCGGGGGGACTCGGGCACCTGAACACCATTCTGATTCGAAAGAAGCATTTTTCGCACACGAAGCCGGACTCAAAGTGGCTATCCCCTCGACACCGTACGACACGAAGGGACTCCTGTTGTCGGCGATTCAGGACCCCGACCCGGTTGTGTTCTTGGAACCAAAGCTCATCTATCGGGCATTCCGGGGGGATGTCCCAGAGGGCGAGTATACGGTTCCACTGGGCGAGGCGCGAAGTCGCCGGCAGGGCACGGATGTGGCCGTTTTCACGTACGGGGCGATGACGCAGCCGACTCTGACGGCCGCCGAGACCCTCGCCGAGAAAGACGGTATCGACTGTGAGGTGGTCGATTTACGGACGATTTCGCCGCTGGACCGCGAGACTATCGTCGACGCCCTCAAGAAGTGTGGCCGGGCAGTTGTCGTCCACGAGGCGCCTAAGTCCGTCGGCCTGGGCGGTGAGATTATCGCCACACTCCAGGAACGTTCGTTACCATATCAAGAGGCGCCAGTCAAGCGGGTCACAGGATTCGACACACCAGTCCCGCTGCACGCGCTCGAAGACTTCTATCTCCCTAATGAAACACGGGTCAAAGACGCCGTTCGAGAGGTAATCGATTTTTAAGATCGATTGAACAATTCGAGTTACCCGACGTAGGTGAGAGGGTCATCGACGGTGAATACGTAAACTGACTGGGCGAAACTGGCGCAGCTGTCGAAGAAGACTATCTATCGCAGAAGTCACCGTCGACAACGCACTCGTCGACATTCCATCACCCTTCGATACAGTTGTCCGTGGGTTGGTGGCAGATCTGGGCGAAATGCGGTTCCGCGGCTCTGGCCGGGGACTGACGGCCGACGGGTCGGCCGGCATCGTGAGAGCTGTCGCCAACACCGACGCCAGATTATTGTTTTGGGGCCCCCCAGGTTGTGGGGCTGAACGCGTCGGAGTTGATCGCCGGGATTACCCTGGATATCGAGATGGGCGCGACAATCGACAATGTCGGCTTCACTATTCACACTACCCCACCCTCTCGGAAGCCATGATGGAAGCAGTAGAAAATGCCGGCGAGAAGGCAATCCACGCGCTGAACCGTTGATATCGCCCGCCGAACTGGGTCAAGCGAGCCCGCGAGTGCAATCTCTTCTTATCCTTTCTCCGCCTCTCTGCTTGCCTCTTCGTTCTCACACTACTCCCACACAGTAGCGGCCAGTCATTCCGTGACGATGAGACTGTGATCGACGCCCGCGGTGACCATCCCCGGAGCCACGTCACGAGGCTGTCACCTCAATTGCGTGACCGGTCGGTCGTAGCATGACAGTCGTTATGAGGCTCTCAGGACGGCTCTCACTGACAGGTGTCGGAACGGCTTTGCCAGCGGCCGGGTAACTGTCGAGTATGAAGCTGTTCGGGTCCAGCGGAACACGGGGGGTTGCGATATCGGACCTGTCGCCGGCATTCGTCCTGAAGGTGTCACAGGGCGCCGGGTCCTTGTGGGACGTCGACCGGGCGGCTGTCGCCCGTGACACGCGGACGACGGGCGAACTGTTCGCGAACGCGGCCGCGGCCGGACTCGCGGCCGTCGGAAGCGATGTTGACAGGCTGGGGACGATCCCGACACCAGCCGCCTGCGCGTACGCCGAGCGACGGGGAGTACCCTGTGTGATGATTACAGCCTCGCACAACCCGCCAGAATTCAATGGCGTCAAACTGATTGGTGCTGACGGAATCGAACTCGGCGTTGAAACACTCGAACGAGTCGAAGATCACGTGCTGACGAAAGAGTTTGCCGACGCGACCTGGCAGACTGTCGGGGCCACCCGACAGGTCGACGGAGTAAGCGACGCGTACATCGACGGCGTATTGACAGCGTTAGACCGTGACCGGATTGCCGCCGCTGGGCTGACGGTGGCATTGGACCCCGGCCACGGTGCTGGCGCGCTCTCATCTCCAGACCTGTTCCGCCAGCTTGGCTGTGATGTCGTGACAGTCAATGCACAACCAGACGGGCACTTCCCAGGTCGGCTGCCCGAGCCAGTGCCGGAGAATCTACCCGACCTGCAGCGGCTCGTCACGACGTCAGATGCCGACCTCGGAATCGCTCACGACGGGGACGCAGACCGGGCCGTCTTCGTCGA
Source organism: uncultured archaeon A07HR60 (assembly GCA_000496235.1). Lineage (GTDB taxonomy): Archaea > Halobacteriota > Halobacteria > Halobacteriales > Haloferacaceae > J07HR59. The sequence goes on from KI543229.1 coordinate 207,788, forward strand.
CGAACATGGTGAATACATTGAGGGAGACACGTCGCTGGCTGCACTAGCGGCGACCGCACTCGAGCCGGGTGACGCGACCGTCGCCGCGGTCAACGTCTCACAGCGGCTAGTCGACATATGCAACGAGCGGGACGCACGGTTGGAACTGACAGCAATCGGGGCGACTAACATCATCACCCGAGTCAGACAGCTGTGGACGGCCGGTGAGCGGGTTCCCATCGCCGGCGAGGGGAATGGCGGGATACTGTTCCCCGAACATCGGCTAACCAGAGACGGCGCCTACATTGCAGGAAAATTCCTGGAACTCGTCGCCGACCGACCGGCCAGTGACATCGTTGAGCCGTTCCGTGAGTACTACAATGTCCGGCGGAACCTTTCGTACGATTCCGAAGCCGAACTGGATGCGATGCTGGCGGCCGCCAAAGCGCACGTGCGCAGCGTCGACACCGAACTCGACACGACAGATGGCTATCGTCTCGATTACGGCGACGCGTGGGTGCTGGTGCGACCATCAGGGACAGAACCGAAGGTCCGAATCTATGCGGAAGGTCAAGAACAGAGCCGGGCCGAATCGCTGGCCGACGAGATGCAAGCCCGACTCGAAGAGCCACTCACAAGTGGGTGACCGGGTGAGAGTTGCCAGTCAAAAAGACGTGAGTCTGTGAAATCTGGACGCTCAGACCGTCTGTTAGCGAGCCAGTGTCAGTCTGGAAACAGCTACCAACAAATGCCGAACGCGGATGCATTCGCCCCAGTCTTAACCCTTTGAGATCCTCTCCGGCCGTGAGACAGACGAACAAGAGTGTGCGTGAGCGAGAGGAAGTCTGCTGACAGCGAGATCACCCACTAGGCGTGATAACTAGACTGCAAGAAGAGGGGCTGGCAGCGACTGTGAGCTCACTCACGGGTCGTCTCCGCGAGAATACGCTCACAGAGGCGGCGTGTCGTGCGAGCGTGGTCTAGTGTCTCTTCGACGGCCCCGGCTGCGATGAGTTGCTGTGCGGTTTCCGGGAGCGCGTCTCGTGCAAGCGCGACACGGCGAAGCGTATCATATCGGGAAGTGCGCGTCAGTGCTCGGAGATCGCGAAGTGCGACGACCGGTTCGGGGTGGTCGGTGAGACGCGAGGCTAGCGGGATTAGCTCGCGAATCAGGTATCTGAGTTCGGCGGCTGGCGGCGGTGGCCAGCCGATCGTCAGCGGCTCGACAGTGATCCTGTCGAGATACGTCTGGTGAACAGCGACCGTCGTTCGGAGGGCACCGGGGTCGTCGACGTAGTGTTTGAGTTTCCCGGGCGAATAGTCCGCGTACTCCAACAGCGTCGGAAGCGGTTCAGTTCCGGCCGGGCGTGCAGAGACGTATTCGTCAAGTTCTCGGGGCGGCTGGTTCACCGAAACTAACGGATACCGGCGGCAGGTGTCGAGAAACCCGAAAAAATCGCGGGCACTGACACTGCGCTTGAACTGGACGAACGCCTCCGCGACGGCGTCGTTGTAGGCAGTCACCACATCCTCGAGGTCGGCCACGGACGCCGAGAGATCCACATCGGCCATCTCAGCGGTACGTTCCAGCGAGTCGATGTGATCGTTTAACTCGTCGAGTTCGCCCTCGGTGCGGTTTCTCCGAATTCGATACGTGTCCACGGCAGCATCGCGATCTTCCAGCAGCCTGAGATACTGTTCGGCGGGACTCAGCGCTTCCCGCGCTTCTGCGAAGTCACCCTCGTTGAGTCGGCGTTGGTCTACCACGTCGTTCGCTTGCTCGAAGGCGTCGGCCGCCAGTGCGTCGTCGACGCTGGTGGCAGCCTCGAATTTTGACCGGAATTCCACGTACGACGCGAAATCACCCGACCCGGTGGCGGTATCGTCGTACCTGTCGAGAACGCGATTCGCTCGACGATACGCATCGACAGTGGTCTCGACTCGGCTCTCACCGAGTCGCGAGAGCTGTTGCTCGATCTCGCGGAGAGTATCGTACTCCTCTCGGAGGTCCGCCGCCGACTCGGCGGCCCGCCTGATCGGGCGTCTAACCTCCTCGGGAATCTGTGCCGAGTCTGAAGCTCCGACTCCGGGCGAGGCCCCTGACCCAGATTCTGAGTTGGATGCAGACCGAGAGTTTGAGCCAGAGCCAGAGCCAGACATGAGGATTAGGGTCAGAGTTAGAGGGTGAATCACTATCGGAGCCGGTGGGGTCGTCAGTGTCGTGGCCGGTCTCACCGCTGGTACGACTCGCGTCGGACTCGTCTCCCGACTCACCAGTCGACATCTGGATCAGTACACCTCGGACGGGTCAAACACGCGGTCGCCGACAGTGGTGCCGTCGACGGTGCGATGGAAACACGAGTGATGCCCGGTGTGACAGGCAGCCTCCTCTTGTTGGACGAGATACAGCAGACTGTCGGCATCACAGTCCACGCGCACTTGCTCGACGGTCTGTGTGTGCCCCGAGGTCTCTCCTTTTTTCCAGAGCGCGTCCCGTGATCGTGAATAGTAGTGTGCCATGCCAGTTTCCCGGGTCCGAGCCAGCGCCTCCGGTGACACGTACGCCATCATCAGTACCTCCCCCGAGTCGGTGTCCTGTGCGATTGCCGGGACGAGTCCGTCGTCACCGAAATCCACTCGGATATCGGTGTCGTCACCGGCCGCGGCGTCCTCGCTCATATGCTGACGATGTCGGGGGCAGCGAATAGGCCTTTTGCCCTCCCGGGGGCTTGCTACTTGATGCCTGCGTCGGCGGACACACCTCTGTCCGGTGATCGCCTCTGTGGGTAGAGTAAGCCACAGAGCAACGAGCGGACAAAACCACATTAAACCGGATGTCTGCTCTGCCCCGTGTCCGTCTTCATGAGAATCGGTGCGAGTGGGCCAGCAGAGGAGGGATCACAGACCGAAACCCGCTATTTGAAGACAAGAGTGGGTAGACAGGTCGTGATCAGGAACACCTCGAGGTTCTGTTCAGTGTCAAAGAAACGACACCAGCGTGAAGAGGATGTCACCGTATGCGAGCGCGACAAGGAGCCCAAAGAACATGGGGACGACGAGTGGGACACCCGGTGAAACCCAGACGGTATTCCGGCTCACAATCACGTCCAGCGACTCACGAAGTGTCTCGGGCGTCGTTCCGTAGGCGGTCTGGTCGATTTCTGCAAGGAATTGCTCGGCGCCCCACGGGTCACGCAGTTCAGTATCGCCGTCGGTGGTGATATCGTCACTTTCAGTAAATTCAGGCGTGTCGGCATCTGGTTCGTCGGGACGAACCGCTGGTCCGTGGATGCGCCTCCCGAGATCACTCTGGATGGCTCCGTCTGTCGGCGGGTGTGTGTCACCGATACTGTCGGGATTGCGATGCACGGCCGGATCCCGGCGTAACTGTGAGAGTGAACTGCCGCGCCAGCGGAGGTACATGCGAAGCGCGTCCAGATCGAGCTCGCCACGCGAAATCTCGTCTGGCGTGTTGAATAGCTGACCGTGACGGGAGGTGATACTGTCTGTCGCAACCGGTCGAGCCACGAACATTAGCCATTTGATTCGTCTGGAAACAGCGTTCATGAGACCCAGCACGACAGGATAACACGCTGCCAAGAGGACGGTGTTCGTGAGGATCGTCAGCGAAAACACCGCGACTGGGCTGGTAGGCGTTGGAATCACGCTGTCGACCGGGGCTGGGTAGGATGGGGTTGTCGGATACATTACGGCTAGGGCAGTGAGCGCCTTGGCATCGGCACCGCCGAAGCCGCCGAGTCGCCGGAACACCACTGCCAGTGGGACGACGACGAGCAGACTCACGCCAACCCGGGCCAGGAATACACTGTCTCCAGGCTCGGTGAACGGCCATTTGCTCCCGGTTTCCCATATTAAGAGACCGATTCCCACCGCGTACAGCGGCTGCCACACCCAGCTGGGTATCCGGCGGGTCCGATAATCTCGCCAAGCAGCCCAGGCGAAGACGGGAATTACGACCAACCGAGCGAGATTAGCCGCCTCCGTACCCGGAATCATACGTGTGTTCAGTGCCACACCGGCATAGAAATACGGGTCAGCGTCCGAGAGTGACTGGTGCGTGGTCGCCACAGCGCGTCACAAAAGCGCCGTGCAGAGATATTGCTCACTGTGAGAGAAAAATACGAGAACGAGTGCGACGGGCCTGTACTGTGCGGATCGTGACGTCGTCAGATAACGCGGTTCTGGAGGTAATCCAGGTGTTTGGCGTTGTAGACGATCTTCACGTCGTCCGTTTCGGGAGACCCGATACAGGTGAGTCGGACATTCTTCTCGTCGATTTCCTCGTCAGAGAGAATCTGCTGCATGTCCATGTTGATCTCACCGTCAACCACGATCGCTGCACAGTTCGCACAGGCACCAGCACGGCACGAGAACGGCCAGTCGTATCCTTGAGCCTCGGCGGCTTCCAGGATATACTCGCCTTGATTCACTTCGAGACTACCGTAATCCTCGTCGCTGAGGTCCATGTCGGCAGCTTCTTCGAAAGTAGAATCGTCGCTGACGTCCCAATCTTGGTCGTCGACAACTTCGTAATTGAGGTATTCTACTGTTGGCATCATCATACTGTTATCTTCCCCATCATTAGGCTTTGCTGTTCGACTTCGGTGTACGATAACTGCTTCAGTAAAAAACCGTATATGAACGGCATAGATACTCACTGTTCGGCCGTCACTGCGAATGGTCTCTGCCCGACCATGCTAGCGAGTGAGACCCCTCAAATATAGTATACAAATCCGAATCGCATTCGTGGTGGGCGCCTGCTGGGTTGGCCGAACATTGCTGCGACAGCCAGGTGCAAAGCAGGTCGCGACACCCACATCGAGATACGGCAGACACGGCGGGTTAGTCGTCGATAGCCTACCCGCACTGATACACTCGATGGGGGGAGATGCTCTCGTGCCCGCGACACGGGGTCCCGATTGACCGTCAAATCACCCGCTTTTTGTGAATCGGAGCGTAATATCGGCATATGAGCGAATTCGATCCGGGGAAATTCGAAGACAAGTACGCACACTACTTCACAGAGCTTCAGCGGGCCTACAAAAACGCCTTTGACACAATGAACGATGCGTTCGAGTCAGATCTGATCCACGCGATTGATCAGACAATACTCAACGAGTCGGAGCCGTTTTTTCGAGATGGGCAGTTTGACCTACAACTCCCAGAGAATCCGCACGAGCGGTTCGGTGGAGTCTCCGTGGAAGACGACGATTTTGAACAGGCTCTCGGTCGGTACGTCGAGGAGATCGAAAAGGAGCTACATCGAGAGTTCGGTGTCGACCGAGAGTGACGACCGACGGAGGTGACACTGTGAGACGAGTGTATTGAGCCTTCGGCAATGAGTCGCCGCAGGGCGCCTGCCCGTAGGATTTGGGGGCGACATGACACAGTGTCCAAAAGCATATACACTCACACACCCTACATCTGCGTATGAGTACGGAAACAGCGGATGGAGAAGACGAACTCCGTGGCCGGATTACAAACTTCCTACGGCGGAATTTCCCGCAGATTCAGATGCACGGTGGCAGTGCAGCAATCACTGATCTCGACCGAGAGTCCGGAGAAGTCCACATCCAACTCAGCGGCGCTTGCTCGGGCTGTGGTATCTCGCCAATGACGATTCAGGCGATCAAGTCCCGGATGGTGAAGGAAATCGCCGAGATCAGCGCTGTCCACGCTGACGCTGGCTTGGGTGGTGGCGCTGACGGTGATATGGGTGGCACGAGTGGCGGAATGTCACCGTCATTCCCAGGCGATTCTGCGGGCGAAGACGACGAAGGTCCCGAAGCTCCGTTCTAGCGGCCGTAGACAGCGATATTCGATTTATCTTTTTTCAACCCTGAAGAGACATCCCACACGATCGACGGTCGATCGACTGGGACGGGGTCTCGCTACAAACTTCCGGCCAAACGGCGGCGACAGTAGCCGGGATATGAGTGCAGCACCCGCGCTCAAGCCGTCGGGTGACGGCCGGACAGCACCGACGAGCCAGACAGGATCTGGACTGGTCTGGTCATCCTCGATTACTGAGAATCAAGGAGAAAGCCCCGCCGACGGACGGGGATGAATCCGACTCTTGTGGATATTGATTCAAATACGACAGAGTTAAATTAACGAAAAAACTATCATGTAGCATCTGAGGCGGCACGTCCGCCCGTGTAATCGGACAGTATCGGACAACTCCGAATTGCAGGCAGAAACACCCTTTCTGTACTGGACTGTGGGACGGAGTCAGCACAGGTAACTCCGAGTCCTCGTGCCGAGGAGAGGAGTAACGGCTGCGTGGCACAGCCAGTCGCCGTCCATGTTGGACAGCGACAACCCACAATATCCCAACCCAGCGGTGCGGTGCCGTGGGAATCCTCGCGCAGCCGCGGGGAGGATGTCAACCGCGCACTCGTCACTACAATCGGGGTCGCCAGTCACTTGCGGATAACGACACTATCGATCCCGACTTCGGCGTGAGCCAGACTCCAGTCGTGACGACGGACGATAACCGAGAGTCAAGATGTCAGCCCTGGGGGCTATCGAGAGAGTTGTAGATGGGAAACATATACTGGTTTGACAGCCGAGAAGCCGGTATGGACGCGGCGCTCATCACGGTTGGAGAAGAACTCCTGTGTGGAGACATAGCGAACACGAACGCGACGTGGCTGTGCGGTTCACTCGACGAACGGGGGGTGCGAGTGCAGCGTATCACGACGATCCCGGACGAGGTAGCCGAGATTGCTCGGGTAGTCAACGAGTATCGTGCCGTCTACGACGCTGTGGTCGTCACAGGGGGACTCGGTCCCACGCACGATGACGTGACGATGGAAGGTGTTGCTGCGGCCGTGGGCCAAGATCTCGCGCACAACGAGGCAGCGGCGTCGTGGCTGGCAGAGCACCGCGACTACGCGGCAGAGGACTTGGACCCGGGAACAACTCAGATCCCGGCACAGGCCCGGATGCTCCCGAACGAAGTAGGTGTGGCCCCTGGTGCGGTCGTTGAGGGCGTCTACGTCTTTCCTGGTGTTCCAGCCGAGATGGAGGCGATGTTCAATCGT
>KI543229.1:215409-223848 GCA_000496235.1 uncultured archaeon A07HR60
GGCAGCCGATTACGCGCGGAGTCTCTTGGGGATCGAGGAGTTTCACGCCCGGGAGACGGAAACCGAGCGCTATGCAGAGGAGGTCGCCCTCTACGACACTGAAACCGGGCTCCAATACACACCCAAGGCAAAAGAGGTCAAATATATCGTTTCCAACCTGCCGATCATGGTTGACGGCGAGGCGACCGGCGGCGAGGAAGTGTCCGGCTTTCGCGATCTCGAACGGGTCGACACCAACTCGGCTCGGGGTGGGATGTGTCTGGTGCTGGCAGAAGGAATCGCGCTGAAAGCGCCCAAAATCCAGCGATACACCCGCAGTCTCGACGAGGTGGACTGGCCGTGGCTGCAAGATCTCATCGACGGGACAATCGGTGGCGACTCAGAGAGTGAGACAGCCGCCACGGAGTCAGCGGCCGGCGAGAGCGGCGACACTCCCGGAGATGCGACCACAGACCCCGGCATCGCAGACGGGTCACCGCGGGCAGACGCCTCCTCGAAGTTCCTCCGCGATCTGATTGCCGGGCGTCCGGTGTTTTCACATCCGAGTGAATCCGGCGGATTCCGACTGCGCTATGGACGGGCACGGAACCATGGGTTCGCGACTGCCGGCGTCCACCCGGCAACGATGCATCTGGTGGACGACTTCCTCGCGACGGGGACTCAGATCAAGACTGAACGCCCCGGGAAGGCCGCCGGTGTGGTCCCCGTTGACTCGATCGAGGGCCCGACGGTCAAACTAGCGAACGGCGACGTCCGCCGAATCGACGACCCCGAGGAGGCCAAACAGGTCCGCAACGGAGTCAAAGAAGTACTTGATCTCGGCGAGTACCTGGTCAATTACGGCGAGTTCGTCGAAAACAATCATCCACTGGCGCCCGCCTCCTACACGACAGAGTGGTGGATTGCCGAGTTCGAGACGACCGACGCAAATGTGCGGGCGCTGCAAGACGACCCCCGGGTCAACCTGGCAGACCCGTCAATCGACAACGCCCTCCGGTGGGCTCAGGAGTTCGACTGCCCGCTTCACCCGAGCTACACATACCTCTGGCACGATATCACCGTTGAGACGCTGCTCGCGCTCGCAGACGCGATCGAGAGCGGCGAGAGAGCCGACAGCGAACTCACGATCGAGCGGACAGAGGCGACGCGAGTGGGCGCAGAGTCGCTCCTACTGGATCATACACAGACGAGTGACTCACTTGAGATCCCCGAGTGGCAGCCGCTCGTGGAATCGCTTGGATTCAACAGGGATCTCCAGCGAGAGTGGGCCGCGTCCGACCTATCGGCAGAAGCAAAAGAGTTTGCGGGCGGTGAGAACGCGATCCGTGCAGTCAACGAGGTGGCACCGTTTACTCTTCGAGAGCGCGCACCGACCCGGATCGGAAACCGAATGGGCCGCCCAGAAAAATCCGAGAGTCGAGACCTGTCGCCGGCTGTTCACACGTTGTTCCCAATAAACGAGGCCGGCGGCGCCCAACGTAACCTTGCGGACGCCTCCCGCCAGATGGACGACCAGGGCCGGCGCGGTATGTTGAACGTAGAAGTCAGCGAGCGTGAGTGCCCTGACTGTGGCGAGCTGACGTTCCACAACAGATGTCCTGACTGTGGCGCTCATACAGAGCCACATTACGAGTGTGACGACTGTGGCACTATCTGTGAACCGGACGATTCCGGTCGGATTGAGTGTCCGCGCTGTGAGTGGGAGGTGAGCGCTGCGACCGACCAGGAAGTCGACGTCAACGCGGCGTATCGTGATGCACTGGAAGCCGTCGGCGAGCGGGAGTCTGGCTTCGAGATCCTCAAAGGGGTACAGGGGCTGGTCTCGACGAATAAGCCGCCAGAACCGATCGAAAAAGGGATTCTCCGCGCGAAAAACGATGTCACCGCGTTCAAAGACGGTACCGTCAGGTACGATATGACGGACCTCCCAGTCACCGCGGTCCGACCGGCAGAACTGGGCGTGTCCGCAGACCAGTTTCTCGAACTCGGGTATCAAGAGGATATCGACGGCGACCAACTGCGTCACGACGACCAACTGGTAGAGCTAAACGTGCAGGATATTGTACTATCGGACGGCGCCGCAGAACACATGCTGAAAACCGCCGACTTCGTCGATGATCTGCTCGAGCAGTACTACAGTCTGCCCCGGTTTTACGATGTGACCGACCGCGACGACCTCGTCGGCGAGCTCGTTTTTGGGATGGCTCCTCACACGAGTGCGGCGACTGTCGGACGGGTCGTCGGATTCACGTCTGCCGCCGTCGGATACGCACATCCGTACTTTCACGCTGCAAAGCGGCGGAACTGCTTCCACCCAGAAACGGAAATCGAGTATCGGGACGACACGGGATGGCACCGCGAGAGTATTGACGAGTTCGTCGAAGGTCGACTCCAGAATCCTGAAACCGACGATTTCGGAGCGCTCGTCGAGGAACTCGACGGTGATATCGAAGTTCCCTCGATTGACGAGCACGGAACCGAATCGACACAGCCGGTGACTGCCGTCTCAAAACACCCGAGTCAGGACCATCTCGTCACCATCGAGACTAGCCGTGGGCGGTCGATCCGCGTGACGCCGGACCACACTATGCTGCGAGTCGGCGATGGCGGCGTGCACAAGGTTGCTGCGAGCGAACTGGCGGTCGGTGATTCGATTCCAGCGGCGACCTCTCGTGAGAAGACGTCAGCTAACGACATTGCAGGTGCGACGACGGACGGTGGAGTCGAGACGGAGCAGGTCGTCTCGATCGATATCCGTAGGAGCGATGTCGATCACACCTACAACCTGACGGTAGCCGAGACGCACACGCTCGCGGCGAACGGCCTGCTAGTCGGTCAGTGTGACGGCGACGAAGATTGCGTGATGCTGCTCATGGATGGACTTCTTAATTTTTCAAAAGAGTACCTTCCCGATCAGCGCGGCGGGAGCGTCTCGGAGGACTCTCGACTCGTCGCTCGTGACCCGCAGGGTCGAATGCGATATCTCTCGTTCGACGAGTTCTGGGACGAACTCGAGTCACCTATCGATATCGACGGCAAATTCAAAAAACGAACCTGCGCTCGTGAGGGGTGGCAGACGTATACCTTCGACGAGAATCACGAATCAAGTCTTCAGCCGATCGAAAAGGCGATTCGGTACCGCGCTGACGACGACGAGACGCTGCTCAGCGTAGAGACACAGTTCGGCCGGTCGATTGAGATCACGCCAAATCACAGTCTGTTCCGATACAACGACGGTATTGAGGAGGTTGCAGGCGAGCAGCTCGGCGTCGGGGATCTCATCATCGCACCCCAACAGCTCGATGTCGAGACACAGACAGAGACTGTGATCGATGCTGCCGAGTGTGTTGATGACCCACACGTGTTCATCGACGAATCGGTCACGTCGTGTCTTCAAGAGGGGCAGGACCAACCCGTATCGGAAAGCGACGCGGGTGCTGTCGTCAACGGCGGACTCTCCGGCCACCTCTCGCAAACGAAAATGCGGCTCCAGACGCTCCACGAGATCAAGGGGATATCGCGAAATCCGCTTGCAGACGTGAATCCACAGATTGGTCGAAAGAACTCTTCAGACGGTATTCAGCGTTTCCTCACAGTGAGCGGTGACTTCTCGTGGCTTCTCGGACTGCTCGCTGCCGAGAGCTCGATGTCGCCTACCAGGCCAACAATCACTACCGCCGATGAGACGATTGCCCAGCGAGCCGAGCGCAACATCACTGAGATACTTGATGTCGAGCCCTCGGTTCAGTGGGCGAACGGGACATGCGAAATCGGATTCCCGGCAGTGTTCCAGGACATCCTCACCGAACTGGGACTCCGTGATGACCCGTCGCGTGACTCGAGCGAGACGGCCGTTCCCGACCCGATTCGCCGTGGCGACCAATCGACGGTGCGGTCGTTCCTCCGTGGATTGCTTGCCGGAGATACAGATAGAGATAGAAACGGAAACGAAAACGAGAGCGCAACGAGCGACGACACCTCCACGAGCAGCGCGTTCCACACGACCAGTGAGAGTTTCAAAGATGGGATCGTGTTCTTGCTCCATCGGCTCGGGATCGTCGCGACCGTCGCGACACACGGACAGGACCCGCCCTCTCAGCAGAGCTACACCGTCACTGTCACTAGGCGATGCCGCAGCCGATCCGCTCCGACGTGTCCTCGCCGGCGAGGACCCGCGCCAGCAAGAGCAAATCACGGTCGATGTTCCCGAGGAACTCCTCGAAATCCGGCAGATGGATATCGCGGGTATCACAAAGATCATTCCAGCCGATCTCGAGCGTGGCGAACACATTGATCTCGAAACACTCGAGTCAATCGTTGAGACGCTAGATGAGCACGACCTCCCCACCGTCGCGCGTGAAAGCCTCAAAACGTTCCGTCCGATCGTCGACGGAGATCTCGCGTATCTCCGCGTCACTGATATCACGCGCGTCGAGTACGACGGCCACCTCTACGACTTGCAAGTCGGCGGCGAACCGGTATTCACGGCCAATTGGATGTATGCTCACAACTCCATGGACGCGCCGTTGGTCATGTCGTCACGGATCGACCCGTCGGAAATCGATGACGAGGCGCACAACATGGATATTGTGCGAGAGTACCCACTCGAGTTTTACGAGGCGACTCGGGAGATGGCAGACCCTAGCAGCGTGGCAGATCTGGTCCAGATCAGCGAGGACACCCTCGGCACCGACGACGAGTACCGTGGGTTCGACCACACCCACGACGTGACAGATATCGCGATGGGCCCGGATCTGTCCGCGTACAAGACCCTGGGATCGATGATGGACAAGATGGACGCGCAGTTGGAGTTGGGTCGGAAACTTCGGGCCGTCGACGAAACCGACGTCGCAGAGCGGGTGATCGAGTACCACTTCTTGCCGGATCTGATCGGGAATCTCCGTGCCTTCGCTCGCCAGGACACCCGGTGTCTGGACTGCGGGAAAAAGTACCGCCGAGCGCCCTTGACTGGAGAGTGTCGGGAGTGTGGCGGGAACGTTTCGCTGACAGTGCATCGTGGCTCCGTCAACAAGTATCTGGACACGGCAGTCGAGGTGGCTGACCGTTTCGACTGTCGACCCTACACAAAACAACGACTCGAAGTGCTCGAAAAGGCACTGGAATCGATCTTCGAAGACGATACCAACAAACAGTCTGGCATTGCAGACTTTATGTGACCGGGCCAGACTGAAAATGTCGCCGTACTCACGGCTGTGGCCGGTGTTGAGTGGCGCCATCACTGCAGGAGGAACCCGGCCACAGAGGGGCTTTCTTACTTGCCAGATTCGGGCACACGGAACGTTTTTACCCGAACCAGGCGTATTGTCTGGCATGGGAATGGGATCGGATATGTACCGACAGCAGATTCTCGACCACTACAAGAATCCCCGGAATTACGGGGAAATCGAGGATCCAGACATCTCACACGTCGGCGAAAACCCCTCGTGTGGGGACACGATCGAGATGCAAATCAGACTCGACGATGCACAGGAGGTCATCGAGTACGTCTCGTTCACGGGTGACGGGTGTGCTATCTCGATGGCGTCTACGAGTATGCTCTCTGAACATCTCCAAGGCATGGAACTCGAGGAACTGGCAGAGATGGAAACTGACGATGTGACCGAGATGCTAGGTGTCGACATCTCACCGATGCGAATCAAGTGTGCGGTGCTCGGCCGGCAGGTCGCACAAGACGGTGTCAAACTCGAAGACGGGAGTGTCGAAGACCTGGAAATCTCGACTCCCGAGAACTGACTGATCCGGTTCGGCACGGGTACTCCGCGCCAAGAGGACCCGTAATCGGCCGAGATCCCGAGTGAAACACCGCCGAATCAATAGTATACCTTGGTCTTTTCATATTGAGTCCACTACTTATGAGTATGAGTGGAAACGACGAGTTTGATAAAGAGGCCGAACGCGAGAAGCTTCGCGAGAAGTACGAGCGTGACGAGCAGAAGCGTCAGCACACCCGCCAGATGAGCGAGCTGCTACTGAAGGGTGCGACGATGACGAACCGACACTGCGAGCAGTGTGGCGACCCGATTTTCAGCCACAACGGTCAGGAGTTTTGTCCCACCTGTTCACAAACGACTGGGACAGACGAGCAGCCCGCCGCAGGGCAGGCCGAAGCGAACCCGCAACAACAACCTCAGCCTGGACAGGGCTCCACGAGTGCGAGTGTGAACGCGAACGCGAACACAAGCCCAAACACGGACGCAGAGAGTATCGAGATTCGCGGTCGAGAAGACATCGCCGAGGGCAGCCAGGCAGACGTGAACCCACAGGTGGGATCCGACGGTGACCGGTCGAACCCAGAACCGAAGTCGGAATCCAACAGTGCCCGAGGAACTGCAGAGCGGGCGGCCGCGCGGAATCCACAGTTCCAGACTGAAAGTAATACTATCCAGCCGGAATCGCCGCAGGGGACGGTGACTGGAGGCGAAACGGGAGGGTCAGCGGAAGGCGACTCTCACAGCCAAGCAGCTGAGACGACCATCAAAAACACCGCCGATATCGACCTCTCGGCGGCGCGTGAATCGCTCGTCCGGTCGATAACGAAGTTTGCACAAGCGGCCGAACACGCCGATACCCCTCAGCAGGCACAGGAACACCTGATTGCCGCTCGGGAGGCAGCCAACGCGTTGGAGTCGGTTCGGTCGAACTGACCAGATACCCCTGTACAGGGGCTTAATCTGAGGTATTCCCGCGCGCGACTGACTCAGAAGGACTACTGTGTCAAGTGGACAGACTGCAGTTGATGTCTCAACGGGTGCACGGACCCGTGCCACGTTCGTCGACGACAGAACCCGGTTACAGAGAGCGCTCTCGGCAGAACGGGAGCAGGTGCTGTGTGACCTAGTCGCAAGGTGCGTCCCCGTCAGGATTTCATCATAGTGAATCAACTCGGGTGATTCCCGGAGCTACCCGGCTAGGTTGGCTGTAGTGTCTCACGAGAGGGCGGTGATTGGGCGGTCACAGCGTGACAGCCTCGCGCGTGATCACGGGACTTTCACCTTGGTTTCCGTAATTGCCGATTTCCGTCGTGAAGAGCCACGGCAGATATCACGACTCATGAGACCAGGGCAGGGTCACGGGCGAGGAGCTGGTTATACTGAGAACTGTTGACATACACTGACGGTCGTATCGGGATTTTTGCCTCACGGGGATAGAATAAAACGTGTGTCGACGACATTCGAGCCTGGCGCTGGGAGTGGTACTGTGATGGCGCGGTTGGAGCGGCCGACCGCAGAGACAGAAACACAGCTGGCGGTGATTGCGGATCCACACGTCGGGGTCCGGTCGGAGGGTGGGTCGAAGCTGTTTCACCTGACAGAGACACATCTTTCCAATGCAGTCGCCGATATCAATGCCCGAAACGTCGATACTGTGCTCTCGGTCGGCGATCTGACCAAAGACGGAGAACCGTGGAATTTCGACGCTGTCGACGGGATCCTCGAGGAGTTGGACGCGCCGTTTTATGCGATTCCGGGAAATCACGACGTGCCGAAAGTCTCCGACCGACACGAAACGCCGTCTGCCGACGCGTTCGCGAACCGGTACACGCCCGACGGCGGCTACCCATTCTATCATCGGGTTGGCGACGTGGATATCGTGGGGCTGAATACCGCGGGGACGGCGGAGTATCTCACGGATACCCACCAGGGTGGTATCGCCACGACGGCCCGGCCAGCGGCACGAGAAGCCGTCGAAAACGCAGACGACCCTGTGGTCTTGTCACATTTCAATCTGCCTGCGACGTTTGATCGGCTTCGCGCTCACCGAGATGATGTCGCCCCAGACATGGCCATTCCGCCGACCACACGGGACGGCCCCGCGGTTCGGGACCTACTCGCGAGCGGGGACCCTGGAGTGGTGTTCACAGGGCATCTCCACATGCCTGGCACCGTTCTCGACGGCAGTGTTCGTGAAGTGATGGTTCCTACCACCTGTTCGTACCCGCAGGCGTACTGCACGGCCACTATCGGGCCCGGCGGGACTACCGTCCGATTTCATCAGGTCGCCGCCACCACCGGGCTCCGTCACGCCTACGCCACCCGGTCTCGCTCCTCAACCACGAGCAGCGAACTCACTGCGATGGCTGCCGAGCGACTTGCGCGATTCCCTCTTGTCGAAGAGATGTGATCTCACGCGCAGTGGAAAACAAGCTGCTCTCAATCTGCCAGAAAGAGCAGAACCGCGGCTGGCGAGCGTGACTCGGGGCAACATATCGATATTCAGGTGTGATCCGCGGAGCGGAGCGGAGCGGAGCGGATCGGATCGGATCGGATCGGATCGGATCGGATCGGATCGGATCGGATCGGATCGGATCAACCGCTACGGGCTTGGAGTTGTAGTATAATCCCACGGCTCACACGACTCCCGCCGCTGTCGTTCAGCCGTACTCGCCACCGACGACCTCGCGGATCCGTGAGGCCGTCA
>KI543229.1:225550-238596 GCA_000496235.1 uncultured archaeon A07HR60
CGACTTCAGTTTCCCCAGCCGGTCTGAGATTACCTCGTTCAGGCCGTCACGAATCTCTAAAAGCGCGTCAGGGAGCTCGATCTTCTCCCAAGTAACGTCGGTTTCATGGGTGTAACTGTCGACGTCGGCGTCATCTTCAGTCATCACGTCGACGGTGTCGACACCCAGGTTCTGACAGACGGTGAGAATATCCTCGGTATCTCCCCCGGGTGAGGCTGACATCGCCGTCACGAGTGGGTCCCCAGCGTCGGTATGGTACCGCTCGGCAATATAGTTGTACGCGTACTCACCGGTTGCGCGGTGACACTCGTCGAACGTACAGTGCACGACGTCTGCCAGCGAGATCCGATTGCCGACGAGATCGTTTTCCACAACCTGCGGGGTCGCCATCACGACGCGAGCACTCTCCCACAATGCAGCTCGGTCGGCGGGTGCGGTGTCGCCGGTGAACACGCAAATGTGGTCGTCTGGAATCTCCAACGCCTCACGATAGAAGCTCGCGTGCTGTCGAGTGAGCGGTTTGGTTGGCGCGAGTAGGAGTGCTTTCCCCTGGTCCAACTCGTGAAGACGGGCTGCCGTCACCAGGAGGCTCACGGCCGTTTTCCCCAGCCCCGTCGGCAGGCACACGAGCGTGTTCGCTCCGCAAGCCGTGGCCGCCAGTTGGCGTTGATAGGCGCGGTCTTCCAGATACCCGTCGCTCAACAGTGGGCCCTCGACATCAACATCGACGGCAGCGGGCGTCGGACCGGACCAGGAGCCGGACATGTGTCTACGAAACAGTTGGCGGCCGTCGGTCAAAAGCGTTCGTCAACCTCGGCGAAAGTGGAATGAACCGCCGGTGCGTTCAGACACAGTCTGGGTCTGGTGCTGAATCCGGCAGTGACTCCGGGATCTCTTGATCAACCAAATCGGCCCATTCGACGATTCGGGTTCGTTCGGTAGTTCCGGACATGTCCTATTATTTGGGGCTATCCGTAATAATTGTTTATCCGATTCCAACGACGGAACAATCCTCGCCGAGACCGGGCGATGTCCTCCCCACAGAGGTGGCAATAACGGACAGAATGGCCGTGAGACGGTCTAGCTACGCGGGTATTCACTGGCCAGGTCACCGCCGGATTGAGCAGCGGTCTCACCAGATACCCTGTTTTCGGTCGAGCCACCCTACGATAGCGACGTGCGGGAGTGTCAGGGCAGCGATACCGACGAGTGCAACCCCGAGCAGGTCGAGGGGTGTCACCACACCAGCTGGGACGGCGAGACCCACAGCGATCACGACCAGATATCCGCCGAGAGTCAGTGGTGCGGCATCACGCAAAAACCGGTGGATCGCAGTCCGAGCGTCACCGGCGCTTAGTGCGGCTGTCGACTCAGTATCCACCAACATCAGCCGGCCGATGTGTCGGGGTGCGTGCCACAGAGCAAAGTAGACCCCAATCGCGAGGACCGGCGGGACGAACCAGAACCACAGCCACAGAACTGTCAGTTCTGCCGCGTCACGGTCGAGACCGCTCCGGGGTGCGCCGCGTGAAACTCGCCAAAGGCCCGCAGAGAGGGTGACCAGCGTGGCTGCTGCCATCCCAGTCACGACAGCTGTCCGGGTACTCGAAGCGAAGATCGGGTCGAGGGCGGCAGAGCCGACACCGAACAATCCCACCGTCGCCTCGGCAACAAGCCGGAATTCGCCGGGGAAAGACACGAGAGGGACGGCCATCGGAAGGCCCCCGCGGACAAGCACGGTTAGTGCCCGTTCCGCGCGAGATTGCAAGTGGGCGGCGCCGCCCAGTCGCAGTGCGAATACATCTCCCTGCCCCCAGTGGAGCCACGTGAGCAGGACGAACGTCACGAACGCGACTGCCGGCGCGACCCACCACCCGACGACGACCATCGCCCCGAGGACGGCATAGACGGCTGTCACGACCGACAGCGAGCGGTCAAGCGGGACACTCGCCGCTCGAAGTGGGACCAAATGGTCGACTGCGCCATGTGCCATACCCGTGGTGACAGTCCCGAGCGCGAAGACGACGACGCCTGCTTCTACGGGGAGACGTGTGTACACTGGCGTTCCGACGAGGAGAAGAGCCAGTATCACTGCCGGATTACGAGCCGTCCATCGGTCGACGATCTGACCGGCAGCCGCCTCCGACAGCGCCGTTCCCGTGTCAGTCCCGGGATCCATTTGTTCAGAAGCGGACGGCTCTGCTGCATCCATGTCAGGCCACTCGAGAGCAGCGGATTAACAGTTGACGATAAGCCGGGCTCTGATTCCAGAACGCTCGAATCCCGGACAGAACGGGACCAGCCTGGACCACGACCGGGAAACTAGCTCGAGACCGAACCGGATAACGCACTCGAGTGGGTTCGAACAGGGTGGTGCAGTGCTGTGTGGGTCCTGGCGAGTGAATGCATCAGAGTGACGCGAAGAAACCTCGCTCTGTTGATGATAGCTATCCACTCGGCAAAATACGACGCTCTTCGAAGACAGTGGCAAGGCGGCTCATCGAAGCGACGGTCGCATCACAGACCGGTCTGACTGCGTCTTTCGGCTCGTAGCCGACCGACAGCCCTGCGACCTCGAGCATAGGCAAATCGTTCGCCCCGTCTCCGACGGCAGCCGTTCGGTCCATCGGCACGTCAAGATCGGCTGCTAATTGTTCGAGTGCATTGTCTTTGGTCCCCTCGATCAGGGGCCCCTCAACCGCACCAGTGAGTTGAGCGTCACGGATCGGCAACCGATTCGCCACAATCGTGTCGACAGTCGTGTCTGCTCGTTCGAGCGCCCGATCGACCCCTCGCTCGAATCCACCTGTAAGAATGGCGACGTGATGACCCGCTGAACGGAGCCGGTCGATTACTGACCCTGCCCCGGGACGGAGGCTCACATCGTCGTAAGCAGCCGTGACGGCTTCGTCTGAGAGCCCGCTCAGTAGGTCACCGCGGCGGCGCAGGCTCTCGGCGTAACTTATCTCGTCGTTCATCGCCCGCTCTGTGATGGCTGCCACTTCATCGGCCACGCCGGCCCGTTCGGCCAGGAGAACCGTCATCTCTGAGTCAGAGAGCGTCCCGTCGAAGTCGAACGCAATTACTCGCATACCTCTCAGAAGCCATCTCGGTAATTAATTATTGTCGGGAGTCGAATTCGATGGGCGGCCGGAGAGGAAGCCAGCCATGATGACATCACCTGTGCAAAGTGGATGTCGTCACACGCTGGTGGGGTCACCGACTCCAGTGGGAGGTTTGCCGACTGTGAGTTGGTGTTCGGTGTCGTCTCGCGTGCCCGTCGGTCTGAGCCGTGAAGTGACAGGTAGCCAACTGGGCAAAGCCCATACACTACCGTGTAGTGATTGTAGCAGGCTGCACCGCAGTCTTCACACTGAATCGCACAACTGGTCCACGGTAAGAGCGCCCGAGGAAAGCGTTAATCCCACTGCAGGCAACAAAAACACATGAAGGTTCTCGTGACGGATCCAATCGCGGATGCAGGGCTCGATCGCCTTCGCGAGGCGGGATATGGGGTAGAGATCGGCTACGAACTGGAGGGGAACGCGCTGTTAGAGGCAGTGACAGATGCGCACGCGCTGATCGTTCGGTCCGGGACGACCGTCGATAAGGAGCTGTTCGAGACTGCCGAGGAACTCGTGATCGTCGGGCGGGCGGGGATCGGCGTCGACAATATCGACATCGAGGCAGCCACCGACCACGGGGTGGTCGTTGCGAACGCGCCAGAAGGGAACGTCCGCGCGGCCGCGGAACACACTGTGGCGATGATGTTCGCAGCTGCACGATCGATCCCACAATCACACGCCCGCCTCACCAACGGAGAATGGGCGAAAAGCGAGTTCCTCGGTGCCGAGGTGACCGGTAAGACACTCGCGATCGTCGGGCTGGGGCGGGTCGGACAGGAAGTAGCCAAGCGGCTGGACTCGCTGGGTATGGAGTTGCTGGTGTATGATCCGTATATTTCGGCTGAGCGGGCCGAGCAGTTCGGCGCTGAACTCGTTGATGAGTTGCACGAAACACTGGAGCGCGCGGACTTTGCGACGGTTCACACGCCGCTGCTCCCCGAGACCGAGGGGATGATCGGAGCAGAACAGCTCCAGCATCTCGACGGCGGGTATCTGGTCAACTGCGCTCGCGGCGGGATCATCGACGAAGCCGCCCTGGCGGAGGCGGTCGCCGACGGGCCGGTCGAAGGGGGCCGCCATCGACACGTTCGCTGAAGAGCCTCTTGACCCCGAGTCGCCGTTGTTAGGGGTGCAAGAGATTGTCGTCACGCCTCACCTTGGCGCCTCGACAGAGACAGCCCAAGAAAGCGTCGCGATCGACACGGCCGAGCAGGTGCTGTCTGCCTTTGCCGACGAACCGGTCCTCAATGCGCTGAACGCCCCCTCGGTCGAAGAGTCGGCGTTTCCCCGGATCGAACCGTATATCGATATCGGCGAGACGGCAGGCAAAATTGCCGCGCAATTACTGGACGATCGTATTACCGAGGTCGAGGTCTGCTACGAGGGCGATATTGCACAAGAAGACGTCGAACTCATCACGGCGTCCGCTCTAAAGGGCGTGTTCCAGCCACTCGAGTGGCAGGTGAACGCAGTGAACGCCCCGCGACTCGCCGACGAGCGAGGCATTGGGGTCACCGAGTCGAAAACCCGGCAGACGGCCGACTTCCAGAGTCTGGTGCGGGTGACCGTCCACGACGGTGACACACAGTTGTCTGTGGAAGGGACGTTATTTGCGGGAGAAGACCCCCGTATCGTCCGGATCGACAGCTATCGGGTCGATGCCGTCCCGTACGGTCACATGATGGTCGCCCGAAATTACGACGAACCTGGCGTCATCGGACGCATCGGGTCGATCCTCGGTGATCACGATATCAATATCGCGGCCATGTTCAACGGACGTGAAGACCACAGCGGCAAAGCACTCACCGTGTACAATCTGGACGACGAGATTCCCGCCCAAGTGCTAGCCGAACTCACCGACGACGATCGAATAATCGACGTTCAAGAGATTACACTGGACGATTAATCTGGCACTTGGAAACGCCAGCACCCACAAACGCGTGCCGGCGTCTTAATTCGGCTCAATTTGAGGCGAGGCGAGGCGAGGTCACGCGAAATTGGTCGGAGAGTGGAAACACCACTATTCCGACAGAGTCTCAATCAGAAAGGTAATCCAGAATCGACTCGGTGTCGGCCGGAACCGGTTCCGGGTCGCCACCCGTTTCGTAGGCAGCTTCTGTGTCTTTCAGCAGGTGTCCGGTCGTGAGACACACCACCTCTTCGTCATCATCGATACGGCCCGCTCGGCGGAGTTTTTTCAATCCGGCGAGACTGGCCGCCGACGCTGGCTCGACGCCGACCCCCTCGGAGGCCAAGTGGCGCTGAGCGGCGGTGATCTCGGGATCAGACACCGCGATTGCAGTCCCGCCGGTGTTTCTGATTCCAGGAAGCGCTTTCGGTGCGTTGACCGGGTTTCCGATTCTGATGGCCGTCGCCCGGGTCTCGACACTTTCCCAGCGGCGAATTTCGTCGCGCCCTTCGGTTACAGCCTCCGCCATCGGCGCGGCACCGTCCGCCTGGACGCCTGTCAGTTTCGGGACTTCCGATGGGTCCAGTGACCCCGACTGGACCAACTCACGGAACCCTTTGTACAGTGCAGCCGTGTTGCCCGCGTTGCCCACCGGGAGACAGATCCGGTCTGGGTAACTGCCGTGATCTGCTCGGAATTGTTCGAGAACCTCGAATCCGATCGTTTTCTGGCCTTCCAATCGGAACGGGTTCAGCGAGTTCAACAGGTAGACTTCACCGCGTGCCGCCAGATCCTGGACGATATCGAGACATCGGTCGAAGTTACCGTCCACCTCAAGGATTCGGGCGCCGTGAAGACTGGCCTGTGCGATCTTCCCTGCGGCCACCTTCCCCTGCGGGAGTAACACCAGCGTCTGGATGCCGGCTCGAGTGCCGTACGCCGCCAGTGCCGCAGATGTATTGCCTGTGGAGGCGCACGCCAAGCGGTCGACACCAAGCTCCGACGCGACCCCGACTCCGACGGTCATCCCGCGGTCTTTGAACGAACCGGTGGGGTTCATCCCCTCGTGTTTGATTCGGAGCGTCTCGATCCCGACCGCCTCCTCGATCTGAGGAACGTGATGAAGGGGAGTTCCTCCTTCCGGTAGCGACACACCTTCGTCGAAGGGCAGTCCGGCCCGGTACCGCCACACCCCGCTGTCCGGGGCCTCGCCCGCACCGAAATCCTCGAACGAAGGCGGTTCCGCGTATCGCACTTCGAGAAGCCCATCGCATGAGTCACAGGTGTACCGAATCGCCGAAAACGGGGCGAATTGCTCACCGCAGGCGATACATTCGAGCCAGGTGCCGTCGGTCGCGGTGCCCGGGGCAGTCTGGCTCGGTGCAGCAAGGTTCAAACTCATTACTGAAATCTCAACCTGGTAGAGTAAAAAACTGGACGGTCTTGGTACGACATACCAACGCGATCAGTCTCGATACTCGCGTGAGTGGGCTCGCATCTGTGAGCCCGTTCGCGCAGCCGGGGACAGAATGGCAGTCTCCCGGCTCAGGGGGAGGGGTATTGGCATTGTGACTGGGATTTGATTCTGTCGCACCCAGACAAATTTGCTAATCGCGCGTCAATCGGCTGGGTCAGGGTCTGTGTCCGCTTCAGGGTCGAACTCCTCGAGTGCGTCGTGAACCGACGACACCCATTGATCAAGCGCGCCGTGGAGGAGATCTTTGGCTTCTGGGATTGGGACGGCCGTATACTGGTAAACGTACCCCCCAGAATCGAGGAGACGACGGCGGCGGTCGACGAGACTCTTGTCCAAGAGCGTCGATAGCGAGCGATTCACGTTGCTCCGGTCACGGTTGAGATCCTCTGCTAACTCCGCGACTGTGCTTCCTGGAAGGTCCAGCAGGGCCAGATACGTTCGACTCTCGTGGTCCTGGATTCCGAACACACAGGCGAGGACGTGCTGAAATCCAGGGTCGGGGTCCCCGACTAGATCTTCAATCTCCGGGTCGCTCATAAATCACTATTACGAGTGCGGAGATTAAAATCTCCCGCCATTCACTGAAGATTGACGAGTCGACTATCTGATGCCCCGACTACAGATGGGCTATCATGACCGATCAATTCACACTGAACGGTCTCATCGGCAGCACTCTGAACAGGACACTACCAGACCGGGCGTGAAGAGGCCACTGGGCGATTCGTGAAGTGCTCGGTGTCACCGGGTGTGACTTTCTCGCGTCGCTCAAGATGTGAGGGTCCTCTATAAGTGAACATGCCGTGTCACTCGGTCACTGCATAGCCCATTTTTTCGATACACGTGCGCATCTCCTCGATATCGTCGTGTTTGTGGAGCCGAGTCGGGGTGTCACAGTAAAAAATCTCACCGTCGTGTCGAAGCGCCACGTCTGTCTCCGAACCGAGCATCTCAACGGTGACGATCACACGTCGCCCGGCCTCAAGTGCCGAAAGAATCTCGTCAGGCGTGAGTTCGCCGGCAGTGGTTCGGAGCGGCCCGTCTGTCATGCCTAATGATTCGTGTCGTCACGGGTTTGACTGTTCCGCTACTAAGAGACGTCTGGGTTACTCACCGGCACATACCCATGAGGCTCATCACAGATGGCCGCGTTCGTCAGGTCGGCCCTCGAGGGAGCCGAACTCACGTTGTCGTGGATTTCGTCTCGTCTGGTTCTTTGGGAGTCTCGACGCCTTCGGCCGCTTCGGCGGTTTCTGTCTCTTTTTCGGCGTCGACGTGCCACCGCTCAACACGGTCTTCGAAGTCATCAAGCACATTGCTTACCTCCTGTTTTAATTCATCGTCGTTGACGTTGACCTCAAAGACGAACTCCTCACCGTCAGCCCGCGAGATGCGCTTGACGTTGGCACTGACCAGCGCGTTGTCGAAGTAGTACGGTGCCAGTTGCGTCATCACCTTCTGATAGACTGTATCTTCGACTTTGCGGATGGCTTTGCGACTGGCGGAGTCGGCCGCTCGAGCCACTTTCCCAACAGACTCACTCCAGTTTTCCAGCGCCGCCTCGCCGTCGCCATTCTCGACGTTTTGCCGGGATTCGGAGAGTTTCTCACCCGCCGTTTGC
Source organism: uncultured archaeon A07HR60 (assembly GCA_000496235.1). Classification (GTDB taxonomy): domain Archaea; phylum Halobacteriota; class Halobacteria; order Halobacteriales; family Haloferacaceae; genus J07HR59. Next base: position 233,680 of record KI543229.1, read on the forward strand.
AGGTCGTCACTCGGTTCTTTACCGGCTTGTTCACCCGCACCCTCGCCGACAGACGCCTGGTCGGCGGTCTTCTCGGAGACATCCTCGTCGATCCGTTCGTGTGACTTCGGCCGCCAGTCTTCCCAGTCTTGGAAGGCATCGCTGTCAACACCCACCTCGCGAAGCGCCTGCGTGATCCGCTCACCGTGTTCGACGACATCTCCCCAGTCGCCCTGGATTTTAAACCCTGAGATGCTCTCTTGCATCAGTAACTACTCGTTTATGCGGTGGCACGCTTAAATATCGTGTGGTCATGGTCCCTAGATGAGACCACTGCTCGTTTCGGTCGGTTGGGCGGTCGATTGACCCACCCACGTGTCCAGCGAGATTCGAGAGAGTTCGCGCTCGTTGATTGTGATCCGATCACTGTCGAGCAGGTTTCGTGGTCCACCAGTTTCCGTTTTCTCAGCAGCCGCATCGACGGCAACCAGTAACCAGCGGTCAGATGGATCACGTTGATTGCCCGGATGGACGTACAGACCTCACAGTAGAATAGATTATTTGTCGGTGAGGTGCTGCGACATAATTCTCTATCGACCGGGCACCCTTCATATGGGCTGGAGAGACAACCGTTATACTCTGGGTCCGAAAGGTGAGGATATGGGTTACCGAGTCGTAGATCCGTACGCAGTGGACAAACAAGGCCACCCCGAGCGAGAAGCAAAGTCGCGGCGACTCTCCGAGCCAGGCGGACTGGAAACGACGAGTATCAACCAGTTCGAAGCCGAGCCTGGCGAGCAACTCCCGCTCGCGTATCACGTCCACGAACAGCAGCAGGAGGCGTTTTACGTCATCGAGGGGCGCCTCCAGTTCGAGACCCCCGATGGCTATCACCACGTCTCTGCAGGGGAGTTATTCGTAGCAGATGCGGGCAGCCCGCACCGCGCAGAAAACCCCCCAGACGCGGACGGACCGGCAGTCGCACTGGCGATTGGTGCGCCGCCGGCGGATGACGTGAGCCCCTATCAGCCGGATCGTGAGTGATTCAGAACCCAGCGGGGACGGGACTGGCGGCCCAGCCGCGTCAGGGACGGCGGAAAATGGAGAGGGAGGTGTCGATTACAGTGCCGGAGAGTGGCAAGACCCGCTGTCAGGAGCGGTCCCCAAAGAGAAGTTACCGGCCGAAATTGTCGAAGAGGTGCCGTACTGGGAGAGTGATCCGTATCTCGACCACGTTAGCGACCGGCTGATGTACAACTATACTCTGTCGAAAGACCACCGGGAAGCCGGCCGTCAGTGGGATTTGTACGGCGAAATGCGGATACTCAATCAAAAGCAGTTTTTCCACCCTGCGCTTTCGTACGGCGACCACGAGTCAGAAGAGTACCTGTTCGCCCGGCGGACTGACCGCCCGACAGTCCAAGAACTGGAACGGGCCATACAACTGGGCCACGAGCTCGCGGACGAGCGAGTGACTGGCCATGAAGAACACTATCGCACTGATTTCACGTTCGTGTTCGTCGCAGATGAGATCTCTCACGACGCACGCGAGTTCGTCAGCGGGTTTCGCGACCGGAACTTGCTGAAATACGGGTACTACGGCCACTACGAGGTAAGTGTGATTGTGGTCGATCCACGCCGGCAGGAAGCCGTCGCGAGTGAGGCCGGCGATGTGGTCGAGGCGTTCACTCTCTGGGAAAATGTCACCGAGCCCACCGAGGGGATCGTCTCGCGGCTAGCCGCGCAGTTCTGGAGATGAGAGCGGTTCCACCAGTGGATGATGTGTGTGTCTTGCCCCCGCGGTGTTGTCTCGAAAAAGTGCACGCGTGGAAGCGATGTTAATCGTCGTTTAGGTCTGCTGCCGGGGTCTCGGTCTCCTGTCGGGTGTTGGTAATGGACTCGTAACCCATTCTAATCAGCGCCAGCGCAAGCCCGATCAGCACGAACGCCAATACGATTTGGACACCCGAAGAAATGTCTGCCGAGGTAATCTCCGCACTACCCTGGAGAATCTGTGTGTACAGGTTCTCGTACAACGCCAGCCAGGCGAGGCCCAGGATGGTGATCGTCGCCATGATCGCCATCGGAACACCGGTAGAGACGAGTTGTTTAGTGCTGTCCCAGTTTGCCAGCCAGACAGTCGCTGTCAGCAGAGCCAACGCAGCCAGAAGCTGGTTTGCCCCGCCAAATAGTGCCCACAGCACGGTCCACTGATCGGAGATGACTAACAGGTACGCTGGAACGACCTGTAGGATCGGATTCGTGTATCGACCACGGGCGAGCGAGCCGAACCCACCGCCGAATCCAGCGTTATTCTGGCCAAGCGTCACCTCGACGATCTCTTCCATCATGTATCGTCCCAGTCGGACGGCCGTGTCAGTCGAGGTAAGGAGGAAACTCACCAGCACTAACGCCATGAATACCGATCCGACCTGCACCGGGACCCCAAGGCTAGTCAGCATGATACCGCCGCCGTCCGCGAAGTTTGGCAGTGCCCGGTCGATTCCGGTGCCAGCGGTAGCACCAGCGATCGCGATTGTCGAAAGAGCGACAGACGCCAGTAGCCCCTCACCGAGCATCCCGCCGTAGCCAATCGCGCGGGCGTCACTCTCTTTATCAAGTTGTTTAGCAGTGGTTCCCGAAGAGACGAGAGAGTGGAATCCACTGATTGTTCCGCAGGCAATCGTGAGGAATAACAACGGGAATAACGGGAGAAAGACTCCCTCAATCCCCCAGAATCCATTCCAGGCACCGATGGAGTCAGCGACCACCAGCGGTTGCGAAGCAGTGCTGAACAACGATCCGACGATGATCGCGACGACTGCGCCGCCGACGCCAGTGTACAGCAGGAACGACGACAAGTAATCACGAGGCTGGAGGAGCACCCACACTGGCAGTGAACTCGCGATAGCGCTGTAGATCATCACGATCGGGATCCAGCCAGCAGTGTTGCCGCCGAGCGCGGCCGCACCTGGGACCCAACTGCCGACCCCGCTGAACAACACAATTGTCCCCTCTGCATGAGACGCAGCACCGGCCAATTCAAACAACGCCACCGGATACTGGATCCCAACCCAGACTGACGCGAACACGCCCGCGACGAACAGAACTGTCCCAGGAATCAGTGGGCCATTGAACTGGTACAGATACACACCGAAAATAAGCGCCAAAGCGATGTACAGTGTTGAGACTGTCACAACCGCCGGGTAGGCAGTGAACACGAGTGCGACAACTCGCGCAAACACTGCGACGACCAGGATGACTGTCAGGAAGGCGAACCACAGCAGCATATCCTTCCCACGGTCGCCGACGTACTCGCCGATCATGTACCCGATTGAGCGCCCCTCATGTCGGAGTGACCCGGACAGCGAGACAAAGTCGTGAACAGCTCCCATCAGCGGATTCCCGATTACGATCCACAGCAGTGCCGGGACCCACCCCCACACCGCGCCAGCCGTGATCGGGCCCACAATGGGAGCCCCCCCAGCAATGCTCGAAAAGTGGTGGCCGAGGAGGACCGGCTTTTTTGCCGGAATGTATTCCTGACCATCCTCGTATTTGTGCGCCGGTGTCTCGCCAGTGTCGTCGAGCTCGAGGAACTGAGCGAGATACCGAGAGTACCAAACATACGCGATGGTGAACGTTACTAACACCGAAGTGACAATCCAAAGTACTTGTACCATGTCAGGAGACCTCGTGACGTATGTGTAAACAGCGATAATACACGTGGAGATTCGAATTACGCACAGCTACAGAAGTATAAACTCTGAAACTGTGTCTGTCTAATTCTGCTGACCTTACGTGGCTACTGACTCCTGCTGGAGAATCCACCAATCTACTCTTTCAAAGAGGACGTGTGTCTGAATAGGGTTTTCACTAAACCAACTTAGTGCGTTTCACCCCGAAATGGAAAACAGTCAGATCAGCAGCAGGTCGATTACCGAAATTCAAAATGAGGGTTTCACGCTGGCACGCGAGGGAAATCACCCCTGCGCCGGGGGAGTGACAACTGTCTCGATATCTAACTCAGATGCAACTTCGTCCAGCAGGTCACCCGTTATCTCCGAAGGTCTCGTCACGATTTCGGCTACCACGGGGGGAGCCAGTCGCCGGCGTACCTCTGCCAGACGGTCACGTTCGGTGTCAACCCGGTCGCGGAGATACTGCTCGCCGCGACCGCTCTCGTCTGGTCCAGGCTCGGGAGTAAGCTTGTTCGCCACGAGTCCGCGGACAGTCAGTTCATGATCCGCGAGCTTTTCGACGGTGCGGCGAGTCTCGTTGACCGACAACTGGTCGGGATTGAATACGAGAAACAAGGCAGCCTCGTTTCGAAGTGTTTCACCGGCGAAGGCGAAAAACTCCTTCCGCTGTTGAAGTCGTTCCAACACCGGATCCCCATCTATCAGCCGGCGAGGCGTTCGGTCCCCGACGGCAGCCTTCTCGAAGAGATCGATACTTTTGCGACGTTTGCGTGCGAGCCGGTCGACCCATTCCTCGAGAAACTCCGGCAACCCCAGTAGCCGGAGTGTACTTCCAGTCGGGGCGGTGTCAAACACCACCCTGTCGTAGGAGTCCTGCGTCTGTATTACCTCCACAAATCGGTCGAATAGCGCCGACTCGTACGCGCCGGGTGTTTGATGTGCCATCTCAAGCTGGGTGTTGATCTCGTTGACCATTGCCGAGGAGACTTGTTCGGAAAGATCTGTCCGGATATTATCGAGGTGGCGTTGGACCTCTTCGTCAGGGTCGATCTGCATGGCATCGAGTCTCGCGACACTCTCGACGGGACGAGGCTCATTTTTGAACGCTTGATTGAACACGTCGGTGACAGAGTGAGCCGGATCCGTCGAAACCACGAGCGTCTCTAGCCCAGCGGCGGCACACTTGATTCCGTATGCACACGAAATGGTCGTTTTGCCTGTACCACCTTTCCCGCCG
>KI543230.1:0-2952 GCA_000496235.1 uncultured archaeon A07HR60
GGTTATGAAATCACGCTCAGCCGTGGGGGTATCGTTTTGTCCATCAACCGGAATCTGTTCACCGGCAGATTGGTTGGAGTCAGGCCCTGCAACTGCGGATCCGGTAACCAGCCCGGCACCAGCAACCGAGGCACCCAGCTTCTGAATGAGTGACCGTCGTCCTGTCACAATGACATGTAAATGAAGATATGATTTAATCCGTATCAGCAGTCCCACAGGTTGGGAATAGTAATGTTTAGTCTATCAGTTCCGAGAATCAGTGGTGACACGCTCACAACGACTCCGAACGGTCGTCCACGGAGATGGCTGGTTGACTGACAACTCACGCCGCGCTCTCCTCGGTCACGAGTGACGCGCCGCTGGTCAGACAGCGGGGTGCTCCGCCGTCGCCGACCCAGCTCGACACGCCTCCAGGAGACTAACCGCCGGGGTGGGGACGGTCCGATCGCCTTTGTCGGGAGCGGCCGGTTCAGCGCTCAGATAGCGAACAAGCCCCGTATTTCATTGTCGAGTCGTGTCATAAGATAATCATATGGTAGAAATCCCCAACGACGACACAGTCTCAGTGTTTGATATTAACAAAGGGGCCGACCTCCCTGACGCCGATCTTTCTGACGCCGACCTCACTGGAGCCCAGCTCAAAGAAGCCGATCTCAGACTTGCCGACCTCACTGGAGCCAATCTTAATGAGGCCAAGCTCAAGAGAGCCGACCTCACTGGCGCTACCCTCAGCAAAGCCAATGTTCAGGGAGCGAGGATGAGTGAAGCAAGGCTGCTCAAAGTGTCGATGGAGGAGAGCAACACACAGTACGTCACCGAGTCGTTCCTTTCTCTTCTTGGAGCAGTCGTCCACGGAGTTGACTGATTAACTGACGACTCAGCCTCGGTCACGGACAGGACGACCGCCATCGTCGGGAGCGACGGCTCGGTCGGTACGGTATTTTTCAGAATGGGAGGGCGTTACTCGCGCTCTTCGCGAGGGTGCATTCCCCAATGTACAACCTGAGGAGAGATGTCATAAATCATATTATTTTCCCGGAAAATCAACAAAGCCGATCGGAGCCGCCTCGGGCTGGGTGGTTTCGACGTCGTTACTGGGGCTCGAGCGGGGTGGACCGGCCTCCTCAGTCGTGTGTCACCCGGTATAGATATTTGCGCCGATACGGCAGCCTCGGTCGTTACTCCAACTCCTCGGGTATCTCGCTGTCCATCACTCGCTACTTTCGGGGTGCCGGCCTATGACCAATCACCGGAGGTGTCGGCCTTTTGAATATCGCCCGATCGCTCGGCAACAGTGCCGAGCGCGGGACACATGGCATTACTCCACCAACTATACGCCGGGTCTTCGCCGTTGGTGTATCCCGCTTTGTGGTCCGGGTACACGTCCTCCGTGAAGTCCGCCCGCGAGGCGGTCCCCTCCGTCTGGAGATATTCGACGACCGCATGCAGCGCCTCACGTCGCGCCTCAAGTTTCGCGCCGGATCCGGGCAGTTCGTCGTCGGCGACGGTGTCAACAATATCAGCGAGCGACGCTTCGCCGGTGTCCTCGACCATGTCCCGATCGGGCTCGTCGGTTGTCTGTCGGTCGTCGAGGAGTCGCTGTATGACGTCGTTGTGAGAGTCGTCTTGCTCTTTGCGCTCGGACAGCTCGTTGGCGACCTCGTCGGATACGCTGATAGTGATACTCATACGCATACGACATTATGACGCCGTGAGACTATAACCCTATGATACCACGTATGTATGATAATAAGTCTCATGTTGACCGACCTCGACACTGTCACCCGGTTAGTAATCGTACTTCTGGGTATTTCGAGTCACGCTCTTCCGGATTTCTTCAACGTCGACATTATCTACAGACAGGTACTCAGACCGCTTCTTGACGGAGCGAGCGGAACACGGTAGAGTGAGCGATTCGGGAGAGGAGACAGCATCGTCATCACCGTGCATTCGACCTCCTGTGAATGCCCCCATGCAAACAGCAAAACCTGCAAGAGAGGGGAATCGCGGTCAAAAACAAGAATCTCATCGACGCGTTGATTAGAAGTTGGGCCCTGACTCACGGGGGGCGGCTCAGCATTTCCGGACTAGTCTTGCTCGTTCTCGGCGTGACTCCCAGAGTGGTTAATCGCCGATCTGAAAGTCAGTTATGTAGATGATCAGTGCGAGAACGAGCATACATGTGTGAAATCCTAGCAGTGAGATACTTTCGTAGTCACCTGCTAACGCCGATTCCAGATCTGACAGCACACAGAGGACTAAGCCGATGATGAAGATAGTCGACATGAACAGCCAGTTTTGCTGATTCGGGGTCATGATAGTCTCTCGCTGATTATTGGGTGTATGCCCCTGATCTATCGCCGAGGAGCAGTGGCTGATCAATCCCGGTAATATATTTCCGGACGGCAGCCTCATGGTCCTGATTAGTGTCTTTGATCCCACTTCGATTCGTTTTCAGAAGAAGCACAGCCGCACCGGGTATCGCTACTGCGGCTGGCGTTTCGAAAGCACTTGCAAGGAAAGCGAGGAGTTCTGAATCAAACACCCCATCTTGGAGGTTTTTGACCAGTGTGTTACATCGGCAGTCGTCGAGAGAGGAATCATGACAGAGCCCATGTAATGTGGTTACAGTTTCGTACTTCCTTTCGCCCGAGCAGGCACTCACAGACTGGAGCGTAGATGAACCGGTGACAGACTGTATCATGGATGAACCCGTGGCGCTTGAGACGGGTTGCCCACGATCATCTGGCAGTTGAGATGACCAGTCCCCCCGTTTTCGATTGCACGCAAGGGCAGCATTGACACAGCTTGGTCTACCGGGCTCATCGAACTCGCGGGAGCGCAGGGTCCCATCATCGAGGATTCCATGACAAATACCAGATTGAGGTGAGTCGCTCTCTGTGACTGCGGAGCCGCATATGACCGCGGCTCCAGCGGCCGATGTACCACGTT
>KI543230.1:2972-5737 GCA_000496235.1 uncultured archaeon A07HR60
GAACAAACCGTCAACGCCCACGTACTGGTGTCCCGTACGGGGTCGTTGGCGGTTTGATTGTCGTCTGTCTTAGGCTCGAGATCGACGAGTCCAGGCGTCGTCGGTAACCCGGCGGTGGCACGGTACAGATGGGCGCCGTGTTTGGCGACGTGTTCACGCACTTCGACATCGTCTGTCTCGGCGAGTGTGCCCAGCGTGTCGTGGACGTGGGCTTTCGAGACGTCAGTCTCAGTCGCCAGTTCTCTGGCGGTCGCACTGGAGCGCTGACGGAGCACGTCTGTTATACATGCTTCACAGGGGTTCGTCTGGAACAATGCCCAATCTGCAGGACATAGCCGCTCTACTGCCCATTTATTCTAAACCTCTTCCGTCGAGCGTCAACAGCGGCTATCTCACAGTCATCTTCTTATAATGACCGATGTCTGAGCGACGCAAAATTTCAAAAGTCACAGACCCACTCATAACGGTTCAGAAAAACACGTGGTGAATATTCTATTCGACATATTTCATTCCAGTAGAACGTCCAGAATCTAATTTTTGACGAATGATATTATCAGAGTTCAATGACTCAGCTAATCATTTTAAGAACGCGTTTTCCAGGTGACGCAGCTAATCATAATATTTAACAGATACATCGCTGGAATTTGGTTCTAGAATCGGTTTCTGAGTAGCCCAACGCTCTCACGCCGCCATTCAACTCACCCGGTTGCTTGCGTTCAGTACAGAATGGTTACTCACACCGGCCGATTCAGATCACACCGCATGAAATGTTGTGAGAAGACTAGCGCGAATCAAAGGTGCATCCCAATCGACCAAACTCAGTGATACTAGTATGAGCAATTCAGACGAAATAACTGCGTTCACCCAGATTCGAAGTTATGAATCGTTTGAAAAATACTTTGCCGGCGCTGAGCGAGTGCGTGCCGTCGCGTATTGCGTATCACCTAAATCCATACTAGAATTGTTTGAGGAGCATGAGATAAACACCATAGAGATTATTCTTGGAAAGAAAACTGATTTTCGAGAAGAAATCAAGTCTGTCGGGGTTGCACGGAAGTTAGAGCGGCTCAAAGAATCAGGTGATCTTCGGATTTTTGTTGCCCCAGACAGAGATTTACATTCAAAATTATACATTATCGAGTATCATAACGGAGAAGCGACGATCCTCAATGGATCACCGAATCTTACCGAGGCAGCATGGTCAAATTATTATCAGATCAACCTCGTTGACGAGTTCCACACGAGAATAGAAAGTCAGCGATTTGAGGAGGCTCTCGACGCCTACCGAAATCATAAAAAAGAGTGTAACGATGAGCCGTTCACCGAGTCATTGACGAAGGAACTCGACAACGCTGAGTCAGATGAAGATGCAAAAGATATCATTGAACGGTGGGTCGCGGTCAATGATTGTTCAGATAATAATGAGACCCGTCAAGTTCACGAGCAAATTACGAGATCAGTGGCAGATCTCGGCCCACAAGTTGACTCAGATATCACTATCTCTGAAGACCTTGCGAAGTATGAGGACCAGACGCGAGATAATCTGCGAGAAGTATTTCGAAATCACGAAGCTCACATCACGAGTACCTCACTTAGCACTCCAGTTGGTGAGTACGGTCGGGTGATCAATACTCATTATGACTTTCCAAAAATGATCACTGAGCCTACTCGACTTCGGCTGCTCACCCCAAATGGGAGATTTGTCAAATTATCAGAGCCGGTTCCCGATCAAAACACGCTTGATGAGGCGCTCTCTAATCTGAAAGCTTTCTTCGAAACTGTCGATGAATACGCGCAGACTGACGACACCGTGGCAGCACAGGCTCATATATTCGAAGGGTTACTGTACTTCTTTTATGCTCCGTTTGTGAACCGTTTCGCGAAAAAATTTGACGCTGGAGAGATGAACGGTGCTGGCAAGAGTTTACCATTCCTCTACATTCATGGAGAGTCGAATGCCGGAAAAGGTACGTTTGTTGAGTTTGCAATGCGACTTATATCTGATAACACGGTCACTGAGCCAATTGATGGTGATCGTGTCGGCTCAAAACTACCAGACACTGCCCGAGAGCCTCAATCTTCGTTCCCAGTCGTTGTTGATGATATTGAACGGAAGAAATTCAATTCGCTCGGTGGACTACGAAATTACTGGGATGAATGGGATAATAATCTATTTCCGACTTTCGTGATGACCAGCAACGATAACAAACCAAATGAGTGGTTCATGAACCGCTCAAAAATGCTTCATTTTAAACTAATGTTCGAGGGTACCTCAGAAGCACGTCTCAGGGTTCGAGAAATAATCGAAAAAGAGAATCCGTTGTTCAAGTGGATTGCGCGCCGACTCCTCGAGCATCCAATCGACGTGACTGATTTACAAGATGAAACGACTCCCCGTGATGACCTGCTCGCCCCGGTTCGAGATGTGGTTCTAGAACTGTTCAATGAATCTAGTCATGAAGTGCCAAATTACTTTCCTGAAAAGCCTGCTGAGTGGGAGCATGATGTCGGTCATCAGCGGTGGATCGAGGCTTACGAAACGATTATTTTAATCTCTCTGCACGCGACGACCGTATTATCGCATCCTTTGATCGGTCGTTCAAAGGCTACGAAATCGATAATACCTATCTACAGAACCTGCCTGGACACATACGAGCAAACCGTCGCCGAAAAGAGATCTATATCACCTCTGCTGACGAATTTGAATCTTGGCTCGGTGTCAAAACTGGGAGAGATCGTGGTTTACTCAGAAGAGTCCGTGATTT
>KI543230.1:10047-13787 GCA_000496235.1 uncultured archaeon A07HR60
AGGTCCTCGATCACGGCTTCTTGATCTTTCCCCAATTCGTGCCCGATAGCGGCGGCGTACCCAAGCAGCTGCCAGTCGGCCACGTTCGGGGCTTCGGGTCTAATTCCCACCCCGGAGGACGGCCTGATACCGCACCGAGTCACTCTCTGGAACATCCCACTCGTCGGGACTCGGCCCCTCGTAAGTCGTGAACTCGGCCAACTTCTCTGCGACGGTCTCACGGGACGGCACTTGTTCGGGCTGGTCGTCGCCTTCCCGGTCCCCGTCGCCTCGTTCGCTCGCGAACGGGTCGGTTGGATACTCACTGGCGTTATTCGTCCCGTTACCAAATCGCCAACAGAGCGCATTGATGAGGTCTTGTCCATCGACGATGTCGTCACCACACCCCTCGACGTGGCGTCCCGTCATCGCGGTGAGGCGGGTGCCCGAATACATCTCGATCATCGGGCGGTCGTCGCCGACGAACGGCTCCGTGTCGATGTGACGGAGGAACTGCCGAAGGCTGCCCGGCACGTCACCGTAGACGAACTGATGGATACCTTCGCCTGACTGGGAGATCTCGGCGTATCCATCCAGCTTATCGAGCGCCCAAGCACACACCGGGTGGATCTCTTCGGTTTCGGGCCGTCGGACATCGTCCCAATCGAGCAGCGTGATCGGGCGATCGTCGCTCTCTGCGGTCGGCTCGAGAATAACGCCGATACCTACCTGATTGCTGACGATCCGGTCGGGACCGTGGAGGTGGTGGCCGATCCTGGCGTCGTTCCAGTCGACGACGGTATCGAAGGAGGTGCGTGGATGCTCCTCGTCCGGAATTGCCTCGTTCCAGCGAGCCGGTCTGGCGGTGCCGTTGTTGTACGGTTCGATGGGTTGCTTGGTCGGGACTGCATCACTCGCTGGTTGGTGATTGAGCATCTCTCCGGGACGAACAGCCCGGACCCAATTGACCCACCAGTCACGATCTTTCAGTCCGGCTGGATAGATCTCCTGGCCGGAGGGCCGGACTCGGGGTAGCTCTTCAGTGTCACCGATATTATTGACGGCCTCGCGAACTTGTTCCCAGTCAGTAGGATATCCCTCACTCATGATCCACCTCCGAACCGATCACCTGGTCAAGAGAGGATGACAGAGATACGACTTGCAGTGATGGCCAGCTGGTACGGGTTCGAAGCGTAATCCTATACATCTGACAGGCTGAGACTATCCCAGCGTTATTGATGATTAGTGAGGTGTTCATCGGCTGACTTGCAGTGACACTGTCCGAACCAGGACCGCCAATACTCTCAGAAGTGATACCGCTGCCGTGACCGTTTTCACGGTCAATAATTGACATGATCATGCTTCGTGAACGGCGAAGCGCGGTCGGTGGTTTGTTCACCGGCCGATTTTGATGGACTCCGCGCTTCTACGGATAAATACGGCGTAAAAATGCTTAAATTCGAGATTCGATCCCACAATGTAGAGAAGGTGTGAAATTCTGTTCACATGATGTGAAGAATTTGTAGTTTGAATGCACCCGCCATTCTCGTGATTGTCGACGAAAGATATGAGGGTCCATCCGACTGCTTCCAGCCACAGAAACCCCTGTAATCAGGCGGTCAGTGTTCAGAATAATGGTGATTGTAGGTGCACACTTGCAAAAGTAGGGCACAGCATTCCGGAAATCGGGCTAGACACGGACGTGAGAGATATTACAAGTCGAAGAAAGAGGGTGAGAGTTGTGTCAAATCATCATATGATTTCATGTCGCCTACTGGGAGTGCGGTAGAATTCATCATCGGCAAGGATATCGCAATAAGATGAGTCGCGTAACCAAATTCAGGTGACCCGGCACGAGAGTATGCACGCGGGACGAAATACTATTGAGCGGAATTTCGTTACCCGATCTGTGGTAGGATTGAGTGTGATGCTTATGATGTCATACGTGGGTGGAGATCTCGCATCACTTCTTGTCCGCTATGGATTTCCAAATGGCGTAGATGTCAGTACCAGGCGTGACCGGTCCGGTTCACCCGACGTTGATTAGTTCGTACCCCTGCCCAACAAGCGCCGCGACGTCCGGTCCGTGGTGGTCGCCGGGACCTTCTACACCCGGCTCGGAACCGCCGTCCAGCGCGACTCCCGCGGCCTCGATATCGTCGTCGATCTCGAAGAATGCCGCACAGTAGCCACAGGCGCCGTCGATCAGCCCCCGTTCCCTGGCCTCCATATAGTAGTCGTGGACGACCCCCTCCGGATTGTCCTCCGCCTCGGGGATCCACTGTGTTCCCTGCCCGTCGAAGAACACGACCACGTCGTGGCCCGCCTCATCGAGGTCGCGGGCGTACTCCAGGTTGTTGGCGACCGGTCCAGGATTCCCCAGCGGCGAATTAACGAGAAATGCGTACTTGCCCATGCTAGACTATGACAAGCGTACCTACCCCATATAAATCGTTCCCCGGCTACCAGCGGTCTACTCTCGGGTCCCAACGAGTGAGTTTTATTCCCCGAATAGGACACTCACGTTTGATGCTCTGTTTCGGGGTTTGAACCTCAAGCCGCTCTCTTCAGTTTGAAATTGTTGTATGGTCCACGCCCAACCCTTCTGCTATATCGCCGCCGTGATACCGGCAGCGCGACGGTCTTGTCTGGGAGAACGACGTCAAAACCACCGAGGCCGAGGCGGCTCCGACTTTTTTATTGATTTTTTGAAAGTAGGATGAGTTATACTGTGTCCGCCGGGGTCGTATAGTGGGGAATGCACCGCTCGCGAGGAGCGCGAGTAACGCCCTCACATTCTAGAAACATCCTGAAGACGCGCCGTTGAGACTTGGCACTACCCGTGATGTAAAGACGTGTAATGTTTGAAAATCGGCGGACAATAGCGCTATGAGTATTGCCCAACGGAGTTGCGACCTGGAGAATATGACTACCCTGTCGCCGAAGCAAGCGGAGGTCGCGGCCATGCACGGGGCCGGGTACACTTGCGAGGCGATTGTCTCGGTCGCGAGCGACGGCTGCCGACCGTCTCTGTGGGAGAGAACAGATTCGTAGCGGCTGCTCACGTGAATATCGCCTCTCGTCGTCAGTCGATCAGTCACTCAAATCAAGCGTCACCGGACCAATTTCCCAATACAGGAAGAGGCCAATAGCCGTGAAAATAAACGCGACCCCGCCTCCCCACACGCCCCTGATCGCAGACTCAACGATGGGGTTACCGTACAGTATTAATCCGGAGGCGGTATACAAGATTTGGACCGCGGCAATCAGTTGGAGCGTTCGAAGTCTGGTTTGAGTAATTTCTGGCATTGTGTTATCGAGATTGTTGATTTGATTGGATGTGATACTCAATCCTCAGAAGCTGAACCTTGTGAGGGGCCCATCATGATATCACGCTCAGCCGGGGGGTATCGCTTTGTCCACCAACTGAAATCTGATCACCGGCAGATTGTTTGGAGTCAGGTTCTGCAGCTGCGGAATCGGTGAGCAGTCCGGCTCCAGCGACCGATGAACCCAACTTCTGAATGGGTGACCGTCGTCGTGTCACAATGTTGTGTAATTGAATGTATAATTTAACGCGTATTAGCAGTCCTATGGGTTGGGGATAGTGATATTCACCCTCCCATTTCCGAGAATCGGTGGTGACACACTGAGCACGACTCCGAGCGGTCGTCCACGGAGATGACTGATTAACTGACGACTCACGCCGCGCTCTCCTCGGTCGCGTGCAGCGGCTCGGTCGGTGCGGTATCTTCGAGAAT
>KI543230.1:13807-25042 GCA_000496235.1 uncultured archaeon A07HR60
AAGTGCGTATTACTCCGGGGCTTAGAGTTTGCTGTTAAACAGGAGGTTCAATCATGCAAATAGAACACGAAAACACAGTAATGGAGTTCGAGAGCGGGGCACACATTGAGAGAAACACCTCGGGTGACCGGGTGACGTTCGAATACTACGGGCCCGCCGACGTGGCGATCGGGCTACAATTCGACGACTTCGCGAAGGCGTGCCTGTACGCGGACTTGCAGGATTACGTCGGCGGCTTTTGTGAGGAAGGGACCGGCAAGCGTGGCGTGCCGCCACGCCTCGCGAAGACTGGTTCCGACACCGTCCTCATGGTCTACTACGCTACGCAACACGCGCAGGGAATTGAGTGGACAGCTCGGTTTTTCGACGCGCCGGAGAAGGTAGTGCGTCGTGCCATCGAACACGTGCAGTTGAGCGATGAGCGGGCAGCGTTCGACGAGCGGCCCGAGATGGAGGAGTTCTCATAGTCCATGAGTGAGGACACTCATCCCGTGCGTTACGGGGCGGGTCGAACCTGTGAAGCCTGTGATCAGAAGTTCAGTGTCTTCGACGATTTCCGGAAAGTGGTGATTAAGTCAGACGACGACAGCTTCCCGGCACCTGAGTATTTCCTGTGTGGCGACTGCACGAGCCGAGTCCTTGAGCCGCTCGAGGGCGAGTCACCTGGCATAAGTGATTTCTCTTGAGCGTCCGACTAGTGGGGGGATGAGTCAGACAGTGCTTTTGAATGTAGTGGCCTCAAACCGCGAGAAACTGCCAGATAATGGTCGTACTCGTACTGGTATGCAAGATGGAAAGCGCGTCTCTCAGAGAAACGTCGTGAAGTTCTTGTTCTTGTTCTTGTTCTCTCCTCGCTGGTTGCTGACACTGTGAGGCTTCCCTCCTCATCATACAGAGAGTACGGAGAAGATGTAGCGGCCGTACTCGTCACCATCGCAGTTCTCCAATATGTTGGAATTTTGGGCCTCACCGGAGATATTGACATACCATATCTCGTTGTCACGGCAGTTTCTCTTCCGGTGTTTACATATATTCTGACAGTCGGTTGTGAGAATATTTCTTGGCTTCCGCAGCGGGACAGAATGATTCAAAGAGAAGATTGAAACACAACTGAGCAGTGAGGTCGCTACCCCGACAGGGGCTGTCTCGGTCGTGAACATCGAGTAGGTTCTCATGTGCGTGCACAGACTCCTCGGTCAGTTGTCCTCCTGGTAACTGCTCCGTCTGGCTCCTGAAGATGCAATTCACAGCATCTTCATTACTGAGGCGTCTGTGAAGACAATCACATGACACAGGATGAGTTTGCGATTCCCAACAGCGACGACATCTCCCCAGCTGATATCCACCCACACGCCGATCTCTCAGAGGCGGACCTGTCGGCCGCTGACCTTGCAGATGCCGACCTCTCTGGCGCCGACCTTTCTGGCGCCGATCTCTCTGGTACCAGCGGACGATATGGCATCAATGACCCTGACCTCTCTGGGGCGGACCTCACTGGTGCCGACCTTCGAGACGTCGACCTCACCGACGCCGCGCTTGAAGACGCCACCTCACTGACGCCGACCTCACGGGTGCCGACCTCACTGACGCCGATCTCGAAAACGCCGACCTCACCGACGCCGACCTGCCAGAGGACTTCGAGACCGACCGATAGGACTGCGTGGGGGTCCAGGCTGTGCGGCTCTCGCTGGAACCGTCTCTTCGCCACGGTTCTGTGAAGGGAGACCGTGTGTGACCAGTCCAGCATGTCGCTGCCACTGCGAATCCAAAACTATCTCACTGAGACGTGCATCTCATTCAATCAGTGGCTCCGTGGCTGAGTTCACTCGTGAGGGTTGTCACTGGCAGAAGTGATCGACTCGTGAGCAGACAGACACCGTATTCCCGCTGTTACTCGTCAAGAGGGGATGGAAGCATAGCAAGGCGGCGGTGGTGCGAATACCTCACGACGAAGAGGGGTCGTCCGCTGCCACCTATTCCAACCGGTGGGGCGAAGCAGGATCCCTTTGCAGTGTTTTATTATCTGTAACGGGTCACTGTTGGGTCCAATCAACCAGTGAAATAGGCCCGAAACATGATGTCGTCCAAAGCGGGAAGGAATAAGCAAATGCCGAGCGAATACGACGGTTCAGAGGACCGCTTTCAGCAGTTGTTCAGTGGCGTTCTTGACCACTACGGGATACAGCACGAGACTGATAAAACGGTCCCATCGCCGGAGGCAGCTGGACGAGAGCGACGGATGGATATCTATGTCCCTGAAACCGACACGGCAATCGAATTGAAAACGTCGACTGGAAACTTGGAAACTGGGGTGGGGCGGGCACTCAATTATACCCGGACTTGTGAGGAAGCGATACTCGCTTTGCACGGAGACGCTCGTGACGCGTACCGCCCTGATATACGCAAGACCTGCGGTGTCGCTCCAGCAGTGCATTTTGCGATGGTGATACCAAATCCCGATCCAGGGCGACCGGGGCAGGCGGGGGTTGAGGTAAAGACGGACTCGCGACCCGATTTGTTCCTTCAGATGCAATACAACACCGAATGGGATGACGATATGATTGCCGTGGAGCAACTTATCCCGGGGTATCGGGACTGACTCAAAGTAGTGCGCCCCCGAAGAGCACTATTCTCGACAGACCGCGTTCGGAAGTTGATGAGTCGACCCGCCGATTTTCGACAAGGGAGGCGTCATACGGCTTGGGTTGGTGACTGAGCGACTCAATCTGGAGTCTCGACGCCGGGTTTCAAAAAGGGGTCCTGATTTCTGTATGATCACGAGCGAACCCTGACACGGGCGAATCAGCATAACCTGTGTCAGTTGACACGGGTTGGCAACTCCCCGACGGTGAATTCTGATAGATTTTCTTACACGCACCTCCTCGGGAGGTGTTTTGCAGATACGCTGTCAGCGGCTGCCTTTTCAGCTCTCTCGCTCGTCATTTGTCGGTATCAACGGGTTCAGGTCGTTTATCGACCCCACTCTTGACGACCCACACGGCACGTGGTGATCGTGATCGTGATCGTGATATTCGGCTGCGGTCGGTCACCTCACTCAAGCCGCTGTAGCTCCTCCTGTGTCTGTTCGCTCTGTGTATCGCCTGTGTTTACGGTCTCTGCCGGCTCGACGAGGAGAAGCTCCGCTTCTGGTTCGGCAACCGGTCGATGTTCTGTCCCCTGCGGAACAACAATGAACTCACCCGCAGTCAGCGTCACATTTTCGCGCTCTCGAAATTCGAGTCGCAGCGTCCCTGACTGGACGAGAAACAGCTCGTCTGTGTTGTTGTGTTGGTGCCAGACAAACTCGCCGGATGTTTTGGCTAGTTTGATCGCGTGGTCGTTCACCGCGCCTGCTAGGTGCGGACTCCAGTGCTCCGTGATTGAATCAAACGCCTCAGCAAGTGCGATTTTTTCCACACCGAGACGTTGGCCGCCTGGCTGAAGTAGGTTCTCTCCGGTCACGTGTTTCACCCGTTGAGACGCCAACGGCGGCGGGTCCGTCTCGGTCATGACGAACCATATCTGTCAACTCGGCGTTGTCGATTACAGATTTTCGACGTTCGTGACACTGCTCACGCAGCTACTCTGCAGTCGTGCATAGCTTGTTACCGGCTGGATCACAGCTGTCGCAGCGCAGAAGCCCACGGCTTGAGCCGTGGGAGGAAGCGCGTAATCGGTATGTGAATTCAATAGGGGGTGTAAGAGACGTCTTCCAGGCCCAGAAGTGGTCGGTGAGACGGGCAGTCTGTCAGCCTGCCCCGAAGCTGGGGATACTGAACAAGTCCCTCTGACTCCCCTGCTGGAAGCCACCTGAGAAAGCCCGTTTTGAGAAAGAAACGGACGTGGGGCTTTCTGCCTGTGGAGCACGAAACGTGGGAGTCCACCAGCAAGCCCACCCGTTTACGGGTGGGGAGCTGACGCATGCTGTCCGGTCCTTCTCACCACGAGGAATGTCCATGTGCACTGTCCGCACGACAAGTTAGTAATAGAAGTTGTACTCGTGACTCGGGTATTGAATCCAATAGAGTGCAGACACGGCTGAGACGAATCTCACCCGCGTAAGTCGGCGCTCACGGAGCAGGCGAGGGCGGGTTGAGAGGTGAGACACTGTTGGCGTTGGGCTGGCCAGTTTCGAGCAGACGAGGGCCGGTGTCAGCATCGTTTTGACTCCCGCGAGGAATGGTGTCGTATGGACAAACAATCGATTCGCGAGGCAGTGTGGGAGGATCTCGAGGCCAGTGGGGTGGCTCGGTTCCCGTTCCCACCGACCGACCGAATCCCGAATTTCGCGGGTGCAGACGAGGCTGCCGAGCGTCTGGCAGAACGCCCTGCGTGGGAGGGAGCCGGCACGGTCAAATCGAATCCCGACGCCCCACAGTTGCCCGTTCGGCGGCAAGCGCTTCGAGACGAGATTACAGTGTTCGTCGCACAACCACGTCTGCGCGACGCGGATCCGTTTCTTCGGCTTGAACCCGGCGAGATAGCTGATATCGGTGACGCTACGACCGTTTCGGGCATCTCCACTCACGGCGCGGCAGTTGGCCCCGATAACGTCCCTGTGGTCGATTTGATCGTCGCCGGGAGTGTCGCGGTGGGGTCAGACGGGCAACGAATCGGCAAAGGTGAGGGGTACAGCGATCTTGAGTGGGGGATGCTCGCAGAGTTGGGTGCCGTCACCGAGGAGACGACAGTTGCCACGACAGTTCACGAACGACAGGTGCTGGACGGGCAGCCGGGGATCTCTGCGGATATGCCCGAGCCCGAGCCACACGATGTCCCACTTGATCTGATTGTCACTCCCGAGCGAACAATCCAGACGAACACACAGTACGACCAGCCGGCCGGCGTGGACTGGAATCGGCTGCCGACTGACAGACTCGATGAAATTCCCGTACTCGCGGAGCTCGCCCCTGAAGATCGGTGAGAGCGGAGGGTTCCCAGCCAAAATCAGTCCGGGGCGGGTCTATCGCCGTGTCATCCTGTTGGTTGGTGGGTGTGGATGCTCAGCCGCCCGAGTCGAATCGCTCGATTTAGTTCCCCAGTTACCCTGACGAGCTCCTCTGGGAGTCATCCGATCAGAGCGAGTATCGACGGGCGAACAGCAGGCCTTCACACTGCGAATCCACTCCAAACTCACCCCTCGAAGCCGCTTGATTCGGGGAGTGGTTCGTCTCAGTACCATCAGACTGGGCGGCAGCTGACGGATAGCCAGAGGGAGTCTCGCCCCTCGGGCAAGAAAGAAGTCAACGACGCTCGCCATTGCGGACTTGAGAGGTGAAGCGGTGTGTATCGTCTCGGAGCTGCCACGGTCCAGCCGACTATCACGTAGAAACCCCGCGAGCGGCTATCATCGGCTACTTACGGTACATTCAACAGATTCTTGCAAGGGTAGGGCAACGCCTACTACCATGTCAACGGATCTCGTGGTGCAGACAGAGGTAACAGAGCGGATTGGGCGGCTGACGCTGAACCGGCCCGAGAAACTCAATGCATTGAATAAAGCGTTACTCCGGGCGATTCCAGCCGCAATCAGTGATTCGGCGAAGTATGATGTGTTAATCATCGATGCAGCAGGTGACTCGTTCACTGCCGGTGCCGACCTGGACGAGGCACAAGAAGAAAACGAAGAAGCGGAGTTGTACCAGGAGATGACACGAGCGGTCAGACAGTTCGAGGGGCTCGTTATCGGCCAACTTCACGGCTACGTGATTGGCGGCGGATTCGAGTGGACGTTGTCATTTGATCTGCGCTACGCGGCCGAGGATACCACGTTCAAAATGACCGAATCCGAGGTGGGACTCCCCATTTCGAACGCGTCCACACTGTATTTGCCCCTGCTCATCGGCGGCGGTCGTGCTCGTGAACTCGTGTACACCAGCCGCGATCTGCCAGCCGACGAAGCAGAGACGATCGGGCTCGTGAACGGGGTTTTCGGAAGCGAGGAACTTGCCGCTGAAGTGCGTGCCGTGGCCGATGATATCGTCGAGAACAAATCTGCTATGGCCATCCGACTGAATAAAAAGGGCTTCAACAGCGCCTTTCCGGTCGATGATATACTCGATTTCGAAGCGGTACTGGGAGACCTTGCCAACGCAGACTCATCAGAGGAAATCAACTGGTAAGATGGCACCGGGTGATCTCGAGCAATACTGGCTCCAGCGAGAGACGTGGGACGATTACGACCAGTTGCAGAGCGCCTTCGAGTGGGAGATTCCCGACCGCTTCAATCTCGCCAGCGTGCTCACGGACCAGTGGAGCGAGCGAGAAACCACTGCAATATTTGCTGCGACACCCGACTGCCAGCGGACGGTCAGTTTTGCTGAGTTACAACATCGGGTGAACAAACTGGCGAATTTCCTGGCCGCAAACGGGATTGGCGAGGGCGATAAAGTCGGAATCAGCGCCCCACAGATTCCCGAGACACTGATCACACATCTGGCAGCCTGGAAGTTGGGAGCCGTCTCGGTCCCAACCAGTGTGTTGTTCGGTCAAGAAGCACTCCGATACCGGTTTGTCGACGCAAATATCGACGCCTGCGTTGCCGCCGAGAGTAATATCGATACCGTCCGCGCAGTCGTTGACGACCTCTCTGTGACGACGATTCTGACGACAGGTGTTGAATCGAGACGACCTGGTGAGTTGGATTTCAGCGCAGCCATCGCAGACTGCTCACCAGCGCGTGAGACCGTCGATACAGCCCCAGAAGATCCATGCCTGATCATCTACACCAGCGGAACGACCGGGCAACCCAAAGGGGTCGTCCACGGCCATCAGATGTTGCTGGGGCAGTTACCACACTTTGCCTGCTCGTTTTGCAATTTGGAACTCAACGATACTGATGTGTTTTACGCGCCGATCGAGTGGTCCTGGATCGCGATGTTCAATTTCATCGTGCCGGCGCTTTTCTATGGGCGCCCTCTCGTGGCGTACGCGGGAGGCTCATTCGACCCGGCAGAGACGTTCGAACTGCTAGAACGGTACGCTGTCACCTGCTTTGGTGTGCCGCCGACAGCACTCAGAAAGATGAAAGCCGTTTCAGACCCGGCAGAACAGTACGATATCGACGCAGTGCGAGTCGTCGAGACTGGTGGAGAGGCTCTGAATCAGGACGTAGTGGCATGGGCGAGCGAGGTATTCGGTGCGACGATTCACGAGAATTATGGACAGACGGAGGCGGATGTCCTAATCGGTGACTGTACTGCCCTGGGTCCACGCAAGCAAGGATCAATGGGGCGGGTACTACCTGGACACGAGGTGGCTGTGGTCGATACCGAGACCCTGGAACCGGTGCAGGATGGCGAAACTGGCGAACTCGCTGTCCGATACGTGGATGACCCGGTCTGTTTCATCAACTATCTGCACAAGCCCCAACGGACCGCCGAGAAGGTGCAAGATGGGTGGCTGTTGACGGGTGACCTCGCGGCCAAGACATCTGACGGCTATTACAGGTTCAAAGGCCGCTCAGACGAGATCATCATTTCGGCCGGATATCGGATCGACCCGACTGAAATCGAGGAGACACTCACGACACACGCCGCTGTGAGAGACGCTGGGGTTGTTGGGGTTTCACACGAGGAGCGCGGGGAAGTTCCAAAAGCGTTCGTCGTCGTTGAGAGCTCAGCTATCCGCTCATCTCTGGAGTCAGAACTCGAAGCGCACGTCAAACAGCAACTGGCACTATACGAATACCCGAGAGAGTGGGAATTCCTCGAAGAACTCCCGACCACGATCACTGGCAAAACTGATCGATCAGTGTTGAAATCGCGAACAGAGTGACCTGAGTCTGGCTGGATGCCCACAGACGAAAGCCCCCACTCGAGGGGGCGGGACACGGTCACGATACAGACAGAACGTCGATACTGGGACCCGAACCGGGCGTCCACACCGACAGATGGCCCGATTTCACCGCGGGTTAACGGGTCGTTGGGTCGTCGGGTCGTCGGGCAGCCCTCAGGCCGAGTGACATCGGGGTGAGCTTTCAGCGCCCGCACCTATCGGCGGCCGGAGGCGCAGATCACCTTTGGAAGCAATCTGACTTGGCCTCAGGCCGGATCCCGGGATGGGAGGTCCGTCTCGTAGTCGACGGCGTTCACCGCCATATCGAGTGTCACGTCGATATTGTCGTCTTCGGTCACGCTCATGTACACGTCAGCGGCCACGTCAGTCGACTGGTCACTCTTGTTGCAGACGGTGATCAGTGGGGTGTCTTGCCGGGCGAATCTGTCCTGGAGTTGATCACGGAGTTGCAACTGGACAGGAAGAGGATACCCACAATTCCCGGATGCATCGACGAAAAACAGCACACAGTCGGCCAGATGCTCGAGTGCCGAGGCTGCCTGCCGCTCGATATCGTTCCGCTGGGCTTCCGGGCGATCCAGGAGGCCGGGTGTATCGATCAGTTGATACCGGATTCGGTCGCGCGTCAGATGGCCGATCTGAATCCCTCGCGTCGTGAACGGGTACTCGGCGATTTCGTTTGACGCGCGCGTCACGGTGTTGACGAACGATGATTTCCCCACGTTTGGGTATCCCGCCGCGACGATTGCCGGCTCGTCGGGGTTGATATCGGGGAGATCGCGAAGGTCATCACGCGCGTCGCCGACTGAACGGAGGTCTGTTTGGATCTCGTCCATCACGTCGGCCATCCGGGCGAATGCCTGTTTGCGGTGTTTTCGCGCTCCATCCACCTCACACGTCCGCATTTTGGAGCGAGTCTCGTCTCGGATCCCCTCGATCGTCCGAGCAGCCCAGGAGAGATTCCCCAGCGAGCCTCGCAGCGCTCCCACGTCTACAATCGCGTCCGAGAGTTCCAGATAGAACGGCTCCACCTCTCGGTCGAAATCCGGCCACCGGCCGGCTACCTGCTGGAGGTTGTCCGAGAGAATGTTAGCTGCAGTCTGTAGCATCGACTCCTGGGCCTCCCGGCCGTCTTTCGCTCGGCCAGCCCGCGCGGCCCTGGAGAAGGCTTTATCCAGGAGTTCGTCTGATCGCGGGGTGGTTGGAAGGTCCTCGAAAATCATTCTACAATTACTAACTGACCCCGAGGGATAAACGCGTCTGTTCGCCCGCCAGACGGCCACTCGCCGGCCGTTGAGCGGATCTGCTCGCGCCGTCGGCGAGCACCGCAGTGCAGCCTCCCTGTCTGGCTCACCAACGAGGAGTGAGTCTGGTATCGCGAGCCCACAGTGGTGACTCGAGCCAGTGGCTGTTGTCTTGCGGCAGTGAAAGTGGGCTGAGGGGAGTAAGCCCCCTTCTGTTCGGCCCGACATTCGGCTAAGCGTCCGCGCCATGGCCGAACTACCTGTCGCGCGGACTTGCACCGGTGAGGATTCGCCGTTCCAGCCATTCCCACCCGTTTCGCGGGGTCACCGCGTCCCATCGGCGGGTTAACTACCTTCCCTCGCGGGGCGGGTCACACACCTCATTGGTCGGGATGGGGGGTCTCGTTTCTGTTCCAGAGCCAGCCGTCTCCGACTCCGGGCTTACACCCGGTCACCTGTTCGGCCGGTGGGGGGACTTTCCTCATGAGCCGCGAGACCGGAGTTCGGCCTCCCCTGCTCACGGGGGTCGGGCTCCCTCTGCCCTCTTAAGAAAGCCGAGCCTGAATGAAAAACTGTTCGACACACGGAGCCTCACCTCGGAGCCAGTGGGTTCTGGGTGTGTCTGACTGTGGAAGGCGAGGCTTCAAGTTCATTCAGTGCCTCAGCAGTGGTATGTCAAAAGCGGAAGCCCCCCGGCTGGCATACGATGATGGGGTCCGGGCGGTTGAACTCGGACGTGAATCGGTTGATGCGTTCGTCTCCCGAGGCCAACGAGAAGAACCTGGAAGTATGCGAGATGCTTTCTACGCGAGGACTGGCGCGCTGGTGAGACTCCAGTCTACCCGGGGACGTCGCCCGCTTCGGGGCTGCGCAGGAGCGTATATGTGCGATGACCAGCTTGGCCACGCTATCGTCGACGCCGCGATCGGTGCCGCATCTGGCGATTCCTGTGGGTCAGAAATCGAGCCGAAAGAACTCGGTGATATCACCGTCTCTGTCTGCGTTGTCACGGACACGCTTCAAACTCCTAACCCCCTTGATAACCTCCAACTGGGTTCTCACGGTGTTGCGGTCGAGGCTGGCGGGCAACACGCCTGGCTCCACCCTCGGTTTGCCACTGAAAACGGCTGGAGTGGCGCAGAACTCCTCTCACGCACCTGTCGGAAAGCAGGACTCCCGCCAACTGCCTGGCAAGACAGCGACACGATAGTCACCCTGTTTGAAGGGCAGATCTTCCGAGAACGTGAACCGATCGGCCCGGTCAAAGAACTGTAATTCCTCTTCGCGACAGACCCCAGAGATTCGCGCGTCGGGATCTCCGTTCAATGGCAGACCTGTACTGAATGTCCTGTCCTGTCCTGTCCTGTCCTGTCTTGCTGATTCACCATCCCAGAGCTGTCAGAATGTTGTTTACTAGCGAGTATGCCAATCTTCAGCGAGACCCGGAACTATGTTGGCTCTCGTCTGCGCCGCGGGGTCACGTCAGTCTTGGATGAGATAATCGGTGCAAAATACGACGCATCATATCCGGCCTTCATTTGTTTGACATCCTCATTCGCCTGAAGACGGGAGGAATCCCGAGCGGTGGGAATGTCAGGTTTCCAATCCACCCGAACAGTCTCCGGTCCGAATCCGATGAGTGTTTATGCTCTCTGTGGGATGGACTGCTGGCGGTGCCAACCCACCGGTACCCCTCTTCTGATCCGTTCCGTGATTGACGTCCCAGTGTTATTGTGGCCACCGGGACATCAGCAGGCGTCTGTGGAGTCAGGTCAGGGGTAGCGTCTTGTTTCTGGTGAGCAGTCAGCACAGACACACGCTTGTCACATGTGGGTTCTCTGACTGCCATGCCGGATACTGTCTCATTCTGCGGGTGGGCAGGCCACTTCCGTCGGACGGTTCAGAACCTACTTTGTTCCAACCGGCTCCGACAGTTAGATACGGCGGCCTGTCGAGTAACCGTTTGTATTGGAAGCTCGAAACGGGCAGTCACAACGAGCAGTTGGATCCGAGTGTGACGGCGCGTATAATACGGACCGGTACTGTCAGTCCGGCGCTCGCTGGGATGGTGGCTTCTCTGGAAATGCCGAGTTGTGCCGCGAATGTCCCATCAGGCCGTCGCGTCGCGTCTCACGGTGAGTCTCCGCCACAGCAGCACCGAATACGGTGATACGTTCGAAGCGGCGCTCAGTCA
>KI543230.1:25062-42779 GCA_000496235.1 uncultured archaeon A07HR60
AGCCGGTCACCGAGTGTCTCGACTGCACGGAGGGTTTCGCCCACCTCGTCGGCATATGTGTCACACAAAAGGATCCGCGGTGCGTCGGCCGGAGCGGCCGTGTCGAAGGCTCGCCAGGCATCCTCCTGATTCGTCCGCCCAAAACAGATCATCAGCGCGTGGGGGATCGTCCCAGAGGGCTCTCGATCGAGAAGGTCACCTGCCGCCACATGAGAAAACCCGTCAAATCCGCCGATCAATGCCGCCCGCTCTGCTATGCCGGCGATAGCGGGGTGAATGTGCCGGGCACCAAACGAGAGCAACTGGCGGTCTTGTGCAGCCGTCCGGCATCGCAACGCAGCAGTCGCCATCCCCGAACTGTGTGAGAGAAACCCGAGTAGCGAGGTTTCGAATCGCGCGAAACTCTGGTACGGGCCTTCGATCCGCATTACCGGGCCGCCGTCGAACAGCCGCCCCGCCGGGATCGCATCGACATCGATTGGAAGTCCTTCCAAGAGTGCCGCCGCGTCTTTGACTCCCGCCAGAAGTTCAAATTCGCCGGATGGAAACTGATCGGCCGTCACCTCACCGACCACGGTCGGGTTTCGGTCGGCCGCACTCAGCGCCGCCTCTGTCTGCTGGAAATACGCGTCAGTGGCGCGGCCCTCAGCGATGGCCTCGGAGGGGATGATGTCGAACTCCATTAGATGACATGTGACGGCCGGACAGAGAAAAAGCCGGGGGGCCCGGGTAAGCCGCCACAGCAGTCTCGACACTAGTCTGGGCGGTTACAAGTGTAATCCCGCTACCAGGGCCAGCTGTTCCACGGGACGGGGCCCGTCAGAGACGGAGTGGTGCGTTAAGACTACAGTGACATATCCATGGGTCCTTACCATGAGGAGTGTCACCACCATGTGGTCGGCGCGGAGACAAGTATTGTCAGTTCGACACCGGTCACGTTGAAGCCGGGCGTCTGATCGCTGAATAGAGATTGTTCGATGGATTCTGTGTGACCAGGGTTTCAGCCGTGATAGAGTTGGTCGTGTTTTCCGATTCCGAGGATTCCGAGCCGGTAACGGCCGTTTCGGGCTGTATTTCGGGCCGCAATTCGAAGACACCGGCTGGTTCAGATGCATGCGCGATGGTGACAGTCGATCCATTCTGGTCGACACCATAGGCTCCCCGGAATGGGCCGTCCGCGACACCGACGACTCCGGAGTCAAGTGCTGTTCCCGAGTGTGCTGCTAGCATGGCCTCGTACGCGTCGACGAATTCTTCAGCATCTTGTTCGGTCTGCCACTCGGTCACCCACACATAGCCGTCTCTCGTAGTTTCGCCCTCGGTGTTTCGGTATGGATACAGCTTGTCGTTCGAGTAACCGTCAGTCGCCGGGTGGTCGTAATTGTACGCGACATCGTAGCCGAGTTCGTCATAATACTCCCGCTCGAAAGAGCCGGGTCGGACGACGTGATTCTGGACGGCTGCCTGTGGGCTCTCGGCCAGTGTCGTCGCCCCATACTGGTAGGCCTGATACCAGAACATCACATATATCGACGCCTCACCGACGGAGTCAGCACCTTCGACTCCTTGACTCGGGTATGTCTCCCAGCCGGCCTCGGCAGTGTCTTGGAATCTGAGCTGTCGAGACTCCCGGTCCAGATCCCGGTGGATGATTTGTGAGGTGGTTTCTGGCGGATTCTCGAACAACTGATCGACCGCCTGCCAGCCCTGCTTTCGAACCACCTGATCGATGAACACCGGCCCGTCCTGATACGGTTGCAGCAGGGTCTGCAAAATTCCAAAGTTTAGGTTGCTTGGTGTTGAATCATCGCTACTCGGCTCACTAAGACACTCCCACTCGGCTCCACAGCGTTTGTCAAAGCGATCTTCAACGTAATTCGCCTCACCCTCAACGAGCCCGTCAACCGCGAGATCGGCGTCTTGGGTCCGGCCGCTCAGTTGTGAGGCAGTGAGATCGTGGTACTGATCTTGCATCGCGTGATTTAATTCGTGAACGAGCGTTGCCTCACTGATCTGTAGGGCCTCCCCCTCTGACACCACGAGGACGATTCGGTCTTGACTCGGTGAGTAAAAGCCTCCAACCGCGCTACCGAACGTGGCGCCGATTGCGTCCGCAGACGACCCGTCCTCGCCCACGACGAATAGTGCCTTCCACACCTGGTCGTTCCAGCGATTGTACTGAGCCTGGGCGTCGCTCTCGCTTCCGCTCCCGGAGGTGCGCTCAGTGTATTCTGCGCGTGTTATCGTTTCGACTGGAACACGCTCTTCGAACGGCCGTTCTCGAACGTATTCGACACGCGCCATCGCCCGGTCAACGACCTGCGTAAGCTCCGTCTGTGAGAGCCCGTCAGACTGGTCGATCTCGAGTTCTGCATCGTGAGTCGTTCCGTTCCAGACCCCGGCCTGCTCGGTCGACACCTGAGTGGTGTCACCAGTCTCAGTAGTCGCCTGAGTGGTGTCACCAGCCTCAGTGGTGTCACCAGCCTCAGTAGTCTCACCAGCCTCAGTAGTCGGAACCTGTGGAGTTGATTCGATGACCGTTGCTACACCGACGACCGCGAGCCCAGCGATAGAAATTAAGAAGAGAGCAGCGACTGCTACCCTGAGAAAGCCTCGCATAGATATGATTTAGTATGGGAACCTAAGTAATTTGCCAGGTAGTGGTGATCTCGAGTCCACCAGCGGTCAAATTGTCCGGGGGTACCACCGGTCTCACATCATATTCGGACCTTATTAGAAAGCAGCAATATGCAGTTCCTGTTGACCCCGTCGAGTAGTCTCAGACGAATTGCCGAAGCTACCGAGCAAGAGCCACAGACGGTCGATTTAGGAGTCTCGGCTCCACATATGCATGTATGCACATAGACGCTGATTCGGCAGCTCTGATTGTGGTGGACATGCAAAACGGATTCTGTCACCCCGATGGTGGTCTGTACGCACCTGACAGTGAAGCGGCGATTACCGACGTGGTGCCGCTGATTGACCGGGCACGCGACACGGGAATGCAGGTCGTGTACACTCGTGACGTTCACCCGCCTGGACAGTTCGACGGCGCCCACTATTATGACGAATTCGACCGGTGGGGAGAGCATGTAGTGGAGGGATCGTGGGGCGCCGAGATTGTCGACGATCTCGATGTCCGTGACGAAGACCACGTCGTCGAAAAACACACCTACAATGCGTTCCACCAGACAGAGCTGGACGGCTGGTTGACGGCTCGCGGATTGGGCGATCTCGTCATCTGTGGCACACTCGCAAACGTCTGTGTGTTGCACACTGCCAGCGGTGCCGGACTTCGCGACTTCCGACCAATTGTTGTCGAAGACGCACTCGGGTTCATCGACCCAGACCACCGCGAGTACGCCGTCGAACACACCGATTGGCTGTTCGGAGAAACCAGCCCCGCTGACGACATCCAGTTCGGTCGATAAGCGAAGACCGTCCGGCAAGCCCCTCTGCAGCGACCCGGTCTCGAGGAGTACGCGACATAGAGCGAGCCAGAGCCCCCACACAGGCCAGTGAAACAGCAGGCTCACGCCGGTCAACGGGCGTCCTGGCTATCGACGTTTTATCGAGAAGTGACTGCAGTCCGGGCGACATCGGTGAGTTGGCCATCAGCCAGCCGGTGCTGGATCGACACCGTGCGTGGGTAATCGTTGTCTAGTTCGATCTGTGCCTCGTACGGGATTTCACCGAGACAGCTAACACAGACTCCATCCGCGGGTTCGTCGGTCGCAACGATAACGAACAGCGTCTCGTCTGCAGAGTCGTAGCGAACCGATTCCAGACTGACCTGATAACAGGGCTGAGGTGCGCTGATCCGGCCGGTCACACCGATTACGCCGTCGGCGGCCGAGACTGTCGCAGTGTTAGTCGTCCCGCACTCGCCTGCACCCATCTCGAATCTGGTGTCAGTGACGCGCGCTGACGGGCAGTCTGTGGTGGCCGTCTCGAACTCAGCATCGACACTCCCGTCACTCGCGACGGTGACGGTTCCCGTGCTCTGGGCACAGGAGAACTCGTCTGCTGATATCTGTCGAATGTCGACTGGGTCACCCCCGTCGACACCCACCTGTACGTCGTATTCGGCCGGCCGGTCGAATCGAACGATCGCGTACTCACCTGCCGGCAGCTGAATCGTCTCGTCGATCGAGGCCGTCCCACCGGTGGTGGCGACGATCCGGATCGGCCGCGCCTCTCCATTGTTGAGGAACCGATATGCGATCGGCTGATGAGTGTCCGGAAATTGAACGCCGCTCCGGTCGCCGACAGAGAGTTCGGTGTGAGGTTGGCCTGCTAGTGGGTCAGTCGACGCGGAGTGGTCCGTCTCGTCGGCCGTAGCGTCTGTGTCTGTGTCTGAGCCTGCGTCTGACTGCCCAGGTGACTGCCGGGAGCCGACACAGCCTGCAATCGACCCCAGTGCGAGGGTCATGAGGAGGGATCGCCTATCCATAGCTGTTGGTCTCATCTCCGCGCAAATAGGTATTTCAGAAGAACAAAGAGCCGTTTGAGTGGTCAGTCGTCGACGACGACTTCCACTGGCTCGGGGTCATCGGCGGCCGTATCACTGTCTTCGGTGCCAGTATCGCCACCGTACCAGTAGAGTCCACCTGCCACGGCGAGGACGGCCCAAGACCGCCAGTCGGCCAGATTCAGGGTGTACCCGATCCCGAATGGCTTCTTGACGAGCATCCCCTCGTCTGGCTGCCAGTACGACGAGAGAAGACGACCGATGCTTGGCCGCTCGAAGTTGTACGGAACCCCGAATATCTGACCAGAATTGGGTTTATCTGCCATGACTCTCTGTTAGAACAGCGGCTTATATAAAATACAAGGCGCCACTGTGAGCCAGCGGACCTCGGTGGTCTGTCGCGGGCAGGGCGACTCATTACTGGTATCTACCGCGGTCTTCGATATCCTGAAGCCGGTCGAAGACGGCCGCATCACCCGTCGCCCGGTAGCCAGATTCGAACGCATCGATCGGGGCGGCCGGGTCGTCCGTCGTCGCAACCACCGAGCCTTTGAACACGTGGAGATCCATCGCGTGGTCCTCGACGTGGTCGGTGTGATAGCCGAGACCGAAGTCGATGAGAAACATCTGACTCCCGTCGTCGGGGCCGGCGGCACTCGCACCGTCAGAGTCACCAGACCCACCGACTCCAGACGGAGAATTCGGGGTGTCGTTTACGCTCGCCGCTTGAGGCGTCTCGACTCGCACGTTTCGCGTGGTCGGATCCCCGTGGACGAAGCCCGCACCGTGGATCCTCGCGAGTGCACGTCCCACGAACCGCGCCCGCGCTGGCGTGAGTGCCCCTGCGAGGTCGGTAGAGCCGACTCGTTGCAAGGTGAGCGTCGCGTTAGCCACGTCTACGTCCTGCACCAGCGGGGTTGGAACTCCGGCCTGGCGGGCAGCCTTCGTCAGTCGGGCCTCTTTCACCGTGCGATCCCGGCGGAGTCGCTCGTCCAGGTCGGCGTATCGATACGGTTTCGGGAGACGGCGTTTCACGACGGCCTCGTCGCTGAACTCGACCGTCGCTTCTGCGCCCCGGCGAGTCGCAGCGTCGCCCATCGCGTACACACCCTGAGTGTCGGGCGGCCGATTGCCGCCGAAGTCGGGGCGATCTCGCCAGGAGACGGGCACTTGGTCGGGGCGGAAATTCGGATCGACAGTGGAGTCAGCTATCTCGATTGTATCACCCGCTGCGGCCATCTTCGCTCCCAAGAGCGCGATCATCCCAGCATTATCTCGGAGGAATCGCGGCGGTGGCGCGTGAAACTCCGCGCCGCGGTTGTCACACATCTCTCCCAGCATTTCGCGTAACCGGTCGTTTTGGCCGACACCGCCACCCAACAGTAGTTCGGTCGCTCCCGTCAGTGAGAGCGCGCGCTCTGCCACTTCTGTCAGCATCGCGAAGAGATGTTCTTGAAGGGAAAACAGACATCTTCGACTGCCGCGCCGTTCTCGTACGCATCGACTGCCGCTGACGTGATCCCGGCAAATGAAAAATCCATTCCCTTGACAACGTACGGGAGTTCGACGTAGTCACCGTCTGTAGCAGCAGCCTCGACTTTCGGCCCACCAGGATGGGACCAGCCCAGATGGCGCGTGAATTTGTCGATAGCGTTTCCCACGCCAGTGTCCATCGTCTCCCCAAGCACGCGGTATCGGCCGTCACGATAGCCCAGCAGATGCGCATTCGCACCAGAGGCGTTCAGACAGACCGGCTGGGTGAAGCCAGACGTGTGCCGACCGACTTCCAGATGGCCGAGCATGTGGTTGACTCCGACGAGGGGGACATCGAGTGATCCCGAGAGCGCGCGGGCGGCCGTTCCAGCAATCCGGAGACACGGGCCAAGCCCAGGGCCACGGGAGAACGCGACGGCGTCGATCGGATCTGCTCCGTATCTATCGGTAGCCCGTTCGAGAACCGTCTCGATCACACCGGGGAGAGCCTCGGCCATATGTTCGGCCGCTTCACGCGGGTGAATCCCGCCGCTATCGGGCTCATACGGATTAGACTCGATAAATGTCGCGTGAGCGTCGGTGTGAGCGGACACAGTAGCGTCAGTGTCGGCGGTGTCCGTATCGGTATGGGTGATCGCCTCGGTGTCGTGGACGGCCGCGCTGGCGGCCCACGCGGTGCCTTCGATCCCGAGAACGCGCATCCGACCGCGATCAGGCCTCTTCGGTGTCGGCCTCGTCACCGCCGATTTTGTTACGCTCGAGCATGTGGTCCTGCTCGACGTCAGTTGCAAAGCTGGGATCGTCGTACACTTTCGCGTACCCGATCGTCTTTCGCATCCCGAATGTGGTATCCAACTCGTGGATCAGGACTTCGTCGGAGTCTTTGTCTAGTGTGGCCGCCAGTGAATCCCGCACCGAGAGTCGGGTTGGAGTGGCGTCGTCGTGTTCGATCTCGAAACGAACGTCAGTCCTGTGCAACATGGGGTTGTCGTCTTCTGCGATGATCGTCAGTTCCATGATTAGTTATTGTAACTCCCGGTGAAACCCTCAAAAGGATTGCGAACATCGGGGCGCTCGGGCCGCGGCTCAACTGTTTTCGCCGTTGGTAGCGCGTTCCCACTCTGCTCGGCGCTCCAAGTTCGTGTGGAGACGACAGGTTTGTCCGCCCGCCACGGGGTCACGCACCGGACTTCTCCTCTAAAGACACTGCACAAACGCGTCTCTCGCGTCGAGACCGTTTCTCTCAGGGCGACGAGTGACCGCGAGGCCTCTTACAGTGGCCATTTGATAGCGACGGTGCCAGACCCAACGTCTCACTCACGAGTCCAATACCGCCAGTGCGGCCTCGGTATCTCCGTCAAATTCTGACAATAGGTCGCGCGCCCGCTCGGCCGTCGATTCGTCGACACCAACGTGCACCATACCCTCGCCTGGCTGCCCGTACACGACACTGGAGCCGGGTGGAGAGATTAACTGGGCGGGGACTGCCGCGAGGTCTTCTTCGCCGTCTACCTCGATTATCGTTGAATTATCGGCACGAATCCCATCGCGGAGCGCGACCAACAGCTCCCGAGACAGTTCCGCTGGCGGACTCTCCACCGGGACACGTGTGCTGTCCGGCTCCTGCAGTCTGGCTGCGACCCTCGGAGCCACGTCTTCGCGTTCCGTTCGGCCGTCCGTCACCGCTACATCCGGTGTCACGCCCGCCTCGAGCACGTGATACGTCACAATGTCGCCGACAGTAACGAGTACGGGCTCTCCGCCCGATGGGCCGTCAGATTTTGTTGCAGAGGTGACTGCAGTATCAGAGTCAGGTCCTGACCCGGACTGGGAGGGAGACGAGTCAGCATCCGCGGGGCCCGAGTCACCGGTCGTCTCGACAGCCGCGAGAAGGTGGTCGGTTTCGGTGTACACGCAGCCCTGCGGCTCGCTAACGGATTCGCGAAGCCGGTCTGGAAGTCGGATCACGACGGGACCACCGATCGTTATCGGACTTTGAGCGCGTACGACCCTGGATCAGTGACGTTCATCTCGTCGGCCACTTCGCTCTGATCTGGATGTGAGATAATCACGTACCCCGCCCAGTCTTCCGTGAGCGAAGAGGAGCCACACAGATCACAGCTTTGAGCGTTCTCGTGATTGACGTGGTGACACTCGCGGCAGGCCAGGCGGTCTTCAGCCATTAGTCACCCTCTGCCGGCGCTTCGGTGTCCTGTTCCCGCCGGCGGCGCTCTACCTCGAGCCACTCGTGTTTTCCGAGGGCGGGCTGTTTGGCCGTCAGCCCGATCTTGGAGTCGCGCGGATTCCGCTCGTCAATGCTCTTAGTGACGATCCGCGTCCGCACGGCGTCTTCTACACCTAGTGACCTGTCGGAGTCGGCAGATGCCAACTGCTGGTTTTTTGCGTCGAAGGTGAGATACTCGTCGGTGATCTGCGAGACGTGTAACAGTCCGTCTACAGGACCGATCCCGACGAAGGCGCCGAACTCCACCGTCTCCACGACCGTCCCATCGACCACCTCCTGCATTGTCGGGTCGAAAGTGAGCGCGTCGAATTCCGCCTCATAGAACACGCCCGGCTCACCGGGCACGACTGCCCCGTCGCCGATGTCGTGAACATCGATCACGCTCACCACGCTTCCGACTTCCTCATCCATACGTCCCTCCAGCTTGTCTTGGAGCAGGGCTTTCACCCGCTGCTCCGAGACGTCAGCCAGGTGCCGCGGGGGCACCTCTACAGTGTCGGTGAGTCGAACTCGCTTATACATACGCTATGGCTCCGTTACTCCCAGTGTGTTCTGCCCGCTTAAACCGATTACTGGAACGTCCTGCTCCAGCACTCGTTGCTGAAGTGGCCCATCGACCGTGACTACGTAATCGGTTTTTCCTCGCCGGGCAAGTGCGACGAGGGCGTCGTCGGCGTACGATTCCTTCGTGGTAACTTCTTGAGCGCGCTCGGCGAGGTCCGCCGCCACCGACGCAGCCGTCGCCTCACGCCCAGCACCGGTGGCGAGTCCGTCCAGTTCCGACCGGACCGACTCAGGAACCACCAGTTCGCAGGCACCCACTACCCGGTCAATTTCCTCGAACAGACGGATATCTGCCTGGAGCGGCGTCATCAGTGCGCTCGCGTCCAGTGCTGCCACCGGCGCGGTGGCCGATTGGGTGCCGTCCATACTGTCGAAATTACTCGCGCTCACTTGAGTGTGCCCACACCGATCAGTCGCCATCGCGCTCCGATTCGACGATTGATCGCAGTTTTCGCCCCTTCGGCCGCACACACGGGGCGTTTCAGTTGGACTTCACACTCTCCCTCGCGGGCGCTCGTGACTGATCCGACCGTTGTCGCCGTGCCGACGGTCAGCATCAGTGGCTCACCAGTGGAGATCTGTTCGACCTCACCTTCGCCCACGACTCGGTCCAGCAGTTCAACCCCCATCTCGAAGCCGTTGCGCGTCGGCGGGAGCGTCCCAGGGTCACCAGCGACTTGGCCTGCTAACGCGTCGCCTTTCGCCAGACTAGGGTCCAATCCGGTTCCCACTCCCACCAGCCCACCAGGGGTGGCTTCGTCGACATCGCCACCGCCGGACTGGAGCGAACGCACCTCAGTTTCCAGCGGGCGCCACTCGGTCTGGCCGCCTTCATCGACCTGGTGGCCGGGTCGCAACTCGAGTTCATCGCCCATAGAGAGGGTCCCCTGCACGAGCGAGCCTCCGACGACACCGCCCGACAGTTCGTCGTACGTGGCCCCGGGCCGATTGATATCGAACGACCGAGCTGCAAACATCTGCGCGGCCTCGTCTGGGTCAGTCTCGGGGGTGGGGATTTCCGTCTCGATTGCCTGGATGAGTAGATCCAGGTTTACTTCTTGTTGTGCGCTGACCGGGATAATCGGCGCATCTTCTGCAACAGTTCCCTCGGTGAACGTCTTGATCTGGTCGTAATTGGCCACCGCGCGGTCCCGGTCGACCAGATCCACCTTGTTCTGGGCGATCACAATATTCTCGATCCCGATGATATCTAACGCCATCAGGTGTTCTTCTGTCTGTGCTTGCGGGACCTCTTCGGTAGCGGAAACGACCAACACTGCGCCATCCATGATGGAGCCCGACAGCATCGTCGCCATCAGCGTCTCGTGCCCGGGGCGTCGACGAACGAAACAGTCCGTAACGGCTCGCTATCCGAGCCGTCGGGGCACTCCTCGTCGACAGTGAACTGTTCGGGCCCCTCAACGCCGGGACATTCCCTGAACGTGGAGTCGGCGTATCCCAGCCTGATAGAGATTCCTCGCTTCATCTCCTCGCTGTGCTGGTCAGTCCACGAGCCGGACAGCGCCTGCACGAGAGTCGTCTTCCCGTGGTCGACGTGTCCGACCAGTCCGATGTTCACCTCCGGTTGCGTGTTGTGTGTCGTCACCATAGACCTCCTCGGAGCAATCTTACTCAGAATTCACCCTGTGCGAGTGATAAAGTTGCTGTTATCGCCGTCTCTCAAAGACTCTGCCGGCTGGTGGCGCAGTGTCGTGCTGGCTGGTCACACTGGGGCGACAAGACGGGCCCTCGTTCTGTGTAGCAGTCTCAGCCGACATGGTCACGGTACACCCGTCCGAAAACCTGCCGCCGGAGTGTTCCGATTGCTGCCTCGCGTTTGTTCTGGTAGGTCGTCGCGATGACTGGGCCGTCCGGCGAGACGTGCCAGGCCACGTGATCGACGTTCCCGCTGCCGATGAGTTCGACATCTCCCTCGGAGTCGTAGCCGTGATCTGCCAGCCAGGCCTCGAACTCCTTGCGAGGTGCCGCGTGAGCTTCCAGCAACGACGCGAATAGTACCTCCCGAGCCGTCTCGATCGTCTCGGACGTAACTCGGTCGTCGTATTCTGCCGCATCAAGATCCATCGCCTTCGCCGTCTCTTTGACAACCACCTGTGCCGTCGGCCCAATATCCTCGAATCGCTCGCGAGCCGACTCGATACTGTCTGGCGCGAATATTCCCTCTGTGTGCATGATTTCTGGTCGTTCATCGTCGCCGCGATCGGAAATGTTACCGGCTCCACTCATCCTGATCCTGTGTCCGTGCCCGTGCCGGTGCCAGTCGTTCCAGCCGCGTGAATCTCGATTCGGAGAGTCATCACGCTGGCGGCAAGCAGCCGACAGGATGGTCCGTTACGCGTGGTCGTCGGAGCTGTCAGCATCTGACTCCGCTGCTCCAGCCTCAGTTTCGTCTTCACCGTCGGCTTCGTCATCCGCGAGCATTTGGCGAGTCAACTCGCGTGCTTCCTCGAGGACGGCGCTGGTTTCTGCGCTGACACCGCGATTACTGGCAGGCCGACTTTCCTGGCTCGGTGGCGTTGCCCCGTCAAATGGCCGTCCGGGGTGGTCTGCATCACCCTCGTGTGCGTGATTGTGGGACTGGGACGTGTCCTCAAACACCTGTTTGTACTCGGCTTCAGCCACGTCCTCAGCGATTTCTTCACCCAGCGAGACCGGTTCGGCAGTCTCCCAGCCGGGTGTATGCTCGTCTAGCCACGTTTCGTGAGAATCGCCGTGAAGCATGGCGGTGAACGCCAGATGATGTGCGAGATGTTCCGCGTCCTGCTGTGGTATCTCACATACTGGGCACGCGTATCCCATAGCCATATTACGGTTCCAAGGTTCAAAAGCGGCCAGATTCGCGTATAACGAGTTACGGAGCCGTCGATGGCGATTCACGAATCGAGAGAGCCGTCACAGCCTGGTTGGTGACAGACTGGCTGAGCATCTGTTGGTCACCCAGTTCGGGAGCGTAACTCGGCGGTCGCCGACTCGTCGAATTTCATCGGTCGTCGCCACCAGGGCCCTTTCCCGGAGTCACTCGAAAGCTCTGTCACGAGATGGTTCGCATCGCTGCCCTGGTCTGGTGTGGACAGCGAGACGACGCGGTCGAGCAGTCCGGATTCCGGCTGGGAGCCGCGCACCAGGACCCGGGCGTCGAACGTCTCACGGTGCAGGTGAGCATTCGTCTGCAACTGCGCGGGGACTTCCTTTCTATGATCGGGCTCTATCAGCTCAGCGACACGCATCTCACCGATAAGATACGCCCCCCACTCCGGAGCCAGATCAGCGTCGGCCACTTCCGCCGCTGCATTTTCGCCGGAGTCTCTCGACGCGGCCCCGATCCGGTCGTCACCCGGCCCCCGCCAATCTGTGGGCCGCAGTGTGAGTGTCGCGTAAAAGTACAGTGAGTCGCCGGGTTGCAACTCCGCGATTGGCCCGGCTTTCACTCCGTACGGGTCACCGTATGTCGTCGCTGTTGCGCCGTGAACGCCGTGAAACTCCGGGTCACTGTGAACCGGCGTGGCAGCGATAGCGTCTGGAATGGCGAACGGTAACTCGAGGTCGCCATACACTGGGACCGGCTGGTCGTGAGCCGTCTCTGCGGGCGGGCGGGTCGGTTTTGCTTCAGGGATCGGGACGAACGCGAACGACCCATCAGGATAAACGGGCCCTCGAAACCCCGGCTCGTTCGTGTTCGCAGCAACGTTAACAGCGACGGCACGTGGCATGCAGTTTCCCCCGTCTGTGGGTCGGGTCACAATTGTGTGTGGCGTCGCGACTGCAGGGCCCTCGTGGGTGTGTGGGTGAGACTGGGACTGCACCCCGGCAGCGGAACGCCTCCTCACCCAGACGCACCAACGACGGTGCGGCCGTGAACGATGCCGGTGTCGAGAGCGACCCTGGCGGACGGAGTGAGAGCGTGGCCGATAGCAAACCTAGAGAACGGCGTCGCTGGGTCCAGTCGGAGACCGGAATCAGCCACGAGCAAGACTCACTCTGCATCGGGAGGAGAGAGGTTCCGGTCAAACTCGTCGAATCTGTCGATATCGTCACCGAGATCATACTCAATACGGCGGTCTTCTTTATGATTCTCGAGTTTGCCGTCAGCAATCGGGGTAGCTGTCGACTCCCAGCCAGGTTTGATTTCACGCTCTTGGCGGGCTTTCCGACGACGACGTGGTGAGCGGGGACATCTCCCTGGACGATTGCCCGAGCCCCGACCACCGAGTTGTGCCCGACTTTCGAGCCTGACTGCACCATCGCGTCGTACGTGATCCGTGTATCGTCGTCGATCACCGTGTGATAGTTTCGAACGACAGTCTGGTCGACGATATCGTGATCGTGTGAGTACACATGCGCACTGTCGCTGATCGACACTCGGTCACCGATACTGAGCCGGCCACGGTCGTCCAGTGGACATCGTCGTGGATGACCACGTTATCACCCATTTCGATGTTGTGCCCGTAGGTCATCGTGATTCCTTTGAACAGCCGCAGATTGTCGCCGGCGTCAGCAAACAGGTGTTTGGCCAACATTTCTCGAAACTTCAGAGCGAACGCCACGTTGTCGGCCATTGGTGTGGCATCAAACTGCCGCCACAGCCACTGAAGATGTTTCGAGTGCTGAAATTCGGCATCTTGGGTTTCAACCTCCGCGTAATACTCCGACTCAAGGGTGGTGTTACATGGGTCATACCCCTGGAGACGGACTCGCTCGGCCCGCGCGACGTTCCCGCCACGCTGCCAGCGCTCCCACGCGTCGCGGTCCCCGTGGAGGTCGGCGAGTACCTCCCGGACCACCTCGCAGGTGTCCTCTGCCGAGCGGAGTCGGTCGTCCACCTCGCGAATGAACCCATGAACGACCTCTCCCGCATCTTCCGGCAGCGACACGTCTCGCTTCGTCATGTCCTAGAAAATTCGCGTGCCTCTTCAAATGGGTTCGGGTCTTTGCCCGCTGGCCCGCCATACCGTCAGCCGCGCCGACTCAGCGGCCGACGGAAACAGCATAGTGCGCGAGCGGAATTTGCGGGGCTGTCAGACGCGTTCAAGCGGCATGGTTCGTCTCGTATTTATACGAGCAGACTCAGCGTATATCTATGCAATACCGCGAACTCGGAGACTCGGGAGTAGAAGTGTCAGAGGTGGGATTCGGCGCCTGGGTGGTCGGCACAGACTGGTGGGGCGACCGGTCACGAGATGACGCCATCGAGATGGTGCAAGACGCAGTCGACCACGGGATTACGTACTTTGACACAGGTGACGTGTACGGGCACGGTGACAGCGAGGAGATCGTTGGCGAGGCGCTGCGCGAGGTGCGCGACGAGGTCACGATCGGGACGAAAATTGGCTACGACTTTTACAACAACCCACAGGCTGGACACGGTGAACTTCCGAAAGAACTCGACGAGCAGTACCTCCAGAAGGCGTTCGACCGCTCGCTAGAGCGACTGGGTGTTGATTCCGTTGACTTCCTCCAGCTGCACAACGTCAACGTCAAGGAGATAACACCAGAGGTAGTGGACACGTTGCGCTCGTTCCGCGACGAGGGGCGTGTCGATGCGCTCGGGTGGGCTCTCGGCCCTTCAATCGGGTGGCTTGCCGAGGGCGAGGCAGCCGTCGAATACGATGTCTTCGACGCGGTCCAGACTGTGTTCAATATCTTCGAACAGACACCTGGCCGCCATTTCGTCGATGCAGTCCGAGCAAGTGACACGGAAACGTCGGTCCTCGCACGAGTCCCACACTCGTCGGGGCTGCTCAACGAGCAGGTAACTCCCGACACAGAACTGGCGGCAGGCGATCACCGCTCACACCGGCCCACAGAGTGGTACGAGACCGGGTGGGAGAAGGTCGACTCCCTCCGATTCCTCGAGCGGGACGGCGCCCGAACGATGGGACAGGCGGCAATCGCCTGGCTGTTGCACCACGACGAGGTCGCCTCTGTCACGCCCACCTTCCGTGACGCGACAGATATTGCCGAATGGACCAGTGCGACTGCGGTGCCTCCACTTTCCGCCGGCGAATACGAGCGGGTCCAACAATTGGTCGACGACAACTTCGGGATCGATCGCTCCGATGGAATGGACGCGCTGCGCTCGTCGGTCGGTGGCGACGACATCCAAGCGGCAGGCCTGGATATCGGAGCCGCGACGTACTGATCGAGGATGCGGTGGCGGCGGCGGCGGTTCACCGGCATGAAATTACCGTTCATCTGCCATTCGATACGGCACACTCTCTTGGCTACTCGACACTAGATGATAGGGTGACCTGCCAGCGCTCGGGGCTGAGCCATTCGCCTCGTCCAGTCTGTGGAGACGTACACACAGAAACATGTCGACCGGCTTCCAAACTCTGGGTGAGGCCAGTAGGACCACCGTCTTCCGGTGGAAATCGCAGCACGAAAGTCCGGTATTTGGCTGACCTATTACTTCCGCTCCGGTGATCGGTCACCGACGGTAGTCTCAGAGCACCTGAACTGTTCAGCCTCTGCTCGCGACCGACAGAGCGGCTGTCTCGCGAGAGCCACCGAAACCACCAAACCCGGCAAGCGGCTACGGTTGTGCAATGCTGTTTCCGACCCATCTCGTCGCTGGATACGTGATGGCTCGGGGGACGAACCGGCCGGTTTGGTGGGTGATCTTCGGGACGGTGCTTCCGGACGCGATCGACAAGCCGCTGGCTCTTGCCGGGGTGACAGAATTGTTTCACACAGTGGCACATTCGGCACTGGCAGTGGTGGTGTTGGCGCTGGCGCTGAGAACGGGGGCGCGAGGGGCCGCAGTATGGGTTGGGTGGGTGATCCATTTGGCGATGGATGCCGGTCAGATCATCATCAATGGACGGCCAGCCGACGTCCAGTTTCTGTTATGGCCGGTCGTCGAACACACACCAGTGATCAGCCTCCCACCGGTCGAGTTCTTCCTCGGGTATATCGGGTCACCCGCGTTTTTCCTCGAGATCGGCTTCTGGGTCTTTGCAGCCTTCGTCGCCAGTCGAGATCCGAGTCTGCGAGCCGTCGACCCGACTCGAGACGGTGACGCAAAGTCTGCTCTCCGTGACGACTGACCGAGAGGCTGAGCAGGGTGAAAGCGAGAGCAAGGGCAAAACCAATCCAGCCACTCGAACGCTGAGATAAGACGATCGCGAACGCGTTGACACGCTCTGTTCGAGCGGCAAAGACTCGCAATCAAGTACCAGAAGCAGCCGCCGAGACCGCCGCCGGTGAACCCGTGAATTCGAATGCCAGAGACAGCCGCTGGAATCGTCTCAGGCGAGGAAGACGTGTCGCGGGCGGTCTGTCAGGACATCCCGGCCCCATTCGACAGCCTCGGAGAACTCTTCAGACCTGAAAAAGCCCATTGCGTTCTCACGGGATTGCCACTGTGAAGAAATGAAGGTGTCATTTTCGTCTTCCCGGTTGATCATGAGATCGGTTTCCATGTGTCCGTCCATCCCCTCTAGAATCTCGCCCACGTCGTCGAACGTGCTCATGAATTCGTCGTGGTACTCGGGTTTGATGCTGTAAAACATCCCCATCGTGCCAAAGCCAGATTCCTCGCCGGCCCGTTCGACAGTGCCGGGCAGCTCCGAGAGGAACCCAGCGGCCGTCTCAGCGGCGTCACTAGTGTCCCAGACGGACACGACAGCCGCTCGCGCGCGATTGCGAGCGCTGTAGACAGCCGTTTTCACGTGGGTGCCGTAGTGGTCGAAGTTCGAGCGTAGTCCGTCGACTTCCTCAAACAGGGCATCGGGGTCTGCCTCTGAGTATAACACCGTCGCGTAGACATCTTCACCGTGTGGTTGACCGGCATAAATATCGAGATCCTGAAGATCTCCTCGGATCGACCCGGCGCCTTCGGGATCCGATTCTGCATCTGCCCCGTGGACCTGACTGCTACCCTCTGCTGAGTCACCGTCAGCGGTCGCCTCGGCGCCTCGGGCCGCTGCGCCAGCCTGGGGCGGACGCTCGCCGGAAGACGGGGAAGCCGTCTGCGCTGGGTCCTCGACTCCCGGTTCCACTGCCGCTTCCTGTTCGTGTTCCTGTTCCACAGTCGGAACAGCATCGCCGGCGAGGTACGCGCCAAGATCTGTCGGGGGGAACCGTCGGCCCATGTAGAAGTCACCAAACTCACCGTAGCGTGACGAGGCCTCGTCGAACCGCATCTCGTAGACGATATCTTTGATGTGGGTCGGGTCGGCACCAAATAGCGTCACGCCCCACTCGTGGTCGTCAAAGCCGACCGACGAGGCAATCACCTGCTTGATGTCGCCAGCGTAGGATTTGCCGATTTCTCCGTGCGCGGACAGTAGGTCTGCCCGGTCTTCGTACGAGAGATCATACCAGTTGTACTCCGGACCGCGGCGGCGATCCATCGGGTAAAAACACGCGTACTCTGCGTTGGGGATCTCAGGGTACAATTTCCCCTCGATGTACTGGGTGATACCAGCGTCCGGATCACCGTCGCTGGCGAAGTACTCATCAGAGACGTAATCGGATACTTCCGTCACCGACAGATACGAACTCGCTCGGTCAGTGAACCCGCCGAGTGCGGTGGTTTCGAACTGCCGCTCCAGCGCGGAAATTTCATCGAGCGTCGGGCGGAAGTGGATGACGAGCAAATCGGCTTTGTGTCCAAGCACGGAGAACAGCCCCGACTCGCCGGCGTCAGCGTCTTCGACTGCCTCGGCGCGCTGGAGGAACGCGGTGCCTTCTTCGATAGCCCGGTCACGTTCCTGTCGTGGCGCTCCCCGCCACTCGTCCCAGTCGACGGTGCGAAAGTCGTGTAACACATACCAGCCTTCGTCTGTCTCGGGTGCGGTGACCATACGGCAACTTATCTCTCAGGCTTATAATTCGTTGTGAGTTGTCGGTACGAGAACGGCACATATTCAGTCAGCCCAGCCCACACCGTGTCCGCCTCTCAGCCGTGGCCATTAGCAC
>KI543230.1:42799-64947 GCA_000496235.1 uncultured archaeon A07HR60
GATAGCCTCAGTAGTCGTCCTGAGGATCCGGCCGCCGTCCAGCGGGAACGCGGGGATACAATTGAAGATAGCGAGATTGATGTTCACCCACCCGGTCCAAAACAGCAAGTTCGCCAGGAGAAATACCGCAGACTCGGTGATACCGCTCCCGAGGCCGAGTCCGAGTCCGAGCCCGAGATCGGCGACCTGGTAGAATCCGGCATTTGCGTCCACGAAGCCAGCGAAGTTGAAATTCGACCCGGGATTGACGACGGATATGAACGGGAGCAACAACAGCAGGAATACACCGCTAATCGCCGAATCACCAACGTCACCCGAGAGAATCGAGAGGAACGTATCCGCGGGATAAGACACGACTCCAAGGCTGCTGATCTCGAGACCGCTCACTCCCGGGATGATCTGCACACCCAGGAACCCACCGGAGCCGTCGCTTTGTGCTTCGAGAGTGACCTCGTAGGTCGTGGGGGCTGGCTCTGTGGCGCCGTCACTCACAGCCTCAGCATCGTACGTGGCGAGAGAAACCTCCTCACCGGCGGCGAATCCGTCTAGCGCTGCTGAGAGATCCTGCTCACCGACGACACGTTCGCCCGCCACCTCTGTGATAATGAGCTGTTCGCCGACAGGAGCACCGCTGGCTGCGAACGGACCATCTTCACTCACCACAACCAGCGCGCCCAGCGGGGCGCGGGCCGTGTCACCGGCGTCGGTCTCGATGCTCACCA
This sequence comes from uncultured archaeon A07HR60, assembly GCA_000496235.1. Classification (GTDB taxonomy): domain Archaea; phylum Halobacteriota; class Halobacteria; order Halobacteriales; family Haloferacaceae; genus J07HR59. Next base: position 43,522 of record KI543230.1, read on the forward strand.
GCCCGGACTCGTCAGCCGCTGCGCGCAAGCCCGGCTCCGTGTAGACGGCTTGCCCGTCGAGAGCAGCAACCGTCGTTTCTCCACCCACTACGTCCGCGAACGGCGAATCCGGCGAGACGGCCGTCACACGGAGTGCCCGATCGAGTTGTGTGACTGTTCCGTCACCGAGTGTCACTGACACCTGGCGGGTGTCGGTGGCCGCGAGAGCCTCCGAGAGTCCCTCGCTGTCCTGGACGGGTTGCCCGTCGAGTTGGACGATCCGGTCGCCTGCTTCCAGTCCGCCGTCGGTAGCTGACCCGGTGAACGTGTTGCCGACGGGCGCGCCCGGAGCAACCGAGACGGCACCCGCCACTGGCCCGAACAACAGCAGAAAGACAATCGCCGTCACAGCGATGTTGGCGGTGACGCCGGCTGCGTACATGCGGGTTCTCGACCCACGGTTCGCCTCAGTTGCAGAGTCTTCGTCTGGCTCAACGAACGCTCCCAGCGGGAGTATCGCCAACAGCACCACACCCATCGACTCAATTTCGATATCTTCGACGCGGCACAATAGCCCGTGAGCACCTTCGTGGACGACCAATCCTACCAGTAACCCAAATACAACCTCGCCTGCGACGGTCAGCGGCAGAAAGTCGTTCACCCCTGGGATTACCAGCACGTTCTGCGGGGTGTTGACACCAGTCGGTTCTGGCGGGTTCGCAATCACCGATACGGCCTGCAACAGAAACGTGAGGAAGGCACCGACCATGATAACGAGCGTTCCCCCGACGCCCAGGTTGGCGAGTATCCGCCAGGCCCGTTTCGGCGCCGAGAGCCGGTCGAGAAATGCCCGTCCACGGGTCGTTGAGATCGTCGTCGTGGGGCCCGAGACGTTCACCGCGTCCGGGAGAACCCCGCGGGACTGGAGCCACGTGGCCGTGACTGTATATCCGAGCACGCCGACGATAACCCACAACAGGGTACTCATAGGGATGTTCATTACCGGAAGATAGTGTGGCCGTTCAGGAAAGGGGTTCGGTTCGCTCTGCCCCACGTGTCGTGTGGGGTCTCCCAAGCGCTCTTTCAGCGGCCTCAACGGATATCTCACCGCTTGTGAGAGACCGGGCACGGCCACCGGCTTGTCGGCAGCGGAACCGTCGTGATGTGCGCTTTTCAGTCACGTTGTTAGCTGCAGCTGAACCTACACAGTGTGTCGGTTCGTGGGTGTGTCAGGCGGCCTCTCGTGCGGGTAGGGGTCGTTTCGCCGCCTTCTGGCACAGGGTTCGACGGAGGAGTAGTTTCGAGTAGGATTCAACCTGAAAGCACAAGTACCTCCTATCGCTAGTCGCCACCATGGCAATCGACGTTATCACGCGCTTCATCTTCGATATCGGGAGAGCAGTGAGGATCTTCACCGAAGAGATTGCGCTCGGAGTCGACCCGCTGACGACCATCTCGTTCCTGTTTGGATCGCTGTTCGTCGGTGTCTCCCTGTTGGTGTTGGGATACGTTACGCTGGGTGCCGTGTTGAACGAAGTGGGTATCGAACTTCCACAGCCGCTCTGAATCGGCCGTGACTACACCCGGTTGCAGGGATGTCCAGCACCGGTATTCACCCCCCATTGTTTGACCCGAGGTGTGAGCAGAATGACTCAAGCCACGGCCACATCGGTGAACTACTGCGGGTCAGGTGACTCATGGGACGCAGATCACTGATACGTTAGCATAATCGCCAGCACACGATCAAGAATCGACGGAACCGATGATCTGAATGAAGATACGCGTGATTCGTATCCTGAGACGGCTTCCCTCTTTTCTTCTCTTTTCGGGAGTAGCCTTACTGTCTCCTGGGAGTTTCTCGCCCCAGCGGTTCGACAGGAAAACCCGTTTCGAACGTTCGCCACTCACCACTCACAGAGTACTATCGGCGGCGAACTCAGAGTGCGTCATCGGCCGCTTGTGCGGCCAAATCCACCGCCTCTTCGAGATCTGGCCCGAGCGGTGATCCGGCCACAATTCCGTCGGCGTACTCAAGCGTCGCAGCCATCCGGTCAGAGACGGTCTCTCGGGTGCCAGCCATACAGAACGCGTCGATCATCGCTGGCGTGACCGTCTCGAAAGCCGCACTGAATTCTCCGCTACTGATCTGGTCGCCGATCTGTGATGCGCGGTCACGGTCGATATCGTGTCGATCGAGGACTGGCGGGGCCGCGCCCGCAGTGATGTACGCGACAGGCGGGCGGGCGGCTTCTCGGGCTGTGTTCTCTTCGTCTGCGATGCTGACGCTGGCATACGCGAGCAGTTCGAACTCGCCACGATGGTCGGGACGGTCCGAACGCCCCTCTTCAACACGGTCGCGGGCCCACGACAGATCCGCCGGGTGCGAACCATTGTACAGGAGGCCGTCAGCGTGTTTGGCCGACATCCGGCACATGTGTGGGCCTTCACCTCCGACGTGGACGGGGATATCCGCGCCCTGTGGGGGCTCGAAATTGAGTCCCGCGTCCGCTGCGGCGAAGGTCCCGTCGTTATCGATCCGTTCGCCAGCCCAGAGTTGCTGGGCCGACTTGAACGACTCCAGGACGGGCCGGAGACCGCGGTCCTCAACCGCACCAATATTCCGGAGCGTTGAGGGATCTCCCGGACCAATCCCGAAGACAGCTCGGCCGTCTGAGGCCTCGTCGATTGTGGCTACCTTCGACGCCAGTGCTGCGGGATGGGTGTCATGCGGGTTGGCGACGCCAGGCCCGATTGCGGCGGTGTCGGTGGCGTCCGCCAGCCGCGCGAGAAATGCAAACGGATCGCGGTTATTGTAGTGACACGAGGCGTAGATGATATCATACCCGGCCTCCTCGGCGCGCTGTCCGACTTCGAGCAGTTCCTCGATCGGATATTCTGGCGTCAACTCGATTCCGATCGTGGGGTCGGCGCCCGTCGGCGTGGGTGTCATTGTCCACTCTCGCTAAACTCCCAGCCCCGAAGTGCTTGACGAATGAAGTCACCGCCGATCTCGCGAAAGTGGTTGTCGGACCCGTCGAGATCGCCGAACTCCCAGTCTCGCACGACCACTGCCGGGGTGCCACCTGACCCCTCACCGGCGACCAGATTGGCTGCCGCCGACAGTTCGTCAATGACGTTTTGCACAGTCACGCCCATCTCGCGGCCGTCCCGGTCGGCTTCGCCGCGCCAATCGCGACTCGCCGGCAGACCAGCCCACCCGACCGCAACACCCCGCTGACCGTGCCGAAACGGCCGTCCACACGTGTCTGTGACGATCACCCGGTCGGCCGGAAGTTCCGCCCGGATCCGCTCGGCGCTCTTTGAGGGGCGCTCGGGCAAGAGCAGAATATCGTGACCGGGGACGTTCGACCGGTCGATCCCCGCGTTGACGCCGACGTGCCCAAACCGGCTTTCCGTCAGCAGAAACGGCGCTTCCATCAGCAGATCTACACTCTCTTCCAGAACTGCCTGAGCGAACCGGGGGTCTTTCTCGTCGCCGGAGATCGACTCAAGATTGTCAGCGATCTCACGTGCCCGCGGGCCTGCGGGGAATTCCTCAAGATCTGCCAACTGGTCTTCCGCCTTCGAGACAACTGTACTCGCGACGCAGACGACGTCGTCGGGTTGTAGTTCAACCCGATCTCGAATCACTGCCGCGAGATCGTCACCCGGCTGTATCTCCGGGATATCCGGTACCGGAAACAACTCCATACGCGAAATTCAAGCCGCGAGGTCAAAACCCCGCCGGTACTGGTGGGTACCGCCACTGTCGCCAATCTGTATGAGCACCCATCGTGTCCAGAGGCGACAAAATGACTGCCACGGGCTTGACTCTGGGGTGGGATCACTGTCGGGCGGGCAGAGGCGTCACCCGACTGGCCGCGAGGCCCATCGGAACCACGAGAGAGTGACCGCCGCCCACTCCCGTCAGTGCCCGTGACATTGGGGCCCCAGATTCACGCTCGACAGAGCCATATGTTGGATCGTGAAATCAGGCCGTCGTCAGTCTCGAAGTGACACGCCCAAGCACCCGTCCGGATCCGGCGGACCCGATGCGGAGGCGAATCAGCAAGCGGTGACGACAGAGTCACACCCGCACGATCGAGACTACGATCAGACACCGCTGGTGGTGGCCTGGGAGTCCACACAGGCATGTGATCTGGCGTGTGACCATTGCCGTGCTTCCGCCACCAAACGACGCCATTCCGATGAACTCTCCACGGAAGAAGCGGTCGAGTTGTTCGAAGATGTCGCGTCGTTTTCTCCGCAACCGATGTTCGTGGTTTCGGGTGGCGACCCGCTCTGGCGACCAGATCTGTTCGAGTTACTCCAGGCGGCCGTCGACATCGGCATTACTCCGTCTGTGACCCCGGCGACGACATCGCGACTCACTGAAGAGACTATCCAGCAGTTTGCCGATATCGGGGTCAATAGAATGGCACTGAGTCTCGACGGTGCCACAGCCGCCAGTCACGACGCCTTTCGAGGCGAAACTGGAACGTTTCAGACGGTTATCGAGGCTGCCCACCACGCTCGTGAGGCGGGTCTTTCGATCCAGATTAACACGACAGTCACGGCGGCGACAGTGGGAGAACTCCCGGCGATAGCGGATCTAGCCGAGGAACTTGGGGCACAAATGTGGGAGGTGTTTTTCTTGGTTCCTGTGGGCCGGGGCGCGCAGTTGGCCCAGATCACGCCCGAGCGTGCCCACCAGGTTACCGAGTGGCTGTACAACCGTAGCCGTGAGGCATCCTATCGGATAATCACTGTCGAAGCACCGTTTTATCGGCGCGTTGCCAGAGACATGGCGTCCGAGACTGGCGACGAGACACCACAGGTCGGGTCGACTGGCGCTGGCAACGGTTTCGTGTTCGTCAGTCATACCGGTGACGTGTATCCCTCGGGGTTCATGCCGCTTCGAGCTGGTAACGTCCGAGAGGCACAACTCTCCACGATTTACCGCGACGCTGAGTGTATGCAGCGACTCCGCAATCGAGCTGGCTTCGATGGCCCCTGTGGCGACTGCCCGGCAACACAGTACTGTGGCGGGTCCCGGTCTCGGGCGTACGCTGCCACGGGAAATCCCACGGGGAGTGATCCCTTGTGTCCGTGGGTTGACGAGTGAAGTACCTCGGGGACAAGCCCCGAGGCTTCACCGTGTGGGGTTGCACTGCGCCCTGCAGGCAACTGTCATTCCCTCCGACTGTGACGGATTGGCTGAAATGAACACCCGAACACACTGCGTGTCCGTGGCGGTCGGTCGCTCCACCACGACCCGTTGACACTCCCGTCGCACCACCACCGGTGGCTGTTGAGAGGAGCCACAGTTCCATACTCCCGAACGACCAGCGACGGAGTTGAGATCTTCAACTCCATACTGTGAGGGTTGATTTCTGGTCGTTATATGCACTAACTCTGGCGTGTGAATAACCGTGTCGGCTTCATCCTCGGGGTCACGTGGTTCGAGAGACGCAGTCTCTCGTCATCACGGAAGACTGTGTCTTCCGAACGACCCCGAGGCACTCGCCTCGAACGCCTGTAGACCCACCCCGACAGCCGCGTTCACGTCTGCGCCTGGTGCCCCACAGTGAGTGACTACGTCTATATGTATCAGACTAGACTCGACTCCGCGGGGGTCCCGACCCGGCGACTCAGTCACTCACCGCGCTCACAGCTTCAGTTGGTGAACTGCCTCGGGGTCAAGCCCCGAGGTAGTCGCCTCGACCGCCTATACAGGCCCTTCGGACAGGCTACACGTTCGTTATATTCGATCCGATGCCGGGGGAACGTTCAGATCACGGATTGTGCGTTCGACAACTGGTATCAGGCTCGAGACTCAATGTGGGGTATGGCAACAGATCAATCGACGGACCCAGACACAGATCGCGAGTGGGCCGAAGAACTGTCTGACGAAGAGTATCGAATCCTCCGGGAAGCAGGAACCGAACCGGCTGGAACCTCAGACCTACTGCACGTATCGGAGGAGGGCGTGTTCAAATGTTCAGGGTGCGGTCAGGAACTGTACACGACCGATGAAAAGTTCGACTCCGGGACGGGCTGGCCCAGCTTCTGGGCGCCGGCCGACACCGATGCCGTTCGGCGGCAGTCGGACCCTGGCCTCCTAGGAATGCGAACGGAGATCGTCTGTGACAACTGCGACGGCCATCTCGGACACGTGTTCAACGACGGACCCGAGCCCACAGGAGAACGCCACTGCATCAATGGGAAAGTCCTCGATCTCGACTCCGAATAGTTGGGGAGCTGCTGAAGCTGGAGACGGCTTTGACCGCCTTGCAGTCGTGACCCTGTGAGTGAGATTCCGATCGCATTGCAATCGAGAGAATCCAACCAGTACCTCAGCAGATTACCACTGATGGTTTGGATACACTCGGGCGACAACATCGAGAGCTGATCGTTCAGGCGGTCGTGATTCCCTGCACGAGCCCAGATCGAAGCCCGCTCACAAACCCGCAGACACGTCCGCCGGCCCGCCAGAGTCACACGTACTTGCCTCCATACACCTCCCGCGAGGGTAACACCTCCCGATGCGATACCAACTCAGCCAATCCACGCCTCCGGAGCAGGACAAGGTTCCCTCAGTACGCCTTGAGAGCCGCTATTGGATATCCAGCCTGGGAGGAGTCGATACCGGGAGGCTTTCTGAATGATCGTAGAGACCGTGAAACAGTGCCTTCCAGAAACAGCTAGCGCACAACATGAGTGAGTCAGGCCCCGATCTTGAGTCTGTATCCTCAATTCCGAAGCTGTTGATCATCATCGGGATTTTGGGGTGGATTGTTACCTTTCTGACAGCAGCAGTAGAGATACCAATCGAGGGCTGGGCTGGGCTGTTAATCGGGTCTTGGATCGTGGTGCCAGCGGCGATGATCTGGGACGCCAGGCTGTTGCGCGCCCGTATACGATGGCCTCGTTTTCTGTGGCTGTATCTCCTCGGGGCGCTGGTATGGTTTCTGGCCGTGGTGCCGGCGACAGTGTATCTCTTGAAGCGGCGGTCAGCGCTGCGATCGCCTCCAGAAAAAAGCGAAACGGACACTCAATCGCGCTCGACGGCACCGAAATACAAGACGGACACTCAATTGCGCCCGACAACACCGAGACAGGTGGTTGGACTACTAGCGGTCATCACAGGGAATCTCGCCCCGCTAGTTGGCGTAGCTGTGTTCGAGTGGAGCGTCGTCCCGCTGCTCGTCATCTACTTCTGTGAGGCGTTTGTGACGGCACTTCTTGCGGCAGTGAAAATGCTGTTCGCAGAACTCGGATCGCCCACAGAGAATATGTCCACCGAAAGGCTGCCACTCGTTGCCCTGCGCCGGAAACGCGGGAGTCTCACCGTCCGCGCCGGGTGGCCACCGATTTATCCTCGAAATATCCCCTTTTCAGCGCTGATGTACTCGTTATGGCTGATAATCGGGCTCCCGGTCGGGCTCCTGGCGTGGGCCACGCTCAATTCCCCACCAGTCTTGTCCGCCGGAATGGGTATTAGCCTTGCAGCACTTCTCGTCACTCGTCTGGGGGAGTTCCGCTACGAGTTCATTGGCGATCGTCGATTCGCCGATATTTCTGCACGCGAGATCGGGCGTGTCCCCGCTCAGCAGGTGTTTGGACTGCTATTGATAATCCCGTTCGCGACGGACCTTTCTAAGGCCGGCCCTGCAGTCTTAGGAACGATTGTCGCTTTGCGGACGGTCAGTGAAGCCTTCCGATACAGCGTGGATCGGAGTGAGGGGCCGCCCGTGACTCTCTTCGGCCAACTCCAGCGCACACAGTTGATCCAGTCTACCCAGACCAGGACAGCGCCCCCAGACGTGTCGGTGCCGGCAGAGCCGATTGAAGGTCGGATCCGACCGAATACCGCGGTCGTACTGCTCGGCAGCATCACGACGGTGTTTTTCGAACTGTTGAACAGACTGGGATTCGGTGTCATCGCGATATTCGGGCTCGTGGTACTCACCGGCGTCCCGGCACTCATCGCAGTGTACGGCATCAGTGTGATGGTCCTACTGATGGCATACGTGGGTAGTCACTACTTGAGGTACGGAACTGTGGAATATCGACGGCGGGGCAATCAGATTATCGCTTACGACCGCCTTCTCGAAACACCACAGTGGAGTGCACGTGTGTATGGTGGCGATTTCAGCGTCACGAACGCAATCTTGGACCGGGTATTCGGGACGGGAACGCTGACGGGGACTGCCGAGGCTCCCGAAGATCTCGGCGCGGTTCGGCTCGGCCCCGTCGACAGCCTGAGTGACGCCGTCGAGACACTAGCACTGCCGATTACTGATCCGAGCCGTCCCGACGCAGATTACGCAGTCGCGGCAGCCGCGGCCGGGCTGTTCGGGATATTTGCGTCGGTGCCAGTACTGATTCTCGTCACCGGAAGCACCGATGACGCCATCTTCGTTACCATTGTTTTCGTCTTTGGCGCCCCGATATTCTTTGGCGCACTCGGCTGGGCCGCTCTGTCACGCATCTGAGCGTCTATCTAGTCAGACAGTGAAATCATTATTCTGACAGAAAACTGTGCGACACCAGTCCAGCGGGTGTCTGGAGCCGAGAGGTGAGGTGAGGTGAGATGGAGTGAGGGCCAGGACGTGAGAACGTCTGAGGCGACGAGATGACTGTTCACGTATCAGTCGTCAGAGACGCCCGGATCTGCGACCGGACTGGGTTCTTCTGTGATGTCTTCCACGTATTGTACGAAATTATCGAACACCGTCTTCGCCTCGCAGGCGGCCTGAAAGTTCTCCTCGGTAATTCCCTCGAGGACCGTATCGACCTGGCGATCGCCCACTTGGTCTCGTTTGCCTTCTGCAACCTTGGCGGCGGTTCGGGTGTCGTATTCGGGGTGGAACTGGACGCCCCAGCAGTGATCCTTTCGGAAGGCGTGAATTCCGTATTCGTTTTCGGCAATCAACTCAGCCCCGTCAGGCAGGCTCACGACTGCGTCTCCGTGAGAGGTGAACACAGTGAATTCCTCGTCAATCCCGTCGAACAGTTCGTCACCGCGGTGCCGGACCTCCGTGTATCCAAGTTCGAAGTCATCCATCCCGGCTACGCGCCCGCCAAGTGCCTCCGCGAGCACCTGATGGCCATAACAGACGCCGAGCACAGGCGTTCCGCGGGCCGCCGCGTCGGCAACGTAATCGATGAGCGGCTGGATCCAGGGGTCGTCCCAGTAGACAGACGACCGCGACCCGGTCACGACGATTGCGTCGAACTCGACGTCATCGGGCAGGTGCCCGTCGTTCACGTCGTACTCCACGAGCTCAGCATCGAGTTCCCGCCGAAAGTTGCGTCGGGTACTCGCGCTGTTGTGAGCGGCATTGAGCAGTGCAATCCGCGTCCGTTTCATTCATCTGGAACTTGCCCCGCGCCGATAATAGAGTTTGTGACGAGTGTGGAGTTGTCGTCGACCGGGTGGGCTGGCTCCGTGAGGGGTGTGTCGCGACCAGTTGCTACCGACAGCCCCACGTCGATACCGCTCAGTCTGTTCGGTGTTTGTCCAGCCAGCCACGGAGTTCATCGTTGACTGCCGCCGAGGCCTCGATCCCGGCGAAGTGGCCCGTGTCGGGCGTGACCAGGCTTCCGCGCGGGAGTCCCTCGGCGAGACGGCTGCCAGAGTCACGCGGAGTGACCTGATCATGACTCCCCTGAATCACGAGTGACGGGACGGTGATATCGTAGAGCCGGTCACTGACGTCGAACCCACCGAGCGCGGCCTGCTGGGCCTCGAATTCGGCTTGAGACGCGTCTTCATCGGCCCGCCAGTCGGTGATCCGCTCGAGTTCCTCAGCATGGTCCTCGCGGAAATCAGCGCCGAACGTGGATTCGAGTGACGCAGTGATCGCTGTTGAATCGCCCGGTGGCGCCCAGACGGCCGCGGCGTCGTAGCCGTCTCCAGAGGCCGCAGCCCCGACAAGTGTGAGGCTTCGCGCCCGGCTGTACGTCCGTGCGTACTCGAGAGCGACCATACCTCCGAAGCCGTATCCGACGAGATGCGCGCGGTCGGACCCGTGGTGGTGTAAGATTGCCTCGAGATCCGCCGCGAATGCCTCGACCGACCACTCACCTGCAGGAGCGGCTGACCCACCGGTACCCCGCGGCTCCGGGACGACGGCACAGAACGGACCGGCGACGGCAGCGTACTGCCAGCCGAACTGCCACGGCCCAAGCCCGATATCACCGCAAAACGCAACCGTCGGGCCCCTGCCTGCAGTCTCGTACTGGCGAGATACCCCATCGTTGTGGGCCGTCTTCATGTCGTATACTGCATCTACACGGGTTTGCCTGTTCGGATGTCCCGTGACTCTCGTGTTCGCGTCGTCTCAGGCCATTGGAAACACGTCGTCTTACGTCGTCTCAGGCAGTCAAAACCCGTCATCTTCATCAGCCAGGACGTGTTTTTCAGGCTTCGAGAGCCGAGTGGAGGATATCGGGAGCCTCCTCGAGTGCGTCCGGTAGCGCGTCCACGTCGGGGCCACCACCTTGCGCGAAGTCCGGAGGGCCACCACCCCCACCACCGACGCTAGCTGCGAGGTCAGACACGACGGTTCCGGCATTGACGGCTGCTCCATCGGGCACGCTCACGACGAACTGCGCGGACCCGTCAGCTGCCGATGCCAGCACCGCGATCTTCCCCTCTTCAGATATGGCATTCGCTGTGGCGCGCAACTCGTCGGAGTCTGCGTCGAGTCGCTGGATCACTGCTGGTTTCCCGTCGATATCGATTTCCTCGGTGCCGGTTCCGCCGGCCGCCCGGGAAGTTGCGAGTTCTTCTTTGAGCCGCTGGATTTCCTTCGCCCGCTGTTTCCACTCGTCAAAGAATCGCTGAGCGGTATCTGGCACGTCTCGGGGGTCAACGTCCAATATCTCGCCTGCCTCTCTGAGTGCGGTTTCTGTGCGCTGACTCTCGGTGATGGCGGCCTTTCCAGCCGCGTAGGTGAGCCTCTCGACACCATCCTGGACTGGTTCGGTCCCGAGCAGGTTGATCGCCCCGAGTTTACCCGTATTATCCACATGGATTCCGCCGCACGCCTGGACGTCCTCGTCGTCGATATGGATCAGCCGGATGTCGGACCCCGGCGGGACCCCACCTTGATAAATATCGAAGCCGTGTTCGGCCTCTGCTTCGTTGCGGTGCAGCCACTCCTGCGTGACAGGGTGGGTCTGCCGGACGAGCCGATTGGCTACTGCTTCGATTTCTCGTTCTTGCTCGGGTGTGATCCGCTCGTAATGCCGGATATCTAGCCGGGCGGAGTCGGGGCGTTTCTGTGCGCCCGCCTGGCGAACGTGGTCACCAAGCACCTCCCGGGCAGCCCGGCCAATCACGTGGGTCGCAGTGTGGTGTCGCATCAATGCTGTGCGACGCTCGGCGTCAACCTGGCCTTTGACGAACTCTCCAGTCCCCGGGTCTGCGTCAGTGTGGTGAAGAATCACCCCTTCTGTCTCTTGCACGTCGGTCACCTCGAGGGCGACATCGTCTGTCGACAGGGTCCCGTGGTCAGCCGGTTGGCCACCACCTTCAGGGTAAAACATTGTCCCGTCCAGAACGACGGCGTAGCCGTCATGCCGTTCGAGAACGTCTAGAACGACCGCTTCGAACTGCATGCGATTCTGGTCGTCGTAGTAGCGTTTCTCAGTCTCCGGGAGATCTGCCACATCGGGTGTGTCGATACTGCTGTCGGCCCCCGGGTCAGGCGAGCCGTGGCGGTCGGCGACGAGCGAGTAAAAGTTGTCTGGGACCGAGAGTTCGGCGCCCTGATCGGCGGCGATCTCGGCTACCGTATCTGGCTGGAGCCCGTGTGAGTCGTACAACTCAATCAGCGTATCCGTCGGGATTGGCTCTCCAGAGTCAGCATACTCGCCGGCCAGTGCCGTCACCTTCCGGCGGCCGCGCTCGAGCGTTTCGCGGTACTTCCGCTCTTCAGTCCGCACGATATCCCGAATAGTGTCCCGATTCTGGTAGCCGAGTCGCTCTGCTTGCATATCCACCAACTCGTCGAGAGGGGCGTCGATCCCGACCTCGTCAACTAGCCGTTTCGTCCGCCGTAACACCATCCGCGCGAGATAGCCGGTGGCCACGTTGGACGGGACGATCTCGTCGCCGAACATGTACGCTAGAGTCCGACAGTGGTCGGCAATCGCGTAGATACTCTCCAGCGGCTCCATCAGCTCTCGCAAGCCCTCAACATCGATATCGGCGTCGAGTCTCTCCGCGATATCTCCCCGGGCGGCGACGAGATCTTCTACGTCGTCGATGTCGAGTCGGCCTGCCAGCACCGAGGCCTGCCGGACCACCGCCTGCTGCTCGTCGGTGTATTCCAGCCCGGCGTTCTCTTTGAGAAACGCGATTGCGTCAGAATAGATCGCCTCGTAGACGGTGGGGGTTCCCTGGCTCATCCAGGTCCATCGCTCGAGCCCGTAGCCCGTGTCGACGACGTAGGTGTCCATGAACGAGTAGCGGTTCCCGTCTTTGAGTTCGTAGGTTCCATCGGGGTCCTGCTCCATGCACATGAACACGAGCGTGGCCAGTTCCAACCCTTCGTAGATGACCTCGATAGCAGGGCCGGCGTTACCGCCCCCGACCCAGGGATCTTCGATATAGGTCACACCAGCCGGATCCGCACCTAACTCCGCCAGAAGTTCATCACAGTGTGCGACCGTCTGGTCTTTCCAGTAGACTTCTCCCTCGAAGGCGTAGTCGGCGTCCGCGTCGATGTCCTCGCGGGCGTTGAACGCGTGATGAGCCATCATCTCGAATGCCATTGTGTGGCGACCCGTCTTGCCGACGTTGTCGATATCTTGCATTCGGATACACGGCTGGCTGACCGTCAGCGGGTTCGCCGGCGGGGGTGTCTTCCCCGACGTGACCAGCGGCTGAAAGTCGTAAATCGATGCTTGCGTCAGGAGGACATCATCTCGCCACCGGTTGGCGGCCACGGGATACGGCGAAATACGGCCGTGGTCTCGGTCTTCGAAAAACGAGAGAAACACCTCCCGCATTTCCGTCAGCGAATACGACTCGTCAAAGCCGGGATTGCCGATGAATCCGTAGTCTTCACACGGTGGTTCTCCACAGAGCTCTCGCGTCTCATCGCGCGTCCAGAAGAAGGCGCCGCAGGAGGGGCACTCTTTGCGGACGAATCCCTCCTCGGCGAAGTACTCGAGTCGGTACTCGTCTTCAAGATTACTCATTGTGCAAACGTGACCGCGGACTCTGCAAAAGCGTTCCGGGGTGTGGGATGTACTGTCTCAAGGGTGAGTCCCCGTGATATTCGCCGTGACCCGGGGTCACATGGGCGACCGACAAAACTCGCAGGAATCCTCATCGACGGTGAGATTTCCTCCTCGTGGCAGGCCACAGCTGCGTTGGCTCCATTGGCGAGGTGTTCCGGAGCGAGCCGTCGGCTCGCGTACGATACCCGGCGGCGACCGGTTATGACGCGGCGGAAACAGCCGGGCCCTGCGCGGCGGCTCCGGAAAAATCAGTCTCCGTGTTCGGCGACAAACGTGGAGATCCGGTCGATAGCAACGTCGATATCACGGGCGTCGACGTCAAGATGAGTGCAGAAACGAGTAACATACTCGCTGAAAGCGTTCGCGAGTACCTCTGCTTGCTGGCATTCGTGGGCGAATCTCTCGGCGGGGATTCCCGCCTCATGAGAGTCGACCATCACGAGGTTCGTGTCCGGTTCGGTGGCCGACAGCCCAGAAATGGAATCAAGCCCGGCAGCCAGTTCACTGGCGTTTTCATGATCAGTAGCCAGCCGGTCGATATTGTCGAGCGCACGCAAGCCCGGGGCCGCGACCATGCCCGCCTGCCGCATCCCGCCACCGAGCAGTTTGCGTGTTCGGCGTGCGTCGGCGATGAACTCCGCAGAGCCAGCAAGAACAGAGCCGATAGGTGCGCCAAGACCTTTCGAGAGACAAAACATCACTGAATCGGCCGGTTCGACAAGTGTCGCAAGATCAGTCTCCAGGGCCACGGCGGCGTTACACAGCCGCGCTCCGTCGATATGAACCGGAATATCGTGCTCGTGAGCGGCGGCGGCTGCCTCTGCGATTGTCTCCGGGGGCACGGCCACCCCACCGCGGTAGTTGTGTGTGTTTTCCAGCGCGAGAAGCCCTGTCCCTGGGCGGTGGAGACTCTTGGGAATGTATTCTGTCTGTATCTGCTCGGGTGTCGGTGCTGCCCGTGTTCCGGCGTCGATTGTGCGAATCTGCACTTCTGACAGTTGTGCCACGCCTCCGAGTTCCCACCGGTAAATGTGAGCCTCACGGTCGAGAAGCAACTCCTGGCCACGGTCTGTGTGGACGCGAACGGCGATCTGGTTTCCCATCGTCCCCGAGGGGACGTACAGTGCGTCCTCGGTTCCCAGGAGGTCCGCCGCCTGCTGCTCGAGTGTGTTCACCGTTGGGTCGTCGCGGTAGACGTCATCACCGACATCTGCGTCACGGGCCGCTTCCCGCATCTCCGTCGATGGTTTCGTCACCGTGTCCGATCGGAGGTCGATTGTCTGCATCTGTGACGCCATCCGTGATGGGCACTGTTGAAAGAACCGGTCCATCCAGTTTTCAGAGAGTGTCGCGACCAATCGCGAGTATGGACAGGATTTTATGCCCGCCACCGGTATCTTCACTCAGTATGAGTAACAACTCGAAGGCGAAAAAGAAGCGTCTGGCCAAGAAAGAACGGCAGAACACGCGGGTTCCGGCCTGGGTGATGATGAAGACGAACATGGAAACGACGCGCAACCCGAAGCGGCGTAACTGGCGGCGAAACGATCTCGACGAATAATGAGCACCAACGATTTCGAGGAGCGTGTCGTGACGGTCCCACTGCGTGATGCGAAGAAAGCGCCGGATCGCGAGCGCGCAGACAGAGCAATGCGGCTCATCAGAGAGCATCTGCCCAGCATTTCAACGTGACTGGCGGAGATGTCCGACTCGACAACTCGATTAACGAAACCATTTGGGCGCGCGGACCCAGGAAACCCCCGAGTTCGTTACGTGTCCGGGCCGCCCGGTTCGTCGAAGAGGGTGAGGCGGTCGTAGAAGCCGAGCACGCAGAATAGCGTGCTTCGCGCCTCTTTCACCGGGTCAGCGTACGTTGGCGTGTTCGCCCACAGTTCTGACGACGTTGTGTTGGTGAGTCCTGATGTCGGCGAGGAGTTGGCAGCTGATGTGGCGAGTGAACTCGACGTGACTCCGGTGACGACTTTGATCGGCCGGTCGAATACCGTCGGAGCGTTGACCGTTAGTAACGAAAACGGGATTCTCGTATCCGCAGAGGCGACCGACGACGAACAGGCAGCCGTCGCTGACCACACTGGATTGCCCGTGCGGGAACTTCCCGGCCGCCTCAATGCCGCCGGAAACGTCGTTCTCGCGAACGACTATGGCGCGTACGTTCATCCAGAGTTGTCTGATGCCGCTGTCACAACCGTCGAAAACACGCTCCAGGTCCCCGTCGAACGTGGGTCCTTCGGAGACGTGCGGACGGTCGGAACCGCTGCCGTCGTCAACAACGCCGGCGCTCTGTGTCATCCCCAGTCGCGAGAACAAGAACTTCGCGCCCTCGAAGATCACCTCAACGTCCACGCGGATCTCGGGACGATCAATTACGGGGGCCCCCTCGTTGGATCTGGCCTTGTCGCCAACGAAGACGGCTTCGTCACCGGAGATGAGACAACAGGTCCTGAACTGGGCCGGATCGAAGAAACACTCGAGTTCATCGACTGAGTCGGCCGTTATTAGCGTATATTCGTTTGAACCGGGTGCGTCCAACGGTGTTCTGTCTGACCTGACACTGCATTGTTGCCAATCTCGACACGGTGAACTGCCTCGGGGTCAAGCCCCGAGAGAGTCGCCTCGACCGCCTATACACTTGCCTGATCTGAGAGGACTCGCGGTAGATTCGTTCAGCTTGACACAACCGGATCAGCCCGAGCGCTCCCGGGATCGGTCTCACCGAGTGACGTGCTGGAGGCTCGGTCATGGCTTCCAACCACAGCGCGATCGGAGCTCAGTGCACGCTGAGAGCCGGGCAAGAGTCTCGGAGAGACAGTGGGTGGTTGCGTCGAGACGGCAGGCAGCCAGGCAGACGGGTTCTGTCGGTGGCCGTCCCGAACGGTGGAGTTGCTGGCGGAAGGGAAGATACTTCCCCGCCCCGGCCGGATTGGTAGTATGAGTGAGTTTGCCGTCGAGGGCCAGTTCCAGTCGCGTGACGGGTACCAGTCCTACCAGAAAACTATCGAGGCCCCGAACGCCGACGTGGCCCGCGACCGGCTTTACTCTCAAATCGGGAGTCAGCACGGCCTGAAGCGAACGCAAATTGAAATCGACGACGTGTCCGAGGAGGCTGCAGCATGATGGGCGGCGGTCAGGAAGAGCTTCAGCAGCTCTCACAGGAGATACAGGCACTCGACGAAGAAATCGAGGAGTTGGAAGGAGAGATTCGAGGGTATCGCAGCGAGAAGGCTGAAATCGATGATGCTATCGAGGCCATCAAAACACTCGAACCCGATTCAACAATCCAGGTTCCACTCGGCGGTGGCGCGTACATTCGGGCCGAGATTCAAGATGTGGATGAAGTGATCGTCGATCTCGGGGCCGATTACGCGGCCGAACAGGCCGAAGACGGTGCGATTGGGGCGCTCGAGACGAAACAAGATCTGATGGACGACCGGATCGACAAGGCTGGCGACGAACTGGCAGAACTCCAAGAGGAGAGCCAGCAGCTCGAAGAACAGGCTCAACAGATGCAACAGCAAATGCAGCAACAGCAGATGCAGCAAATGCAACAGATGCAGGGCGACGGACCAGACGAGTAAAGCCGTGTTCGACGGACTCAAGGATAAACTCGACGAGTTCCGCGAAGATGTCGAAGAGCAGGCCGAACAATCGGCCGCTGACTCCGAGACACGGCCCGAGGAAGCCGAAGCCGAAGCCGAAGCCGGGGCCCGAGCGGACGGGACGGCTCAGTCGGGAGCCGACAATTCCTCTCACGACGAGCCTACCTCCAGAGATGGTGTCCACGCAGAATCATCCGCGGAGGATGATACCGAAGACACGGCCGAGGCTGACGCCAACAGCGGGCCCGGCACACTCAAACGGGCGAAGGCGTTTGCGACCGGGCGTCTCATTATCGAGGAAGAAGATCTCCAGGAACCGCTCCAGCAACTGGAGTTTGCCCTCTTAGGGAGTGACGTGGAGATGAGCGTCGCCAGTGAGATTCTCGACCGTGTCGAAGAGACGATGCTGGGGGAGACCCGCAAGCAGGTCGAAACCACCGAGGAACTCGTCCGTGAGGCACTGCGAGATGCACTGGTAGAGGTGATCAGTGTCGGGCAGTTCGACTTCCGCGACCGGATCGCGACCGCCGACAAGCCGATTACCATCGTGTTCACGGGTGTCAACGGGGTGGGTAAAACGACGACGATCGCCAAACTGAGCGAGTGGCTCGAGCAAGAGGGCTTCTCCTCGGTAATGGCGAACGGCGACACGTATCGGGCGGGCGCCAACGAGCAGATTCGCGAGCACGCGTCAGTTCTCGACCGCAAACTGATTACCCACGAACAGGGCGGTGACCCGGCGGCCGTGATTTACGATGGCGTGGAGTACGCAAACGCAAACGATGTCGATGTCGTGTTAGGTGACACCGCTGGCCGACTCCACACGAGTGATGACCTGATGGCGCAACTCGAGAAGATCGACCGGGTGGTCGACCCCGATATGACGCTGTTCGTCGACGAGGCTGTGGCCGGGCAAGATGCGGTCAAGCGAAGCCAAGAGTTCGATTCAGCGGCCGCGATTGACGGAGCAGTCCTCACTAAAGCCGACGCCGACTCCTCGGGCGGCGCGGCAATCTCGATCGCGCATGTGACGGGCAAACCAATCCTGTTTTTGGGAACTGGGCAAGGGTACGACGATATCGAACAGTTCGACCCAGAACGGCTTGTCGACCGACTTCTCGGCGACGACTGACCCAGCCCAGTGTGAGCGTTACTGGCAGCCGGGTCAGAGTTCGCCGAGTTTCCGGAGGAGTTGGCCCCGGTACTCTTCGTCTGCTTCGACACCTTTGATCTCGAGAACGTTCCGCTCCAACTTGTCGAGCGCGACGTGAAATGCGTGTTCAGCGCCGTATCCCTCGCCAGTGCCGGCGGCCTGGCCCTTGTTCGTACGGAGTCGGATCTGACACTGGATGAGCGGCGTTCCGCGGAGTTTCTCTTTGTGCTCGTGAAGTCGGACGTGAGCGTGAAGCACGTCCATCTTCTCGTACTTCTCGGCGACTTCTTCGACAGCCGCAACGATGTGTTGCCGGCCCACCGTGTCCAGTAGTTCGACGTTCGTAATTTGCACGTCCATCGATTCCTGTTCGGTGAACGTCAGCGCTCGCAGCACGTCGGTTTTCGTGACCACTCCGGTCACGTGAGTGGCATCATCTGCAGGGGTGACGACCAGTCCAGAAACATCGTTATCGAACATACGCTGAACCGCCTGCTGGACGGTCTCGTTCGGGGTCGCCGTCAAGACGGGGCTCGACATCAGATCGTAGACCGGCACGTCGAGCATTCGGTCGATATCGCCGCTTCGGTCGCCGCTTCCCTGGCGGTCCCGGTCCCGCACGACGAAGTTCACGATATCGTTCGTCGTGACGACTCCTGAAAGGTCGCCACCGTCGTCCAGTGCCGGCAGCCGAGAGATCCCGTGTTCCCGCAAGAGATTGATGACGCTCCCGACTTCGGCCTTTTCGCCGACCGATACGACATCGTCGGTAAAGATCTGGTCGACCGTGATTGCATCGAGATTGTCGAGCACTGCCTCCAAGATCCCGTCACTGGTGACGATCCCGTACAACCTCTCTCCCTCATACACTGGCGCGACTTTGACGTCTCCTTCGACGAGTTGCCGGGCCGATTCTCGGACATCCTCGTGACGGGCCAGTTCTGGCGCCGACCGCATCAACGCCGCTGCCTTGGTGTCGCCCTCGACCTGTGACCGGAGTAACTGCTTTTCGCCGATCACACCAGCATAGGCTCCTTCCTCGGTTACGACGATCCCTTTTGGATTCTCGTGTTCGAAAATGGACCGGACCTTTGCCAGTCGTTCACCTGCTTCCACCTCGATATACTCTTCCACGGCGATAGCCGAGATATCCATGTCCAACATATCCTTTGCGGCGGCGCGGTCTTGAAACTTCGCCGCATATACCTGCCCATCGAGTATCCGTCACGGGAGTCTTACTACGACATCGTTCGGCAGTGCGTAACAAAATGGCCACAGCGATACAGGCGACTATGCCGACAGAACCACCCACAGTGACGATGGTACTAACAGCAATGGAAACACCGTTCACAGCGAACCACCGTCGGCCGAATCGTCTCGGGACAGTGTCCGGCCGCTCACTGCGACGCCGGTCAAGACAGATCGGTGTGATTCCACCCCCGTGTGGGCAAATCGTGGAGACCTCTGTTTTTCGAGAGCGTCACCCAGTTCGTTCCCATGGCCCCGTTTCATACAGTGAACCGCCTCGGGGTCAAGCCCCAATGCACTCGCCTTGCTTATTTGTAGAATCTAGCAACCGGATAACACGTAGACCGATACAACACCAAAGCTAGCTCTTGACGCCCTTTCTTGCCAGAAGAGAGGGGTATGCGCTCACCCCTGTATCACCGGGTGAAGCGGCTGGTGCAAGGAGTTTTTATCCGAGAGAGAGATGTCGAACTGTCCGGACGCCACGTTCGACGTCTGGGGAGACACAATGTCAGAGTACACGACACCAGCGCCGTTAGGCCCGCTCGTGAGAGAGCTGACCGAGGGAGAAACGACACCGACGGACCACCTCAACGTGGTTCGAAAGCGGGTGGAAGCGGTCGAACCAGCGGTGCAGACACTCGTCTCAGAGCAGGACCGATGGGGCCGAGCGGCGCGTGCAGCGGACACGCTCGAAACTCGCAGTGGCGGTGACGGTGAATCACCTACCGGCCGTGATCTCAAATCGCCATTGCACGGTGTCCCGGTCGGGGTCAAGGATATTTTTCACGCCGACGGCTTCGACACCCGAGCGGGCGCAGACGTCCCCCCTGAGGTTCTGACCGAAGCGGAAGGGACAGCAGTCCGTCGGCTTCGGGATGCCGGCGCGATTGTGCTCGGAAAAACCGTCACGACAGAGTTTGCCTACTTCGCTCCAGGGCCGACACACAACCCCCACGATCTTGACCACACACCCGGCGGGTCAAGCAGTGGCTCTGCGGCGGCCGTCGCCGCCGGGCTCTGCCCACTTGCGCTAGGGAGTCAGACAATCGGTTCGGTGGCTCGGCCAGCGGCGTTTTGCGGTGTGGTCGGGGTAAAGCCCAGTTACGGCCGAATCCCGCTGGACGGTGTATTACCCGTCGCTCCCTCCGTCGATCACGTTGGGTTCTTTACGCAACAGGTCGCAGGCGCACAGTTGGCGGCGAGCGTCTTGCTGCCGGACTGGCGGCCGATCGAGGTACCCGAGTTGGGCCGTGTCGGCGTGGTAGACGGGGGCTACCTAGACCAGGCCTCTAGTGAGGGCCGTGAAGCGTTTCGAGATCACACGCGTGAATTAGACGCAGCGGGGATCCAGACAGTCTCAGTCGAGCCGTTCGCGGACATATCAGCCGTTAACGACCGCCACAACAGCCTCGTCGCGGCCGAAACTGCCCTGTCACACGACACGTTGTTTTCCGTGTACGGCGACCAGTACGCCGAAGAGACAACCGAACTGATCCAAGCCGGTCACGAGGTGACGGTCAAGGAGTTGGTGGACGCGCGCGGCGGTTGCCGCGATCTTCGAGAGAGACTCCACGAGACGATGGACGAGTTGAATCTAGATGTCATCGTGAGTCCGAGCGCCCCCGGACCAGCCCCGATGGGTCTCGAGAATACCGGTGACCCGATCATGAACCTCCCATGGACGCATGCAGGTGTCCCCACGGTCACCATCCCAGCGTCGTTGAGCGCCGACGGACTCCCTCTCGGGCTGCAGTGTGCGAGCCGGCACGGCCAGGACGAGCAGCTCCTAGCATGGGCCCGTACGCTCGCAGAGGCCGTTTATCCTGGGCCATGAGGTGACCCACGACCGCGTAGTATCCGCTCAAGTGAGCTGACAGGCCAGATTCGACCGGCGATCGTGGGCTCCAGGATGAACTATCCTGCCCCACTCGCACACTCCGTTCGCTCTGTGGGGATGGGGGATTCTTTCTTCAAGTGTTACACCGGAATCGGCAGCCAGTCCAGGTAACGCAACACTACAGATGGGGCGACGACCGGGTCGTGCAACACGAGCCAATCGAGAAAGATCAGTCCAATTCCATGCGCGACGACAGACGGTAACAGCGAGTTTGCGTCGTAATCGACAATACCGAACAGAACATCCGTTGGCCCCGACAGCACCAACTC
>KI543230.1:65000-68227 GCA_000496235.1 uncultured archaeon A07HR60
TTTCTGTGTATTGAGATCCGCGATCCCCTGCTTGACTTCCTGCAGCTCGTCGCGCATCTGTTCGTACGAGTAGTCCAGCGACTCCGTCGGATCTTCCGCCCGGTTGAGCAGGGTGTTCACCTTGGAGCGGATGACGTAGGAGGCGCGAGAGAGGATGCCCATATCACACATAATGTATCCAAGTCTTAAAACCTCACGCGACTGATGGCCGGTCTTTTGCTGAAGCGGCCCAATCGGTCCAGTGCGGCTCACCCGCATAATCGAATCTAATGGACCGTCCAGGGCAGGCGGTCACGGCAACCGAGTCACCCGCGTGTCGAGAGGCCACCGATTAAGATTGGCTTGTTCACACGGCCGTGTCGGAAGACAGCGTATAGGCTCCTGAATACTCCGGGTGCTTCGGAGTGTCTGTGAATACCCCCGAGTAGCTGTGACCGCTCACGACTGTCTGTGAGTCTTCACTCACTCCGTGAATGCTGCGAGCACGCCGCGGCCGTCAGTCGAGCCCAACTCGGGGAGCGTGGCCCGCTCGGGGTGTGGCATCATCACGGCCACAGTGTCGGCAGGCCCGAGAATCCCCGCAATATTGTCACGAGAGCCGTTTGGGTTTGCCGCCTCGGTGACGGACCCGTCAGATTCACAGTAGCGGAACAGGATACGATTGGTCTCAGTTAATTCTGCGTAGGTGTCATCATCAGCCTCGAAGCGGCCTTCTCCGTGTGCAATTGGCAGTTTGATCACGTCACCTTGGTCGTATGCCGCCGTCCAGGGCGTATCTGCGCGCTCGACTCGAAGATGGACTCGTTCACATCGGAATCGCGCGTCAGCGTTCGTCGTGAACGCGCCGGGGGCGAGACGAGTCTCACAGCCGATCTGTGCGCCGTTACAGACGCCCAAGACTGGGATTCCCTCGGCAGCTGCCTCCTCAATATCTGCAGCAATCGGTGCGCGGGCGGCCATAGCCCCCGCTCGGAGATAATCTCCGTAGGAGAATCCCCCAGGAATGACAATCCCGGAGGTGTCATCGGGGAGCGACCGCTCGTGCCAGACACGTCGAGCTGGGACATCGAGATGAGAGAGCGCACGTACGGCGTCGCGGTCACAGTTCGACCCGCCATACTGGATGACAGCGACGGTCATCGCTTATCGACCACAATTTCGTAGTCGTGAATCGTGGGATTCGCGAGTAGCCGCTCGGCCATCGAGCCGGCACGGTCGGCTGCAGCGTCGGCGTCGGCGGCTTCAAGATCGATCTCGAAGCGATCGGCCGTCCGGAGCGCTTCGATCTCGAACCCGAGCCGGCCGAGCGCGTCGCGAGTCGTCTCGGCCTCGGGGTCCAGCACGCCGCCTTTCAGCCGGACCGTCACAGTTGCCGTATAGGCGGTCATTATCCAGGCTGTGTGGCCGTGTGCAAAAACGATTGTGGAGACTGCGTCTCTGAACCTACTCCGCGGTCACGTTCCGGGGCAGTCGGCTTGGACCGCCCGTACACACCCGTGAACAGTGAGCCAGCACAGTAGTTCCTCGGGAGAAGATATTCAGCTGCATCGTCCGCGAACCCCCAGCGAACGAGAAATCGGCCAGAGACACCGAGATAATCCAGGTCTCAGTCTCAGGCGGCAGCCGGGATCACAACTGCTGGGTGGCTTCGACGGCGTTGTCAATCGATGGCGCGTCGAACCAGTCTCGATTGGTGTAGGTGTTTGCTCCCGCCGTATACAGATCCGCGGCGATCTCAATCGCGTCGGGTGAGAGCGACATCGGCGTTATGTCACACAACGGCCGCCAGTCGGCCGTGTCTCGATGTTCGATCTGGCGTTTCGCGTCGGCGACGGCATTGACCCACTCTGAGTGTTCTCGCTTGTAGTGTTGACGGAGCACCTCTTTCGAGACTTCCTGTCCATCGTACCCGAAGCGGTTCTCATCGAACGTTCCCACTACGTCGGCCACTTTCACAGTTCCATCGTGATAGAGACACTCGATTTTGCCGTCTTCGTGTGAGAAACCAGCCTCTGTGGCCGCCTCCGAGACGACTCGGTTCACCTCCCGCGCCAAGTCGGTGAGCACCTCCAGGTCGGCAGCCCCAGCCACGCGGGCAGCCGTCTCGCGGTCGAGATAGCGGTCCTGTTGTTCGTACTTGGTGGAAAACTCGATCACTGGCTCGGGAAGGTCGACTCGGCTCTCGGGCCACTCGTCCTCGTCGAGCCCGACATCACCGGGAGAGCGACGCCGGCGGAGCGACGACCCGATTGGCACGCTGTTCCGGAACACGATCTCCAGCGGGATCAGGTAGTTGTCACCGGTAGCCCCGTGATACGTGTCGTAGTCGTACGTCGATCCAGCGTAAGGCAATTCAGGCACCTGCGCAAGATCGATCGCCATCTCCGTCGGTGGGGAGCCCGCCGACTCGAGAGGGGCGATTCCAGTGTCGGTCTCGACACCGCGATAATGCGTGGGGATCCCCGCAGCCTCGAGTCGCTCGAAATTGGCTGCCCCCATGAGACAGAGACTCGCTCCCTTCCCCGGGATTTGATCTGGCATTTTGCCCCAGTCAAATACTGAATAAGCGTCGGTGAACACGAACCGCCCGGCCCCGAGTCGGTTTTCCGTTGCGGCGTCTGCAACCCGAAACTCTTTGACGCTCGTCATGCGCCAATCCCCGACCGGGGCTCACATGAATGTTTCAGTTCCGGGATTACAAACCTGACCGGACGGGCTAGCGCCCGACTCACCGTTGGATGACCACGCTAAGACCAATAGTCTCGAAAAGCATCGGTTGTTGGCTGTCGCTCCGGGAGACTGCAGAATTGTTCACCCGTCACAATGCACATACTCGCGGGAGTTTTGCCGGCGTGTATGGCGACACGCACGGTGGAATTGGAGGGCCACATCATCGACTCTGGCCTGATCCAACAGTGTTTCACGAGAATCATGGAGTTAGCCGTATATAGGCGGTAAGCCCCCTTCCTCAAGGAGCAACACAGGAAGCAGCGCGACCGAGTAGCGCAGTAGGGAGGGGATACACCGCCGTCATCACCCGAACATTGATACATACTCAGAATGTACAAATGTATACAGTGCAGCAAAAAAGTGTGAAAATCAGGGACGATCAACAGGAGTGGCTTGCCGAAAACCACCTCAATCTCTCGGCGTTCCTGCGTGACCGACTTGATGACAAAATCGAACAGCGGAGTGACTAATTACAGATGAGATACACT
This sequence comes from uncultured archaeon A07HR60, assembly GCA_000496235.1. Taxonomy (GTDB): domain Archaea; phylum Halobacteriota; class Halobacteria; order Halobacteriales; family Haloferacaceae; genus J07HR59. Next base: position 68,219 of record KI543230.1, read on the forward strand.
TACAGGTAT
>KI543230.1:69179-70398 GCA_000496235.1 uncultured archaeon A07HR60
CAGGCGATCCATCACGCGGCGCTGTGGCTCCAGCTCGAGAATCAGCGTGACTGCAGGCTCCGATGTAATCTACGAATACACTCGTGGGTGAGTAGCTGGCCGTTCCTGCGGGGTTTCACTCGGAATCCGTCGGCGACAGACGAGGATATCCTGGACCACGAGCGTGCCAAGCCCGACACAGAGCCCGAGAGACCCGGCTGGAGACGTACCATCGGTGGTGACCAGCCGCGAGATAACCCCGATAGGCTTATACAAATGTACAGACTTGTACATCATTACACGGAGATATACATACTGACGATGACCTTACAACGAACACTCGAGCGGGTGACGGACGGGGAGGACCTGACGCAGTCGGAGGCCCGGGAAGCGACCGCGCAGGTGTTCGAGCAGGCGACCGACGCTCAGATTGGTGCCTTACTGGCGGCGCTTCGCGCCAAAGGCGAGACGGAAGCCGAAATCGCGGGGTTCGCGACGGGGATGCGAGACGCGGCCCGGCGGATCGCGCCCGACCGTGGCCCACTGGTGGACACCTGTGGGACGGGTGGCGACGACTACGACACGATTAATGTCTCGACGACGAGTGCGGTCGTGGCCGCAGGCGCCGGAGCAGCCGTCGCCAAACACGGGAATTACTCGGTCTCATCGTCGTCGGGGTCCGCAGACGTGCTCGAAGTAGCGGGCGTGAACGTGGCGGCAGAACCTCCGGCAGTAGAGCGGTCGATTGAGAATCACGGGATTGGGTTCATGCTCGCGGGAGTGTTCCACCCCGCGATGAAGGCAGTTATCGGCCCACGAAGGGAGCTGGGAATGCGGACCGTGTTCAATGTCCTCGGACCGCTGACCAATCCGGCCGGTGCCGACGCGCAAGTAATCGGCGTATACGACCCGGAGTTGGTCCCACAGGTTGCCGCCTCCTTGGCACAGTTGCCAGTCGAGCGAGCCATGGTAGTCCACGGCGCCGGGATGGACGAAATCGCCCTTCACGAACCGACTGTCGTCGCAGAAGTCACCGGCAGTAGTGTCGAAGAGTACACCATAGAGCCAGCAGATCTCGGCTTGGAAACGGCGCCGGTAGACGCCGTCGCGGGCGGGACACCGCAGGAGAACGCGAGCGATCTCGAGGGTATCGTGACGGGCGAACTCGAGGGGCCCAAACGAGACCTCATTCTCGCGAATGCCGGCGCCGCGGTGTACGTCGCGGGGCTGGCAGCAAGTC
>KI543230.1:71825-76923 GCA_000496235.1 uncultured archaeon A07HR60
TAAGACGGCCGAGCCGTTCGGTGTCGACGTGGCCAGCGGAGTCGAACTGGAGAGTGGCATGAAAGATCACAACGCTGTTGCCCGGTTCGTGGCTAACGCTGGTCGTGAGGTTCGACTTACTCCATGACGCTCGAAACCAGCCGTGAGCGATTCCGCGAACTCGTGGCAGACGTCAACGGAGCAGCGGTGATTCGGGTCGCCGCCCCTCTCGGTGAGGGGACTGACAACGATACCACCACCACCGAGAAATCCGCCGACGTGACACCGCTAGCGGCGTATTCGGCTCTTAGCGACCGAAGTGACCACGGATTCCTGCTAGAGAGCGCACAGAAGGTCGCCTCTAGCGATCCCGACGGAGCGTTCGCACCTGGAACAGACGCCGACCAACACGCGCGCTACTCGTTCGTCGGCTACGACCCCGAGGCAGTCGTTTCGGTGTGGCCCGACCGGACCGACGTCCAGCGGCTCGGAGCGGCCGCGGAACTAGTCGAAGTGACTGAGGAGGGCGATGTCGTCGACCGACTGCGACGAGCGTTTCCGGATGTGGAGACTCGCAACTTCCCGGAACGGAGCCGGCAGACCCTCTCGGGCGGATTCGTCGGATTTCTGGCTTACGACGCCGTCTACGATCTGTGGCTCGACGAGGTAGACGTGGACCGGCCCGAAGCGGTCGTGCCCGATGCCGAGTTCTGTCTGACCACTCGTACCATCGTCTTCGACGAGATGGACAACAGCGCCGAACTCGTGTTGACGCCGATCGTCACCCCGAGCGACGACCCCGACGAAGTGTACGACGAACTCGCCGCGGAGGTGGCGTCGGTCACAGGGACGCTGGCGGGCGCATCCGAGCCGGAACCTGGAGAGTTCACCCGCGCCACAACAGACCCCGGCTCAAAAGAGGCGTACGAAACGGCCGTTCAACGGGCGAAACAACATGTGCTCGACGGCGACATCTACCAGGGCGTTGTCTCGCGCTCGCGAGAACTGACGGGTGAGCTCGACCCACGAGGGCTGTATGCCGCGTTGCGCGAGGTCAACCCGTCGCCATACATGTACCTGCTCCGTCACGGCGACCGCTCGATTGTCGGGGCCAGTCCAGAGACGCTCGTATCTGTCGGCGATCAGCGGGTCGTCTCCAACCCTATCGCGGGGACGTGTTCACGAGGGAATAGTCCCGTCGAGGACCGCCGACTCGCCGGAGAAATGCTAGCCGATGAAAAAGAACGGGCCGAACACACGATGCTGGTGGATCTAGCGCGGAATGATGTCAGACGAGTCGCCGAGCCGGGGTCTGTCAGGGTTGAAGAGTTCATGAATGTCTTGAAGTACAGCCACGTCCAGCACATCGAATCAACTGTCACCGGCAGTTTGGCAGACGAGCACGACGCCTTCGACGCGACACGAGCCACGTTTCCCGCAGGAACGCTGACTGGCGCGCCCAAGGTCCGCGCAATGGAGATTATCGACGAACTCGAGTCGGAGCCGCGCGGCGTGTACGGCGGCGGCGTGGGATACTACGCCTGGACGGGTGATGCAGACTTCGCAATCGTGATTCGGACGGGCACTGTCGAGCACCATGACTCGGGCACCGAAGGGACGGCAGGCGACCAACTTCGCATCCGCGCAGGAGCAGGAATCGTCGCCGACTCGGATCCGACCGCCGAGTACGAAGAGACCGAGCAGAAGATGGACGGGGTCCGTGCGGCACTTGACAAACTCGACCGACAGTCCGAGACGACGCCCAACGGCGTCGCGGACCGGCCGTTCGACGCCAGCGACGCACCCGGTGAAGGAGGTGAGTCACGCCAGTGAAGATTGTCTTCGTCGATAATTACGATTCGTTCACGTACAATCTCGTCGACTACGTCTCTCAGCAGCCGGTCGAGGGTGGCGTGGAGACGGTCGTTCTGAAAAACGCCGTGGACGTGGCGCGGATCCGTGCAGAAGACCCCGACGCAATCGTGATCAGTCCTGGTCCCGGCCATCCCGAAAACAGACGCGATGTCGGCGTCACGAACGATGTCTTCAGAGAGCTGTCACCGACGACCCCGACGTTGGGGGTGTGTCTCGGGCTTGAGGCCGCCGTCTACGTGGCCGGTGGGACTGTCGGCCACGCGCCAGAGCCGGTCCACGGGAAGGCATTCCCCGTCGATCACGACGGTCAAGGGGTATTCACTGGGCTTGAAGATGGCTTCCGAGCGGGTCGGTACCACTCTCTCGTTGCGACCGAGGTGCCTGACGTGTACGAAGTGTCTGCCACGACGAGCCACGAGACAGCCGACGGCGCCGAGCAACTGGTGATGGGAGTTCGCCACCGCAGCTACCCGGTTTCCTGTGTCCAGTTTCATCCAGAAAGCGTGTTGACCAGCGTGGGGCGTGACGTAATCCAGAATTTCCTGGAAACGCACTCGACGGCCGCAACGACTCTTAATCGGAACTGACCGGACTCACGGCCACCGATGAGGGCCAGCCGATTCCCGGCCAGTTCATCGCGAGACACGGGGTAGTACTTGATGTTCGGCTCGTAGCTTGGCCTCAGTCACTATCCACGACAAAATCTTCCAGGATACGAACCCGAGAGGGCAACACGGGCTGGCGGTCACGACAGCTTTACTTTCACGCACGGAAATCTGGCGCGTATGCAGATACTGGTAGCCGGGGGAACCGGGTTCATCGGGTCAAGTCTGTGCCCAGAACTCGTCGACCGTGGCCACGACGTGACGGCGTTATCCCGTTCACCGGGGGAACTCCCGGCCGACGTCGAACCAGCCGTCGGTGACGTGACGGAGTACGATTCGGTCGCCCCAGCTGTCGAGGGTCACGACCTGGTGATCAATCTCGTCGCGTTATCGCCACTGTTCGAGCCGCGTGGGGGTAATCGGAAACATGAGGAGATACATCGCGGTGGGACCGAAAATCTCGTCCGAGCTGCAGAGGCTGCAGATATCGACCGATTCCTCCAGATGAGTGCCCTCGGTGCCGACCCCGACGGGACGACCCACTATATCCGCGCGAAAGGGCGCGCCGAGCAGGTCGTCGCAGAGTCGGGACTGGACTGGGTGATTTTCCGGCCGTCGGTCGTGTTCGGCGACGGCGGAGAGTTCGTTTCGTTCACAAAGAAACTCGCGCCGCCGTATCTCACACCACTACCCGGTGGGGGGAAAACACAATTTCAGCCTATTCACGTCGACGACCTTGTCCCGATGCTGGCAGAGGCCGTCGAGACTGATGCCCACGTCGGCAGCAGATACGAGATTGGTGGGCCCGAGCAACTGACACTGGCAGAAGTTGCACGGCTTGCTCACCGCGCAGACGGGCGTCCCGCTACCGTCGTGCCCGTCCCAATGAGTCTTGCAGGGGTCGGCCTCTCGGTAGCGGGAGCGATTCCCGGATTCCCGATGGGCCGAGATCAGTACAAATCCCTCAAATTCGACAACACGACCGAAAGTAACGATATCACCGCTTTCGGGCTATCTAACGCGGATCTGGCGACTCTCCCGGGCTATTTGGGGATCTCGGCGCCCCCCTGACGCTGGAAGCCAACGAATCTAAAACGCGCGGTTTCGGCCCGATGAGCCCGTCTTGGCCGGTATCAGTATCTGACGCTGGTCTAACAGGTCTAAACAGCGATATCAGCGGTACACGACCAGAGACCCCCGAAATATAGTGTATAGAAGTTTTGTATCCAGCCCACGGTATCACAATGTTTATGATGGCTATGATGTTGTAATAGTGCTAGGGTTACGGGGTCGATTATGAAATTGGCAATGATCGGATTTGGTCAGGCCGGTGGAAAGATCGTGGACAAGTTCCTCGAGTATGACAAACGCACCGGGTCTGAGATCGTCCGGGCTGCTGTGGCAGTCAACACGGCCAAAGCTGATTTGCGGGGATTAAAACACATCCCCGAAGACCAGCGGATTCTCATTGGCCAGTCTCGCGTCAAGGGACACGGCGTCGGGGCAGACAACGAACTAGGGGCCGAAATCGCCGAACAGGATATCGACGAAATACAGAGTGCAGTCGACGCGATTCGTGTCCACGAGGTGGACGCGTTCCTCATTGTAGCCGGACTTGGTGGTGGGACCGGCTCAGGGGGATCACCGGTGATTGCCAAACATCTCAAGCGGATTTATACCGAGCCGGTGTACGGACTTGGTGTGCTTCCCGGCTCTGACGAAGGCGGCATTTACACACTAAACGCGGCGCGCTCGTTTCAGACATTTGTTCGGGAAGTCGACAATCTCCTCGTATTTGATAACGACGCGTGGCGGCGGACTGGAGAGTCGGTGGGTGAAGGTTACGACGAAATTAACGAAGAAATCGTCAAACGATTTGGAATTCTGTTTGGGGCTGGCGAGATTAGGGAAGGCCAGGAAGTCGGGGAAAGTGTGGTCGACTCTTCAGAAATCATCAACACCCTCTCTGGAGGCGGGGTTTCAACTGTGGGCTATGCCGAGGAGACGGTCGAAGAGCAATCTACCGGTGGACTTCTCTCGCGGTTGACCGGCGAGGAAAGCGCCGACAATCTCGATTCAGCCCACACAACAAATCGGATTACGAGTCTTGTCCGGAAGTCTGCGTTGGGCCGGCTTACGCTCCCCTGTGAGATAGATGGGACCGAGCGGGCACTCTTGGTGATGGCGGGACCGTCGAATTACCTGAATCGGAAGGGGATCGAACGAGGCCGCAAGTGGCTCGAGGAGCAAACCGGGAGTATGGAAGTCCGCGGGGGCGATTATCCCTACTCCGGGAGTGGGTTCGTCGCGTCGGTTGTCCTGTTGTCAGGAGTGACGAATATTCCCCGGATCAAAGAACTGCAACAGGTGGCAATCGAAGCTCAGGAGAACTTGGACGAAATTCGTGACGAGAGCGAGACCAACCTCGACGAACTCGTCCAAGATGACGAAGACGAACTGGAATCACTATTTTGAGCGGCCACTCAAGACCTGGTTGTGGGCTCGTTACGGATATTTAATCTGACTCCCCGGGGGTGGCAGAGTTTGCGGTAGTTCAGCTGTTCCGAGGCGAAGCCTCACCGCTTCCATCGAGAAGTGAAACCGCCTAGGTCAAACTGACTGCCGTGGTAACTCGGGCA
>KI543230.1:78418-83489 GCA_000496235.1 uncultured archaeon A07HR60
CAGAGTCGTTGCTGGCGATTCGAGAGTTGCACGACCGGTTCGACCACATCCAGGAGGTGATTATTCAGCCCGTCGTGCCGAACGACCGCTCTGACTTCCAGACACCGGCGACGAGTGTTCTTGCCCGGACAGTTGCCATGGCCCGTGCTGCCCTCCCAGAGACAGTATCAGTGCAGGTCCCGCCGAATCTGGCGCCCGCAGCTGAGGTGGTCGGCTGTGGCATCGACGATCTCGGTGGAGTCTCACCGGTAACAGACGATTACGTGAATCCAGCATACGCCTGGCCGGAGCTTGAGGGTCTCGTCTCCGTCGCAGACTCAGGGGGACTCCCGCTGTACGAGCGACTCCCTGTTTACGACCGGTATCTCCCTGATCCTCTCCGTCGAGACACCGTGACGGCGGCCAGCCCACCAGCTGGCGACCGTGACGGCTGGCTGAGTGACCGGATTCGCGATCGATTCCAGGCCGCCGACAGTCACGGTGAGCGGCTTCGGGGGGTCGCCCGCCGCGAAGGACCCCTCGACCCCGACTCTGGCTGGTGAATACACTGACTCCAAGTTTCAGTTCACTCACGTTACAGAGCCAGGCTTGGGAAACAGATGCTGACCCAGACACCAGTGTTTTGACACAAGCAGGCGAAACTAAAGCCAGTCGGAGATGAATTCCGTATTACAACTTCAGGGCGCGCTCGATGCGATTGATATCGTCGGTATCGGTATCACAATCGGGACGTTCGTTGTCGCGTTTCTCGGGATATACCTTCTCGGCATGTACGCGTTCGTGCCCGCCGTGCGACGTGTGCTGGGATCCAGGGGGTTCGCGGATGTGGTCAAAGTCTACGGACCAGCGTCGCGCGGGCACTGGTGTGGTTCGGCGCGCTGGCGGTCGCGTTCACCGTCGTTGGGTACGGAGCCTTCCTCTCGGCGTTTTCCGTGTTCGGTGGGGCGGTGGCGCTGGCCGTGGGGTTTGCAGCACAGGATCTGATCGGCAACTTCGTGGCGGGCGTGTTCATCCTCAAAGACGAGCCGTTCGAGGTTGGCGATTGGATCCAGTGGGAGGGCAATTCCGGACGTGTCACTGATATTGACCTTCGTGTCTCGCGGGTTCGAACCTTCGATAACGAATTAATCACCGTTCCGAACGGTGAACTGGCCAACAATGCCGTGACGAATCCAGTCGCTCACGAGACGCTCCGGCAGAAATTCGTGTTCGGGATCGGCTACGATGACGATATTGATGAGGCGACAGATATCATGCTCGCGGAGGCTGCTGCCCACCCCGAGATTCTCGATGATCCCGGCGCCTCGGTTCGGCTCGTCGAGTTGGGTGGGTCAGATGTGGGTCTCCAGTCACGGTTTTGGATTAGTCAACCCACCAGAGGCGATTACGTTCGCGTCCGGTCAGAGTACGTCCAGAGCGTCAAAGAGCGGTTCGACGAAGTCGGAATCGATCTGCCATACGTCCACCGACAACTTACCGGCAGCGTAGAGTTGCTCGACAGAGCAGTCGAACACTGATCGAGTCCCGATATCACTCCTGACCTGAGACGGTCACCGGAAAGACCACTCCGAACAGCCCCGTGAGTCGAGGCCAGGGCCGGAATTGCTACCGACTGTCAGTTTCAATTCAGGTTCTGTTTCCATTTCGGCAGTGTTTCGCTCGGGCTCAGACTCAATCAGGGGGTGATGTCAGTGTCAGTGCCAGTCTCACTCTCACTCTCGATTCGGTGTTCGTCAGTCTCACACTCGGTCTCAATCTCAATCCTAATCCTGAGTCAGTCTCAGTCAGCACTCGAGGGGCGGTAAGACCGGCTAATCGCCCGCCAGCGATTCGACCGGAACCGATGGAGATTCAGCCCGGCCGGAATGATCGTCTCGACCAGCATTGCCAGATACAGGCCGGCGATTCCCAGCGGCGTGACCGTTCCAAGAACCGCCAGCGGGAGTGCGAACACGTACAATCCAATCAATGACGCAGCGAAAGGCCACCGGGTGTCGCCAGCCCCACGAAGGGTGCCCGTCGCAGAGCCATCGACGCCCATCGTGATGACGCTCAGCGCGGCGACCGTGACGAAGACGGCACCAAGACTCACTGCTGCGGGATCTTCAACGAAAATCTGGGCGATTGGGACGCGTGCGAGTATCACTGCGGCCGCGGCCAGGAGATACACCACCACCGAGAGCCGGATGATCTCTCGCCCGTACGCAGCTGCCCCGGCCTCATCGCCGGCGCCGAGCCGCTGGCCGACGAGTGTACTGGCGGCGATAGAAAATCCCCAGGAGAAGCTATTGATCAGCGCCCGGACTCGACGGCCCACTTCGTAGGCGGCAACAGCCACCGAGCCGAACGAGGCAGCCACCGCCAGGAGCGGGAACACCACGATCCCTTCGCCAAGGCGGCGACCCATCAGTGGAGCCGAGATCCGCACCAGCTGGGCCGACAACTCGCGGTCAAAGTGTTTTCCGCCGGTCGTTAACGGCACCGGTGAGGCGCCGTATCCGAAGTACGACCGACCAGTCATCCCCCAGGACAGTGCTACCGTCACGAGACCAATCGAGATTGATGTGCCGACGGCCGCTCCGAGCACGCCCAACCCCATACCGAAAATAAACCACGCCGTGAGGACGACGTTCACCACGGCTCCGCCGGCCCGCATCACCATCGGCGTGAAGGTGTCGCCGACACCAGCGTAGGTCCGACTGGCGATCATATTGAAGAATTCAAAAAGCAGCGCTGGCGCGGTGAAGACCAGATACGTAACACCGAATTGCCGAGCGTCCGGGGCTGCCCCGAGCAGCCCAATCAGCGGCTCGGCTAGTCCGATTAGTCCCGCGACAAGCGGGATTGCAATTGCAGCCGCGACCCACAGCGACTGTTTAACAACCAGTGCTGCGCGGCCGGGTTCGTCACCCCCGTAATTTTGTGACACCAGAGCAACAGTCCCCCCGGCCAGACCGATCGAGACGAATTTCACGAGTTGCCAGTACGCGAACGCGAACGCGAGACCGGCAACAGCCGGCGACCCCAACACCCACCCGACCATCGCGAGGTCAGCGGTGTTTTTCGACATGATAGCGAACCCAGTGATGACCCGCGGCCACGCCAAGTCGACCGTTTCCGTGAGCCGATCCCGGCGGATCACGTGTGCCCGCTCTAACCCGTCAGCAACCACGTCGCCGCCCCAGCGAGCGGCACTCCGCGCTGACGCTACAACATCTCGCATTATCAAATAGTCAGTTGCGTTGGGGATTAACCCCTGTCATTCGACCACGCCCGACGGCTGCCGGGAGGAATCGCAGACAGAATCCTGGGGGCATCACGCCGGTTCTCAGCGTCAGAGCCGGTGTGGGCACATGTGTTCTCCACGGGTCGGTTCGACGCCTCGTCTCTAGGCTACGTGGCAGACAGGCGGTCGCTGGCTGCGTCCGAACCGTCATATCGCTGGCCGCCAACAGCCGCCACATGGAGACTGATCCGGCAGAGTGGCAGACGTATCTGGTGACACAAGAAAGCGTCTCCGCAGGACGGACGACTGAAACAGTCGTCACAGCAGCCATCGATGGTGGAATCGATGTGATTCAACTTCGTGAAAAGAACGTCGACGCCAAGCGTCGATACGATCTTGGGCGGCAGCTTCGAGAGTACACGGCAGAGGCAGGTGTTCCGCTAATCGTCAACGATCGAATCGATCTCGCGGAGGCGATCGATGCCGACGGGGTCCATCTTGGCCAGTCAGACCTTCCAGTCACTGTCGCGAGAGATCTACTGGGACCGGACGCTATCGTCGGGTGTTCGGCTTCGACGGTTGAAACCGCCACTCAGGCCGAACAGGACGGGGCCGATTATCTGGGTGTGGGGGCCGTGTACAGAACCACCTCCAAAGATGTCCCCGAAGAGGAGTCAGGAGTCGGCCCCAGCCGGATCCGTGAGATTGTCGAGACAGTATCGATCCCAGTCATCGGGATCGGTGGGATCGACCCGGACAACGCTGAGGCCGTCGCAGACGCCGGCGCAGCAGGAGTCGCAGTGATCAGTGCGATCACTGCTGCCGAGAAGCCCTCTCAAGCGGTCCGGGCACTGCGCAGCGCGGTGGAGTTCACCGCTGGGCCGACGAGCAACGACTGAAGTAGACACGAAGCTAGCGACGCGAACCGTCGGGTACAAGCGGGTCTCACGACTCACCGCTCGGGCATCGCTCAGCAAATCAGCACAATCGACAACTGCAACGCAGAAGTGACCTTCGCGGCATAGAGCCGGGGGCCGTGAGGCTCACAGCCGCAATCGGTGGCTAGAAAAACGGCAAGAGAGACCACTGATATGTACTAGCGCAGCCCCCGCCGTGTAATCGGCCATATTCATCTAGTGCGTGTGTGTGAGGGCTTTTATATTCCAGAGACCGTAATATAGGATATGCAAGCGGCTCCTGATCTGAATGCTCTGACTGACTCGTCTGTCACCGTGATCGGCGGCGGGTTTGGTGGGCTTTCGACGGCGTGTTATCTCGCTGATGCCGGCGCGGATGTCACTCTCGTGGAGAAAAACGACCAGTTGGGTGGTCGTGCGAGCGTCCTCGAGGCGGACGGGTTCAAATTCGACATGGGCCCGTCGTGGTATCTCATGCCGGACGTGTTCGAGCGGTTCTTCGGTCACTTCGGCCGATCGCCCGACGAGTACTACAGTCTCAACCGGCTTGACCCGCACTACCGGATCTTCTGGAAGGACGGCGACAAGGTAGACGTCGTTCCCGACATGGAGCAGAATAAAGAAACCTTCGAGCAGTACGAATCTGGCGCCGGAGAGGCGCTCGAAGACTACCTCGAAGAGTCGGAGTTCACCTACGACGTCGGGATGGAGCACTTCGTCTACGAGGACCGCCCGAATCTCACCGATTACATGAACCCGCAGGTGGCCAAGCAATCACGCGGGCTCGCGCTGCTCGGGTCGATGCAAGACCACGTGGAGGGGTACTTCGACAATCCGAAGCTACAGCAACTCATGCAGTACACCCTGGTGTTCCTGGGTGGGTCGCCGCACAATACACCGGCACTGTACAATCTGATGAGTCACGTCG
>KI543230.1:83509-99782 GCA_000496235.1 uncultured archaeon A07HR60
TGTACATGGGTGTGGAAGGCGATGTCGACGAGTTAGAACACCACACGCTGGTATTACGGGAAGACTGGGACCCGCACTTCGACCAGATCTTCGACGAGCCCGCGTGGCCAGAAGACCCTGCCTACTATCTGTGTGTCCCCTCGGAGACAGACGACGATGTCGCCCCAGAGGGTCACAGTAATCTGTTCGTCCTGGTGCCAGTCGCGGCCGGATTAGAAGATACAGAAGAGCTACGCTCAGAATACCGGGATCTCATCCTCGAGGATATTGCCGAAAACACCGGCGCCGATCTTCGAGACCGGATGGTGTTTGAAGAAATGTTCTCAATGTCAGAGTTCACCGAGCGCTACAACAGCTATCAGGGGACTGCGCTGGGGCTGGCGCACACGCTCTCACAGACAGCGCTGTTCCGGCCGCCCCACTCGTCGGATGCAGTCGACGGACTCTATTTCACTGGGTCCAACACCACACCAGGGATCGGTGTGCCGATGTGTCTGATCAGCGGTCAACTGACCGCCGAGGCGATGGCCGAGGAAGAAGAGCAAACGCGAACACGGCCGATCTAAGGCTGCGACAGAGCCGACATCGGCGACAATAGAGACGCTGAGTCTCGGACAGGCGGCTACTCCCACACACAGACGCTATGGAACGAATCGCACTGATGTATTCGGTTGGCCATGGAGGCGCGAATCACCATGCGTAATCGGGTGCGAATAAGTGGGCTCGGTGAGCAACTGCGCTATCTGTTCGTTCTCTCGCGGCCGCGATTCTGGCTGTACCTGGCCGGCCCAGTCGTCGTGGGGGTGACCTACGCAGCCGGGTCTGTCGCAGAACTGTTCTCGGTGCCGGCGTTGTTACTGTTCGGTTACTTCGTGTTTCCAGCTAACGTCTTACTGTACGGCGTCAACGACGTGTTTGACGCGGATATCGACATCAGCAACCCGAAGAAAGGAGGCCGCGAGGCTCGCTGGCGGGGCAATCGGGCCGCACTGTGGTCGGTGATCGGCTCGGCTGCAGTCGGGTTAGTAACTGTCGCGGTGACACCACCCGTCGCCTGGCCGTATCTGGCTGGATTCTTCTTGTTAGCCGTGGGCTACAGCGCTCCGCCACTCCGATTCAAGACATCGCCCGGATTAGATTCGCTGTCTAATGGACTGTATATTCTGCCCGGCGCCGCCGCTTACGCCGCCATCGCCGGGAGTCACCCGCCGCTGGCCGCTCTCGCCGGCGCCTGGCTGTGGACGATGGGGATGCACACGTTCTCAGCGATTCCGGACATCGAACCGGACCGCACGGCTGGAATCCAAACCACGGCGACAGTCCTTGGGAAACGGCTTACGTACGTCTACTGCTTTATTATCTGGACGCTGGCGGCAGTCGGATTCGCCGCACTTGACCCACGGATGGGATTGTTGATCGGCGTGTATCCGGTGTTCGTCGCCGTTGTCGTGGGCAGAAGTGTGTCAGTCGACCGTGCGTACTGGTGGTTCCCTGCGGTGAACACCGGTATCGGGACTGTCCTCACGATGGCGGCCCTGTGGATGATCGTCCCGCCGTCGGCACTTCTTCCGTCGGTCATGATCCCGGTCGCAGAGCAGATCACAGGTACTCTCACGACGTCGACTCTGTCGGTGGGTCACACGATAGTGACGGGGCTGCAGGCGGGCATGGAGCACCTCACGGCAACGGTCGCGACGGCAGGGATTCTAGGCCGATGACAGACGCCGGGCAAGACACAGTCGAAGACGAGCGCGACTCGCTCCGGACCGACGGCGGACCCACGGGTCAGCTTCGCGATCGGCTCCCGGCAGACCGGCAGGAACTGGAAACAGCATTCGACCGGATAGTCCGGGAAAACCGGTTTACTATCGCCGTGTTGTTTCCGGCCGTCGGCGCGATTCTGCTGATCGCCAGCGCCGAGGGACTGCTTCCGGGCCCACTCGCGTTCAATCCGTGGCTCGTGCTCACGGGGGTGATCGTCATGCGGGCGCCGCTGATCGGCGGAGTGTTACCAGTTGTCGACCGCCGCGCGCTGGCCGGCGTGGCCGGGCTAACGGCGTACACGTACGCAATCGAGACGCTCGGTGTCAGTACCGGCTGGCCGTACGGCGAGTTCGAGTATGCGGTTTCACTCGGGCCGATGCTTGAGGGTGTGCCCATCGCGTTACCCGTATTCTTCATTCCGCTCGTGGTGAACGCGTATCTCTTGTGGTTGCTTCTGTTGGGGCCACGTGCCGCGCGGGTCTCCGTCCGATTAGCAACGATCATCCCGACTATCGTGTTGATGGATGTAGTGCTTGACCCGGGAGCCGTCGCGCTGGGGTTCTGGTCGTTTGATGTCGGGCAATTCTACAATGTTCCGCTGTCGAACTATGGGGGGTGGGTTCTCTCGGCAGCCGCCGCCGTCATTGCACTCGACTGGGGGTTCGACCGGGCTCGCCTGATTGACCGGCTCCGCTCGTGTGAATTCATGCTTGATGATATGGTGAGTTTTGTCCTTCTGTGGGGAGGCATCAACATTTGGTACGGCAACCTCATTCCGGCAGGAGTGGCACTTGTGTTCGGAGTGGCGCTGCTCCGGGCCGACCGGTTCGACGCCCAGTTGCTGAATCCACGCCGTGAAATCGACAGCCCCGCATCAGACGAGTCACAAAAACTCTGAGAGACATCGTCGTCACGGCCATACGGGTCGAACTGCTATCTAACTGTGAAATCCAGAGACGACCCGCCAGTCGAAGTGACGGGCAGTTCTCGTCACGAGACTGTCTTCAACCCGTCAGCTGCCGGTGATCGTCCGAAGCCGACCGTGTCCTGTGAGCACGTGCGTCAGCGTCGGACCAGGGAGACTATATGACATCACAGCCAGGAATTCACGAACACCAATACATGAGTGAAAACACATCTGATGAGAGATTCCAGGAGACACCGGGCCGGTCGACCTCATCGGGCGGGCGTCCGTGTCCACTGTGTGAAACCCCGATGTACCATCGTCACTGCAAGTACGTCTGCCCGGCCCACGGAGTCGTCTACGACTGCAGCGATACCTTCTATTGAGCCGGGCTCACAGGCGGCAGTTCTCTATGACCAGGACCCCCCGAATGACACACCTACACGAGTCTATCCGAGGATGCCTGGGCACGTAGCTCACAACGATGTCCTCCCTCTCGCGGCTGGTGTGAACACGGGCATCAACCGAAGAGGGAACTGTTATTGTCGTTGCGACCGTTTGTTGACTTAAGATGAGCCGCCCGCTTCCGGTCCGTCGGTTCTTCACGGCGGGGCAGGCATGATCGACGACGACAAGATCGCACGCAGCAAGGCAATCCAGCGGCGGACGGGGAAGACATTCCACGTCGCTACCCGCTTGCTTCCAGAGCGTGTCCGCAACCCAACATACGTGTTATACGCGTTTTTCCGAGTCGCGGACGAAGTTGTCGACGATGTCGACGGGACCCCACCGAACGAACAGCGTGCAGAACTCGAGCGGATCCAGCGGCAAGCACTGGGTGAAGAGTCTGCAGACGGGGCTGTTCTCGAAGCATTCGCCGAGACGCGTCACGAGTACGGAATCGACGACGAGGACGTGACCGTATTCATGGACGCGATGATGTCGGATATCGACAACTCGCGGTACGATACGTACGACGAATTAGAGACGTACATGGATGGTTCGGCCTCGGCAGTCGGTCGCATGATGACCGCCATCATGGACACCGAAGATGAAAACAAGGCACTGCCACACGCCACCGCGCTGGGAGAAGCGTTCCAGATGAGTAATTTCCTCCGTGATGTGAGAGAGGATATTCTGGAGCGGGACCGAATCTACCTGCCGGGCACGACGCTTGAGAAACACGGCGTGACGGAGGCGCAGATCCAGGAGTGCCGCATGAATGAGGATTTCGCGGCAGTTATGCGCGACGAACTGGCCCGTACCGAACGGCTCTACGAGGAGGGCGTCGCTGGCATCAAGTATCTCCCCAAGGACTGCCAGTTAGCCGTGCTGTTGGCGTCAGTATTGTACGTCGATCACCACCGGCTCATACGCGCCCGGGATTACGACGTGTTGTCAACGACCCCATCGCTGTCAACCCGCCGGAAATTATGGCTTCTCGCGAAGACGCGGTACAAGTGGGTCTGGAGCAAGGATCCTGAAGCTGTGTTTCGTGATGTCGCCAGTGGGTTCGAATCGGATCCGTCACGCCACGGCCCAGACCCGACCGAACAGCCCACCATCCAGTAAGGGCCCACCCCGGACGGTCACACGGGTTATCACTTAGTGAGGCTCTCGCCGGGGGCAGGTCACATACAGTTCTCAGCTCCGTAGTCCAGCACTCACGATCACGGCCAGTGCTGTGCGCGATCCGTGGTGGAGCGGGTCTCAATGGTTGTAGGGCATGAGGAACATCGCTCCGCCAGGATTGGCCCAATCCAGGCCAATGACCGTCGAAATGTGCCGACAGCCAGATGATCACGCCCGGCAGATTGAATCCAACGACCGTCCTCAAACAAGATCAAAGGCTGTCTCACAGGAAGTCGTCACGGAGTGTCAGATGTCGGGAGAGAGTGGACAAATCTCGAACATTGCCGCTGGGATCAGTATACTTGGGTCCTCAGGACCACCCTCAGTGGACGATGCTTCCATTTGTGCTCGGCACATAGAATTGATATCGATGACCAACACTGACAGTGACCCAGGCACTGCTGGCCCTTCGGACGTAGACAGCGCCCAGCGCGAGCTGGGATTTGGCGGGAGTGACCGAGCGGTTACAGACGAAGTCGAACCGTCTGCGCCTGACGACTTCGGGTTAGTGTCGGTGTGGTGGGGAGACGGGAAAGGCAAGTCTACGGCTGCTATGGGGATGGGCCTGCGTGCGGCTGGTCATGGGTTCCGGGTGCATTTACTCCAGGTCATGGCAGGAGATGACTCCGACGACCAGCCCACCCGCGGAGAGTACAGCGCAATCGCAGCCATCCCGGGTTTCACCTTCGAGAACGGCCGCCACTACGACTGGGAAAGTTACCGTACCGACACGAATGACGCGTATACAGCCCGTGCTCGTGGCGCACTCGCGCGAGTCCAGGAGCTGTTCGCGACGGTAGACACGGTCGACCTCACGGAGCCGCTTGCGCTGGACGGTGACCCTGATTCAGGTGTTCACATGCTGATTATCGACGAACTTCTGTACGCCGCGAATCGGGGGCTAATCGACACGGAGGCGGTCGTGGACCTTCTCGCGGCGAAGCCAGAGGGGTTGGAACTCGTCTTTACCGGTGGTCACCAGAAACCAGAGTACCTCACCGAGCAAGCAGATCTGGTCAGCCGTGTCGAGAAACAGAAACACCCGTTCGACGCCGGCCAGGAGGCACGAGCAGGCACGGAACACTGACACGGAACACGATACAAGAGACCAACGCTCCGCTACAGTTTCGCGCGACAAGACGGCTTGCCGCGCAACGTCTTCACGCGACTCCGTCGCCTGTGCGACATCGCTAGTACGTCTACATCCACAGATAGCCCTCTCAGTCGAGTATAATGTGGCATAGTGGTTGCGACGGAGAGATTTGTTTGCCGGATGACTGCTCGCGATAAAACGCGATGAAAAAGGCACCTTATCAGAGTTTGCATCCACCTGGCTGAATCACATAGAGGCGGGTTCGACTGACGGGGGTAAGGCGAGTGCGACAGGGTGCTGGACTGCACCGGATCGGATCGGATCGGATCGAATCTCGACAGATTAACTCAACACAAACGTCGTTGAACTCAGATCAGCACTCGCTCCAGCCACACGTCTGGCAGGTCTTACAACCCTCCGAATAGTGGATATCCATCCCACCACAGTCGGGACACTCCGGCGATTCGCCGGCTGCGATGAGATCCTGCATGGCGTCGTCTTCATCCGCACTCGGGCCGGCATTGGCCCCAGGCTGGGTAGCCGAGCCAGATACGGCTGCTTCGGCGCCACCGTCCGTCTTGGTCGAGCTTTGTGCATCTGAGTCTGACACTGCGCCGGCGTCAGATACCGTTTCTGTCGCAGACGTATCGGCGTCAACGGCGCCGCCATCAGCACTCGACGCGTCTTCGACTTCCGAGAGATTCTGTTGCTGGGGAATTCCCTTATCGACGTCATCGTCAAGATACCGCCGCAGCGCCGTCCCGATAGCGTCCGGGATGGACTGGATCTGTTCGCCCTTGTCCCAGGCCACCTTCGGCGACCGAGTCCCGTGGAGTTCGTCAACAATCTCCACTGGGTTCACACCAGACCGCAGTGCCGTCGAGATCACCTTCGCCAGTGCCTCGGTGAAGGAGTTAGTGTATCCACCCGAGTGGCCGATATTGGCGAACAGCTCGAACGGCTTGCCGTCGTCATCCTCGTTGACCGTGACGTACAGTTTGCCGTACCCCGTCTCGACCCGCTGGGTGACACCAGACAGCGTATCTGGGCGCGGCTGCGTGTCGGCGTACGATTGGCCGCGGTCAGCCGAGTCCAGCAGTTTCGATACCTCGGCGTCGAGCTGTCGTTGAACCTCCTCGTTTTCGAGGAATGTCTCTAGGCCGCCAAAGACCTCGTTGATTCCCTCAACGATGGTCTCGATGGCTTCGTCCTCGTCGGAGAATTCGGTGTTCTGTGCGCGGGTGGTCAACACCTGCTTCGAGCGCGTCCCGTCGCGGTAGTAGGTGACTCCCTTCCCACCGTGATCGTAGATGTACTCGAACGCCTCCTTCGCGTCCGCCAGCGTAGAATTGTTCGGCGCGTTGACCGTGTTGTGAGAGACGAGACCACCGACGACGTACTCGTGTGGCCCTGCGAGTTCGATGTCGTACATCTCACGGGTTCCGGCGTCCTCCGTTTCCGTCACCTCGTACAGCGGCGGGGCATCTGTGATCCCGAGTTTCTCTGCCGTCGTATTGAACATGTAGTTGTGACCACGCTGTTCGAACGTCCGGGCCGCGTAGTACTCCGACGATCGGGAGTCGAAGTCCGTTTTATCTACCGCGTCTTGGGGAACGTGCACCCGATATCGCTGATCGAACTGTTCGACGCGTTTGTGCGGCTCGATCGGTGTCACCAGATTCTGTGCCTCGTTAGTCACGTGCACGTTGTACGCATACGCGTCTGACTCATTGACCCACTTGCGGCCGAGGTACACCTTCGGGAGACCGAAGCTTCGCAGGAGCGCTGCGACGCCGTCGGCGAGGTCTCTCGACATCCCGCCATAGACGACGAGCGACTGGCCCGTAACATACCCGTCGAGTGTGACGCCGTTCAAGAAGGCGATTTTCTCGGGTCTCGACCCCCGCAACACCGTCTCGGGAACTGTTTTGTCGTAGGCTCCTGCATCACACAACCGCGTGACGAACTCCCACACTGGCTTCGAGTTCAGGCCCACGTTGTAGACGGTCTCCCGCTGGTCGCCGTGTCGCGTGTCTCGTTCAACGAACGGCTCTCTGTCGAACAGATCCGCGAACAGCTCACGTGCCTCCTCGCGGACGCGAGTGGACGACGTGCAGATCTCGACTGAGTAGCGCTCCTCGATAGCCGATCCGTCAGCGGCGTACATCCCGAGGAACCGGGCGAGTTGCGCCGACATCTCGTCCGGCAGGTGGACCGTCTTCTCGTGTGCGAATTGTCCGTCCTCGTCGGCTGCAACGGCACCGGCGCCGTCAGTCGCGACTCTGAACCGACCGAACGGGATCGCCGCGGCGCCGTCACCGTGGCCTTCCTGTCGTCGACCGACGACGTAGTCGCCCGCCTCAAGGTCACCGAGCACTGCCCACCCGTCGGGGGTTAATACCTTGTGTGAGTCTGTCGCGCCGACGATTTCGGTTCCGTTGTCGACCCGGACCCGCGTGGCCGCTTTCTCACCGGCGTAGTACTGTGACTCCACCGGGACACCGTCGATCGTCACCCGATCCTCGACGGCGGCGAACTCACCCGCCGCAGGCAGCTCGTCGGCGAACGACTCAATTGGGCGGACGCCCGAATCGGTCTGGACGAGCGTCCCCTCTTCGAGACACTTACTGATCGCCGAGTCCACGCCCGCCTGACACGCCACCTGGACGCCGGCGTGGTCTTGTGCGTCGAGATCGCCCGTGACGACGAACAGTTCCCCAATCGCGTCGGGAACGGTCTCGAGCCCGTCGACACCGTCGAACTCGTTGGTCGACATCTGCTCTTGGGCTTCTTTCTTCACCGCCGTCACGTCGATATCGTTGGCCTCCAGCGTCCGGAGGAAGTAATCGTCGAACTCCACGAGCATCTCGTCGCCCTGAACGTCACCGGAGACGTTCTTGTAGTAGGCAACGTTATAAATCGGCTCACACCCGCCCGTGGTATTGCCGATCATCGACGTGGTGTTGTGAGTGACGAACCCATCGGCGACGTAGGTGTTGTTCGACGGGACGCTGATGTCTTTGGTGTAGGCCGTTTCTTCTGTGACTGATTCGATCGTTGCGGCGTAAAACTCGGTCAATTCACGACCGTCGATAGTGACGGTCTCACCGGTTTCTGTCTCGACATCTTGGACGAGCTTCCGGGAGACCGCTCCGTTGATTAGCGACTGGTTGACACGGCTCTTCACGGGCTTGCTCACGGAGTCGTATCCGTCGAGTGCCCGGAGGTGTTCGACGACAGACGGCGGGTACGTGTCGGGTTTGTACGACTGTGCGGTCATGTCGAAGTCCGTCGATTTCGTCATGAAGCCAATCTCGTCTGCGAACCGCTTGTCTTCACATCGATTGGCGCCACGAACACTGTGACGGGGCCGGTCACCGTAATGGTCTTCTCTGTTTTCCATCTCCAGCGTGTCTCTGACGAAGACACACCCGAGCGATAACAACACACTCTGGACCTGATCAGCGAGAGTCGTCGAGACTGTCGAGAGTCCGACCTTCCGAGAGGCAGTGCCATCGGCTTCGAAAAGCCCCTGGAGGAAGGATTTCGCAATCTGCTCGTCGCCACGGAGGATTTCCTCGGGAATGAACGCACTTGCGGCCTCTTCCCCGTGATTGCCGTCGTCTTTCGTCCATCCATTGTCTCCGAAGTATCGCGGCAGGTGGCGGCCGCCGAAGGTCAGCATATGACGCGTGTCTCGGTCTTCGACAGTCGGTGTGACGCCGAAGAGTCGTTCACCGAGTGCTCGGAGCTGCTCGTCGAGTTCCGTCGCCTCCGAATCAACGACGAGTTTCACACCGACTTCGTCGTGGACGTAACCGTCACCCATGAAGTAACCAAGGAACTTGGCGAGGGTTGGAGTCATCTCATCTGGTAAGACGAGGTCCTGGTCGGTGTTTCGGTAGTAGTTCGCTCGCTCGCTCGTGTCGAGTGAGACCCGAGAGCCACCGTCGAAGGTGTTCCGCTGAAGAACGATCCGGTCACCAGGGCTGAAGCTGTCTGCTTCTTTCCACGCGTACCGGCCATCGTCCGTGAGTGTCCGGAAGCGGTGGTTGGGCGTCGCGGCGACATTGAACCCACCCTCCGTCTCGATTTGGCGCACGTCGGCAAACCCGTTGTCGTAGACAGCGGTCGCGGTCTTCGTCCCGCCGTCGGTCGTGACGCCTATTTCTATCTCGTCCCACTGTTCGAATTCTGCGCTCGTCTCATCGAGATCCTTGATCGGCCGAAGACCGTCATCAGTCGAGACGAGCGAGTTCTCTTCGACACACCCCGTGGGTGCGATAGTTGTCGTATTGTGATTTCTGATCGGGAAGCCGTCTGCCCAGTCGTCGGGATCCTCGCCGGTGTGGTGTTCGAACCACTCAGGGAAGGCGGTCGGATCGGCGTATTTGGATTTGTCCCACTCGGCGAAGTTGCCGCGTTCGTTGGCCAACTCCCGCGAAACGCCCTTCGACTCGTGGTTGATGTGGAGCATCAGCTGGCGCGCGATCTGGTTGGCCACCTCAGAACCGTATCGGGTCCCGAGTTGGATGTACAACTGCGCCAGCCCCATGATTCCCAGGCCAATCTTCCGCAGTTCGCGAACCTTCTGCTCGATCTCGTCGACCGGGAAGTCCGACATCGTGACGACGTTTTCCAAGAAGCGCGTCCCGAGGTCGATCCGGTAGTCGAACTCCTCCCAGTCGATGGCCTCCTCTAAGAACGCTTCCACGTCGTCGTCCAGCTGGCCGGTCCCGTGTTCGTCACTCCAGACCCGCCAGTCTGGCGCGTCCTCGGCTGCCAGCGTCGAGAGGTTGATGTGGCCCAAATTGCACGCTTCGTACTCTTCGAGCGGTTGCTCACCGCAGTTGTGAACCACAACCCCGTTAGAAATGAACGATTGTGTACTTGGCTCCGTGAGATCGAACACATCTTCATTCCCGTCGTGCTCTACTGACTCGACCGTCGCGGTGAATGATTCCGGTCGCGGGCCACGGACGTACGAGTCAAGACGTTCCTGCAGTTCCTGGTTTTTGTATTCGAGGAGGAATCCGACTTCATCACGGAATCGCACGAGATTATCTTTGGAGATAACGAGAGCGTGGAAACCCTGCGTGTCGTATTTTTTCGTCCCGCCTTTGCCGTCAGGAAGTTCCCTCTTGCCACCAGACCTTCGTTCTTCGTAGATTTTGCTCGCGATCCCGAAGTTCAAGAGGAGTTGCTGAACCTCTTTCAGAAGGTCGAGACTGGTGTTCGCGAGCCGGACCGTCCGGCCGTTCTTCTGGCTGCCTTGCACGCTTCCGTCCGCGGTGAACAGCCCACGGAGGTATCCACGCGCCATCTCCTCGCTTCCGCGCATCACGGTATCGGGGACCTGATGTTTTTGATCGACTAAGCCAGCCTCCTCGGCATACTCGTAGAGCCGGGCCGAGCGAACTCGCTGCTCGACGGCCTGTGCCCCACGGTAATCATCATCTCTCGCAATCTCGTTGACACCAACCTCGTAGTCGGCATTACCGACGGGATTGCGAACGATATCGTTCACGTCGGCTGCGAACGATTCCGATACCTCGGCATCCTCGTCGTAGAAGTTGAGCACAGCACGTTCTTCCCCCGTCTTCAGATGACCGTCACCGACCATCCAGCCAAGGACACGCCCCTCGGCAGCCGAGCCGTGCTGACCGAACTCGCCTTTCCGATTCTGGACGTGGATCGTGTCACCCTCGTCGAGATTCCCAGCTTCAACCCACCCGTCTGCCGTCATGACTCGGTGGTCAGCCGTGAGTCGAAGCGAATAGCCCTCTTCGGTCGATAGCTCGTAGACATCTTTCTCGCCGGTCTTGTAGACGCTGCTGGCCTCTTTCACGCGGTCGTCACTGAGGCGACCATCGACTACGATATCTTTGGCCACACCCTTCTGATAGAGTTCCTCAGCTTCAATGAGACCGTTCTCAGTACTGATCAGAGTGTCACCAGTGACACAGGGATTCGTCGCGAGAATCCGATGATCTGGATGTTCGTCCACATCAAAGGAGTGTTTCTTGTTCACACGTTCAAGATAGATGATCCCCGGCTCACCGTTCTCGTGGGCCCCTTCGATGATATCTTCCCAGATCTCAGCGGCTGGGATCGACAGTGTCTCGCCGACCTGCGACGTGGGCTCCGAGCCCGTACATATCGTACAGTTCTTTCGTCTCTGCGGTAGCGATGTGCGGCTCTTCAGTCCGCGGATTGGTGAAGGTGAATTCCTCGTCGTTTTTCACCGCGGTCATGAAGTCGTCGGTGATCCCGACCGAGATGTTGAAATTCGAGAGATGCCCCTCGACAGCGTTTCGGAGGTGTTCGGGGACCTTCCCGTCGTCGTCGATCAGGTCACGGGCCTCCTCCAGTGCGTCAGCGAAGGAGTTGTGCGTGAAGTCGTCAGGGTCGTTGAGTCGCAGCGTGTTAGCCAGTGAGACGTCTTTGTTCTTTGCGTGGATGAACTGGATCACGTCGGGGTGTGAGACACGCATCACGCCCATCTGGGCACCACGGCGAGCGCCCCCCTGCGCGATTGTCTCGCAGAGTTGGTCGTAGGTCCGCATGAACGTGATCGGGCCCGACGCGATGCCGCCGGTCGAGCCGACAGGATCACCGTACGGGCGGAGTTGCCAGAAGGCATAGCCCATCCCGCCGCCGCTGTTGTGAGAGACAACAGAGTTGGCGAGGTATTCGTGATTATCGGCGACGGTCACGTCGTACACCGTGCTGGTTCCAGCGTCCTCAACGGCCGTCACGGGAACCTCCCACACGCCGTCATCACGGACGGTTCCAACGCTCGTTCCCTGGAGACTCGTGCGGTCGAGTGCGGCGGCAATATCGTCGTCGCGGGCGTCGGTAAAGCCGACTCGCTCGGCAAACGCCGTGAGTCCGCGTTCCCCGGTGGGACCGACGTTATAGTACTCTCGCTCTTCGGAGTCGATGTCCCAGACGAGCGCAGGCATTCCAAGGCCGACCAACAGCTGCTGAACCCCGGTCACGAGGTCCTCGGACGCAGACCGCAGCCGCGGGTAGGTGTCCTTTTGCAGACTCCCATCTGTCGAGAACAGCCCACGGAGGAACGCCGCCACCGTTTCGCGGCCAGCGTCCCAGATCTGCTCTGGAACTTGAGCGGACGGCGCGTCAGGCTTGGCGTCGCCGAAGTTACGCAGCCAGAACCGCTTGACCTCGTGACTGTGCAGGACAGCGTCATAACAGCCATCTTCGAACCGCCAGTCGAGCCCCTCATCGAACAGTCGTCTGCAGACGTGGTCTACGTGTTCGAGATTCTCTTCGCGGTTGAGATGGAAGCGAATACCATCCTCGTGTTTCGAGCCATCACCAACCCACATACCGAGTAATTCGGCGAGGTCAGGGGTGAGCGTCGACGGCTGAGCGACGGATTTGACCTGGTCACCGTTCGGCGCGAGCGACTGTCTGTGCCGATACTGTCCGACGGTCGTCGTGTGGACGTCGAGTTGGCTGGCAATTTCGCGGTCACTTTGTCCGCGCTGATACAGCGTTTCGAATTCGGCCGTATCGAAACTGACGCTCCCCGGGGTACGGCCACCACTCCCGTTCGGCTCGAGGTCAAGTTCGTTTGCGCGGCGCCGCTGCACCGTCGATGCGGAGCAATCGAGACGCTCGGCGATCTGATAATCCGAGAGGCCGGCGCCGTGCAGTTCCCGGACCGCGTCATTGTCGACAGTGCGGGTACTGTCCCACTGTCCACTGGACGGGACGGAGGTCAAACTCGGGGCGTCGGTGGTTTCGGGGAGCCACCCAAGACAGGCAGAGAGCGTATCACCAACCTCGATCTCGTCGATTCGTTTCCAATCACCGTTCACAGAGAGTTCGTGATTCGGGGTGCCGGTGAGTTCGATCCCGGAATCGGTCTGCACCTCATAAACCGGAGCGTCATCGTAGGCATGGGTTTCCGCCACGCGTCGCGTGGTGTACTCGTCACCGTCGCGCTGGCGAATGTCGTCGCCCGGTTCCACGTCTGCGATCGACACCGTGCCTTTCCCATCAACGTGGACCGTCGTCTCGGCCGTCAGGCACTGGAAGACCTCAGCAGCCTCTTTAGCGGTGTTGTGGATATCAGTGATGTCATCGTCGGGTGAGTCGACGAAACACGCAGACAGTTGCTGTAGTTCGTCTCCCGCGTTCATCAGAGAGGGACTGTTATGACTGACGAACCCTTCGACGACGTACGTGTTCCGTCGTGGCACCTGCATGTCCTCGACGGCCATCCGTCCGACATCGCTAATTTCTGCGATGGAGTCGTAAAATTGGTCGCGCTCGACGAGCGCGGCGACCGGCGAGTCCCACAACTCGGGGTACTCGTCCGCGTAGCGACGGAAGATACCAACGCCAATTTCCTGATGATACTCCGAGTCGGGATCGATCAGGAACTGTGAGAGAGCGCGGTAGGCATCTTGTCCGAGGTCGCTCGTTTGATACCAGTCGTGGAGCCGCTCGGACTGGTTCGGGATTTTCACCGACGTGGCGCTATCGGCCACGGTTTCGAATGCCTCTGCGCCGGCTTGCTTCCGGTCGGATCGGAATCCGACGCGGTCGACGAACCGGCTTCCACAGACGTTCTTCCGAACGGTAACGCGGTATCCGTCTCGCTTCGGGGTTACTGTCGAGCGGATGCCGAGTCCCAACAGCGACTGCTGAACTTCACCGGCGAGTGACTCACTGTGGGTGTACAGCTCGATAGACCGGTCACCGACCGTGCCATCGGCTTCGAATAACCCACGAAGGAATCGGGCGATACAGCTTCGGCCTGATTCGAGCACGGCTGGCGGGATAGTCGCAGTTTTCGAGGTCTCTTTCAGTAGGTCGTTCCGGTCGAGGAACTCGTACAATGCGCGCCGGCACGCTTGTCCGATCACACAGTCCGCATCAGAGCGGTCCCGTCTCGTCGGTTCAAACCCAAATATCGTGTCGGTCAGATCCTGGAAGTAATCGACGAGATCCTCGTCTTGTGCATCGAAAGCGACTCTCACACCACTCTCTCGGGCGGTTCCGTCACCGACGTACAGTCCGAGCCACTCAGCGAGGGCTGGCGTCATCCGGTCGGGGGTGTTGATCGCCAAGCGAGGCCGGCCGGTATTCTCACTCGTGTCAGCCACCACACCGCCGTCTGCGGCCCCATTCGGTCGTAATGTGCTCCGTGATCCGTCGTCGTCGAGGAAGTTCTTCTGCAGGGCGAGACTGTCGTCCGGACGGAGGTTCTTTACTTGTCGCCACTCGTAGCTGCCGTCCTCAGTGATCACTCGGAAGTAGTGTTCGGGTGTCGCACGGACCGTGTATCCCGAACGCGTCGTGATCTCTCGAACGAGTTTTTCGCCGTTCTCGAATTTCGATTCGACGCGAGCCTGACCATCTTCATCGTCGTACACTCGCTCACCGGGCTCGATGTCGGTCAGTTGTTTGAGTCCACCTCCACTGGCCACCATCGAGTTCGGCGGCACACAGTTCGGCATGAACGACAGTTGCTCCATCGCGTCAGTGAACTCCGAGGCCTTCTGTTCGACGTGGCCTTTGACCTCGTCGGGAAGTTCCGACACGATCGTCTCGTAAGCGAATTTGTTGACGTTACGCTCCGTCAGCGTCGTCTCGACATCATCGTCAGCGGTCGTGCCAGCGCCGAAGACCTCGGCGGCCAGTTCGTCTCGGCGCGGGTGGTCTGGCTTGAGTTGCGCGGGCGTGACTGACACGTCGACATCTTGTTTGCGCGACTCAAACACCGCCTCTGCGAGCGCGATATTCTTGCCGACACGGGCGAAGAGCTCGTCTTGGTCTTCTGCCAGATTCCCGTCGGAGTCTTTCCGAAGATAGCGCGCTGGCAAGACGTTGCTGTAGGCGTTCGACGTGAGCCGCTCTTCCATCGTGTCGCCTTCGGTGCGTTTGATCGGAAGCTGGATCTCGTTGGCAGAATCGTTGGCGTCGCTCATCGGTTCGCAGGCTCCTCCGTGGTGTGTCTCGTGGTCATTGGTATGGTGTGTTCGGTCGCAGATGGGCCTCACGTCTTCAGGGTCCCGGCCCGTGTGGGCAGCAATCTATCGGGTCGATTGTTGAGTATCGATGGTCACGGGTGCGCCGTGCCGTTCGTAACAAAACACAATCTGGGTGGCAATCCTATAAGCCTGAGTGGACCAGGGTG
This sequence comes from uncultured archaeon A07HR60, assembly GCA_000496235.1. Classification (GTDB taxonomy): domain Archaea; phylum Halobacteriota; class Halobacteria; order Halobacteriales; family Haloferacaceae; genus J07HR59. Next base: position 99,077 of record KI543230.1, read on the forward strand.
AAAGTGTAAGTAAAATTCAGGATTCGAAAGACAGCGGCGTAATATTCAGTCGAATAAAAGGGGGGATGGCAGTTGGTCGAAAGTCCGGATTTCACGACGGTCAGCAGGCGCCAGACGGGCCACCACCGCCCGGACAAGCAGCGGTTGCGATCTTCCGTTCGGGGTTTCGAGGTGTACTCGAGTGACACCCGCGACTGACTCGTCGACAAGCGAGGCGCTATGGCCGGGAACAGCAGTGCAAGCAGGATTGGTACTGAACGCGCGGACATCGGGAGACATCGCTACGGCGTGTTACCGTGGTGAACTACCCCGCCCTGCTCGCGCTGACGCACTCGCTGAGGGCGGGGCTTCCTGCTTCCACGACGCGCTTTGCAGAGACAGGTGTCTCCACAGCGAGCGCAGTCTCCACAGGCGTTGCTTCGGAGTGTCCCACTCCTATTCCTCGGTGCTCGACGGAAACGGTCCGTCAGGCAGCGCACGCTTCTTGTCGCGTTCGAACGCTACCCGTGTCCGTCGACTTCACACGGAACGAGTCGTTCCGAATGGAACGACGAGCGAGTCGAAGCCGACAGGTCGGAACGCCCGTCTTGATCAGTCATTCGGCGTTCAGTGGGATACATCGGTTGTGTGTGCCCGTGGGTCGGGAACAGACCGTGCAAACAGATGATGACGCGCTGTATCCCCTCTCCGCCCTCCTCGCTCGGCT
>KI543230.1:99832-101072 GCA_000496235.1 uncultured archaeon A07HR60
ACGCCCGCGCGTCAGACGAGTCACAAAAGCTCTGAGACACACCCCGTCAATGCCGCACGTTCTGGAATCACAGCTGGCTGTGAAATCCAGAGACGACTCGCCGGTCGAAGTGGCAGGCAGTTCTCGTTACGGCACTGTCATCAACCCGTCAGCTGCTGGTCGTCGTCCGGAGCCGAGCAATAACCGCGAGCACAGGCGTCAACGCTGGACCGAGGAGATTATATGACATCACAGACATATTTCCATCAACCCAACACATGAGTGAAGACACGTCTGGTGAGGGATTCCAGGAGACACCGGGTCGGTCAGCCTCGTCGGGCGGGCGTCCGTGTCCAGTGTGTGACACCCCGATGTATCATCGCCACTGCAAGTACGTCTGTCCGGCCCACGGAGTCGTTTTCGACTGCAGCGATACGTTCTATTGACTGGGGCCAGCGGGCGGCAGTTTTCTACGGCCGGGGGGCTTGAATGATACAGTCGGGCGAGCCTGTCAGGTGAGTGTCTGAGCGCGTGGCTCAGAGCAACGTGGCTCTCGCGGCTGGTGCAAGCACTGGCGTCAACCAAAGAGGGAACTGTTATTGTCGTTGCGACCGTTTATCTATTTAAGATGAGCCGCCCGCTTCCGGTCCGTCGGTTCTTCACGGCGGGGCAGGCATGATCGACGACGATAAGATCGCACGCAGCAAAGCAATTCAGCGACGGACAGGGAAGACGTTCCACGTCGCCACCCGCTTGCTCCCAGAGCGTGTCCGCAACCCGACGTACGTGTTGTACGCGTTTTTCCGGGTCGCAGACGAAGTCGTCGACGATGTCGACGGGACCCCACCGGACGAACAGCGTGCAGAACTCGAGCGGATCCAGCGGCAAGCACTGGGCGAAGAGTCTGCAGACGGGGCCGTCCTCGAGGCATTCGCCGAGACGCGTCACGAGTACGGAATCGACGACGAGGATGTGACCGTGTTCATGGACGCGATGATGTCGGATATCGACAACTCGCGGTACGACACCTACGACGAACTGGAGGCGTACATGGACGGTTCGGCTTCGGCGGTCGGTCGCATGATGACCGCCATCATGGACACCGAAGACGAAGACAAGGCACTGCCACACGCCACCGCGCTGGGAGAAGCGTTCCAGATGAGTAACTTCCTCCGTGACGTGCGAGAGGTATTCTGGAGCGGGACCGGATCTACCTGCCGCGCACGACGCTTGAAAACACGGGGTGACGGACGCACAGATC
>KI543230.1:101122-104402 GCA_000496235.1 uncultured archaeon A07HR60
CGTCGTTAAGAATGTACGCAAAATCGTCTGGCGTCAGTCGATAATTCAGCGGCGTGTGAATCCCACCGAGCGACATCGTCGCGTAGGCGGCCTCAAGATGGTAGTGTGTGTTCGGGTCGAGTACGGCCACGCGATCGCCTTTCTCGATTCCGCGATCCGCGAGTCCGGCAGCGAAACGGTCGACACGGTCGCCGAGTTGTTCGTAGGTGAATCGCTCACCGTCCGTCGCAACCACGGCGTCTTCGTCCGCGTAGTGTTTCCGGGCACGGTCGAGGAAGTCTGTGACGAGTAACGGCTTGTGCATTTGTATTGTATTGGTACTATCACGAAGGTTCATAATGATTAATGTATTTTCACCATTGATTCGTCTGTACAGAACCCTGAGACAGATGTCACAGGTCTGCCCCGAGCGGCTGGCAGAGCCAGGTCAGTGGTGTAGGTACCAGGTCGCCACCCCACTCCACTCACGTAACGTCACGGCCAGTGCTGCGACCGGGTTGAGAGTATCTAGCCAGCGCAGCCAAGGGTGTGTCAGTCGGAGTCAAATCTGACCATGCATCCACGAGCGGGTATCGAGGCCAGTAGCTGTGAGTCGCCAGTCGAACTACCCGTTGAGTGGGAGTGATAGCCCTCTAGAGGCGACCCGACTGCAGATCGGCCGAGCAACGTGAGATCGACGCTCCAGGCAGATGTCAACCGGGCCGGACCAGAGTTGGTCGGCGGCGTTGACTCCACTCCGTGTCAAGAACATAGGGGCTGCCCGTGTGATGCACTTCGAAATCTACTGAAAGATGGTTCAGATACAGGTGTGCGGCTCGGGAGAGCTGATTCCCGGCCGCTTCAACAACTGTTATTTGGGCTGGGGCGGGAGTCCTGGTCGATGCTGGTGACTCTCGAGGGGTTGGACGGAAGCGGAAAGACGACCGTTCAGGAGGCGTTGCGTGACCACTTCCCGAGCGCGACATACACGAGAGAGCCGACCGAGACGTGGTACGGAGAGGCAGTTAACCGCTCGATCGGGACCGACGATGCAGACTCGCTCGCAGAGCTGTTTTTGTATACAGCCGACCACGCAGCGCACCTTGCGGAGACGATTCGCCCAGCTCTCGATCGGGAAGAGTTGGTCATCTCAGACCGATACTCAGACTCTCGATACGCCTATCAGGGCGTGACTCTGGAAGGTGAGATCACTCGCCCGATGGAGTACATTCGCGGGATTCACGAGGCATTCACCCGGCCGCCAGATCTCACGATTTATTTGGATATCGACGCGCAGACGGCCGCGGCTCGAGCAGGCGCGACCAACAAGTTCGAACGAGTCGAGTATCTGGCTAAAGTGCGGCAAAACTATGAGCGACTCATCGACGCAGAGCCCGACCGCTTCGTCCGGATCGACGCCACCCAGTCACCGGAAGACGTGATCGTACAGACAGAAGACGCGATCGAGCGTCATCAAGAGAGCTGACGCCCCGACAGACTCCGTGAAGTCCCTCGGGGACAAGCCCCGAGGCTTCACCGTGTTGGGCCAGCACCACACCCGCAGGCAAATTTCATTCCCCCCGACCTTCCCCGGAGTGGGGTTGGCTGGAAGTAACACCCGAACGCACCGCACCGTCCGTGGGAGTCGGTCGCTCCACCACGACCCGTTGAAACCCCCGTCGCACCGTCAGTGACGGCTGTTGAGAGGGGCCACAGTTCCACACTGTCTTCCTCAGTCAGCGTTGGATTGAGCTCTTCAATCCGTCTTGTGGGTTGTACTCTGACTGTGATTCGCTGCACGGGACGGTGGTTATTAAAATTTCGTGTCGGCTTCACCCTCGGGGTCACGTGGTTCGAGAGACTGTGTCTCTCGTCATCACGGAAGACCGTGTCTTCCGAACGACCCCGAGGCACTCGCCTTGTTCCACCTGTAGACCGAGCGTTTGTGAGGCATTATTGAGTATCGGGGAGTTCGTACTCTTCGGGAGAGGGGACATAGAGTAGATCGACAGTTGCGCCGAGAGCGATGGGAACGGCGATCATCACGGCAAATACCACAGCTGGACTCCCAAGGTCGACGCCGATTCCCAGCGGCCCGGTAAAGAGGAGAGTCGACGCTAGCAGAACAACGGGAACGATCAGCGCGGTGTAGACAACCCAACTCCACTCCGCCTCAAGCCGGAGCCGAAAAAATCGGACGGCCACCGCAGAGACCAGCGAGTGGATCGCCAGGACCGCTAACAGCAGCACTAAACTGACGAATGTCGCCATACCTGCAGTACAGACTCATGGGTCTTTGACGTACCGACTTCTCGCCCGGCTGAAAGCGCGTACCCACCACCACGGTCGTCATTCTCGTTAGTTGGTCTCTGCGCCAGATGCATCCGATTCTCCTTGCTCCGGGTCTCATCGAACGTTGCAATTACTCTCAGGAGTCTGCAATATCGCATCTCTCCTCCATATCATGTGTCCACCGAGGGCTTCGAGGCTTGCTCACTCGGCGCGGCCAGTCATCGCGTGGTACATCACACTCAGGGCGGTGCGTGCGTCATCGACAGTCCCATCAAGAACGCCATCGAGAAGCGTCTCGAAGTCAGTCGTCGCCACCTGGATGGACTCGTTGTCGTCGAGTTCTTGTGAGCCAGACTGCTCGCAACCGCGAGCCACGAAATAGTGGTGGACGGAATTAGCCATTCCGTTGCTCGGTTCCACCGTCGTTTGATGCTCGAGCGAATCGGCCACGTAGCCGGTTTCTTCCCGTAGTTCCCGGGCTGCCGTGGCTTCCAGATCAGTGTCGGTGGCTGGCTCTACACCCCCAGCAGGAATGCCGCGGTTGACGTGACCCACTGCCTGCCGCCACTCGTCGATCACGACCACGCGCTCGTCTGGAGTGAACGGAAGGATCACCACCGTCCCAGGCTCGTCGACGTAGTGATACTCTCCGGAAGTGCCGTCGGGAAACCGCACGCTGTCGACGCGGATATCGAATCCCGGACAGGAGTAGTCGATGGCGGTCCCGGTGGTCTCCCATTTCAGGTCGTCTGGGTCCATACGTCTCGTTGCCCGGCGAGGAGAATATTTGTGACGACGCTGGCCGAGCGCACAAGTGTTTTCCACACGGTTCGGCTATCGAATCTATGTCTATCGCCCGCAAGGGAGTGGGGACGCGGGCGAATCTTCGCGCGCTGGGATCTCAGATCCACCCCGTATTCATGCTGCCACCGTTCGCTGCGTCGTGGTTCGGCGCGGTGGTAGCCGGCGACTTCGCGCTGGCAGTTGGATTCGTGCACGCAGTCGCGAT
>KI543230.1:104422-105785 GCA_000496235.1 uncultured archaeon A07HR60
AGGGACTTCGATCCCTGATGATGGTCCCACAGTGGGACGTAGAGTACGCTGTGGAAGAGATCAATCGCCTGGGTGACGAGGACGGGATTATTGGAGCGTACGGCTGGTTTGGCCCATTCCACCTCTTCGGTGAGGAGCGCTTCGACCCGATGTTCGAAGCACTCGTCGAAAATGACCTTCCGTTGGTGTTGCACGGGTCACTCAGCTTCTGGCCCCAGGATACGCCAGTCGGTGACGGAATGCTCACCTGGACCGAACAGCTCGGCTTCGATTGGCCAATCCACTCTATGCTCACGACTGTGAACATGATAATGACTGGCGTTTTTGACAAGTATCCAGACCTCAACGTCGTCATGGAGGAAGGTGGCCACTGGTGGCTCCCGTTTGCCCGGTATCGAATGGACGAATTCTATGAGATGCATCCGGACGATGTCCAGATGACGCCACGGATGCGCAAGATGGGTAACGATCGTCTGGCGCGCACGCCGAGTGAATACCTCCGAGACAACATCTACGTGACGACTCAGCCGATGGCGGCGCCAGAGCGAGCAAACGATTTCACACAGATGCTCGATCAGTCAATGGCTGAGGACACGTTCCTCTACTCGAGTGACTGGCCTCACCAGACTCTCGACCCGGCGACGTGGGCCTTCACGAACAGCGCTTTCGATGAGAACCTTCGAAACTCCGTTCTGCACGAAAACGCAGAAGAGCTGTTCGGAATCTAATTGCATCGAGGAATTCAATATGAGTGACAACGCAAACGACGAGACTCCGAGCGATGATCGATTCACACGTGTCGGTGCGACTGATGAACTCGAACAGGGCAAGGGAATGGGTGTCGAAATCGACGGGATCGAAGTTGCGGTTTTCAACGTCAATGGAGAGTTCCACGCGACGAGTAACCGCTGCCCCCACCAACGCGCGCCACTCTGTAAGGTCGGTGAAAAAAAGATCAATGGTGAAAAGTGCTGGAACGAGAATCGAGGAGGAGTCACTGACCAACCAACAGTCACGTGTCCGTGGCATGTCTGGGAAATCGATCTTGAGACGGGCGAACACGAGGCATCCGGGAAGAGAATCGGTGTGTTTGACGTGAAAGTCGAAGACGGAGATATCCTCGTGGGAATCTGATACCGGAATCGAAGATTGGACAATGCGAACAGAGCCCCTGCCTTTTACCGCGGAAAACACCGATATATACGCTGATAGTTCCTCACTCGATAGCTCTCTGAACACGCAGATAAACGAATCCGTGCGAATACCCCGAAATGTAGCCCTCAGGCGAGGCAGTCGTGTTAGGTTATTGACGACGAATATCGAGTACGCATCTGAAGATTCAGAGCGGAATCGCAGTCGATCA
>KI543230.1:105805-109029 GCA_000496235.1 uncultured archaeon A07HR60
TCGCACTGTATCCGCTCGCCTACGTCTGGGACTGGTACACGCTGGAGATCGGCGTCTTCGCGATCACGATGCGAACCGGATACGACCTGTTCGGGATTCCAATCGAAGAACACCTGTTCATGCTCGTTGTGCCGGGACTCGTGATTGGGTTGCACGAGGCGATCAGGCGTATCGATTCTCGCTCCGAGATGAGTGCGAAACCTGAGGAGACAACACAATAATACCAACTGCCATTATGAGATGTCCGAAGAGTAGACCAACTGGATATCCCACACAGAGGCCTGTCTGACAAGCGTCCATACAAACTGGAATCCAATCGAGAGTTGTAGCAAATGTTCCGGTGAGCCGGGAGTCAATTTCTCGTCGCACTTGACCGACGAAATCTGAAACTCATCGCCAGAGCAGTAACCTGTATGACACAATCACCAGCGCACGCCCGCGTTTTCAGACGCGATTGAATGTCAAACCCTCAGCAGCCACTCACCGTGGTTCGGAGATTGGTGTTCTCGTGACCGCGTCTCGTGAACCTGGCATTACGCTGACTGAGCACCGAGTCGCGCTCATCTGCCCTCCTGGCTGAGCCACTCAGAACCCGCAGGCTGAGCCGGACAAGTGTATTTGAACGTGATTCCGGGGCAGTTCACTCGGACAGCAGTGTTTCCACCTGGCGCCGCGTCGCTTCCAACGACCCGCCGTTATCGATCAGGGTACAGCTCTCGTTAACTGGTTCGAACGTTTCACGGAACGTTTGGTGGATCTCGAAATCCGCATCGCTGGCGTCGTCAGTCCGGGCCTGGATTCGGTCGCGAACGACCGACTCGGAACATTCGACTTTCATGAGTTGGACAGATGCGTCCTGGGACAGCGCCATTTCGCGAGCCTGGTCGCGATACTGCTGCCGGTGGAAGGTCCCGTCGAGAACCGCCGGTGTGTCGGCGTTGAGGTCCTCACGGGCACGGTCGAGTAACTCTGCATACACCGTCCGTTCTTCTTTGTCAGTGTAATCGGGGTCAGTGAACAGATCCTTCCGGACGATATCGGTCCGGAGAAGATCGGTTTCGTAGTGATCCGCGACCATCTTGCCAACCGTCGTTTTGCCAGCACCGGGAAGCCCACAGACGACCGTGAGTACAGGCGTCGACGTGGTCTTTTCGCCGGGCATGTCAGAGTGTTCGTCGCCCGACATTCAGAAAAACTCCCGTTCTCCTCCGGGCCCGTTTGAGATATGATTCCGAATCATTCCTGTTCGTGCCGAACAGTACAAACGGTTTGAGTGTCTCGATACCGGTTGTCTCGGGAGATCGAACATATCAGTGCAAAGCGTCGATACTCGGTTGGTTGCGGGCTTCAGATAAGACTGACTCACTGACGTCTCGCCGGTCGGGTCTCGACAGGACATATGTTGCTATCCTCGGGTGGGCTGACGATGCTGCAGCGGTGCACTCACGAGTCGAGTCATACGATGGACAGTCACGCAGAGCGGAATCGACCGGGGATGGGGCTCCCGTGATACAGCAGGTGCATTCCAGTCGCCAGCATCACGACCCCGACCGATTGAACCCGGGTTTCCGCGCCGTCCCGGGGGCGAAACTGGACATCCAGCACGAGGTCGTATCCTCGTTTAGCGGTCGAGAGAAGCACCGATGGGATCAGCAGATGAGCGACGCCAAGAGCGATCAGCAGCCCACCAGCGAGTCGCGGAAAGACGCTGATGATCGTCGTCTCGATGTTGCTCACGTTGAGGCTGCTCATACCAGTGACATGGATGAGCGGAGTATCAATTGATGGGGTTTCTCAAACACCACGGACTGATCAGTCTCGGCTACTCACAGCCCCTCGCTGAGTGGCTTCCATTCTCAATTCGGACGTGGAGTGGAGAGTGCGATACTGGACTCGATAGTGAAATCCACACATGCTAGAGCCAGTCATAATTCGCTTAGATACGGCTGACAGAGCCGTCTCTCCGGTCATCGGCGTAGTGTTGATGGTTGGGATTACGGTGATCATGGGGGCCGTGGTCGGAACGACGGTCCTCGGAGTAAGCGACCAACTCGACAGCACTGCTCCACAGGTACAACTGAGCGTTACTGATGTCCACGCCAGTCACACCGACGATGATTCCCGCGCAAACGTCGCAACCATCGTGATACGTCACGCTGGCGGCGAGGATTTCAAACTCGATAAGACCGATATCATCGTCGAGACGGACAGAGAGACAACCCGGTTCAACGAACCGGATAGCGATGGCAGAGCCGTGATTCGAACCGCCAGCAGTTTCCGGATCAGAGTGGATGGAGACCCAGATGATACCCTTCCGAATGGAAAACAAGAAGCCGTCACAGCAGGCGGGAATCGGGTGTGGAATTCCACTCAAGACGAAGCTATCACCGATCTCACGTCTAGCACCGAGAGTGACCGAGCTGGGAGTCGATTGACGATCACCATCGTCGATACAGAGAGCGGCGAGATCATCTTCGATCGGACGATCACGATCTGAACAACCGACGATACAGTGGTGCCGTCTCTTCAACACGTGTCGGTCATATTCACTCCTTCATCGCGGAGTTAGAAAGTAGCGGTCCACCCTTCATCGACACCCCGGTATCATAGTTGAAACAGCGGGATACCTGCGTGTGGCATCGGGTCGGTCTCGGATCAACGCACACACAGATGTCTACACATGAGCAAGGCCAGTGCCCCGGGGTGCCCCACGCCACGTTCACTCGCTAGATATTCTGGTCTCACGTGGCACAACGACTGCCTCCAGAAGCTATTATCAGCGGTGAGAGTTTGGAAACAGCCGTTATACGCATCCTGGCTCTTTATAACATACCGCGATCGAAAGCTGCAGCGAGGGCCATCACCCCTCGTCTACAGTCTGCACCGAAGTGGCCTCAGATGCCGATTGGAGCAGGGACCTGTAATCATAAAAATGTTTTCGATGGCGGGATACACATATGTTCGATGCGATTCAATCCCGTCTTGACGGGGACGACAGAGCTGTATCACCGGTCATCGGTGTGGTGCTGATGGTCGCAATTACCGTGATTCTAGCGGCCGTGATTGGATCAACGGTGCTCGGCGTAGGTGACCAACTCGACAGTACCGCGCCTCAAGTCCAACTGAGTGTCGAGGATGTCAACGTGACTAACGTGGAGTCTGACACTCCCCCTAATCTCACGACGGTGACACTCCGCCACACTGGCGGCGACGATCTCGAACTC
>KI543230.1:109079-110672 GCA_000496235.1 uncultured archaeon A07HR60
CTTGAGCAGGCGGATCTGATCAGCCACGTCAGCAAGGAGAACACCCGTTTGATTCCGGACAACGGGCCCGGCTGGGGACAGAGTACTAATGACGGCGGCGGTGTTAATCGCCGGGACCGCGAGTCACGTCGGCAAGAGCACCATCGCCGCGGGGCTGTGCCGCTATCTCGCGAATCGCGGTGTGTCGGTGGCGCCGTACAAGGCACAGAACATGAGTAACAACGCCAGAGTCGCACTCACACCCGGCGGTGATTGGGGAGAACTCGGCGTCTCACAGTACGTCCAAGCACAGGCTGCCGGGGTCGTCCCGACGACGGATATGAATCCCGTTCTTCTGAAGCCGAGTGGTGACGGCCAGAGCCAACTCGTCGTTCAAGGCGAGAGTGTTGGTCACTTTGCTGCCGACGAGTACTACGAATCCCACTGGGAGCGCGCCCGAGACGCAGCCGAACGGGCATACCGACGACTCGCAGACGAACATGAAATCGTTGTGCTCGAGGGGGCCGGGAGTATCGCCGAGATCAATCTCCACGACAGAGACCTGGCGAACGTCGAAGCCGCACGGATTTCCGAGGCTCGTATCCTCATTGCCGTCGATATCGAGCGTGGTGGCGCATTCGCGAGCCTGTACGGTACACTGGAGTTGATGCCTCCGCAGATCCGCACCCGGGTCGACGGGGCCGTGATCACGAAATTTCGTGGTGACGAATCGCTACTCGATCCGGGGATCGAAGAAATCGAGTCACGCACGGACGTTCCGATCATCGGGGTGATCCCACACGACGACCCCGGACTGCCAGAGGAAGACAGCATCTCACTCCCCGACGCCGACAGTCGGCGAGTGATAGGCGACAGCGACGAAGTCCCAGCCCCAGAAACGGTGACGATAGCGGTTCCCCGTCTCCCCCGAATCTCGAATTTCACCGATCTAGAGCCGATCGCCCGCGAACCCGGGGTTCGGGTGGCGTATGTCCAGCCAGACTCATCGCTGGCAGACGCCGATGCCGTCGTGTTACCGGGGTCGAAAAACACAGTCGGCGATTTGCGCGCGCTCAAAGACGGCGGGATGGACGAACGACTCGATGAATTCGACGGTCCAGTCGTCGGGTTGTGTGGCGGCTACCAGATGCTCGGTGAGCAGATCACTCACGCCGGGATCGAGAGTAGCCAGACTGTCGGCACGGTCGAGGGGTTGGGATTGCTGCCCGTCGAAACAGAGTTCCGAGCGGACAAACACGTTGAGCGAGTCACGAAGCCACTTGAGGGAGGCGACGACGGACCGCTAGCCGGCGCGACTGGGACGGCCACCGGATACGAAATCCACATGGGACGGTCAGACCCGACTGCCGATGTCAGCCGCCCAGTCGGCCCCGGGAGTGCGGCGCGTGGACGCGTCCTGGGGACGTATCTCCACGGACTCTTCGAGAATGACGAGCCCCGGATGGCCTTTCTCGCGAGCGTCGCCCGAGCAGCTGGCGTCTCGTTGCCCACAATCGCACCCGACGGGCAGCCGAGAGCCGCCGCCGAGAGTATTGACTCGACTGCCGAGTCGAATCCAGCGCGCGAGCACGCCACACCATACGAGCAAGCCGC
>KI543230.1:111212-113589 GCA_000496235.1 uncultured archaeon A07HR60
TGGAGACGCTCGTCGGCACGAACCGTTGTTGGCCACCTCTCGACAGCCGCCGTCGCGTACCGGGTCGTCAACGGGGCCACGCTGCGAACCCGGTCTCCGTCGAAGCCGGACCCTAAGAGCCGTCTCCGTTCGCGCCACTCCTCGCCTTCCAGCAAGACGAGGCTGCCACCCTGAAGCGTGTCGAGGTTCTCTCGGACGATTTCGGCTTTCCGGTAGTCTTCGACGTCGTTCACAAGTACCTGTTTCGTCAGGTCCGGCGTGGAGACGAGACAGAACTGTCGCCCAGCGACCGACCCCTGAACGATGGCTTCCTCGGTGTCGCCCCACTGGTTGAGCGTTCCGAGTGGGTCTTTGAGAAACGGAAGCGTATGTCCGAGTACACGACGACTCCCCGGTGGCGCTGGCGGCGCTCTCATGGTATTGTGCACGGTTGCCAATCAGGACACCCACACGTTCCCGTGTGGTCGATCCGGTGACGACACGTAACTGACTCGCTCGGTTCTGCCACGACTTTCACAACACGATGAAGCGACTTGAAACGGCCGCCATCACCTCTATTTGAATGTCGACAAACTGTCGTCACGCCTCTCGTTTCATCTGGAGTTCACAAGAGAGAGCCGGACCACTCAGAGAACACCCCGTCTCTCAGAGAGAAACTGATGTGACCAAATCCCCCTCCCCCCAACTAGTTGCTTTCTATTGGTTCCACACACGACCCACACAGACGTGTCACAAATCGAGAGTCAACTGTCTGAAAGACACATTACGCTCCGAGCTATTCGGGAGAATTCTCGGTGAGTCACATCCTCAACGCTGAGACTTTGGGCGTTTGTTGTGAGACTGTCCGGCAGGCTGCTGTGTGGAGATAGTCACACTCATTTCGCTTCCCATTTTACTACGATTGTGAGCATTTCGGACCCACAGGTCAAACAAGAGCGATATGCGGATGCGGTCGATTTTATCAAACAATGTTATTCTGAGCGGGATCACGAGGAGATGATCGACGACAGGATGGAGGAGGTATGGCATGCTATCGGCCAGACAGGCAGCTACTCACACACTTCGACAGAGCTTGAATACGGTGGGAAGTTGGCGTGGCGCAACAGTACCCGATGTATCGGCCGACATTTCTGGGACAGCCTGCGGGTCAACGACTATCGAGACGCGACGACGCCAACGGCAGTGTACGAGGCGTTGATCGAGCATATCACTGAGGCGACTAATGACGGGAACATTAGACCGACACTCTCTGTCTTCGCACCGGCGGCGGCAGCCCAGCCACAAGTTCGGATCTGGAATCACCAACTCATTCGATACGCTGGCTACGATACGGGAACCGACATCATCGGTGATCCCGACTCTGTAGCGTTGACGGAGTATTGTCAGTCTCGGGGGTGGGAAGGCGAGGGCACAGCGTTCGATGTGTTACCCCTCGTGATCCAGGTTGGCGATAGCGAGCCGGAGTTGTTCGAACTCCCCGATGAGATCGTGCTCGAGGTTTCACTGTCACATCCAGAGCATGACTGGTTTGCCGATCTCGAGCTTAAGTGGTACGCGGTTCCGATTATCGCCGATATGGAACTGGAAATTGGCGGGCTCAACTATCCGGCTGCACCGTTCAACGGGTGGTACATGGGGACTGAAATTGGGAGTCGGAACTTCGGCGATACGGGTCGGTATGACAAACTGTCAGTCGTCGCTGAGAATCTTGGCCTCAATACGGCTGGTGATAGGTCACTGTGGAAAGACCGGGCACTCACCGCGCTCAATCGTGCCGTATTGCACTCGTTTGACGAGCAAGGCGTCAGAATTGTCGATCATCATACCGCGGCCAAGCAGTTCAAGCAGTTCGAAAACGACGAGGGAGAAGCCGGTCGCTCAGTGAAAGGTGACCGGTCGTGGCTGCTCCCACCGGATGCGTCCTCAACAACACACATTTTCGACAGTGACTACGACGACACGGTCAAGACACCCAATTTCTTCTATCGCGAGCAGTCGATCGACGCAGTATCGGCCGGTGAGTGAACTACCTCACCCTACTCGCTCACGGCTTGCGCCGTTCGCTTCGTGAGGGTGGGGCTTCCTGTTTCCACGACGCGCTTTGCAGACACCGAATCAGTGTCCGGAGGGAGCGCAGTCTCCACAGGCGTTGGTTCGGAGTGAACCACTCCTCCGTCTTCAAGACCGCCAGACAGAATATTCCATGACGCATTCGCATCTCTGTCTGCCTCGAACCCACATGACGGACAGGAGTGTTCACGCACCCACAGAGGGTTGTCCGTTGCGACGACATACGACACGCACTCTTTGATTGTTTCTCGGGGGGCGACGGTAACAAAGTGTGTTCCGTCGCGGTCGCAGCTGTATTCGAGCATTC
>KI543230.1:113609-115199 GCA_000496235.1 uncultured archaeon A07HR60
TACGCAGACTATCTAACCACAAGCGCGATGAGTACGAACGTCGGCGCGGTATCTGCAACAGACAGGCACCCGTTCTGCACATCTCACCATCAAAAGCATCGGCAGTCGGTTCGCCCGCTGGAGTGCCGACTACCTCCACAAAGTGTCCAAAGCACTCGTCCGAGAAGCCGTTGAAAACGATTGTACGGCCATTGCATTCGAGAATCTGACGCATATTCGCAAGCGTATCTCAAACGCCTCAAAGTTCCAGCAGTGGGCGTTCCGTGAACTGCAACGCCACGTCGAATACAAAGCCGAAGAATACGGTATTGATGTGGACGATGTAAAGCCACACTACACGAGTCAGCGGTGTAGTCATTCTGAGTGTGGCTTCACCCACGAGGACAACCGTGATGGCGATGGATTTGAGTGCCTGAAATGTGGAAAAACCCTACACAGTGATTACAACGCCGCTCGAAACATTGGGTGGCGTCTTGTTCAGCACTGGCTCAAGTCTGGTGCTGAACGAGCCAAGAGCCAACTGGCTCTGAAGTCAGGGACGTTGAACGCGAACGGTCGATTTCGACCTGCCGAGTTACTCGGGTAGAGCGGGAGTCCACTGACAAGCCTCGGGGCTTGACCCCGAGGCAGTTGGCGGAGCAGTTGACCAATCCAGGGGGGTCGTATCCGGTTGTCTGTCCGTTCTATCTGGTTGACCACCCACAGGGGACTGCGGTAATCGACACCGGGCTCAGCCACGATATGCTGGACGATCCGGCCTCATACGGGCCGTACGGAGCTGAGTTCATGGAGGCGTTTCTTCCGGCTATCGAATACACGCCCGAGATGCACCCCCGAGCACAGCTCGAGGACGCCGGGTATTCTCCCGAAGACATTGATTACCTGGTTCTTACACATCTCCACTCTGACCACGCAGGCCACATTGATACGTTCTCTGACGCGGAGATTATCGTGCAAGAAAGCGAACTCCGCTACGCTCACTGGCCGGTCCCAGTCCAGGAAGTGTTCTATCTCGAGGGCGATTTCGACATGCTACGCTTGGAGACATACGATGTAACCCCCGTACGAGGAGAGTACGATGTCTTCGGAGATGGGAGTCTCGTCACGTTCCCGACACCGGGCCACCAGTCCGTCCAGGTGGAGTTAGCCGAGTCCGGGACCATAATTCTGGGAGCGGACATCGCCCACAAACAGTCCGGTTACAGTGGTTCGAGGCGAAAGCCCACGACTTCAGTCGTGGGATGAAGCCGACACCGAAGAATCACACACGCTATCACTGTCCGCTGTTATCCGATACATTCAGATACAAACAGTCCCTGTTTTGAGATAGACATGCGGCATGCTGCTGCGGGGAACCCGCTCACGCTCGAGACGGCCACGAGTGGGTCTCACCTACTCACACACCACCGCGGCCCAACCAGCAGCGGTTGGCATGTCACCCCTCAGAACTCTCCACGAGTGGGTGCAACGGAGCGGAGAGTTGGGCTGATGGCCCAGCCTGCCCTGCTGCTCACGCGGCTGGACGCCCGTGAGTGCCACGCTCTCGCTCTCTGCGAGAGCGGGCAACAGCGAGCGGATACCCAAGAATAC
>KI543230.1:117406-121030 GCA_000496235.1 uncultured archaeon A07HR60
TCGCATCGATAATGCCGATGTACCCTGGACCAGACGAATCCGGGATTTGGTCGGGGTTCACGTCCCACGCATCCGCCACGGTGCGCCGGTTGAGTGGATCATCGAACACGCGCTCACCCGGCCACGTGTCTATCGAAGCACACGTTCGCAGTCCCAGAGCGTTCGGATGACCAGCCAGGAAGAGGGGACCGCTGTGTGGGCCCACGCTTCTCGTCGCTAAACACAGGTCGATCACCGCCCGCGCCGTTTGTGTTGGCTGGTCACTCTGCGTGATGCCCAGCCCTCCGTAGATGATTGTCTCTGCCGTCAGCGCCTCGGTGAGTTCGTGGACGCGGTCAGGTGAGACACCGGCACGTCTCGCAGAGTCGCCCCGGCTCGGGAGCGATTCGAGCATCTCAGTGTAGCCGTCAGTGTGTGCGTCGACAAATCGCTCGTCGATACTACCAGACCCAATCAGATCCGCGAGTACCGCCCGTGCCAGCGCGAGATCTGTCCCCAATTCAGGGCGGATGTGGAGATCGGCATTTGTGGCTGATTCAGTTTCGATTGGGTCGATAACGATCAGTTTGCCACCACACTCGGTGGCACTTTTCTGAATCGCTGAATGTATGCCAGGATATTCCAAAGCAGGGTTTGCCCCCCACACGACGTGAGTGTCCGCTCGGGGGATATCGTCGTATGTCAGCGGTGGCCCGTCACAGCCGAACGCTTGGCGATACGCCGCGGCTGTCGATGCCGAACTCAGCGTCGTATTCGCGTCGTAATGTCGGGTCCCGAATGCGCCTCTCGCGACTTTCCCGAGGGCATACGCTGCCTCGGTCGTCTGTCGGCCGCTTCCGAGCACTGCAACGTTATCGGCGCTCTCGCTGAGAGCCTCGACCAGTCGTGCGGTCACGATGCCAAGCGCCGTGTCCCAACTCGTCGGAGAAAGTGAACTCCCTCGGCGAATGAGTGGCTGAGTGAGTCGCTCCGCTCCCGGGTTTGGAGGGTTACTGATCCTGCGCTGATGGTCGGACTCACCGGTCGGTAGAGACTCCGAGTCTCTCGAGATCTGGACGAGATGTCCGTCATCATCGGGGCTGGTCTGGAGACGCCCGCGTTTGGCCAAAGACTGATTATGAGTGGTCGGCTGCGGATGAGTCATCTGCAGATCACGGGTTTCTCCGAGACTGTTCGATTATTTGTGTGATTTTGGATATGTTTGGATTCATGAGGGTATTCGCGTTCGGGTCCCACGTATGAGCGACTCTAAAAGTCACAAGTTTGTATGCGGGTTTTCGTAGTCGAACAATTAGGCATTTGGTAGCACGGCTATTGATTGTAAGAGGGTCCTAAGTGAATATTCGAGATCTGCGTTGGTGTTCTGGTCAAGAAGTTATTGACGGAAGAATTTGAGAGATTATAGATTCGGCTCAGTGTCGCCGCAATATTCTGTCGTCACTGATTGATCTGTGGTTTTGCAAACTATGCGAGACAAGTTTCTGTATTTGTCAAGTAACAGTGTTTTTTACATCGGAGTCACTACTTCCAAGCGATTTTGATGGACTTCTCAGAGGCAAATTGCGAATCAAGTGGGCGGACGTTTACTTCACATCGAGGTATCCATGGCGAATAAGAAAGAAGCGTGGAAAGACGAGATGTACGGAGACGAGGTGCGGGAGAAGATCATCGAATTTGCAGAGTCAGGCTGGAGTTCGATTCCAACTGAGGAACGCGACATGTGGTTTTCGCGGTTCAAATTCTGGGGTGTCTTTCACCAGCGATCCGGCCAGGAGAGCTACTTCATGATGCGGTTGGCAAACACCAACGGGGCACTCACCGCCGAACAGTTACGAGTGATCGGGGAAGTCGCCGACGAGTATGCGGCTGGCCCAGTGTCGAACCCAGAGTTCGGTGATACGTGGATCGACTTCACCACCAGGCAGTCGATCCAACTCCACTGGCTCAAATTAGAGGATGTTCCAGCAATATGGGAGAAACTCGAAGCCGTTGGTCTCTCATCGCGGTCGTCTGGCGGCGACACGATGCGGAACATTTCCGGCTGTCCGGTCGCCGGTCGCGACAAACACGAGTTCGTCGACGCACAGCCGGTGCTGGACGAGATCACTGCAAAACTGCGAGCTGACGACGACCTCGCGAATATGCCCCGGAAATTCAACATCAGTGTGACCGGCTGCCGCGAGGGGTGTGCCCAAGACTCCATCAACGGGATCGGTCTCGAACCCGCTCGAAAACGCATCGACGGAGAGCAGACGCGCGGATTCAATGTTCGCGTTGGCGGTGGTCTCGGTGGCCGTGAGCCGCGAAAAGCCCGCAGTCTCGACGTGTTTGTCAGACCCGAGAACGCGTATGCTGTCGTCAGAGGGTTTGTCGAGTTGTACTTCGAACACGGCGACAGAGAAAATCGGCAGAAAAATCGGAGTCGATTCTTCGTCGACGACTGGGGAACAGCAAAGATCCGCGAGCGTCTCCAAGAGTCGTACGTCAACTGGGAACTACGAGATGAGGGAGAAAACCTTCGCGACGAATACACGTACAACGCCGGTGCGGCGCCGGAAGAAGGCAAACACGATCATATCGGAGTCCACGAGCAGGCAGACGGGGACTACTACGTCGGGCTGTCAGTCCCGATAGGCCGATTAACGGCCGGCGAGACAATCCAGTTAGCCGACCTTGCAGATGAATATGGCTCCGGCGCGATGCGACTGACGCGGCGACAGAACCCACTGATTCTGGATATTCCAGAGTCGAATCTCGACAGTGTGCTCGACTCCCCAATACTCGAGGTTCACAGTCCCGAACCAAGCGTATTCACACGCGGGGCGATGGCGTGCACGGGCTCGGAGTTCTGCTCGTTGGCGCTGACGGAGACGAAAGCCAGAATGGCGGTCATGCTGCGCTGGTTACAGTCGAACGTGAATATGCCAGATGATGTCGAACAGGTCAAGATTCACTACTCTGGCTGTACAGCCGACTGCGGACAGGCGATGACTGCCGATATTGGCTTTCACGGAATGCGAGCGCGGAAAGACGGCGAGATGGTGGAAGCGCTGGATGTCGGTGTTGGTGGCGGTATCGGAGACGACCCCAGCTTCGTCGAGTGGATCAGACAGCGTGTGCCGGCTGATGAGGTTCCTGGGTTAGTGAGCAATCTCCTCACTGCGTTCGCCGAAACCCGAACCGACGGTCAAACGTTCAGACAGTGGGTCGGGGCCACCGGCAAAGACGATCTCACCGAGTTCGCAGAGCCGGAAGAAACCGACTATCAGGACCCCTGTTTGCACGACGCGAAACAGTCCTGGTACCCATTCGCTGATAAGGAAGGCCCGGCACCGACTGCCGCAGATGGCACTCCGTTGGCGACCGAGAGTGATGACTGACGTCACCGTCGCAGCGATCACAGACGACACTAACAAGACGATGGCGGCCCTATACGCAGCATTGAGCGATATTGCGCTGGAACTGTTCAGACAACGAACCGGCACCACCGCACCGAATAGACGAGGTGACCGGTGAATAACCCGGTTCCCACCACCTGTATGCGGTGTGCAGTCGGGTGCGGGCATCTCACTGGGACAGTCGACTCCGGATACGGTATTGACGGCGTCCGGGGTGACATCACAC
>KI543230.1:124062-140642 GCA_000496235.1 uncultured archaeon A07HR60
ACTCCTCGTATCCCGACGTATCCAACCAGTTGTTCACTACAGTGATGGCGTGGTTTGCGTGCACACGCTCGGGCCCGATACGGAGACGATCGTCAGCAGCCGCTTCCAGGAGATCCGTCTCAGCGTCCCGGAAATTTTGGTGGTCTGATAGGACGAACACTGGGTCACTCGGGGGAGCGCTCTCAGTGACGGGCTCACCGTCCTGGTGAAGTTGGACGACGGTCCCCTCAGTCTCGACTTTGTCGAGTGTGTCGGCGACCCCGAACCGACGAATCGTGACGCCAGGGGAGACATCGGCGGGCATGTGACCAATCGCGTCTTTTCGACTTTCCAGGGCACCCTGGATCCGCGAACCAATGTTACGTTCGTCGGGGTGGAGGTACTGAAGCTCCGCGCTGTCGAAACTCACCGTGAAACTGTCATCAAGCACGAGATGGACCCTGACGGCGTCTCGAATGCCGTGTGAGAGAAATACCGCGGCCCCGACACACCGGCTGAGGAGATCGAGCCGGCCGGCACCGGGGAGATCATCGAGTTGAAACTCAGCGGTGGTCGGTGCCTCGTGACCGATGATGACGAACTGCCGCATTCGAGACTGTAGACGGGCCGCGTTCTTGGCTCTGTCCACTCGGGATAGTCCCGATCTATCTCTTGACCTCCTCCCACCCCTGAAGGGGTGGGGTGGGATTCCTCCGTCAGTTATCCAGCAGTGCCGACAACTGCGGCTGTGAACGTGCGGGTTCGCTGAGGCACTTTCGGCCCTCTCAGAGGAGGGTGCGGTGGGTTGGGTATCCGATCCGCTCAGTGTTGCCCGCTCTCGCTCTCTGCGAGAGCGTGGCACTCACGGGCGTCCAGCCACGTGAACAGGGCAGGCTGGGCCATCAGCCTGACTCCCAGTGTGCAACCGCCACAGGGAAGGGGAGTCACTGTGGGCGACATGTCATGCTGCTGGTTGGGCTGCGGTGGTGTGTGAGTTGGAGTCAGACCCGCTCGTCGCCATCTTGAGCGTGAACGGGTTCCCCGCAGCAGCACATCGCATGTCTATCCTCATATACAGACTTTTTCTCCTTGAATGGAACGGATAACAGCGTGCAGGAATAGCGTGTGTGGTTCTCAGTCGTCGGCTTCATCCCACGGCTGAAGCCGTTGGCTTTCGTCTTAAACCACTGTAAGTCCGCCAGCACGAGTGCACACGCGGACGCATCTGTGACGAGTAGGGGGTGCAGGAGGACGGAAATGAAGAGGGAGAGAAAGAGAAAGAGAAAGAGAAGCATTCAGAGTGAGAATACAGCATTTCAAACGGGGGGCTGGAATCGCCTGGTTCTGCAGACTTGGCGAGAGTGGTCCGGGGATAGTGGCTCAGGGTGGGAAACTCAGTGCTCGTGGCTCAACGTAGTAGTCAAGCGTTAGAGTCCCTGGGCGTTGCCGTCCTTGCGGGGTTCGGTCGCTCCCGACAGAACCCCGTCCGCGTCACGAGCAATCTGGGCGCCACCGAACTGGCCTGGCGTCATGGTAACCACTTCGTGACCTTTCCGGGCGAGTTTGGCCGCCACGTCACCGTCGAAGTGTGGTTCCAGGGCAAGTTGTCCGGACTCTCGGTAGCGCCATCGCGGTTCATCAAGCGTCCGTTGTAGCGGCATCCCGTAATCGATTAGATTCGAGAGTACCTGGACGTGGCCCTGCGGTTGCATGTAGCCGCCCATGACGCCGAAGGCGGCCCAATCGTTCTCGTCGAGATGCGCGAGTCCGGGAATCAGGGTGTGGAATGGTCGCTTCCCGGGGGCAATCGAGTTGGGATGAGCGGAATCGAGCGAGAACGACGCTCCCCGGTTTTGCAGAGCGATTCCAGTGTCGCCTGCGACCAACCCAGAGCCGAAGCCAGCAAACCGGGAGTTGATGTACGAGACTACGTTCCCTTCGTCGTCAGCGGTCGTGAGTAACACGGTGTCGGCGTCTTCGGCGTTAGCGTCGGGGACGCCGAAGGAGACGTCGTGGTTGGCCGCCGGGCCAACGGTTTCAGCGCGCTGACGAGCCCACTCTTCGCTGCCCAGCGGCGGGTGGGATTCGTACTCCGGATCGGTGATGTAGTGATGGCCGTCATGAAAGGCGAGTTTCATCGCTTCCGCGAAGTAGTGGACACGCTCTGCTGAGCCGTGATCGTAGCCACCAGCCCCCAGTTCTTCCGCGATATTGAGTGCCTCCAGCGCAATCAGTCCCTGGTTGTGTGGCGGCAGTTCGTATATTTCCGCGCCGTTGTACGTCGTCGAGACGGGCTCCGGCCACTCGACTTCAAAATCAGCGAGATCATCGACAGTCATGAAGCCGCCTTCTCGCTGAACCTCGCCGGCAATCGCCTCGGCAATGTCACCTTCATATACGACGTCCGCCCCGTGCTCGGCAACCTTGCGCATCGACGCTCCTAATCGGGGAAGAGTGACGACCTGGCCGGTCGCTGGTGCCTCGCCATCGTACAGGAACGCCTCCCGGGCGTGAGCTGTGTCGAACAGCTGTTCGGCGTGCTGCCACTGGGCAGAGACTACTTCCGACACCGGATAGCCGTCGGTCGCGTAGCGGATCGCTGGTTGCAACAGTTCCGCGAGAGATTTTCGCCCGAATCGCTCGGCTGTCGCCTCCCATCCACGAGCGGTCCCAGGGACCGTCACCGTGTGCGGCCCATCGAACGGCATCTGTGCATCCGCCGGATCGAGGCTTTCCGTCCCGTCTGAGACAGCCTCACTGACCGCCTCGATACTCGCACCGGCTGGTGCACCTCCACTCGCCCGCATTGCCCCGACATCACCGTCTGCCGTCTTGTACAACGCGAACACGTCACCGCCCAGTCCCGTCGAAGTCGGTTCGACGACATTCAACGCCGCTGCAGTCGCCACCGCCGCGTCGAACGCATTGCCCCCGTCTCGAAGGGTTGCGATTCCGGCTTGTGAGGCCAGTGGCTGACTCGTCGATACCACCCCGCGATTCGAGTAGACGGTCGAGCGTCGGGAGTTGAACCGGTCAAGATCTGGTTTCATACGTTACGGTCAGCAGGCGAACGCAAAACACTCCCGGAAATCGCGTCTACGCCCGGGGTGAACGAATCGAGACGACAGTAGACACCGCAAGCGTCCGCTTCGACCCCGGAACGAGGTTACACGATCAGACCTTACTTGTCGTACGGCCACCGGCCGCCGGTTTTCAGCTCGCGCTCGTACCCATCAGGAATCTCGTCTTGGATTGTCTCGCGGGACTGGTGGGGCGTCTCAATATCGTCACCTGCCAGCCGGAACACAGCTTCCGACACGAGTGTCGCAATCTCTCTGAGGTCTCGCGAGTCGAGTTTATCCAGCGTATCAGCGTGCGTGTGGCCCCATCCACGACCAGACTGCCCGGAACTCGTGGAAGCCATCACGGCGGGAATGCCCTCCTGAACGAAGGCCCACTGGTCGCCGTGTGGCGAGATGGTATCGCCCATTTTCAACGGCGCGTCGAAAGCCTTTGCCACCGACGCAAACACTGCAGTCATCGACTGGAAGCCGTTCGAGCCGATGCGGAGATCCCGGGAATTACAGGCACCGTCGAGATTGACGACACACTTGATCTCCTCGTGCGGGGTCGTATCCGCCATATGATAGGCTCCCCAAAGACCAGTTTCTTCTGCGCCGAAGGTGGCAAGGCGAACACGCGTGTCGAGGTCGGTCTCGACCATCGAGAGCAAACGCCCGACCTCGGCCACGAGTGCTGATCCCGCACCGTTGTCGTTGGCTCCGTCCGCAATATCGTGGGCGTCGACGTGAGCCGTGAGTAACACCGCCTCGTCGGTATTCGGGCCAACGTCTGCCACCGCGTTGACCGAGGTTGTTGCTTCGTTGCGACAGTCGACATCGACACTGATTGTCGCCCGTCTCTCCGACGCACTGAGACGGGTGAGCCGGTCGCCGACCTCTTTCGAGACTCCAACCGCTGGGATTGGCCCCGGCCGATTGTGATAGCCCACCTCACCGGTCGGCGGGAGCGATCCCTCGCTGTGATTGCGAAAGACGAACGCAGCCGCCCCGGCCTCGGCCGCCTGGGCGTACTTTTCCATCCGGTGAAGCCATCTGGGATAGTCGTCCGGCGTTGCCGAGGAAGCTAACACGATTGCACCTGCTAGCTCGTCGCCGTGCTCGTCGAATTCCTCGTAGGTTCCAGCCCCGACATCGACCAAGGGCGCCTCGGCGCTCCCTGAGGGTGTTCCAGGCAGCGCAATTACTTCATGCGAGCGAGAGTGGACTCGCTCGACAGGCCCGCTCAACGTCACCTGAGAGTCCCCGCGCCACCAGCCCGGAATCGAGAACTCCTCGAGATGTGGGTCTCGCAGCCCCGCCTCGGCGAACGCGTCACGGATCACCCCTGCACCGCGACGCTCTCCCTCCTGGCCTGCCATCCGGTTCCCGATGTCAGTGAGGTTAGTCAAGATCTCCCATGCGAAGTCGCTCGTACGCGCTTCGCCAACGACGGCGGTCGGCAGTTCGCTCATACGTTGTGTTCGGCGGCTTGTGAAAAGCGGTTGCGGAACCGGTCCCGGTGACCGCTGCCCAGCACCCTCTGATTACGACTAACGCCGCGACCCGAAATCTCGCTATCGAACGCATCACTCTCGAAGAGGGGCTTCCTTTGGAAGACAACACGTCTGCCACCCCAATCGTTCGGGTGGTATCGACCGGCTCAGATACAGATAGAAACCGCCGTGCAGCTTCGTTCGGGTCGAGAAGAGTGACCCCAGTGCGTGTGAGTCGCGTCCGCAGGTGTCAAGTCGTCTCGTACGTCGGCGGTGTTAGGCGAGCGATCAGGGTTCGAATGCAGCCGGCCACAGCCCGGCCGCGCGCATTCCTGTCTCGAAGTCTGCGTCTCGAAACGCGTTGACAAGCGCGTCTGTCTCGAGACGGGGTGGGCGATTACGAGACCCCAACTCGAGCACACACAGCGCGGTCAGCATGCCGTGTTCCCGGATGTTACGCACATCGACTTTGTCACGAGTGTCGGCGGTGGTGTGGCCCCACCCACGGCCTCGCTCCTCGCTATCACTGTGAAGCTGGAGCGCAGGCACGCCCTGCCGGACGAACGGCCACTGGTCAGAGAACGGATGTGGTTCGTGCTCGACCGTCACCGGGTGATGTGTGTCCGTCTGGATATCGGCTGCCAACTCGGCCAGCGTCTCCGATGTGTGTACAAACGCTCGGAGGTCGCGATAGCGGCCGGCGCCGTCTACGTTGACGACTGCATGGACAGCCTCAAGATCGACGCTATCAGCGAGATGTTCGGCGCCGAGTAATCCAACCTCTTCGCTGCCCGTCGCGACCACTCGGACGCGCACCTGCGGGTCACTGGCTACGAGTACCCGTGCGGCAGCCACCACGGTGGCGATACCACACCCGTTGTCCAACGCCCCCTCGGCGATATCGTGAGCGTCGTAATGGGCCGTCAACAGGATTTCCTCATTTGTATCTGGGCCGATTGTCCCGTGGACGTTTTGACTCTCTGCGGGCTCGGTCGTCGCCTCAACCGCGAGACGGAGTTGTCCCGTCTGTCCCGGTGTATTCATAGCGTACTCGCGAAGCCAGTCTCCTGTTTCCGCGCTCACCCCAGCGGCGACGGCAGCGGCCTCTTCGCCGAATGTGAGTGAGCCCGTTGGAGCCAGTTGGCCGGGCTTGTGATTGACGAAGACGAACCCGACAGCGCCGGCCTCGACAGCCGAACCGAACTTTTCCATTCGATGGACGAACCGCGACCCAGACGGAGTCGTCGTCGAGGCGACGACGATCTTGTTCGACACATCCAATGCAGCAATTTCATCCGGGGTTCCGTAGCCGGCGTCGACAAAAGAAGCTGATACCTGTCCGGCAGGCGAATACGGCAGGGCGATTGCGTCGAACGCCCGGTCTGTCGGCGCTGTCAGTCGCAACTCGGTCTCGCCGCGGTCCCACCGAGACATGTCGAAGCTATTCGTGTGGACATCCTGAAGACCAGCCGTCTCGAATGCCTCGGCGACGTGGGCGGCGGCTCGGCGTTCGCCGGGTGATCCCGACATCCGATCTCCGATTGCGGTCAACCCCGAGATGAACTCCCAACTGTTGCCTTCCACCCATCCGGCACCGAGTGCAGCATTTCGGGCGCTCTTGTGGTCCATGTGTGTGAGTAGATACCAAGTCAGATAATCGTGCGGAAACTGAGCAAACGCGATTTCACCACCGTGGGCGGTATCGAAGAGGCTCTGTGACATCCCCGATAGGTTCATTATCCGAGCAGTGTAGCGGTGATGGTCGCGTAAGACACTGGTGACCGCGTGACCGTCAGATCAGTCAGTGACGGAGGATGCAGACGGAAATCGGTCGACAAGCCGTGAATGCTAACTGGGCTGGTCATCAACAACGAGTATGTTTGGAACCCGACCAGATCGCGATGTCGAAGTTACACTTGTTGGGAGGTCCAACGTCGGGAAATCCACGTTGATGCGAGAGTTGACGGGCCACAACGTGCCGACTGGGCGGAGTCCAGGGGTGACTCAGGAACCGTATCACTTCGACTGGAATAGTGAATCGTTCATGTTCACGGATTTACCGGGGTTGGGTTCATGGAAGGTGTCGAAGAGGGGAAACGCGAGCAGATCAAGACGGATGTCGTCAGGTATCTTGAGGCACACGCGTCCGGGATTCTCGCCAGTGTACTCGTCGTCGACGGGAAAGCAGCCGTCGATATCATCGACCGACACAGCAAGCGGGGTGAGGTCCCCCACGATGTCGAACTATACGGATTTTTAGAAGAGATCGGCGCCAACCCTGTGCTTGCGGTCAACAAGATGGACAAAGTCGATGACGAAGACCAACGATTGAACGAGTTGTGCGACCGACTTGGACTCTTTCCGCCGTGGCAACAGTGGGACGAAACGGTCGCGCCGATTTCCGCAAAACGGGGCTCGATTGAACCGCTTAGCGAGTGTCTCCAGAAGCGATTCAGCGCTGCCAAACGAGACGACCTCCTCAAGTTCGTCACCTGATGACGCTCGTCACCCCCGATTCAGTGACCGTGTCAATCAGCAGATGAGTCGGTGAGCACTCCGCCTGGGTGACGAAACCTATCAGCCGCCTGCCGTCTTGACGCGGTCAGGCAGGGTCTTCGACCGGCACCGGAGAGCATGAATTATTCACACGTCGGATCATGTCTCCGATTTGGCGCAGACCACACTAGATCGATCGGTCGTCAACCGATTACTATCGGGCATATACCGGCGAATACCGGTGTGCAAACGAAGCCTTCAGACCGAGCGATAAACCGTTTTTCGGGCTGTGAGCCAGTAGTGAAAGACAGCGCTCGCGATGAAAACGGCTCAAAATCTGTTGAATAATCGTTGATGACTGTTAATCCAGCCGAAGAGCAGCCAACGCTCTAGCGTTTATATATGGATGCCGGTCGTTAGTGAAAGTGAGAAGATGGTCCAGATGGCAACGACAGCAGACAACAGCTCACTGAGCAAAGTCTATGCAGCGGTTGCAAAGCGCGTGGAGACCCTTCCGCCACTGATGGCAGACGGTGTTCAGGCGACAGCCTTCTGGGCGGCAGTGTTGCTTCCGTTCGCGCACATTCCAGCCCTCCACGAGAGTCTTCTCGGCCACCAGCCCGAGTTATCAGCGACTCTGTTGGTGGTAAACGCGATTTGTCTCCTGATCGGACACGGTCACGGTTCTCAATCATGAGCAGACACGAACATCCCTCCAAGACTGATTTGAACACCAAAGCTCAGCGACTCGCCGAGTACCTCCGAGAGGAGGCTTCGAACGGTATGATCTACTTCAAGGGCAGATTCATCGCCGAAGAGGTCGGTCTCTCCCCGAAAGAGATCGGCGCCCTGATCACCCAACTGCAGGACACCGCCGACGACCTCACCATCGAGAAATGGTCGTACACGGGAGCGACCACGTGGCGCGTTGAACACACCTGAAGGAGTTATACTGACAAATTCCCGTCGTCATCATTCGCGGATCCCCCCTCGGTTCCTAACGGCGATACGCCCCCGTATCCACTTTTTTGACGGGTCTCACTGCTACTAGCGAGAACAGGTTTCCCATATGCGCAGGATGGTCGGTCTGGAGCGCCTCGTCAAGGGGTGTCGAATGCTCCCCAGACCTGTCACCATTCTTTACACTGTGCACAGACGAAGTCACCCTCCTGGAGCCAGCGCTGCTGGACCGGGTCACTACAGGAGTCACAGCGTATCTCGGACGGAGACCACCGATACGTACCAGTGACCGGAGCAGAATCGGTAGTTCCCGGGGAAGGATTGACCTCAGACGCTTGATCCCCTTCGCCTCCCAGATGGTCGGGTGACGTGTTCAGATCGGTGGCCTCCTCTGCAGGTGCTTTGCTGCTATCGGCTGCTTCCTGGTTTTGAGATGCCCCATTACGAGAGGAGTCACCACTGGCAGACCCAGCCGGCGAGGCTGGAGGTGGATCACTGTCTGTCGGAGCGTCGGTAGTCTCAGACATGCTGTCGGCGCTGTTCGAATCAGTGTCGGACTTAGTGGGTTCCTCGGCGGTAGTATCAGACTCTGCCGGGTCTGGATTGGCGTTTGAGTGATCGTCCTCATCATCGGTGTCGGCAGGATTTGCAGAGTCGGAATTGGCGTTTGAGTGATCGTCCTCGTCGTCAGTGTCGGAGGAGCCTCCGAGAAATTCATCGAGTGATCTGTCTTCCATGTTATCCCTCACGGCGGAGCCGGGTAACGACGAACTCGCGCTCGAGATCACCGAGGAATTCTCCCAGCCGCGGGCCAGCAGTGTCGTCGAAGAAGAGTCGATAGCCGGCTTCAAAGAAGTCACCAACATCGAGATCGTGTTTACGGGCAGTATCGTAGATTTCCGACTGGATAGCCTCGCCGTCATGGCCTGCGGCGACGAATTCAGCGAGGTCGTCCAACGCGGCTGTCGTCGCCTCGGTGAAGGTGACTTCCGGAAGTTCCGCCTGCAATTCGTAGTTGTACGCGTTATCCATCTGTCTGGCCCACGAGCGGGCCCGTTCGATGCGGTCCAACGCGTCGTCGATGGCCCACTGCGGGGTATCCGCCGCAA
Organism: uncultured archaeon A07HR60; assembly: GCA_000496235.1. Lineage (GTDB taxonomy): Archaea > Halobacteriota > Halobacteria > Halobacteriales > Haloferacaceae > J07HR59. The sequence goes on from KI543230.1 coordinate 133,162, forward strand.
TATGGCCCTCACTCCGGGCTAATCGGACCTGGAGCTCACGGTCGTCTACCATCCCCAGGACGGCCGCGAACGTGTAGGGTAACCGGACCCGGCCCTCTCGGACCTCGTCTACAACGTGCGGATACGCGGCTCGTGCAAACGGTGCCAGATGTTCGTCGCCCGTCTCGTCGAAGAACGCGCGTTCGAACCGATCAAATTCGTCGACCAGTTGATCAAGCCGGGAGATATCCAGGTCTCGGGCCTTCTTCGGGTTCCGCGCGAAAAAGTACCTGACAACTTCCGGCTCGAGAAGTTCCAGCAGCTGTTGCACGGTGATGATGTTGCCCGCAGATGACGACAGCGGCTCCCCGTTGAGCGTGAACCACTCGTACACCGTCGGCACCGGAGGCTCGACATTCACAACGTTGTGTGCGATATCTACACCCGACGGCCAGGAGCCTTCGGCGTGATCTTTACCGAACGGTTCGAAATCCACACCGAGTACGGCCCACTCGGCAGGCCATTCAAACCGCCAGGGCAGTTTGCCCTCGCGAAATCCTGCCGTCCCCTCGTGGCCACAGCCGTCGATCGTGCGGTCGCCAGCGTCCATCCCAGTACACCGGTACTCGACGGTCCGGGCGTCCGGGTCGACGGCCGTCACCGTGTCAGTCATTTGGCCACACTCCGAGCAAATCGCGTTGAACGGGACGTATGACTCGTCGACCGTGTCCTGATACGGCGCGATTACGTCGCGGGCCTGCTCAACGTCTCCAAGAACCCGATCCAAGATGGGGTCAAAGGTTCCATTCTCGTAGAGATCGGTCGTGGAGATCATCTCGACGGGCACGTCAAGCCGTTCAGCGTCAGATTTCAGTAGCGAGGCGAAGTGGGCTGCATACGACGGGGCGTCGCCGAACGGATCGGGGATATCAGTGTACGCCATCCCGAGGCTCCGCCCGAGTGACTCGGCGTCCACGTCGCCCAGATCCACCAGCGACCCATCACTGTCGGCCAGGGTGCGAGGGACCTTGCGAAGCGGGTCGCGATCGTCGGACGTGAACACCTGCCGAACGTCGTGACCCCGGTCCCGAAGCACCTGCGCGACCAGGTATCCCCGCATAATCTCGTTGAAATTACCAAGGTGTGAGACGCCCGACGGCGACACGCCTCCCTTGATAACAATCGGCTGGTCGGGATTACGAGCGTCAATCGCGTCGGCCACCGTCTCTGCCCAGTAGGCTCGCTCCGTGTCGGGGGTCGAGTCGGCGAGCAGATGCGGGGAGTCGTTCGCGCCACCACTAGCCGTCTCGACGCCGGATTCCGAGCCGGAGTCGTCGTCTCGCGGCGTCATCCGATTACCCCACCTGTCGGGGCTGTCAGCCCCGGCCGGAACAATGTCGGTCCCATCGTGATGGCCCTGGAGAGTGGCGGACACGATCCGCTCTGGATCGGAGCCGTCTAGCACGATACTTCGCATATCGGCGCGGTCGATCAGTTTCGCCGCCAGAAGGTCGACCGGAGCGGAAGCGCCCGCGTCACGCGCCATCGGAACGACCACATCTACGAGTTCCTGCGGGGACAGTTCGGCGAACTGCGAGGCTTCACTGTCGGTTTCCGGATCGATGTCGAACACACCCGTGGTACTGGTGGCAAAGATCAGCAGTTCGGCCCCGATGGACTCAGCGAGGGCGACGGCAACGGCGTCAGTGGTCTGGCCTGGCATGATTCCACCCATGACAGGAATATCTCCCCGGCGAAGCGCCTGACCGGCGGCTTCGTACTCTTCCGGGGGTGTCGGCGTCGCCCGCTCGCTCAAGCCAGCGATCAGTAGCCGGGCGTTCAGCCGAGTGACACCGATGCCGAGTCGATCGAGCAACACCTCATTTGCTCCGAGATCTCTTGCCGCGTCGATGTATTCCCGGGCGACACTGCCGCCGCCGACCACGACACCAACCTCGCAGTCCTCGTCCACGAGTGATCCGACAGCACTCGCGTAGGCTGCGATCCGGTCTGAATCCAGCCCCGGCGCAAGTACGCTTCCGCCGATTGAGACGACGACTCTCATTGTCTATCGATAGCTTGGTGCCGGTCTTAAGGATTTTCAAGCGGTTACTTTTCTCCGTCAGGCTCAGAGCCACCCTCAACACCCGTCAACCCGCCAGTCATCACTCCGATATCGACATCCCTCAGGAGAGTCTCCGCATCGACGCCTCATGATCGAGACGGACAGCCATGTCTTCGGACAGGAAGAGGCGGGTGAGTTGGAGTTTGTCTCCAAGGGAGTCTACACGGGAAAAGCCTAACCGCGCGCCAGCCTGCGTTCTAGTCATGCAGCCTGTCAGCTTCGTGGGGACGGGTGCGAGTGACACAGTGGACCGACTCGCAACAGACCTGGAGGGCAGTGTGGCGATTCTCGAGCGCGGCCCTGTCGACACGGTCCGTCCCAGTGACCCCGTGGCCAGATATACGCTCAACCCTGATGGCCAGTGGCTCGGGGGCGGTCGCGACCGTGATTTGGACGACTTTCTCGAGACGCTCGCTCCCGAAGTCGACTATCTCCTCATCGCCGGGGATAGCCGACTCAGGGTCCCGACAGTCCTCCTCGATGAGAACCAATCGGCCCACGATGTCCCAGGAGATGTCATCTATACACCCGAATTCGGGACGGAATCTGGATCCGGATCCGAACCCACGACACAATCACCATCGAATCAGCGGTCTCAGGTCGACCTGGAAACGCTGATGGACAGACTAGAGGAAGCTGAGCCATACGTTACCCTACCGGAACTCGTCGAGCGAGCAAAACGGTCGCCGCAAGCAGAATTGTCTGGCGCATTAGCGACGTTCACCGGCCGGGTGAGGGCCAGAGATGAGCCGGGAGACGACCGGACTACTCATTTGGCGTTCGAAAAGTACGAAACCGTAGCTGCCCAGCGACTGTCAGCAATCGAGACTGAACTCGAAGAGCGCGATGGCGTCCTGGAGGTCCTGACACACCACCGGACTGGAGTGATTGCTGACGGAGAAGACATCGTCTACGTGGTCGTCCTCGGTGGCCACCGAACAGAGGCATTTCGAGCCGTGGAAGACGGGATCAATCGGCTCAAAGACGAAGTTCCCATCTTCAAAAAAGAAACGACGACAGAAAAGGAATTTTGGCTTCACGAGCGAAGTCAGTGAGACAAATCGGGACCACCAGCGGAACAGAGACGCGAGCGGCTGCTTGACCACAAGTTATTGGATCAAAATCCGCGCCTCTGTGTCGCTACTCGTCGGGGTTTTGCCTCCTAATCCCGATTCAGCTCTGTCTTCATCCGGCGTTCTCAAAAACATTCTTACATATTTATGAAGGTTCTAAGCCGTTCTAAAAGAGTCCTGAAAGATCAGGACCGAACTATTTACCTGGCCTAATCAGTGAATTGGGTCGAATACCGCCCAACGTTCTGCCTTTTATAAGTGGTATAGGCCGCACGGTGGGTGTATACAATGAGTTCCACTGCCACACCGCCGGAACACGAATCCAAGGAAGCCCGACTAAAACAGTACTTGAAAGACCAAGCCTCGGAGGGCGAGATGTACTTCAAGAGTAAGTTTATCGCAGACGAAGTCAACCTCTCGCCGAAACAGATTGGTGCGATCATGGTGAAACTCACTGATACGGCGACCGACATCACCGTGGAGAAGTGGTCGTACACCGGTGCGACGACATGGCGAGTCGTCGCCAACTGAGTAGGACCGGGCACTCAGACAGAGGTGGAGTGGCGTCCCTTTCTTGACTCCGAGATTGCATGACGAGTACAGATGACAAGAATCATTTGAACCGTCCCCTGGGTCGTATGTGTGTGATTGACTGCGTGTGAGTTCGTCTGCCCAACTCGAATTGACCTGATGTGTCCCGGGGTTTATGATTACTCATCCGCAAGCTCATTTGATGCCAACTCAGGACAGCGCCCAGAATCCTCCTCGTCCTGAAGGACTTGTGACGTTTTTCGACATTACAAACGTTGACACAAACGGGGCCGAGATTCGATATTACGGCGAGTCACTCGTGCCGGAGCGTGCACTCGTTCAGGAGATAGCCCCGGAATTCCAACAGCAAGGGTACGATATCCAATTTTCCAGTCAAAGGGGCTACGACGTCATTGTCGCCCAGCCGACGGGGGGTGGCACGAACGGGCTTCCCTGGACGAATCTTGTGATGTTTCTCGCGACCGTCCTGTCGACACTGTTCGTTGGTGCGTACGGCTGGTATTACGTTCCAATCTCGGATATCCTCGCGAACCCGCTGGTGGTGCTTCGAGCGTGGCCATTCACGGCCGCTGTGCTGGGTGTGCTCATGACTCACGAATTTGGGCACTATCTGATGGGCCGCCGGTACGACGTGAGAGTTTCGTTACCGTACGTAATCCCATTCATCTTCCCGTTCGGAACGCTCGGTGCGGTGATTAGGATGAAAGGGCAGATGCCGTCCCGACGCGCGCTGTTCGACATCGGGGCAGCTGGTCCGATTGCGGGACTTGTCGCTACCAGCGTGGTGACGGTGGTGGGATTATCGCTAGAACCGGTTACCGTTCCGGCACACATTACTGCGGGAGCCAGTCAAGAGATTGTGTTCAATGACCCGCGCCTGCTAGAATACATCGCGACGGCGCTTGGGTACGCGGATCCATCACAGGTCGGTCACCAGCCGGTTATCATCGGCGCGTGGGTGGGGATGTTCTTCACCTTCCTGAACCTGCTGCCGGTCGGCCAACTCGACGGCGGACACATGGTCCGGGCGATGGTCGGTCAACGACAGGAGACAATCGCGTCACTAGTCCCCGCCGGCCTGTTCGCGCTGGCCGGCTACCTCTATTATGTCCGGGATTTGGGGCTCAACGAGTCGGTCGGTCTGTGGGCGTTCTGGGGTGTCTTCTCGCTCCTGATTGCATTCAACGGTCCCGCAGACCCGCTGGACGAATCTGAACTCGGATGGGCCCGCATTCTCGTGGGGATCGTCACGTTCGGACTCGGAGCGTTGTGTTTCATGATCGTCCCGATTCAGATCCAGCCGGTGTGACAGGGCGGCAAAGCTGTCCGTGACCACAGCGGATTCCACGTAATAAGACCGGTCCTCATCACAGTACCGGGAGTCTCCACGCGTGAAAACCGCACCACACTGGAGTATATCGTCAGATACCACGGACTGGGCTCGGTTCGACGATTTGCTACGTCGTCTGGGCCCGGCGTGTCGACAGTTCCACGACCAGTGAGCTCCGCGTTCGCCCCGAGCGTCTCACCCGTCGTGGGTGTATCCGCGGTCGGGGAGTGTAGCTCCGTCGACAGTAATACCAGACTCCACGACCGTTCCGATTTGAGAAATCGCATCTGGCGCTTGCTGGGCGATGTCCGGAAGTCGTGATTCTGGCAGCGTGAACACGAGTTCGAAGTCTTCGCCAAAGTGGACGGCTCGGTCCCAGCGGTCTGCCGAGTCCGTGGCGAGTGCCTCTAACTCCGGATGGACCGGGACTGCTTCACTGTCGATGTCGAATCCGACGCCGCTTGCTTCCGCGAGTTGGTGTAGTGACCGTGCGAGACCGTCAGACGAGTCCATCGCCGCTGTCGCCCGCTGGCGGAGGAGTCGGCCGGTCTCGATCCGCGGCCGAAATCGAAAGAGTTCGTTGGCCTTCTCGACGTGTCCATCGTGAAACAATCGAAGGGCGGCCGCGGAGCGTCCGAAATGACCAGTCACACACACTACATCCCCAGGGGTGGCCCCACTTCGCAACACTGGGTCGTCGACTTCACCGATTGCCGTCGTGGCAACGGTCAATTCTGTATTCTCGTCCAGATCACCGCCGACGTAGGAACCACCTACGAGTTCACACACATCCGTTGCACCCCGGACGAACGCGGTCAGTTCTGTCTCGACGAAACTGTCATCTGCGTAAACGGCCACTGCGGCGTCTACAGTCGCGCCCACGGCGGCCAGGTCTGATAACGATGCGCCGACAGCTCGCCAGCCTGCAGTGTATCGTGTCGTTCCGTCCGGAAAGTCCGTCACCGTGTGCAGCATGTCTGTGGTAATCGCGGTGTCGCCGATAATCGCTGCATCATCGCCCGCTTTCGGGAGGTCAGACGCCAGTTTTCGAAGCGCTGCACGCTCGTCCATTGTATAATGCTCACGTCCACCACAGCAAAAACCCGGCGACAGACCGTGAACTGGGTGACGACCACTCAGCGCGGACGTGCGCTGAGCACGCACCAGACAGGCTGATGGGGGACCGGGGCGGCCAGAATCCTGAACTGTTAACCCATACCGGCGGAGAGACAGTGTATGGAGCGGGGACGAGCTGTGGCCACCGTGGGAGGGTTTCTCGCGGCAATAGCGGTACTGGCCGGGCTCGTATCGTTCGTCGGAGTGTCGGAGCTACTCGCGGTCTTAGCCAGTGCCGACCGGGGATTGGCGTCGCTGGTGGTGGGTCTTACCGGACTGTGGTTGATCTGCTGGGGACTGGCTCTGTGGACGATCTTGGGGTCGCTGGGGGCAGTGATTCCGATGTCACAGGCCGTGTTGTTGTACGCGGGTGCTGCATTCGCGAACAACGTCACCCCGTTCGGACAGGCGGGCGGTGAGCCAGTGACGGCCCTGCTCGTGGCCGAGTCACGAGACCTGAGTTACGAGCGCGGGCTCGCAGCAATTACTGGCGTCGATACGGCGAACTTCGTTCCCTCTGTGGGACTGGCGCTGATCGGTGTCGGATATCTAGCGATCACGACCACGCTAGGTCGGGCACTGTCGACCGTCGCGGTCGGTATCGTCGGGCTCGGGGCGGTAGTTGTGCTGGGTGGGGTGACTGTGTGGCAGGTCAGACGTCGAGCAGCCGACCGAGTTGCTGGCTTCCTAGCCCGGGGTATCCGTCAGATCGTGAGACTACTCCCCCGGGGGGATCCACCGAGCGCGAGTGCGATCACGACGCGTGTGCACGGCTTCGTCGATGCGGTAGAGCAGATTGGGACACACCCACGCCGGCTCGGAGTCACGCTCGGGTTTTCGGCTCTTGGCTGGGGCTTCCAGATGGTCGCTCTGTGGGTGGCCCTCAGAGCCGTCGGCGCCCCCGTTTCGCTAGCGATCCCGGTGGTGGTCGTTCCGCTCGGGGCCATCGCCGGGGCAACGCCGCTTCCCGGAGGTGTCGGCGGAATCGAGGCTGCACTCGTCGCCCTGCTCGTGGCGGCACCGGTCGGCGTCTCCCAAGCGGCGGCTCTGGGAGCGGTCGTCTTGTTCAGGGGCGCTGTGTACTGGCTGCCGACACTCGTCGGTGGCGCGGTCGCAGGCGTCGTCGCCGGAGGGGCAGTGGCTGGGCGGCGCGATCCTGGATGAATCGTGACGGCCAACGCCGGCGGGCTTAGTATCTACAGCTGAGCGAGACGGGTCTTTGCGGCTTGAATTAAGCATCCCTCACAGGACCACACTGCCCTCAGAGTGGCCGCCAGACGAGACGTTCATAATCGATGTTTCTTGC
>KI543230.1:140692-143641 GCA_000496235.1 uncultured archaeon A07HR60
ATCAGGAAGCCCCACCCTCACGGAACGACCCGCGAAAGCGGTGAGTGAGTAGGGTGGGGTAGTTCACTACTTCCACTCTCGTGACGAATCGTCGTCACTCTGTCCCGCCTTTTCATTTCGGGCAGATTCGCCGCTCCCTCCTGATTCGACGAGTGACTCGTCGGCGCGGGATTCGTGAATCTCGAACGGGCCGTCGGCGAACATCTCTGGATCTTCACTCGTACGATCGTCGCGTTCGAAAATATACATAAAAAACCCAAACAGCGGGATCAGGAGCGACACCAGCGCCCACTTACGGGGATCCATCCCGTGTCGGGCCGCATCGACGTACGCGTACCCCGCCATCGCGACCAACCACATCAGAGGGAGGCCAATCAGAATCGTCCAGACTAGCGTCGACATCCGTGGAGAAAGGACGATTACTGTCGATATAACACCATCGGCGCTGGCTGGCGCTTTCGAAATCCTTTTGTCTCGTATCGGCTTTCCTTGGTGTGCGCCGCCTTAGCTCAGGCTGGGAGAGCACTCGACTGAAGATCGAGCTGTCCCTGGTTCAAATCCGGGAGGCGGCATCCTGCAGTATGTCGATTGGTGACGAGAGTGCTAGCGATATTCTCAGAAGTGCTCCGGCGTGTGTACGATCTCAACCGGCAGGAGACTACAGTTCACATAGCCGAATAGAGTTTCTTACAGCCGCGGCGATAGCTTCAGAGGGGAGTCTAACCGCGGCCTAGAGTGCGTTCTCTGCCGGGGCGAGAACCGGGTTGTGGGCCTGCTCACGGACCCAATCGAGAGTAAAGACAAAATAGCGCATCTCAAGAGCACCCAGGTTGAGACTGACTGAACGAGACTGCGCTCACTGATTGACGAGTGTCTGTGAGAACCATCTGGGAACAACCCTCAATCGTGGTCTGAACCCTGACTTTCGAGAGCAGATTGCAAAATCACCGTAGCAACGGCTAGCCAGATTATCACTTCGAGATAAAACGATGTCGTGCCGATGTACTGGATAAAGAATGGCGTTGGACCGGCATCGAGTGAGTCCCAACTGTCGATGACTGGCCACAGCAGAAAGACGGTGTTCGCCGGGCGACCGTTGAGGGTGATGTGCACAGCGTCGGCGGTGAGATGACTGGCCCAGCCGAGTATCACCGCTGTGACGTGTGTCGTAGAGGCCATCCCGCGTCGCCGTGCGAGTGCGAGCAAGAGGAAGAACCCGAACCCGAACAGTGCCGAGTGGACAATAGAGTGATATGTAGTGATTATTCCTACCATCGCCAGCGGCTTATCAACGAGGTCCGGTAGGGCAGCCCCGAGAAGAATCCAGACTGTCGGGAATCGACCCCTTCCAAGACCGATCGCGATGATGAGATGGGTCGGGAACAGCACAGCCGAGTTTGAGATTACACAGGGGTGTTTGTTTCTATTCGGTCGGCTGCCCAAACTACTACGATCGTCTTCGGTCGTGCGTGTCCACAATCGAATAACGGAGCGCTCATGTATTGTCATTTCGACAAATAGGTTAATGAACAGGTTGCGACTGGTACTCGCTGGTCTGGTAATCCTCCCGGTAGTAGTGGTGGTCGCGACAAACCCGGTCTTCATGAGTGATAACCAGGGCTTCTCGCCGACCGGGAACGGCACCATTTCTGGAGAGACAGTGATTACGGGCACAGAGTTGATCGTGGTGGGGGCAGACGGAACAGTGGAATTTCGCGATACACTGCGTGATGAGTACTGGGACGTCGACCCGATTCCAAATTCGTCTGATGTCATTGTCTCGACGGTGACGCTCAATCCAGCTGAGGCTGGTTGCTCGGGGTGTGTACGACAGCGTATCGAGCAAAATCGATATCTCGACGGGCGAGCGAACAGTCCTGCACAGCGAACTCACGCCCGGCGAACGCAACGTTGAGTGGCACGATGTCGACCGACTCAACCGAACACATTACATAATTGGTGATATCGCACAGCACGAAGTCGAGACAGTCGATGTCTCCACAGGCACCACGGTCTGGGCCTGGAGTGCATACAGGGATCGCGACGCGGGCGACGGTGGCCCTTTCGACGGGGATTGGACGCATCTGAACGACGTGGAAGTGGTCCGTGACGGGAAGTTCGTGACTGCCAGTCTTCGGAATCACGACACAGTGGTATTCATCAACCGAAGCTCCGGGCAAGTGAACGAGACGCTAACGCTCGGGGCAGACAACGAGTATGCGACGCTCGCAGAACAGCACAACGCAGACTATATTCCCGAATCCCAGGGCGGGCCGGCGATGATTGTTGCCGACTCTAACAACGACCGAATAATCGAGTATGATTTCACAGACGGCGAGTGGGTCGAGTCGTGGGTGTGGCAAGACGACCAGCTCAAATGGCCTCGCGACGGTGACCGTCTACCCAACGGGCATACACTCGTGACGGACACGAACGGGAACCGCGTTCTCGAAGTGAACACCGAAGGAGAGGTGGTGTGGTCGATATCGACATCAATCAACGTGTACGAAGCCGAGCGGCTCACGACAGCCGACGAGAGCGCTGGCGGAGAGGCTGCCACCACACTGGGGCTGGAGTCACGAACAGTCCAGCCCGAGACGGTCGAAGAACAGCTGCAAGCCGCCGTAGACGCGACTGTTGGCCCCCGTGCAGTAAACGGCATTATCTGGATTACTCCAGAGTGGATACGTCTGACCGAGTTTGGGGCTATTCTCGTGAGTGTGTTGTCGGCGCTCACACTGGCCGGATACGAGGTATCCGCCCGTGGACTCTTGCCGTCTCGGTAGGTGAGGTTGCTCGTCCTGACGGTGGGTGTCGTAATCGAGCCACTCGTTCAGTGGGTGTTCGAACGGAGGCCGCGAGCCAGCAGTCCAGCAGCAATCAGCAGGCAGCCGCCGAGACCGACGAACCCGACCCGATACGCCGGCCGTCTCAACCACCCAGCCGAGA
>KI543230.1:143691-153861 GCA_000496235.1 uncultured archaeon A07HR60
CGGACATCGTTACAGGAGATGGAAGACGAGGGCCTCATCGAGACTGCACAGGGCGAGGGTCGCCGTGTGACTGACGAGGGTCACGCGTTCCTGACGGAGATTGCTGGCGAGGTTATCGAGGATCTTGACCGTCCGGAACTGGAACGGTACGCCTGAACCCACCACTGTCGACCGAGTGGTGAGCAGCCAACTCCGAACACTGCTGGAACCGCCAGAAAGCGTGCATCTATTCAGTGAGAGTGATAGCGACACCGACTTTGAGAGTTGACTCTCCGAAATCGTTTTCCTCACCCGGAATCGTAGTATTTGACATGAGTGGAAACCCGGACGAGGATCGACTCGAAAAGCTCCGCGAGGAGAAGATGCAGGAACTTCAGGACCGTGCCCAGCAGGGCGACAGTACAGAGGCAGGCGGACAAGAGGCTGCTCGACAACAGGCCGAAGCTCAGCAGGAAGCAGTCCTTCGCCAGCACCTCACGGACGACGCCCGACAGCGGTTAAATGCCGTGGAAATGTCGAAACCACAGTTCGCTAAGCAGGTGAAACAACAGGTCGTGACGCTGGCCCGGAGTGGCCGGATTCAAGACCGGATCGGCGAAGACCAGATGAAGGAGCTCCTACGAGAACTCCAGCCGGACGATAACGGGTTCGACATCCAGCGGCGATAATGGAGTTGGGGCTGCTGTACAGCGGAGGCAAAGACTCGTCGCTGGCGGCTCTCATGTTGGATTCTTTCTATGATGTTCGGTGTGTGACGGGGAGTTTCGGCGTCACCGACGACTGGGAGTACGCACAACGGGCCGCCTCGAATCTCGGCTTCCAGTTTCAGAGTCTCGACCTCGATGTAGAGGTGGCTCGTGAGGCCACCCAAACGATGCTTGCAGACGGGTATCCCCGCAACGGCATCCAGCGCGTCCACGAACACGCACTTGAGCAGATGGCAGCGCTGGACGTGGATGCCATCGCGGACGGATCACGTCGTGACGACCGTGTCCCGACTGTGTCTCGGGCGCAGGCGCAAAGTCTTGAAGATCGCCACGATATCGATTATATCGCGCCGTTGTCCGGGTTCGGTCGACACGCGGTCGACGAACTCGTGGAGACTAATTTTGACGTCGAAGTCGGGCCGAGCGAAGAGATACCCAAAGCCGATTACGAGGGGGAACTCAGACAGCTCCTCGTTGAGGAACACGGACCAGCGGCGGTCCGTGAAGTGTTTCCGGAACACGACCAGACGTACGTCCACGGGATGTTGTGAGACGTGTCTCAATGGATTGTGAGAACCACAATCAAACGCGTACGCAGTCCTCGGACCACGTCGCGTGAGTACACGAAAGGGAGGGATTCAAGCCTGCGGTGGTCAAATTCTGGCATATGTACGAGGGGCTGAAAGGGTTCCGCGAGATTTACGCTGAGGAGATGAGCTCCCGACGGTGGATGTTCGACACAGTCGAGGAGACTGTCCAGCGGTACGGCTTTCGCGAGGTGGACACCCCGGCGCTGGAGCGCACACAAATGTATATCGACAAGTCTGGCGACGATATTCTCGAGGAGCTGTACACCTTCGAGGACAAAGGCGAGCGTGACATCGCCCTCACGCCGGAACTCACGCCGACAGTCGCGCGGATGGTGGCCGACAAGGGCAAGGCACTGTCGAAGCCGATCAAGTGGTATTCGACGCGGAAGTTCTGGCGCTACGAGCAGGTCCAACAGGGCCGGTTCCGAGAGTTCTACCAGACGAACGTGGATATTCTGGGCTCGGCGGAGCCGACAGCAGACGCCGAGGTGCTGGCAGTGGCTGCGGATCTGCTCCGCGCACTGGGCCTACAGCCAGACGACTTCGAGTTTCGCGTCTCTCACCGCGACATCTTGGGCGGACTGTTAGAGGCGTTCGACGCGCCGGTGGAGACGCGCGAGGCGATTCGGACGGTCGATAAAAAGGCGAAATTAGACCGGACCGAGTACCTTGCACAACTGACGAGCGCAGGGCTGTCGGCTGCCCAAGCAGACCAGTTCGACGCGCTCCTAGACACGCCCGAAGACGAATTGGCAGAGTTGACAGACTTTGCCGACAGCGACCGCGTCGAGACGGCCGTCCAGAATCTACAGGCAGTGTTGGACGCGGCTGCGGACCTGGGCGTCAGAGACGTGTGCACCCTCTCGCTGGACACCGCCCGCGGGCTCGATTACTATACAGGAACCGTGTTCGAGTGTTTCGACTCAACAGGAGAGGTCTCACGGGCTGTCTTCGGTGGCGGTCGGTACGACGACCTAATCGAGGATCTTGGAGGTCCGTCGATCCCGGCCGTGGGGGTCGCTCCCGGTGGCGCGACACTGGCATTACTGTGCAAGCGGGCAGGTGTCTGGCCCGACGAGAGAGTAGAAACCGATTATTACGTGCTCCAAATCGGGGAGACTCGGGCCGCGGCAGCCGATATCACTCGAAAACTGCGGGATCTCGGACACGTCGTCGAGACCGACGTGTCTGACCGCGGATTTAGCGGCCAACTGAGTTACGCCGACGCGATCAACGCCGAGACGGTCGTCGTGGTCGGTGAACAGGACCTCGAAGACGACGCCGTGACGATCAAAGACATGGAAAGCGGCGATCAGACGCAAGTCCCTCTCGAGCAGTTCCCACCCGAACACGGGCGCCCGACCTACGACGATTTCGCCTGAGACGACTCCGGCTCTGGTACGTCATTTCCCCCAATCTCATCTCACCGCACTGTACCACGCCGTGCGGTACCTCGGCTCACTGCAGCTCGCTCCGACAGCACGCGATTCAGATCGGGGCCAACCTGGAGACTGTATTCGAGACCAGTGATGAATGTGGGACTTGATTGAAGCATACGCTGGAATCTGGCCCGGGCCAGCCAGTGCGTTGATACTATGCTAGTGAGTAGAAGCGCTCGTGCGAGCGTTCCGTGTCGCGTACGACGGCCGGCCATTTCACGGGTTTCAGCGGCAGCCAGATGTTCCGACTGTAGAAGGGGTGCTGCTCGACGCGCTTCACGAACTCGATGTTACGGGAGCGAAAGCCGATACACCACCCAGATATGCGGCCGCTGGCCGGACAGACGCCGGCGTATCTGCGGTTCGCCAGACGGTTGCATTCGAGACGCCAGAGTGGCTGACACCTCGGGCGTTCAACGGCGAGTTACCCGGGACAATCCGCGTGTGGGCACACGCTAACGTCTCGGACGGGTTCCACGCGACACACGACGCCGACAACCGACAGTACGTCTACTATCTGTACGCGCCAGAAGACGGCATGGAACACACCTCGACGACGTACCGGCTGGACCGTGATCGTCTTGAGACAGCGCTGACACGATTGTCAGGAAGTCACGACTTCCACAATCTCACGCCTGACACGAAGGGCACAGAGCGGACCATCTCGACAGACCTGCGGCGGGATGGAGCGTTTCTCGGGGTGCGTGTGGAGGCGGGCGGCTTCCCCCGAGAGTTCGTCCGGCGATTAGTGACGCTCTGCCGGGGCGTCGCCGCCAGAACTGCCCCTCTCGAGAAGGTAGACCGTGTCCTCGCTCCTGAACCGCTCCCAGGGCCCGAGGGAATCGGCCCAGCGCCGCCCGGGCCACTGATCCTCTGGGACGTCACGTACGGCCTTGACTTTCAGAAAGACCCGGTCGCGGCCGTCAGTGCCTGTGATGCGTTCGCGGACCGACAGACGACTGCCGCAGCCGCCGCAAAGATGACTGCCGAGATCAGAGGCCAAATCGCCGAGTCTCGATGAGACTCGCGCCAGGGGTGATGGGGTCTGTGACGATTTAGATGAGAAAGGAAATTGAGTGAGACGGTCTTTCGCCGTTGCTTTTCCACGTGCGCACCAGCCGGGCCGACACCGACACGTCTGGTTCGGAACTGTGGCAAATCTGTGTAGCGGTCGGTGGCCAGCTATCGATTACCCTAGAGTTGCCATCGCACATAGACGTTGGAAGATGACTATCCCCAGGTCTCGGTCCCGGAGTGAAATTACGACGGGGGTGTCACCCGTCGAGATCGTTCGCGATATCTGCGAGCGAGTCGCTCGGGCCTGGTGGAGCATCGTAGACGACCCGCGATCCAGGAAGTCGAAGGCCGAGTCGGTCGTCTTCACCGATCACGTCCAGATCAAGCGGATCGTCGGGTTCGAGAGCGTGTGTATTGAGCCACGCGGCCAGCCGATTTGCTCCTTCACCAGGGGTGCGGGCTAGCCGGCGATTGTCGAATGCCCCGCGAAGTATCGGTCCGTTTGAGCTCTCATCTGGGCATACGTGATACTCGTCCCCGCCGAGATACAGACGGACTGTCGTCTCGGTGGGCAATCTACTATCGGCTGGGAGACTGACTACCAGTCGGCGTGTGCTGCCGCTCCGGGTGACGACGGCACGGTGCGTGTCAATACTGTCGTGATCAGAGGGGAGACGCGACACAGTAGTGAAGAGGGGGTGAAGATGTGGTATGGTGTAGTGTGTGAGGTGTTTCGAGGTCAGGTCGAGTTAGATAGTACGACCTGAAGTGTGAGACGAAACCGTAGAGCTGAGTGGTATCAGCGAGAGATTACGCTTCGTCGAATGCTTCCGCTATATCTCCGTTGCTGTCTTTCACGCGAGTGTTGATCTGTGCTGTCGCCTCCGAGATTTGTCGACCACGGACAGTGATGCGCTTGCGCTCTCCGTCACGGCTTGGTTCGTATCCGACACCGCCGGTCGATAGCAGCTCTTTCAGGTCGGAGCCAGGCACGTCCTCGCGCATCGGGCGGCCGGTATCATCGGAGCCGCCCGTGAGAGCGAGTGTATACCCATCGAGTCCGACAGCGCTTCCCTCAACTTCGTCTCCGATCTCTCGCCCCAAGAATCGGTTTGCGTCCTGTCCGTCCGCCTCTCGCTGATACGTGTCCCAGACTCGGGATCTGCGACGACGATATTGAAGTCTGCCATGTGATACAAATTTGCCTGGCCCAGCAAAAACACGTCGAAATCAAGACTCTCGCGAGTTTTCACATTTAGTGGGCCGAAAGAGAATCCCCCTTCCTCAGGGAGTGAGGCCGACGGCCGAGCGAGTAGGGAGATGGGATGAATCGCTCGACATGCACCGAACATCTTTCATTACCTACCCAATATATCTCAGTGTGACACGGACTGTTCATGAGAGTGGCTTCGAGCCCGACAAGAAAGGCGGTCACGCCTCATCTCCGGTGTGTCACTATCAAGGAGGAGTGGGACACTCCGAATTCACGCTCGTGGAGACTGGCACCGCTGTGAAGCCAGGAGAACAGCTTCTGTCTCTGCACGTGCTGTCAGAGAAGCAAGAAGCCCCACCCTCAAGAAAGCCGCGCCAGCGGCTGAATAGGGTGGGGTAGTTCACTGGGCCTACAGACAGTGCGAGGCGAGTGCCTCGGGGCGTGACCCCGAGGTACTTCACAACCGAGTTTGCAGGCTGGTCAAGCAGACCTGATCAGGTCAAATACGTCACATTACATCATCTAGCCTTTCGGTTGGTGCACCCGGTGAGAGAATCACACATCAAGGCTGGCGATACAGCGAACATCACGCTCACCGTGGGGGCAACGCACACTCCAGTATCACATCCAGAGCCGTGATTAACGCAATCTCGCAGGTGACAATTCAGAGAGACGGTCGGTCGTCGTCGAGTTCCCCGTGATAAACGCCTCCATGACCGCACCAGCCACAGAGCCAGAATCGTCGGGGATAGTTACTTCGAGCGGTTCACAGGACTCTGACACGGCAGATGCGACTGTGTCTCACCACTTATTCGCCGATAACCGCGTCCTCTGCCGTCCCGATGGTAGACGGTGAAATCGCGAGACGCATAGAAGTCGCGAAGGGGTGGTCGGAACTGGGCAGTGAGCAAGTCATACCCCAAGTCGCGGGCTCGGCTGACGCTTCGCTTGATGAGCCCGGTCGCGATGCCTCGTCCTCTGGAGGAGTGACGGGTGGTGATCGCGTCGATGTGGAGAGCGCGGTCAGCCCGCGTCAGCACGACGACACCCAGTTTTGCCCCGTCGTTGGGTGGAGCTGATCGAGATGTGGATGTGGATGGAGACCTGGACCCGTTTGGGCCATCACCGGAGTCACGGGAGTCACTGAAATCTGCTACATCGGCGTTCCGCACTGCGACGAACACATCGCCTGCGTCGGTACGTCGCTCAACGACCGCGGGTTCGTTCGTGAGCAGAGCCGCGTCCAGTAATCGGACGATGTCGAGAAGATCTCCAGGAGTTGCCTGTCGGATGTGAACGCCACTGGGCACACCAGCCAGGTCTGTCACCAGATCAACCCCAGCCGTCTCAAGAGTTGGTCGCGCAGAGCCATTACCGCAGATTCGCGTGGTCGCGCTGAGAGAGTCCCTGCACGGGGCAGACTTTCATGAGGGCCCCACGCGGGTGAATTCGTACATAACCCTCTGCGATGAGGGCTCCCTACCAGCAGATCTGCCGTGCATCGCGGCAAGACGCAGGTCCACGCCGCCGGCCGAGCGGCCGAACACTCGGTCGGTGTAGCGTCTTCGTCTCGGTCGGTATCGCTCACGCAATATCCACGATACAATCGAGATTAAACGTCGCGGTCTCCTCGAGAGGAGAGTCTCGACAGGCCAACCATTCGAGTCTCCCGCGGTTGCACTCTGTGAGACAACACTGGTGGCCGAACTGGTTTATTCGTACACACCAACCAATAGATGTGGTGACATACGAGGCGGTTCTGTTCGACCTCGACGGGACAATCTGCCATCGAACAGGCGACGCGACGGCAGCGTACCGGTCGGCGTTCGAACAGCTGGGAGCGGAACCGTTCGCTGAGTCTGGCGACTTGTGGGGCCGGTTAGATGGCCCGCCAGACCCAGACGACCGTATCGGCTATATTGCGACGGGATTTGCACGGTTGGCCGCCGTCCACGACCGAGACATAGACCCCGTAAAACTGTCCGAGGCGTTCGTGGACGCAATCGACGACCGAGCGGTGGGGTTCACGCCGGGTGCGCAGCGTGCGCTGTCACTCGCCGCAGACACCGCTGCTGTCGGATTGATCACGAATGGCCCACGGAACCGACAGAAACCGAAAATAGAGACACTCGAACTCGGTGATCGGTTCGATACCCTGGTGTATGCAGGCGATCTGGACCGTCGAAAACCTCACACCGATCCGTTCGATCGGGCGCTCGACGCGCTGAACGTCCGCCCGAGCCAGGCGGTGTACGTCGGTAACTCTCTTAGCTACGACGTGGCGGGCGCGTTCACTGCGGGCCTGGACTCTGTCTGGCTGCGGTCAAGCCCCGACAGAGAGGCAAATGGATATCAGCCTGACTGGACGCTCGATTCACTCGAGGAATTCGACACCGTGGTGGGTGGAGCGGACCGGCCGGCGAGCGGATCAGACTGATCGCGTTTCGTCACTTGTGACCACCGACCGACAGTAGTTAGACACCCCGCAGTCAGTCGTGTGTTATGGACGCTCGGCGGATCGCCGACCAGGTGTTCCCAGGCCGTCGGGTGACGGCTATCGACCAGATGAATCGAGGGAATCGGAAACAGACCTCAGTGGTCGAATTTGCGGACGAGCCGTCGGTGATAGCCCAGTTGTCGACAGATATCGGGGCAATTCGGTCGGAACTGGCCGTCACGTTGGCGATCGGTGAGACGGACTGGATCCCCGTCCCGAGAGTTCTTCACGGCGGTGTAGCCAGTGGGACAGGGTACATGCTCACCGAGAGTGTCGCTGGTGAGGATCTTCATGAACGGTTTTCTGAATTCCCGACAGCCGACCGGCAGCGAGTCGCACACAGCTTCGGGCGAGTCCTCGGCGAGATACACGCGGCGACGGACTTCGAGACGTGTGGTCTAGTTCGGCCAACCGGCCGCCAGTGGGAGCGAGACCAGTGGCCTGTCGACGTGTCGTTGTCGGCGCTGGCTGTTGAGGAAGGGATCGACCCAGCAGACTGGCTTGTCACCTACGGGACGGAGGCTCTCGACCGGCTCCCACCAGCGTTCGACCCCGAAGCACGTCAGATCAAGACCCGGCTAGAAGCGCTCAGCCCGGCGGATTGGGTATCTAGCCACCCTCCGGAACCGGCACTGTTTCCCTGGGATCTGCGTCCAGGGAATGCACTAGTCGAGGACACCCGGATCACTGCTATCCTCGATTGGGAGGCGCCAATGGCGGCCCCGGTCGCTCTTACGGTCGCGAAAGTCGAGTATTTGGTCACCGACTGGTATCTCGAAGATCCCGCACCAGAGCGTGCTGCCTTCCGGGACGGGTACAGGAGTGTTCGACCGTATCCGGAGATACCCCCGTTACAGCGGGCACTGGCGATCACTGCCAGTGCCGTCGATTCTAATGGCGTCGTGACGAATCCAATGTACCCGGAACTCGGCCGTGCGGAGGCAATCGCGTTTCACCGACAGGCACTGCAGGACTGTCTGTGATCTGTGAGGCCAGCCGCTCCGAAGTCGGTATCTCATCCACCACAGAAACGGGGGGTTTCCTGGCTGTCGATCGACGTGGGTCCTAACGCGGGAGCCTGTCCTGGGCTGAGACCCAAATCCGGCCCGCACGCACCCGAGAGACTCCGAGTCGAGCCCAACTGTGGAATTCGAGTCCACATCAGGACGACGGTCACAGAGAAATGCCGAACATCCGATTAAGTGTCTCGTGCCACTGTTCAGGAGCGACTGCCCGGCGGCGCTCTTGAATCCCGTTATCGACATGATCCGACTCAGACAGGCTCTCGCGTGAGAGTCGGCGGTAGCCACTCTCGGTCGCAATCGTCACGATGGGGTCGCCGGTGAACGCAGACTCCGGTGCAGTCTGCAGGTGATCGTTAGTCGCCCGAAAGTATTCGATATCACACGGCTGTTTGCTGAACACGTATCGTGAAGACCACTCACTCGCAGGCGGTTCACGGTACTCTGTTTGCAAGGTTTCATCAGGTCGGTCACTCGCGACGACCCGCCACTGGACACCGACCTCGTCCGTAACGACGGATCCGTTCAGCGGGGTCGGATGCCGCATCGGCGGTGTCCCCATCCCGACGTCGACAACGTACTCACGGTCCGCGGTGACGATATTCGTGTGGTGATTCGCCGGCGGGCCAGCGCCGTCGTCACTGAGAATCCGGGCCGGGACCCGATCAATATCGTAGTCGAGACCTCGGAGCAACGAATGGAACAGTCCGTTGAGTTCGAAACAGTAGCCGCCGCGCTCCCGAATCACGACCTTCTCGAAGAGTTGCGGAATCGACAGCACCACGCCCTCACCGGGCTCGTCGTCGAACGGATCGCCGACGATGCTGAGATTTTCGAACGGTACTGTGGTCACGTGTGCTTGCTGGAGCCGAGTCAGCGTGTTCTTGTCTGCCTCGGTCACCGACGAAGGCGCGATGCCGATCCGGTCGAGATACCGGTCGATACTGATCTGTGGGGCAGCTGTAGCCGAGTCTGCTTGACTTTGCTGGATTGACGAGTTCGCTTCTAGCGGCCCTTCTTCGGTCACAGAGATAATTCGGGCCGGCGGCGTTTCAGTCCTATCCCTTCGATGCCGAAATCAAACTGAGACACGTTACACGCCAAAAAATGCGTTTGAGAGAATTCGTGCATTCGACGGGTATCGACGCTGTGTCGACAGCCTCGCCGCGAGCCGGTGTCAGATTGGTAGTTTCTGTGAGCCACACCGGTAGGCCCAGCTGAGACACGTGTGAGTGGTGTCAATTAGCCGCATATAGGCGCTAAGCCCCCTTCCTCACGGAACGAGGCGAAGCCGAGTGAGTAGGGAGGGGATACAGCGCCGTCTCTTCTTGATACAACCTCCCACTCAGACGAGACCGCAGTCTTGAATCACACAAGATGAGTACGATAAAAAGACAATCACCATCAAACAAGAGCAAGAGGACTGGATTCAGGAAAATCATCTGAACCTCTCCTCGTTCGTGCAGGAACAACTCGACAAATTCATCCAAGCCCGAGAGTAACACAATGTACTACGCCTACAGGTATCGACTCCATCCCACCGAATCCCAGCGAGAGACACTGGACTACTACCGTGACACCTGTCGGCAACTGTATAACCACGCTCTCACCGAGTTCGAACAACTCCCACAATCAGCGGGAACGCTCCACCAGCGCGTCAAGCAAGTCCGTGACCGACTACCAGA
>KI543230.1:153881-163432 GCA_000496235.1 uncultured archaeon A07HR60
TTCGGGCAGATTCGCCGCTCCCTCGTGATTCGACGAGTGACTCGTCGGCGCGGGATTCGTGAATCTCGAACGGGCGTCGGCGAACATCTCTGGATCTTCACTCGTACGATCGTCGCGTTCGAAAATATACATGAAAAACCCAAACAGCGGGATCAGGAGCGACACCAGCGCCCACTTACGGGGATCCATCCCGTGTCGGGCCGCATCGACGTACGCGTACCCTGCCATCGCGACCAACCACATCAGAGGGAGGCCAATCAGAATCGTCCAGACTAGCGTCGACATCCGTGGTGGGAAGACGATTATCGTCAATAAAACACCGTCGGCGCTGGCTGGCGCTTTCGAAATCCTTTTGACTCGTATCGGCTTTCTTTGGTTTGCGCCGCCTTAGCTCAGCCTGGGAGAGCACTCGACTGAAGATCGAGCTGTCCCTGGTTCAAATCCGGGAGGCGGCATCCTGCAATTTCTTGATTGGTGACTGAGAGTGCCAGCGTTATTCTCAGAAGTGTTCCATCGTGTCCGTCGTCTCAACCGACAGAAGACCACGATTCAGTTGATATCCTCCTGCGGGTGAACGCGGAGAAAACCCGACAGTAGTTGGGAGTGTTTGGGTTGTAGTCCCATCGAGTATTGCCTCGGGTAGAATCCGGTGGGATGCTCACGATTTGACTTGGGCTGGACTGCGGACAATACAAAGTCGCCGTTATCTGTATCCCTGACCATGTAGCTGCCCCGCATTGTTCTGACTGCAAGGACGCCAGCCTCAGCAGTATTCAGATGGTGAAATTACCGTAACCGCAGTCAACACAGACCTGACGGGTTGAGCAGCCGGTGTGAGTGATCACGTTCCAGAGATTGCATGGGTACTGTGAGCGGACAGGCCGCTTCTGTCAGACAGAGTCCGCTCCGCTTTATCCGCTTTCTATCCCTCTGTACTCCGTTTTGTAGATTAAACCTGTGAGTTTCGAGACACTATGTCGAGTGTACGGACACACCGTGCCGCACTGAGCGACGGCGCGTATCCACGGCGTGACCGCCGTCTGATGACGCCTGCTCAGCCTGCTCATCAGATAACGGAGCGCTCATCTGTTGTGGATTCGACAAATAGGTGTGAAACTGTCGCGACTGGTGCTAGTCGGGTTAGTGATCATCCCCGTAGTAGTGGTGATGGCGACGAACCCAGTTTTCGTGAGTGATGATCAGGGTTTCTCGCCGACCGGGAACGGCACCATCTCTGGAGAGACGGTGATTACAGGCACGGAGTTGATCGTGGTGGGGCCGGACGGAACGGTGGAGTTTCGCGACACGCTGCGTGACGAATACTGGGATGTCGACCCGATCCCGAATTCGTCTGAGGTCGTGGTCTCGACGGTGAAATACGACCCAGCGGGCGCCGGGTGCTCAGACTGCATCCGGCAGCGTATCGAGCGGATTGATATCTCGACGGGCGAGCGAACGGTATTATACGCCGAACTCACACCCGGCGAACGCGCCAACGAGTGGCACGATGTCGACCGGCTCAATGAGACTCACTACATGATTGGTGTTCTCTCACAGCACGCGGTCAAGACGGTCGACGTGTCCACGGACACCACGGTCTGGGCCTGGAGTGGATACACAGCTCTCGACACAGGCGATGGTGGGCCGTTCGGCGGGGATTGGACGCATCTGAACGACGTGGAAGTGGTTCGCAACGGAGAGTTCGTGGCCGCCAGTCTGCGGAATCACGACACCGTGGTGTTCATCAATCGAAGCTCTGGACAGGTGAACGAGACGCTGACACTCGGGGCAGACGACGAGTACGCGACCCTGGCAGAACAGCACAATGCAGACTACATTCCCGAATCTCGGGGTGGGCCGGCGATGATTGTTGCTGACTCTAACAACGACCGGATAATCGAGTATGCGTTCGCTGACGGCGAGTGGGTTGAGTCGTGGGTGTGGCAAGACGACCAACTCAAATGGCCTCGCGACGGCGACCGTCTGCCCAACGGGCACACACTCGTGACGGACACGAACGGGAACCGTGTTCTCGAAGTGAACACCGAGGGGGAGGTAGTGTGGTCGATATCGACCTCGATCAATGTGTACGAAGCCGAACGCCTCTCGACACTCGACGAGAGCGCTGGGGGAGCAGCCGCCGCCACACTGGGGCTAGAGTCGCGAACGGTCCAGCCTAAGACGGTCGAAGACCAGCTGCAAGCCGCCGTGGATGCGACCCTCGGCGCTCGTGTGGTGAACGCTATTATCCAGGTTACTCCAGAGTGGATGCGTCTGACCGAGTTCGGAGCTATTCTGGTGAGTGTATTGTCGGCACTCGCGTTGGCCGGATACAGGATATCCGCCCGTGGACTCTTACCATCTCGGTAGGTGCAATCGCTTGTCCTGACAGTGAGTGTCGTAATCGAGCCATCAGTTCAGTGGCTGCTCGAACGGAGGCCGCGAGCCAGTAGTCCAACGGCGATTAACAGGCAGCCGCCGAGACCGACGAACCCGACCCGATAGCCAGCTGTCTCAACTACCCAGCCGAGATACACCGGGCCGAACGCTCCCACGCCGAGGAACAGGGCTCTGGCAGCACCGAGGTCACCGCCCACGTTCGCGTCTGGAGCGCCGTCCAGCAAGAGAGCGTCGACGACCGGAAAGACAGCCTTGTATCCGAACGCGTACAGAGCCGTTGCGACGACCACGGGGCCGAGTTGCTGTGAGACCATCACACCAGCCAATGCCACAATCGAGATCAACAACCCGCCGACGGCGACGCCTCGTCGAGGGATTCGATCGGCGATGCCACCGGCGACCGGTTTGACCACGAATCCGACGACAAACACCACCGCGAACACGCCGGCTGCAGTGGCTTCCGAGAAGTCTTTCGTCGCTGTGAGATATGCCGGCAGGAAGTTCACCCACGCTCCGACGACAAAATAAAACAGTGCGAACGCGATTAGCGCCTCGCGTTGTTCACGCGTTGTGGCTAACCGCCGGATCGTCGTCACGAGCCCGAGTGACGGACGGCCCACGCGGTACGGCTCCCGGTTTGACAGGATGTACCCGATGGTGACGACCACGAGAAGGCCCGCTAGTGGGGCGAACGGGACCCGCCAGGAGACGTCCGCCGAGAGTGCCACCGCGCCGAATATCGATCCACCGGTGACGAGAACCCCGACGATTGCAGCGAGAATCCCACCCACATCTGTCCCGGCAGCATAGATGCCGAGTGCCTGGCCTCGTTTCGCGACGAAACTATCTGACAACTGCGCTCGAGACGGGACCGCGAACAGTCCTTTTCCGAGCCCGAGCGTCAGAACCGCGATCACGAACACTGCTGGAGTTGTCGCGCCCGCCAGTAGTGCAAAGCTAACGATGAGAATCACGAGACCGCCAGCGACCATTGCTGGCCGGTCAAACACGTCAGACACCCGCCCGCTCGGGAACTGTATCACCGCGTACAACAGCTGGAATCCGCCGAGTGTGAGCCCCGCGGTTGCGGCAGTCAGTCCTAAGTCGGTGATAATCGCTGGCAACAGAGGAGACAACAGAAACCGGCCAAATTGGAGTGTCGCCCACGCCAGACTGACACTCACCAGCAACCCGCCACTATACCCGCCGAACAGTCGCTCCGTCTCTGATTCGTGGCGACCCGGGTCGTCGTGACTCACTTAGCGAATTTTTCGTGAGTACACACATGTGTCCGGTGATTCGGTCTGGCTCTTTGGATGTTTGAATTCGACACAGCCACACCCTTCCGACAGCACGACCCCGGCACTGATTACATCGCTTTAGCGCCAGCAGGCAAGTCGTGATCGCTGCCGTGTGGGTGTCGGTGACGAGCAAATGGATTCTGCGTGCATCCGAGCGTTGTCGAGGGAGTGGACCGGCTCAGAGGTGTAGTCAAGGGGTGTCTCGGATGGCTACGAGAGCGGCTGTAGTCGTCTGGAGGGAGCTAACCGCCGTGGAAACAAGCTCTGTGGGCTCTGCTTCGGTATGTCGTGTCTCGGCAGGCCAATTCGAGTCGTTCAAACTACTGCGCGGAGTCAACACAGTAGTGACTCGTCGCGAACTGTTCGGCTCGCTGTGCGCGATGGTGTTTTTGATCAATTTGGCTCGCATCGTTTTCGCGCCTGTGATCCAACCCGCGGCAGCAGATTTCGGCGTCAGCGCTGCCTCTCTCGGTGCAGTCACCAGTGCAGCGTGGTTCGGCAGTGCTGCGCCGAGAATCCCGACAGGATATCTGTTGACCCGCTTTTCTCGGTCCCGAGTCATCGGGGTCACAGGGCTGCTATTGGTGGGCTCGGCAACGTTCACGGCCGCCTCCCAGTCTGTATCGCACCTCATCGTGGGCGCGTTCAGCATGGGCCTGTC
This sequence comes from uncultured archaeon A07HR60, assembly GCA_000496235.1. Taxonomy (GTDB): domain Archaea; phylum Halobacteriota; class Halobacteria; order Halobacteriales; family Haloferacaceae; genus J07HR59. Next base: position 158,244 of record KI543230.1, read on the forward strand.
GAGTGGCATCTACTTCATCGCCGCGAACCCGCTGGTGAGCGAGTTATTCCCAGAACGCGTCGGGACTGCACTCGGGATTCACGGCGGGGCGAGCCAGGTAGCCGCCATCGGCGCACCGCTGGTCGTGAGTGGTGTGTTGTTGATCGGCAACTGGCGAGTGACGTTCCTGTTGATTGCTGTGGTCGCCGCCATCTCCACGGTGGCACTGGCGTGGGCGGCTCGGCAGACTGTCCTTCCCGACGCCGGCACCGCGGACCGCAGCCTCATCACGGCGGGCCGCGCACAGTGGCCCACAATCCTGACTGGGATTGCCTTTCTCGGTGTCACCGGCTTCCTGTGGAACGGCTTATTCAACTTGTACGGTGATTATCTGACAATCGCGAAAGGAATCGACGCCGGGACGGGGCGACTCCTACTGTCGGTGACGTTCGCTGCCGGGCTGCCAGCGTTCATTTTCGGCGGCCGGCTGGCGGATTCAGTCCCAAATATCCCACTGTTATTGGCTGTCACCGGCGGGTTCGCCGTCTCAGTACTTACACTGACCGCGGTGAGTGGACTCTACGCTATCGCCGCTGTCAGCATCGTCATGGGGTATCTCGTTCACACTCTGTTTCCCGTCGTGGATACGTTCCTCTTATCATCGCTACCAGACCGACACCGGGCGAGTGCGTATTCACTATATTCCGCTACTACACTCTCGATCCAGGCACTGGGATCGGGAACGGTCGGAGTTCTGGTTACGCAGGGCGTCGGATACACCACCATCTATCGGGCAATGACGGTCGGCGTCGTGGCCGTCATTGTCGTGATGTTCGCCCTCCACCGGGGCAACCGGCTCCCGACCGAGTCCGGCATGGAGCAGGCACCGAATACTGACGCGGCTCGGTGAGTGCTCACTCGGTCACTCAAGAATCAGATTTGACCCCAGCAGATCACCACTCAGCCTCGTCTGCGACTCGACGCTGAAAATGGCTAATATGCTGCTGCTCGTGGCGATAACGCCACTCAGCGCTGTACCGCGAGAACAGGGGTTCCTCCGTCGCGGATTACCCGCTCAGTGACGCTCCCGTAGAGGAATCGACCGACACCGGACCGAGCATGCGTGCTCATGACGATCAGATCGGCGTTCCGGTCGGCAGCCGTCTCTAGGATCGTTCGCGACGGAATGCCGACCTCAACGACCCCTTCAGCGTCGATGCCTGCCGTCTTAGCGTCTTGTACGAGCGCGTCGACTTCCTCCTGGCGCTGCGCCTGTTGCCCCTCGAGGGCACTATCGTGACTTTCCGGCGCTGCCGTTCCCGACATTTCCACGACGGCGAGAAACATGAGATGTGCTTCATGAGCCTCCGCTTGAGAGACCGCGTGTTCAGCTGCGTCCTCTGCTGCCTCACTCCCGTCTGTCGGGACGATAATGAAATCGTACACATCTTTCGTGAGAGTGACGGGGTAATCAATTATCGGCCTCTCGCGTCTTCCACAGTGAGGGTGAGACTGAAAACTGAAAAATACGGGCACATATATCGAGAGAAATCGGCACTGCGGACGCGGCAGTTCGACGTTGCCGGGCCGGATCACCCGCGGGCACGAGATCGTGGCCGTCACTCAGGCACAGCTCCCGATATGTGCCGACGAGTCCGTGCCAGAGTGGGTCATCTGATCACCGACACTACCACGTACGGCGGAGGATGAGCGCGACATCGGCGAAGACATCGAATCCCATCGGAATCACATGAACTAATCCGCCAACAAGGAATATACCCGCCCCAAGAGTGGTCATGTTGATGAGGCCAGGAGCGAGTGCTGCCAGACAGGCGATACCCCCGAGCGCGTACACGACGCGCTCAGCGCGTCGAAGCTGTGGATTCGTCCAACTGTAAAACGCCGTTGCGAGGTATCCGAGTCCTAGTGCCAGGAACCACGGCTCCCAGTAACCGAATCCAAGCAGATCACTGACGAGTGGTACCGAAGCGACGGGCCCTGGAAATACCCCGGCCACGGCAAGTAAGTTGATCACTACGGCAGAGATATTCAGCGTCGCCCAGACAAGCCAGATCCGATTTTGTCTGACCGTCGGCGCGGTGAAGGTGACACCGACTGCGACGATCCCGGCCGTGAGCACCAGCCATAGCCCGACAATACTCTCGACGAGTCCAAACGGGGCCAGCGACGGTGAGGAGACGAATAGCCAGGATAGTGACCACCCGATGAGTCCCTCGAGCAAGCCGACGATAAGCAGCCCATCTCCGGGTAACGGGGGTGTGAGAAGGCGACGGGCGTAGCCTGACAAGACGGCCACGCGTCCGCCGTTCATCACCCGGGACAGATAGCTAGACGACACACCGGCGAGAGGAACCGGACCGACTTAGCAGTTTCCAGTCTAAGATACGGCCGATATTGGAAAACGTGAGGGGGAGCCGAGCTTGCGCCAGCCGGGCTCGATTCCGTGCTATCGCGTGTGAAACGTGTGATATCGGGAGGGTGCCGTCCATCAGTCAGCAGCGCTCAGATTTCACGGCTATGTCACGGCGGCGAATCACGCGCCATATCGACCACCGGGGTCACATCTACTTCAACGACAGTTTAGAGGGAACGGAGCGCCCTCTAGACGCTCAGCTTGCTATCGTTCGAGGATGGTCCCAAACGCACCGACAGCGAGTTCTGGAACGGTGTCGTGGGTGCTGAAAGCCCGGTCGTCTGCCGAACCCAGGGTGACCGCGTGAAGATTCTCCTCGCTGGGAGTCGTCTCGGCGTTCCAGACCTGCGTATACCTGAACACGTGCCCGCTAGCTCCGACGGTGAGTCCGTCGGAGCGATCCCGCCTCACTTCGATATCGCGGAGCCGACAATCACCCAGCGACGCTACCGACCAGCGGCCGTCGTACTCCAGGATCTGCCCGTCTTGACTACACACCCACACAGCGTCTGTCCCGTTGCTGTCGAGTCCATAAAGGCTCTCGTCGCGGTCCTCGATTCCGAATCGCTCCCAGGTCTGGTCTACATCCGTTGCGAACGTCGACTGGCTAGTATCGGCGGCGTGGCCCCTGCCAGTGGCGTGGAAGTCGATAGCCGGTATGCTGGATCCGTCTCCGGGCGTCAGAGTCTCCCAACTGTCGCCATCGTCCTGGCTCCGGTGGATCTGGCCCGACTCGTCGGCGATGACTACCGTTGCGTTTCCCCCGTGCCCGGTGACGGCGATATCGCGAAAGTTGTTCGTGCAATCGTCGGGCTCGGACAGATCCGTGACACGACAACCACAGCCACACCCGTGGATATCGTACGTGCCAACCGTCCCCGATGCGCCGACGAACCAAATATACTCTCCGTCAGCTGTCACGTCGACCCCAAGTAGGTTGTTTCCGTTGCCCCTGGGCCCGTCTGCGAGGATCGTCGACCACGTTCCGCCACCGGTTCGCTCAATGAGTACTCCACCACCACCGACAGCGTACGCTCCGTCCAGAGCGACTGTCACGTCGAAAAGCGTCCGTGTCGTCGGTGTCGGAGCGAGGGTCCACTCGGGGGGATCCGTGTCGAGCGTTCCAAAAATACCCATGGAGGTGGTCACTGCCTGCGCTGCCTTCAGAAATGACCGGCGTGACGGATTGTAATGAATCATCAATTGACAGTTCAATTTTCCTAGTAATGATATCGCGTGGCGAAATACAAATTTGGAAAATATCCGATAAATGTATATCCTCGCCAGCGGCAAGACGTGGATTCACCTTCCCGAGCGGATAGTCGGTCCACCCGCGACTACGTTCCAATATCCGGCGGATATCGGTGACGTGGTAGTCGGTGTGTGGTCCGGTATGAGAATCTGCGGGATCACAGTCTGGTTGATAGAGCTGTAATTCATCGACGGTGACACTACAAACAGCTGAGAGGACCGGTGATGGAAAATCGAGGCGAAAGCAACGTGATGTAGCGGTGGCGGCAGTCGACGCTCAGGTGCTGATCTGACTGTCTCCCCAGCCCGAGTCAGACCAGATCGTGTCTGCCTGGATGGTAGACGCCTCGTCAGTTATATTACACTCCTTACTCATTGGCAGAGTAAGACCGTTCGACGACAGAATTTGAGACACAATGCATGCACACACACACGGATCGGCAGAGGGAAACGCAGCAGTGACGCAGCCTGCAGGGTGTGCCTGCCGGGATATTGCGTCGGCCGTTCGGACAGTCGACGGTGTCGACGCAGCGACCGTGCGGCGACGCGCCGCACGAGACAAGCCTGACTCGACGACCGTACCTGCTGGCCACGAACAGGTCGTGTTCGAAGCCACTGGACTCGACTGCAAAACCTGTGCGGCACTGATCGAGACAGTTCTGAGGGCCCACAGCGGCGTCAGCAACGCCAGTGCCAGCCATCGATACGGGTCGGTGCGGATCAACCACGACCCCGACGAGATACCGACCGCTCAACTCCGACATCGTTTAGAGGATCTCGATTATCCCGTCGAAAGTACCGACGAGGCATACGAAACCCGTCGGGCCGAGCAGTGGGCCGGTGCCCGGTACGCGATGGGAGTCATGGCCGGGCTGATGGTGTTTGCACCGTACGCCGGCGTAGTGTGGCCCGTCCGATTCGACGCCTTTCTGGATCCGGTCGTGATCGAGCTGTTGGAATCGGCGCTGGCTTCTGCGTTCGCCTCCCACTTTTACATGAATCTGGCACTACTGTCAGGAATCGTGCTGTTGTTCACGGGTGGCCCTATTCTCTCTGAGGCTGAAACTGCGATCAGAGACCGGCGTCTAGATTCGTCACTAGTCATCGCTACGTCGGTGGTCGGGATGTATTTGTACAGCACTGTCACAGCGTTCAGCGGAGTTGCCGACCCTGTCTACTACGATGTCGTCGTCGCTGCAGTCGTTGGCGTCACAATCGCTCGCCAGGCCGATATCACGCTCGCCGACACGTCCATTCCCACTGGACGCGCCGGCGCAGTCTCCGATGCCGACCGCGACACGGCCCTGGAACAGTCCGACTGATTACCACAGGGCACTTTGCTGTCAGCTGTCGCTCCCGAAATGAAAGTCTCGCTGCGGTTGATCCGTTGCCACTATACCTACTCACAGATTCGGTGCGACGACAGATGCCCGCAGATACGTGATTACCTGGAAAGAACCGACCGGCCGAGACATCTCCAGGCTGATCTATTCCCACCCAGTGGGGCGAACAGTGAAACGGGGTC
>KI543230.1:163452-165607 GCA_000496235.1 uncultured archaeon A07HR60
TATATTTCTACAGCACCGTCACAGCGTTCAGCGGTGTGGCCGGCCCCGTCTACTACGATGTTGTCGTCGCCGCGGTGGTTGGCGTCACGATTGCTCGGCAGGCCGATATCACGCTCGCTGACACCTCCGATCCCACTGGGCAGGCCAGCGCAGTCGCCGAAGCCGACCGCGACGCGGCCCTGGAGCAGTCCGACTGATTATCATAGCGCATTTTCAGTTACCTGTCGCTCCCGAGATGAGAGTCTCGCTGCGGTTGATCTTCTGTCGCCGTACTGAGTCATCCACTCGGTAAACGGTGAAATACCACAGGCGCGGTGGCTCGTGGGACTCGTGCCGCTATTTCTGTAGATACCCGCAAATACGCGGTCGCCCGGCGAGAGACGACTCGTCGAGGTGTTGCCAGGTCGATGTCACAACCGGTAGGGCAATCAGTGGGACAGGGTTGTGAAAGCGTCAGTTGTGCGCACGAGCGGCAATACAGTGTGTTAACGTTCACCGCACAAGATTTATTCCACATCCTCACATTGCTCTAGAAGCAATGGCGACTGGATCCGTTGATTTCTTCAACGACACTGGCGGTTACGGCTTTATTTCGACTGAGGACGCAGACGAAGACGTGTTCTTCCACATGGAGGACGTCGGCGGTCCGGACCTCGAAGAAGGCCAGGAAGTAGAGTTTGACATTGAGCAGGCCGATAAAGGCCCACGCGCAACGAACCTTACCCGGCTGTAATCCGGGCCGTTCTCGAACGGCGTTCATCGTCGTTCTCTCATTATCACTTACCCTGAGCGGAAGCGCTGTCGATTGGCCTTTTGATGCATTCTACACACGGATCGGCCCTCTACTGGGCACACCGGGATTTGTAGACTGACGCGGTGAGTATCAAGAGGCTGGACTCTGAGACAGATCGCACACAGTCGCGTAAGCCGTGAATCTCAGGTGCTTTCGACCGGCGACGACAGGTTCCAGAGAGCCGACTGAGCCTTGCTGGAGTGGTCTTTCGAAGGGTTTATTCACAACTGCAGCCACTTCCGCATAACTAGCCATGTCTGAGAAACCTGCCTCAATGTACCGGGAGATCAGCAAGCCCGCGTACACGAGACGCGATTATATCACCGGGATCCCTGGATCGAAAGTTGCCCAACACAAGATGGGTGACCTCAAGAAAGACACCGACGAGTATCCCGTTAAAATCACGCTCCGGACAGAAGAGGAAGTCCAGATCCGACACGGCTCGATGGAATCGTCTCGGTTGTCGGCGAACCGGCATCTGATCCGGGAACTGGGCGAGGGGAACTACAAGATGGAGCTACGGAAGTTCCCACATCACGTCATTCGAGAGAACAAACAGGCGACGGGCGCAGGAGCAGACCGTGTGTCCGATGGAATGCGGCAGGCGTTCGGCAAGCCTGTCGGTACTGCCGCCAGAATCGGCGCTGGTGAAGCCTTATTCACCGCGTACTGCGAGGTCGACGAGGCCGACGCGGTCAAAGAAGCCTACAGACGTGCGTACAACAAACTCTCACCGCCGTGCCGAATCGATGTCGAACGTGGCGAAAAGTTACTCGTCGCCTGACCCGGCGGTCACTTCTTGATCGGACCGTTCTCAGGCGGATTTCGCCAGTGTCAACAGTAGTCTCGGACAACTGCGTCATCAGACCTGCTGCAGTACCGCGCGGTCAGCGCTATACTCCCGTCACTCTCCAGATGTCGGATCCGAAAGGTTCGATCTGGATCTCCATGGACGATTCAGGCGCTGGAATCGGAGTATCAAGCCGGTGAACGGCGGTCTGCCGTTCAGTCCGCCCGCGTTCGGAATGCGACCAACGAGCCGCGACGACCGCGAGTAACCCAGTCACAGCTGTGAATCCCGGTGCAGAACCCTCAGATGAGTCTGCGTCTGTGCCGTCATTCGCTGATTGGTCGTCACTGTCGGAGTCTACTGTCATCGTCACTTCGAACCCAGACAGATCAGTTCCTGCACTCCATGCAACACTCCGAGTAACGTCTGTTTCAGCAGTCGTCCAAATCACGTCACGTGTACAGTCGAACCCGATGAATTGATTCAGTTGGTTACTCTTAGTAGTGATAGAGTGAACACTCCATTCAATACAAATCAGCTTGTTCTGATCACAGGCAGTCTCAGTGCAGTTG
>KI543230.1:166000-168229 GCA_000496235.1 uncultured archaeon A07HR60
GGCATCAAGTACTCGATGCAGTACGGGAACGCAGCGGCGAAACCATCATTCGGTACGACAACTTCCCCGACCACCCCGATGCAGCACACCATCACAAGCACTGTGCCGATGGTACCGTCGTCGATGTCGAGTTCGACGGACTACAACCCCTTTTCCAGCGATTCAAATTAGAGGTGATTGACCATGGCCACGACTGGTAACTCCAACATGACCGACCGCACACTCCACGTCCGATTCCAGGAAGGTAGTGACGACGACCTCGAAGATACCCTCGCTGCACTCGATCGGGGCGAAACGCCCGAGCCCCATCTCGAAGTCGTGTATCACGACCCGGCCGATGTCCATCGAGTCACGCGACCAAAGTCGCTTGAGCTCTTGCGGGCGATCGTCCAGCACGACCCTGACAGTATCCGCGAAACAGCTCGCCTCGTCGAGCGTGATGTGAGTCAGGTACACCGAAATCTGACTGAACTCAAGGAACTCCACTTGGTTGAGCTCGTCGACGACGGCCAATCGAAGCGACCGTCGGTCTGGTACGAGGCAATCGATATCGATCTCCCGCTCACGACAGACGCTCCGATCTATCACGTATGAGATTTTTGTACAGCTATTTAATTGAGCTACTGCCTGTGGGGCCTGACGAGCTGTGTTCCTCAGTCGTGTCGTTGTCGGTACTGTCATGCCCATCGTCGGACGGAGATCTGGTTGCTGTCATGGTAGGGCCTCCCGTATGAGACAGACTGCCGCAAGTGGCAACTGCACCGTACAGGCTGTAACGCGCCCGCGCTTCGGTGTGATCATGAGACACAAGCCAGGCCGCTGCCTCCAGTAGGTATGGCTCGAAGGCCAGTTTCAGCACGACCACAACGAAGACTCAACTCCCGAGTTATGTGCATCTTGCGAGACCTGCTATCTCTCGATAATGACAGGGAAGAACGGGCCTTGAGATCGTGGTATCACTATCTGGAAACTGTTCTCAAGGAATGTGGCAACTACTCTCTTGGCCCAGTCCTGTGTCCCACTGTTCATCACCCGATCGTCGCACTGGAATCACACAGGGATCTGGCAGTCCTCAATTGAGCAGATATGTGAATTGGCTGAGTGTCGTCACCAACTCCACCGTCTCCTTCAGAGGGATTCTCCTGTCTCCTGCGCCTGACCTTTTATTCAATCCCATATTAGATCAGTCTTTGAGACGTACTGGCCTGATGGTGTCTCAACAGAATCATCATATCGCCCGTACCCGAGAAAATCATCGAGTATCTGAATTCTGAGTATCCGTATCCAGAGAATGTCGATTATCTTGAAGACTGAAACTGACCCATGGCTGAGGGAAGACTGTGAGAAGACCGCTTAGCATTTTCCCGCCGCCTAGCACGTAAACTGACAGTCTATATCGCCGTGACATTTGCGCCGTTAATCACCCCTTGAGTGTTAACCAACACTGACCGACACATACCACCGGCTGTTGGTTAAGAATTCGACCGGGTTGGGAGAGATTTCTCGCCGCGACTCGTGACGTGAGAACGTCCCTGGTCCAGTTACCACCGGAACGGACGTGTGTCGACAGATTCAGTTACGGCTCTCCGGACTCGGAGCACACGTCAGCAGTGGCGGGTTTTCAGGAGAGCAGTGACCAATCGGCCACGGGGTCAACCCGACTCACGCTGTCGGAGCGGGGCTTCAGCTGTCTGTGAGGATGTAAAAGTCACCCAATCTCGCATGGCGAGTTAGAGAGTCCCGCCAGCAGTGACACGGCCTCTGGTGTCGGACCGAGGTTCCAACTGTGAACTGAGGTGTTATTCGGGACTCGACACGGCTCACTGGCTCACGCGTTCGAGAGCTGTCGCTATCGGCCCGGGCGAACAGTCGGGTGAATCGGCTCTACCCTGTAGGTGGTCCGCGGTCGAACACCTCTAGCCCGACCTCCTCATCGTGACTGTCGCCCTGATCACCCGTCCTGATCGACCTCTCGGGAGTATCGGCCGCCGAGTGCGACACTGTGGGCGAACAAACCGTCAACGCCCACGTACTGGTGTCACATACGGGGTCGTTGGCGGTTTGACCGTCGTCTGTCTCAGGTTCAAGATCGACGAGTCCAGGCGTCGTCGGTAACCCGGCGGTCGCACGGTACAGATGGGCGCCGTGTTTGGCGACGTGTTCGCGCACTTCGACGTCGTCTGTCTCGGCGAGTTTGCCGAGCGTGTCGTGGACGTGGGCTTTCGAGAC
>KI543230.1:168249-170022 GCA_000496235.1 uncultured archaeon A07HR60
GTCATCAATACTGAGTCTTCACATGGAAGTGCGTGATTCAGTGGAGTCTGTGAGAGTGTCGTGGGTGTTGGTGATCCCAGCAGCGACGAGTGTGTCGGCTCCTGTGATCGACTCAGTTGGACTCAGTCTGGATTCACTTGGAGTCGATCTGGTGGCTGGTCACTGTGAGTCGTCCAATTGAGACTGACTCGGCGTGAGACACACTCGACACCACACCGACGAGTCAGCACGGCGGGCTACAATTCCACACCGAATCGCGCTCAACACGGTGCGCTCCCTCACTCGTAACCGAGTGTGAATGGCCGCGACACTCTTCCGGCGCAGTGTGGGTTCCGTCAGAACCCCCTCCGGTAGGATTCACCTGCCGGAACCGCATACTGACCGAGGGTGTCCCCTCACCACAGGGATTTGGCAGCCGGGCCTCGCGCGGGCTTGACCGTCGTGTGTGCGCATTTTCCGCGCCGCGCCGAGAGGTCAGTGAAGCGTGAGCGGGCTGTTCTCAGGGACGTGTTCTCGGCCGTTTCATTCGCAGTATTCACTGATGCTCTGTCGTCACCCAGATCAACAGGGGTCGACACTCTTCTGTTCTCAACACCACTGAGAGCCAACTTTCCAGTGTGAATAGACTGGGTGGATTACAGATAAATTCATCTTGAACTGACTGGTCAGCTGATACTGGCCACTAGACACAACTGTTTCTCCGGTTGTGACAGAAAGAGACCACTCAAGTTGAGTCACTACTCGAAGCTAAACTCGACTCATCCATGACACGTGGACGCGACAGTTCGTCAAGTGACGCGTAGGAATGATAGTATACGTGTGAGTTGACGAAGACGATTGAACTGAGCGAGTGACTGTACTGAGTCTGTCATCACACTTCACAGAGGACGATGACACATGCGTGGTGATCTCGTCTCAGTGCCTGTCGCCGTCCAGTATCAGTATAGCTCAGAGGCTGATGGCAGAGGGCTCCGGGAATCCAACAATCTTGGAGTCACATCTGCAAACAGATATCGTGACCAGTAGACTGATTTCTGATGAGAGTTGCCCACGATGAGCACTGATGATTGTGTGATTCTGGAACTGTCTGGTTAGCAGTAAATACTACTCAGATTAGGAATATACCGACTCTTCACTTCTTCTGCGCCAGGATACGATCAAGACCGAGTGTGAATTACTGTTGAAACAAAATCACAAAAACACGTTATCGAGTGACAGTGCGGCTGTCTCCGACAGCAGTTCGACGCGACGAGTCTGCAACATCTCGCGGACGAAGCCGCTCTCAGCCGTTGTCAAGAAGCTATTGAAGCGCATAGCTGGTGGAACAGAAATGCAAGCAGAGACGCAGTGTTCGGGATCAATAGCTGGATACCAGAGAGAGTGAGAGAACGGACCAGATCGAAACGGGGTGTGGGATGATTCAGTGTCGTGTTCTCAGGGAGGAATACCAACCATCGCCACCGGCACCGCAAATACCCGCTGTCCGCGTTTCAAATACACTCGAAACGGGTGTCTCGGAAGACTACATCAGTACCAGTGACCATCTGATACAACACGTCTACGGACAAGCGTCGGCAGAACAGGGTATAAAAAATTGAGTTAGTTCTCCGTGAGCCGGATGTCGAGACTGTCGTAGGCTGCCATCCGGGTTCGGTCGTCAAGTCCCACCGACACCGTGGTCTGGCCTGGGGTGAACGTTTGCGTGAGCGTCCCGGTCGTGACTTCGGTGCTGCCACTCAGCAACCAGACCTGCACAGTTGCGTTGATTGGCGG
>KI543230.1:175897-177530 GCA_000496235.1 uncultured archaeon A07HR60
TCACACCGTTGCCGTCGTCGGCAGCAGCGAGCGCTCGTTCGAACTCACCGTGGCGGGCATGACGGCCTCCGAGTTCGAGGCGTACATCTCGCGAACGCCCGGAGTGTTCGACCCACGACCGACCGTCGTTGAGTCGCGCTCGGACACCCTCCGAGCGACAGTTCAGGTCGACCTCACTGCCACGAAGCGGATTCGTCGGTTGTTCGAACTGTTTTCCGAGTACGACGCGCGGCTGCGATCGGCTCGGACAGGTTCCCGTGGGAGCCTCGTTTCTATCGAGACGGCGGCGACGGACCTTCGAACGCTGATCGATGCGGTGGATTCGATGGTCGCACCGTGCCGGCTCGTGGCGAAGCGAGCGGAGCGGCCGATGACCACGACGGCCGCACAACAAGGGCTGATGAACGCGCTGACTGACCGGCAACGCGAAATCCTGTTGATGGCTCAAAGAGAAGGCCACTACGATCAGCCGAAGGCGATCACGTGTGCGGAACTCGCCGAGCGGTTCGACCTCTCACCATCGACGGTCCACGAACACCTCCGGAACGCCGAGCAGAAACTGATGGACACGGTGTTAGAGTGAGCCGTGTATAGGCGCTCAGCCCCCTTCCTCAAGGAGCGACCGAAAACGCTGTGAAGGGAGCGAGTAGGGAGGGGATACAGCGCCGTCATCTTCTTTCAAAAACTCACACTCAGACGAGACCGCAATCTTAACTACGTATGGTACTTATAGTAGGTAGGTACAGAAGAAGACAATCACCATCAAAGAAGAGCAAGAAGAGTGGGTTCAGGAAAACCACCTGAACCTCTCTTCGTTTGTGCAGGAAAAACTCGACGAATTCATCGAAAAACGAGAGTAACACAATGCACTACGCCTACAGGTATCGACTTCACCCGACTGAATCCCAGCGAGAGACACTGGACTACTACCGTGATACCTGTCGGCAACTATACAACCATGCTCTCACTGAGTTCGAGCAAATCCCCCAATCAGCGGGAACGCTCAACCAACGAGTACGACAAGTGCGCGACCAACTGCCAGCACTCAAAAACTGGTGGGACGACCTCACTGACCTGTACTCGACTGTCTCACAAGCTGCCGTGATGCGAATTGAGGACAGCGTCAAAGCCTTGTCACAGCTGAAACAGAACGGCTATAATGTCGGCAGTCTCAACTGGAAGGCTCCACGCGAGTTCAGAAGTTTCACCTACGTGCAGTCTGGCTTCGAGTTCGATAGAAAGAACGGTCAGACTGTTCTGTCACTCTCGAAACTCGCAGATATTCCACTCACCCGTCACCGAGACATCCCTGACTCTGTCACTGTCAAGAGCGTCACCGTAAAGAAAGAACGAACAGGCGAATGGTACGCTTCTTTCGCGGTTGATGGGAAAGATGAACCCACAAAACCAGACAACCCAGACCGCTGTGTCGGCATCGACGTAGGGATTCTCAAATACGCCCAAGATACCGATGGTCGTGCTGTGGGGTTTCCTGACCTGCAGGACGAGCGAGAGCGTCTCAGACGTGAACAACGGGCTCTCTCACGCACACAACAGGGCTCGAACAACTGGCACAAGCAACGCCAGACAGTTGCGGAATGCTATCAGGCGCTCAGGCGGAAACGCCACGACT
>KI543231.1:0-2125 GCA_000496235.1 uncultured archaeon A07HR60
GAGCCGATACTGCTGCATCGCCGAGCCGTGGTATGCTCACGGGAGCGATCATCGCCGGCGGGCGCTCGACGCGGTTCGGTGAAGCGGACAAGACCGTCGCCGATCTGGCGGGAACGCCCATGATCCGTCGCGTCGCCGACAGATTGGCTGGCGATGGAGAACCCGTCGGGCCGGGAGCGAACCGTGCCAGCGGGACCGACCCGGTAGTGAACGAGTTAGTGGTGAACTGCCGAGCCGACCAGCAGGAGCCGATCAGCGCGGCCATGGCTGACTATCCCCTCCCAGTGACGTACGTGATTGACGAGCAGCCGGATCTAGGCCCGGCGGCGGGGATCCGGAACGTCTGCCGGGCTACCGACGGGCTCATCGCGGTCGTCGCGTCCGATATGCCGTTCGTAGACCCGGGATTCATCGAGACTCTCTCCAGCCGGGCGGACGGCTACGATGCGGTGGTGCCACAGTTGGAGGCAGGATGGTACCAGACGACTCAGGCCATCTACCAAGCCTCGGCGATGGCGCCGGCGGTGGACCGCGCTCTCGAGGCAGGCGAACACAAGATCATCGCGCCATTGGAATATCTCGACTGGACTGTTGTCGATCACGAAATCATCCGATCAGCGACTGACCTGCGAACCTTCGAGAATCTCAATACGCTGACCGAATTCGAGGCGGCTGCCGACCAGATTGTCGAAGACCGTCCTTGAGCGGCCATCGGGGCTGGCTCGAGACTGCTGTCTCACAGTCCGTCCCGGATGGCAGAATTTCTCTCATTCTCACATACGGAAGCCTGTCACTGCTACCGCCGGTAGTCCGTTATCTACGGGTGAGAGAGACGGCTCGGGGGCAGCGAGCCTCGCGAATCGCCCTACCCCTCACCACCAGCGAGTCAGACCACGGCTCTCACGGTCCCATCACGCATCGATGCGAGAACGACCTTCTCTACCGCAGCGCAGTCGTGAACCGTGCTTGCGATGTCGCGGGCGGTCGATAGGGCGGCATCGGTGTCGACTTTATTGACGAGCGGCACGGGAGTCGCGTCTGCCGGGATATCTTTCATGCCTCCCGTGTCACTCGCCATCACCGTCCCGACGAGTTCCGGTGTCACTGTCGTACCGACTGCCACGTCTAGTCCCGCCTCACGGGCGACCGCGACGACGCGTTCGGGGCGATGAACCGTTGCCTCGGTGAGCGGCTCGCCCACCACGTCGACACTAGCGATTGGGACGACGATATCACTCGCGGCAGGAATCTGTGGTTCACGGTCGTCGGGTGCCTTGAACTCGCGGCTACGCGCTCCGTCGGCCTTGACCAGGACGGGCCCATCGTGAGTCGACCCGAGGTCGGCGACCACCTCAGACTCGTAGCCGAGGTATCGATCCTCGCGCTCTCGTTCGGGTACTAACCCCAGCGGAAACTCCTCTGCGCCGGCCGTCTCGAGCCTGGCGACTGGATCCTGTGTGACTGATACCACCGAGACGTGTGGATCGAAGATCGGAATCCGAACGCTCGCGGTGACGACGGCCTTGGAAAGCCGTTTCGCGAGCGTGTACAACGTCGTCTTCTTCCCTCCGGCTCCGACGACTGCCACGGTCGCCTCCGAGAGTGACATTCCGTCCGGCGCCAACGCCGTTTCGATGTTCATACCTGCCACTCCGCTGTCAGTGACTAAACGCTGTTGTCATCCCGTGTTTCACCCGACCCGCTGGCTCCGTCCCCGTATTGATCTCCGTCTGCATTCGCGTTCCCGTTTCCACTGTCGTCTCCGTCTGCGTATCCCCCCTCATCTTGGGTCCCGAGAAACTCTCGCAACTCTCGAGCACACCCCGGACACAGCAACTCCTGGATCTCACCGTCTGGGTCCAGAACGTCGACAGCCGCGAACTCCTCACCCGGTCGAATCCGCCCGCCACAGCGCGCGCAGTCGTGGGGATGCCGCAGCGTCATACCCCTATCTCGGTGTCCCACAGAAAAACGTCTGGGGAATCCACACCGGCCGAGAAACAGCGTGAGTTTCGGCTCTTCGCATGTGGATACCGGAACCGCAGGTCCCCGGAATCCAGACATGACGTGGGCCACCGGCCTCGGTTCCACCACGGTGACATGCGCTTCGATAGTCTGTGAACTA
>KI543231.1:6091-9385 GCA_000496235.1 uncultured archaeon A07HR60
ACTCATGTACTCGGAGACGTCCGGGACTGTCGCCTGCGCTAGTTCCGGCACCTCCTCGAACTCGACGCCGTCGTCACGCACGTGGAGCGCGAGCGGCCCGTCAGCATCTCCGACAATCTCGACGGCAGCGTACCCCGCCCCGGTGATGTGACGAGAAATGAACCCCCCGGCGTTTGACGACAACAGTCCCCCTGTCAGTGGCGAGAGCGCGGTCGCGGACGTGCGCCCGGTGAAAGAGGTTCGTGAGTGCTGCATCGGTCCCGTCGCGAGAAATAGCCGGTTTTCCGGGCCGAACGGGTCAGCGTCGAACGGGATCCGCTCGTAAGCCAACCGCGTGTTCAGCCCGCGCCCACCGATGTACGTCGAGACGATATCCCCGATGTTTGTCGTCTCCGCCGTCTGAGTCCCCACGTCGATCGTAAGTAACGGCCCCTGCGCGTGTTTCATAGGAAATAACAGTGAGGCTATAAAATAAAGTATGGGGCTACAGCGATTCGAGCAGGACAGCCCGTCACAGTAGCATATTTTCCCCTCTCAGACTCCCGGCCGATGTCTCTCTGATGGGGTTTTGACCGCGCACAACCCCCGCCTGTGAACCCACCTGAGCTTCGAGGTGGGCTCGACCGGAGACCGTTCTTAGATGATGATACGGAGACATCTGGCTCGGCGGTCACTCTTGTTCGACGGTGTCGAGATACGCCAGCGCCCCCCGGGTATTCAGACGGCTCTCAGCCGCTTGTCGCTCGGGAGTCCAGGCGTTTTCCAAGTCCACAGCGTTCTCGAAGTGGGCGATAACCGCGGCATCGTCTTCGAGTTCGGCGCGTTTTCCTCTGACGGCCGCGACCCACTCCACCAGTGTTCGTGAGTACTCCTCCATCAGCCCGGATTCGAACGATCGCGGGCCGAAGTGACCGAAACACAGTATCTCGGGGTCGAGATCAGCGATTTGCTGGGCATCGGCCCGTGCCTGTTGCAGGTCGAACTGTGGTGGGGGCGACGACTGGCGGATCTCGTCGATAGATTGGATGTAAATCCCTGCGGCGTCGGCGGTGTATACCACGTCCGCGCCACTGTCGTGGAAAAACGCGTGGTGGGGAGCGTGGCCGTGAGCCCAGTGAGTTGTGAGTGTTCGGTCTCCAAGGTCGACTACCTCGCCGTCGGCCAAGCCACGGATACGGCCCTCAGGAATAGCCACCGGATCAGCGTAGTAGCGCCACTGATCGCCGACGGCTTCTTTGGTTCCCGCGACCAGTCGTGTCGGATCGACGAGGTGCCGAACGGCCGGCTCTGGCGTCACCACCTCCGCAGAGGGGTACTGGTCGATCAGATATCCCGCCCCGCCCGCGTGGTCGAGATGAGCGTGGGTAGGAACGATGTAGGCTAACTCTTCGGCGTCAATGCCGAGTTCCGACAGCGTCTCAACGAGCGACTCGCGATTGATTCCTGTTCCGGTGTCGATTAACGCCGGCCGGTCTGCGTCGATGATGTACACGGCCCCGTACCCTTGTGCCCCGTACAAGCCAGCGTCGTGGACGTAGACGTCGTCGGTATCGGGGACTGGCTGGTAATCTCCGACATTCATCAGTGGAACCACACCTAGGCTGGGTGAATAAGCTTGGGTCTAGGTCACTTGGTGGGTGTCACCCGGCGTGTCCACAGAGCGTCGCGCCGAACGCCACGGGGGGTGAACTAGAGGCGAGTGACAACTTGGGTGCCGTGATGCGGTGTCTCTGGATCAACACTCCTCTCGGCCGGAGTAGTGTCTCTTCCAGAGACAGAGACCACGTTCGTGATATCGGCAGATGGAGACGCACTACCCTCTCTCGTGACCGATAGTGAGGGGGTGAAGTGAGGCTCGAATCGGGCCGGATATATGTAATGCGGATGTATGGTGAGTCAGTGCGGGTGACACTTCTCGGCACGGGAGATACGACGGGGACACCAACCGTTGGGTGTACCTGTGACACCTGCGAGACGGCTCGCCAACGGGATATCTCGCGAACACGATTCGCAGTGCACGTCGAAAACGAGCGGACAGGTGAGGGATTACTCGTCGATTTCAGCCCGGATTTTCGCCAGCAGTTTCTCGCGACCGACGTGAGCCTTCCCGACGAGGCGCTGGTGACACACATTCACTTCGATCACCTGGATGGACTGGGCAACTCCTACCGACTGTTCGACCAGATTCCCGTTCACGCTGCCGCCGAGACCGATCCTGAGACGGGTGAGAGTGTCGCCGAGACAATCCGGCGAAAGTACGCGTACCTGCGCGATCGAATCGATGTCGCAGGCCACACGCCGAACGAGGCGTTCACCGCCTGTGGACTCGAGGTGACCCTGGCTCCCGTCGATCACCCACCGCTGGTGAGTTACGGGGTCGCAATCGAAGACCCCGAAACCGGGGCCAAACTCGCGATATCAGGCGACACGAATTACGCTATCCCGGACCGCTCACGAGAGATCCTCCATGACCCGGATCTGCTGTTGGCAGACGGAATCGTTCCGGCGAAATTTTGTGATAAACACCCGATTGGCGGCCGTCACTTCGACGACACGGGAACGGCGCTGACGTTCGCAGGCAAACACATGACGCGAGAGGGGGCGCTCGCGCTCGGCGACGACCTCGATGCCAGTCAGACCCGCATCGTCCACGTGGCACACTATTATCCCGCCGACGAGGCATTCGCGGACTCACTCGCCGTTGACGGGGAACAGTATCTCTTGAAGTGACCCGGCCGGCCCTCGTGGCTAGGTACGGGGATTCGAGTGGCTCCTCGACTGTGGTCGATGATCCGTGATTCAGATTCGAAAATGGACTCGGCTCCGCAGGGGGGTACAACCCAACTGCCCTGGGGCGTACACAGCGTGTGGACGGAAATTTCAGCTGCTATCACCGTCGGTGCTGCTGTCTGCCGAGAATTGGCCGAGACCCGACTGCTGTGTGGCTGTCCCCATGGGATTTGGTCGCCACGCCGTCCGACTGGCGCGAAGCTGTCGGTGGTCGGTATCGGGTGGGTCTGCCGGATGGCGAGCCTCACAGCCCGGACAGTCACTCCCAGGGTCGATCACTCGGTCAAACGCCTCGCAAAACGGCCGTCCATCCTCGGTGAGAGACACACGAGAGCATGCTGGCGGCGTTGGCCGCCACCCCTTGCCATACACCCGTTCAGCGATCCGACGCCGCCTCCGCTGTTTGGCCTCGCCGCTGACGATGGCAATATCAGTCCGGAGCGGCTGCTCGTCTCTGATCTCTACGCCCAGTGTAGCCGGATCTCTCGGGACTGGCTGGCGAAT
>KI543231.1:12795-18507 GCA_000496235.1 uncultured archaeon A07HR60
CCTTTCCTTATCGCCGCACTCAAGGCGTCTGACGGTCGCTCAGAGCCGTATCAGACCGGCTCTTACGGCATCAAAGAGCAGTTCACTCACACGCCGTTCAACGAAGTCGACGCTCTTGGCCAACGACAGCCGAACGCTATCCAGGGCGACGGCGTTCGAATCACCTTCGATGGGCAACGTTATTACGTCGAGATTGTGGAGGGAGCGTCATGAGTGACGACGAGAATCTGGCAGACGGTGACTACTCCGGCGGGCGTCAACTCGCGGATCATCCTCAGTTTAACGATGGTCGGCGTCACGACATCCCCGGCGACCCCGAGTGGCCAGTGATTGATACACAACTTGAGTACGAAACGCCCTGGTACGCGGGGGGATACGATCTCGTCGAACAGCCTGACGGGACACAAAAACGCTACTACTGGGCTGAACTCGCGGCCGCGACGGTAGTGATCGCGGTCACCGACGGTGAAGTGCTATTCGTCGAGCAGTACCGTCCTACGATTCGGGAAACGCAGATGGAACTGCCTGCCGGCGTCGTTGAGGCCGGTGAGTCGTTCACTGCCGCCGCACAGCGCGAGCTTCGCGAGGAGACCGGATTTGACCCGTCAGGGACTACTCTCCTCCAAGAGGTGTGGTGTTCAACGGGGTTACTCCGGCACAAGCGGGGGTACGTGTTCGCAGAGGGACTTGACCCAGTCGGCCAGTCTCTCGACGACAACGAGTACCTTACTCCGCAAGCCGTCCCCGTCGACGAAGCACTCGCTACTGCCCGGGACGCTCCGACGAACGACGCTACTGTTGCTGCGCTGTTACTGGCTACCGAAGAGGGCCTCCTTCCCTAAGCCGGGGTCAGATCGACTCATTGATGATTGATTTCGGAGATTCACAGCGAAATTTGCGTATTCGAACGTGTGGTAGCTGCTCTTCACTGGGTTCAGTTCAATTCAACTTAGGGCAGCGGGGGGCGTTGAGGCTCTTGCTGTCCGGACTCAGCTTCGGAGTCCGTCGGGGGTTGCTCTTCAGAGTCGCGGTCATTTCGAACGAGGAAGTCAGCGAGATTGCCGATCAAGACGTCGTTGTCGGCTCGCTGCGCGTTCTCAGGGGTGAAAAAGTCAGTATCACCGACGATAACGACGTTCCCGTTTCGGGCGACGATTGCTGCGTCTGTCTGTGCCCGAGACGTGGACAGGCGAGCTCCATCAGTGGGAACCATTTCGGCGCCACCGTTAGGTGTACTCACCGGTGACGCGGTTGGGAAGACGGCTCTCTCGACGCCTGCAGTCAGCTCAGTCTCGTCAGCCGGCTGAGTGATGAGCCGTTGATAGTTGTTGTCGTTCTCAACGAGATTATACACGTATCCAGGATCACGAGCGACGTTTAGCCGAGATTCGAGGCCGACAGCGCCTGGCTGGTCGAACTCGTCGCCGGGGTCACTCGCGTACACGACACGGCCGTCTTCCTCGGAAAAGGTCTCGATATCCGCGAGTTCCGAATCCGAGTACTCTGTTTCGAAGGTGACGAACGCGTCAGCGCCGGCAAGAGACTTACCCAACTCGGAAGGGCCATCTCCAGTGCTTGCCCGGCGTGTCTGCTGCTCGTCGGGAATATGGACGCGGATCTCGTGGCCGTTATCGATCAGTGTGTTCACCAGCGGTCGGATATCACGGTCGGCTGTCTCGGGTCCGAGTCCCCCGAGTAGGGCCAGTAATGGATTCACAGGCGCGGACTGCGGGTCAACGCCAGGGTCAATGACGATTGTCTGTTCTTCCACGTCGGCACTCATCTGCACGTTCGCCACGCCCGGCGACCGGTCGTTGATCAGGTTTTCATCGAGATACTGCTCGTTTTCGATCTCCGGGGGATCCTCGACTCCCGTGTCTGCAACGGCACCGTACGCGGCTGCCGCGCCGAGGACGACTCCCGCCGCGACGAGGAACGTCACCACATATCCGGCGAGTCTCATCGGCTCATCACCTCCACGGTAGGCGGGCGAAGTGCAGATTGTTCGTCGTCAGCCTCGTCATCATCAGCCGAATTATCCCCCGAGCCGTCCGCGACCGACCCGCCAACTGGAGCTACCTCTGTGGTCGTGAACCGCTCGACGGTGTCGACGTGAGGAACCGATCCCTGGTGGACGAACGCGTTCCCCAGTGGTTCGACTTGGCCGTATCCCGGGTCGTTGGCGTATACAGCGACGATCCCCTCATTCGTCTGGATCAAAATTGGGAAGCCGTCGAGGCCGGTCTCACGAGTTTCGGTGCGGTACTCGTCGAGGCCGGCCTGTTGGGCGGCCGCACGGACCGCATCGTCAGTCGAGCCAATCTCGTCTGCGAAGCCGTTCTGGACCGCCTCGACACCCAAGAAGACGGCTGCTGTCGCCACTTGCTCACGGTCCAATTCGATTTCGTCACCACGCTGCTGCATCACCGTATTGATGAACGTGTCCGCGAGGGTTTGCTGGGTGGCCCACTGCTGGATCGTGTTTTCACCGCGTTTGTTGGGCCCACTTGGCCCCCGGACCGGGGCTGTCTCCTGTGGTGCACTTGCCGCCAATCCCACACTCCCGGTTATCGACGTCGGGAGAACGTAGATCTGGTCTGCCGGTAACATCGTGTAATAGCCGCCTGACGCGCTCGCTCCCTGGACACTGGCAATTACCGGCATCTCCTCGGCAGTGCGCTGAACGGCCGTGTACATCCGTTCGGAAGCGGGTGCCGCCCCACCTGGGGTATCCATCTTCAATACGACCGCCCCGACGCTGTCGTTTTGTCTGATATCTCTCAACTCTGTCTCGACATCGTCCGCGAGTGTGCTTTCTATCGGGCCTTCGACCTCTAAGACCACCACTGTGCTAGTGGGCTCGCTCACAGCCCCGAACGCCACGGGGGACAACACCCCGCCGATGAGCGCCCCCGCGAGCGCGACCGCCGCGACCTTTTGGGCTCCTGTGAGCCCTCCTGATGGATCTCTCATTCCCATGCCGTCTAGCAGTTTTTGTAGACCAAATTTAAACTCTATGATAACTATAACGATCGTTTAATTCACTCATCGTCTCTCTTCACCTCATCTTACAGGCGGCACGAGGCGAATGCCACGGGGCTTGACCCCGAGGCAGTTCACACGGTAGTCTGTTATCAGTCCAGTACGTCGCCAGTCAAATCAATAAGCGTATGCTCCACCGAAGCTACGATATCGAACATGGAGTTGGTGTCTGTCGCCGCGGTTGGGGATGATCTCGCTATTGGGGCTGACGGCGGACTCCCGTGGGACAGCCTGCCGAGAGACAAGGCCCAGTACAGGCGCCGCGTCGCCGGGTCAATTGTCATCTTGGGTCGGCGCACATTCGAATCGATGCAGGGGGATCTTCCCGGGGTGATTCAAATCGTGCTGAGTCGGTCTGCTCGAGACTACGACGTACCCTCTGCCCACCACGCTGACGGGGTCGAATCGGCACTTGAAGTCGCAGCCACACGGGACGAAGACACGGCGTACGTGTTGGGTGGGGCTGAAATTTACGAGTTATTTCAGCCGCATCTCGACCGGATGGTTCTCAGCCGAGTCACCGGGTCCTACGACGGTGATAGATATTATCCCCAGTGGAAGTCCGACGAGTGGAGCCTGGTCGCCGAGGAGTCGTACCCAGATTTTGCCGTGGAAACGTGGGAACGGCAACGCGCGAGACGGTAGCCTATTAATCATCTCCCCGTTGTTCACTCACACTGCCGGCTCGGATCTGATGGAGATCTGGCCCAGTATCGGGAGTGTCAGTCCAGCCCGCTCGGGACCCTGCACGTTTTCGCTTCGCGGTGTTTCCGAGGCTCGTCACCGGCGGCTCTACGGATACACGAGGCGAGTGTCTCAGGCCTGCCCTTGAGCCACTTCACCTCGTCCCATGTGCCAGCACCGTCACAGCCAGCCAGCCTCCCAGACGGGTCTCGATTCGGGAAGATTCTGCCGAGCCGTCGGACACCGCCACCGTCGGTGACCGCCCGTGGTCTACGGGCAAATAGTGATTGCTCGCCAGCGGTCATAGAACTCGGGCCGAGACGGTCACGACCATGGACTGGACTTGGCCAGCAGTTCGAGAGCCTACATTTCGCGAGGACGTGACCTGACCGGGCAGGTTACAGTTCGGTGCGGACCGGTCGGTCTGTCGGAGTGGCGGTGACGGCGAGTGGCCGAGAAACGACCGTTTCGGCACCTCACCCACCTCTGGCGCGCGTTCCCGAGAGTATTTATGTCGCGACCCAGGAATTTTACTTACCCGAACTATGCGTGGTCCTCGCGGAGGGAGCGGCAACCGGTCGACCCGATTGCGGTGGCTCTGGGTCGACTCCTCGTCACGGGACGAGATCTCCCTTTCCCTCCCGCCTTTCACCGCTTTGGGGTGCTCTCACCGAGTACTGGGACCGCAGTGACGGATCTCAACTATGGAAATCGAAATTGCAACCATTGGTGGCTACGAAGAAGTCGGCCGCCAGATGACGGCTGTCCGTGCAGGAGACGATATTGTCGTCTTCGACATGGGGCTCAATCTTTCACAAGTACTGATTCACGACGATGTCCGCACCGAGCGGATGCACTCGCTTGACCTGATCGACATGGGCGCAATCCCGGACGACCGCGTCATGAACGACCTCGAGGGCGACGTGCAGGCAATCGTCCCCACCCACGGTCACCTGGACCATATCGGGGCGGTCTCCAAGCTTGCCCACCGGTATGACGCACCGATTGTCGCCACGCCGTTCACCCTAGAGCTGGTGAAAGAGGAGATGAATGACGAACAGAAGTTCGACGTGGGGAACGACCTCGTCGAGATGAACGCCGGCGAGATGATGTCCATCGGCGAGCGCTGTGAACTCGAGTTCGTCAACGTGACTCACTCCATCATCGACGCGATCAATCCCGTCCTCCACACGCCGGAGGGGGCAGTGGTGTACGGTCTCGACAAGCGGATGGACCACTCACCGGTGTTGGGAGACCCAATCGATATGAAACGGTTCCGCGAGATTGGTCGCGAAGACCAGGGTGTGCTTGCGTACATCGAAGATTGTACGAACGCGAATAAGAAGGGCCGAACTCCCTCGGAGTCCGTCGCACGAAGTGAACTCCAGGACGTCATGATGAGTCTCGAAGATTACGACGGGGGGATCGTCGCGACGACGTTCGCGAGCCACATCGCCCGGGTCCAGAGTCTGGTCGAATTTGCCGACGACATCGGCCGGCAACCGGTGCTGCTCGGCCGGTCGATGGAGCAGTACTCGGGAACCGCCCAGCGAATGGGCGCGGCCACCTTCCCCGACTCGCTGGGAATGCACGGTCACCGCCAGTCGATCGAGCGGACGTTCAAGCGGATTATGAACGACGGCAAAGAAGACTACTTCCCGATCGTCACTGGCCACCAGGGCGAACCCCGAGCGATGCTGTCTCGGATGGGCCGTGGTGAAACCCCGTACGACATCGAGGAGGGTGACAAGGTGATTTTCTCCGCGCGAGTCATCCCCGAGCCCACGAACGAGGGCCAGCGATACCGTTCAGAACGGCTGCTGAGGATGCAAGGCGCCCGCATTTTCGATGATGTCCACGTGTCCGGGCACATGCGTCAGGAAGGCCACTACGAGATGCTGAAAGCATTACAACCGCAGAACCTGATCCCCGCACATCAGGATATGGGTGGCTTCTCCGGCTACGTCGACCTGGCGACCAGTCAGG
>KI543231.1:19333-20662 GCA_000496235.1 uncultured archaeon A07HR60
ACTGAGCGAATCGGATCCAATCACATTCAGTCTAATTGGATTGAATCGCGCCGACGTGCTCAGAAACAGAACGTGTTCTCCAGGCTGAGCAAGGCGAGTGATCCGAGGCTCGACCTCGAGGTACGTTACCGCGGACGCCCTGTCTCGGGCCGTTCGATCTGGTCGGCGTCGATCGTGACATCCCACGATACGATCTCATCAGTAACACCATCGTAGATGTGCGTCTCGTCGGCGCGGAAGAATCGGGACGCGAAGTCCTCCTCTGTGATGAGTTCGTACCGGCCGGTCTCGAGCGATATCACGACGACTCCTTCATCGATGGTGTCGTAGATCAAATCGATAAACGAGACTACTTCGTCTGTAACACCCACAATCACGTCACCCGGGTACAACTGAGGCTCCTCCAGCGACCCCGGAATGAACGGCTCCACACCCCCGATCGTCGGCAGGTCCGGGAGACCCTCGATCGGCAGGTCTTCGATTGTCGCTTCTCCGTGGATGATGACGTCTTTTCGATCGCCTCTGATTCGCTCCATAGATAACACATCGACTGATAAGCAATATAAATATTCCCCAAACGGCGTCGGCCCCAAAATCGGGGCGTGATATTGCCCCACGACGGTTCCATCAGACACCGTCGTCTCGCGGGCGGAGTAGCTTCCAGCCACGCGATGGGCCTGAAACCACCCACTCCACCGACCTCCATGCCCTACGACCTTCCCTCTCGGAACGGCTCCTCCGGTTGGGCTGTCGGCGGTCAGTCGAGGTCGGTGGTGAATTCGAACCTGTGAGCCTGGGCAGCAAACTCACCGAGGAGTGTCGCCGCCGCGTCGAGATCGTCAAGATCGAGCAGTTCGACCGGGGTGTGCATGTAGCGGTTGGGAATCCCGACGTTCAGCGCTGGGATCCCGCCACGAGCTGTGTAGAAGGCGTCTGCGTCGGTGCCGGTGCGGTTTCCGGTGGCTTGCAACTGGACAGGGGTATCCAACTCGTCTGCGACGGTCCGGACGCTCTCGACCAGCCGCGGGTGATTTGCGCTTCCTCTAGCGATGACGGGTCCGTCACCGATCTCGACTCCTGTCTTGCTGTCGGCCGGTGTGCCGGGCCCATCAGTGGCATGCGTGACATCGACGGCGACAATCGCGTCCGGTGCCAGATCGAATCCGACCATTCGGGCCCCGCGGAGTCCCAGTTCCTCTTGCACAGTCGAGACCGCACAGACGGTCGCGTCCGGCTGTGACTTGGCGGCCCGGCGCAGTGCTTCCGCAGCCGTCCAAATCCCGATCCGGTTGTCGAGCCCTCGGGCAGTGACCCGGCCGTTCTCCAGTT
>KI543231.1:20682-38979 GCA_000496235.1 uncultured archaeon A07HR60
AGACTCGGGATCTGTGACCGGACCGGACCGGACTGGACTGGACTGGACTGGACTGGACTGGACCCGGTGTGGCGCCGGGCCCAGCCAAGTGTGTGAACTACCGCGGGGCTGGGGGCCGAGGCACCCGTCCTGCTCAGCCCGGAGACGAGATGCACAGAACATGGATACGGATGCTACCGGGCCTGACTGCAAAATAGTCAGGAAGGGACCGTCTCTCCGCCGACTTCCATATCAGCAGCGTCGACCGTGCGGCAGTTTCTATCACGGCTACCGACTGCTGGCACTGCTGGCCGGATAGATAAACACCTCACCGCGGGATTGAGGCCACTCAGGAGGACCGTACCACTAACACCGGTTTGTTCGATTTGCCGACCAGGCTGTTCGTCACCACACCGAAGATCCGCTCTCTGAGTGATGGCTCGGATTCTCCGACGATGAGCAGATCCGCCTGTCTAGACGCAGCCAGAATGGCCTGATCGGGACGTGGCGCGTTTTCTCGCCGCACAGTGATTCGCTCTGAATCGACCCCGTCTTCGACGAGTCTTTCTTCTGCACCCCGGAGGCGGAACTCTGTGCCCGCGGCCTCTTCGCTGCCGTTGACCGTGAACAAGGTCACCTCGGCATCAGAGTTCGCGAGTAACCGCCCGACGAAACCGACAATCGGCTCGATATTCCGGTCGCCACGTAACGGGACAAACACCCGCTCGAAAGACCCCTCGACAGAGCCAGCGGTGAGGACCGCGTCTGCATCGGACTCGGAGGCGACTCTGTCGATTGTCTCAGACCGGTCGTGAGTGAACACCACCACTGACTCTGTGTCTGCCCCGCGAGAGTCGAACTGCTCCGCGATCTCGTCTGTCACGGCAATCGCCTCCTGTTCGTGACTCCTCCGAAGTTGCTCTGGCGACGCCTGACTCGGCACCATATAGTAGCCTAAGACTACCACCCGATGCGGTGACAGAAACTCGAGTACAGCCGGCGGGGGACCGATTGACTCCGTTGCATCCACCGGTACCACAATCGTCGGGGTGGTGAAACTATCTCCCATTCCGATTGTACTCGATTGCGGTTCCACACTCTTCAGTTACAGGGAGCGTCTGAACCCAACAGGAGTCCGCTCAACGACCGGTCTTCGGATACCTCTCGGATCACCGGCGAGAAACTTTGATGTGGGCGATTAAGAGACCTTGTCGGCACTCGATGGTATCACAGAGTACGCTGGAGCCATGATTTTGTATTGTAAAATACGGATGATCCTGCCAGGACGTTTGAGACTGCCGAACTCGCTGACGGCTCGGATAAATCAGAGACTACGAGGACAAACAGCCCAGCACAGCGCAGATGCCTGCCACTGTCGTGAACTGTCACAAGGTCAAGCCCCGTGGCATCCGCCTCGAACCGGCGATAAACCTGACAGCAAGGACCGCGGCTCATCTCTGCATCGCTGTTTTCGTGAGGACGACCCCGGAAAGCCGACTGCCCTTGGGAGGGCCTCAGACAACCACACTCCAGACGAGCCGCACCGCTGGCCGAACCGTGAGAGTATGTGTCATACTGAGATAGAGTTCGCTGCGTGGTCCCCGTCAGGCAATCGCACCACCGACGACTGGGATGCCTCTCGCTCAATATTGGCATCGAGTCCGGCTGCCATCACCCACAACGCAGCTGCAGGGGACTGGATGTCCAGACATTTTCACTCTGAAATACAAGTTGATTAATGTGTGAAATGTCCCGGTAATATTCTATTTGCAGTGGCGATGATTGGTGGATTGGTTCATGATCAGTATGGCCGGCAGCCAGGCAAACTGGTAGATGGTTGACTCGGGGCAACTTGAGCGGAATCTCGGCTTCCTCGAAGCGATGACACTCGGCGGCGGGACGATGATCGGAGCGGGGATTTTCATCCTTCCAGGAATCGCTGCCAAGGGTGCCGGTCCGGCCAGTTCTATCTCCTTTGCGATTGCTGGCGGGGTTGCGCTGTTGGCCGCCATCTCGCTGTCGGAGCTTGCCACCGGGATGCCAATCTCTGGCGGGAGTTATCATTACGTCAACCGTGGGTTGGGCAGTTTCTTCGGCAGTATCGTCGGCTGGGGAATGTGGACGGGACTGATGTTCGCGAGCGCATTCTATATGGTCGGCTTCGGTCAGTATATTGTTGAGCCGATTCCGATGTTTGACGGTCGCGGGCTGATCGTCCTGTTCGGACTCCTGGGATTAGGCCTGATCCTCGGGGTGAATTTCTACGGCACCGAAGAATCCGGTAGCGCACAGAACATCATGATCGGGACGGAACTGCTGATCGTCATTGCCTACACTGTCTCAGGGGTGTTCTTCATCGAGTTCGTGAATCTAGCCGAGTTCGCACCCACGGGTCCGACCGGAATCATGGCCACGACCGGAACCGTGTTCGTCACGTTCCTGGGCTTCGAGATCATCGCGACCGTGGCCGGCGAGGTCAAAGATCCCGGCCGGCTGATCCCGCTCACAATGGTGCTGTCGGTGGTGTCTGTGACGGGGCTGTATGTGGTCGTGATGATCGTCTCCACCGGGGTCGTGCCCTACCAGCAGTTGGGCGGGTCCCTTGTTCCGGTGTCTGATGTCGCGGCCATTTCGTTGGGCCCGATTGGGGTAGTCGCGATCGTGTTCGCGGCTGTGATCGCGGCGATTTCGAGTTCGAACTCTTCGATTCTGGCCGCCTCGCGGGTTATCTTCGCGATGGGCCGTGACGGCCTGATGAGTGACTGGCTCAACCAGACCCACGACCGGTTCAATACCCCGCACCGCGCGATTATCACGACCGGCGCGGTGACGGCCGCACTAGTCAGTCTGGGACTAGAGGTTGAGGCAATTGTCGCCTTACTCGCCGAGGTGGCCAGCTTCAGTTTTCTCGTCTCGTACGCGTTGGTTCACGTGGCGCTGGTAGGCTTCCGCTACACGAACCCACCAGAGTACGACCCTGCGTTCCGTGTCCCATCGGTGCTGTACCCTGCGGTCCCAGTGCTGGGTGTAGTCATGACGGGCGTGGTAATGTCACAGATGTCTACGCCCGTGTTGGCCGTCGGGACCGGGATCGTCGCACTCGGCGCTCTCTGGTATCTCGCGTACGCCCGGCGACGCGAGACCGATGAAGGACTACTGCCGCGAGCGCTCCGGACGCGCCGCGACACTGACGAGGGACTGCTACCGCAGCCGTTCCAGACCCAAGCCATACCTGACCGGCCGACGCCCTACAGAGTGGCCGTCCCCGTCGCGAATCCAGACACACAGCGGCAGTTGCTCCGGCTGGCAGCTGCGGTCGCACAGACGCATGCAGACGACGACTATCCGCCGGGAGTCGTTCCCGAACGGCCCGAACTGGTCGCGATCAACGTGATCGAGGCGGACCCCTCTACAGGACAGAACGTCGAATCCGACCGGCTCAAGCAGCAGCGCGAGTTGCTGGAGACAACCCGTGAGGTCGCGGCAGGGTTGGACGTCACGCTGGAGACTCACAGTATCGTCGCGCCAGAAGCGGGACCGACAATCGTGGACACGGTTGAGTCAGTCGAGCCCGACCAACTGCTCGTTGGGTGGCGAGGGGACCTGGAGCGCCGTGATCACGTGTTCGGCCGAACTCTCGACCCGATTCTGAAGACCGTCCCCTGTGACGTGTCGTTAGTGAATGTGCCCGAAGACAGTATTGGCACTCCCGTGGCGCTGGCCGGGCCCGGCCCGCACGCCCCAGCAGCCGCCGAGCGTGCCGCGGAGTTCGCCGAGGTGAACGATTCCACACCCGTCCTGTTGAACGTTCAGTCGCCGGGTCACAGCGCCGGCCTGTCGGCTGAGGAACGCGGGCACCGGGCTATCGAGTGGATCGCCGACCGGGCAGGACTCGAATCTGATAGGTACGATGCTGAAGTCGTCGTCGCTGACGATACCGAAGCCGCAATCGTGGAAGCTGTCCAGGCGCACGGGACCGTCTGTGTCGGGCTCTCGGAAAAAAGTGACAACTCTCGGATCTTGTTCGGCTCAATCGCCGAGCGCATCAGTCAGACCAGGGCAGGAAACGTCGGCATCATTCGGGGGGCACTCGGAGCCACTACTGAGGATCCGGACGTGTTCGACTCCACTCACGCCTCCCGCGACGTTGGAGAGGCTGACTAACCTGACAGCTCAACATGCGACTCGAATCGCTGAACTTCTGACCCCTGCCGTTCATCAGGCGGGCACGGGCACAGCCACCAGACCCCAGACTCCAGATTCCAGATTTCAGATTTCGATCGCGTTCGCTCTGGACGATCGGCACGACACGGCGTGACCGAGACCCGCGTCAAAGAGGCGACTGAGACAGGGATAGTGACGAGACAGGCTGGGGTGGGACAAGTCGGCTGGGCCGCACCCAACCACAATTGGCTTAAACTGGCGCCCAATAGCGCAGCTATGGTTGAACCACTCGCGGTGGGGGTCGCCGCCGCGGTGACGATGTTAGTGGTTCTGTTCCACTTTATGCGTGGAACAGGCTGGGAGGCTGCCGACGATATCTCTGACGAGATTCTCGAGCAGCGGCGTGAACTGACCCCCGAAACAGATTTCCCAGAGCCCATGAATCGGGCGCTGGGTGCCGGCGGCGGCTCCGTTGCCGTCGGTGGCGGCGCAGAGGGAGCCGAATTGGACGGTGAGTCTGTTGTGCAAGACGAGCCCGGCCCCGCAGATATCCCCGAAGACGAAGTCGAATACCACGAAGTCGAGTTCCTCAAGGAAGGCGAAACGGTCGAGTTGGCCAACAACCAGACGATCCTCGAACAGGGCGAAGAAAGCGGCTGGGACCTCCCGTACGCCTGCCGACAGGGCCAGTGTGTCTCCTGTGCCGGCCAAGTCCAAGATGGGCCGTCAGAAGACTTCCTCACTCACGATGACCAGCAGATGCTCGATGACGACGAACTTGCGGACGGCTACACGCTTACTTGTGTGGCGTATCCTCGAGACTCGTTCGCGATCGAGACTGGCGAAACTCCCTGATCACAGACAGCAATTCGCTGACAGCCAACAGCAGTCTCATTCCTATCCGCAGTCCGTTTTGGCGTCGAAACTCGGCCATGATCCGTGGTGCTCTACGGGTGACTCACCAGTTAGCTCCTGTGGAGGCCCCTTTCCTCAACGAACTGCTGTGAGTAGGGAGGGGAGGAAACAGGAATCTTTCAGTAGAAATCCAGTTGTTTATCACATTCAACCCCACCAAACCAGATATGGTCGTGGGGGCGAGTCGAACTGTTACAATCCCGCTGCGAGTACCGGGTGACCGTACCGATGACTTTCATGCAACCAGTGTTCAATACCAGCAGTGCCAAAACGCCGCCAGCGACTACTGCTGGAACGACCCGAAAACACCCGACGATCTCATCACCACGAAGAAAACCGTCGAAGACGACCTATACCATCCGTTGAAAGAACAGACGGATCTGAACGCGAATCTCGTCCAGAAAGCGTTCAAAGACGTTACCGCTGCAACCACCGGCCTCCAGACAACGTGGAAAAACGGTGATCGGGTCAGCAAACCCGAATGGCGCGAACGACCAGACGAGTCGTACACGATGACGTACGACAAGCGAGCTGCCACATACAACCAACGTGAAGCGACGTTCGCCACCGTCAACGGCACCGTAGACTGCCAGTACGAACTGCCGAAGGATATTGCAGGCACACCGTACGAACGGTATGTACTCGATTCTGATTGGTCGTTCACAACGTCGAAACTCGTCTACGACGGCCACCGCTTCCACTTACACGCTGTTCTGACGCGAACGTACACGGAGGATTCAGTCTCTGACATGGATTCTGACACGCACAGCGAGAACCGAACACGGGTTCTCGGCGTGGATCTGAACGTCAAAGGCTACTCCGCAGTCACGAGTGCTGGCGGTTTCCACGGTAACGCAGACCACCTCAACCACCGGCGAGAACAGTATGAAGCGCTGCGCGGTGAACTGCAAGAAACAGGGACGCGCTCAGCACACCTCCGTCTTCAGCAACGGTCCAGTCATGAAGGGAACTGGTTCGACCAGTACGCACATGATGTTGCGAATAGTGTGGTTGCAGATGCTGTCAGAGTCGGTGCAACGCACGTTGCAGTGGAGGATCTGACACGGATTCGGAAGCGAATTTCGAATCAACCGGAGTACCAGCAGTGGTTGTTCCGTCGCATTCAAGAGTATGTTGAGTACAAACTTGAAGAGTTCGGCATTGAGTTTGAGCAAGTGGATGCTCGATACACGTCGCAGTCGTGTAGTCGAACGGACTGCGAGCATGTGGCGGAGGCGAATCGTGATGGGAAGGAGTTCTGTTGCGGTGCGTGCGGGTACGAGTTGGATGCGGATTTGAACGCGGCGAAAAACATCGCGCTCAAGTTGCTGTCGGAGCTCCCGGCGAGCCACACGTGTTCGTCCGGGAAGGCCACGAGTCAACTGGCCTTGGTGTCAGGGGCGCTAACCCCGGCCGGGGAGTTTTCCCGGCAGGATTGGTCGTCCACTGACAAGCCCCACCCTCAATAAAGCGAACACACGGTTAGTGCAAGCGACTAGGGTGGGGAAGTTGACACGACTGCGCCCGGAGATAGCGGTGGAGATTGAGGCTGTCGCGGGCTGCTACTGTGGAGCAACCGAGTCGGGGACCTCCTCGGCGCTCTCCCACACGTCTTCGAAGCCAGCAGTGACCCGCTGAGCGAACGAACTGTCTCTGACGTCGACGAGCCCGAATCGTTCGGCCGGCGCAAGAGGGTCTGGCAGTTCGAGACATACCTCCTCGTCGTCGATAATGTGGAAGTTCCCGTGGAGACCCCGAGAGATGCGGACCGACAGCGGCGCTGTTCCCAGCGCGAGTTCGATCTGTTCGGCGGTGAAGGTAGCAATTGTATCCTCGAATACGGCAGGCGATAGCAGGACCAACACCTCCACGCCGTCCTGGATAGCCGTCAGCGCGCACTCAAGTAGCCTGTTACCTACCTCGTTATTGAAACGAGCGGCGATTGTGTCAGCGACGATGACGAGACGCTCGTCTGCCACCTCCAACCGCTCTAACAGGAGTTCGATCGTCCGAGCAGGTCCTACCGTTGCCGTCCAAAACTGGTCGTCTGTCCCTCGTGCGGAGCCCAGTCGCTCGACCAGCTCCCCCCGACCCATCTCGTAAGCGTCTATCTCTGCCTGAAGATCCTGCCGACGCGCGTCGATGAGACGGTCCACAGCCGTCTCGGGCTCGACAGGAGTGTACCGCTTCGGCTCGCCCGCCGTTTGCACCCGCACCAACCCTCGCCCTTCCAGCCCGTTCAGCGCGTCGTACACCCGACCCATAGGAATATCTGCTTCGTCTGCAACAGCTCTGGCTGTGCCGCTCCCGAGCGAGAGCAATCCCCGGTATGCCCGATCTTCGTAGCTGGACGCGCCTAGTTCACACAGCGATTCCATACCCACTCTCGCAGTTCGATGAATAAAAACCGGGCGTATACAACCCGAGGCGATGTGTCTTATCGACGTGACCCAGATACAGAGATACTGGAGTGTTGAGCCATTTTACGTGGGATTGTCGAGAAATGAACATTGTGAACGCACTCCACATCGTGTCAATAAACACATACAACGTTGCTGAGTGTTGAATAAATGTAATACCCCCCTAGAGAGGTAGTGAATACAATCACACGTGTTCAGCAGAAATCTCGTGGTAGCGGTATTTGTCTGTTTGGGGGTTATCGTTGCGGGGACAGCAATCGGTGTGGCCGACGAGTCGAATCCAGAAACCGTCGAGGGCTCGCCGGATATCACGGCCCATGCAGCGGAGACAGCTTTCGTGGCGGAACAGGAGGAGACACTGTCGGTCACGCTCAACAATCGGGGTGAAATTTCGAACCGGGGTAACGACGGACTCGAAGGTGACGTCACCACGGCTCACGAGGCGACAGCCGCGGTCGACGACTCTGAGGTCCCGCTGACGGTTCGCACTGGCGAACAGGCGCTTGGGGATATTCCCCGGGGGACAGCCGGTCCGATCGACTTCAGAGTCGTTCCTGACGCAGACGCCGAACCAGGGGTCTATCAGGTGCCCATCGAGCTGGAGTACCGCCACCAGTACAGAGCAGAAATCGACGACGGGGCGACGATCTACGACGAGCAGACGGTTACCGAGACGCTGGAAGTGGCCGTCGAGATCACTGATCGAGCGCGGTTCGAGGTGGCTGAGTCTACCTCAGATCTAGAGCCAGGCGCCGACGGGCTTGTTGAGGTGACACTTCGCAACGTCGGCGAGACGGCCGCCAGGGATGCGTCCGTGATGGTCGAACCAGCCGATCCGGATCTCACGTTCACTACTGGGTCACCCACGTCGGAGAGTTACGCCGACGAGTGGGCACCCGACGAGAGCCGGACGTTCACGTTTGCGGCGAGTCTCGCCCAGGGGGCAGTGCAGCGACCATATACGGTGGGTATCTCGGTCCAGTTCCGTGACCAACTCGGCGCCGAGGCGACGACCCGGACACTCCGGACCGGTGTGAGCGCGGATCCGTCTCAGCGTTTCGCCGACCGAGCAGCCTTCAGGGTGGTCGATACCGACGCTGATCTCCAAGCTGGCGCGGATGGGAGCATCGAGGTGTCGATTCAGAACGTCGGCGGGGCGGCGGCAGAGTCAGCTTCGGTGACTGTGGAACCAGCCGATCCGGATCTCACGTTCACCACCGGCTCACCTACATCCCAGAGTTACGCTGGCGAGTGGATTCGCGGCGAAACGCGGACGTTCAAATTTGCAGCCACCGTCACAGAAGATGCGCTCCCCCGGCCACACGCCGTGGATATCACCGTGGATTTCCGTGATGAGTCCGGAGCCGGCGCCCAGACCCGAACACTGCGGACTGGTGTGAATTCTGACCGCTCACAGGTGTTCACCGGTGCTGGCTGGGACAGCACACTTCGTGTCTCTGATGACGGCTCGTTCGAGGCTGCAATCCGAAACAACGGCCCACGGAACGTGTCGAATGCGGTTATCCTGTTCAGCAACGAGGCACCGGCCGCCGAGGGAGTCGCTCAAGAGCCGGTCCCGACAGACCCGAACGTCGTTCCGCGTGACGTGCAGGCGACCGTCGGCTCGATACCCGTCGGCGAAACGGTCACTGCCACCTTCGAAGCGGGCATCCGGGCGGATGCGCTCCCGGGTGACCGCACACTGAACGTCGCGCTCCGGTACCGCGACGCTAACGGCAATATCCGGGTATCTGATCCAGTCGATATCGTCGTGCCGGTCGCGCCCGAACAGGACACGTTCTCAGTCGAGACAATCGACACCACCGCCGAACGCGGCGGTGAGACCACCTACGAGGTCCAGATCACCAACACCGGCGACGAGCGTGTGGAGTCGGTCGAAGCGAAGCTGTTCGCTAATGACCCGATTGACCCGACCGACGACGAGGCGTTCATCCCCGCTCTGGATGCCGGTGAGTCCACGACTGTCGCATTCACCGTTGACGTCGCCGGCTCGGCGAATCCGCGAGCGTACTCCGCCTCGGTGGACTTCAGATACGACGATGCCGACGGTGACTCCCAGTTATCGGATACGTATCGCGTCCCAGTCGAGGTGATTGAGCCTGACGGGGGGACAGGGATTATGACGCTGGTTGGCTTGATCGGTGTCGCACTCGTCGGCGTCGGACTTGTGGCCCGGTTCACGAGCGGATTCGACTGGCTTACCCGGCGACTCCGCCGGCTGAGAGACGACGGACGCAGCGAGGAGTGACCCGTGCAAGCCGAGCAAACGCTTCGCCGGGCCAGCGACTACGTGGTCGATCACCCCACACAGGTGATCGTCGTCTGTCTGGTGCTGACCGCGGTGTTCGCACCGGGAATGGCACGACTGTCCACGGAGGCGGGGACCAGCCAGTTCACCGACGGTGTCCCAGAAGCTGACGCGCTCGAGGCAGTCGAAGACGAATTCGACCCTCGATTCAGCGCGGACGAGCCGACGACCCAGCTGATTCAGACCGGCGACAACGTCCTCGACCGACGGGGGCTGTTGATCATGCTGGAAACCACCGAGCGGGTTGAGCAGCGTGACAACCTCCGCGTGGCCTCTTCACGAAGTGCCGCATCGGCTGTGGCGCAAGAACTGGACTCAGAGGCCGAGACGGCCGCCCAACAACGGGCGGTAATCGAAGATGCGACCGACGCCGAGATCCGCCAGGCCGTCCAGGCTCTTGGCGACGATCCCGGATTTGAATCGCTCGTCGGCACGGAATTCAACGCGGAGGCAGCCGAAGCCACCGCGTCGCTGGGCGTGCTCACCCACGAGTTCCCCCGCGAAGGCGGGGATACGACGGCCGTCCAGCGGCAGGTGCAGACGATTGCGGAACGCACTGATGGCGACATTACCGTCTTTGGCAGCGGCATTCTGGATGATGAGTTCCAGAATGTCGTGTTCGACTCGCTGTCGATCGTCGTTCCAGTGACACTGGTGGTGATTTTGGGACTGCTGGCTGTGGCCTATCGTGACCCGTTCGACTTCGCGCTGGGCGGGTTCGCCCTTTTACTGGCTGTCGTCTGGACGTTCGGCTTCACCGGCTGGGCAGGCATTCCGTTTTCAGATATGTTGGTGGCGGTGCCAGTTCTGCTGTTGGCCATCGGGATCGACTTCGGAATCCACACCGTGAATCGGTATCGTGAAGAGCGGACGGCGGGCGAGGACCCCGCCGAAGCGATGCGTGCCGCTACCGGTCAGTTGGTCGTCGCGTACTCGATCATCACGGGGACGACCGTCATCGGCTTTCTCGCGAACCTGGTCAGCAACCTGGGGCCGATCCAGGAGTTCGGTATCGTGGCAGGCGTCGGGATCATCTTCACACTCGCCATCTTCGGTGCCTTCCTGCCAGCCGCGAAGTTGACGATCGATCGGTGGCGGGCTGACAACGGAATCCCTTCGTTTGGAGAGACTCCGCTCGGGGCAGAAGGCTCCACACTCGGTGAGTTTCTCCCCCGGACGCGTCAGCTCTGGGGGAACGCGCCCGTTGTCTTCCTTCTGGTGGTGTTGCTGGTGACCGGTGGGGCCGCCTCGTACGGCGCCGGTGTGGACACCACCTTCGACGACGAGGACTTTCTGCCCCCACAAGAACAGGCGGCGTACATTTCCTACTTCCCGGAGCCGATGCAGCCTGCCGAGTACACTGTCGCGGCGACGCTCGATCTGCTCTCAGAGCGGTTCGAAACTGCCGAAGGTGACACCGTGACTGTCTATATCGAGGGTAGAATGACGGACGGCCACGCCATCGCGTCGATGGCGCGTGCCGAGAGAGACCCGCCGGACTCGTTCGTCGAGCGGGACGGGCGAGCCCGGACGGACAGTATCGTGGATCCGATCGATGCGCTTCGTGAAGACGACGAGGCGTTCGCTGAGCGGGTCGCCGCCAACAGCATCGGGGCCCCGGTACCCAACCGGAACCTGGAGGGAATCTACGGTGACCTCCGTGCCTCGCGGTACGAAGGATTCACCAACGAATACCTCTCGGAAGACAATCGTGCTACGCGCGTCGTTTACCAGGTGGAAAGTGACGCCACCGACCAACAGATCACTGCCGACGCTCGGGCAGTCGCCGAGCGATACCGTGGCGAGGCGGTCGCAACCGGCCAGATCGTCGTCTTCCAGGCGGTCGCCGACACGATCTTCCAGTCGGCGCTGCTGTCGCTCGCAGCCGCACTGGGCCTGTCGTCGGTCTTCCTGGTTGCGCTGTACGGGCTCCTGGTCGGACGGGCCTCGCTGGGGCTGGTGACACTGTTCCCGGTGTTGGTCGCGGTGTGTCTGCTCACGGCGACGATGCGACTGCTCGCGATCCCGTTCAACGCACTCACGGGGACGATCCTCGCGATCACGATCGGGCTCGGCGTCGACTACGCCGTGCACGTCTCTCACCGGTTTTACGACGAGTACGAGGCCACAGGCGACCCCCAGCAGGCCGTCGATATCATGCTCCGGGGGACCGGCGGGGCACTCACCGGAACGATGGCCACGACGGCGCTGGGAATCGGCGTGTTGGTCCTCGCGATCACGCCGATTCTCGGAGAGTTTGGCCGGCTGACTGCTCTGAGTATCACGTACGCGTATCTGGCATCGATCCTGGTGCTACCGGCAGCACTGGTGGTGTGGGTCCGCGTGGTCGATGAGGATGAGACCCAACAGCCGACGGCAACGGGGGTAGCAGCCGATGGCGGCGGCCAGACAGAGTCGTCGTGACCCGGTATGCTGGATACGACTCGTGACGAGAATCGAAGATTCTCACTCTATTCGATCTTGAGGCACTTTCTCTGAGCCCGGAGCCCAGTGTGCAAACTTAAACACCGTCACACGGTACTGACAGGTATGGGCGCGTAGCTCAGTGGACAGAGTGCTTGGTTCCGAACCAAGATGTCGCGGGTTCAAATCCCGTCGCGCCCGGTTCTCTAGCGATCACCCACTGGAGTCAAGTTGTAATTAATTCGTGTCATAACACACGTGTGCCTGCAAAGAGGCGCTTGACCACTCGGTTGTCCAGATGAGAGCAGATTTGCGCCCCCACCATCCCGAACAACTCGCAACTGGGCGTTTCGGCAACGCAACTGAAGATCACTCGGATATCGGCACTGCCCGGCCCGAGAGATGCTGATCCCCCGCGAGAATACCACATTCTATTCGTGCACCCATCTGATCACACATAGGGTTATCCAGAGTTGATGGACTCGACGAGAATTGCCCCACGGATGCCAGATACGAATCCGACGGTGTGTGCGAGAATATTGGTGAAACCCCTGGTTTGAACGAACTCGACCGGCAGGATGAGGTACAAGAAAACGCAGACGACGGCACCGTAGGCTCCGATTCGGGCGATATTCTCGGTGTGTTCTGCCAGGTGAGCATGGAGTCGGGTTCTGTGGCGCAAGTCGGCGGGTGAGACGAATCTGGTTCCCTGCAGCAGGATAGCAATCCCGGTCAAGCTAGCAATCGCGGGCGTCATGATCCCGTTCGCGGCTGCTAGCCCGCCAAGCGCCACTGGCAAGACGAGTAGCATCGTGTTCGTCCCGGTCGCCCTGTCGTACTCTTCGGTCACGAGCGCCCCCATCCCGGCGAAAATCACTCCGCCAAGGGCGCTCACTATCCCAGAGAATCCGCTTGAGGTGGCTCCGACTCCGACCAACCCAGCGTACCGGTACAATACGAGATAATCGATCACGGTGGCAACGGGTGGAACGACGATGAATAAAGCAGCAACAGTGATCCAGAACCGTCGTCGCCGCCCCAACTCTTGCACGTAGAGGTAATACGCGAATCCGATTCCAATGCCGTATCCGATGAGATTCGAATATAGATGCGACACAGAGCCGTGGAGAAACGCCGATGTCCACACAGTCACGAGCTGGCATCACCGAAGGTGAATACGAACTGACCGTATATGCCGTCTGACAGCAAAAAGTGGAGTCCCGCGAGCGTGACTGGAATTGTTATCAGCACTGCCGCGTCTGCGGGACTGAGGATATACCTGCCTGTGCTGTCACCTTCCATAGGTATACGCCACGACACTGCCGATGTGAAATAAAGCTGTGTGCCCGCGTGTCCTGTCTGACGCTGGGACGCCACGGCCACTCTGCAACACCCGATATGGGAGCACCGCGGTGTTGTAAAAACGGGAGCCGGAAGAGGGTGGATAAGAGAGTAGTAAGTCGGTACAAGACACCTGACACGACTCAGTCTCCGCCAGAACCGGTAGCCTTGTTCTCGTCAGCGGGTGAAGATACTATTCGCTAGAAGTCTGTTTTGACGAGTGAGACGCGTACATCAAACCTGACACTCCACGGAGGAGACGTGGTCAGCTACCGGTCGTGCCGGGCCGAGTACGGTCGCCACCGTTCACATGTCTTCACCGGTGAGGAGTAATAATCGGCCACGTCCCCGCGAGATGAACACTCTCACCGTCTGCCTCCGAAGTCGGTGCCGCAATCCGTCATACGATCTACGGTACCCAGCGAGTTACTCTTCGGAATTTTCCCGAACGGTGAGGACCGGCACGTCGGACGATCGCACGACCCGCTCAGTGACAGATCCGAGCAGATAGCGATCAAGACCCTCTCGTCCGTGCGTTCCCATGACGATCACGTCAATATCGTTTTCATCGGCGTACTCGGTGATTCGCTCGGAAGCCCCGCCGGTGGCCACCGTCTCGGTACTGTCAACGCCGACACTGTCGGCTTCCTCGGCAATATTGTGAACGGCTTGCTCTCCGTCCTGCTGAATCGTTTCGATAATCTCGGCGGCCCCACTCCCCATGGACGCGTACGGGCTTTCGTCGACGACGAATAACCCGTGAATCCGAGCGTCTTCACTTGCCGCCAGTTCTATCGCGTGCGCTACTGCCGCTCCCGCAGCCGGCCCACCGTCGGTCGGCACAAGTATCTCCTCATACATGATATTCGCT
This sequence comes from uncultured archaeon A07HR60, assembly GCA_000496235.1. Taxonomy (GTDB): domain Archaea; phylum Halobacteriota; class Halobacteria; order Halobacteriales; family Haloferacaceae; genus J07HR59. Next base: position 35,126 of record KI543231.1, read on the forward strand.
ATCGAGCCTTAGAGCAAAAATATGTACCGACGCCGTTCGTTCTCGCGGATCGAATATTTCACAGGCGGTACGAGGCGGATGCCCCGACCCTTGAGGTCGGGGAGGAAGCCGACTCTCGATGACACAAATAACGCTCAACACCAAGGCCGACTCCCCATCATGTGGTATAAGAATTTATTACGTGATAGATCAATACGTAAATTACGATGGACGACGACGCGCCGCGACGGACTGTGCTCATCAAACTTGACGTGCCCGACCAGCGTCGTGGCGACCTCCATCAGACCAAAGACCAATTTCTCTACTGTGCAAACCGGACAAGTGAGTGGGCCTGGCGCTACGATGACTACTGCACTACCAGCAAGAGTAAGACACAAGACGCGCTGTACGACGACTTGCGCGACGAAACCGACCTCACTGCCAACCTCGTCCAGAAAGGTATCCGACGCGCTATCCATGCCGTCACAGGTGGTGTCGAGAAACTGAAGAAAGGCAAGAAGACGAGCCAGCCAGCGTTCAACTCGTGGAGTGTCGTCTACGACAAACGAAGCGCGACATTCAATGCCGACCACGCGACACTCTCAACACCGAACGGCAGAGTCAGAGCTGAGTACGTTCTTCCACCGGACAGCGAGAGGCAGGAGGCGCCATTCGGTCGGTACTATGAAAACAACGACTGGGATGCCTCAAGCGCCACACTCCAGTACGACGAACAGGAAGACACGTTCTCCCTCCACGTCACGCTGAAAAACCCAGACTACGCGGTTGACCGCACGAAACGTCAAGAAGCCGAGTCACCCGACGACCACGACAAGAACGGAACGGTTCTTGGAGTGGACTTGAACGTGACCGGCGCGTTCGCCGTCACCTCAACAGGGACATTCATCGGCAGTGCTGACTCCTTGAACCACAAACGCGACCAGTACGAACAACGCCGCGCCAGACTGCAACAGACAGGAACGCGGTCAGCACACCTCACCATCAACTCCATCGGGAGTACGTTTAGCAGTTCGCAGGCGCTAAGCCCCCGTCCTCACGGAGCGACCACCGGGAGCGAGTAGGGCGGGGATACAGCGCCGTTATCATCTATCTTACACTATCTTATTACCAACCCACAGGCCCACGAACCGACAGTTTCAAGTTTCAACAATGTCTACACCTTGATGATGGATAGACACGAAATCGAAGGCCACGAAGTCATCGACGGAGAAGTGAAAGCTACTGGGAACGGCGCTCACGTCCTCGTTCCCAAGCGATGGCGTGGCGCAGACGTGAAAATCGTTCGAACCACAGAATCAAACGAATAACCCATGCACTACGCTTACAGGTATCGACTTCACCCGACCGAAAGTCAGCGCGAGAAGCTGGACTACTATCGTGATACCTGTCGGCAACTGTATAACCACGCTCTCACCGAGTTCGAACAAATCCCTCACTCAGCAGGGACGCTCAACCAGCGAGTCAGGCAAGTCCGTGACGAACTCCCAGACCTCAAAGACTGGTGGGACAACCTCACCGACCTGTACTCGACGGTAGCACAGGCCGCCGTGATGCGCATCGAAGACAGCGTGAAAGCCCTTTCACAACTCAAAGAGAACGGCTACAACGTCGGGAGCCTCAACTGGAAATCGCCAAGCGAGTTCAGGAGCTTCACGTACGTTCAGTCTGGCTTCGAGTTCGACAAGAAGAACGGCCAGACCGTCCTCTCACTCTCCAAAATTGGTGATATTCCCATCACTGTCCACCGTGAGATTCCTGACTCTGTCACCGTCAAAGAGGTCAGTATCAAGAAAGAACGAACGGGCGAGTGGGACGCCTCGTTCGCTGTGGAGGGCAGGGAAAAACCACCAAAGCCTGAGAATCCTGACCGTTGCGTCGGCATTGACGTAGGCATTCTCAAATACGCTCACGACACGGACGGACGTGCTGTTGGTTCTCTTGACCTCAAAAATGAGCGAGAGCGCCTCAAGCGTGAGCAACGGTCGCTCTCACGAAAACAGCACGGGTCGAACAACTGGGAGAAACAACGGCTGAGAGTAGCCGAGTGTCACCAGCGAGTCAGGCGGAAGCGGCGCGACTTCCTGCACAAGCTCTCGAAGTATTACGCCACCGAGTATGGCTTGGTGGCTGTCGAGGATGTGAATGTGAAGCCGATGCTGGAATCGGCTGGCAACAGTCAGAACACGGCCTCAGCAGCGTGGGAGACGGTCACCACATTGCTCGAATACAACTGCAAGCGTGAAGGAACGCATTTTGTTGCGGTCGAGCCAGCGGGCACCACGAAAGAGTGTGCCTCGTGTGGTGTTGAGTCGGATAAGCCGTTGTGGGTGCGTGAGCACTCGTGCCCTGCCTGTGGGTTTGAGATAGATAGAGATGCGAATGCAGCGATCAATGTCCTGTCTCGTGGTTTTGAAAAGCGAGGACTGGGACAGTCCGAAGCCGTAACGCCTGTGGAGACTGCGCTCCCTCTGTTCACCTCGTCGGACGGTGCCGACGTTGTGGATGGAAAGCGTGTCTTGGAAACAGGAAGCCCCACCCTCACGGAAGCCGCGACAGCGGCTGAGTAGGGTGGGGTAGTTCACCGAGTGGTCGCTGGGTTGGTTGCACAACCGAGCGAACGAACTTATCGCGGAAGCTCACAACGCAGATGTGAACGGCATCATTTTCGAGAATCTTGAACACATCCGCGAAACCATCGCTAACGGCAGTAAGTTCCAGCAGTGGGCCTACGCGAAGTTCGTGGAACTCGTGGATTACAAGATTGAACCAACGATGTTGTTCGTGGATTTCGTCAATCCAGCCTATACGAGCCAGCGGTGCTCGCACTGTGGGTTTACGCACGAGGACAACCGTGACGATAAGCAGTTCAACTGTCAGGATTGTGGATACGAGGCAAATGCCGATTACAACGCAGCGAAGAATATCGCCGTCAGATATTGCGGCCATATCCACCGCGGGCAGAAGTCTCGTGATGGATGGGCCACCAGTCAACTGGCCCTCAAGTCAGGGACGTTGAACGTGAATGGCGACTACACGCCTGCCGAGTTGCTCGGCTAGAACGGGAGTCCACCGGCAAGCCTCGGGGCTTGACCCCGAGGCTGTTGACCCTCACCGCATCGGCCCGATTGCATGAAACTGCTGACCGTCAGCCTCGCTACGGGCTACTGAATTCCTTATGAGGCCTATTGCTCCCCGTGTATTGGAACGATTGACCACGGTATCCGTATCGCCGTGATCATCTGGTCAGCGTCTATCCGTCCGGTGCACCACGTCGAAGTCGTCGCCCCCCGCAATCAGGGCACTGGTACACGGCTCGAAACATCAACTTGGCCTTCGGGACGATGGTGTCGAGTTCGGTGTCACAGTCTTCACATTCCATGGCCACTTTATAATCGATTTGGAGACTTGTATCTGTTGGCCGACAGTATGACTTCTCTATAGTGAATTTAGCCGTGTATAGGCGCTAAGCCCCCTTCCTCAGCGAGCGCCGACCGAACGGGAGGCGCGAGCAGGGAGGGGATACAGCGTCTCAATTCAACTAAAACCGATTGATTAGAGTAACTACAAATAGAATTACAAGATGAGACACGATCACGCATGTCCGCGACACAAGGCGATCTGGCCGCTCTCTCGCGGGTTATCTTTCGCGCACCCAGTTGGTACTCAAGTGTCTTGTTCACGGTCATTATCGCTGCTCTTGCTGGGATAGCGTCGTTTGACTCGCGATTCATCCTAGAGACGCCTGGATGGGGATTTTCTTTATTGCCGTCCCGACGTGATTGCCAGCGGTGTCACCCGTATATCGACGCCGACTCGGCGGCCGCTCAGTCCGGATCAGCGTCGCTACTCGCGCT
>KI543231.1:38999-95767 GCA_000496235.1 uncultured archaeon A07HR60
TTCTATCGCGTGCGCCACTGCCGCTCCCGCATCCGGTCCACCGTCGGTCGGCACAAGTATCTCCTCATACATGATATTCGCTATCGAGCCTTAGAGCAAAAATATGTACCGACACCATTCATTCTCGCGGATGGAATATTTCACTCTCTCTGCATCGGCCCGATTGTATGAAGATGGACTGACCGTCAGCCCCATATCGGGCTGTTGAACTCCTCACGAAGCCCATCACTCCCTGCGTCTCGGAGCGATTGACCACGCAATCCCATCGTCGTGACTATCTGGTCAGCGTCTATCCGTCCGGTGCACCACGTCGAAGTCGTCGCCCCCCGCAATCAGGGCACTGGTACACGGCTCGAAACATCAACTTGGCCTTCGGGACGATGGTGTCGAGTTCGGTGTCACAGTCTTCACATTTCATAAATTCCTTGTGATCGATTCATCGACTTGTATCTGTTGGCCGACAGTATGGCTTCTCTGTGGTGAATTTAGCCGTGTATAGGCGCTAAGCCCCCTTCCTCAGCGAGCGCCGACCGAACGGGAGGCGCGAGCAGGGAGGGGATACAGCGCCTCAATTCAGCTAAAACCGATTGATTAGAGTAACTACAAATAGAATTAAACGATAAGACACGATTACGCATGTCCGCGACACAAGGCGATCTGGCCGCTCTCTCGCGGGTTATCTTTCGTGCACCCAGTTGGTACTCAAGTGTCTTGTTCACGGTTATTATCGCTGCTCTTGCTGGGATAGCGTCGTTTGACTCGCGATTCATCCTAGAAGACGCCTGGATGGGGATTTTCTTTATTGCCGTCCCGACGGTGATAGCCAGCGGTGTCACCCCGTATATCGACGGCCGACTCGGCGGCCGGCTCAGTCCGGATCAGGCGTCGCTACTCGCGCTGGTGTGTGAACTCCTCGTCGTCGGCGGGCTCGTCCTCGTGGGGCTGTTGTCGGCACTCGTCCCGCGACTGGGTCAGGGGTTCGTCTTCGACGTGTTGTTCGCGGCGCTCGCAGCCGTGTTCGGGCTCAGATTACTCGTCGTGATGGCTGTCTCTCATCGATCGCCACTTCGCGCAAGTATTCCCGCGAGTGTCCAGACGGTCAGCGCCGGAGTGTTACTGTTCGTGTACACTGGAACGGCTCGCTATCTGGAAATCGGGGGGCCTATTGCTCGGTCGTACCTGTCACGGCCCGAAGACACCCCCGAGGAACTGCTGGTGATCGTCCCGAGTGACTTTCTATTGCTGGGTGGGATGTGTCTGCTGTACGCCGGTGCCGTGATCGGGTTCATCAAAGTGATTGACCGCCCCTGGCAGCGGTCGATGGAGGTGTCGGTTCTCGATTTCCTTCGCGGATTCGTCGGCTATGTCGCCGACGGAACGACCGAACTTGAGGAGTTTTTCGAGGCGATCGGGCAGGAGGCTGTTGTCCCAGTCACTGTTCTCTCGTTCCGTGGCTCAACCGGGGAGAAAGCCCGGTTCGTGCTGCCGATGGTTCATCCTGGCCCGATGGGTGAGATCGGCGGTGGTAATCTCCCAGCCCAGATCGCGAGCCAGGCGGACGGCCTCGCATTCCCGCCACACGCCACCGCAGGTCACGACTTCAACCTCGTCACCTCCCGCGAGGTTGAGACGCTTCTCGATACCGCCGCGGACGCAATGGATGACATGACCTACCGTAGCGGCGCGACCGAGAGCGTCCGGCACGGCGAGGGCGAGGCGACGTTGCTGGCACAGGCGTTCGGCGACAGTGCGTTCGTCACCGCCAGTTACGCGCCGGCATTCGCCGATGACGTGGAGTATGCGGTCGGGCTCTCAGCAGCTGCCGAGGCACGCCACAGCGGACTGGAAACCGTCATGCTCGCGGACGCACACAACTGTAGTGACGGGCTGAATGGCGAGAATCTAGGCCACGTCGTTCCGGGCTCCAAGCGGTCGTTCGACCTCATCGAGGGCGCTGGTCAGGTTGGTGAGACATTAGCCGACGCCCCACGCTCGCCGCTCCGGATGGGTGTCGCCTGGGACCGAACCAGCTGGGACTCGACTGACGGGATCGGGCCGCTTGGGGTCCGGGTCGCGGTCACCGAGGTGGGCGACCAGCAGACAGCGTACGTTCTCGTCGACGGGAATAATATGGAACCTGGACTCCGTGACACACTCGTAGATGCCGTCCAGGAGCACGTCACTAACGCGGAGATCCTCACGACAGACACACACGTCGTCAACAGCGTCGACGCGTCGAATCAGGTGGGCGAGCGAGTTGAGATGACCGAGTTACGCTCTCTCGTAGTCGGACTCTTAGACGACGCGATTGCCGATCTCGAGCCGGTTGAGGCCGGGATGGTGACCAACCGGGCCGAGGTGACTGTCTTCGGGAACGACCGGACGGAATCACTTGCCTCTCATGCGAATGCGATGATCCAGATGGGCGGGGCACTCGCGGTGGCTTCTGCCATGGCTGTTACTGCCATTTCGGTGCTTCTGTTTCTGTTTACCTGACCCAGAGTGACCGTTCCCGTTCCTGTGCCCGTGCCTCCAGACCGTCCCGCATTGACAAACTCAAACGAGACAATCAATCACCGTTCCGCGACTACCGTATGACGTATCGATTGGCATCCTCTTCGGCCTTATGAGTGGGGCTTGCGCTCGCTATCGATCACTCCGGGGACGATTCATCTGTCGCCTCTAGGAGTGCCTCGTAGACGGGCCACGAGGAATCCGCGGTAGGTCGCCCTGTAGCGTCGCCATCGACGACGACACCACCGCCAGACTCGACTGTCCCAATCACTGCGGCCCTCGTTTCTCGATCGTCAAGCGCGGCGAGAACGGATGCGGTCGCGTGAGGCTCGACGGCAACGACCATCGACCCGGAACTCGTCGCTCGCCACGGGTCCATGTCGAGACACGAGCAGATGGCCACGACATCGTCGTCGCTCGGGACCCGGTCAGTGTCGATGTCGAACTGCACACCGGCACCGCGAGCCATCTCATGTAAGCCGCCAAGTAGGCCGCCCTCGGTAATATCGTGCATTGCCCGCACCCCCTCGATTGCAGACAGAGCACGCGCGTCCCGAACAACGTCCAACTCGTCCAGCATTGCCGCCACACGAGCGAGACGAGAGTCAGCACAGTCGATAGCCTCGGGGAACAGCGATGCCAGCACCGCAGTCGCCTCAACGGCTGGGCCGGTCGTCATAATGAGATTGTCGCCGACGCGAGCCCCATCGGGACGGAGTATCGCGTCGGTTTCCCCGATAGCGAGGGCAGTCGCCGCGCCGACCCAGGGGAGCGAACAGCCGGCATATCGAGCGGTGTGACCCGTGATGACCTCGATTCCGAGGGCTGCACACTCTTCGTGAATCGCCGTCCAGATACTGGCGAACGTCTCGTCTGTCATTGTCGGCGGGAGGCTGAAACTGATCGTGAGATGAGACGGGTCAAGTCCCGAGACTGCGACGTCGGCCAGCACGATTCGCACGGCAAACCGGCTCGCTCGCTCCAACCCGAGGTCAGGCAGGATCGATATCGGATCCGTCGCCAGTGCGACCGCCTGGTCACCGACCTCGATCACGCCAAAGTCGACCCCGTGTTGCGGCCCGAGCCGGACATCCTCGCGGTCGGCCCCGAGTCGCGGGGCAATCACGGTATCGAACACCGACTTGGAGATCTTGCCGGTTCGGGGCATACAATATCCCACGGAGGCGACCGATTTGGGTGTGTCGGGAACCTCCAGATAACCTCCGATCACTGAATTCCTGAGCAGGGTCTTGCCCTCCGTGATCTGACGACCGTCGCCCCGGGAGAACCTTGGGGACGGCCTGCCGCCGCCCGAGCGCCGAACTGACGGTCTGCTGATGCCGACTACCCTGACACCTGGATCCTGCAGGCGCCGAATGAACGTTCTGACACCGACTTCACCGGCCGGGTAGTGATTCTACTGACGGGACAGGATACGACGACCAGCCAGAGGAGAAGTCACCTCGTCTGTAAGACTGTTAGAGTCTGTCGAGTCGCTGCTGGTCTGCCTCGGTGAGGAGCCGGCCACCGTATTCGTCTTCGAGCGCGGCAATCTCTTGGAAGCTCTCCCGAGCCGCCGACGTGTCCCCTGCGGACAACTGTACTTTTCCTCGCCGCCGGATAACGTCTGCAAGCCCACGTTTGCCTGCGTATCGGGGGAGTGTCTGCCGATAGTGGTTGGCCGCCGCCTCCAGGTGTTCTAATTGTGCATCCGTGTCGTCTTTCCGGCCCCGTCTAGTCGCCTCGGCGAGTTCCTGATGCGTCTCCGCAATCTGATGGGCCACAGTCTGTTCCTCGTACGGTTCCGAGGTCAGCTCCATTGCCTCGGACAGGAGTGTCAGAGACTTCCGAGGACTGGCTGTCTCACTATCGCGGAGGAGTTCATCAAGCTGATCCTGTCGTCTGAGTGCGTCACTCTTCCACACAACGTGTCCGCCGAAATCGATTGTGTACGCCGATTCGGCGCTGGCGCCGAGATCAGCGTCGGGATCACTGAGACGCACGCGACGTCTGCCGTCTTGCTCGTCGAAGGCCAACCGTTGGACGTTCCCGTGGTGATTCTCGTGGCGAAGCACCTGTTCGCCGGTGGCCGTTTCGAATAGATACGTGCTACAGTCGGGATTGAACGTGCTGGTGGCGACGTATTCGCCGTCACTCGTGAGCGCGACCGGGCCGATATTCGCGTCAAACTCGTGATTCACGAGTCGATGACCCGATCTCGCAAACACGTGAAGTGTTCCGGACAACGTCTCCCCCCAGTCATTCCAGTCGACCACCGCGAGGGTCCCGTCAGTCGCGACAGCACAGGCATTCGGTCGCCTGATCTGTGTGCTGAATTCGAGTTCCCCGCCCTGAAAGAGGAAAATCTGTCCCGCCTCCGCGGAGCCGTCGTCGGAACTGAATCGACCATCCCGGTAGGCGGCCGTGTAATTTCCATCTGTGGATTCGACCGTCAGAACGGCCACCTGTTCGCCGCCGTACTTGATCGTGGTCTCGGTGGGGGCCCGTTCTGGCGTCGGCTCCGTTCTAGTCGCATCCTCCGAGTTGGGAGTAGATTCCGGCTGTGCGCCAGCCTGTGTCGAGACGGAATCTGAGTCTGCCCGGGGTCGGGATCGGGCTCGCGATTCCTGGTCGGAATCATCCGCGGGACCGTCTGTCGGCGATGACTCCGCCGGTATTCCCTCACCAGCTGACGCTGTCTTCACAGCCGGGTCGTCGTCGCCAGACACCGAGCTTACTGCCGACTGGTCGTCACCAGATACTGACTCCACGGGTGGCTGACTCGTTGCTGCGGTGTCGGGCGATGTGGAGCCGGCGGTCCCGATATCGACCGACCGTCGATGCCACAAATAGACGCTCGCGGGGACGACCCCTAGAAACGGGACGAACGAGACCAGCCCGTAGAACCACCAGTATCGCGGCCAGTTGCCGTATTGTCGGACGTATCTCGCGTCGAGAAACAGCGCGAGTGGGAGGCCAAACCAGACGAGAAACAAACTGACTCCCCACGCCGACGTCGACAGCGTGTTGACACTGAAGAAAACAGCCACCCATCCCGGAATCCCCAGTCCGATAGCCACCTTCGAGAGCGTGGTTGGGACTCCCGGGGAATCTGTCGTCGAATCTCCGTTACCGCCCGTTTCTGTCTGCGGGTCAGCTCCGCTGGAGGGCAGGTGTTCAGTCGTGGTCGTGCCCCCGCCCGTGTCTGGGCCTGTGTCTAGTGGCGTCTGTGTGCCGGTAGTAGCGTGACCACCGTTAGGTTCCGAAGAATCCTCAGAATCGACGGTGTGTACGAAGTCGAGATACTCGTCGACGAGATCTGCAGCTTCGACGTCCGCGACGATCCTGGCGAGATCGATCCCGTTGATGAGTTTCACGTTGAGCCGCTCCGCCAGATCACGAGCCTGCGACGTGTACTCGTTCGTCGTCACGACGACGACCTCGTCAGCGCCGTCGATCTGTTGGTCGAGACTGGCGTACTGCTGGATCGCCGGCGACCCGACGGTCGTGTTAGGCCCGTATCGCTTAGCCTGGATGAGTGTGGTCTGGTCGTACGGCTCGCTCTTGCGAGCGATCACGTCTACGCCCTCGTCTGCTGAGGCCGAGGAGACGGTTGTTCGCCACCCCATCCGGTCCCAGATATCGCCGACAAAATGCTCGAAATCGTACGGGTCCATCTGCTGGAGAACTGCCCGTAACTCGCGTTCAGACTCGACCGGTCCCTCGTCAACCGGGAGTTCATCAACCGACTCCGGTGACCCGGTGTCTCGCGACCCTCCCGACTGGCTCGGGCTTGACCCGGAATCGCTGTCCGTGCCGGCCTGGCGGATCGCCCTGTACACTTCGCGGTACATGACGTACTTGAGAAATTGCTTCATGAGGTGAGTCTTTACAAGTATCTTGTCACACTGCGTATGCGTCACTGTCGCCGCAGTTCGTCTTGAACCCTTTCATGTAAATTCATCCACGTATTCTCCGGTTGGTGGGAGTGAGTCAGGAGCCGGCGGTTCACAGCTCAGCATCCAGCCAAACCACTATCATGGCAGTCCACGTCTGGAATAGCGAATGGTTCATCATGAGGTGGGGGACGGGTTCGACCTTCTAGAAACGACGATTGAGGCCGTTCACTCGGCATTCGAGTCGTCAGCAGTGACGGCTGAACAACTCGTCGAGGCGTATCTCTCGCGGATCGAGGCGTACGACGACCGGCTTAACGCCGTCATCTCGGTGAACGACAACGCTATACAGCGAGCCCGGCGTCTGGATGCTACGTTCGAGACTGACGGCCCTGTTGGCCCGCTCCACGGGATTCCGACACTTGTCAAAGACAACCACGACACCGCAGACATGCCCACCACGGCTGGGTCTTCGCCACTCGCGGAGTTTGTCCCCGACTGTGATGCTGTCGTCGTCGAGCGACTCAGAGCGGCGGGAGCAGTGATCGTCGGGAAGGCGAACTTACAGGAGCTGTCGTTCGGTGTCGATTCCGTGAGTTCACTCGGTGGAGAGGTGCACAACCCGTACGCACTGGACCGTCGGCCGGCGGGGTCCAGCGGTGGCACAGCGGCGGCGCTTGCAGCCAACCTTGCGACGATCGGAACAGGAACCGATACCTGTTCGTCAGTCCGCTCACCGCCGGCGTTCACCAATCTTGTCGGAATTCGTCCGACGCGCGGGCTCGTGAGCCGGACGGGTCTGATCCCATTGTCGATTACTCAAGACACCGCGGGACCAATCGCCCGAACCGTCGGCGACGCGGCGCGGCTTCTTCAGGCAATGGTTGGGTTCGACCCGGCTGACCCAGTCACTGCTGCTGGCGTCGATCAGGTTCCTGAGGCCGGATACACATCACATCTGAACGCCGATGGCCTGGACGGCGCTCGGATCGGAATCTTGCGGGACGCATTCGAGGTGACCAACCCCGATACCCAGCTTGCAGACACGGCAACGCGTATCTCTGCGGTGACCGAGCGGGCAATCGAGGACATGGCCGCGGCGGGGGCAACTCTCGTCGACGATATCACCCTCGTGGACGACGACCTCGTCGAGGCTGCCCGGGTGGTCAGTATGGAGTTTGCCCGCGATTTTGACGCGTATCTGGCCGACAGATCTGAGACACCGGTCGACTCGCTGCGTGAACTCGTCGAGACCGGCGAAATAGCGCCCAGCATCGAGCGCCGGATTCGGGAGGCAGGGGTTCTCGACCGTGACGGAGGCGATCTCGACGAGAATCTCGAGTACCTCCGCGCGCTCGCCAGACGGGACACGATCCGCACCGAAATAATTGCCGGTCTCGTTGAAAACGATCTGGATGCAGTTCTTTATCCACCATCGACGGTCCTTCCAGCACCGATTCCCGAGCAGCAGCCCTTCTCCGAGATGCGCTGTGAACGAGCTGCCCACAGCGGGCTCCCAGCACTGACGATGCAGGCTGGGTTCACAGACGACCAGATTCCCGTCGGAGTCGAACTGCTGGGCCGGCCTTTCGCCGAGCCACGGCTGATCGAACTAGGATACGGGTTCGAGCAAGCAACCGACCACCGGCGCCCGCCCGAGCAGTTCCCCTGACGAGTAATAGCTCGACACAGATGATCAATAATCTCGACAGTGCAAATCCATCGACACGGTCGACCGACGACCACAGCGAGGAATCCACACGGCCTGGGACCGATGCCGGTGTGTCACTCACGTCGGGTCTCCGACCGAATGGCCACTCACCGTGATTGGCTTCTCTATCACCCGTGACGCGAGTCGTCGAGAGTTCGTCCGAAGAAGTCGCCAACAGCATTAGCCACTTGTGTCTCGTGTCCACGGAAGGAGTGCCGAGCCGGTACTTCGACCACAGTGCCGCCTATCTCCCGGGTTCGCTCGACGATGGGCTCCCACTCGACGGTCGTGTCCTGATTCCCGGAGACCACCTGAAGCGGACCGTCGATCTTCTCGAGTGTTGACACCGCGTCGAGTTCGGAGTCGATCTGGGCGGCCGGCGCGAGCGCCGCCGTCGCGTCGAGTGCTGATTGGCTGCTAGCCGTCACGAGTGCGATACATCCCCCGAACGAGTACCCGAAAAGCCCGATACTGTCGAAGTGGTCTCGCGCCCATTCTAGCGCTACCCCGGCATCGGCCGTCTCGCCGTGACCGCCGTCCCAGGGACCGTAGCCGAATCGGAGACAACTGATCCCTCGCTCTACGAGTGCCTCGCTGACCGCTGTCAACCGGCGGTCACCACGGTGGCCGCCGTGTTGAGGGTGCGGTGGGCAAGCGACGACACACGCGCTGGTGGACACCCCGCTTGTGGATTCATCGCGGCTATCTTGCCTTCCTGGGTTGACAGCCGCGTTTGCATCTGCTTCTGATTCTGTCTCTGTCGGTGTGGTTACCCCTGACTTTGTTTGTCTGTCTGTGTTCGTGTCTGTCTCTCCACTAGCCCCAACACTGGCGCCAGCACTGGGATCGGCACCATCATCGCGTGGTCGGCCACTCTCCTCGATAGCTCGGTCGAGTCTCGCCCTGATATCGCGGCTACCTGGGAGGACGACGGCTTCTGACACGGTGTCACCCCTCGACGTGGTTCCACGGAGCGGCGTCGAAATCGACGACCCGCTCTTGATGATCGAGCGCGTCGATCTGGTCGATTTCAGCGGGCGTTAGCTCCAGGTCTCGGGCCGCCCAATTCTGCGTGACGTGGTCGTGTGCAGCCGCCTTGGGGATCGGCGCGACCGACTCTTTCGACAACAACCACGCCAGACTCACCTGGGCAGGTGTCGCGTCGTGATCGGCGGCGATTGCCTGGAGTAATGGCACGTCGGCCACTTCGTTGCGGGCGATGGGCGAGTACGCGACCAGCCAGTGATCGTCTTCACGGGCGTACTCACGCAGCGTGTCCTGCTGGAGGAGCGGATGACACTCCACTTGGTGAGCGAAGATACCCGCGTCGAGGCTCTCTCGGGCGCGGTCTAACTGGTCGGGCCGGAAATTCGACAATCCGACGTGCTCGATCACGCCTTCCTCGACCAACTCGTCCAGCGCGGGCAGTGTCTCCGCGGGGTCGTACGAACGGATCGGCCAGTGAACGTACAGCAAATCGATTGTGTCGACGCCGAGACGGTCACGACTCTTGCGGGCGGTCCGGATAGCATCATCGTATCCGAGGTTGCCGGGAGACAGTTTTGTCGCGACGAACGCGTCCTCGCGGTCCAGTGCCGATTGCTCGATCCCGCTGGCAACGTCGCTTTCGTTTTCGTACATCTGTGCGGTATCGATGTGGCGATACCCAGTGTCGATCGCATGCGCGACCCCGGAGACGCACTCGTCGGGATCGTCGAGTTCGTAGGTCCCGTAGCCAAGTCGGTCGAACGTAGATTCCATGCATAACATGATGACCACCGCCAGCCTGAAACCACCGGTATTCTCCGCTGGGTTCGGAGGGCTGCTCCGAAACGGTTTTGATAGGCCCTCTCGCACCCACAGTATGCCGACCGAACCCAACACGGGTTACGATCCGACGCTAGGTCGGAAGTTCATCTTCGTCACGGGCGGGGTAATGTCTGGGCTGGGCAAGGGAATCACGGCCGCCAGCGTGGGCCGACTTCTGAAAAACGCTGGCTTCGACGTGACTGCCGTCAAGATCGACCCGTATCTCAACGTCGACGCTGGGACGATGAACCCGTTCGAACACGGTGAAGTGTACGTCCTAAAAGACGGTGCCGAGGTGGATCTCGATCTCGGGAATTACGAGCGATTCCTCGGCGAGGATATGACCTCTGACCACAACATCACGACTGGCAAGTCATATCAGTCGGTAATTGAGGGTGAACGGGCTGGTGAGTACCTCGGCAAGACCGTCCAGATCATCCCTCACGTCACCGACGATATCAAACGGCGGATTAGAGAGGCCGCCGAGGGGACCGATATCTGTATTGTCGAAGTGGGTGGAACGGTCGGCGATATCGAATCGATGCCGTTCCTGGAGGCACTCCGGCAGTTCGCACATGAACAAGACGATGGCGACATTCTGTTCACCCACGTCACTTTGGTGCCGTACTCTCAAAACGGCGAGCAGAAGACCAAACCCACACAACACAGTGTGAAAGAGCTGCGCTCGATCGGGCTCCAGCCAGATGTCCTCGTTGGTCGTTCCGAAGACCCCCTTGACCCGTCAACGAGAGAGAAGATCGCGCTATTTTGCGACGTTCCCACCGAAGCGGTGTTTTCCAACCCCGACGTGAAAGACATCTATCGGGTCCCGCTCCGAGTCGAAGAGGAGGGTCTCGACGAGTACGTGATGGACCGGCTCCAGTTGACCGCAGAGGCGGTCCCTCAAGCGGACCGCTCGTCGGAATGGCGGCGACTGGTCACGAAAGACCGCACCGGCGAGATCGACGTGGCGCTGGTGGGCAAGTACGGGCTTGAAGACGCGTACATGTCGATCCACGAATCGCTGAAACACGCCGGAATCCAAACTGGTGTCCAGATCAACACTCGGTGGGTTGCCTCCGACAAGATGGCAGCCACCCACACTGACCGACTCGAAGAGTCCGACGCGGTCGTGGTGCCGGGTGGGTTCGGCTCTCGGGGCACGCAGGGGAAAATCGAGGCGATCCGATACGCACGTGAACACGATGTCCCGTTCCTCGGGCTGTGTCTGGGCTTCCAACTGGCCGTCGTCGAACACGCCCGAAACGTGGTGGGTCTAGAGGGGGCTCACTCTGCCGAGATTGACGCCGACACGTCATATCCGGTGATTGACCTGCTGCCCGACCAGGAAACCACTGACGACCTTGGCGGGACGATGCGGCTGGGGGTGCACGAAACCGCCATCGAATCGGGGAGTCTCGCACACGCCGTGTACGGTGACCGCGGCTGCACGGAGCGACACCGCCACCGCTACGAAGTAAACCCCGAGTACATCGACCGTCTCCAGTCGGAGGGGCTCGTCTTCTCCGGCCAGAGCGGCCGCCGGATGGAGATTCTTGAGCGGGGCGATCACCCCTTCTTTTTCGGGACGCAGTTTCATCCAGAGTTCCGCTCGCGGCCTGACCGGGCGAGTCCACCCTTTGTCGCGCTGGTGGAAGCGGTGCTCGACAGCGTGGATACCACCCCGGGGGTGCCGGTCTGATGGTGGACGCTGAGGCGTTCGTGACAGACGCAGTCGAGGAAATCCGCGCGAGCGTGGGCGAAGCTAACGCCGTCATCGCACTGTCTGGCGGTGTGGATTCGTCTGTCGCGGCCACGCTCGCGTATCGGGCGCTGGGCGACCAACTCACTCCGGTGTATGTCGACACTGGACTGATGCGGCAAGACGAAACCGCGGGTATTCGTGAGACGTTCGCGTTCATGGACACGCTCGAGATCGTGGACGGGACAGACCGCTTTCTGGGCGCCCTCGAAGGGGTGACCGACCCCGAGCGGAAACGAGAGGTGATTGGCGAACAGTTCATCCGAGAGTTCGAACGGGAAGCAGACGAAGTCGGTGCCGACTACCTCGTCCAAGGGACGATCTACCCCGACCGAATCGAATCTGAAGGCGGGATCAAATCTCATCATAACGTCGGTGGCCTTCCCGAACGAATCGAGTTTGAAGGGATCGTCGAACCGGTCCGTGACCTCTACAAAGACGAAGTACGAGATGTCGCCCGTTCACTTGAGTTAGATGACGTCATTTCCGAGCGGATGCCGTTTCCTGGCCCCGGACTGGCGGTGCGAGTCGTCGGCGAGGTTACTCGTGAGAAGGCTGCGGTGGCACGTGACGCCTGTGCAGTCGTAGAAGACGAACTCACAGAGTATGAACCCTGGCAGGCGTTCGCGGCCGTCATCGGGAAGGCAACAGGCGTGAAAGGTGACAACCGGGTTCACGGCTGGGTAGTGGCGGTACGGTCTGTCGAGTCTCGCGACGGAATGACTGCTCGCGCTCAAGAGATCGACTGGCAGACGCTCCAGCGGATTCAGAGCCGAATCACCGGGCAAAATGACGATGTCGCCCGGGTCGTCTACGATATCACCCACAAACCACCAGCGACAATCGAATATGAGTAATGTGATCGTTGCCGGTCCCGATACGCCCGAAATCGGCCCCGCTCTGGACGAAGCCGGGGCCACCGTCACGCAGATTCCAGGCCCTGTCACTACCTCGAGTCTGCGTTCCGCCGGGATCGAAACTGCAGACACGTTCGTCCTCACCGATGTGACGGAGGCGACGGGAATCCCTCTGGCAAAAGAACTCAATGCAGAGGTACAGGCGGTCGCGTATTCGGAATTTTCTCTCCCGGAGTCAATGAAAGGGGTCGCAGACCTGGCGATCGACCCGAATCTGATGGAGCCGACCATCGTCGCCGAGGAACTCGTCGATAAAGCAGCCTCCGGCGATAGCTGACCTCCGAGGGTTCGCTCAGACACTCACTTACGTGTCCATCAAGAGGCCCGGTCTCGGCGAGGTCTCACCCCGCACCTACCGTCACACTCTCTGACTACACTCGTATAATTGGCCCGAGAATGGCGGCTGCACAGGAGACCGTAACGATAAAGAAGCTAACCCGTCGTTTCTCAGTACATCCGAAGCGTGCGTTGGAGGGTCGACTCTATGCGAAAACAGACTATCAGCGGCCAGGCATCGATACCACTTCCTCCCTATCGAGATTGTGTCACCGGTCAACGGCCAGGATATCTGGACTCGATGGTGGGTGGAGAATGAGTGGGAACACACCGGCGAGTAATGTCGTTCTCGTCACGATCGATTCGCTCCGGGCTGACGCCGTCGGTGCTTACGCTGACTCTCAATATACCCCGGTGTTGGACTCATTGGCAGCCGACGGCGCGGTATTCGAGAACGCGTTCGCGACGGGCAACTGGACACCATTTTCCTTCCCGTCGATTCTGGGGGCGCGCCCAGTATTTGCAGATTCCGGTCAGATCGGCGTTGACCAATCGCCGACACTCGCGTCGGTCCTCTCGGAGGCGGACACGACCTCCGACATCACGACGGCGGGGTTCAACGCGGCGAACGGCTTTCTCACGTCACACTGGGGGTACGACCAGGGGTTCGATCAGTTCGAACCGTTTGTCGCCGACACTGGCTCAGATCTGTACAGTCGGTATCTTGCGACACACCCAACCGTGGAAGCGTGGATCCAATTAGCCACATCACCCGTCCGCCGACTCCGATCCTGGCTCGGTCGGAAGTCGACCGATCGCCCGTTTCTTGACGCCTCCCGTATGTTTGACGTCGAGTCTGCAGCCAAGCAGTTCATCGACGACACCTCGTCGCCGTTTTTCCTGTGGGTACACTATATGGACGCTCACACGCCGTACGTCCCGGCCCCGCGATACATCCGTGAAGTATCCGAAGACAGGCTCGGCACTCATCAAATGCTGCACGCGCACGTCCGAACGGGTCTGGGCCGAACCGTCGACGAGCGGACACTTGATGAGTTGCGCACCCTCTACAAAGCAGCCGTCCGGCAGATCGACGCTAGTGTCGGGCGGCTCCGTGAGGCGCTGTCAACCGCCGGAATCGCCGACGAGACAGCAATCGTCGTGGCCGGCGACCACGGCGAGGAATTCCAAGACCACGGCCATCTTGCTCACTATCCGAAACTGTACGACGAACTGATTCGGGTTCCATTGATTATCTCCACCCCGGACGGGCAGTCACAGCGGATTGCTCGTCCGACTGGACTCGATGCAATCCCGCCCACGGTGACGGATCTGTTGGGTGTTGACCCTGCTCCAGACTGGACTCGCGGCTCTGTGCTCCCGGCGATGAGTGATGGCCCACTCGCTCCGGACCCTGATTCTGACGCCGATCCCGCCGACCCGGTCGTCTCGGTGGCGGTCCGCGGTGAGGAAGTGACTCAACAGCCGATCCCGCGGTCTCTCGACGACGGTGAATTACTCGTGAGCGTTCGTGACAAAGAGTGGACGTATATCGAACACGCCGAGACGGGTGTCGCCGAACTGTATCACCGGCCGACAGACCCTGCACAGCAGGACGACCGCGCTGTTGACCCGTCTCCCGAGGCCCGCGAAGTGATGAACGAATTCGGTGCGGTGGCTAGACGACATCACCAGTCTCTGCAAGAACACACTCCGGAGGCGCCGGGCAAAGAGGTGAACGCCGATCTTTCTGCACGGTTGGAGGCGCTTGGGTACCGGTGATCCCCGCCCGCTTCCAGGATCTCATTGACCGGCTAGTCGCTCCCCGATTACAGCGGTTTTTTCTGGTTGGCACACTGGCTGCCAGCGTCCAACAAGTGCTCCTGTGGGCGTTCGTCGACGTTGTCAATCTGGAGTATCGGATCGGAGCGGCGATAGCTATCGAGATCACGATCGTCCTTTCGTACCTCCTCAACAACGCTTGGACCTTCCGAGCCTCCCAACACACCACACGGGCCACCTATCTGGTCGGGCTGGTGAAAACCAATCTCGTCCGTGGCACCTCGATCCCCATCCAACTGGGTATTCTGACGGTGTTCGTCGAGTGGCTGGGTGTGTTCTATCTGGTCGCCAACGGAGGGGCGATCTTCATCAGTGGTCTCTACCGCTATGCGCTGGATTCCCGGTGGACGTGGAACTGACTCCGGCGATATCTGTTCCGACGGGCACGGTGACATCTGCACCGCGATTTAATACGAGAGTTCTGGTATCAGGTGCCGTGATCTGTCTTGCCCGGACCGGTCGCCGAGAGACGACTTCTTTTGAGGATGCGACCCCAACATAACAGTCAGATGAGTCTCGACACCTATCATGACGCAGCCTCGGAGCTAGACCCCGCGCCCGGTGAGACAGCAACTGCTGAACTCGTCGTTGCAGACGACGTACTGGTCAAGTTGTTCGCTCTGGGGTCCGGGGCTGCACTCGACCCACACGAACACGATGACTCGACGAATATCTTCCACGTCCTCGAGGGAGAAGTGACGGTCGTTCGCGACGGAGAAGAAGCCCATATCGCAGCTCCGGGCGTCATCCGGCACGACCGAGGTGTCTCTCACGGAGCGCGAAACGAAACCGATGAGACGGTGCTGTTCACTGCGAGTCTCTGTCCGCTCCGCTAACACCAGCCCACCCTACTTGATCCGAGGTTTCCTCGCGATTCCCGAGATTGAACTCACAGCCCTGTCGGATGGTCGATGAATCCCGTGTCGAGTCCCCATCCGTCG
This sequence comes from uncultured archaeon A07HR60, assembly GCA_000496235.1. GTDB lineage: Archaea > Halobacteriota > Halobacteria > Halobacteriales > Haloferacaceae > J07HR59. The sequence goes on from KI543231.1 coordinate 54,668, forward strand.
GCCAACTCTTGGAGTGACTGGACTCCGGCCGTCTCTGTCGCGTAGTGGCCGGCCAGCATCACCGTCACGCCGGCCTCCCGCGCCTGGTGATACACTTTCTGCTTGCCTTCACCGGTGACGAGTGCGTCTGCACCCGCGGCGATAGCCTCATCGAGCCAATCGGTCCCGCTTCCGGTCAACACCGCAATCCGCTCGAGGCTGTCCGGGCCGAACGGCAGTACCTGCGTCCGTCCGGATCCCTGGTCTAACCCGTCAAGTCGTGATTGGACTGTCTCTGCGGATAGTCCCTCTGGCACCGTCCCGAGGGTTCCGGCGTGAACGCCACCGATGTCGCCGAAAGGGGCGCGGTCAGTCAGGCCCAGCAGGTCGGCCACGCCCGCGGCATTGCCCAGCTTCTGGTGACCGTCGAGCGGGAGGTGAGACACGTACAGTGCACAGTCAGCGTCAATCAGCGGCTTGAGCCGCCGGTATGACTGTCCGGTGACTCTGTCGATCCCGCCCCAAGAGAGCCCGTGATGAGCAACCAGCACGTCGGCGTCTGCGGCCACTGCGGCCTCGGCGGTAGCCTCCGCAGCGTCGACCGCGAACACCGCCGTCTCCACGGTCTGGGTCTCGGGACCCACCTGGAGCCCGTTCATACTCGCGTCTACGTCCGCATATGCCCCCGTATCCAGTTTCTCGTCCAATCGGTCGGCGAATTCGGCAACGTCCATGTCTGCACTCTCACGCGCCACCGATTTGTACCCGACGCCTCTGCGGAGCTGCAGATCCCGTGTTGATGTAGTGCGATCGAATTCGGCCGCTGGCTCAATACGAGCCCCAATCTGATTACATCCGTAGTCTCACTCGCGGGCCAGATGCGACCCAGTCTTGAGCTGGCTTCGCTTTCGGCTGTGATATTGATTCTAATTAAATAAGCGTCCTTTCGTGATCACGGCTCCAACTCGCGGGTGGGTTGGTACTCGTCAGTGAGTTGTTCGGAGCTACAGCTCGGTGCTGGTCGAATTGTCTGTACAATCCAGCTGTCAGTTCTGAGCGAACCCGCCTGTCGAATCGCCGGTTTCTGATTCGGCGTCACTCGGTGGCCCGGAGCCCTGTGGTGGCGCGTCAAACTCGGGGTTGAACAGTTCTAGTGCCGTCTGGATCGTGTTCCAGTCGTCCTCGCCGGCCGCGTCCCGCAGCGACTTGGTCGGCGCCGCGAGCAAGCGACCGACGAGCGTGTCCGCCAACGATTCGACTGTCTCGCGTTGCTCGTCTGTGAGCCCGCCCTGTGCCTCTAATTTCTCGAGTGCCGTATCCAACTGGCGACGTTTCGTGTGTTCGGCGCCCTCGTACATCTTGCTGATCGCGGCATCGGCACGATTCCGCTTGAATTCGGTGAGGATTCGCTGGAATTCGTCGTCGATAATCGATTCCACTTGCGTGGCCGCCTCCGCCCGACGTCGCCGGGTCTCGCTCGTCACCGACTCCAGGTCGTCGAGATTGTAGACAGTGACTCCGTCGACGCCGTCTGCCGCCGGGTCGATATCGCGGGGTTGGGCGACATCAACGCAGACAAGCCCCTCTGCGGGCGTCAGATCTGCTTGGCTCACGACCGGGTCAGGACTACCTGTCGCCGATACCATCACGTCGGCGTCACTATTGGCCATCACTCCTGTCAGCTCTGCCAGGGGCACCGTTGTCGTGTCGGTATCTAACTCGGTGGCGACATGGTCAGCACGGTCGAGTGTTCTGTTGGCGATTACCAACTCACCGATAGCCGCGCTGTCGAGTGCTCGCGCCGCGAGTGTGCCCATCTCACCCGCACCGACGACCACTGCACACCCGCCGTCCAGGTCGGCTCGTTGTGCGGCTAACTCTACTGCTGCTGCCCCCAGCGATAATGTCCCCTGGTTAATCGTCGTCTCGGTGCGGGCTCTGCTACCGACGTGAATCGCCTTCGTCACGCTGTCTTCTAACACTCTCCCAATCCCGCCGGCAGCCCGCGCTTCTTCATAGGCTGTCCGAACCTGCCCGAGAATCTGGTCTTCACCCAGTACCAGTGACTCCAGCCCCGCAGCAACCCGCATTAGATGCCGCAGCGATTCCTCATGGTCGAGCCGGCGGATCGCCCCGTCACGGACATCTCGCGTCACCGTCTCCAGGGCCTGCCGGCCGGCAGCCGCATCAGGCGTCACGACGTAGGCTTCAGCTCGATTGCACGTAATCAGTGAAAACGCCTCTTCAACCCCCTCACGAGCGAGGAGATTCGACACGACCCCTTGTGTCGAATCTCGACCGGCCGCCTCGATCTCGTCGACAGTGGCGTGTCCGTGGGCAACACTCACCCCTGTAATCACACCTGTATCTCTCATTCTGTTGTCTCGCGGACGAGCCGATCCGCTAGTTGCTGATAAGACACCGTCCCCTCTTGTAAACTCTTCCAAACTGTCTGGTCCCGAACCGCCGCCCGCACCGCGTCGCGACGCGTCTGGGGCGCGACATCGGCTCCTTTGAGCCGCTCGCGAAGTTGGGCGGTCATCTCCGCCATCGCCCCCGCGCCCGCCAGCTCGGTTTCGATCTGTTCACGGAGATACCGGGACAACGCGGGTGATGATCCGCCCGTTGAGATGGCTATCGCCACCGGGTCGTCCCGGATCGTCGCCGGCACGACTACACTTTCCGGCTCACGAGCCCCAGACCGGTCCGTCCGGTTGATCAGGGCCCCGTGGTCACGGGCGGCCGCTTCGACTGCAGCGTTGGTCGCCCCGTCGTCGGTCGCAGCCACCACCAGCGCGGGATCGGCCCGACGGACCCACCCGGCCACGCTGTCTAAATCTGGTGCGGCTCTGACCAGCCTGATAGCTCCCGCGCTGGTCGAATCACCCGGGTCGGAGGCCGACTCGTTACTCTCCGGGCCACTGCTGCTCACCAGCTCGTCGAACCCGTCGGCAAACGCCGGGCTGACAACGATAACGACAGCCTCGCGGGCAAACCGGCGAGCTTTCCGGAGGCCGACGTCGCCACCGCCGATGACCAAGACGGTCTCGCCGTCGAAATCGTGGAACAGGGGGATCACGCCGACTGATTACTCCGTGTTGGCCGTTGCGCGCTCGCTGAGACGGATGCCGGTCTTCTTGAGGATTCGCGTGGAAAACAGCGTATCCCAGCGGTCTTCGGTCACGTCCCAGAACTCGTCCATCGTCTCTCGCACTTCGTCGATCCGACGCTGACTTTCTGTCTCGCTTCGGCCGTGAGTCATAGCGAAGAAATTGTACGGCCATACTCCGTCGTGGCGGGGCCGCTGATAGCAGTGCGTGACGAACCCCAGCGCGGCGACTGCTTCACCGACCGCTTCGACGCACTCGTCAGGGACATCCCAGACGGTCATTCCGTTTTCGGTGTATCCTAACGCGTAATGATTTGGGATGACGCCAACCCGACGCACTTTCCCTTCGGCGTTGAACCGCGTAATCGTCTCGACCACCCAGTCGGGGTCAGCGTCAATCGCGTCGGCCACATCTCGATACGGCGTTTCCGTCGTCGGAAGGCCACCCTGAATCTCGACTACGAGGTCCCGTTCTGCTGGAGTGAGACTCGCCCGCTCGGACGGCGTCACGGTGGGGCCTTGTCCGGAGCAGTCGAGGTCTCCATCGGCGATCGGCCCGTCGAGCAAGAACTTGGCACCGACGTGGAACTCACGCTGTTTTGGGAGATTGTACGTTGTTCCGCCGGTGGCTGACTCGACCTCTGAGAGAACTTCATTCACCCGGTCGCTCCCGTCTTTCCCGGGATCGGGGTGGTCTGCGACCGACACTACGAACCACATGTCGAGTACAGGGTGGTTTCGCTCGTAGTTGTGCGCGACTTCTTGGAAGTCGTTGACTTGCTCGGCGACCGTCTCGAACTGGCCGTCTGGCGTATCGAGTGCGACCAGTGAGGCAGTGCCGCCGATCGCTTCGGCGTTTACGAGCGCTCCAAACCGTGAGAGGACGCCCTCAGATTCTAACGTCTGAACCCGGGCGGCCAGTTCTGGGCCGTCAACCGCCACTCCCCGCTCCTGAAGAGCGTTTGCCGCCGGTTCGAACGGCTGCTCGACGACCGGGAATCCACCTTGGAAGCCGTTGATGATCGCCCGGTCGAGTGTTGAGAGGTCCGCATCGACCTGTTGCATGTGATTTTGTGAGCAGTCAGTGTGAATAAGCCGTTCGGAGTGGGGTCTGCCCCCGATTCGTGGGGCCTCGCGACCCTCCTGCTGTCGGCAGTCTCCACGTCGAGTACTTTCCCGGCAGGTCCGGTTCCGTCGGGAGTGTTCTGACAGATTTTAATCCCCGTGTGTCGAGAATGACGTATGGATATCGAACCGTTCGGCCTGGAACGGTGGTTCGCCAAGTACGAACATAAGGCGGACCTGATGCTGGCCGAGAGCGGGATCCGGTCACTCGATGCTGACCGCTTCGACTTAGATCCGGGGAAATTGGGGTACGTGATCCCGACGAATGGCGATCCCGAATTCAGAGCTCAAGTCGGCCAGCGATACGACCGCGCCCAAGAAGAGGTGCTGTTCACCTGTGGCACTCAGGAGGCGAACTTCCTGACGTTCCTGTCGACGATGGGCTCGGCGGCGGGCAATCACGGCGTGGTGGTGACGCCGACGTATCAGGCGTTACACGCTGTCCCGGAAGCGTTCGGCGAGATCGACCGCGTGTGGCTGGAGCCGCCAGAGTGGCGCCTTGACCCGGATGCGATCCGTGAGCAGGTGACCGACGAGACAGCGATTGTCGTCATCAATAACCCCAACAACCCGACCGGCCGATACCACCCCCGCGAGGTGATCGAAGAGGTGTACGATATCGCGGCTGCTCACGGTGCGTACCTGCTGTGTGATGAGGTGTACCGATTACTCGTTGAGGACCCACAGCCGCCAGTCGCGAGTCTTGGCGAGTGGGGACTCTCGACGGCGAGTCTCACGAAAGCATACGGTCTCGCGGGGCTCCGCTTCGGCTGGCTGGTTGGCTCACGTGACCTGATCGAGCGCGCGTGGCGGTGGAAAGATTACACGACCATTTCGCCGTCACTGTTCGGCCAGCACGTCGCCAGACAGGCACTCGGCCCTCAGGAGACGTCTGTCCTCACGGAAAATCGCGATCTAGCGGCGCGAAACCGCCAGATCGTGGCCGATTTTGTCTCTGATCACGATCTCTCCTGGCACGATCCCGTCGGGGTCAACGGCTTCGTCAGCGTGCCCGACGGATTCGCGAACGCAAAGGCATTCTGCCGGCAAGTGATCGATGACGAGAGCGTGGTCTTGGCACCGGGCGGACTATTCGGCTACGACGATCACTTCCGTATCGGCTTTGGGCTGGAGACTGACCGCCTTCGTGAGGGACTCGATCGGGTGGGAACTGTCGTGAGGGGGCACTGAAATGGGGGTTCGTGAGTTCCTGGCGGACGCAGCAGACGATGTCCGGCAACTCGTGAGCGACCCGACAGATGAACAGAAGGTGATATTGGTCGCTATCCTCGGGATTGCGGTGGCCGACCGAGTGGCTTTCTTCTACGATATCCCCTTCATCGTCCGGACGACGATGGCCGTTGGCGCCGGGTTCATTATTTTGTTCCCGGCCAGCCTGCTCATCACCGGCCAACTGGTCCCCCCTGACCCACCGGAGGAAGATGACGAAGCTGATGACGATGGCGCGGGTGAACAGCGAGCCGAAGCCTGAGTCAAAAGCGAAGTCGGAAGCGAGACCGACCCACTCTAAATAGTGATCTCGCAGGGCGGCCGGCGGCTAGCCCGCGCAATTCGTCGACGGGGGCGTGTGACCTGTTCCAAACCGTTTATACTATCGCCGTTGGAAATTCATGTATGCCGCGACAGCAGAAGCAGGTGCGCGAACTTCAAGAGGGGAGTTACGTCATGATGGATGACGCCCCTTGCGAGATCAATGGGTACAGCACAGCCAAACCCGGTAAACACGGGAGTGCAAAAGCCCGCATCGAGGGGAAAGGTGTCTTCGACAGCCGGAAGCGCTCGCTTTCTCAGCCGGTCGATGCGAAAGTGTGGGTCCCGATTATTGAGCGCAAGGGAGGCCAGGTCGTGTCTGTCTCCGGTGACGACGCGCAGGTGATGGATCTCGACACATACGAAACCTTCACCATGCGCGTCCCGGAAAACGCTAACTTCACCCCTGACGACGAGATCGAGTATCTCGAGTACGAAGGCCAGCGTAAGGTCGTCTGACGAATGAGTTTCCCCGGGGCGACGGCACCGCGGAGTGAGGCTTCTTACGCAATATTCGGTGCCCCGCTGGACGCGACCACCTCTTTTCAGCCGGGGACACGATTCGGCCCCGACCGGATCCGACAGTTCGCGGCCGCATTCGCCGATTATCATCACCACACCGAGTCTCACTTTTCGGATCTCGGCGTCCACGACGCGGGTGATCTGCGCGCTTGGCCTGACGTGCGCGAGTATCTTGCGTTCCTAAGCGGTGAACTCGGTGACGCCGTCGCCGAGGGACTGGTCCCGGTGACGATCGGCGGGGAACACACAGTCACTACGCAGGGTTGAGCGACTCGCCTGACACTGTGGTGGTGGTCGATGCCCACCTGGATCTCCGCGACCGGTTCGACGACGACCCGTGGAGTCACGCCTGTGTCACACGGCGTGTTCTTGAACTCGCCGACGAGGCGGTCGTCATCGGTGCGCGGACCGGCTCTTCGGAAGAATGGGACCGCGCTGCCCGTGCGGATGTCACCGTCGTCCCGCCAGCCGACACGGCCGCGTGGCTTGACACTGCCCCCGAGACGCTTGCCGACAATCTGTATCTATCAGTCGATATCGACGGGGCAGATCCAGGATTCGCCCCTGGAACAGGGACTCTGGAACCGTTCGGACTCACCCCCCAGACGATACGTGCGGTCGTCCGTGCCGTCGCACCCCGCGCCGTCGGTTTCGATGTGGTCGAAGTGAATGACCGCGATGACGGACAGACAGCCGCACTCGGGGGAAAACTCCTCCGCGAGTTCGTTCACTCGAACGCGAATGCAGATGAGACTGAAACCGAGAGCCATGCCGGGACAGGGAATGGAAGCGAGACCGGCACTAGGGGCAGGAACGAGAACGAGAACGGGAGCGGGAACGGAAACGAGAACAGAAACGGAAACGGAACTGCGGACTGATACTGGCAGGGCCCTGGCGTTTCGTCGCATCAAGAGGTTTCTCCACGAGTTAACACGCTGGTGTCCGTGGCCACCGGGTCTGACACTTCTGTCTTTTAGCTCTGGAACTGGTCGCTTTGACACTGCAACCGCGATGAACCGCCACCGGTAAACCCACTGGAAATCAACGTGAGATCATGAGTTCATCTGTCGACAAACAACTCTACGAGCGCGCCAAAGCGCTCATACAGCCGGGTGACGTCGACCTGGCCGGCTGTATCGTCCACACGAATCTCGACGGGCAAGAGGATCTGGAAATGCAGGAACTGACAATCTCTATCAACGAGATCCTTGCAGACCATGCCGGTGATGAAGAAACTTACATTTACGCTGGGAACGACACTTCCGAGTTCGCCTCAAACCAATTCCAGGGGCTCACACTCGAAAATGAAGAATTCGTCTGGGAGTGTCAACAGCTCCTCCGAGACGGTAGCTTCGATCTGGTGTTTTACTACATGGCCGGTGTCGATCAGGAGGCAATTGCGACCGATCTCGGTGAGCTAGATGGCGTCGATAACATAACTATCGTTCCCTGAATACGTCTGTTTTCAACCCGCGCTCTCGATCCTGAAATACCGTCCGGCCCTCCACGAAGTGCCGACGAGACGTATCCAGGCGAAGAACTATCGAGACTAGACGGGCCTGGCCCGGCCCGGTCCGGTCACGAGTGAGCTACTTCAGAATCCCGTTGAGCGGAGTGTCTGTGTCGACGCTACTCTATTGATGACGGCAGTGCCACCTCTGACGCATCCTGCTGAGATACCCGTTTCCGGGACTATAATCCGCTTTAGCGGAGTGCCACTACGACCCCGGGTGGGACATGAACCGTAGACAACCGATGAGGCTGTGGGGGGCCAGTCCAGTTTGCACACCAACAGCCGAATAGCCACCAACTGTTAATGAAATGCCGTCGGTAGATGGCGTATGAGCTTTTTTGAGACGCTCGCCGACCGGATCGCTGCGGTCGATAGTGTCGTGTCGGTTGGGCTCGATCCAGATCCAGCACGGCTTCCCGAGGCAGTCGAGAATCGGGATCTTCCACGATGGGCGTTCAATCGTCGCATTATCGACGCCACCCACGAACACGCCGCCTGCTACAAACCGAACGCTGCGTTTTACGAAGACGCTGCGGGCTGGCGGGCGCTCCGTGAGACTATTGCATACGCTCACGGGAAGAACGTCCCCGTGTTGCTGGACGCGAAACGCGCCGATATCGGGAACACAGCCCGCCAGTACGCGACGGCAGCGAGCGGTGAGATCGACGGTGTCGATGCCGACAGCGAGAACGGGTTGACAACGCGCGAGACCGGGGCTGAACAGGGCCTCGGTGCCGACGCGATTACCGTCACCCCGTACATGGGGCAGGATTCACTACAGCCGTTTTTTTCGAGCGGGGCCGGCGTATTCATTCTCTGTCGGACGTCCAATCCTGGTGGGGCTGACCTTCAGGGGTTAGAACTCGCGAGCGGTGAACCCGTTTACCGACGGGTCGCTGCACTTGCTGATCTGTGGAACGAACATGGAAACGTTGGACTGGTCGTGGGCGCTACGGCCCCCGAAGAACTCGAAGAACTCCGGACTGATGTCCCAGGGATTCCTTTCCTTGTCCCGGGCATCGGTGCCCAGGGAGGCGACGCTGAAGCGGCAGTTGAGCACGGACTCGCCGCATATCCCGGGGTCGACCCGGATGTCGGGCTCGTCAATTCGTCTCGAGGCATCATTTTCGCCGGCAAAAACGCGGCTGACGGTCGTGACGGGGACAACTACTTTCGGGCGGCCGGAGAGGCAGCGAAACGTCTGAAACGCCGTCTCAACCAATTTCGGTGAGCATATGCCGCCATCTCCACCCGCGGTGAAGTGAAATACCTACACTAAGAGGAACGCGCAGGACCCGACGGGCGGTGTGTGGTGTTGCGGGTGTCGAGTGGCGAGTTAGCGTCTTGAGGTCGATTCAAATCCGAAACCCGGCGGGGTCGTCCGCGGTGGGATCCGCACACAAAGTGCAGGCACCAGACTGGCCGTGATAGTGCTGATCACAGACCACTTCACCACACAGCTCGCACGTGTGGGCTGCCTGAGACGCCTGACAGACGCCACAGAGTCCACGCATGCTCACGTTTCCTCACCTCTGGCGAGTGATACTGGTATAATAGGGTTATTCACGCGCATATAATATTATTCGTCTCTGGAATCCAAAAACGTTCGGCACCCACTCTTCGGAACCGGACGACTGTGGAGACTATCGACAAGTGTTAGAACCGCCAGTCACCAGTTATCGCTGTGAATTCGGAAGCGATAGCGCTGGGGCTGGCAGCCGTCTTTGCAGGTCTCACAGCCGTGACGGTCGCGGCCGGTCTGGCGATCAGCCCAGCAATGCTGATACTCGGGCTTCCGTTTGGAGGTGTCTCGTATATGCTGTGGTACCACGGGAGTGGTCGTCTTGCGTCCCGAATGCAAGAAGGGGGACGGGTCGGCGGTCAATCCAGACGCGGCCGGAGTCGGCATCGCGGGAACTCAGCGGGTGACGACTCCGGCGCGAAGGCCCAGTCCAACCGTCGTCAGACCCGCGGAGACCCGCGAGACCGCGCGCTCAAGAGTAGCTCCGGCCTCTCACGAACTGAGGCCTATCGCAGACTCGATCTTAAACCGGGGGCCTCACAGGATGATGTCCACGACGCGTTTCGTGAGAAGGCGAAACGCTTCCACCCTGATACCGACGGGGGCGACGAAGAGACGTTCAAAAAGGTCAATCGAGCCTACGAACAGTTGACGGAGTGACCAGAGGGTCATCGTTCTCAATCTGTATTCGGTCGTGGTCTCTCAATCCCTGGTCACCGCTGCGGGTTTCGGCCGGAATTCGGGACCGATATTGGTCTCGATAATTGACAAATGTCGTCCACCCACACGGGATACGTGTCCGTTTGTCTCGTGGGGATTGTGTGAGTGCCTTCTGGGTGCAAGTGACCGTTGGTCCGGTCAAACGGAAGGCGTTGGTTTGCTCAGAAACTGTGTTCACAGAAACGTTTTAGGCCACTAACGCACTGATTTGTCGTATGAGCGCTGACCGGTCCGTCTTACGACGGGCCATCGAGCGCGGCGAGGAGAACGGCGGTTCTATCGAATTCAAAGAACGACTCACCCGTGAGGTTCATCTCGCGGACGGTCGAATGGAGAGTCTCGCAGCCCAACTTCGCCACCGCGTGCTCTCCGGTGACGGCGAGGCGACATATGCGGTCGGTGTGACAGACGAGGGTGGAATCGCGGGTATTTCTCCGGACGAATTTTCCGAAACGATGGATGTGCTATCCCGGCTCGCTGGCGAGGCGGACGCACACGTGTACGATGTCGAGACATGGAGCGCCGGCGAGAACGACCAGGGGCTCGTCGGTATCGCGACGATCCGGGAAGGGTCGATGATCCACGCCGACGATGACCACATCGTGGTCGGGACCGCGGGCCACGTGGACCACGGGAAATCCACGCTCGTGGGGACGCTCGTCACCGGCCAAGCCGATGATGGCGAGGGCGGGACACGCAGCTATCTGGACGTCCAGCCACACGAGGTCGAGCGCGGCCTGTCAGCGGACCTCTCGTATGCTGTCTACGGATTCGACGACGACGGCCCCGTCAGGATGGACAACCCTGACCGGAAGTCCGACCGCGCTCAGATCGTTGAGGACGCTGACCGGCTGGTGTCGTTCGTTGACACGGTCGGCCACGAACCGTGGCTTCGGACAACCATTCGCGGACTCGTGGGACAAAAACTCGATTACGGACTGTTGGTGGTGGCGGCCGACGACGGCCCGACGAAGACGACGCGTGAACATCTGGGCATCCTGCTGGCGACGGATCTCCCAACAGTTGTCGCAATCACGAAAACCGACTCTGTCTCCGCAGATCGTGTCATGGAGGTCGGCCGAGAGGTGGAGGCACTCCTGAGAGAGGTGGGAGAAACACCACTCCCGATCCAGCGGCACGGTCTTGAGACGGCTGTCGAGGAGTTGGCAGACGGTGATGTGGTACCGGTGATCCAGACGAGTGCCGTCGAGAAGACGGGGCTCGGACAACTGGACCGGCTGTTCGAGTCACTCCCCAAACGTGCGACGACGGACCGAGACACGTTCCGTATGTATATCGACCGCACGTACGACGTCAAAGGCGTGGGTGCAGTCGCGTCGGGGACGGTCACCTCTGGCACGATTGAGGCGGGCGACGAACTCCTTGTCGGACCCATGCCTGACGGGAACTTTCGCGAGGTGGAAGCGCGATCCATCGAGATGCACTATCATCGGGTGGACAAAGCCAGCGCCGGGCGAATCGTCGGCATTGCGTTGAAAGGGATCGACGAGGACCTCCTCAACCGGGGAATGGTGCTGTTGCCCCGAGCAGCCAGCCCCGTGCCCGTCCGCGAGTTCGAAGCGGAGGTGATGGTGTTAAATCACCCGACCCGCATCACCGACGGCTACGAGCCAGTCGTCCATCTTGAAACGGCCAGTGAGGCAGCTGCCTTCTATCCCGACGAGGGCCGGCTTCTGCCGGGAGACGCTGGCACCGCGACTATCCGGTTCAAATTCCGGCCGTATCTCGTCGAAGAAGGCCAGCGGTTCGTCTTCCGGGAGGGCAGTTCCAAAGGCGTCGGGACCGTCACCAACGTTGAGTGACGACTTTGCCAGACACACTGCGGTCTCAGCTAGTGGCGGCGTTCCGGCAAAGCCCCGTCGGGAACGTGATCGAGTCAACACGAGTAGGCACAAATATGCGTTTAACCGCGGTTCCCGCCGACCGACCGACCAACTTCCTCGAAATCAGATGCTACCCAGGTCAGCAAATTCAGTCGAAGAGGTCCTGGTCCCTTTGCCGATGATGATATCACCGGGTGCGAGAGTCTCGTCAATATCTGGGCCGAGGATCCATCCCTGGTCTGGTCGGCGCACAGCGAGCAGACTCATCGAAACGTCCGTTTCCGGCACTCCGTCTATGACGGCTGCGCCGTCGAGACTGCTCTCAGCTCGCACCTCCGTCCGGGTAATTATCTCGTCACTTTCCTGAACAGCCAGTTCTACGACAGGGTGGACGTCGAGTTCGCGAAGGACTCCTTCACTGATCTCCACGGCAGCGTCGGAGATCACTTCCGTGGCCGCGCCGAGCTGGATCAGCCCGCGCAACTGAATCGGGTCTGCCGTGTCGGCGGCCGCCCGGAGCGTCCACGCCTCGAATCGCGATTGGAGCGCGTCGACTTCCGTCTCGACTTTCGACACCTCTTCGGCTAGCTCTTCGTTCCCGAATAGGACACTTCCGTACGCGAGATCGACCGCTAACTCTGAGAGATTCTTCATCAGGACGACCGAGTCGACCGCCCGCTCGAGATCTTCCACGTCGGGCTCGCTGGGCTCGCCAGACTCGTGTGCTGAGCCGGTGAGCGCCGGGTAAGCAGTCTCCATACCGAGGTCTGGCCCGCGGAGGATCACCACGTCGCCGGCTTCGAGATACGTCTGTGGCCCTGGATTGAGGATCCAGTCGTCCTCGTCGCGCCGAATCGCGATGACACGAACCCCGGTTTCCGTCTCAAGATCGATATCCAGCAGTCGACGGCCCGCGTATGGTGAGTCCGTGGCCACTTGCCCCCGGACGAGTACCTCGACGGCCTCGGAAAGGGCCTCTCGCATCGCCTCTGGAAGACTCACCTCGTCGAGGACTGTCGTTGCAATGTCACCGGCCGCGTCAGAGATTTTGTCTGCACCACCGATAATCCCCAACACCGGTGCCAGTCGCTCCGTTTCGTCGGGGTTGCGAGCGGCTAGCATGAGACTCATCCGCGCCCGCATCTGGAGTCTGTCCATTCGCCGCTCTAGGGCCAGCACCTCCCGGGCGATCGTCGGATTCCCGTGGAGCACCGCCGAGTAGGCCAGGTCGATCAGTAACTCCGCCGTGTCTTTCATCTCCACGAGGTGGTCTTTGACGCTCGCGGGTTCGTATTCGACCGGCTCTGGCCCCGGCGGCTCCCCCTCCTCGAAACGTCTCATGCGAGAGGGTCGCTACCGCCACGCAAAAACCCTTGCTACGGCTTCGAGTCTGCGACTAACCTCAAACTACGGTGTCTCTCGACAGAAACATAGCTCGTCTCCCCGTCGTCGACGGCTCTGTGCGGTAGTCGCCACGCCTACACTCGGCCACCAACTCGAGAGTGTAGAGAAACGCTAACCACGTCCGTATAGCTGCCTGGGACTCAAGATTGGATCTAGCTCTGACTCGGACACAACAGTCTCCGGCCTCAAGAACCGGTGGATAAGCCCGCTGTACTCCCTTGGTGTTTCGAGACTGGGCGGGACTGGCGGGACCGGTTTGAACCTGGTCACGTCAGCCCGAACGATTCCGCGATCAACTGCTCGTCAGTCTCGCCGACTACCCTGGTGGGCCCGTCGACGACATCGACTGTCACCTTTGCGGGTGCGAACACGCCGTCGTCGACCTCGTAAAAATCCCAGTCGGCGGCCTCGAACACCTGCTTGAACGGCGTCCCGTATTCGTCGCGCGCCGTGGAGGGAAGTTGTTCGAAAAGTGTGTCATCGTTCGTCACCTGGAGATACACTTCGCCGCCATACGCGATTGCGTCGTTGGTCCGTGCCATCGCGGTATTTTCGTCGCCGGAGACGGGCGCAATCGGGGCCGTCCCACTAGCCGAGAGCACGTCTCTCGGGTCATACCCTAACTCGAACAGCCGGAACAGCGCCAACTCGGCGGCTCGTGCAGCCATCGTGACGCTCCCGACAGTCGAGGCAGCCGGAAACGTCGGGAGGAAGACAGTGGCAGGCTCGACGCCACTCAGATCGGCGACATGTTCGGCCACACGATCACCGGGAAGTGTCGACGCCTCCACGGCCAGTACGGCAAAGTCTGATTCATCGCGGTAGCCCATGGCCTCGAATTCTGGCTCCCGGGCGACGAGCGCGCGTGCCGGCCCCGACCCCAGACCGTTAAACGACCCGTCGGCCGCGTCTGCCCCTGGCAACTCCTCGCCGGCGCCGAGTTCCCAGCCAGCCTTCTGTGAGCACAGCAACGCCGTCCCGGGATGATCTGTCGTCAATTCGACGTGGGGGATCGGAGCCCCGGCGACCCGGTCCATCGATGTCTGTAGACTCGCCAATCCTGCTGTCTGGGTCTCCGCGAGAAGGAGCCCTGCTTCAATCCCGCCCGGCGCAGCCACCCCGAAGTCGATGACAGTCGCCCCACAGTCCAGCTCCCGGGGCACAACGTCCAACTCGCCAGCGAAATCAAGAGCCTCGTCCATCAGCTCTATCGCCGTTCGATTGATACTGTCCATACTCTCCGGTCATTCCTCCTGCAATAAGCCACTGTTCGTGTGGACGTGATACCGTTCGATTTTATCAGCTATCCGGGCCGCCTCCAGGCACGACTCCGTTTCTTGGCGTGTGAGCCGACGGTGAACTACCCCACCCTATTCGCTCACGACTGACGCCGGTCGCTCTGTGAGGGTGGGGCTTCCTGATTCGATGACGCACTTTCCATCCGCCACGTCACGACTGCCTGACGAAATGAACAGAGGGAACGACTTCACAGAATCAACTCCGACCGTGTCGTTGTGTTTGCCACGCTCCGATCAGGTCCGCTCGTCTGTCGCAGCATGACCAAGTTCTCGTTCGACGGCCGCGACTTTCTCGCCGGCGGCGTCGGAACTGGCCCGTTTGTCGTCGATTTTCAGGACAGTCGATACGCGATCACCATCGACAGCGGTGTGTGCTGCCTCGACGGCTTCCAGCAGTGTCCCGATATCCTCGGTCTCGATGACCGTCCCCATCGGGTTCGTCTCGTATGTCACCCCGTGGTCGTCTAGCGCGGCCACGGCATCCGCAACATCGGGGGCCATACTCTCGTCGGTCGCCGGTGCAACGCTCAAAAGCGCTATGACGGTCATACGGTCGTATTGGGGCCGATATTAAAGTACCTCTGGGTCAGGTCAGGTCGATCTCAAGGCCCGGTCTGAGCCAACGATGCGTCTGCATCACTCAAGATACTCACAGACGAGTCTGACCTCGATGGACACTCGCACACTTGTGGACCCGAGCCAATCACTCTCGAGGTCACTCGATCGCGTCTGCGAGAAACGTGACCGCGTAGCCTATCGCCGATTCGAGATCGTCTCCGAGAGGCGAGAAGTGTGTTGCTGGTGTCTTGATCTGTGTCGGTTCGGGAAGCCTCTCGGCCACATCCTCAAGCGTGTCTACGGGTACCAGCTGGTCGGCTCGGCCGGCAAGAAGACACACCGGCGTCTCAACCGCGTTGAGTCGCTCCGCCGGCCGATATCTGGCGAGTCGCAGAAGTGACCTGGCGGGGACGGCGTTGTGCCATGACGAGTCAGCGTCCACGAGATCCAGATAGGCTCGTTTCGCGTCAGGGTCCGGCAAGACTGCGGCTCTGGACGTATCGCTGACGATCGGGAGTTCTTGTCCCAGTCCAACCCGGTGGCCGACGGCATCTCGCATGCCCGAGAGGACTGCTCGTCCCTGGGCAATGCGCGGGCGGCGGCGAACCAGTGTCCGCCCGTCAGTGATCGGCGCCACCGAAACGACGGCGTCGATATCGTCCCGCTCGGCGGCCACAGCGAGGGCGTGTCCACCCCCGAGCGACCAACCCCAGAGAGCGACGCGGTCTCCAATTTCGGTTCGCTCCGCGAGGTGGTCGACAGCGGCGGCGTAGTCGGTCTGCTGTTGGTGCGGGTCGACGAGCCCTGACCCCCCGTCGGAGGCGCCGAATCCACGATAATCGAACAGTAACACTGCGTATCCTGCCTCGGCGAACCGCTCTGCCACTGCCGAATAGCCGAACCGCCGGCACGCCCCGATTCCAGGACCCATCACTATGGCCGGGGGGTCTCGATGGCCCTCAGGCAGATACAGATCACCTCGACAGCTGCGACTGCCGCTGGGAAACGTGACTGTTCGTGTCGCGTATCGCTCTCGTGACGGCCGATTATCCTCACGCCGAGCGCGAAATGGTTGCACTGGTGACTGCATCATCTATCCTCGATCCTAGATGTCATTACTCTCCTCGCCGCTGTGATCGGCGGCCGAGTCAGTCTCTTTGTGGAGTTCGATCGTGTCGAGCACGCGCGTCGAGAATTCAGTTTCCGTGATTTCGTATCGCCCGAGCGCACGAAACCACTCTGGCTCGGCGTGCCAGGTCCCGAGGCGGTCACCCGGCGCACGGAGAACGGCTGCGTCAACCCGGACGGGTTCCCACTGACCGGTCTCGGCGAGATCTATCAGGCCGTTCAGCGCGCGACCCATCTCACTGTGGTCGATCTCTTTCCCGGGGTGTGCGGTAAGATACGCCAGAAAGAGTGGGTCACCAGGTTCGACCGACTCGACACTGACTCCAAAACTCCGGAGTTCCGCCTCCACGTCTGCCATACCCCCGCTTTCACCGCCCGGAATAAACCGTTACCGGCAGGCCACCGGTGACGGTCGACACGACCGGCTTCTCGACTAAGCCGACGGCTCAGCCAGCATATGAGCTACTCAGTGAGTGCTAACTCGCACGATCAAACGCAGATTCGTGACCCGGCGCTGCCGTCAAGATCATATATCCTTGCTTCGAACACGTCCAAGGCCAGCAGCGGTAGTAGGGAGAATCCCCTGACGACGGGCTGCTCCGGTGGGTTCGTCATGCTTTTCAACAGCCACATCTAGGCTCTATCAATGAGTGACGAAGACAAGTACCCCTCCGAGTCGGGTCGGCGGCGGTTTGTGAAGGGTGTCGTCGGAGGCGCGGCCCTGGCCGGTGTGGGTGCGGCAGGGTCGGTTTCGGTCAATTCCCTCACCCGCGAGGGGGGCGAGGGTGGCGGACAGACTGTAGCGATGGCAATCGAGCAGGTGGGTGGCCCCGCACCTCGAGGTCTTCCGCAGGTCCCGCTCGAGATCGACAGCGAGGGCTTCCTCAAGGGACTTTGGCCAGACACGACGACCATTACCCAGGGCGGGGTCGAAATCGAGGTTGCCCGGCAAGAAGTGGGTGGTCGTGAGTACGCTGGTGAGTGGTTTCAGTACTGCGGGAATGAAGGCTACGAGCAACTCTCTCCGAGTTTTGACTCGGATAATTACTTCCTGTCGAGCCCGTCACCGTCGTATGACTGGCAGAGCCAGGCGAAAAGTGAAGCAGAGAAACTCCACGTCGACGACTTCCAAGACTACACCGAGTGGGGCAACGGGATTGGTCAGTCTGGGATCGGAAAACCTGCGAACGCAATTTGGCGCTCGGACGGCACGGCCAACACGCTCCCGGTGACAGTCCTTCGCTCTGACCGAATCGCCGAGGCTGCCCAGGATAGCGAGTGGCTGTCGGCATCCACGAGTGAGGGATTCGTCGCCTGGCTCAACGTCTGTACCCACTTTTGCTGTGTCCCCGGGTTCAAGAAAAACTCCGAGTCGGCCCGCTATGACGCAGCCGACGGCGTCTACTGTCAGTGTCACCAGTCTCGATACGACCCGTTCAGTCTCGTTGAAACCCTGTTTATCGCCCGGCCGCGCCCGAGCGAGTAGCTGACCGGAAGACACCACCTGTCCCCGCTTTACTCGCAATAATCAGATACTCTCGTTGCAACAAAGCCCTCGTAGCCACAGACCGAGAGTAAGTGTGGGTTTGCGAATGCGCTCAATCTACCCCGCGATCTGACAGCGTTCTCCGAAACTGGCTGATTGTGGCGTCCCGCCACACCGGAATGCACGAACTGCACGACAGACAACAGCCAGATCTCGTCGAATAGCCGACGAGTCAGATCAGTGAGGCCGTCTCACAGTTCAACCCACTCACTAATTCAGATTGCACACGAGAGGCCCACTCGACAGGGACTGCCACCGCTGTGACCGACCGCAAAGCGTGACTCCGCTGTGGCCGCCGCGACGCCGTCAGTTCGTCCGCCACTCCTGTCAATTCAATAAACTTGTCATCAAGACAGAACTCTGTGGCTGCTCGGCGGGGGTATATACACTACTTTCATACTGATAGTTGATGTTCTTTGACATCAATTCGAAGGTCAGTCGAATGGGCCGGCGTCGGTTTCTTCGAGCCATGAGTGGGCTCGGAGTGTCAGGAGCCGCGCTCAATCACTTATCGAAAGAAGTGGTTGCCGACACCGATCTCGACGAGGAGGTGCCTCGTCTTGGCAAGCTTCGCCATACCAATCATGAGGCAGTCGTCAAAGGTGAACCGCCGCAGCGGGAGCCGATCCACTACACCATCTCGCGAGACGAGTGGGCGGTCGTCGAAACTGCACACGATGCAGCATCCCAGGTGAACGACCTCCTGAAATCGGCCAGCCTGGAAGACGAAGTTAGCGCAGGTGTGACGACCGTCACGCGAAACCACCACGACCAGAAGGCGGTCATCGTGAAACGAACCGTCGGGGGAACAGCAGATGGAAACGCGATTGTTCCAGAGCCTTCTACAGACGAAATAAAGGACATGCTCCCAGATACCGTCTCGGGAACCGCTGGAGATGGGAGTTATAGACGGACGATCGACGAGATTCCGATCACGGTCGAAACCGAACGAATGACGCCCCCGAGCCAGGCCCGACAGCCCACCCCGGAGGATACCGGCCCCGGCAACCACTACGAACACAGATATCGACCCGTCTCGGGTGGCGCGTGCATCCAGTGGGGCAGTGCTATTCCGTTCAACCACGGAACCAGCTGTGCACCAGCGTACAACGAAGACGCTGAACAATACGACTTGGTCACCGCCGGACACGTCAACAAGAGTGAGGAGATGCATCAGCCGAAAGATGATATCGGAGACAACCACCAGATTGGCACCCGGATAGAAGACAAGAACAAAGTAGACTATCCAGGTAAAAAGGCTCCGCCGTCGTTCGATGCCGGCGTGGTCAGTCTCGATGTGGACCACACATACAGATTTGCCACCGATGATGGTGACAACAGCTACCTCGATGATCACTCTATCGTCGGTATAGTCGGCCGCGACAAACTCAAAGATCACGCGAATGGTGACTTCGAGATACGACACCGTGGGTCGACGACCGGAGTGAACGAAGGGACACTCGGTGACGTATACGACGATTACAGTGCGTATGATATAACCGCTGATTGCGGAGGTGGAGACTCAGGAGGTCCGCAATTCACCCGTGAATATCATGATGAACTTGAATTTTATCAGGTGTATATTGCTGGTGTCACATACGGGGGCGGGCTCAATCGCGTACGAGCGACGATGAGTGACGCTGTCGAATCTGAATTCAACCTACAATTCTGATGAACCGTCGTCAATTTCTCTGCGGTCTCACGGGAACCGCAGGCATGCTTGCTGGATGCACCGGCCGAGATGAGTCACAGGTTAATCTCGGCCCCGATACTAAATTGGCCATCGAGGAAACACAGATCATTGCCGATACTAAAAAATTCATGTCTACTGTCGATTACCCACAAGAGAGTGGTGACGGGCTCCCACAGGTAGAATTCGATGCCGAGCTCTTCCAACCACCGGATTCGCCTCCGGAAATCGAATTTCGACTCACCAACACTGGGCCACAGCGACTGTTCTATGTGGGACAATTCTATCCATTTTCCAGACTTGGGTCTCGATCCCATGAATTACTCTTACTCCCCGAGCTGAACCCTGATCGACGATATCAGGCATATGGAGCGGTAGACCCAGATGGGCCACAGAGCCGAGACGGATTAATTCCTGATTCGAACCCCGAGGACTGCTGGCGGGCCAACGGCGAGCCAATTAAGTTGCTCACTGGTATCGTCCCGCAACTGGACACCGGAGAGACGATTGCGAATCGCTCGGCGATTCTTGTTGGCCCCAACGCACCGTGTCCACCCGCAGAGACGCAAATCCTGTCGAATATTTTCTCGATCGGCGGCGCTCGTGAGAACGTGACTGAACTCGTCGTGAAATTACGCGTCACTCAGACTCTCCTCTGATGAATCGTCGCCAATTCCTCAGCGGTGTTACAGGAGCCGCGGGCTTGCTTGCCGGGTGTATCGGCCGGGATGAATCAGAGGTGATGCTCGGCACTGACACGAAACTAGCCATTGAGGAGACACGTATCACCAACAATCCGGACAATTTCGTTACTGATGGTGATCATCCGGAGCGTGATAATGCCAGCCCACCGGAGATGGAATTTGAAGCAGAACTGTTCCAGCCGCCAGAGGCCCCTCCAGAAATCGAATTTCGACTCACTAACACTGGACCAGAGCGACTATTATTCACTGGGCAATTCTACCCGTTTACCAGACTCGCGTCGCAATCACTCGAGTTATGATTGTACCCGGAATTGAACCCAGACCGAACGTATCAGGGATATGGTGCGACAGATCCAGATGGGCCTCAGAATCGAGACGGATTGATCCCCGATTCGAATGCTGGGGGCTGCTGGCGGGCAAATCATGAGCCAATAATATTGTCTATAGGTCACGCCCAACGGCTAGATACTGGGGAAACAATATCGAATCGCTCAACGATACTGGTCGGCCCAGACGCCCCATCTCCACCTGCAAAAACGCAGATTCTACCGAACGTTATCTCGGTTGGCGGTCCTCGTGAAAGCCAGATTGAACTCGTCGTGAAGTTACGGCTTGAACAGACTTTGCTCTGAATCCAGTTTTTCACCTCGTTTGGTCTCCACGTGAAGTCGACTAGCTGGCTGCGAAATATACCTGCATCCTCGGTATTGTGAGCTTTTTGTGAACACTGACGGGCAGTTTCTCTACACTTTGTCCGTTTTCGACTCCCCGCGAGTCCGAGGGGTTCTGATGGGTTTATACCGGAATCAATGACGCGGGTCGCTAACAGAAGTCTCTCTGTCCGAGTAGCGTCGTTTCCTGGCACCGCCCTCGCAGGTGATATTCCGGGGTACTGAATGGTGAAGACTGCTGGACTGTCCACGTCGGTCAGAGAGATCATCATCCATCAGAACACCGTGTTTTTCCCACTGCCGTCTGCATTGTTACACATGGAAGACGATGCCCAAGCGAACGAGGGCGATATGATGACCGACGGGTCGGGTGGGTCTGCCGGCAGCGACGACTTCGCTGGCGAACTGGCGTACGCCCGCGAATTGCTTGATGCGGACGACATTCGTGCCGTTCACGTTGGCGTTGTCCGGGGGGAGGAAGTCGACACGACGTTCGCACAGCGGGGTGAGACGCAACAAGAGCAGGGACTCCAAGCTCTCTCGCTCCTCGCAGCCCACGTCCGACTGGTCGCCGCGGAAGCCGGAGTTGAGCCGTCGACAGTCGCAGCGGATGCGGCCTCACTCGCCTCCGAAGTCGACGAAATCCCCGCAGAACTAGACGACTCCTAATCTGACGTGAAGTGACCCGACTTGCCCTGATTTCACCTAGTCTGACAAGTCTGAGCTGTGCTCTTGTTGCTACCAAAATTTGAGGTAGCAAACTGTGAAGACCCGTCTCAGAACCGGCAGCCTCTCAATCAGTTTCGCTACTGATACGTCGTGAGACACGTTTCTGACCTGCGAAGGCTGGCATACCTGATTCGGGGGCCTGGGTCAACCGGCGAATGGTAAGGCGCGATTCAGGACCGTCGATAGCCCGGCATCTCTTCCAGCAGATCGTCCGCCTCGGCGATGGCAGCTTCCAGTTCAGCAAGCCCGTGTTTGTCGGTTCGGTCGGGGTTCGCCCTGACCCGGACAGACTGCGTCCCGATCGGAACGAAACCGGTCCCGAGGTCGGCCGCAGTCGCTCGAAGTCCGAGACCGACATCGGCGTCGCCACTCGCCACCTTCCGCGCCGGACTCTCGTAGGCTCGGACGGCAACCTCGAAGCCGTCAATTGCCTCGACTAATTCGCGTCGGTCACCGTCCCGCTCGTCGGCCACTGCCGCGATTGCGTTGCCCAGGCTGGTTCGAAGTCCGGAGTCAGACGTCCGATTGACAAACCGGAGGTCACGGTCGATGAGATCGGCGAGGCCACCGACAGAGTCGGGGTTGCCGTCCGGGACGATCAGTCCCCACTCCCGCTCCCACCCGCCGAGCACGGTCACCTCGACATCTCGTGTGACCGGGCCTGCTGTCACTGCCACGTCTGGCAGACCGTTCCGGAGCCGTCGGAGCCCCTCGCGTGAGCCGACGGGAAGATACCGCGGCCGACCGACGTGATCGAGTAGCCGGTTCAGCGCGGGGTCGTCTTCGCCGACTCCGAGCAGCGTGGGAGGGCGGACGGCTGGCGAAAACAGCGTCACGGTGACGTCCTCGCCGGCCGCAAGATACGACGTATCGGCGCCCATCGTCACTACCCCGTCAGCGTCGACGAGACTCGTCGTGGCACCCGAGCCTTTGTCGACGGGGTACACCAGTGTCTCGCCGTCGACACCTTCGAGGAGGCCAACGGGCATCAATCGCATTCGCCCTTGGTCGTAGCGTTCTTGTACTGCCATCTGGCCGGCTATCTCTGCCGTCCGGGGCTCCGGACGACCCGCCGCCTCCCGGATCGCCGGCGCCACGAACGTGCGGAAGATGGTGAGTGCCGAGACGGGATAGCCCGGGAGTCCGATGTAAGCCGACTCTCCCGGCCGGTCTGCGCTCTCACTCCGTTCGAGGCGACCGATTAGCATTGGCTTCCCGGGCTTGACGGCCACGCCGTGAGTCAGCAGGTCCCCCCGCTGCTCGATCACCCGGTAGATGACGTCCACTGCGCTGGCGGACGTGGATCCCGACGAGAGCACGAGATCACACTCGTCGGCTGCCTGGACGAGGAGCCGCTCCATCTCCTCGTAATCGTCACCAGCGTGGGGGTACAGGATTGCCTCGCCACCGGCCTCTTCGACCCCAGCCGCGATCGTTCCGGAATTGACGTCATATATCTCACCGCGGCCGTGCGCGAGCGCGTTTCCCGGCCGGACTAATTCGTCACCCGTCGAGACGATTCCTACTCGCGGACGCTTCCTGACGGTGACCGCTTCACGTCCCAGCGCCGACAGTAATCCGATATCTCGGGCCGTCACTTCTGTCCCCGGGCCCAGCGCTCGCGCCCCGGCGGCGATGTCGGCGCCCGCAAACATTACGTTATCACCAGGCGCGACAGATGTCCGGACTGCGAGTCCAGACTCGAGTTCGTCTGTCTCCTCAACGACCACCACCGCATCAGCCCCGTCGGGCATGACCGCGCCCGTGGAGATCTCCGCGCAGGTGCCCGGGTCAACCGTCACTGTGGGCTCGGCTCCGGCGTGGACAGCTCCTGTCACGGTCACCGTATTAGGATCTGATTCGTCGGCTCCGAATGTGTCCCGTGCCTGCACCGCGTACCCATCCATCGACGCCCGGTCGAAGCCTGGCACATCCAGTCGGGCGTCCACCCGCTCTGCAAGAACCCGCTCGCGCGCCTCATCGAGGGGGACAGACTCCGTTTCTGGTGCAATATTCAGCGAGCTAATCGCTTCACGCGCACGCTCTGGCTCGGCGAGATCGCGGAACTCACGCCGTTCACTCATTGGCCTGGCTCCCAGATCTCGACTGTCACCGTCTCGTCAGTGCCGAATCCCTCCCGTGACTCGGGCACCACAACCCAGCCGTCCGCCAGTGCCACACTCGAGAGCACTCCAGAGCCGCTCGCGCGGGTCGGGGTGGCCCGGAGACCGTCGTCTGTTTCCGTCAGTCCGACTCGGACAAAGGTCCGCTCACCGGGGTCACTCGAGATCTTCCGTTCGAGCGTCGCTTCGTGAGTGGGGTGCGGCTCGACGGGCATCCCGCCGGCGCGTTTCAGCGCCGGCCGAAGGAACTGAAAGGCGTTGACGATACACGCCACTGGATACCCGGGCAGGCTGAGCACCGGTGTATCGCCGACCCGGCCCAGACAGACCGGGTGGCCCGGTTTCAACGCGACGTTGTGTACGAGCACTTCACCAAGGTCCGACACGACCTCTGGAAGGAGGTCGCGCTCGCCGACGGACGAACCGCCTGTCGTGACGATGAGGTCTTTGGTGCGGTCACGCTCGATCGCTGCTCGTAATGCGGCCTTGTTGTCGGTTACGACGTTCCGATACGTCGCCGAGCCACCCCAGCGTTTGACCAACTGAGAGACTGTCAGACCGTTGGTTTCGATGATCTCTCCTGGCGCGGGCTCGGCCTGCACCAGCTCTTCTCCGGTAGGGATCACGCCGACAGTGGGCTGCTCGAAGACAGGCACCGACCTGATGCCGGTGGACTTCAACAGTCCCAGATCTGAGGGGCGCAATCGATGGCCCTGCTCGTACAGGGTTTGCCCGGCTGTCACGTCTTCGCCGGCATCACCGACGTTTTCCCCCTCGGCGACGGCATCGAATACCTCCACCTCCGAGCCGATTGTCTCCACTTGCTCGATCATCACGACTGCGTCTGCTCCTTCCGGCATGTCACTGCCTGTGTGGACGCGAGCAGCTCCACCGGGAGTGAGTTGATCCGGCGTGTCATCACCCCGTGGTTCCTGATCGAGGATCGCCGGTGACCGGTCGGACGCCCCGAACGAATCCGCTGCCCGGACGGCGAACCCATCGACGGCCGCGCGGTCGTATCCTGGGACTGGATTCGGTGCCGTAATATTCTCCGCGACTGCCCGCCCGTCGGCGTCGGGAACGGCGATATTCGACTTTCGCCCGTGGACCTCAACCGCGGCGAGTAACTCCTCTCGAGCCGCGGTTACCCGGGTCCGATCTTTGAACCCGGCCTCGTGTCTGTGTTCGGTCATACTCTATTTTACCCAATCCGCGAATAAAAACCCGACCCCGTCGCCGCAGTCACTGGCCCAGCCACTGCTCGAGCGCGCCGCGGGGTGCTGGTGATCCCGCGCAAATGGAATTACCCTGCCCGCTGCGGTGAGTGGTTTGCTCCGGGTTTCCTAGCACGTCTGACGGTACGACAACCCCTCCGCATCACTGCTGATGGTGCCGTGACGCACAGCCAGCCGCCGAACCGTATCCCAACCCCTTTTTAATTGCCGGCTGTACGAGAATCTATGTCAGCGCTGCGCGACGCGCTCCGGGAACTGCCCGAGGCCGTCTTTGCCGATCTTCTGGAGTCAGACGACGCGTACGTGCTCGTAATCGACCTTCCGGGTGCGACTGCTGAGACCACGGATGTCGTGGCAGAAGACCGCGGGATCGAGATCGAGGCCCGCCGAGAGAAAGCCGCGCCGAAGGGCTTCCAGTACGTGCGCGAGGACCGGCCGCTATTTTTGGACGCGGATCTCCCCTTGCCCGGAGACGCGGCCGGCTCCGAGTCAACCGCGGAGATGGAACGGGGGGTACTGGAGCTGACCGTCCCGAAGCAAGGCAACGACGGGACCCACGAGATCCCGATCGACGACACGTAGTGGGTGGTGACGCTGGTTAACTTTCGTGCTTACAGGCGGTTTTTCACTGTCTTCCGTCAGTTCTCACCATTGATATTCGCGTGGTGGCGGGACCGCCGCCGGTTCTTCGTGTTCGGCGGGACTCGCAGTGTGAGTGAGGCGATCAGCCGGGGCCGGGCGGAGATTCTGTTGAACACGCTATTGACACTGGGTCCGACGTTCATCAAGTTGGGACAGCTGTTGTCGACACGACCAGATATTCTTCCGCCGGTGTACGTGGAAGTGTTCTCGAAGCTGCAAGACGACGTTCCTCCGGCCCCGTGGGATGAATCCCAGGCCGTCCTTGAGTCGGATCTTGGAGACGTTGACGAGGTGTTCGATAACTTTGACCGAGAGCCGATTAGCGGTGCCAGCCTGGGCCAAGTGTACACTGCCGAACACGAAGGCCAGCAGGTGGCCGTCAAAGTGCGCCGCCCCGATATCCGGCAACTCGTCGAGGCAGACCTTCGAGTCGTACGGTGGTCGCTCCCGCTCGTCAGGCGGTTCATCGGCGGAGGCCGGGCGTTCTCGCTGGATAATCTTGCTGACGAGTTCGACAAGACGATTCACGAGGAGATGGATTACAACCGCGAGCGGGAGATGCTCGGCAAAATCGGGAATAACTTCGCAGACAACGACAAAATGGTGATTCCAGACGCTGTCCCCGAACTGAGTAGCCAGCGCGTCCTCACGATGGAGTTCATCTCAGGCACTAAAATCGACAACACAGAGCAGCTCGACGCAAACGGGCTGGACCGGACGGATATCGCACAGACCCTCCAGCGGGTGTATCTTCAGATGATCGTGGTTGACGGCACCTTCCACGCCGACCCTCATCCCGGAAACCTCGCCATCGACGACCAGGGCCGGATCATCTTTTACGACTTTGGCATGTCCAGCAGAGTGGACCCATTCATCCAAGACAGAATCGTCGACTTCTACATTGCCGTGGCCAGCCAGAATATCGACGCGATCCTGGATACCCTCATCGAGATGGGGACCTTATCGCCTGAGGCGGACCGGGACGTGATGGGTCAGGTACTCGAACTGGCGATTGCAGACGCTCGCGGTCAGGATATCGAGCAGTACCGGGTCGAGCAGATCCTCGGGCAGGTGGAATCGAGTATCTACGAGTTTCCGCTCCGACTCCCGCGCAATCTCGCACTCGTGTTGCGGGTGGCCGGCGTTGTGGAGGGTGTCTGCGTCACACTGGACCCCGAGTTCGACTTCGTCGACACCGCGACCGACTACCTCGGCGAACAGGGGTACGGCGAGGAGACCGCCAGGGAGGTAGTGTCTGCGAGTGGCGACCAACTCCAGCGGGCCGCCAGTTCACTGTTCAAACTCCCCCCCAAACTGGAAACAGTCCTCAACAGAGCCGACCGTGGCGACCTCGAGGTTCAAGTCGTCCTCGACGACGATCAAGACGTAATCGACAGACTAGGCAAACGCATCGCGTACTCACTGTTGGTGGCCGTCGGGATCCTGTCGTCATCGATTCTGTTTGCGTTCGCCGACGCGGTCAATCTCGCGATTGCGGCGCTGGTGGTGACTGCGCCACTCGTGATTGCACTGTACCGCTCGTTCCGCAAGAAACGGGGGATCCGCGCGAAACCGCAGTTTACCCGCCAGAATCTCGACGACCGCCGCCGAGACTGACCACTTGCCTGTCTTCGTCATCCTAACGAGAGGTTGACGGGTATCGATTCGAGTGCGTCATCAGTTGACAATCACGTGATTATCTAACACGGGAGTTGAACATCGGAACCGTTATGCACAGATGCAGTGTTTGTTCAATCGCAATGGCAAACGGTAAGGTTGATTTCTTCAACGACACGGGCGGTTACGGTTTCATTTCGACTGAGGACGCGGACGATGACGTGTTCTTCCATATGGAAGACGTCGGCGGTCCAGACCTCGAGGAAGGCCAAGAAGTGGAATTCGAAATTGAACAGGCCGATAAGGGCCCGCGCGCGACGAATCTCACACGTAACTAATTCCGATCACCGCGTCGTATGATGCGACTTACGTGATCTGTTTTCACATATTCTTCACTCCTAGTGATACGTCTGCGAGTGACGGATTGCCAACGGACGCCTCACACAGTTCAGGACGGGGCAGATGTCGAGACTACACTTGATTTCAGTCGCTCGCAGTTGTTTCGTCTACGAGAAGCCTATCGAGCCGGTCGACACGATGGTCGCCGCGGACGCAGCGCCCGCGCAACTCGGTTCCGAGTCGCTCAATATGAATCGCGTCCAACCCGGCGTTCCAGGCAGCGCCGATATCACCGGGACTATCGCCAACAAGTACCCCGCTCCCGGACACATTCATCTGTTCGATCGCGTGTGCCACCGGCGTCGGGTCTGGCTTCCACCCTAACTCGTCCGTACAGCAAACAACCGTGGAAAACCGGTCTTGTAGGTCCAATTGCTCTAATACCGGATCACACAGAAACTGCTGACAGTGAGTGACGATCCCGCACGGTGCGGTGACCGCCCGGAGTAGTCGCCGGGCATCCTCGTGGAGAACGCTTGCTTCTGCCCGGACCTGTGGGTCTTCGATATCGTGGAACTCTTTCCAGAATCGCGTTGGATCGATTCCCCACGAACGCAAGGTGTCATTGCGTTGTCCTCCTAGCCCGTACCAGAGGGTACGCGCTTCTCGATCGGTGAAAGACCGCCCGAGTCGCGAACCCATCTCGTCAAAGACTGTGCGGGTGTACTCCCACTCTGCGTCTACGAGCGTGCCGTCGAGATCGAACACCCAAAAGTCGTACTCGCCTACTACCATCTCTTGGGGAACCTATTGTGGCGGACCCAACGGTATCCGCCTTGCGGGTTTAGCCGACCTGTGGAGCGTTGCTGATCGTGAGTTCTCATTGGGTCAGGATGGCTCTGCATGCCCAGAACTCGCCTGATCTGTCGTGACTCGGTTACACCTGGCCACCACCCGAGTCACTGCGGGCTCGCAAAAGCATCGTTGAACAGTCGGGCGAGGTCTAGATCCTGTGTAGTGATGCCGTCTGCTTCATGCGTCGTGAGCCGCACTTCGACTTCCTTGTATCGGATCTCGATCGACGGATGGTGGAACTCCTCCTGTGCCACTTCACCGACATCCGCCGCGAAGGAAACGCCATCGAGATACTCGTCGAACTCGTAGGTCCGAACAATCTCACCGCCGTCCTGATCCCACCCATCAGGGAGACTATCCGCGACTTCCTCGGCAGAGAGTGTGTCTGTCATACCCCCCTATTCGGTTGCTCGCCGGTTAACCGTTTTCCTGTACGTGAAAGACGACTTTTCGGCCGTGATACGGCACCAGAAGCCCGATCGAGTTCACGTGATTGCCAGCCTGATAGATGGACCACTGAAAGCGCCATCCTCGCGTGAGAGCCCATCGTCAGACTCTCGCACGAGTGGAAGACTCGCTGTCGGTGGAGTGTCTACAGGCGAAGTTGGGCGAGTGCATCGAAGCACGATCTTGGGGGAATTCACGAGTGATTATAAAGAGCTGCTGTTGTCACTCGGGGTTTCAAAAGAACCTTATCGCCAGCCGCGGAGACGATAGTATGATCGAGAGGGCCCGGGCGATATTTACCAGGGCATACGAACGGTTGCTCAGCCGTGAGATCGGCGATGGGCCGACGCACGTGGCAATCATCCAGGATGGCAACCGCCGCTATGCGCGGGAATCTGGAGACGATGCCTCGGAAGGTCACCGGGCTGGCGCCTCGACGACAGAGCAAGTCCTCGAGTGGTGCACGGAACTGGGGATCGAGGAACTCACTCTATACGCGTTTTCCACGGAAAACTTCGATCGCCCTGACGAGGAACTGGAGCCGCTGTTTGATCTGATCGAGAACAAGCTCCGCGAATTCGCCGACGCAGACCGGGTGCACGCTGAAAAAGTGTGTATCCGGGCGATCGGTGAACTCGACCGGCTCCCACAGAGCGTCCAGGACGCGGTGTCGTATGCACGTCGGCGCACACGCGGCTACGAGGGATTCCAACTGAATATCGCACTCGCGTACGGCGGCCGAAACGAGCTTCTCCGGGCGGCCCGAGACGTGACGACCGATGTTGCCACCGGAAAGCTGTCTCCAGGGGCGGTGACCGTCGAAGAGATCGAACGTCGACTGTACCAAACGCCCGTTCGGGACGTGGATCTAATCATTCGGACTGGGGGAGACGAACGCACCTCGAATTTTCTCCCCTGGCACGCTAACGGCAACGAAGCTGCAGTGTACTTTTGTGCGCCATACTGGCCAGAATTTTCCAGAGTGGATTTCCTGCGGGCGGTCCGGACCTATGAACATCGGGAGCGGTCCTGGCAGCGAACCCGAACTGAACGAGCGGTGGCGCTCGTTGACGCACTGGCCCGGATTGAATTCGAAGAGGCCCGCGCAGTAACCTCCCGACTCTCCGAGCAGCTCCCGCGGCGCGGCGCCGCCGAAGTGACCGAACAACTCGCCAAACAAGACTCCGACGGGGCGTCAGGTCCTGGTGACTAACAACCCGATGTCGCCGCCAGAGCCTGGATGCCAGTACAGACGCCGCCCGTGTCCTGTCTCACGATTCGCGTTCGAATGCGGACGGGGCATCCGGTCCCATATCTGACTCACCGTTAGTGTCGGACCCCTCATGGGCTGCAGCCACAGATAGAGCGATGAATTCGGGTTCAGAGACCGACTCTGCGTCGGATTTGGCTTTGAACACAGTTCGGCTGTCAACTCTGGCCCGGGTAGCGTGGACTCGCGTCCACAGTCACACACACTCACACACAGAGGTAAACGTAGACGTGGTTGAGGCTACTGTTTCGATCTTGAACCAGGCGTCTTCCAGCTCGCCGCTATCTCAGTTTGCCAGCCGGCAACGAGGCTCGTCGATATGACAGATATGCACGATGACACCCGCTGAACTATCAGGTAGTTCTTACCGTCAGCCTCCGAAGTTATCGGGAGTGAAACTCAATGAGTGGAGATGACTCCATAGCAGATACCCTTCTCGGGGACGACCCCCGAGAGCGAGCAGAGCTGCTCGAACGGCGACTGTTCCCGTGGACAATCACGGGGAAAATCCGCGTGTGTGTGGCCACGCTGTTCACCGCGGTGTTGCTGTTCCCGACGCTCTTTGCCCGGCGTGGGCTCATCCGGACCCTCGAAACGCGCCAGCCAGACGCGTCACTGTTCAGCACGGATATCGCGACGGTCGTCCTCGCCGGCGTGATATTCACCTTCCTGTTTGGGGTTATTCTCCTCCGACAGCGGACTCTCCTATTCGGGGCTGATCTGACCGTCGCGAAAGCGCGCCGTCTCATCCGGATCGAAGACCTACTCATGACACTCACCGTCGCGAATGGTGTCTTATTCGTAGCCGTGCCGTTCGTGTTAGCCCTGATCGGGCTCGCGTTCCCCGAGTCGATTGCAGGCCTGTACGAGTCCGAAGTGAGAGTGTATCGTGCCTCGGCTGTGGCCATCGACGCCCGCGTGACGAGTCTGACAGGCGCGCTCTCCGGGGGGATTCTCGCTGGCCTCGAGTGGCACGGACGACCCGACCGCTGAGCGTTGCTCTCCTGGCAGGCCACATTTCGCGACAGCTATCGACCGAGACACCCAGATCGGCCACAATCTGCCATATTGATCGTTATCCGCGTCTCATACACTATTCTACTCTGTCCTGAACCACTCCGTGAGCGACTCGTTTCCAACCCCCTGTCTCGCAGTCTCTCCGTTACGTAACGGTTAAACGAAGGCTACCCTACACCCAGGTAATGCAACGACGCTCCGTGGCCGTATATGTGGCCATCTTCCTTCTTCTGGGTATCGGGTCGTACACACTCGTTGCGACGGGAGAGCAACCAGATATCACTATAGAGGATCCCGAGTACGCACTCGAAGAGGCCGACACCCTGAGCATCGACGGGACGACCTACACCGTCTCGACGGTCGACGCCGAAGAAGAAGAGGAAGGTCACGGCGGTGGCACTCACACGGTCTACCTAGGTGAACTCAGCTGGACCGACATCCAGGCACAATCCGACACATGGGCGACCGATGACGTAGTGGAAGTCGGTCAAACCCAGTGGGTCGTTTCTGCAACGAGCGGCGCTCTTCAACTGGTGGAACAGCAAGACAGGGAGGCGATTCTACAGGCTGACTCCACGGTCGAGAACAAAACTCAGCAGATCGACGGTGTCGAGTACGTCGTACGACGCAATCCGGACGGTGAGCCAACCCTCGTCGAGGCAGACGAGTTCTTCGAGCCCGCGACCCGGGAATTGGCCGCGGGCGAGACCTTCGAGTACCGCGGCACTGATGCAACCCTGGAGACAGTCGCCAACGAATCCGGTGAGATCACCTGGCGAGAGGAGGCCGAACAGACCCTCGAACTCGGCCACGAGAGTAACGTGAGTGTCGGTGGCCAGGAGTACTTCGTCTTCTTCCCTGACGGGAATCAGGTGTATCTCACCACCGATTACGCGAGTTATAGCAACCAAGTCCAGCAAATCGGCACGTTCAATCAGCGGGCCGACGCGCTGTGGCGGATTATCGTCCTCAGCTTCATCTCGGCAGCCCTGATGGCAATCATGGCGTTCCTTCCGTCCCGATACTAAGCTGGTCTGCGGCACCAGCCGATGCCGTCGGTGGCACGCGATATCGCCGCCAGGATCAACCCTGGACTGTCGGCCCCGACCGATAGACGGTTACTTTTGTAGCCGTCAGACCGAGTATGACTTCCACCAGAGAGAAGATTCGGCAACTCGCTCCACATTGGGCGGTCATGTTCGTACTGATGTTCGCGCTAATAGCGGCCGCCGAGGCCGTGGTGGGTTCGCTCCCTTTCTGGCAGTCGTTCATCGTGATCGTCGTGACAGCGATTGCGTATCCCACCGCCGTCCGGTATCTCGGGTTTGCGCCCGCGGTGTGGCAAAACAACTGATACATGATGAGCGGAGTCCTCGCTGTGCCGGACTAGAATACGATCTGATCGGTGCGGGATACCGCACTTGCGTCGAGAATCTCTCGACCCGCAGGTGTCTGCCCGCCTGTCACAGCATGACTCTCGACAATCCCACTCAGACGTTGTGATTACTGGTGTCCGTGGTATCTTGATTCCTTCCAGTCGTCTGGGCCGAAAGGTGGACTGACTCTACCTGGAGACCAATCTCGCCGAGTGACTCTTGGAGCGCATCTCGAATATCCAACGCGAGTCGGCGCTCGGACATCGCCACGGTCCCATCGTCGGCTGTGGCGAGTGTGTCGAGAACACTCGATTCAGTTTGTCTGATGGCGATCGCCTCGTGGTCCTCGACCGACTGAAACACCGTTTCGACATCCGCGATTGCAAACTCCACGACGATGTCCGCCACAACCGGGGTACCATCGGCGGTTCTGGTCTCGATCCTGGCCTGTTCTAGCCGCTGTGTCCGGGCGTCGTACCGGTGAACCTGGCTGACGAGAGGGGCCGTCAGATGGCGACCGGGAGTGAGTACTCGATTCGCGCCACCGGCGACAGTCGTGACGGCAACTTCTCCTCGTGGAATCTGGACGATTCCTGAACGTGCCACGACACCCACCACCGTGACCGCTCCCACCCCGAGCAGAATGGCTGGAGCCGAGAGTCCAAAGGCGAGACCTGGGATCATTGTCCGCTCGCTCGTGAGCGTTTGCGGAGACTCCGAGTCCAGCTCACGGGGCAAGGCTCTGCCGAACGAGGCTCACCGGCACGAGCGACGGTCCGTCCGTTCACGTCGCCGGCGGGTTTTCCTCGACTGATGGTGGGCTCTCGAGCGGGAAATCCACCCCAGTAGCCTCCTCAGATCGGGCCCACAACGTCTGTGCGTCTTCCTGGTCATGAGACGCATCATTCGATTCTACTATGGCAGGATATCCGCGCATGTCGAAAAGACCGCCCGGCCCGACGTACGACCCGCCGTCGACATCAGTCGTGGCCGCGTACAGCATTGGTAACGCGCCCATTTCGGGGCTTTGCGCGAGAAGCCGGTTCCCAAGCCGCATTCCAAGCTTCACCAGCGGATTCCCACTCTCTTCGGCGGTTCGCATCTGGAGATTCGTGTCGGCATACCCCGGATGACAGCCGATACTTCGCACCGTCTCGATACCGCTATCGTCCAGCCGGCGCTGGAGTTCATACGCGAATAAGAGATTGGCGAGTTTACTGCGGCCGTACGCCTGCCACTTCCCGTACGACTCCGTCCAGTTGAGATCTGAAAAGTCCATACTCCCAGTCTGGTGGGCTCCTGACGACTGTGTGATGATCCGGCTATCTCGCTCGCCAGCCCGTATCATGGGGAATAGCTGAGCGGTGAGCGCGAAATGACCGAAGTGATTGACCCCCAACTGCATTTCGAACCCGTCTGCAGTCTCCTGTTGGGGGATAGCCATCACTCCCGCGTTATTGCAGAGGATATCGACCGTCTCGTACTCCTCGCGAACCCCCTGGGCAAACGACTCCACCGACGAGAGGTCCGCCAGATCGCAGATCCGGATATCTAGGTCCATATCCGTCTCGGCTGGGCCGTCGGCTGCTGCCCGGATCGACTCGGCGGCGTCGCGACCACGCTCTCGGCTGCGAACCGCCATCACGACTGTTGCACCCCGCCGGGCGAACGCGTCGGTTGCCTCGTAGCCAAGACCACTGTTTGCCCCGGTTATCACCACTGTCGTATCCTCCATCCGTGGCATCTGGTCGCGAGTCCACTGTGACATACCTGACCTCGTACCTCCAGGTATGTGTGTCCTGTTGTCTTGAGTACTCAAGTTCAGCAGCCAGACCCGTCAGTCACCTTCCGACGGCGTCACCTCGGAACTGAGGGTCTACACCGTGCATTCTGGTCCACCCGGACCGTGTTCTAATGTCAGCGGGCAGAAGGGGCCACGAGTTATCGGTCCTCGGCGTCTTCGATTCCCGTATCTGTGATCTGGAAGGTTGCGGTGTCGCCGGTGGCTATGGAGCGATGTTTTTCCAGAGTGGCACGGCGGTTGCCCCCGCGGAATCGATCAACACGCAAGATCACGCTTGTCCAGTGTTCGAGGGTGTGACCGCCGAGCGGTCGGGCGCGGTCGGTCTCGGGATCGGTGAACACCTGATTAGTCAAAACGACTGCAATATCGTGTTTCCGCGCGAGCGACAGCAGATGTGTCACCTGATTGGCAACGTCACGAAGCGTATCACCGGCTTGCTCGGCTGTTTCGGTTCCCCGCTCGATCCGATAGTACCCCGTTGCCGAGTCCAACACAATCAACTCCACCTCTTCGGCCACCTCCTCGGCGTCTCGCACGAGGTCCCGCTGATCGCCGAAATCGTAGGCTTCAGAAATCATGATTCGGCCAGCCACCGTCTCGACGTGTTCGTCGGCTCGCCCCGAGATCACATCACGAAACCGGTCGATAGAGAGCCCTTCTGTGTCGATATATAGCGCGCGATCGCCGTCGAGTGCGACTGAAACGGCTGCTGACAGCCCGATATTGGTCTTGCCCGCGGCTGGCGGTCCGTACACCTGGGCGACCGCGCCACGCTCGAACCCACCACCCAGGAGTTCGTCGACCGGCTCACAGCCGGTTGCCACCGGGTCTTTCACATATCATAGTACACGAATCTGGTGGAAAAACCCGCCGGGTCGCGCCCAGCGGCTCCAGAGTGGCTGGCTGCAGCCGCAGTCGCGAACAGGACCGACCTCGCCGTGATTCCGGGCTTTTCTCGCGGACACCTCTGGCTACAGTGGCTCCCGCTGTGACCCCCGACGAAATAGAGACCACCACGGCTTTGTGAGCAGGCGCTAACTCTGTGGCGATGAATACACCGGCGGTTCCACGGTGGCTTGGCTCCCGGCTTCCCGCCAGAGAGGCGCTCCCCCGGTGGCTCACCCCGCTTCCAGTCGCTCTCGAGAACGTAGCCTTCCGGTATGTGTGGGTAATCGTCGCGATCAATCTCGTCGGGACCGGAGCTGGATTCTGGTATTACGCTGCTCAGTTTTCCCGGACGCCGCTAGAAATGTGGGTGTTCGTTCCTGACAGCCCGTTGGCGACGCTGTTGATTGCTGTGGCACTCTCGACGTGGGCACTCGGCCGGACGAGTGATTATCTGGCCGCGCTGGCGTTCGTCGGCAATATCAAACTGGGGCTGTGGACACCGTACGTGTTGATCGTGTACGCTGACGCCTTCCTCGAGTTCACTCCCGTCCCAATGTATGCTATCCTGGTCACGTCCCATCTGGGGATGGTCGTTCAGGCATTCGTTCTGTACCGCATCACTGACTTCCCACTGAAGGCCACTGCTGTCGCCACCGCCTGGTACACGGTCGATCTGCTGATGGATTATTTCGTCCCGGTGGTGGGTGACCCAACACACACCTTCGTTCCGTACTCGGACGCAGCCCCGTTCTTTACGACATCCGTCCTGCAGGTGACGGCTGCCGGTGCTGTCGTGCTCACGGTGGTTCCTCTATTTTGGATGCTGGCAACCCGGATCGCCAAGCTGCGAAGTCGGTCGGCCTGAGACACCTGCTCTGTGCTCGATTTGATTCGACTTGCCAATACGTTCGATGTGATTCCGTAGGCTCAATTCGGGTCGGTAGGTTCCACTCGCCCTGGCTCGACGGGCGAAGCAGGGCAAGTGTCTCGCTCTCAAGAAGCCGCGAAACCGCCGCATTCAGCGTTGTGTCGCTGATTCGCCGATCGGTTCGTCCTCTACGGCGTGGGAACGAACCCACAGTTCACCGATTCGTGATAATTTCGTGCGGTGAGATTTCCCTTCAGATGTCTGTTCGACGTAGCCTTTGCCGCCAGGGCCCAGCTGGTCGACGTTGTAGATGACTTTCGACCGGAACGAATCAGTGTACTCCTCGCTGAGTTCTGTCGCGAGGGTATTCGCCAGTTCTGATACGGACGCGAATTCGCCGTGCTCACCGAGAGTGAATAAAATCAGTTCTTCGAACGGCTTGAGATTGGAAAATGACGCTACCGGGAGTTCGATCACGTGCCCGGTTCCGATCTGTTTCGCGCCGACGGTCGTCCCACGCTCGTCGAACTCCTCCAGCAACTGGCCAACCACCTCCAGTCGCTCGTCGATCCGCTCCTGAGAAACCTCTGTTTCACCTATGTCGGCTATGAGATCCCTGCAATCGCTGAGTTCCTCGGCTAACTCCGTCTCCAGATACTTCTCCGGTGCAGTGTAGTAGGTGTGAATCCGGTCCCGGTCCGTCTGCCGTTCTACCATGATCGAGTGGGCAGCCGTTGCGAACGCGAACGACACCGGTCGAGGCATCGAGCAGACGTTCACCCACACATCACGCTCAGGGCCTGCATCTAACACCGCGTTGATCACGTCAAAGGCCCGCTCGAAGGCTGCGTCGTAGTCGTACACGTCTGCGATCAACTCCCGCTCCGTAGACGCGCCAAGCAGGCTCTGAAAGTCTTTTTCCAGTTTCGACGCGAGATTCCGGGAGTACTCCACGTTCGCTTCGCTCCCGATTGCCCCCTCCAGCAGGATGACTTGGTCCACGTCGAACTGATCGCGAACGAGTGGGGCGATCAGCCGGTCGTAATCGAACCCAACCGGGACGATGTGTGTTTGCATATACGAAATATCAGCCCGCTCGGTGTAAAAGCCAGTGAACCGCCCGGGATACCGCCAGAGGCTCTCCCCGATGAAGCTCCAGAGACTCTCAGACCCGGAGAGATGAGCCGTCTCGCGGACGGTATTAGCCCGTATGTGACGGGTTGGAGACTGCCTCTGTAAGACGACACTCATCGGGACAGATTCGATTCGTTACGGCCGTGTGTGAGACTCTTGATCGGGAGAATTCCCGTATTGCCCAGACAGTGCTATCAGCTACCGTGAATCCGGACGGAAATACACCTGAGAATCTGTGATTACATCTATCAAAATCTCAGGCCGGACGCGACGACAATTGATTATGATACGAGACCCAGTGTCTCAAGACCCGATCAAGTCTCCTCGGGCCGCATTATTATGTTAGAGCGTGTTCAACGATAACACGATATGTCTCAACAACGTGTCGAAGAGGAATTACACGTCGATCAGTACACGCTCGGACTCGTAGGGCCCGACCAGGAGTGGGCTGGGACGGTCGCCGATGGCGGGACTGTCACGACCTACACGCCGCCGGGATGCTGGGGGCCGATGGTCACACCGTCATTCCGCGGGGGACACGAGGTGACGCGACCGATTCGTGTCGAGGGTGCGTCTGTTGGTGATGCAGTAGCAATCCAGATTCGCGATGTCGAGGTTACGAGCATGGCCACGAGTACGGGCTCGATGGCTGAGCGGGACGACGCATTCGACGACGACCCGTTCGTGGACCACCGCTGTCCGGAGTGCGGGACGACGTGGCCCGACTCGGTTATTGAGGGAACCGGCGAAGACGCGATCCGATGTGCGGACTGTGGTGCGAACGCCTCGTCGTTCGGCTTCGAGTACGGGTACACGGTCGCGTTCGACCACGAGAATGGCGTTGGCGTCACACTCGACGAGGACGGCGCCCATGAACTCGCGACGGATGCTGACCGCGTCATGGACATTCCCGAAAACGCTCGTCAACACCCGATTCTGCTGTACGAACCCGACGGGATGCCGGGGACGATCGGGCGACTCCGGCCCTTTATCGGGAATATCGGAACGACGCCACCCGTGACGATGCCGGATTCACACAACGCAGGTGACTTTGGCCAGAGTCTGATCGGGGCTGATCACGACTATGGCGTCGAAACGGCGGATGATCTCGAGATGCGGACGGACGGTCATATGGATATTCCCGGAGTTCGGGCGGGTGCGACGCTAATCTGTCCTGTCGCGGTTGAGGGCGGTGGGATCTACGTCGGCGATCTCCACGCGAATCAAGGTGATGGCGAACTCTCGCTCCACACCACCGATGTGAGTGGAACCGTCACCATGGATGTCGAGGTGATCGACGGACTCGAGCTGGACGGACCGATGTTGCT
This sequence comes from uncultured archaeon A07HR60, assembly GCA_000496235.1. Lineage (GTDB taxonomy): Archaea > Halobacteriota > Halobacteria > Halobacteriales > Haloferacaceae > J07HR59. The sequence goes on from KI543231.1 coordinate 93,224, forward strand.
CCCAAACGAGGCAGATCTGCCGTTCATTAGTAAGCCCTACAGCGACGAAGAGCGCGAAGCAGGTCGAAATCTAGCCGAAGAGCACGGAGTCACTGCCGAGACCGAGATGGGGCCGATCCAGGTGATCGGCTCCGGCGGGAGTGTCAACGACGCCACGCAGAACGCCTTCGACCGGGCGACACAGTTGTTCGACATGAGCGAAGGCGAGATTCGGGCCCGATGTACATTCACCGGTGGGGTCCAGATTGGTCGGCTCCCAGGTGTCGTCCAACTGGATATGCTCGCTCCGATGGAGCTCCTCGAGGAACGCGGGCTCGCACAGCCGGTCCGCGATCAATACGACATCTGAACCGCCGCTGGGACGACGACGGTGAGCGGGGCCAGCCGTCGGTGGCGAACCTGCATCAGAAAACACCGTAACCCATGCTGATCTAAGATGGGCTCCCCGAAGTGGATTCGTTCCGGAGGGTGTGGTTCCTGTTCCGGCTCTGGCGAGCCAGACTCACAGCACTTTTTCCGGCGGGTGCGGAAGACCGCGTATGCGCTCAGCAGTCTTTCGTGGCCCTGGTGACATTAGTGTCGAAGATGTCGACCGGCCACAGCGACAGTCTGACAGTGACGCGATTGTCCGGGTCACTCACACCGCGGTGTGTGGCTCTGACCTCTGGTTTTATCGGGGTGAGTCCTCACGAGACGCGGGCTCTCGGGTGGGCCACGAACCGATGGGTATCGTTGAGGAAGTCGGCGACGAAGTGCGCAGTGTCGAGCCCGGTGATCGCGTCTTTGCGCCTTTCGCTATCAGTTGCGGTGAATGCGAGTACTGTCGTCGAGGGCTACACACCTCGTGTGTCAACGGCGAATCCTGGAGCGACCACGGTGGCGCTCAGAGTGAGTACATTCGTGTCCCGACAGCAGACGGGACGTTGGTGCGAGTTCCCGACCGGTACGCGGACGACGAGGCAGCGCTGGAGTCGATTTTGCCGCTGACTGATGTGATGGGAACTGGCCATCACGCAGCCGTGAGTGCGGGCGTCAGTGCCACGGATCAGGTGGTCGTCGTCGGTGACGGCGCCGTCGGCCTGTGTGGTGTGCTGGCGGCGAATCGTCTCGGGGCAAAACAAATCGTCGCAATCGGCCACCACGAGGACCGCCTCCAGACGGCCGAGCGGTTCGGAGCGACGGCTACTATCCTCGACACGGAAGACCTCGACACAGCCGAACGGGTGGCATCGATGACCGGCGGTGGCGTTGATCACGTCATGGAGTGTGTTGGGGCGGCCAGCGCTATGGAGACGGCAATCGATATTTGCCGCCCTGGTGGGACGGTCGGGTACGTCGGCGTTCCGTACGGCGTCGATGAGGCCGGCCTCCCGGTGTTCGACCTCTTCACCGATAATATCACCCTCGCTGGCGGGGTTGCCCCAGTGCGGGCGTACGCAGATGAACTGTTGGACGACGTGCTCGGGGGGACAATCAACCCGGCACCGGTATTCACGAAGACTGTCTCACTGGACAATATTGCGGACGGCTATCAGGCAATGGACCAGCGTGATGCGGTGAAAGTGCTCGTTCGACCCTGAGACAATCCGACGAAGAGTCGCCTCGCATCACCTCACCTCACCCCACCTTCCTTCTGGATCGTATGCTGTTGTCTGTGGAGTCTCTGCCTGCAACGCCATCGACGACCGTCTAGAAGTCGAATCTGTCATGGCCGTGGCGCACGGGACCGAGTCAGCTACCCACCGCTGAAGCGGTGGGCTTGTCAGTGGACATCCAATCCGTGGACAAGTGAGTTACGTCACTCTCCTCAACGGAGAGGACCCCTGACATCAAGGCCAGCTGACAGGTGGCCGTCCCAGACGAACGCGTTTGGCTCGTCGGGAGTAGCGTCTTGAACATCTGTCGGAGTCCGATGTTCCGTGCTGCATTATACTCCGAATTCCACGACCGACCACACGCGACACACTCGAACTGTTTCTCGCGCCGATTCGAATCGCTCACGGTTTGGCACTCGGTGTGGCTGCACCCTTTGCTCGTATTCTTCGGATTCACGTACCCGACGCTTATCCCGTGCTCGGCAGGCTTGTACTCAGTGTATTCCTGCACGCGACCGAACATCCACTGCTGGTATTGTGGCAAGTTACTCAGTCGCTTTCGAATCCCGTTGAGCTTCTCGAAAGCGACGTGCGTCGAGCGAGTGTCCAGCCCATCCTGTAAGATGCTGTTCGAGATGAGGTGTGCATACTCGTCAACCCACGCTGATTCCGTGCCAGCCCGCTCATGCAGTCGGAGATAGGCACTTCGGGTCCCCGTTTGTTGGAGCTCTCCGCGCAGTTTCTCGTATTGGGTACGTCGGTGGTTGAGGTAGTCAGCGTTGCCGTGGAATCCACCAGCACTCGTCACAGCCGTCCAGCCTGTGACGTTGAGGTCCACGCCGAGGACACGACTCGTATCCTCTTGTGGCGCGTTCGAAACCTCTTCGTCGGCTCGTGCTGTCCAGTGGTGGTCAGAAAGGTCTTGTTTCAGACCGAGATGCAGCCAGTA
>KI543231.1:95787-103071 GCA_000496235.1 uncultured archaeon A07HR60
ATGGAGCCCATCAGTCTCTTCACGAAGGTCGTGGTACAGGGCCGACTCAACCTCGCTTTTGTCAGTCACGATGTCGTCGGGTTGCTTGGGAGCTTGCCAACAGTAGTTGCTGGCTCGCTCACGGCAGTACTGGTATTTGTCAACGGTTCGGTGGAAGCGCTCACACTCGTCGCTCGATGGCTTTTCGAGTGGAACAATGAGTGTTCTATTTGCGTCCACCACTAAATATTACTACAATCGCAAGGCGATTAAAATACTCGGATGTCAGGCAGCTGTCCCACATTTCTTGCGTCAATTTCGTCGGATTCCTCCCACCCCGAAAGGGGTGGGCTTCCTCCTCGCACAGCTGTGAGAAAACGACCGTCCGTGCACGATCCTATAGTAGCTGGGAACAAAATGGTACTGTCTCTCGCCACCGCCAGAGACCATGATACGCCCGAATGTGAAGGGCCCAACTAGACGACAGATACTTGACCCCAGTTTGACTATATATAAGCGATTACCTGTTACCCGGGATTCCGGGGAGGAAATTTCACGTGGACGAGTCAGCTAAATATATCATACGCGCTACAATCGCGGCGAACGGTGTGGTCGAGCGGAGCGATGTGGTCGGAGCGATATTCGGACAGACCGAAGGGCTACTCGGCAAAGATCTCGACCTCCGGGACCTGCAGGACTCTTCGAAGGTGGGGCGAATCGACGTAGATATCGAGTCGGAGAATGGCCAGTCGTTCGGCGACGTGCTCGTGTCGTCAAGTCTCGACCGGGTCGAAACCGCCATTTTGGGGGCGTCACTCGAGACGATCACTCGAGTGGGGCCATGTCGAGCGACTATCGAGGTCGACCGTATCGAAGATGTCCGCGCCGCGAAACGGCGGCAGATCGTCGACCGGGCTCGCGAGTTGTTATCTGACTCCTTCGACGAATCGGTGTTGTCCAGCGACGAGATCCGCCAGGCGGTCGCAGAATCGGATGTGGCCGATATCGCACACTACAGTGACCTCCCGGCTGGCCCACGGGTGAAAGATTCTGACGCAGTGATCGTCGTTGAAGGACGCGCCGACGTGGCCCAACTGCTCCAACACGGCATCAAAAACGCCATTGCCGTCGAAGGAACAAACGTGCCGGACGCAGTCGCTCGACTGTCAAAAGAGCGGACAGTCACCGCGTTTCTCGACGGCGACCGCGGCGGGGAGTTGATTCTGCAGGAACTCACCCAGGTGGGCGATATCGAGTACGTCGCATTCGCTCCCGATAGAGAATCTGTCGAAGATCTCAGTCGTGATCGCCTGCTCGACGCGCTCCGGGCGAAAGTCTCGATTGATTCGATTGCCGACGTGGCAGATGCCCGTTCCGTGGTCGCAACTGAACGTGAAAAGATGGCGACTACCGCCGATACGACGGCATCTGACTCGGGGTCCGCTTCCGTCGGCGATCCTCAGCCTCCTTCCGACGGAGACACCGACTCAGTGTCTGGTTCTGGTTCTGAGACCGACGCTGACGGCCCGGATGGCCCGATCACACAGGCTATCGATAGCGCCGAGACCAACTCAGCGAACGGCGCTCAGAGCAGTTCAACATCGACTGAGGCGGCCACAGAGGCAGATTCATCCACGACGTCGGGCAGCCGGTCGGACGCCAAGACCACTGCGACGACGTCGACATCTCATTCCGTCACGACTGACCAATCTCACTCTGAGCCAGAACAGAACGGGTCGACTGGTGCAACCGGACAAGAAGATGCGTCTGTTCACGATGAATCAGCTGACGCCGGGACGGGCGACGCGACCGACGCCGACCTACCGCCGGACGCAGCTGCAGGTGGCCTCGATGACCCCGAGCAAGCCGCTGGAGCCGATACCGACCCGGATGACGAGACGAACGCAGCCGAGGTGTCATCCTCTCGGAGCTTGTTGGGCCACGTGTCGGACGTGATTGACGACAACAATGGGACCGATACAGCTCGCCTACTCGACGAGGGCGGGACAATCGTGTCTGAAGTGAATACGGACGAAGTGTTTGAGACGCTCCGCGATTCGGATGATCCCCCGTCGATCGTTGTTCTCGACGGTGTGGTTAACCAGCGATTGTTGGACGTGGCCGCACAGCAGGGGGTCAGCGAGATCGTCGCTCGCGAGGAAGGCGACTTCGTCAAACAGCCGCTCGGGACTCGAATCAGAACTGTCGCAGACCTCCGTGCGGAGGTGTGAGGTCTCATGTGGCCTGTAGTCCGCCCCCTGAGCGGCTATTCTGCCAACAGTCTTGGAACTGACTTTCAGAATTTCACCCGTTGATTGTCCGCACACCGGAGGCCAGGAACTCTTTCGATGGCGGTGTGAAACGATGGACTTCAGTAAATGACCTGATAGAAGCGTGAAACCAGGTTTGAAAGCGCAGAGCACAACCTCTGGGGACTTGTTTCGGAAAAAGCGCCCGAGGCGGGATTTGAACCCGCGTCACGACCGTGACAGGGTCATATGATAGGCCACTACACCACCCGGGCTTCTGCACTCGAATGTACCTCGGTTCATCAAATAAGACTTACCATCTGTGCAGAGGGCCTCCTCCGATGGTGTTCCCTGGCGAAACCTACTTTACGCCGGGTGTCCACTATCCAGTCGTATTGAGACTGCGGTCGGTTAGCCGTGGCAAGCCCCCGCCGGTGACAAGTTTTAAATCAGCCCGGCGGATAATTAACTGTAGTATCTCGTGACAGCTTCTCCCCACTCACATCCATGGTCGACGTAAGTAAACACGAACTTGTTCCGGAACACACGCTTCTCGACGATTCCTCGGAAGTCGAGGAGGTACTGGCGGAGTACAACGTGCAGAAGACGAACCTACCGAAAATCACGACTAGTGACGCGGCGTTGCCCGACGCAGCAGAACCGGGCGACGTGATTCGGATCTCCCGCGACTCTCGAACGACAGACAGAGCCGTGATCTACCGGCTGGTGGTAGAATGAATCGGGAAGACAGACGGTCAGTCTCACGCGAGTACTTCTCGGAGGACCGCCTCGCAGAACACCATTTCCGTTCGTTCAACGACTTCCTCGGTCGTGGGATGCAAGAGGTCGTGGACGAAAAAGAGACGATTCAGACCGATATCGGCGATAAAGAAGGCCAAGAGCCGGTGTACGTCGAACTGGGCGACATTCGGGTTGTCACCCCCCGCGTTCGAGAAGCCGACGGCTCTGAGGAACTTCTGTTCCCCCAAGAGGCGCGTCTCCGGAATATCACCTACGCCGCGCCAGTCTTCATGGAGATGTCGATCGTCCGTGGCGGCGAGGACGAACCAGAAACCGTCGTCGACACGACCGAGACCAAGGTCGGCCGGATGCCGATCATGATTGGCTCTCAGAAGTGCAATATCGACGGCTTCAACGACGACGAACTGATCGAAATCGGCGAAGATCCGGTCGACCCGGGCGGCTACTTCGTGGTCAACGGGTCCGAGCGGGTACTAATGACCAGCGAGGATCTCGCCCCTAACAAGATCCTCGCAGAACACGACGAACAGTACGGCGACGATATCCAGGTGGCAAAGACGTTCTCTCAGCGCCGCGGCTATCGGGCTTTGGTGCTGTGTGAGCGTAACCGTGAGGGGCTGCTAGAAGTGTCGTTCCCGAGTGTCTCCGGGTCAATCGACTTCGTCACGCTGGTGCGGGCGCTGGGCTTGGAGTCTGACGAGGAGATCGTCCACCGGGTTTCGGACGACCCCGAGATTGTGAAGTTTATGCTGGAAAACCTCGAGGAGGCCCAAGTGCAATCCGAAGAGGCCGCAATCGAGGAGTTGGGTAAGCGAGTGGCCTCAGGGCAGGGGAAGAACTACCAGCTTAAGCGGGCCAACTACGTTATCGACCGGTATCTCCTTCCGCACCTCCACGAGGACGGTGTCGAAGAAGAAGATGTCCGGATCAACAAAGCCTATTATTTGTGCCGGATGGCCGAGGCGTGCTTCGAACTGGCGCTAGACCGTCGAGAGGCCGACGACAAGGACCACTACGCCAACAAGCGGCTGAAGGTCAGTGGCGACCTGATGCGAGACCTGTTCCGGACGGCGCTGAACAAACTCGCACGTGACGTGAAATACCAGCTCGAGCGGGCGAATATGCGGAATCGTCAGCTGACCGTGACGACTGTCGTTCGATCGGATGTGCTAACCGAGCGGCTAGAACACCCGATCGCGACCGGCAACTGGGTCGGCGGTCGGTCGGGCGTTTCTCAGCTGGTCGATCGGACCGACTACATGGGCGTGCTGTCACACCTGCGCCGGCTACGGTCGCCGCTGTCGCGGTCACAGCCGCACTTTGAGGCGCGAGATCTTCACGCGACCCAGTGGGGTCGGATCTGTCCGTCAGAGACACCAGAAGGGCCCAACTGTGGGCTGGTGAAGAACTTCGCGCAGGCGATGGAACTGTCGCAGAATATTGAGGACGAACAAGAACTGAAGCGGGAACTGGCGTCGATGGGTGTCGAGGGGATCCCCGGCATCGAGGGCGTCGAGCGAACAACGGCGGACGACTAATATGGCTCAGACACAACGCGAAGCGAAAGTCTACGTGAACGGCAGTTTGGTCGGTACCCACCCCGACCCTGAACAGCTGGCCGACCAGATCCGCGAGGCGCGTCGGCGGAGTGATGTCTCTGACATGGTGAACGTGTCCGTCAAACCACGCACCCGGGAAGTTATCATCAACGCAGACTCCGGGCGAGCCCGGCGGCCGCTGATCGTCGTAGAAGACGGTGAACCGCTGCTGGACGACGACCACGTCGAGGCCGTCACTGAGGGCAGCCTCGAATTCGAAGACTTGGTAGACCGCGGGTTCATCGAGTTCATCGACGCCGAGGAAGAAGAGGATATTCTGGTGGCCGTCGATGAAGACGACATCCAGTCTAACACCACCCATCTCGAGGTGGATCCGCAACTGATCTTCGGGATTGGCGCGGGCATGATCCCATATCCCGAGCACAACGCCTCGCCACGTATCACTATGGGCGCGGGGATGATGAAGCAGTCACTCGGGATGCCGGCGGCCAATTACCGGATTCGGCCAGACACACGTCAGCACCTCCTGCATTACCCGCAGTTGTCGATGGTGAAAACCCAGACCACCGAGCAGATTGGCTACGACAAACGGCCGGCCGCTCAGAACTTCGTCGTCGCAGTCATGTCCTATGAGGGCTTCAATATCGAAGACGCGCTCGTGATGAACGGCGGCTCGGTCAATCGCGGCCTCGCACGGTCACACTTCTTCCGGACCTACGAGGGAGAAGAACGCCGCTATCCGGGCGGTCAAGAAGACCGGTTCGAGATTCCCTCTCAGGATGTCCGCGGAGCTCGCGGTGAAGACGCCTACACCCACCTCGACGAGGACGGTCTGGTCAACCCCGAAACGAAAGTCGACGAGAACTCGGTCCTGTTGGGGAAGACCTCACCGCCTCGGTTCCTCGAGGAGCCAGACGATATGGGCGGACTCTCGCCGCAGAAGCGTCGAGAGACGAGCGTCACGATGCGGTCGGGCGAAAGTGGAATCGTCGATACTGTCACGCTGATGGAGGGTGAAGACGGGTCGAAACTGTCGAAAGTGAAGGTACGCGACCAGCGCGTGCCCGAGATGGGCGATAAATTCGCCTCACGCCACGGCCAGAAGGGTGTGGTCGGCCACATCGCCCCTCAGGAAGATATGCCGTTTACGCAGGAGGGTGTTGTTCCCGACCTGATCCTGAACCCGCACGCACTCCCGTCACGGATGACGGTGGGTCACATTCTGGAGATGATCGGCGGCAAAGTCGGCTCGCTTGAGGGGCGCCGAGTCGACGGCACTGCCTTCCAAGGTGAAGACGAAGACGAACTCCGCGGCTCACTGCCAGAACACGGGTTCATGTCATCTGGAAAAGAGGTGATGTACTCCGGGATCACTGGCGAGAAGATCGAAGCGGAGATCTTCGTCGGGACGATCCTCTATCACAAGCTGTACCACATGGTTTCGAACAAGCTGCACGCCCGTTCGCGCGGGCCAGTGCAGGTGCTGACCCGCCAACCCACCGAGGGTCGCGCCCGAGAGGGTGGACTTCGAGTGGGCGAGATGGAGCGGGAAGTGCTCATCGGCCACGGTGCCGCGATGGCGCTGAAAGAACGGCTCCTCGACTCCTCGGACGCAGAGAAAGTGTATATCTCCGAGGATACCGGGCTAGTGGCCGTCGAAGACGTCGAACAACGCCGGGTGTACGATCCCGTGACCGGCGACGAAGACAATATCCACGAACTCGAGGTCAGTTACGCGTTCAAACTTCTCCTCGATGAGATGATCGCGCTGGGGATTCGTCCGCGACTCGACCTGGAGGACGCAGTCTAACTGTCGATCTCGTTCACACATTATGTCAATGCAAACACCAAAACAACTCGGCGGAATCAGTTTCGGGCTGATGGATCCGGAGACGTATCGCGACATGTCTGCCACGAAAGTGATCACGGCAGACACCTACGATGACGACGGGTACCCAATCGACATGGGGTTGATGGACCCCCGGCTGGGAGTGATCGATCCGGGACTGGAGTGTAAGACCTGCGGCCAACACTCGGGCTCGTGTAACGGGCACTTTGGACACATCGAACTCGCGGCGCCCGTGATTCACGTTGGATTTACCAAGCTCATTCGGCGTCTGCTTCGGTCCACCTGTCGGGAGTGTGGTCGACTGGCACTGACCGAGTACGAGCGCGAGGAGTTCCGCGAGCGGCTCCAGCGTGCGAAAGACCTCGGTGAAGACCCCAACGACGTGCTGAAGTCGGCGGTTCGACAGGCGCGGAAGGCGTCGAACTGCCCACACTGCGGGGAGCAACAGGCAGACATCAAACACGAAAAGCCCACGACGTACTACGAAGTGCAGGATGTCCTGTCGGGCGAGTACTCCGAACAGATCGCGGCTGCGATGCAGCCCGACGAGGACGACCCCGACGACGAGGGCACCAGTCCAAGTGAGCTGGCGAGCCAGTCTGGAATCCCGCTGGACCGGATCAACGAGATCGTTGCCGGCGAGTTCCGCCCACGGACCGAGGACCGCAAGGCACTGGAGTCGGCTCTCGATATCGACCTGACGGAGGAAGACATGAATAAGCTGATGGCCTCCGATATCCGCGACTGGTTCGAGGACATCCCGGACGACGATCTGGGAGTACTGGGTATCGACGGCGAAATCTCTCGACCAGAGTGGATGGTAATGACTGTGCTGCCCGTGCCGCCTGTGACGGCCGTCCGTCGATCACCCTCGATAACGGCAGCG